>NZ_QJUM01000010.1 GCF_004327355.1 Phytopseudomonas dryadis
CGATATTCTTCTGCGACCCTCATAGCCCTTGGCAACGCGGCAGCAACGAAAATATCAACGGCCTGATCCGTCAGTACCTTCCCAAGGGGATGGACTTGTCGGGACACAGCCAAGAACAGTTGGATGCTATTGCCTTGCAACTGAATATGCGCCCCCGTAAACGCTTCGACTTCAAATGTCCGATCGAAATGATGAGTGAGGTGATGCAAAAGGCCATGGTTATGCGGCACGATGCGCCCACTTCAATTCAATAACCGTGTTGCACTCAGCTACTGCAACCGCCCAGCATATAAATAAAATGAGGGAATAATCTAGAGGGATAGCCCGGACATTGGCCCAAAGCCTGATCACATCGTGTAAATGCTCAGGGGCAAGGTTTGGGTTTGCGCTTCATCGTGCGCTGAGGGATTACTGGCTGCATGCGATAGCGGTCACAGTACCTGCGTAGGTGCTCAGCATCGTAGCCCTTGTCTGCCAATAACCAGCGACAACGTTTGCGCGGCCGGCCAGGCTTGCCGGGGATACGCACTTGATCCAGGAGCGGCTGAGCATGTGCAATATCGCTGGCTTGCCCCGGCGACAACATGAAGCGCAGGGGAACTCCATTGGCGTCGCAGATCAGGTGAATCTTGGTGGTCAGGCCACCACGGCTGCGCCCCAAGGCATGATCTAGCGGTTCTTCTGACCCCTTTTTCCCGGCGCCTGAGGAGGCTCGGGTTGCGCGCACTGCGGTGGAGTCAATCATCCAAGTGTCCAGATCAATCAGACCCTCCTGATTCAACCGGATGTGCAATCGCTCAAGAACCCGCTCGAACGTGCCGTCGTCTCGCCAGTCGCGAAACCGTTGATACGCCGTCGACCATGGGCCGAACGCTCCGGAAGATCGCGCCAAGCAGCTCCGGAGTAAAGAACCCAGAAGATGCCATTGAGCATCAGCCGATCATCTCTGCGAGGTCGGCCCATCCTCTGTTCCGGGGAAAGCAGATCCTTGATTAAATCCCAGGCCGCATCTGGGAGTTCGTAGCGCCTTGCCATGTGGGCCTCCAGCCAATCATGGCGGCTATTCTACTCATATCGACTTTTCGTACAGAACCTAGAGTAATGCGTATACCGAGGATCGTGTATGCACATTGTCATTTTTCTGACCGGGCTGCTATGTGCCGCCGCACAGGCAATCGAACCCATGCAGGCCGCCCTTGGCGAGTTGCAGCCCAGCACCCTGAGCGCCGCCAAGCTGGCTTGGCTCGTCGAGGCGGCCAAACCGTTCCAGGGTATGCAGATCCGCGTCATCGCCGAGAACATCGACACCCGCTGGTACGAGGCCAACCTCCTCGCGCCGCTACATCGACCGGATCAATCACTACGCGCCGCCGGAGGCGCTGCAAATGGGTTCCATCCAGGGTGGGAAGGTGGCCGCCCGGGGCGATATCGCCCAGCAGGTGTTCTGCCACACCGCCTTCTCCGACGCCTTCACCCGGCCGGACAGTACCGTAGTGGATGCCAAAGAGGCGCGGAGCCTACTGTGCGCGCCGCGCCTGAATGCGCCGCGCGGCCCCGACTACTGGCTGCGGTGGGAGGGCGCGGCCTGGCCGGCGCTGACCGACGAACGCCTGCCGGGCTGGCCCCTGCCCTGCGAGGAGGCCCTGCATGCGAGGGATTAGTCTGCTGATGCTGCCGTTGCTGGCCGAGCTGCTGTACGGGACGTTCATCACTGGTGACCCGCGGACGACCGCAGCGGGGGCTGGTGCCGGAGTTTGTCGAGGCGCCGCACCAAAACGCCTTACCGGCTGCGCCTCGTACCCTTGCAGCGGGCGTTGCTGCAGGTGCGCCAGGAACCGGATAGCTGCGCCCTGCTGGTGGAGTCCCAGCAGGATCGCGAGCCAGGCTATAGGTGGGTCGGCCCGGTACGGACCTCCCGCCTGAACAGGCCATAGCCATATCCGGCCTCGCCATTTGTCGCACGACCCGCAGGCATGAGCCAGTTTCGGTGTGGGGTGTCACGACACAGCGGCCAGGCCATCGGACACAAACGCTTAACCCCCTTCATCACCACTCTTCAGCCCCATCTCCCCTGCAAGAGGTACCACCATGCCGACACTTAACCCACAACGGCCAATGAGACTGCGCAGCATGGCCGGCGTATTTCTCATCTACCTGATATGTGGGGGGCTGGGCATCGAGTACGGCACCATTATGGGGGGCAACTCACTCACCTTGCTCTGGCTACCTTCGGGCATCAGCCTGGCGGCCTGCGTCATCTACGGCGTGCGTATCTGGCCCGTCATCTGGCTGGGATCATTCGCCACCAACGTCCCGTATCTGATTGAGCAGGCAGAGCCATTGTCTCTCGTGCTCAAGGGGCTGGTATTCGGCGCCTGCGCAGCAACCATCAATACCGGTACGCAAGCGTTGCTCGCCTATGCGTTGTTCCGAAGGGCCATTCCCGACGGGCACCTGCATTCGACACAAGGCATCCTGAACTTCCTCGTCAAGGTCACCTCACTGCCCTGCGTGCTGAACATACTGCTGTTAGTGCTGCTTTATGGGGCGGGTGGCTACATACGGCACGATACCCTCGAAGGTTTCGTGTCAGTATGGCTAGCCGGCACACTGGCTGATTATCACGGCTACTTCGTCGTGGGTCTGCTCGGCATCGTCTGGTTGGGCAAGACCACAGTGGAGGTCAAGCGGATCCGCCTCGACCGCCGAACCTTGTCGGCGCTGGCCCTGCTCATCGTACTGCTGGCCACCAGCATATTCTGGAACGATGCGATGGTGTATCTCATCACCACGCTTGGCGTGCTGGTGGCGATGAACTGGGGCCTGCGGGCGGCCACCAGCTTCGTGCTATGCATATCGCTGGCCTTTACGATCGCGACCGCGAACCAGGTCGGTCCATTCGTATCCACGAACAACTTCAGCTCGATGATGGAGCTGCTCATGTTCGTCTTCGGCCTGGGCGTGCCCATCTATTTGCTGACGGTCAATCGCTACGAGCTGGTGCAATCCAAGCTCGATCTGGAAAACAAGGTGATAGAGCGGACGCAGGAGCTGAATGCCGCGAACAAGCGCCTTGAGATACTTTCCAACAACGATGGACTGACCGGGCTGGCCAACCGTCGCTACTTCGACGAGGTGCTGGCCGCCGAATGGCAGCGTGCAGAACGCACGGGAACACCGCTGGCGCTGGCCATGATCGACGTTGACTGGTTCAAGAAATACAACGACCACTATGGCCACCTGGCCGGCGACCAGTGCTTGCGCAGCGTGGCACAGACCCTGGGCCTGACTGTCTGCCGTACTGGCGATCAGGTGGCGCGTTACGGCGGCGAAGAGTTCGTATTCCTCGCCCCCAACACCTCGCAGGACGATGCCCTGGCGATTGCGCAAAGGCTCTGCGATGCCCTGCATGCGCAAGAGATACCCCACGAGGCATCGCCGTTGGGCAGAGTGACCGCAAGCATCGGCGTCGCCGCGATGGTGCCGGATAGCGCCCAGACGCCCGACGCATTGATGAAAGTAGCGGACGAGGCGCTCTACCGAGCCAAGGCACAAGGGCGCAACCGTGCCATATCGGCCTGATTCCGCCCAAACATGATGACCCACCACTCACAATTCTTTAGTTGTTGGCGTGTAGACATATGAAAGATCCCCAATTCGTCCCGGCAAAGGTTGCCGATATCTACCACCTCAAATAACCGCACCTCATGATTTGAAATAGGACAGGCAGGCTGGAGCCTTCACTCCGTGATATCCAGAGTACGACCGTCGGCCAGTTTGGCTCGCAGACTGTGGCCAGCCATACCGTTGAATGGCTGGTCGGCGAAGTTCGCTGTCAGCACTGAGCCGTCGCTGAAAGTCGTTTGCTGTACCCAGCCAGCCTGATCCAGCCAGCGGAAGTCGGTTAGCGCTTTATCCCACAGTGCCTGATGCAGGGGACGAAACGCCGCGTCTGCTCTCATGATTTCAGGCAACCGGGTTTGCAGGGTACTGCGGCTGAGATTGAACAACGGCGGGGTGTTATATAGCTGACTGAGCAATCCACGCGTAGTTTTGACATCGGTGAACTTGAGATTGTCGTAAGTCCAGTGGTGGCTACTGATCACCGCATCATGAAAGACCGCCTGATACAGCGGCAGGCGGTAGCGCGGATCGAACACGACAGTAAGATAAGGCTGTTTCACTTTCGCCGGACTAAAGAATGTGGCCGGTTGGGCATTGGGCCACCAAGTTCCAAGGTAGTAAGGCGACGTTTTGTTCTGGTGCATGTCTTTGTCGCCCCAGCCGAACCCCCAGGTTTCCATGCCATGTGCAAACATGATGTGGCGTGCCGTCACCGCATTGCCATCCTCGGAACCCAACGGCAATTTCAGGGTATTACTGAACCAGGCCAACCGTTCGTTGCGTGCTTCCGCCATCTGAGCTGCCCCTGTCGGATGGTCCGCGTGATAGTCGTCAGAAACCATACCTGTACCGTCGACATCCAGGAACAGACTGTTCAGCCCAGCCAGTCGTATCAGTTCCTCCATGCGCTGCTTGGAATAGGGCAGCACACAACCGGGGTTTAGGTAATAGCCTTCGCCACCGAAACCGGGTTTCTTACTGCCGTCGGCCTGTACGATCGCACACTTTCCCCGTAGCTCACTGGGCAATTGAGCAGTGAGCCAGCTATCGTTGATGCCGCGAGGGATTGCGGTGTCATAGGAGTCGTAACTGGCGATCAGGTAACCTGATTCCTTCGCGCTGGCTACCGCCTGTGGGTGCAGGAACTCGGCGGTCCAGTTATCCGTGCCTAGCCATAAGCGGGGCAACCCAGCTTGAGACAATGATTCGATTAGCGGCTTGGACAGCCCCTGCCCCCAGCTTTCTGGCAGTGCGAGATAATCAGCAAGTTGCTGCTGCGCCAGTTGGCGCACTTTCACGGCCTGCTGTTGCTGTGCCTGCAGGAAAGTATCCTGATCCGGCGAACTGTCCAGTGGTGCTTGCGCCACCAAGGCCTGATTCAGCGCCTCGATGATCGACTGCCGCTGCCAGCTTTCGGGCGCCCGGCCATTCAACTGTTTTACAGTTCTCTGCGCCTCAGTTCCCATCCGTTGCCACAGTCCGATACCGGCCGGCGATTGCAGGTAACTGGCCAGCCCCGCCCAGTCCTTTACATCCGCCTGATCCAGCAACATGCTGCCCCACAGATAGATGTGAGTGGCGCCAATCAGTTTCTCACCTTCGGGGGCGATCTGGATTTTATCCCGTAGAGTACTGAACTGGCCGCTTTGCTGTAAGTATTCGCGGTAGCGGATGGCGCCTGAGAGTGGCGTGTCGCCAACATGCAGCAATACCTCGAATGGCTGCCGCTGGTTGAAACGATTGAATTGGTGGTGGCTTTGCATCCGTAAATGAGTCTTGTTGATGCTGAAGGCGACCTGATTGCTGAAGGGTGTGAGCAGCAGCCAACTGTAGACCTTACCTTCCTGCTCCTGACTCCACAGAGGCAGTTTGAGGTCCCAGTTAGTGTCCACCAGGGCCTGCTCCTTCACCAGATACTCTTGCCAGCCCCTGTTATCCAGTGGAATACGGCTGCCTTCGCCGAGCGGAAGCAGTAGCGTGCTGGCCTGTGGCGGCAGCGTGAACCAGTCCAATACCTGCGGCCGTCCACTCGTGAAGCGCAGACGAAGATCGCGGCCTTCCAGCCTGGCGATAATCTGCATGTCACGTTCCGACCATCGCCAGCTTGCCTGGGCCGGGGACTGTTGCAATTCACCGACTTGCTGGGGCGTTTGTGGCTGATTCAGCACGGTATCGCCAGTGCTGATCTGCAAGGTAGCCGGGTCAATATCGAACTGCGCGTCTCCTTGCTGCAGCCGCACGGCACTGGCGGGATAACTGGCAAACAGGGCCAGACTGGCCAACAGCACGGCACATGCAAATGGTTTTGCCATAAGGTGAAGTTGTCCTATGGAAAAGAAATGTCAGCTTGACGATATGCTCCATGGGCTGGGAATCCCGGATGACATGATCGGATTCGGCGGGAGGCAGTTCCTGCCCATTGAAAGCAGTTGGTCTTTCCAGCTGACCGATGACTCAGGTTTTCCGTTCCACCGCTCGACAAATATTTTCGTTACGACAGTGATCCGACTGTTTCAGAGCCTATCCAGGGCATCGCGAAGCGATCCACTTCATAATCCATCGGTGCAATATACCCGCCGAGTTTTCGGTGAAGCAGATGGACATCACTGGCACCGAGTACGCCGGCAAGCGCAAGCAGCCCCGCAAGGAATCGGGCCTGATCGAGATGGATTAGATGGTGCCATGGAAAGATCTGATCGCCCTGATCGAGCCGCATTACCCGAGGGGTGATGAGTCGTCCGGCTGATCCGTTGATGGCGATGCTGAGAACTGGTAGGGATGTTTCTGGATTACTTGAGCACCCCCAGCAACGACCACACGCGCCGAGCCTCCGCATCGGCGGAAATCAGTTCCGTCAGCAGTTCATTGAGAGGCTTGTTGCCCCATTCGACGGCGCGCCGTATCAGGTACGGAACCGGGCTGTGCGGCTCTGTCTTGGCCAGGAAATCGGCGATCAACGCCAATTGTCGATAGGCGTCCTCACGATTGTTCAGGGTCTGCAAGGCTGGCTCCTCCTTCTCTTCCGGGTATGCGGCGCCCGTCAACGCCGGCTCGACCTGAACAGGTTGCGCTGGATGCAAGGCGATGAACGCCTGCACGAGCGAAGTCATCGAGGTCATGGTTTCGCGCAAAGGGCTGTAGCTGGGCGCGAGATCGGCGAGGTGGGTATCGCTCCATGTATCCAGCTGCTGCAAATATCGGAAACTCGATTCAAGCGTGTCAGCACACTGCTGCCACAAGCCAAGTGGCGTTTCACGCACACGTTCGTTCAACTTCTGTTGCAGCGAAAACGCCAGTTCCGCTTCGCTCTTGGCTGCTTTGCTGTCGGACTTCACCACCTGTCGACGCTGCAACTGCTGCCACTCGTACAGCGTGAACGCACTGAAATCGCCACCCAGGTCACCGGGTAACGGTATGCGGGTATGAAGTATTTGCGCATAGTGCCGGGCCATCCAGTCCAGTGGGGTCGCCCGCCAGGATTGGTCCCCCTCTTCGGCTTGCGGATGCAGGTCCTCCGGGTAGCGTTCGCACAACCCCGCCAGCAATGCCAAAGCCGGTGCCAGCCCTGGGTATCCGTAACGATGCAACCAGGCCTCGCCCAGCCAGGCGGCAACCATCAGATCCTTGCTGCGGGTCTTGAGAACCTGGGTGGCAAGCTTCTCCACCGCTGGCCATTCTCCTCGCTTGGCCTCACTCTGCCATACGCCGGCTGGCAAGCTGGCGTCATCCTCCCTGCGTAGCTCGCGCAGACGATCGAACGCAGGTTCGTAACGCAGGCTGCGCCCGCAAGGTGCGTCGTCGGATAGGGGCGCCAACAGTTCATCGAGCAGATCGGGGGCTGACGGCAGCAAGATACTCATGGACTCTCCTTCGCACTGAACAACGTTGCAGTGGCCACATTGAACGGCGACTGCGGAGCACGCACCGGCAAAGGCTGCACAGACAATGGCAACTTGCCCCCCTGGTTCAGCAATGACAGCCGCATGAACATCTGTGCCCGGGTATCGCTGGTGTAAGGCGCGTGAACAGGCAGTTGCAGGGTCAGGGGGAACTGGGTGTAGTCGACGTTGGGCTGGCGCTGTACGGAAACATGCGAGCGCATCAATCGCAGCAACGACCAGGGCCCGGTGTATTCCCAGCCGGCCTCCAGGTCGGCCACCGCCAAGCTGGGTTGGAGCGGGTCGCTGGCGGGACGTTGCGAACCGTTTTTTGCCCAGCGCAGCACCAGCCTGACGGGCTCGCCGACGATCCAGTGCAAACGCCTCTGTTCATCGCCGGGATAAGCGATGGACTGGTGACCCGCCTGCAGGCCCCAGGCAATGATCTGTTCCGCCCCTCGCTCATCCCCGCGATCCGTACGCCAGGTGACTTCTATGTCCAGGCCCACGACGCCGTCTTCGTCACGCACGAACAACGGACCCAGCCAGGCGCGTGCCTGTTTCAGGCGATCCAGAAAGTCCTGGGCGGCGGGTTTGTCTTCTGAAAGGCTGTAGGCCAGTGCGCTTTCGGCCTGGGCCAGACTGGAGTCGATCAACTGCACCATGTGGCGCACTCGCTCAGGGTCCGCATCGTCAGCCTGGAGGTCGTGGGAAAACGGAAAGCGATCGGCGAGGTACTGATTGAAATAATCGGCCAGCCGGCCCCAGGCCACTGCACCCAGTTGTTGCTGTAAAGCCGTACAACGCTGCTGTGCCTTGTTCCAGAGTTCCTGGCCGCGTCGGGAGAGGTCATCGTAGCCCCGAGGAAGGCTGGACGCTTGCAGGATGGCGGCACAGGATCGTGCGTCCATCTCGATGAAATCACGGCTGACCAACTGCTCGAACAAGGCCGCGGAACCGCTGGGGTTCTGCGCTTTGTACTTGAGCATTTCCTCATTCAGGGCGAGCAACCTGGTGACCTGTTCGTTATCGGCCATCGACAGATTGGGCTGCTGCCCCCTCAACCATTCCAGAGCCGCCAGGTGCTTTGCCGTGGTGTCCTGCATGATGGTGAACTGCTGCGCCAGGCTCTGCTTGAGGTCCTGGCTATCACTGGCGCGGAACAGGTGCAGCCCCAGGTTCTGGCCGCCCTCCCACTGTTCGATGGCATAGCGCTGCTGGAACAGCGGCAGTGCCTCGACCTCGCTCAGCGCACCTAGCACATCGGCCACCGCGCGCTGATTGAGAACGTGCTGAAAAGTCGTCGCCAGGTCCGGGCGCTTGAGTTCGCTAAAGGCCTTCTGCAAAAGCTGTGCTTTATCGGCTGGTACATCGAAGACCCGCTCGCCCCCCAGGCGTGGCGGCTCTCGGGCTTCCAGGCCGAACCACATGGCCGTGGCTGCTGCGCTCTGCGCAGCGTCAAGCAGGGCTGCGCGAAAAGCGGGTGGAATCCGCGGCAGTTCGCGGCCAGCGTAGTTGCTGTAGCTGTCGAAGTAATTGAGTGCCGCTCTCAAGCCCTCGCTGTCCACCGACAGGGCTCGACCATCGCTATCCTCCTGGCGCAAGGCGACGCCCGCGAAATCGTATCGCAGCAGGCTGTCTATGGCCTTGTCCAGCCCGACGATGTCCTCCCGCAGCGCGAGCGCTCCGCCACTCTGCTGCACCAGCAGATTGCCGTGGGTGCCGGTCTGGGTCACCCACTGATCACGAAAGCTCTTCTGCAGACGCGCCGCTTGATTATCCACCGCCTGGGCCGTCGATGGGCCGAGCAGGCTGCTCTTGCTCACATCGTCGAGTAACGCCCGGTAGCCCGGTACCAGATCACGGCCATTGCTGCGGCTCCATGTGGAGTTGGTCAGGGCTATGGTCTCCTGCAAGTCGCCGATGAGCGCTCTGACCTCCTCCAACTCCGGCATGGAGTTGCCGTATCCCTCCCGTAACTTGTCCGTTTGGACACGCAGATAGCCAGCCGGACGGACAAAGTTGTCGCCCAATGAGTACTGCACCAGCCACAGTTGCATGAGTCGCTGGAAATGCTCGTTGATCCGTGCGCGATCGCTCTGCAGGTCGATCGGCTGCAAGGTGGGAGGGGCCGCTGTCGATAGCACCCGGTTGTAATAGGCTTCACGGCGTAACGTTGCGATATTGAGGTTGCTGCCAAAGGCGCTGTTACTCATCTGCGCCAGATCCTCAAGTGGCCCCTTGGGGTTACTCAGGGCTTGAGCGAACCATCTGTTCTGCTGCTCGACCCTGAGCGCACCCTCGACCAGGGCCTTGGCGCCCAGGTAATTGGGCCATAGTTCGGGCTCGGTAGCCTCGGCGGTGGATCGGCGCTCACCGGACTGGATGCGGCTCAAGCCCTGGTAGTCGGCCACCATCAGCTCATGCAGTGGCAGGTAGAGATGATTCAGCGCCCTGCTGCGCAGGATGTCGGCAAGACGACCATCGAGCGAGGAGAACCAGGAGGTCGGGTACGCGAGGGAAGCGTAGTGCCAGCGCGGCGCCTGTTCCAGAACCTCCCAGAACGTCAGCACATTGTGCCTGGTCAGCTCACGCCGCCGCGCCTCATCGGTCACGACCACATAGCGGGCCTGGGCCTGTTGCAACAGGGCGGCCAACCGGTCGGCATCGTCCACGGCGTCGCGCCAGACCCATACCATTGCCGCGATCCAGACCAGCGCCATGACCAGCGCGCCAGCGCCCACCACCTGATGCCCGCGACGCCGTAGCCGCAGAATGCGCGGCACCGCTTGTGCCAGTCCCTGCTCGGCAATGATCTTCTGCTGCCAGATCTGCCGGGACAACAGGCTTTGACGCTCGGCTGCGGCAGCCGGGACAGCGCCCCAGTCATCGTCGCCGATCGAGGCCTGGCTGGCGGTAAAGTACAAGCCCCGGAAACGTGGCGCCTCACCCAAGGCATTGCCCTGAAATACCGGGTCCAGCATCACATGCAGGTTGTCGTGCAGGCCTTCGAATTGCTGCGGCAGCCGATACAGCGCCTCGCTCAGTTCACCCGACAACGCGCCAAGCTCGAGCACCGCCTCGGTCACCGCCTGGGTTATCCGGCTCAAGGCGCGCTCGCTCCACTGCGCCTGCCAGATGGCGTCAGCCCCAGTGGGCGAAGCCCAGCCCAGGGTACAACCGCGACTCTCCTCGGGCAGCGCGGCGAGAAACGCCTGGAAGCCGGGCACCTCTTCCATGCCGGTCACCACGACATACACCGGCAGGCTCAAGCCGAGGCGCTGCAACAGGTCGATGAACTTGCGACGCGCGGCCAAGCCATGGCTCAAGGCCTGCTCGCTGTTCCACAGACGGGCAGCCGGGATATTCCACACGACGCCATCCAGCGGCCGTTGCGAACGCAGACGCAGCAGCAGACCGAGCAGGTGCCACCAGGCCCCCACCTGCGCGGTGACGCCCTCATCCGGGATGAACAGGGTATCCGGCACGACCAGCACGGCCCCCTCGGGGTCCGCCCACCAACGGCCGAACCAGGCGGACTTCGCCATGGGCTTGAGACGCCAGTCGGCGCATAGCTGTGTCCCGTGCTCGTCATCGCCGAGCATCAGGAACCAGGGCCTTTCATAACGATCATTGACCGCCAGATCACGCTCCATCTGGCGCAAGGAGCCGTAGAAACTGCGCGTTGCAGAACCTGACCGGGTACGCAGCCACCAGATCGACAGACCCAGCGCCAGCAACAGCATGACAATGCCCAGCGCCCATAGGGCGACGGCCACGGCGCTCATGAGCCCTGCTCCACGCGTGCCGGGGAAGCGAGGTGCAGCACCGGCTCCAGTTCCTGGGTGATATCACGCCAGAACAGATGCCCCCCTGCCGACAACAGCAGCACCCCACCGAGGATCGCCAGACCAAGACGCACGCCGTCGGGTAGCACGCGCCGCACCGGCAGGCGTAATGGTGTTACCCGCGCGGGGGCTTCCAGGGTTTCGGCCACATCGGCATGGGAAGGGTCGCGCTGCCAGGCAAAGGTGAACAACGCGTGCCGCCATTTTTCGTGAATGGCCTGGCCACGGCCACCCCGCAAGCGTCCATGAAAGCCGAGGATCAGGCATTGCAGATAGACGTTGGCCAGGTCACGGCTGGCCGGCGCGCGCTCATCCAGTACCTTCTTCATGGCCACCGGTAACCGTTCACCGGCATTGCGGCTGCCATACAAACGCGCTTCGAGAGGTTTTTCCTGCCAGGCAGCCTGCCCGGCCCAGGGGGTGAACAGCAGCGTCTCATCCAGTAACGCCACGAAGGCGTAGACCGTCGCCTTGACCTGAACCCCAGACGAATCGCCCACACCGGCGAACGCCCTGCGCCACAACCCGCGGGTTATCCGGTCCGCCGCCTCCACCGTGCGGAAGATCAGTTGCCCATCACTGTCGTCATCCTTTTCCAGCGTTTCCCAGACGGCCAGCCAATCCTGCCAGGCCTGACGAAACGACACACTCAAGGGGGACTCGTGCAGCCCTGGCAAAGGTGAACCTTTCATCCCTTCAGGCATACGACATCCTTTATCGCGAGGGTCCGTTGACGTTCCAGCGCAAGCCGCGTTGCCGCGAGATATCTCGCCAGGCTAGGCCACATCGTCCTCATTGGCGACGAACAGGACGACCTGCCAGGGGCCGCTGCCCGGTCCATGTCCCGGCGCGACCACACGCAGTGCCTGGGCAGGGTCGAACCATTGACCCGATGCCTGCACGACAAACATTCGCGTGTCGTCGCCCACCCCGTAAGCCACCTGTTCCTGACGGCTCATGGCCTGATGCGGCAGACCGCTCATGCGTTGCCTGACCAGCGTGGGGATGCAGGGACTCGAAGCGATGATCGCCCTGGCGAGCCACTCCGACGCAGCCTGTTCATGGCTACCGCCAGGCATGCGCAAGCCGATCACCAAGCGCTGAACACGCTGTTCGGTATCGGGCAAGCGGATGCTGAAACTCTGACCCTCCTGATCGAACGGCAGACTCCGGTAACCGGCGCGGATCACCTCCAGCGTCGTGCTCAGCCAGCCCAGCACCTGGTCGTAGCCCTTTTGCAGATCCAGGTAATCCAGCCCGGGAAAGGGCGGCACACCGGACACCGGATCCAGCGCGCACCAACTCCCGGCCATGCCGGTGAGCAAGCCATAGAGGGTATCCGGGGAGCTGGTACGACTGTTCAGCGCCGCCTCCACTTCCGGCAAGCGCGCCCACAAGGCCGTCAGTTGCCGACGAATTTCATCGATATCGT
Organism: Phytopseudomonas dryadis; assembly: GCF_004327355.1. Taxonomy (GTDB): domain Bacteria; phylum Pseudomonadota; class Gammaproteobacteria; order Pseudomonadales; family Pseudomonadaceae; genus Aquipseudomonas; species Aquipseudomonas dryadis. The sequence continues at coordinate 12,783 of NZ_QJUM01000010.1, forward strand.
CATCGTGCCCGGCTTGCTGCGCATGGCGCAGACGCCCGGCGAGGAAAACGCACTTCTCACGCGCCCGGGCACACAGCGCCATGACCTTCAGGCCCAATGCGGACTCGGGTAGCACCCGCGACACGGGGCAGGTGTACGGCAGGCGGATGTAGCCCCCGCCCTCCTTGCCGATTCTGAGCACGGGCAGGCAAATGGCGTCGGCCTTTTGCTCCTCGGTTATGAGCCGCAGGTTGGGTCGCCAGACCGTGATGGGCTCGGGGTACTCGCCACTGGCCAGGTCCGGAAGCGCTTCGCCGATCACGGACCGCAGGCGGCCGCTCAGGGGCACGATGCGCCCGCCACGCCAAAGTGGATTGACCGCCAGACAGACCGTAACCATGGCATCGGCGGCGCGCCCAATGGCCGGGGCTACGTCCAGTTCGAGCGGTGCATCGACACCGGCGGTCAATTCGACCGGCAGACCATCGGGCAATATCGCCTTGAGCGACAGTATTCGAATGCGTCCCGCGCTGAGCGCCATGGCGTCGACATCGAGTTCGGACACCCCCCAGAACCGGGGATTGCCCGCACTGGCCAGGTGCGCGCTGAAGGCCTCGGCGCGCAAACTTTGCAGTTGGAAATGCTGGGGCAGCAACTGCATGCCCTCGTGCCAGCAAACCGCATCAGGTAGACCACTCATCCCCGCCCCTCAACATCCGCTGTCGTGCCGTGGCGGCACCGATCATCAGTGCGAACCCTCTCCCAGCAATCGCATGTCCCTGCTTTCGAAGCGCAGCCATATCTTGCGCTGTTCGCCCAGGCGCAAGCGATGGACACCGGGAGTGTTATAGCCGGCGAAAACCAAAAGTCCAGCGGCCGCCTCGCCTCGCAGCGGAAAGTCACCCGATTCCATGAACTGGCCTGGCACCAGTTCCAGACTCCAGATCGACATGAGGTGGCGATAATCGCGCCGGAACTGTTCCCGCTCGGCAAACCACTGCCTGGCCGGTATGGCGGAGAGCAGCTTGAGTAACTCGCCGTCCCCCACGGCGACGAAATCCACCGCAATGGGCGTGTCGTCATTGGCGCGCGGAGCCACGTCCAGGGTCACTTCATCCAGCCCGATCCTGGGCTCGCGCCACGCGCATGCGGCCAGCAGCAGCACCCCTAGCCCACCGATAAGAACCCCGAAAAAAGAAGAACGTCCCTGTTTCATGCGCATCCAGAAAATTCGGTTTGCATTTTTATAGACCTGTTCTAGCGTCTTTGGTAGTTCGCCAGGTCGCTATCCCCAGGGCCGGCGAATCAGAGGGATCGCCGACGACGGAGCCGTGTTTCCGTAAAAACCGTCAATCCGTCGATCCAGCAAAGGAGTGCCATGACTAGGGAAACCGATGCATCGCACCCGTAAAACGCATCGGAGCCCACCGTCATGGCCGAAAGCACTCAGCACAAGTTGGATCGAGTCCGCCCTCCCCGAGTCCAGATCACGTACGACGTCGAAATCGGCGACGCCATCGAGAAAAAGGAATTGCCGCTGGTAGTCGGCATCCTCGCCGATCTTTCCGGCAAGCCGGATGTCCCCCTGGCCAAACTGGGCGAACGCCGTTTCATCGAGATCGACCGGGACAACTTCAATGACGTGCTCGGCTCCATCGCACCGCGCGCGGCGGTGCAGGTCGACAACACCATTTCCGGCGACGACAGCAAGTTGAACGTAGAACTGCGTTTCAACCATATCGACGACTTCGACCCGGTCAACATCGTCAATCAGGTAACCCCGCTACGGCGCCTCTACGAAGCGCGTCAGCGTCTGCGCGATCTGCTGACCAAGCTCGATGGCAACGACGACCTCGACCAGTTGCTGCAGGATGTCGTGGCCAATACCGAAGGGCTGAAAGAAATCCGATCGGCACGGCCAGAAGCCACGGCAGACACACCCTCGGCCGAATCGGATAGCGAGTCGCCAGCCGAACCCCAAGCCTGATCGTCACCGTTTTCAAGGAGGAACCGCCGTGCCCAAGTCCAGCGCCGCACAAACCAGCGAAAGCACAACCGAAACCCTGTCACTGCTCGACCGTATCATCGCCGAAGGACGCATGGCCCACGATGACAGCCAGCAGGGCTATGCCCGCGACATGCTGGCGGAGTTCGCCACCCAGGTTCTCGACGAGGGCATGGCCGTCGACAAGGACACCGTGGCGATGATCAACGACCGGATCAGCCAGATCGACGTACTGATCAGCGACCAGCTCAACCAGATACTCCACCACCCGGACGTGCAGAAGCTGGAAGCCTCCTGGCGCGGCCTGCACATGCTGGTGCAGAACACCGAAACCAGCACCCGCCTGAAATTGCGCCTGCTCAACGTCACCCAGAAAGAACTGCAGACCGATCTGGAGAAGGCCGTCGAGTTCGACCAGAGCGCACTGTTCAAGAAAATCTACGAAGAAGAGTACGGCACCTTCGGCGGCCACCCGTTCAGCCTGCTGGTCGGTGACTACACCTTCGGCCGTCACCCGCAGGACATCGGCCTGCTGGAAAAACTGTCGAACGTTGCCGCCGCGGCCCACGCGCCCTTCATCGCCGCCGCGAGCCCGCGCCTGTTCGACATGAACAGCTTCACCGAGCTGGCGGTACCGCGCGACCTGGCGAAAGTGTTCGAGAGCCAGGAACTGATCAAATGGCGCTCCTTCCGCGAAAGCGAAGACTCGCGCTACGTGTCCCTGGTGCTGCCGCAATTCCTTCTGCGCCTGCCCTATGGGCCGGAGACGCTGCCGGTGGAGGGCATGAATTACCTCGAGGACGTCAATGGAACGGATCACGGCAAATACCTCTGGGGCAATGCGGCCTGGGCCCTGACCCAGCGCATTACCGAAGCCTTCGCCCTGTATGGCTGGTGTGCGGCGATTCGTGGCGCCGAGGGCGGTGGCGCCGTGGAAGGCCTGCCGGCCCACACCTTCCGCACCAGCTCGGGGGATATTTCCCTGAAGTGCCCGACCGAAGTGGCGATCACCGATCGCCGCGAAAAGGAACTGAACGACCTGGGTTTCATCGCCCTGTGCCACAAGAAGAACAGCGACATCGCGGTGTTCTTCGGTGGCCAGACCACCAACAAGGCCAGGCTCTACAACACCAACGAAGCGAACGCCAATGCCCGCATCTCCGCCATGCTGCCCTACGTGCTCGCGGCCTCGCGCTTCGCCCACTACCTCAAGGTGATCATGCGCGACAAGGTCGGCAGCTTCATGACCCGCGACAACGTACAGACCTACCTGAACAACTGGATCGCCGACTACGTCCTGATCAACGACAACGCGCCACAGGCCATCAAGGCCCAGTACCCGCTGCGCGAAGCCCGGATCGACGTATCGGAAGTGGCAGGAAAGCCCGGCGCATACCGCGCCACGGTGTTCCTGAGGCCGCACTTCCAGTTGGAGGAACTGACCGCCTCGATCCGCCTGGTCGCCACCCTGCCACCGCCCGTCGCGGCATAAGACCGGCCCCGCCCAGGCGGGAGCCGACACGCATTAGCGCGAATCCACTTTTCAGGAGTACCAGGCAATGGATGCGATCATTCTCGACCTCGGTGGCGACATCAAAGGCGACAGCCTGCTCGAGGGCTACCAGGACAAGATCGAAGTGATGTCCTACAGCCACAACGTGGCCATGCAGGTCACCAACGACGTCAGCAACTCGGAGCGCACCTCCGGCAAGCCGCACATCGGCGAGTTCACCCTGACCAAGTTCGTCGACACCTCGACCCCGTCGCTCAACGAGTTCTGCTGCGCCGGCAAGCCCCTGCCGGAAGCCAAGATCATCATCGGCCGTAACGCCGCGGAGGGCGATGGCAAGCTGCTGCCCTTCATCATCTACACCCTCAACAACGTGGTGATTTCGAACGTCAGTGTCAGCGGCGGAGCTGGAGGCAAGCCGGTGGAAACCCTTTCCCTGAACTTCACCAAGATCAAGTGGGAACTCACCGCCCAGAAGGACGACGGCACCAAGGAAGGCACGGCCGCCTCGACCTGGGACCTGGCCGCCAACAAACTCATCAAGTCCTGATCCGGCATCGCCATGGGCTTCGTCGGTTCAGCCATTCGGCCGCCATTGCTCGATCGGTTGGCCGCGGGCGAGGAGACGGATTTCGACCAGGCGGCACTGGCGGACTCCGTGCGCAACGAGCTGTCGCGCCTGCTCAATACCCGGCGAGCGCCTCGCGCGCCGGGTAGCGCCCTGACCATCCTCGACTACGGCATTGGCGACTGGACGGCCCTGCAGCCCCATCGACTGGATGACCGACGCCTGCTGACACGGGAGATACGCAATGCCATCGGCCACTTCGAGCCTCGCCTGCAACTGCTCGAAGTGGATGTACAGCCGCTGGCCGATCAGCCGCAACGCCTGCGTATCCGCCTGGGTGGCGTACTGCGTGGCGGCACCAGCCACTGGCCGGTGACCTTCGTCATCGAAGACCGGGCAGGCACACTGGAGGTGCGCCATGAGTGATTCGATAGATGACCGGTTGCTCGACTATTACCAGCGTGAACTGACCTGGTTACGCCACGCTGGAGCCAGTTTCGCCACACGCTATCCCAAGGTCGCGAGGCGCCTGGAGCTGGCGCCCGGCGAATGCCCCGATCCCCATGTGGAGCGTCTGCTCGAGGGCTTCTCGCTGCTCGCCGCGCGCCTGCAGCGGCGCCTCGACGACGACTACGCCGAGTTCAGCGACGCCCTGCTCGAACAGCTCTACCCCCTGGCGCTGCGCCCCTTGCCATCCTGCGCCATCGTCCAGTTCGCAGCCGATCCGAGCAAGGGGAACCTGAGCGAGGGCTACCGCCTGCCGAGGGATACCCCGCTGTTCGTCACAACCGACAGCGGCGCCAGCATCCATTTCCGCAGTACCGCCGAGACCACCCTATGGCCATTGACGATCAGCGAAGCCGTGCTGCTCGACAGCGACGAGACACTGGCGCTGACCGGCGTGGCCCATGCCCGCTCGGCCCTGCGCCTGAACCTGCGCTGCCTGGCCGGCGTCACCTGGCGGGAACTGTCCATCGCCAGCCTGCGCCTGCATCTGACGGCATCGCCAGTGGTCAACGCCGCTCTCTACGATTTGCTGTGCGCCCATTCGCTGCAGGTGCTCTGCGGCCCGGTCGGCAGTACGCCCCAAGCACAGGCAGGGTTGCCCGAAGTGGTCGGTTTCGCAGGCGACGAAGCGCTGCTGCCGGATGAAAACGGGCAACATCCAGGCCTGCGCTTACTGGCGGAATACTTCGCCTTTCCGGAGAAATTCGCCTTCTTCGACATCCCCCTGCGCGCGCCGAGTACCGAGCAGGAAGACGTCTACCTGTACATCGTCTTCGACCGCCCGCCCGGCAATCGCATCCACCTGCAGCCGAGCGACATCGCGCTGGGCTGCACGCCGGTCATCAACCTGTTCCCACGCACCTCGGAACCCTTGCGGCCGGACGGTACGCGCAGCGAATATCGCCTGGTCGCCGACAGCCACCGTGAAAACAGCGTGGAGATCCACAGCATTCACACCCTGCGCGCCAGCTCGCCCAGCGGCGTACGGCGGGTGCCGGCCTACTATGGCTATCAGCATGGCGGCGCCGACAATCGCCTGTACTGGCACGCCCGGCGGATCACCGGCCTGACCCCCAACCGGCTGGGCAGCGACCTGCTGCTGAGCCTGGTCGACACCCACTTCGACCCGCTGCAGGACGCGCCGGAATACAGCCTGACGGCCGAACTGCTGTGCACCAATCGTCACCTCGCCGAATCGCTCGGCGCGGGAACCCGCCTGAACTTCGAGCGTCCGGGCCCGATCGCCCACGCCCACCTGCGCAATCCGCCCACCCCGCAAAGCCTGCCCCGGCTCAGCGGCGAGTCGCGCTGGCGCCTGGTCTCGCAACTGACGCTCAACCACCTGTCGCTGGTCGAAGGCACGCAGGCCCTGAGCGCACTCAAGGAGATGCTCGGCCTGCACAACCTGCGCGATGAAGCCAGTGCGCAGCGCCAGATCGAGGGCTTGCTGGCGATCGACAGCACACGGGTCGTCGCCCGGGTTGGCGAGGACGCCTGGCGTGGCTGGCGCAATGGCCTGGAGGTGCGTCTGCGCCTCGACCCGCAACATTTCGTCGGGAACAGCGCCGTGCTGTTCTCCGGCGTGCTGGCGCAATTCTTCTCGCTGTACGCCACCGCCAACCGTTTCGTCAGCACCGTACTGGTTCAAGCCGACAAGGAAATCAAAACGTGGCAACCACAAGCCGGAATGCCGCTCGCACTCTGAGTGCGCGCCTGCGCCAGGAGCCGCAAGCCTTCGAGCTGCTGCAAGCGCTGCTGTTGCTGGAGCGCGAACAGCCGCGCGCAACGTCCCTGGGCTGTGGCACCTCGCCCCAGGCCGAGGCGATAAGCCTGCGCGGCCCGCTGACGCCCACCTTCTCGGCCAGCCAGGTCGAGAGCCTAGTGATCGAGGCCGACGGCAAGGCGCAACTGACCACGCCGGTGTTCGGCCTCGGCGGCCCCGACGGCCCATTGCCATACGCCTACCAGGAGTGGCTGCAACAACGCACCCGACAGAAAGACCATGCGCCCGCCGCCTTCCTCGACCTGTTCCAGCACCGGCTGCTGAGCATTCTCTATCGCGTGCTGCGCAAGCACCGTATCGCGCTGGGCTTCGGCGTGCCCAACGCAAGCCCGGTACAGAACCAGTTGCGCGCACTCACCGGGCTGCTGCCAAAGGCCCTGCAGGAACGCCAACTGCTCAACGACTCGGCGATCCTCTCGCGCAGTGCCTTGTTCATGGGCGGGCGCCGCTCGCTGGCGGGCTTCACCAGTGTGTTTCGTCGCCACTTCGGCCTGCCGATTCAGGCCGGTGCCTACGCGGGCGCCTGGCGCAGCATTCCACCCGCCAGCCGCAGCCGCCTGGGGCGCGCCGCAGGCAACCTGAAACTGGGGCGCAACGCCGTGGCCGGCACGCGGGTATGGGATGAACATGCGGGTATCCGCCTGACCCTGGGCCCGCTGGAGCAAGAGCACGCGGCGTCCTTCCTGCCCAATGGCGAGGCCCATGGGCAACTCGCCAGCCTGGCCCGCTTCTACTTCGGCCCGGATATGGACTGCTCCCTGAGCCTGCTGATCAAGGGGGCCGGCCCCCTGCGGCTGAGCCGCCAGAGCGCGGCGCGTTTGCGTTGGAATAGCGGGCTGCAGGTTCACGCCAGCCCCGCGCTGTTCCGTGTCGATATCCGCCTGCACGACACTGCGGAGGTCTGAATATGGAGCTCGGCACTCTGATCAACCGCCTCAACGGTGACTGCCGACGTGCCCTGGAGCGCTCCGCGCAACGCTGCCTGCAGCGCACCCACCACTACGTGGAAATCGAACACCTGCTGCTGGAACTGATGGAGATAGACGGCGGCGACCTTGCCTGCCTGCTGCCCCGCTGTGGCGTGGAACGCGATGCCCTCGGCGCCGAAATCAACCAGGCGCTGGAGCTGTTCAAGGCCGGCAGCACGCGTACGCCAGCCCTTTCCAGCCAGACCGTCGGCCTGCTGGAAGACGCAGTGGTGCAAGCCAGCGTGATCGGCCACGGCAGCATCCGCTCCGGCCTGTTGCTGCTGGCCCTGCTCGACCGTGAAGAACGCCGCAGCCTGCTGCTCAACAGCGCCTCCTCGCTGCTGCGCATCCCCCGCGAGGCCCTGCGCGCGAACTGGATGGAATGGACGGCAAGCTCCCGCGAAAACCTCGATGCGAGGCCGCCCGCGACAACCGACAAGGCGCAACCGAAGCAGGACTCGGTACTGGATCAGTACACCCAGGATCTCACCGCCGACGCCCGCGCCGGGCGCATCGACCCCATCGTCGGGCGTGATGGCGAAATCCGCCAGTGCATCGACATCCTATTGAGACGGCGGCAGAACAACCCGATCCTGGTCGGCGCGCCGGGCGTGGGCAAGACCGCCGTGGCCGAAGGCCTGGCCCTGCGCATCGCTGCCGGGGACGTGCCGCCGTCGTTGCAGGAAGTCAGTTTGCGCGTGCTCGACCTCGGTCTGCTGCAGGCCGGCGCCGGGGTCAAGGGCGAGTTCGAACAGCGACTCAAGGGCGTGATCGACGCGGTTCGCGGCGCCGACCAACCGATCATCCTGTTCATCGACGAAGCCCACACCCTGATCGGCGCAGGCGGCAGCGAGGGCGGCAGCGATGCCGCCAACCTGCTGAAACCGGCATTGGCCCGTGGCGAGTTGCGCACCCTCGCCGCCACGACCTGGATGGAATACAAGAAGTACTTCGAGAAAGACCCGGCCCTCGCCCGCCGCTTCCAACTGGTGCAGGTCGAAGAGCCGGACGAAATCACTGCCGTGGAAATGCTCCGCGGCGTCGCCGCCAAACTCGAACAGCACCACGGCGTGCAGGTACTCGACGCGGCGATCCATGAAGCGGTGAAACTCTCGCACCGCTACATCTCCGGCCGCCAGTTGCCGGACAAGGCCATCAGCGTGCTCGACACCGCGTGCGCCCGGGTCGCCCTCGGCCAGCACGACGTGCCGCCACCGCTGGAGAGCCTGCGCCACCGCCAGAACAGCCTCAAGGACGAAGTCGAACGCCTGCGCCGCGAACAGGCCACCGGCCTCGATCACCGCGAACGCATCACCCTGCTGGAAAGCGAATCCGCCAGCAATGTGCAAGCGATCCGCGAACTGGAAACCCGCTGGGGTGAAGAGCGCGTGGCGGTGCGCGAACTGCTCGACACCCGCCGCGAACTGCTCGACTTGAGCGAGCGCGCCGACAGCGACAACCCCGATGAGGCCACCGACAGCCACATCGACCATCTGGCCGCCGAACTGCTGCGCCTCGAAGCCGGACTGGATGCGATCCGCCAGGACGATCCCCTGGTGCCCGAGCAGGTCGACGCGAAAACCGTCGCCGCCGTGATAGCAGGCTGGACCGGTATCCCCGTCGGCAAGATGCTCGCCGACGAAGCCCACGCCGTGCGCACACTCGGCCAGCGCATGGGGCAACGGGTGATGGGCCAGCGCGCCGCGCTCGATACCATCGCCCAGCGTTTGCAGGCTTACCGCGCCGGGCTGACCGATCCGGCCAAGCCGGTGGGCGTGTTCCTGCTGGTCGGCCCCACCGGGGTCGGCAAGACCGAAACCGCCTACGCACTGGCCGACGCGCTGTATGGCGGCGAACGCAACCTGATCAGCATCAACCTTTCGGAATACCAGGAAGCCCACACCGTCAGCCAGCTCAAGGGCGCCCCGCCCGGCTACGTCGGTTACGGCAGTGGCGGCGTGCTGACGGAAGCGGTACGGCGCAAACCCTATTCGGTGGTGCTGCTGGATGAGATCGAAAAGGCCCACCCCGACGTGCTGGAAGCCTTCTACAACGTCTTCGACAAGGGCCTGATGGAGGACGGCACAGGTCTGGTGGTGGACTTCAAGAACACCGTGATGCTGGCCACCAGCAATGTCGGCGCCGAACTGTTGCTGGACACCGCCACCGACCAGCTCGGCAGCGACGCCTTCAACGAACGCCTGCGCAAGGTGCTGCTACAAGCCTTCCGCCCCGCCTTCCTCGCCCGTATGACCGTGGTGCCCTACCGCCCACTGGACGAAGCGACGCTGGAAGAGATTGTCCTGGCCAAGCTGGAAAAACTGCGGGAGCGCTACAAGGCTGCGACTGGCAAGCAGTTCGAGTTCGATGCCGGGATTGTCAAGGCAGTGCTCGCCAAGTGCAGCGCGGCGGGCGCGCGGGATATCGAGAATGTATTGATGACGCAGGTGACGGGGAAGTTGGCGGAGTGGGTGTTGGAGTGATCTGAATTGCTCGTCTGTCACGCTGAAAAACGTCGATTTTTGCTTTAGAAACGGGAGTTCTCCAATGCCTTACAACCCATTTAAAATCGACAACCTAGACAGCAAAAAACCACAAGATAGGTTGGCTGAAGATAAAAACTGCGTAGCCATGTCCTTTTCCAAAGTATTGGGAATAAATGCACACGCTGCTATAAATTTCTTCTTGCAAAAGGGCTGGATTGATTCGGCAAAAAAACTCGAGAACGACAAAATTGTTGAAGCAATTGCCGTGCACCTTAGTATGAAAAAAATATATTCCGACAAGCCCTGGGCTGAACTTAAAACCGCAATGGCAAAAGATCTAGATGGACGATATCTAGCGGTCAACACCGGCATTAATAAATTCAATGAAAGCCCGAGTACAGTCGGACATGCATTCTGCATCATTAAAAGCGGAGGATTGGGAGTAGCAGGGAATAATGCGGAAAATCCCAACTCACCGTACCACAGTCGAATAGGTCAAACCCATAAAATTACTGTCTGGGGCCCGGTACGGTGGTGCCCTTATTTCGGCATCCCGGAACCTTCAAAAAAATGAACCGCCGTTCAAAAGGCTCAAAGAGTTCGAACTGAAAGGACAGAGTAGAATTTCCCTCATGGAGGAGACATGAAAAAAGTATTGAACGTAGCAGCAGGATTATTGCCCTTGGCCGCTGAAGATTTCTCAACACCATGCACAGTTTTTAATTATGACCCATTGACTTCTATAAAAAATGAGCTGGACGGTGTAATGCTGGGGATATTTGCCGGGATGGTGAGTGCGCCAGAGCCCTACTTCAACTATAGCCACTCAGCCAATTTCTACTCGACGCTCGAACCAAAGAGCCTCGACCTCATCATCGGCATATCGCCATTTGGCTTTTCACTGATCGACGCAACAACTGATCGCTGTTTAAAGGTAGGAGGGATTGTTCTGATTGCCGGCAACAAAAACAATCGTTACATCAAACTAGAGCATTCCTTCCATCCTTCAGTCTTGGCCAGTAACTACTCCGAAACGAAGGCACCTGAGGATTGGATCTCAGCAATGGGAACCAAAATACTCCTCCATTATCCCTCACATACTTCTGCTCTCGAAAAAGACACCAAGCTGAACACTTTGATTTTTTATCAAAAGAACAAGGACACTGCAGCCGCCGCTACAGAAGAAGAGTCAAAATAAATATAGAGCTAAAAAGCATCGATCAAACTCTGAGGCATCCTCACAAATCTCCCCCGGCTCCATAGTTTGCCTATAGTAACGGAACAGATTTATTTATACAGCAGGAGACACCATGACACGCTGGACTAATCAATACGGCTCCGTTTCTCCTGATCAGACAGTGTTTATGCTGGCGGCAGACCAATACGGTCCCATTTATCAGGTGCACGGCAAATCCATGGGGGCAACCTGGGCCCACTGCATTCTGGGACCAGACATCGCCGCCCCCGGTGGTATCCAGGTCAACAACCAACCCAGTATTGGTGGTGAAGGCTGGAATACCCCGTGGGTTGGCATGGGGTTTCCTGCTCACACTCTTATTCAAGATGTGGTCAGCTGGAAACGAGCACACTTGATCAACGGAGAATGGGGTGGGCCTGGTAACCAATGGAGCAACCTGACAATTCTTAGCTCACAGGCCAACAGTTGGCACAAAGGCATTGAAAACCATATTCGTAACTTTCTGAACGCCTGCTACAAATTTGACTTGCAAAATCCGATGCCAAATTACTGGGTCGGCGTGGAGTATCAAGTCGTCAGATCGGTCGACACCTTTGCAATCCCGCCAGCCAATCCCAACGACCTTTATACCTTCGTACCGTCTCATATTGTGGCCAGATGGCGAGCCGTCAGATTTCCGAAGATAGCAGGAGCCATCCACATCGTAATTGCCCATGCGGTGGCCAATCGAATAGGGTTACCCGTACTACCCGTGAACTTTGGCGGATTCCCTCCCTACAACGTGCCTGGTGCGCTAGCAGCCCATCAAAATACCGGTAATTACATCGCAGGTGCTCCTGCTCTGCACGTCCCCAACGCCAATAACTTCGATCAGGATGTGGAAATCCACAATGTTTAATTCAATAACCACACACTGAGTTCCTCTGACTGAGGGCGCTTCAATGACCCGATCCACCGACAGCAATACCACCCTCTCCCTTACCGCCCCCTCGCTGTCGGCGCTTTTCCCTGAATCGCTGTCCGGCGATGAGGTGCTCAACACGCTGGGCGCACAAACCCTCTACGGTCTGAACGACGGTGCCTCTCTCACCCTGACCAGCGCTATCGCCACCCACGTCACTACTACCCTGCACAACGACACGCAACTGCGCCCGTTTGATGCGCTGGTCGCCGAAGTCCGCCAACTCCCCGCCGACGCCACCGCCGAGCGCTATCAACTTGTGCTAAGGCCATGGCTGTGGTGGCTGACCCTGGCGAGCAATAACCGGGTATTCCAGAACAAGACCACCGACGAGATCGTCACCGCCATCTTCGACCTCCACGGCTTCAGCGACTACCAGCTCGAGCTCAACGCCAGCTATACCCCACGCGAATACTGCGTGCAATACGGCGAAACAGACTTCGCCTTCGTCTCGCGGCTGCTGGAGGAAGAAGGCATTTTCTGGTTCTTCACCCACGACGATGGCAAGCACACGCTGGTGCTCGGCGACAGCAACGACGCCTTCGTGCAGATCCCCAACGGGCCAACAGTCAAGTATCTGGGACAAAGACTGGGCGAGCGGGAGCTGCATGGGATTCGCTCTGGACAGGTGTGCCTGCAAGCGGTGGCCGGGGTTTATCGGGCGACGGATTATGAGTTCACCACGCCGACCACCTCGTTGTACGGCCAGGCCGAAGCGGTGGCCGGGCCGCGTTCGATCTATGAGCATCCGGGTGGTTACAACGCCAAGGCGCGCGGCGATGCGTTGACCAAACAGCGCGTCGATGGTTTGCGCAGCGAGGAAAAGCGTTTTGTCGGCGAAAGCGACTGCCGCTGGCTGGTTCCGGGGCACTGGTTCACCCTCGACGGTCACGACGATGCGAGCCTGAATATCGACTGGGTGGTGACGCGGGTCACCCATGACGTCAGCCATGAAAGCTATCGCAACCGCTTCGAAGCGATCCCCAAAGCCACGCCGTTTCGTCCGCAACGCAGCACACCGAAACCACGGACGCATTCACAGACTGCAATCGTCGTGGGCAAGTCCGGCGAGGATATCTGGACCGACCAGTACGGCCGCATCAAGATCCAGTTCCCCTGGGACCGCGACGGCAAGAACGATGAAACCAGTTCCTGCTGGGTGCGCGTGGTATTGCCCTGGAGCGGCAAGGGCTTCGGCATGCAGTTCATCCCGCGCATCGGCCAGGAAGTGATCGTGACCTTTATCGACGGCGACCCGGATCGGCCGCTGGTCACGGGTTGCGTCTACAACGGCGACAACGCCCTGCCCTATGCCCTGCCGGCCAACCAGACGCAATCGGGGATCAAGACCCAGTCGTCCAAGGGTGGCGGCGGCTTCAACGAGCTGCGTTTCGAGGACAGGAAGGACGGCGAAGAGGTGTTCCTGCAGGCGCAGAAGGACTTCAACATCAACGTACTCAACGACAGCACCGCCAGCGTGGGCCATGACGAGACCCTCACCGTGCAGAACGCCCGCACCCGCACGGTGAAGGAAGGCGACGAGACCATCACCCTGGAGAAGGGCAAGCGCACGGTGACCATCCAGACCGGCAGCGATAGCCTGGATGTGAAAGACTCCCGCACCCTGAAGGTCGGTGGCGACCAGACCCACAGCACCGGCGGCAATTATTCGCACAGGGTGACCGGCAACTACGAGCTGACCGTGGACGGCAACCTGACCATCAAGGTCGGTGGCACCCTGACCTTGCAAAGCACTGGCGACCTGACCGCCAAGAGCGATGCCAACCTCACCACCCAGGCCGGCATGGCCCTGACCGACAAGGCCGGCACTTCGCTCACCAACCAGGCGGGCACCTCCCTGGACAACAAGGCCGGCACCACCCTGACCAACGACGCCGGCATCAGCCTGACCAACAAGGCCGCCGCCGAACAGACCGTGGATGGCGGCGGCATGCTGACCCTCAAGGGCGGCCTGGTAAAGGTGAATTGAGGAGTCAGGCATGGGGCAGTCCGGCAAGCTCGATCTCACCCGCGGCGACAGCCGTATGCAGGGCCAGTTGCAGGATGGCCGACTGGACGGCCGTGTACGTATCGAGGAAGCGGGCCGGCCCCAGGCGCAGCTGAGCTACAGCCAGGGCGAGCTGGATGGGCCGGTTACCCTCTTCCATGCCAATGGCCAGGTATCGGCGCGATTGCCCTATGCACGCAGCAGGTTGCATGGCGTCGCCACCTATCATGCCGTGGAGGGCTGGCTGCAGCGCAAGGTGAATTACCGCCATGGCCTGATGCATGGCGAAGCCAGCAGCTACTTTCCGGATGGCAGCCTGGCGGAAGTCGAACACTATCGCGATGGCGTCCGGGATGGCGCCTGCCTGCGCTACCACGGCAACGGCCAGGTCGCGTTGCGCAGCCGATACGTGAATGGTCGATTGCTGGAGCCGGGACAAGCGTTCAGCAACGACGGTCGTCCCCTCGACGCCAAGGGCAAACCGCTCTCCAGGCTGCGCTGGTGGTTGAAGCAGCGCAGCGAATCGAGCGAAGCCTGATCAGGGAATCAGCATCTGCACCTGGCCCGGCATCTGGATCTTGATCACCCCGCCCCAGGTGCACATCAGCGTGCTGTTGGCATCCAGCGCCGGCATGTTACCCAGCAGCAGGGTCGGCGGCCCGCCGGGAATCCAGGGCGTGGCCGTGGCCGGAAGGCACGGCATGGGCGTCAATACGCCCAGTGCGGCCGCCGTGGCGGCGGCCACCATCGGATTGGCCAGGCTCTGGCACAGGCCGAAGGTAGAAATATTCACCAGCGGGATATGATCCATGATGTTCGCCGCAGGCATGCCTGCCGTGAGCATCCGGTTGCCGGGCAATACGTTCAGCACCGCAGGTGCGGCACCGAAGCTGCATTGCATCACCGCGCACGCACACACTTGTGGGCAGCCCATGGAGCAACGTCCTGGTAGGGAAAGGCTGTCTAAACATAGTACAAGTTGCCTGGCGCGAGCCTCATTTCGCTGGCCTGACGCAGCTTACGCATCTCACGCTCCAGTCCCTTAATCCGCTAGCGTTTGCTGCTGGCCTGACCTTCACGCTTGCGATTGTCGCGTTCGGCCTGGCGCATCCAGCGGCGCAGTGTTGCGGCGGTACAACCAATCCTGGCGGCAATTGAGCAGATCACCGTCCACGCCGCCCCATGCTCGTCTTGATGCTCCAGCAGCAAACCAAGCGTTCGCTCGCGGACTCACGGGGAATACTCCGTTGCTGTCTTCATGGCTCCATCCGCTCAAGAACTGGAGCCTCCGGGAAGGCCAGGCTGATTCAAGTCAACGCACAATGGCTTCTTTGCGCCATACCAACATCAGCACGCATATGAACGAGGTGAATGCCAGCACCGAATAGAACACCGCCAACGGCCACCAGAGTCCTCCGGCTTGCCCGGCGATCAGCGTCCCGAGCATGGGCGTTGTGCCGCCGATCAGAGCGCCGCAAGCCTGGTAGGCCAAGGAAATACCCGAGTAACGTTGGTGCAACGGGAAAATGTTGACGATGTAGCCGGCGATCACTGCGTAGAACGCTGACGAGAAAATCTTCGTCAACGAGATCCCCAGGATGATCATCAGACTCTGCCCGGTTTCGACCAAGCTGAACATCACATACGGCACCAGCATACTCATTCCCGAGGTGATCAGCAGGAACCGTCCCGCGCCGACCTTGTCGGCTAGCCATGCGGCGATCGGCTGGTTGATCAGTTGCACGATGGCAACCACCGACAGGCATTCGAGGATCACGGAGCTTTTAATCCCCAGGTACTGAGTGCTGTAAGCAATCATGAAGGTGTTGGTGAAGTAGGCGGACGAAATACCGATGGTGCACGCGCCCATCACCAGCAGCACCAACGGCCAAGAATCACGCAGCACCACCTTGACCGGCGACTGCAGCGGTACATCAGCAGCCAGTTTATTGGCTTCGAACTCCGGCGATTCGTGAACACCACGGCGAATCACAAACGCCAGCAGCAGCAACACCACACTGCCTATAAACGGCAGGCGCCAACCCCAGGCGTACATGTCCTCTTCTGGCATGGCGCTGATGTAGCGGAAGGCAATCAGAGCCAAGATCAATCCTGCCGGGCTACCTAATTGGGCAAAGGAAGCATAGAAGCTCTTTTTCCCCTCTGGCGCGTGCTCGCTCGCCAACAACACCGCCCCGCCCCACTCACCGCCGACCGCGATACCTTGACAGATGCGCAATAGCACCAAAAGCACCGGCGCCAGCATGCCTGCCTGCTCGTAAGACGGCAGCAAGCCGATACCAACTGTAGAAGCTCCCATCAGAAACAGCGTGAGGATCAGCGAATACTTGCGCCCATAACGATCACCCAAGTGGCCGAAAATTATCCCTCCCAGAGGTCTCGCGACAAAACCCACCGCCAGCGTCGCGAACGAAGAAAGCGTACCCACCAGTTGGCTACTTCCAGGGAAAAATACATGGCTGAAGATCAACGCCGAAGCCGTCGCGTAAATGTAGAAGTCGAACCATTCGATCAAGGTGCCGAGAAATGAACCAGCCGCGGCTCTGACAGGTTGGCGTGTCTTAGAGCACACCGGTATGGAGGTGGATGACATACAAGCTCCCGATAGTTTTGGCATTTTTGTAAGAGGAACCCAGCTGGCGAGTCGAGGCGTCTATATGCGCGTTGCCAGCATTGAGATTGATCAGATCGGTTAGCCCTGGGTGTACGGTTTGCTGGCGGTTTCAAAAGCCTGCGCCAGCTTGAGCAGGGTCAATTCATCGCGGTATCGCCCAATGATTTGCAGGCCCACCGGCAACCCCTGCTCAGTGAAACCGCAGGGCAATGACATCGCCGGGTGACCGGTCAAGGTGATCAACGAGCACGAATCCATCCACTCGATGTAGTTGTGCATTTCCTGCTCGCCAATTCGCTCAACGAATGGCTGATCGACCGGGAAAGGCAATACCTGACTGACCGGGGCGATAATGAAGTCATAGGTCTCAAGCAACTGTTGAGTGTCGCGGAACAAGCGCGCACGCCGTTGCTCAGCGCTGATCACGTCCTGTGCGCTGAAGGTACTTGCCAGCTCGATATTCCAGATCAGCGTGCCTTTAAGCTGGTCACGGTGGGTCTGCAACAGGCTCGCGTAACCGCTGGCGTAGGTCATGGCCCGCAGGACTTGGAAAGCGTGGGAGGCGCCGCTGAAATCGGGCTCGGCATGTTCGACGAGGCATCCCATGTCAGCAAGACGCTTGGCACCCTGGTCAATGATGGCGCGCACCGGCGCCGCTACCGGCAAGCCGCCCAGGTCGGGACTGTAGGCAATACGCGCGCCCTTGAAATCAGCGCTCAAGTCTTGACGATAGAGCGTACCGGGCTGATCGATGCTCAATGGATCTCGACGATCCGGGCCGGCGATCACGCTGAGCAAGAGCGCGACGTCGGCAACGCAGCGCCCCATGGGACCAGCAGCGGTCACTTGGCCAAAGCTGTTGGGATTGGGCCAGATCGGCACCCGACCGATCGATGGGCGCAGGCCGACGATATTGCAGAAGCTCGCCGGGTTACGCAGCGAACCGCCCATGTCGGTACCGTCGGCCAAGGCAACCATGCCGGTCGCCAATGCGACTGCGGCGCCGCCACTGCTGCCGCCGCAGGTCAGCGTGTGGTCATAGGGATTACGAGTGACACCGAAGACCTCGTTGAATGTCTGCGAACCGGCCCCGAACTCCGGGAGGTTGGTTTTACCCAGCAGAATCGACCCTGCCTCGGCCTGGCGACTAACGATCAACGAGTCGACTTGAGGGACATGATCGGCATACACCTTTGAGCCCCAAGTGGTGCGCATGCCTGCCGTCAGAAAAGAGTCTTTATGCGCCAGAGGCAAACCATGCAATGCCCCCAGCGGCTCGCCTCTGCTCTGGCGGCGGTCAGCTTCGTCAGCTTTTCTCAAGGCGCCCTCGGCATCCACCGTTACCAGCGCATTGAGGACGGGATTGAGAGCGTCGATCTGCTGCAGGCAGGCTTCGGTCAGCTCGCGGGCGGACAAGTGTCCGGAGCGGATTTGCGCGGCTTGCTCGCAGGCCGATTTCATCAAGAGTTCGGGAGAGTTCGATACTGTCATATTCACTCAAATGTATCGAATTACGATACTTTATGTTGTAATGTGGTACCTTTTATATCCCTGAGCGTGCCCCAGGTCAACATGCGTTATCCTGTTTCGCGCTTGTCTCGACGCACGGCACGCCGAAAACTGGAGGGACGCTGTGTCCACAAAAGAATTGAAAAACCTCAATCCACAGTTCATCGCCACCCTCGAAAAAGGCATTCGGGTACTGGAGATGTTTCGCAATGGACAGGCGTCCATCGGTCTGACTGAACTGGCGGAAAGCAGCCAGATGACCAAGAGCGCTGCACAGCGCTTTACCTACACCTGGTGTGAGCTTGGCTACCTGACCAAGGACGAACGTTCCCGGCGTTACAGCCTGACGCACAAGGCTCTCGAACTGGGCTTCCTATACCTCAACGCAGACCCACTGATCAGCCGCGCCCTGCCCTTGCTCAAGCAGATCCGCGAACGCTGCAGCCTCACCGTCAACTTGAGTGTGCTCAGTGAGCACGACATCGTTTATGTGATGCGCATACCCGGTAATCACCAGACCTTCGCTGAAATGCTCCCAGGGCGACGGATGCCCGCCTGGTGCACGTCGGCTGGGCGCGTATTACTGTCGGCGCTACCCGATCAGCAAATTCGCGACAGCCTCGCCGCCACCCAGCCCACCGCGTTTACGCCCCGCACCCAGACTGATCGCGAAGTGTTGTTCGAGCAGATCATCGCCGCCCGCCAGAACGGGTACGCGATCACCAGTGATCAAGTGTTGATTGGGCAGGTCGGTATCGCGGCACCGATTCGCAACGTGCATTTCCAGACGGTCGCGTCGGTCAACATCACGGCGCAGTTGAGCAATTGGCCGGAGCAAAAGGTAATCGAGGAGCTCGCGCCTATTTTGCTGGAGGTTACGCAGGCAGTGACGGTAGGCTGACGCGCCTGCTCGAAGGCCATCGTGGACAGGTGATGAACGGCTCGTCAATCGCCCCCTGGATGGTCAGTAAGATGGCCCCATGCCGCCGACAAGGCCGCTTCAATCCATAGGAGGCTTCATCATGCTGGCTATCCGTAAAGCGACCGATCGTGGCCACGCCGACCATGGCTGGCTCAAGTCCTTCCACACCTTTTCCTTCGCCGACTATTACGATCCGCGGCAAAGGGGTTTCTCCGACCTGCTGGTGATCAACGACGACAGCGTGGCGCCGGCCAAGGGTTTCGCTCAGCACCCGCACCGCAACATGGAAATCTTCTCCTACGTACTGCAGGGCGCCCTGGAACACAAGGACAGCCTGGGCAACGGCTCGGTGATCCGTCCCGGCGACGTGCAGTTGATAAGCGCCGGCAGCGGCGTGACCCATAGCGAGTACAACCACTCGGCCAGCGAACCGGTGCACTTCCTGCAGATCTGGATCGTGCCCAATGTGCGCCAGGCCGAACCGCGCTACCAGCAGGAGCACTTCAGCACCGAGCAGAAACGCGGCCGGCTGTGCCTGATCATCTCCCCGGACGGGGCCGCTGGTTCCTTGCAGGTGCGCCAGCAGGCACGGGTCTACGCCGGCTTGTTCGACGGCGCCGAGCAGGCCAGCCTGACCCTGGACGAGCATCGCTACGCCTACGTTCACGTGGCCACTGGCAGTGTCGAGCTCAACGGCCAGCGGCTGCAGGCAGGTGATGGTGCGCGCCTGCGCGGCGTCCGCGAGATCGACCTCCGCGGCGGCGAGCAGGCCGAAGCGCGCCAACGAGCTGCCATCACTGTCCTGATGCGCCTATCGGTAGCCCGGCGTTGAGCGAAGCGATACCCGGGAACGTATTCCCTGGGTATCGCTGCGCTCAACCACAGGCTACGGGCTGTCCTGACGCGCACATCGGTAGCCCGGCGTTGAGCGAAGCGATACCCGGGAGCGTATTCCCTGGGTATCGCTTCGCTCAACCACAGGCTACGGGCTCGGAGGCTATTGGCCGGTTTGCTGGCACGCCTCTAGGCGCTCCCAGGTCGCTGCCTTAGAATGAATATCCGCCGCCTACCGGCCATCTGCTCAGTCGGAAACACCCTATGCGCTGGTTGCTCGCCCTGCTCTGCTTCACGCTCTCTTGCGCGGGTCATGCCGCCACAGCGCCCGCCTCGACTGCAGCGACCGTCGACAAGGTGCTGGTGGAGAAGGCGCAGCGCCGGCTGCACCTGATCAGCCGCGGTGAAACGCTCAAGTCCTACCGTATTTCCCTGGGCAAGCAGCCGCTCGGCGCCAAGCAGTACGAAGGCGACAAACGCACGCCGGAAGGTTTCTACTGGATCGACTGGCGCCGCCCCAGCGAGAAGTACCAGTTGTCCATGCACATCTCCTACCCCAACGCCCGCGACCAGGCCCAGGCGAAAGCCGCCGGCGTGAAGCCGGGCAGCATGATCATGATCCACGGCACGCCCTTGGATGAGGAATACCCCGAGTGGTTCTTCCACACCCTGGACTGGACCGAAGGCTGCATCGCC
Source organism: Phytopseudomonas dryadis (assembly GCF_004327355.1). GTDB lineage: Bacteria > Pseudomonadota > Gammaproteobacteria > Pseudomonadales > Pseudomonadaceae > Aquipseudomonas > Aquipseudomonas dryadis. Next base: position 33,352 of record NZ_QJUM01000010.1, read on the forward strand.
CTGAAGAACGCCGACATGCGCGAGGTCTGGGCCCTGGTCAAGGACGGCACGCTGATCGAGATCCGGCCCTGAGGCAGCGCGGTTACCAACGTATGCTGCGCGCTACCTGCGTGCCGCCCGGCGCCAGCCATTGTGCACTGACCAGTAGCGGTTGCAGTGCCGCGCCAGGCTCGACTCGCCCCGTCAACCTGGCCTGCCTGGCGAGCAGATCGGCCGCCAATTCGGCATGATGCTGCCCAGCCAGGCTCAACTGCCCAGCCAGTTTCCAGCCAGCACTGCAATCGAGCGCCAGACGCGCCTGCCCCAGGTCCAACTGCCAGGGCGCCAGCAGCGCCAGCCCATCGGCCTGTAAATGTCCGCCTGCCGACAGGCAGCGCGACCCGCTGCCTGTCAGCTCGATCATGCCCTGCCAGTGCCCCGCCAGGCGGTAGCCGGTAGCCAGGGTATGCGGATCATTGGCGGGTTGCAGCGAGGCCTGCCAACGCCAGGGCCAGCCGGAAACCTGCAACTGCCAGCGCTGCCCCTGATAACCGGCACTCCCTTGCACCCTCAGCCGCCAGGGTTGCCAATGCCAGCGCAACGGGCCGAGATCGCCCAGGCGCTCGGCCCGCCCTTGCCAGATACTGCCACTGATGCCTGCCAGCGGGACGGGCAGCGGCGCCAACAGCCAGCGGGCGGGCAACTCGACCAGCAGCGTCAGGGCGAAGACCAGCAGCGCCCACAGCCAAGCGCGCCGCGTCATCGCTGCAGCGCCAGTTCGAAGTGCAGCGCCGAGTCGTCACGCCGCAGCCCCCAGCGCAAGGGTCGTGCACCCTCTCGCTGCAACTGCTGGAGCCAGTCCTGCAACACGCGCTCATCCTTCAACCGACCGCGCACCAGCCACTCTTCACTGCCGGGCTCCAGGGTTTCGATGCTGATTTCACGGGCCTTGGCGGCCTGCTGCAGGTCATCGGCGGTCAGTGCCCTGGCGGCTCGCAAGGCCAGGGCCGACTGAGCCAGCGCCTGCCATTGGCCGAACGCCTGCCAGCGCTGCTGGCCTTCACGCCAGGCCAGCAGCGCCAGCAATACGGCGATGATCGCCACCGCCAGCAGACGCACGCCGCGGCGCTCGAGATTCAGCCTCATGATGCGGCTCCCAGGTCGAAGGTCAAATTGAGTTCGTCGCCTGCCTGGGTCACCTGCACCGCCACGCCTATGGCGCTGGCCATCGCCTGCCAGGGTGAATCGTCGACGACCTCATGCCCCTGCAGGCGCAGCGTCCAGCGCTGACCATCGAATTGGGCGGCGCTCAATCGCCAGCTACCGTTGGCACGCAACCAGCCATCGAGTTCGGTCTGCAGATGTTCCAGTTGTCGCAAACGAAGCTGTCGCTCATCCGCCCCCAGACGCTGCTGCTTCACCCGCTGCGCGGCTTCGCGCAATGACGCGACCGGCCCGACCACCTCTTCCACCTGTGCCCGATAGACGCCCTGCTGCCGCCACTGCTGGCTGGCCCACAGGCCAGCCCAGAGCACGGCCAGGGCCAGACACACGGCAGGCAGACGCCAAAGGCCAGGGCTCATATGCCGGGCCTGGCGTTTCGCCCGGCGCCGTTCGAACAGGCTGGGCATGTCATCCAGCGCGGCGAGAGACTCGGGCCAATCGCCCTCGACCGTCTGTATCTCGAGCTCGCGCCAAACACCGGCAGGCGTTGCCGCCTGAAGCGCGACAGGCCAGGCCAGCCAGTGCTGGCGTGCCTCGGCACTGCTACCGACGAACAGGCTCGCGCCCGCGTCCTGTCGCCAGTACCATGCCGAGCCTGGAGACGGCACCGGTAATAGCTGGAACTGCGCCCAGCAACGCTGCACATCGAGTTGCCACTCGGCGCACTGGGCCAGCCAGCCATCCAGCAGCGCCTGTTCGACGCAGACCAGTTGCATGGAGCCGGGCTCACGGGCCAGGCAGCCACAGGCAAGATCCTGAGCGTTCTGCAGCAGGCGATCCTCGAGCAACAACGGCCATTCGTGACGTTTCAGCCCCGGCGGCGCGGGCACCTGAAAATGGCTGCACAGCTCGCCCGGCAGCACCAGCGCCACCCGTGTGCCCGGTATCGTCGGCGGCGCACCAGAACCTGACGCCTGCACGCGGCCCTGCTCTACCCGTGCCCATTGCCAGGCCTCGGCATGCGCACCCGGGCGCAGTAAAAGCCAGGGCCGTGCCGCGCGGCGACGCCAGCGCTCAAGTTTCATGAACGGCCCCACGGCAGGGCGAACGTACAGACATAGGGTGCTCCATCCCGCTGAAAAGTCAGGCGCACGCCCCTGTCCGGGCGCAACCTGTCCGTCGATGGCCAGGCCAGCCAGCGGCTGTCCTGACGAAAGGTAAAACTCACCGACTGCACCCGATCCAGCTGCTCGCGCAGTGTCCAGACCGGTTCGGCTGCGGCGTACAGATCGCTGGAGGTGTGCATCAGCAGACGCTGGCTGCGGCGGTCGTAAGCAAGACGCTGACGCTGCAGACGGGCACCGCCTTCGGCGCTCGGCCAGGCGCCCAGCGCCACCCACTGCAGTTGCAGCTCGTCCGGTTGCCAGTCCAGCCAGTTCAAGGCCAGCGGCAAGCGCCGCTCATGGAGCTGACGCAGCACGGTGGTATCGAAACGACGCTCCAGCGCCAGACAGAAATCCAGTACCGGCATCCCCGCAGAGCCCTGCGACAAGCGCTCGCGAACGTTGATCCAGCCATTGACCAGGGCAGCCAGCAGCACACCCAACAAGGCCGTCAGCGCCAGAGCGACCAGCAGTTCCACCAGAGTCAAACCGCGCTGCCTGTCCCTCACGGGCGCACCAGAAACAGTTGATACCGTCCCAGCGACTCGCGGCGATCGCCATCAGCGAACAGGCTCAGCTCGGCACGCCGCAGGTCCCGTACACCGGTGCCCTGCATCTGCAGTTGCCAGTGGCAGTTGCCGTGGCCCTGGGCGAGAACGCCAGCGAGGCTGTTCTGCACAGGCCAGAGCTGCTCGACCGCGAAGCGTGCTTCCAGCTCGCGGGCACACAGCGCGCCGAGTTGATGCTGCTGAACGCTTTGCTGCACGGCCAGGCGCTGGCGCAGCACCTGGCTGGTCATGACCGCCAGCGTGGCGGCGATACCCAGAGCGACCGTCACCTCAAGCAGGGTGAAACCACGCTGACGCTTCATGGCAACGACGTCCGTTGCAAGCGACCGGCGCTGTCCCACTGCCACTGTTCGCCGCCCTCTGGCCAGTGCCAGCGCAGTGCCTGCGCGCGACCGACCCCGTTTGGCGTGAAGACCAGGCGCGGCTCACCGGCAGCCGGCCAGTCAGGCCTCAGCATCGTCGGCCACTCGCCCAGCGCTACCGCCTCGACCTGCCAGCGCAGTCGATCGTTGTCGCGCACCTGGCGCACGAACTCCGGGCGCTGGCCATTCCAGCGCAGGCCATGAATCTGTCCGGCGTGCAGCGCCACTGCAGCCTGGGCGCGGCTGGCCGCGGCAAGGCGCTCCAGCGCCTGCTGCGCCGGCGCCTGGCCACTGTCGAGCCAGGCCACGCCGAGGCTGGTCAGCAAGCCGGCGATGAACAGCACCACCAGCAGCTCCAGCAGGCTGAACCCGCGCTGCCTGAACACCTACCAGAGCTCCCAGCCACGTAGGGTCGACGACGCTTTACCCGTCCACCGCTTACGATCGCAATGGTGGACAAAAAGAGCGTTGTCCACCCTACGCACTCCCGCCACCTTGCTGTCATTCCGGTTCATGGCAGCGTCTCAAAGCGCCCAGTTGCCCAGGTCGGCATCGATGCCCTCGCCGCCCTCGATGCCATCGGCGCCCAACGAATAGACGTCGACCCGACCATGCTCGCCCGGGCTGCGGTACTGGTAGGCGTTGCCCCAGGGGTCTTGCGGCAAGCGGCGGATGTAACCATCGGCGCGCCAGGCGCGCGGCAGCGGTTCGACGGTGGGCTTGATCACCAGTGCCGACAGCCCCTGCTCGTTGCTGGGGAAGCGCAGGTTGTCGAGGCGGTACATGTCCAGGGCCTGTTCGAAGGTCGACAGGTCGGCCATCACCTTCTGCTTCATGGCCTTGTCCTGGCTACCCAGTACGCTGGGCGCGACCACGGCGATCAACAGCCCCATGATGAAGATCACCACCATGATTTCCATCAGGGTGAAGCCCCGTTGAGTGAAACGATTGCTGCGCATGATGGCTCTCCTCCTCACAGTGTCAGGCCCTGATTGAGCTGCATGATTGGCAGCAGCACGGCCATTACGATGAACAGCACCACGCCGCCCATCACCAGAATCATCAGGGGTTCGAATAGCGCCATGGCGGTGTCCACCTGGCGGGCGAAGCCACGCTCCTGGTTGTCCGCCACGCGTTCGAGCATGTCCGGCAGGGTGCCGCTGGCTTCGCCACTGGCGACCATGTTCAGCAGCAACGGTGGAAAATGGCCGCTGGCCTCCAGGGCGCGGTGCAGGCTGACGCCGCCCTTCACCTCGCTGCCGACCCGCTCCAGGGCCAGGCGGATGCGCCGGTTGTTGACCGTGGCGGTCGCCACTTGCAGGGCTTCGAGCAATGGCACGCCACTGCCGGCGAGGATCGCCAGGCTGCGCGACAGCCGGGCGCTCTCCAGCACCTGCAGGAGCACGCCGACCTGGGGCAAACGCAGCAGCAGATCATCGCGGCGCAGGCACCAGTGCGGCTTGCGCAGCAGCAGCTTGCCGACCAACGCCGCCAGCAGTGCCGCGCCCAGCAGCCAGGGGCCGAGCAGCACCAGCGTATTGCTGATGCCGATCAGCAGCGTGGTGATCCACGGCAGGCTCTGCCCGGCATGGGCGAACTGTTCGGTGAGCTTGGGCACCACGAAGGTCATCAGGCCGATCACCACGGCCAGGGAAACGCCCATCAGCACGGCCGGATAGATCAGCGCGGTGCGGGCCTTGTGCTGTTGCCGCTGGACCTGCTCCAGGTGCTCGGCCAGACGTTCGAGCACCTGGGCCAGGCGACCGGAGCGCTCGCCCGCCTCGACCAGCGCGCAATACAGCGTCGAGAACACCCCGCCCTGACGCGCCAGGCTGCGGGCCAGGCCAACGCCCTCGGCGAGGGAGCCGCGCACCGCCACCAGCAGGCTGCGCAGGGCTGGCTGGACCAGTTGCCGTTCCAGGGTACCCAGTGCGTCGACCAGCGCAATGCCTGCGCCGGTGAGGGTCGCCAGTTGCCGGGTCAGCTCGCACAGTTGCGCACGGCTGACCCGCTGGCGGCGCGGCTGCCGGCTTTGCGGGTCGTGACGATGCAACTCGCGGGCGAACAAGCCGCTCTCGCGCAGCAACTGCCGGGCGTGGCGCTCGCTGTCCGCCTGCAGGCTGGCCTTGTGCGGCTTGCCGGCCAGGTCGACGGCCTGATAGCGATAGGTCGGCATACTCAGCCCTGCACCGCACGCAGCACTTCGGCGAGGCTGGTGTCGCCGCGTGCCAGGCAGTCGCAGGCCATGGCCGACAGGCTCTGCCGGCGATCCTCGAGGTAGGCCTGCATGCTCGGCTCGCTGGCGCCGCTGTACAGCAGTGCGATCAGCCCGGCATCCAGCTCGATGAATTCGTAGAGCCCCAGGCGGCCCTGATAACCGCAACCCTGGCACTCTTCGCAGCCGACCGGATGAAAGCTGTATTCGAGGCCGACCAGCTCCGGCATCAACTGCCGTTCGGCGGCCTGCAGGGGTCGACGTTCGGCACAGCCGCACAGGCGACGCACCAGGCGCTGGGCGAGCACGCCACGCAGGCAGGAAGCGATCAGGAAGGGCTCGATGCCCATGTCGCGCAGCCGCGTCACGGCACCCACTGCACTGTTGGTATGCAGGGTCGACAACACCAGATGCCCGGTGAGACTGGCCTGCACGGCAATCTGCGCGGTTTCCCGATCACGGATTTCGCCAAGCATGATCACGTCCGGGTCCTGGCGCAGGATCGCCCGCAAGCCACTGGCGAAGGTCAGCCCGGCACGCGGGTTGATGGCGGTCTGGCCGATACCGGTGATGGCGTATTCCACCGGGTCTTCGACGGTGAGGATGTTGCGGCTACCGTCATTCAGGCTGTTGAGGCTGGCGTACAGCGTGGTGGTCTTGCCCGAGCCGGTTGGCCCGGTGCTCAACACGATGCCATTGGGGCGGCCCAGGCAGGCACGCAGGCCCTGCTCCACGGCTGGCGGCATACCGAGATTGGGCAGCGCCAGCAGGCTGGCCTGCTTGTCGAGCACGCGCATCACTACTCGCTCGCCATGAATGCCCGGCAGCGTGGAAACCCGCACGTCGACCTCGCGGCCAGCGGCGCGCAGGGTGATGCGGCCATCCTGGGGCTGACGTTTTTCGGCAATATCCAGGCGTGCCATGACCTTGATCCGCGACACCAGCATGGCCGACAACGCCCGTGGCGGGCGCAGCACCTCGCGCAGGTGGCCGTCGATGCGCAGGCGCACCACCAGGCTCTGCTCGAAGGTCTCGATATGGATATCCGAGGCCTGCAACTGCAGCGCCTGGGCGAACAGACCATTGATCAGGCGGATCACCGGCGCCTCGTCGTCGCTCTCGAGCAGATCCTCGATGCGCGGCATGTCGTCTATCAGGCTGGCGAGATCGACCTGTTCGCCAATGCCCTCGATCAGCGCCGCATTCGCCCCCTCGCCAGCCTGGTACAGCTGGCCCAGGCGTTGCTCGAACTCGGCCCGCGGCAAGCGACACACCGCGCCGGGCGCACCCTCGACACGCAGCAATTCCTGCAACTGGTCGCTGTCGGCGTCATCGCACAGCCACAGGCTCCAGCTACCCTCGCTGGGCACCCAGGCCAGGCCGGCCTGACGGGCCAGGCGATAGGGCAACAGGCTCATTACCAGGCGCCCCCATCGAGGCGTGCGCGGCTTGCAGGGAAGAGCTGCTGCAGCCGGGCATCGCCGTCCAGCGCGGGCAACTTGAGCGCCGTCTCGCGCTGCAGATTCTGGTATTTCTCGGCACTGAAACTGGCGATGCTCGGCCCGTCACGCAGGATGCGCGGGCGAATGAAGACCATCAGGTTCTGCTTGACGCCGCTCTTGCCGGAGGAACGAAACAGTCGGCCGAGCCCGGGAATGTCACCGAGCAGCGGCACCTTCTGATCCGCATTGCTGACTTCGTCGCTGATCAGCCCGCCGAGAATGATCAGGCCGTTGTCCTCGACCATCACCTTGGTCTTGATCTCGCGCTTGTTGGTGATCACATCGCTGGCCGAGGCGTAGTCGGCGATCGACGACACTTCCTGAACGATGTCCAGGCGCACGCTGTTGTCGATATTGATCTGCGGCTTGATGCGCAACTTCACACCGACTTCGCGGCGCTCGATGGTCTGGTACGGGTTGCTGTTGTTCTGGGTCACCGAGCCGGTGACGAAGGGTACTTCCTGGCCAACCAGAATCGACGCCTCAGCGTTGTCCAGGGTCAGCAGCGTCGGCGTGGAAAGCAGGTTGAAGCCGCTCTTGCTCTTCAGCGCATTGAGCAGCACGGCGAAATTGAATCCGCCACCGAAATGGCCGATGCCGGCGGTCGCGCCGTTGACACCGGAAAGCAGCTCACCGAGGGCGGCGTTGTCGCCACTGGCCGCCGCACCGGCGATACCCGCGATGTTCGCGCCGCCCGCGCTGAAGTTGACCACCCCGGCGCCAAGTTTCTCGTCGGCGAACAGCCACTGCACGCCCAGCTCTTCGGCACGGGAATCGGAGACCTCGGCGATGATCGCCTCGACCACCACCTGGGCACGGCGGATGTCCAGTTGTTCGACGATGGAGCGGTAGGCTGCCAGCTCGCTGTCCGGGCCGACCATCACCACTGCGTTGCTGCCCTCCTCGTACTCCAGGCGCACACCCGAATCACTGATCGGCAGGCGTGCAGCCTGGACGCCCTCCGTGCCCTCGCCGGGGGCCTGGGGGGCCTCCTGACTGAGACCGCGCAACACCTTCACCACCTCAGCGGCGTTGGCATGGCGCAGGTAGATCACCTGGGTATTGGAGCTACGCAGCTCGCCACCCGGCCGATCCAGTTGTGTCAGCAGGGCACGCACCCGCTCACGGCTGGCCGCACTGCCACGTACCAGCAAGGCGTTGCTGCGCGGATCGGCGATCACCTGGGCGCTGTCGCCGCCCTTCTCGCTGGCCAGCAGGCGAGTGATCAGCACGCTGGTGTCGGCAGCGCTGGCATGCTGCAGGGGCATCACCTGCAACGGCTCGTCACTGACCTGATCGAGCTCGGCCAGCAGGCGATCGATACGTTCCAGATTGCTGCGCCAGTCGGTGACCACCAGCAGGTTGGCGGCGGGATACGGCGTGATGACGCCCACCCGTGGGTCGATCAGCGGCTTGAGGATGCCGAGCAGTTGTTCGCTGGCGGCGTTGCGTACGCTGAATACCCGGGTGGCGATACCGTCGCCGCCGGCCTGCTGTGCGCCGCTGGGGTCCACGGGCACCGGTTCCAGGCGCGCCGCCTGATCGGGGAGAATCTTCACGCTGCCGTTGGGCAGATTGACCGCGGCAAAACCCTGGGCACGCAGTTGCGCGAGAAAGATGTCGTAGATCGCTTCGCTGTCATGGCGCTCGACCGTGCGCACGGTGACCTTGCCCTTGACCCGCGGGTCGACGATAAAGGTCGTGCCGGTGATCTGCGACACGCTGTCGATGAACTCGCCGAGTTCGGTGTCGACGAAATTCACCTCGTACAGCGGCGACTCGGCGACCGGCAGGTCCAGCCCTTCATCAGCCAGAGTCTGGGCTGATCCCAGGGCCAGCAGAGCGGCCAGGCAGTAGCGAACGATCATCTCTTATCCTTGCCGCTTGAAGCCGGTCACGGCAGGCCGTGGCGGCCAGGGCAGGCGCTCGCGCCGCCCCTGGTTATCGAAAATCAGCCCGGTTTCGTCGATGTCCTGCAGCACGATGCCGGGCGCCAGGCGTTGCCCACGGCTGACGCTGCGCACCTGCTGGCCGTAGCGCAGCACCACCACGGTGGCGCTCAGCGGCACCGCGCGCAGCCCGCCCAGGTACTGGATCGGCAGGCGGGTCAGCGGCAGTGCGTCGCCATCGGCATTCAGTTGCCAGTGGCCCACCAGCAGGCCAGGGGGCGCTGCCACATCGACGGCAGCGGCACGGGCCGGTTGCGGTTCACGGCTGAGCTGCAATACGCACTGCGCCGCCAGCCAGGCGCCGAGGGTCAGCCACAGGCCGCTCCACAGTCGCTGTGCGCTGATCAACTGACGCCTCTGGGATGCCAGCCGGGATGGCCCTGTACGTAGCGCACGCTGGGCAGATGCAGAGCAGGTAGCTGCCAGTCGCTCGGTTGCGTGGCCAACCACGCCTCGACGCGCTGCCACAGCGGTTCATCGGCGTTGGCGTCGTAGGCCATGGAAACACTGCGGCACATGCCGTCGAGCGGAGCCAGGCCGGAAACGCGCTTGCCGGTCGGACTGTAGTTGACCTGCCAGGCCTGCCCCTGCCAGCGCGGCAGATCCTGGCTGTTGTCGAGTAACAGGGGATCACCGAACAGTTGCTCGGCTGCGTTTTCCAGCACGCCTTCGAGAGGTTTTACCGGCGCCTCCACGACGGGAGCCGGATAACCGCCAGTCAGGCTGATCAGTTGTTCTCGGGTAATCGCCTGGCCGGCGGCTACGGGGCTGTCGTAACGCAGCCCAGGCAGCAACACCTGCATCTTGCCGTCATCGGACAATGCCTGATGCAGCAGGCGGTCCCAGCTGCCACCCCGGGTATCGCGACGCCACAGCGCCTGCGGCGCCTTGGCCAGTGGCTGATCGAGCCAAGCGGCGTGCGGCGCCCGCTGGGCCTGCAACTGCGTACGCAAGCGCGCCGCATGCACCTGGCCCGCCGGGGAAAGCAGATGTTCGAACGCCGGGTGAAAGCGCGCGACGAACGTCCATTGTCCCGCCTGCCGCTGGCACCCGATATGAAAGGCACCGCTGGCCCGACAGCCGCCAAGTACCACCGGCACCCGTCTGCCGCTGCTCTGCAGTACCTCGATCGGCGCCGGCCAGAAGTCCTGACCACGGGCACACAACAGCAGATCGGCATCGCTCAGGCGTTCGGCCAGCCACAGGCCGGGACCGGTCCCGACATCGGCCAGGGCGATGACCAGATCGGCCTGGGCACGTGCCTCCTTGAAGGCCGGCAGCAGCGATTGGTACCACTGTTTCAAGGAAGCGTTCTGATCCCCGGCATAAGGGTCGGTAATCCCCACTACCGCGATCCGCACCCCGGCGCGCCGGATGAGGGTGAAGGGTTCGCTACCCAGCGCCTGGGCCTGGGCGTCTGCAAGGCCGGCGCCGACGACGGGCCGAGCGAAATGCCGATAAAGGCCGGCACAGCGTTGTGGCCACAGCACACGCTCATCGCTGCTGACCCGCACCTCGCTGCCGAGCAGTTGGCTACCCTGCGCGCCACTCTCCCCCTGGGTCAGATAGGCCAGCCCGCTGCCGTTCCAGCCCTGGCCGTTCTCCAGGGTCAGGCAGCGCTCGGCGCCATGGTGCTGACGCAGTTCTTCCAGCAAGGCACCCAGTACGGCATAACCACCGGTGCTGACGCCTTCGGCCAGGCGCGCATCGAGCAGCGGATTGAGTTCGCCGCGTGCCTGGTGGGCATTGCTGCCACTAATCCAGGGCGCTCGCCCGAGGTGGGAAACCGGGCCCAGTCGAGTGGCCGGAACCACCGGTTGACCAGGCTGCCGTGCATCCAGGGTATCGGCGAAATACAGCAATTCCAGTTCGGATTGCCCGTCCTGCCGTGGGGTCGCGAAGCCCGAGCAGGCGCTGAGCATCGGGGCCATTGCACCGATGCCCATCCAGCTCATCACTTCACGTCTGCCGATGTTCGTCATCGCCCCCGCTCGCCTCACCTTTATCCATTGTTCGGGGCGGAATACTGGGCAGCTTATGTGACAGTTTAATGGCAGTTATTCGACAGCCCTGCCTGGGCCATGAATCAAAAAAATAAGATAAATCAGCCTGATAGCGTCATAAAGCCTTCAATAGTCGTTAACAGAACTGCCAAAAAATCATCACACTCGGTCTCTAAAGTCTCGGCTTCCTCAAGCAGTTTCAACAGAAGAAGGACATGACCTGATGAGTCGAGATACCGGCGATAACCTGGATCGCAACCCCAGTGGCAACCTGCCGATGGCTTCGGTTCTGGACGCCTATCTGAGCCGTCGTAGCGTGATGCGCGGTGGCCTGGGCGCCGCGATCGCCATGATCGCGGGCACCGGCCTCACCGGCTGTTTCGACAGCGGCGGTTCCAGCAACGACAGCCCCGCCACCGAGCCCCCCTCCGAGCCGAAACTGGCGCTGGGCTTCGAGTCCATCGCCGGCTCGCGCACCGATGCCTGCGTGGTAGCCGCCGGTTACAGCGCCTATGTGCTGGCCCCCTGGGGAACGCCGTTCAACAGCGCGGGGGGAACCTGGAAAGCGGATGGCAGCAACAGCCCCGAGGAACAGGCCAACTCGGCCGGCATGCATCACGACGGCATGCACTTCTTCCCCATCAACGGCAGCTCGGACGACGGCCTGCTGGCGGTCAACTATGAATACATCGATGCCAACGCACTGCATCCCAACGGCCCGACCCTGGATGCCAGTGGCAAGCGCCCGGTCGATGAAGTGCGCAAGGAAATCAACGCCCACGGCGCTGGCGTCATGCGCATCAGCAAGGTCAACGGCCGCTGGCAGATCGTCGACAATGACCCGCTCAACCGTCGCTACACCACCGCCACGCTGATGGATATCGCCGGTCCGCTGCGCGGCAGCGACCACCTCAAGACCAGGTTCTCCACCGACGGCACCCAGACCCGCGGCACCAACAACAACTGCGGCAACGGCTACACCCCCTGGGGCACCTACCTGACCTGCGAGGAGAACTGGCCAGGCATCTTCGTCAATACCGGCACCCTCCCCGCCGATCAGCAACGCATCGGCATCAGCACCACGCGCGGCAATTACCGCTGGGAAACCGCCGCCGGTGACGCCAGCGAGATCGACGATGAATTCGCCCGTTTCAACGTCACCCCGACCGGTGCATCGGCTACCGACGACTATCGCAACGAGGCCAGCACCTACGGCTACATCGTCGAGATCGACCCCTACACCGCCAACAGCCGCGCGGTGAAACGCACCGCTCTCGGCCGTTTCCGCCACGAGGGTTGCTGGCCGACGCTGCCGGTGGTCGGCAAGCCGGTGGTGTTCTACAGCGGCGACGATTCCCGTGGCGAATACCTGTACAAGTTCGTCTCCGCGGCACTCTGGGAAGCCGCGGACGCCAACCCCAGCGACCGCCTGGCCACCGGTGCCAAGTACATGGACAACGGTACCCTGTACGTGGCGCGCTTCAACGACGACGGCTCCGGCGACTGGCTGCCGCTGACCGTGGACAGTCCCACCACCAGCGGCAGCACCCTGGGCGCGCTGTTCACCGACCTGCAGGGGATCATCCTCAATACCCGTGGCGCCGCCGATGCCGTGGGCGCGACGCCGATGGACCGACCGGAGTGGACCGCTGTCAACCCGCTCAACGGCGACGTCTACCTGACCCTGACCAACAACAGCAACCGCACCGCCGCCGATGTGGACGCCGCCAACCCGCGCGGGCCGAACAACCATGGCCACATCATCCGCTGGCACGACAGCGACGACCAGCTGAGCTTCGACTGGGACATCTTCGTATTCGGCGCCAACGCCTCGGGCACGCCCGATATCAACCGCTCCGGGCTGACCGAACTCAACCAGTTCGCCAGCCCGGACGGCATGAGCTTCGACAGCCGCGGGATCCTGTGGATCCAGACCGACAATGGCGAAGAGAGCGTGACCAGCTACACCAACGACCAGATGCTGGCAGTGATCCCCAGCAACCTGGTCGACGCCAGTGGCGAGCAGGTACCGGTCAACGCCGAGAACCAGGTGGACCTGCGCCGTTTCTTCGTCGGCCCCAACGGCAGCGAAGTGACCGGCATCGCCTTCGCGCCGGACAACAAGACGATCTTCGTCAACATCCAGCATCCGGGTAACTGGCCGTCCACCGACGTCGCTACGGACGAAACGCCAGCCGGCACCAGCGTTCGTCCACGGGCCGCCACGGTGGTGATCCAGCGCAACGACGGCGGCGAAATCGGCGTCTGACCTGCCCACGCGGCACGGGGTCATCTCGTGCCGTATCTCTTCGCCTGGATCGAGCACCGCGACATCCAGGCCCCTCTTTCCGTATCTCACCACGCTCGACATCGGCTACAAAAGCACCCGGTGCGTAGCCCGCGGTTGAGCGCAGCGATTGATGGCAACGGCATGCCCATCCGCTGGATGAGCACGATCGCATCGCCCGCAAGCGGGCTCCTACGGATAAGATCACCACGCATTGTAGGAGCTGCGACCCCGCGGCGAATGGTGGCAACACCGCGGACTTTCAGAATGGCTACCATCGCATTCGCGCCGGGGGGGGACGCTCCTACACGAACAGCGTCGGACGCCCATCTCGCAGACAACTCGATAGTGCAGGAGCCGGCTTGTCGGCGATCCGCGAGCGCACTGTCAATTCATCTGAATACCCGCTTCGTAGCCTGCGGTTGAGCGCAGCGATACCCAGGTTCAGCATCAGCAGGCGTCACTCGCCAGGTATGGCAGCGCCGCAGCGATTGATGGCTGTGACATTTCCTCTGGTGGATACCTACAATCGCATCGCCCGTAAGCGGGCTCCTACACAGCTACGGACGACTCGCGCTACAAGTCGAACGGCAAGGGTTCGCGGCTGATCACCTGCACCCGCTGCACCGGCACCTGTGCGTGCCAGCGCACCACCCCCTGAGCCTGCACCTGGAACTGGCTGCCGATCAGCCGGTCATCCTGCTCGAACGCGAGCTGCAGCATGAAATCGCCGCTGTTGAGCAGCAAGCCCTCACTGAGGCGCTCGAAGGTCAGGTCGTCCACGGCGCCCAGTGCCTCGCGCAAGGCCGCCACATCGCGGTAACCATTGGCCGGGCGTCCGGTGATGATACGAGCCAGCAAGGAACGCGCGAACTCGCCCTCGTAGAGCGCATCGAGCAGGGGCAGGTGTTCCAGGCTCAAGGCATTGGCATTCAAGCGCCAGCCCGATGTCTGCGGCAGTGCACAGAGTTGCGGATAACGCAGCTGCCGCCCGCGCTGCGGCGTGAGCAGCAGGTTCAGTTCACTCATGTCCACCATGGGCTGATCGGCGGCGAGCCGAGGCGGCGTCTGGCGCAGGTACTGGTCGCTTTCGGCACCGTGCAGGCGGCTCTGGCCGTCGCTGTCGATCCAGTCAGCCAGGGCATGCACCAGTTGTTCGGCGGCCAGGTCGTCACCAAGCAGGTATTGCAACTGGCGCTCGGCCCGTTCGGCCTCCTGCCCGGCCAGCGCATTGACGTTGAAGCAGCTGTGCAGATCACGGATGCGCAGGGTCGCCGCACCGCCGGCGAAGTCGTAACGCAACGGCTGCCCACGCAGGGCTTGCCAGAACAGCGGGCTCTGCCGCCAAGCAGGATCCCTGAGTGCCTGTTCGGCGAACGCCAGGCCGGCGACCTCCATGGCTCGCGCCTGGATTCGCTGCTGTTGCAGGCGCACCGCATCGACCTGCTGTCGTCCTTGCTGCACCATCCACGCCAGCCCACCGGCGAGCATGGCCAAGGCCACCAGCACCATCAATAACGCTGCGCCGCGCTGCTGCCTGCCGCCCATCGCTCACCCCTCGAACCAAGAGCCGACAGTCAACAGGCTGAATGTTGCAGAGAGGTGGCAGCCACCTCTTTTCGTCATCGACGCGTCATAAAGCCCAGGCAGATTAGCCCTTCAATTTCATCGCGTTGGAGAGTTTTCATGGGCGGCATCGGTATCTGGCAACTGGTCATCGTGCTGTTGATCGTGTTTCTGTTGTTCGGCAGCAAACGCCTCAAGACGCTGGGTGGCGATCTCGGTGAAACCATTCAGGGTTTCCGCAAATCCATGGCCGGCAACAACGAAGCGGACGAGCCGCCAGCACAGGTCCAGCAGCAGGCACCGCTGTCGGGAACCGCCCAGCAGTCCCACACCCACACGGATCGCCAGGCCTGATGTTCGAAATAGGCTTCACCGAACTGCTGCTGGTGAGCGTGGTGGCGCTGCTGGTGCTCGGCCCGGAACGCCTGCCGGTCGCAGCCCGCACCCTGGGGCGCGGCCTTGGCCAGGCAAAACGGGCGATGGGCATGCTGCGTGATCAGGTAGAACGTGAACTCGATGCCCAGGCCGTGAGCAAGGAACTGGACGCCGCGCCGTTGCGGCAACTGGAGCAGGAACTGCGTCGCGGCATCAACCTGCAGGAGCCGCAACCAGCCGTAGGCAAATCGGAGGGCAGCGCATGAGCAGCATGCCATTGACGGCGCACCTGGGCGAACTGCGCAAGCGACTGGTGCGCTGCCTGCTGGTGATTGCGCTGGCGTTCCTCGGCCTGTTCCCCTTCGCGCAGACCCTTTACACACTGATCTCCGAGCCGCTGCGCCGCTACCTGCCCGAAGGCGCGAGCATGATCGCCACCAGCGTGACCTCGCCTTTCCTGGCGCCATTCAAGCTGACCATGATGGTCGCCGTGTTCCTCTGCATGCCGGTACTGCTGCATCAGGCGTGGGGGTTCGTGGCACCGGGGCTGTATCGCCGCGAGCGGCGCATCGCGGTGCCCCTGCTGGTCTCGAGCATCCTGCTGTTCTATGCCGGCATGGCCTTCGCGTTCTTCGCGGTGTTCCCGATGATGTTCGGCTTCTTCGCCAGCGTCACGCCGGACGGCGTGGAAATGATGACCGATATCGCCCTGTACCTGGATTTCATCCTCGCCCTGTTCCTGGCCTTCGGGCTGGCCTTCGAAATTCCGGTGGCCACCTTCATCATCGTCTGGGCCGGACTGACGGACGTCGACACGCTGCGCCGCAGCCGGCCCTACGTGATCGTCGGCTGCTTCGTGGTCGGCATGCTGCTGACCCCGCCCGACGTGTTCTCGCAAACCATGCTGGCGGTGCCGATGTGGCTGCTGTTCGAAGTCGGCCTGATCGCCTGCGGCAGCATCCAGCGCCGGCCGAAGCAGGAAGGCGAGCAGGAACTGGCAGTCACCGAGTGAAGCTCGAGACGGGCGCCTCGAGCACGGGAAAGATGGCGGGTCGAGTCAGAACTGCAGATCGGACAGGCGCCACACATCGAAGGCTGGCGCTTCGTAGGGGTGGCTCTGCTTGAGGGCCTTGACCGCGTTATGGATCAATTCGTCGGCCACCACCAGCTCGACCTTCCATTCGGCGACCGTTTCCAGGGTGCCGTTCTGGCCGAGAAACGGCTGACTGCCTTCCAGAGGGCGAAACTGGCCGCGACCTAGGGTCTGCCAACAGCAATGGTCGTACTGACCGACACGCCCGCCGCCCGCCGCGAATACCGCCGCCTTGACGCTATCGACATGGGTTTCCGGGACGTAGAAACACAGTTTGTACATCAACCACTCCGCTGCAAGTCGCTGAAAGTAGAACCAATCATGCCACAAGATAGTGGCACTTGGCCTTCAAGGAGCGTGATAAAGGCATCATATCCAGCACCTTTGACCTAACCAGGGCGAACGCCGTTCACAGAGGCACAGACAGTATTTAGCGCTAAGCGAACGGCGCTAGCCGGGTGGTCACCAGGGATGACAGGCCAAAAAACGCCAGGATCGACCTGGCGTTTTTTGGCGGAGATGACGCTGCAGGCAAGCAGTCTGCGCGGACTCAATCCACCCAGACGCGCGCGTTGCGGAACATGCGCAGCCAGCCGCCGTCTTCCTGCCACTCGTCCGGGCGCCAGGAATTCTGCACGGCGCGGAACACCCGCTCGGGGTGCGGCATCATGATGGTCACGCGGCCGTCGCGGCTGGTCAGGCCGGTGATCCCGCGCGGCGAGCCGTTGGGGTTGGCCGGGTAGGCCTCGGTGACCTTGCCGTGGTTGTCGACGAAACGCAGGGACACGCAGCCGGACAGGTCGGCCTCGAGCAGCGCTTCCTCGCTCTCGAACTCGGCATGCCCTTCGCCGTGGGCGATGGCGATCGGCAGGCGCGAACCGGCCATGCCGCGCAGGAAGATCGACGCCGACTCCTGCACCTGGACCATGGCCACACGGGCCTCGAACTGCTCGGAGCGGTTGCGCACGAAGTGCGGCCAGAACTCGCTGCCCGGGATCAGCTCGTGCAGGTTGGAGAGCATCTGGCAACCGTTGCACACGCCCAGGGTGAAGCTGTCCTTGCGCTCGAAGAAGCCCTGGAAGGCATCGCGGGCACGGGCGTTGAACAGGGCCGACTTGGCCCAGCCTTCACCGGCGCCGAGCACGTCGCCGTAGGAGAAGCCGCCGCAGGCGACCAGGCCCTTGAAGTCGTCGAGGTCGACACGCCCGGCGAGGATGTCGCTCATGTGCACATCAACCGATGTAAAACCGGCGCGGTCGAAGGCCGCGGCCATTTCCACCTGACCGTTGACGCCCTGTTCGCGCAGCACCGCGACCTGCGGACGCACGCCCTTCTTGATGTAGGGCGCGGCGATGTCGTCGTTGACGTCGTAGCCGAGCTTGACGCTCAGGCCCGGGTTGTCTTCTTCCAGCAGGGCATCGAATTCCTGGTCGGCGCAGTCGGCGTTGTCACGCAGGCGCTGGATGCGGTGGCTGGTTTCCGCCCACTGGCGCTGCAGCAGGCGACGCTGGCCGGCGAACACCGGCTGGTCGTTGAAACTGATGGCCACGTCGCCGTTGTTGACCGGCTGGCCGATCACCGCCACGCAGTCGGCCAGGCCGGCGGCGCTGAACTGCGCCAGCACGTCCGGGGTGGCGTCCTGGCGCACCTGGATCAGCGCGCCCAGTTCCTCGTTGAACAGGAAGGCGGCCAGCTCCGCGCGGCTCTCGACCAGGCCGTCGAGTTGCAGGTTCAGCCCACAATGGCCGGCGAAGGCCATCTCCAGGGCGCTGACCAGCAGGCCGCCGTCGGAGCGGTCGTGGTAGGCCAGCAGGTGACCGTCGGCGTTGAGGCCCTGGATCACCGCGAAGAAGGCCTTGAGGTCTTCGGCGTCGTCGACGTCCGGCGCCTGCTTACCGAGCTTGCCGTAGACCTGGGCGAGGATCGAGGCGCCCATGCGGTTCTGGCCGCGGCCGAGGTCGATCAGGATCAGGTCGGTCTCGCCCTTGTCCATGCGCAGTTCGGGGGTCAGGGTCTGGCGGATGTCGGCGACCGGGGCGAAGCCGGTGACGATCAGCGACAGCGGCGAGGTCACGCTCTTCTCGGCGCCCTCTTCGCGCCACTGGGTCTTCATCGACATCGAGTCCTTGCCCACCGGGATGGTGATGCCCAGCTCCG
The DNA here is from genome assembly GCF_004327355.1 of Phytopseudomonas dryadis. GTDB lineage: Bacteria > Pseudomonadota > Gammaproteobacteria > Pseudomonadales > Pseudomonadaceae > Aquipseudomonas > Aquipseudomonas dryadis. The sequence goes on from NZ_QJUM01000010.1 coordinate 51,736, forward strand.
GGCACAGCTGCATACCCACTGCTTGCACGGTGTCGTACAGGCGCGCGTCTTCGCCCGGGTGACCGGCAGCGGACATCCAGTTGGCCGACAGCTTGATGTCGGACAGCCTGGCGATGCGCGAGGCGGCGATGTTGGTCAGGGTTTCGCCGATGGCCATGCGTCCGGAGGCCGGGGCATCGAGCAGCGCCAGCGGGGTGCGCTCGCCCATGGCCATGGCTTCGCCGGTATAGACGTCGAAACTGGTGGCGGTGACGGCGACGTCGGCCACCGGAACCTGCCACGGGCCGACCATCTGGTCGCGGGCAACCAGACCGGTGATGGTGCGGTCGCCGATGGTGATCAGGAAGCTCTTGCTGGCCACGGCCGGGTGGTGCAGCACACGCTCGGCGGCTTCGCCGATGTCCAGCGTGCTCGGGTCGAAGTCATCGCCCAGCTCGGCTTCACGAGCCACCGAACGGTGCATGCGCGGTGGCTTGCCGAGCAACACTTCCAGCGGCATGTCCACCGGGGTGTTGTCGAAATGGCTGTCGGTCACGGTCAGCTGGGGTTCGGCGGTGGCTTCGCCGACCACGGCGAACGGGCAGCGCTCACGCTCGCAGATGGCCTGGAAGCGCTCGAAGTCCACCGCGCTGACGGCCAGCACGTAACGTTCCTGGGACTCGTTGCTCCAGATCTCGTGCGGGGCCATGCCCGGCTCGTCGTTGGGCACGTTGCGCAGTTCGAAGCGTCCGCCACGGCCACCGTCGTTGACCAGTTCGGGGAAGGCGTTGGACAGGCCACCGGCACCGACATCATGGATGAAGGCGATGGGGTTCTGGTCGCCCAGTTGCCAGCAGCGGTCGATGACCTCCTGGCAGCGACGCTCCATTTCCGGGTTCTCGCGCTGCACCGAGGCGAAGTCCAGGTCGGCCGAGCTGGCGCCAGTGGCCATGGACGAGGCCGCGCCACCGCCCAGGCCGATGAGCATGGCCGGGCCGCCGAGCACGATCAGCTTGGCGCCGACGGTGATCTCGCCCTTCTGCACGTGTTCGGCGCGGATGTTGCCCATGCCGCCGGCGAGCATGATCGGCTTGTGGTAGCCGCGTACCTCTTCGCCGCGCGGCGTGTCGATGGCCTGCTCGAAGGTGCGGAAGTAACCGGTCAGGGCCGGACGGCCGAATTCGTTGTTGAACGCGGCGCCGCCCAGCGGGCCCTCGATCATGATGTCCAGCGGCGTGACGATACGCTCGGGCTTGCCGTAGGCCTGCTCCCAAGGCTGCTCGAAGCCGGGGATGTTGAGGTTGGAGACGGTGAAGCCGGTCAGGCCCGCTTTCGGCTTGGCGCCGCGGCCGGTGGCGCCTTCGTCGCGGATCTCGCCGCCGGAGCCGGTGGAGGCGCCGGGGAATGGCGCGATGGCGGTCGGGTGGTTGTGGGTTTCCACCTTCATCAGGATATGCACCGGCTCCTGCACCGCGCCGTACTGGCGGGTCTGCGGGTTGGGGAAGAAACGCCCGGCGCTGTGGCCTTCGATCACCGAGGCGTTGTCCTTGTAGGCGGAGAGCACGCCTTCGCTGTGCATCTGGTAGGTGTTCTTGATCATGCCGAACAGGGATTTTTCCTGGCTCTGGCCGTCGATGTCCCAGCTGGCGTTGAAGATCTTGTGCCGGCAGTGCTCGGAGTTGGCCTGGGCGAACATCATCAGTTCGATGTCGTGGGGATTGCGCTGCAGGCCCTGGAAGGCCTTGACCAGGTAGTCGATCTCGTCCTCGGCCAGGGCCAGGCCCAGCTCGACGTTGGCGGTTTCCAGCGCGGCACGGCCGCCGCCGAGCACATCCACCGCGGTCAGCGGCCTGGGTTCGGCGTGGCTGAACAGTCGGGCGGCGCCCTGCAGGTTGTCCAGCACCCGTTGCGTCATGCGGTCGTGCAGCAGCGCGGCGACCTGCTGCACATCGGCCTCGCTCAGCTCGCCGGCGACGTAGTAGGCGATGCCGCGCTCCAGGCGCTGGATCTTGCTCAGGCCGCAGTTGCGGGCGATGTCGCTGGCCTTGCTCGACCAGGGCGAAATGGTGCCGAAACGCGGGATGGTCAGCAGCAGGCGACCGCTCGGCTCCTGCACCGGCACGCTCGGGCCGTATTTCAACAAGCGGGCCAGCACCTGTTCTTCGTCGGCGCTAAGGGCGCCGTCCACCTCGGCAAAATGCGCGAACTCGGCATACAGGCCGGTCACAGCGGGAACCTTGCTGCTCAGTTGCTCGAGCAATTTACCGTGGCGAAAAGCAGAAAGGGCGGGAGCGCCGCGCAGGATCAACATCGGGGACAGCCTCTGGGAAGGGGGTGTACTTTGAGGCCGTGCATTCTAGCCTAAAGCGCCGTGCGCGGCACGCCCGCTCGCGCAGCGGGCCAGGCGGCGCCCGTCCAGGCCCGGCGGGCCGTGCACCCGCCGCGATAAAGCCCTTAGCAGAGCGCGAAGCCGCTGTCCAGATATGGAAGGGCCTGGCGTTTGCGTATACTGCGCCGATGCCCTCTCCATACCTGATTGGCAAGCGCTACGCCGGCTGGCTGTCGGCGATCGGATTTCTCCTGTTGCTCGGTGGCTGCGCGGAACCTCCCAGCAGCCTCCAGCGTGTCAAGGAGGAAGGCGTGCTGCGCGTGATTACCCGCAACAGCCCGGCCACCTATTTCCAGGATCGCAACGGCGAAACCGGTTTCGAATACGAACTGGTGAAGCGCTTCGCCGACGATCTGGATGTGAAACTGGAAATCCACACCGCCGACAACCTCGACGAACTGTTCGCCAGCCTCGGCCAGGTCGACGGCCCGGTACTGGCCGCCGCCGGTCTGGTGGAAAGCGACGGTCGTCAGCAGAGCGCTCGGTTTTCCCTGCCCTATCTGGAAGTGACGCCGCAGATCATCTACCGCAACGGCCAGCAACGCCCCACCCGCCCGCAGGACCTGCTCGGCAAGCGCATCCTGGTGCTCAAGGGCAGCAGCCACGCCGAGCAACTGGAGGCGCTGAAGGTGGAACTGCCGGACCTGCAGTTCGAGGAATCCTCGGCGGTGGAGGTGGTCGACCTGTTGCGCATGGTCGATGAAGGGCAGATCGACCTGACCCTGGTCGACTCCAACGAACTGGCCATGAACCAGGTGTACTTTCCCAACGTCCGCGTGGCCTTCGACCTCGGCGACTCGCGCAACCTGGCCTGGGCCGTGGCGCCCGGCGAGGACACCAGCCTGCTCAACGAGGTCGACAACTTCCTGCGCCGCGCCCAGGAGAACGGCAGCCTGCAGCGCCTCAAGGAGCGCTACTACGGGCATGTCGACGTGCTCGGCTACGTCGGCGCCTACACCTTCGCCCAGCATCTGCAGAAACGCCTGCCGCGTTACGAGAAGCACTTCCGCGAGGCCGCCCAGGCCAACTCGATCGACTGGCGCCTGCTCGCCGCCATGGGCTACCAGGAATCGCTGTGGCAACCGGGCGCCACCTCCAAGACCGGCGTGCGCGGGCTGATGATGCTGACCCTGCGCACGGCGCAGGCCATGGGCGTATCCGACCGTCTCGACCCGAAACAGAGCATCGAGGGCGGCGCCAAGTACATCGTCCATGTCAAGGAACAGTTGCCGGAGAGCATCCAGGAACCGGATCGAACCTGGTTCGCCCTGGCCGCCTACAACATCGGCGGCGGGCACCTGGAAGACGCCCGCAAGCTGACCGAGGCCGAAGGCCTCGACCCGAACAAATGGCTCGACGTGCAGAAGATCCTGCCACGCCTGTCGCAGAAGCAGTGGTACAGCAAGACCCGCTACGGCTATGCCCGCGGCGGCGAGCCGGTGCATTTCGTGCGCAACATCCGACGCTACTACGACATCCTCACCTGGGTCACCCAGCCGCAGCTGGAAGGTAGCCAGGTCGCCGAGAGCGGCCTGCACGTTCCCGGCGTCGCCAAGGAAGAGCCGGAGAAGGACAAGACGCCGCTCTGACCCCTGATCTGCAGGAGCCCGCTTGCGGGCGAGCTTCTTCGTTGCCGACACGGATCGCCGGCAAGCCGGCTCCTACGGAAGTCGGCTTCAACAGGACGTTAACAAGGAGATGCTGGAATGGACTCCAGACACTCGGTTCACCGCGGCCATGCGCTGCGTTCGGGACGTTTTTCCGAGCCGGGGCGTATCTATCTGCTGACGGCAGTTACCTTGAATCGACAGCCTGTTTTCCATGACTGGCACCTGGCTCGCCTGCTGGTGGCCGAGATGCGTCGCCTGCACGATGACAACAACCTGTACTCGTTGGCCTGGGTGATCATGCCGGATCATCTGCACTGGCTAGTGCGGCTGGAAGGCATGCCACTGGCGCGGCTGATGCTGCAGGTAAAGTCACGAAGCGCCATCAGCCTCAACAGCAGCCGCGGTTGCAGCGGTCGCGCCTGGCAAAAGGGGTTCCACGACCATGCCCTGCGTGGCGAGGAAGAACTCTTGCCGACGGCCCGCTATGTGGTGGCCAATCCACTGCGCGCCGGGCTGACTCGCCGTCTTGGCGACTATCCCCTGTGGGATGCCGACTGGTTGCATAGTCACGAATGATCGCCGGCAAGCCGGCTCCTACAGGCCAAACGCTTGGTAGGAGCCCGCTTGCGGGCGATCACCTCCTTATTGCGCCGCCTGCGCCTGCCGCTGCCCCTCCTCGATGGCCTTGCGCACGTCGCCGGCCAGGCTGAAGTCGAAGGCCTGCTGCACATCCAGCTGCTTGGGCAGCACGCCGTGGCGATGGAAGAAGTCCGCCGCCTTCTGCAGGCTGGCGGCCACCTCGTCGTCCAGCGCCGCCGGCTGGATACGCGCCTGCTCGACCCAGCGCCGGCTGACCGCCTGCGGAATGTTCATATCCTCGGACAAGGCATCGGCCATTTGCTGCGGATGGGCCAGTGCCCATTGCTGGGCACGCGCCAGGCGCACCAGCAGATCGCCGATGGCGGCTTTCTTGTCGGCATCGGCCAGGGCCTTGTCGCTGGCCAGGGCATAGGAGTAGCCGCTCATGATGCCGCGGCCATCGGCGATCACCCGCGCATCATCGAGCAGGATGGCATTGGAGGTGTAGGGTTCCCAGGGCACCCAGGCGTCCACCGAGCCGCGCACCAGCGCCGCCCGGCCATCCACCGGACCGAGGAAGGAAAAGCTCACGTCCTTGTCGCTCAGGCCGTTGCGCTCGAGCAGGCCCAGCGCCAGGAAATGCCCCCAGCCACCGCGGTTGACCGCGATGCGCTTGCCTTTGAGATCGCTCACCTGCTGCGCAGGCGAATCCTTGGGCACCACCAGGGCCACGGTCTCGGTGTTGTAGCGCCAGGCGCCCACGGCTTTCAGCTGGGCGCCGGCGGCATGCACGAAGAGGAACGGGATATCGCCGGTGAAACCGACATCCAGGGCATTGGCGTTCAGCGCTTCGAGCACCGGCGCACCCGCCGCGAAAGGCGTCAGTTCGACCTTGTAGTCGAGCTTCTGCAACTCGCCGGAAGCGCGCAACGCGGCATAGCGGTCGCCCTTCACGTCACCGAGGCGAATGGTAACGGGCTCGGCGGCCTGCAACAGGCTGCTGAACGACAAGGCGGCCAGCAGCGTGGTGACACTGAAACGGATACGGGACATGCAACGGACTCCAGAAGGTACGACGCCATAGCGTCGATCAGAACTGCTGCGCGGATACGCTCACAGGGTTCGCAAGGCAGGAACGGCCGCAACGGCGCGGCGCAGGTCGGCGTGCGGGGCCGTTCCGTGGTTACGGTCGCGGCCCTTGGCGCTGACTCATTCAGGCATATTGGCGAGTAGCGGCAGCTTCTCTTTGCGCGACCTTGGCGCGGGTCAGCGGGATCAGTTCGCGACCGTAGTCGATGGCATCCTGCAATGGATCGAAACCGCGGATCAGGAAGCTGCGGATACCCAGGTCGTAGTACTCGAGCAGCGCATCGGCGACCTGCTCCGGCGTGCCGACCAGGGCGGTGGAGTTGTAGGCGCCGCCGACCAGCTTGCTGATACCCGTCCACAGGCGGCTGTCGATGCGCTCGCCACGCTCGGCCAACTCCCGTAGACGCTGCGCGCCGACACTGTCGGGTTTGTGCGGATGGGCCGCGCCGGAAGCGCTCAGGCGCTGCCGGGCCTGCTCCAGAATGGTCTGCGCCTTGGCCCAGGCCTGCTCCTCGGTGGCGGCGACGATCGGCCGGAACGACACGCTGAACGCCACCTCACGGCCATGTCTGGCCGCCTCGGCACGGACCTTGGCCACGGTCTCGCGCACCTGCTCCAGGGATTCGCCCCACAGCGCATAGACGTCGGCATGCTTGCCCGCCACCTGCAGGGCGGCTGGCGAGGCGCCGCCGAAGTACACCGGGATGTGCGGCTGCTGCAGGGGCTTGATCGCCGAGCCCGCACCTTCGGCGCGATACAGGGCGCCCGCGTGATCGAACGGCTGCTCCGACGTCCACACCCGCTTGAGCACGTCGAGGAACTCCTCGGTGCGGGCATAGCGCTGGTCGTGATCGAGGTAGTCGCCGTCCTTGCGCTGCTCCACGTCGCTGCCACCGCTGATCACGTGCAGCGCCAGGCGCCCGTCGAGCAAGTGATCGAGGGTGGCCAGCTTGCGGGCGGCCAGGGTCGGGGCGACGAAGCCGGGACGGTGGGCCAGGAGGAACTGGATCCGCGAGGTGGACAGCCCGGCCAGCGCCGTGACCAGAAAGCCATCCGGCTGATTCGACCAGTAACCGACCAGGATGCGGTCGAAGCCGGCCTGTTCATGGGCCTGGGCGAAACGGGCGATATAGGCCTTGTCGAAGATAGGCCCACTCGGCGCGATGGTTTCCGAAGCGCGTTGATGCCCGATCATGCCGATGAATTGCACGCTCATAAAAAGCACTCCCGTCGCCTGCTGCCTGCGTGAAGCAGCGTCGACTTATAATTAAAACGTCTTTATTGGATACTTCTTATAAAATTTATAGGCATTCGACAGGAAAATGAAATTCATTTTAGGCATAAACTAATATGCAAAATAATCAAAACCCGAAGAGCAGGCTCAAGAACGCGCCACAGCGCCTTTGGCGATCGGCAGAGGGAAAGCGCACAGCCAGGGAAAAGCGCCAGGACGATCCCGCAAGGGCATGAAGCCGGGCGAATGCGCGTACGACGCAGGCAACAGGGTCGCAGCCAGAATTACTCGACTTGCATATTAGCTTATGAATAAATTGAATTTTTATAATCAATAGCGGATTGCTACCTTAGCGCCAAACCGTTACGGATATACCTGCCATGAGCCACTCCGCGTCCCCGGATCGCCTGAACGTCTTTGTCCGCGGTCTCGCCGACCTGCTGACCCGCGAACCCGACGAAGCCACCCTGATCGAACAGGGTGGCGAGCTGCTGCAGCGCCTGGTCAGCCATGACGACTGGCTGCCGGACGAGCTGTCACAGCCCGATCCGCAGCGCTACCAGCAATACCTGCTGCACCTCGACCCGCAGCAGCGCTTCTCGGTGGTCAGCTTCGTCTGGGGGCCCGGGCAACGCACGCCGGTGCACGACCACCGGGTCTGGGGGCTGATCGGCATGCTGCGCGGCGCCGAGGATTCCCAGGCGTTCAGCCGCCAGGCCGACGGCAGCCTGCGCGCCGAAGGCAACGCCGTGCGCCTGAACCCCGGCCAGGTCGAGGCGGTGTCGCCGCGCATTGGCGACATCCACCAGGTCAGCAACGCCTTCGACGACCGCGTCTCCGTCAGCATCCACGTCTACGGCGCCGACATCGGCGCGGTGCACCGTGCCGTCTACCGCGAAGACGGCAGCGAGAAACTGTTCATCTCCGGCTACTCCACGCCTCCCTCCACCGCCCAACGGCAGCCAGCCCAACACGAGTCCTGACCCATGAGCCAAGTCGTAACCCGCTCTTTCGCCGCTATCCGCACCGCCCTGCTGCAACAGCAGGAAGTCGCCCTGATCGATGTGCGCGAGGAAGCGCCCTTCGCCGAAGAGCACCCGCTGTTCGCCGCCAATATTCCGCTGTCGAAACTGGAGCTGGAGATCTACGCCCGGGTGCCGCGCCGCGACACGGCGATCACCGTCTATGACGATGGCGAAGGCCTGGCCCGGGTCGCCGCCGAGCGCCTGCTGCAACTCGGCTACAGCGACGTGGCGCTGCTGGAAGGGCAACTGGCCGGCTGGCGCGACGCCGGTGGCGAACTGTTCCGCGACGTCAACGTACCGAGCAAGGCCTTCGGCGAACTGGTGGAAAGCCGGCGCCACACGCCGTCGCTGGCCGCCGAGGAGGTGCAAGCGCTGCTCGACGCCAAGGCCGACGTGGTGGTGCTCGACGCCCGCCGCTTCGACGAGTACCAGACCATGAGCATTCCCGGCGGCATCAGCGTGCCCGGCGCCGAACTGGTGCTGCGCGCCCGCGAGCTGGCGCCGAACCCGGCGACGCGGATCATCGTCAACTGCGCCGGCCGCACCCGCAGCATCATCGGCACCCAGTCGCTGGTCAACGCCGGCCTGCCCAATCCGGTCGCCGCCCTGCGCAACGGCACCATCGGCTGGACCCTGGCCGGCCAGCAACTCGAGCACGGCCAGAGCCGCCGCTTCGGCGAGGTCAGCCCGGGCAATCATGAACAGGCCGCGCAAGCGGCACGCGCCGTGGCCGACAAGGCCGGCGTCGGCCGTGCCACGCTCGAACATCTGGCGAGCTGGCAGGCACAAGCGGCGCGCACCACCTACCTGTTCGACGTGCGCACCCCGGAAGAATACGAAACCGGCCACCTGCCCGGCTCGCGCTCGACGCCGGGCGGCCAGCTGGTACAGGAAACCGACCATTTCGCCAGCGTGCGCGGCGCACGCCTCGTGCTGGTCGACGACGACGGCGTGCGCGCCAATATGAGCGCCTCGTGGCTGGCGCAGCTGGGTTGGGACGTGCATGTGCTGGACGACCTGCCGCAGAGTGCCTTCAGCGAGCGCGGCGCCTGGCAGGCGCCACTGCCAGCGCTGCCGCAGCCCGAGGCAATCAGTCCGCAGACCCTGCAGGACTGGCTCGGCCAAGGCGATACCCTGGTGCTGGATTTCACCAGCAGCGCCAACCACGTCAAGGGCCATATCGCCGGCGCCTGGTGGGCGATCCGCGCGCAACTGCCACAAGCCCTGGAAAACCTGCCGGTTGCCGAGCGCTACGTACTGACCTGCGGCAGCAGCCTGCTGGCGCGCTTCGTGGTCGAGGAGCTGCGGGTACTGACCGGCAAGCCGGTGTACCTGCTGGCCGGCGGCACGGCCGCCTGGATCGCCGCCGGGCTGCCCACCGAGGCCGGCGAACGGCACCTGGCCGTGCCCCGCAGCGACCGCTACCGCCGTCCCTACGAAGGCACCGACAATCCGCGCGAAGCGATGCAGGCGTATCTGGACTGGGAGTTCGGCCTGGTCGAACAACTCGACCGCGATGGCACCCATGGCTTCCGGGTGATCTGAGCAAGGATGCCGCTCCTGAGCCAACCGCTCCCCACTCGATGATCGCTATTCCGTGGGAGCGGCTTCAGCCGCGATAGCCTGCCCCTTGGTTCAGCGAGTAACGCGCTGGTTGCCCATCGCGCAGAAACTCTGCGCCTGCTTCTTCGCCGGCAAGGCGCGCAGTTGCGTCGTGCATTGGGCCTGGCTCGGCGCCCGGCTCACGCTGAGCACGGAGTCGTCATCGACACTGATCAGGTAGGGCTGGTCGTAGCGCGGGCCGTCGTACCAGCCACTGATCTGCAGATCGCTGTAAGTACAGCGATAGCGCATATGACCGGTAAAGCCCTTGAACAGATCACGGCGGAAGATATGCCGGTACTTGAGCCAATCCCGATCGCGCTGGCCCTGGCGCACGGCATCGACACAGCCCTGTAGCTCGGTGATAGCCGGCTCATGCAGAAACACGCTCTGGGCCAGGTTGGAACCATCCAGCTGTACCGTCGCCAGCAGATAGACCTGCCGCTCGGCCGCCTGAGCCGCTAATGCCATCAGCCCACCCAACACCAACATCCCTGCTCTGATCAATGGCACTGCTCCTGACAATATCCTGGCCGACCTTTCGGCCCATGGGGTTGATGCTTAGCCGGCCCAGCCGGACACGCTGTTCATCAGAGCATGCCTTACCTTCGCCGTTTGCTGTCGCAGATCACGTTCAGCCAAACCATATGCCGAGAAAGTCTTGAGCGCGAGGCAAACCAAATCGGCCCCATCCCCCTACACCATTGAGGCGGAGCCAAGCACTCCAGTGACTTCGCATTTCACGAACAGGATGAACGCAGTCACTTGTTCTGCGCGAGACGCCAGACGATCCTCGCCGTGCCCAAGGTAGGCCTGCCGCGCTTCAAGCAGTACGGATCGATGCTCCAAAGGCAGGCGTTCAATCACCCAGTCGGCTGCGACATCCTTCGGCACAAGCTTTCCGGTTGCCGCGCTATACCAGATGCGGGCCAGGGTCAGCATTACATTGCGCTCATCATTTGCCCAGTCTGGCGGCGAGTTCCACAGCTTCAGGGTGTCGGATAGAACCCGGCGCAGATCGCCATCAGGAACTGGCTCGAAAAAGTCCGCCGCTGGCGGACCTGCCAAGGCAATGCTCCTTTGCCTCACCTGGGTGAGCAGGATCGCCAGATCCGCATCGATCACGGCCGGCTCAAAGATGCCGGCAAGAATGTCCTCGCGCAGCCATTCGCCGAACTGCAGAGCCCGCATGGCCGGGTAACGCCACGGCACAACGTCATTGCGCACGACAACGGTGACTTCCAGGGCGCGAAGCACTTTGCTTCGACCAGGCGGCGCGGAGACGCCCAGCAGATCGACCAGCAAAGCTTGCCCTATGGCCGGATCGGGTCGCGCAGCTACCGTAACAAGCAAATCGATGTCGCTATAGGGCTTGAGGCCACCCTCCAGCGCGGAACCGTACAGATGTACGGCCAGCAGTGTCGATGCCAGATGGCACTCGATGAGACGGAGCGCTTGTGACAGCTGCGCCGATATTTCAGCAGGTACGGGGTCAGTCATGCTGTCTGACGCTTGAATGGACTGTCATACGGCACGGATGATATGGCTGTTGCAGCGAGTCTGGCATTACGCTCATGTTCCGATGCCGAGGTAGCCCGACAAGAAGGGGACGGCTTTATTTATCGAGGCACCTTCCCGGCAATATACATCTGTCCTCTTTTCTTGCCGTCGCGCCTCTCTTTTCGCTCTCGACAGGCTCACGGCCAGCGTTCGATCCGATGGCGTTCCCCGCTCGTCTGCACGTCGGCATAGGACAGGCTGCGACAACGACGGGCGTCAGCCTCGCTCACGGGCGACTCGAGTGGCGGTTGGCGATAGAAGTGCAGGCCCGCCACCTTGAACCTGTATTCAACCTCGCATTCCACCCAGGCACAGCGTTCGGGCAGGTGCTCATAGCCACAGCCCAGAGCGGACTTCACCGGGAATATCTGAAATCGCCGAATCGAGCCGAAGAAACCGATGTAGCCATCCTGCTGATACTCGGTCAAGGGCTGCCGAGGTGTCGACGAATTGAAGCGCAGCTTGATACCCCGCTCCTCATAGCTCACCAGCGACTGGTCATAGGCGATGCCGGGCGTCACCGGATAACGAACGACGAACAGGAAGATGACGAGCATCAGGCCACACCAGATCGATACCGCCCAGCCCCAGCGAGCACCCGATGTCGAGGCCGGCCAGATTTTTTCCACGATCAACCGGGTGGCCAGGCTGGTCGCCGCAGTGAGGCCAAAGGCCCAAACCGGCAAGTAAAACACGACGTTGCCCAACCCCCACCAGTTCTGATGCCCTGTCACCGCCAGAAGCCCCGCCGTGGCGGCGGCGATTGCCCCAACCAACGAGAGAACGATCAAGTCCCACCGTCTTTCTGCGTTCGCCACACCCTACTCCTTTGATAAAAAATCCAGACCCCGAGCCTGCCACCCTGCCGACATACGGGACGCTATCGTTGCGGGCAGGCTCGACAACGATAGCGCGGTTGACACGGCACAAGAATCAATCGGCTATCGGCTCACGAAAAAAACGAAAAACGTATTCAGGCTGGATCAGCAAGGCAACGGAGTAACAGCCAGACACGCCAAACCTCGGACGCCATTAACGGACACCAGCGTGCTTTAACCCCGCCGCGCCTTGAAAAACGCCTTCAACACCGCCCCACACTCCTGCGCCAGCACTCCACCCTCGACCAGTACCCGATGGTTGAGAAAGCCCTGCTCGAAAAACTGCCCACGGCTCACCGCCATGCCCGCCCGTGGTTCGCTGGCGCCGAAGACCACGCGCTGCACGCGCGAGTGGACGATCAGTCCGGCACACATGGCGCAGGGTTCCAGGGTCACGTACAGAGTACTGCCGGGCAGGCGGTAGTTGCTGACGGCCTGGGCGGCGGCGCGGATGGCGACCATTTCGGCGTGGGCGCTGGGGTCGCTGGCAGAGATCGGGCAGTTGAAGCCGCGGCCGATCACGCCGCCGCCTTGCACCAGCACGGCGCCGACCGGTACTTCGCCGCGGGCAGCGCCTTCGGCGGCGAGTTGCAGGGCTTCGCGCATGAAGCGTTCGTCCTGGCTGCGGTCGATGATCAACGGGGCTCTCATGTCAGGCGATCTCGATGGCGGCCATGAGGCCGGTTTCCATATGGTCGATGACATGGCAGTGGAACATCCACACGCCGGGGTTATCGGCGACGAAGGCGATGCGCGCGGTTTCGTTCTTGCCGAGCAGGAAGGTGTCGGTGTAGTAGGGCTCGATCTTGCGCCGGTTGGAGTCCAGCACCTTGAAGATCAGCCCGTGCAGGTGGATCGGGTGCTGGTACTGGGCCAGGTTGCGCAGCACGAGGATGTAGTGGCCGTCCTTCTCCAGGCGGGCGATGGGGCGATCGGCGCAGGTCTTGTCGTTGATGTCCCAGGCCTGGCCGTTGATCTGCCAGTACTTGTAGCGGCCAGCCGCTTCGTCTGCGGGGGATGCCAGCGCGGCCGCCCACTCGAAGTTGAAGCGCAGGGTTTCGGCGCGCGCCAGGTCCGGCTCGGCCACCGGATTGGGCGGCAGTGCTGGCGGCCACTCACCCGCCGGCTCGCCGCTGGCCACCGACTTGAGGGTGGCCAGGCGCAACGGGCCATTGCGCAGCGACAGTTCGCTACCGGCCTCCGGCACCTTGAGCGCCAGGTCGATGCGCATGCCCGGTCCCAGCCAGTATTCCTTGCCCAGCGGACGCGGCTGGATCGGGTTGCCGTCCAGCGCATAGATGCGTGCATCGCCCTTGGGCAGGTTGAGGCGGTAGGTGATGGTGTTGTCGACGTTGAGCAGGCGCAGGCGCACCACCTGGCCGGCGGGCAACTCCAGAGCCGGCAGCGATACGCCATTGATGGTCGACAGGCGACCACGGGTGCCCTCGCGGGCCGCCTCGCGGGGCACGCTGAACTCAGTGAAGGCGCCCTGCTCGTCCAGGTGCCAGCTCTTCAGGCACAGGGTGCGCTCATGCAGGAAACCGGTCGGCTCGCGTTCCTCGACGATCAGCGGACCGACCAGGCCACGGCCCAGTTGCACCGAGCTCGACTCGTGGGGGTGGTACCAGTAGCTGCCGGCATCCGGGGTGACGAAACGGTAGTCGAAATACTCGCCCGGCAGCACCGGCAACTGCGACACATAGGGCACGCCGTCCATTTCCAGTGGCAGGCGGATGCCGTGCCAGTGGATGGTGGTCGGTTCGGGCAGGTGGTTGATGAAACGCACCCGCAGCTCGTCGCCCTGCCGGCAACGCAGCTCGACGCCCGGCGCCTGGCCGCCATAGGCCCAGGCCGGGGTGACATGGCCGGCAACCAGTTCGACATCCTGGGGCGCGGCGATCAGCTCGTAATCGTGGGTCTTGCGGTCGAACGGACGACCGAGCCAGTAGCGGGCGCCACCAGCCCCCAGGCCAACGATGCCAAGACCGACCAGACCGCCCAGTACCTGCCTGCGGGTGAAACTCATGAAGCCTGCTCCTGAAGCGGGACTGCGGTGACGCTAATCAGGTGTGATCCGAAACGCCTCTACGGGCGCTGAAGAGGTGTGAACGATACACCTTGAATGCAGGGGCGTTAAGGGCTGCAGTTGCGCCGTAGGGTGGACGACACTTCACCCACGCGGCCCCATCCACCCTACAGGGTACGGCTTGTCCCGTAGCCTGGCGTTGAGCGCGGCGATACCCAGGAGGGTGCGGTTTCCCGGGTGTCGCTGCGCTCGACCCGGGCTACGCAAGGCGAAGTCGTTCGCCTCGCAGCATGGCAAGGATGATTGCGTAGCCTGTCGAGACGTTCGGCGGATTACACCTGCGCCTGATCCGCCCTACACGGGATCCAGCAATAAGCGCGTAGAACTGCCACATTTGTGTGGGAGCCGCGACCTCGCGGCGAATCGTGGGCATACCGCGATTTCTGCGGCATGCCCACCATCGCATCGCGCCGAGGGCGACGCTCCTATTGGTCAACCCTGATCCAGAAAGGGCTCTTGCAGGCCAAGGATCAAGACGGTATCTCGGATCAGATGTACCTCACAGCCGTTACGTACGCCGGTAGGCGCGCGTAGTCAGCAGATAAACCGGCAAACCGGAAACCAGCACGATCAGTGCGGCATAGGGCGCCGCGCCGGCATATTCCAGGTTGCCCGTATGCGACCAGACCTTGGTCGCCAGGGTCTCCAGGCCGGTCGGACCGAGGATCAGGGTCGCGGTCAGCTCCTTCATGCAGTCGAGAAACACCAGTACGAAGCCAGCGCCGATGGCCGGGAAGATGATCGGCAAGGTCACCCTGAGAAAGGTCGCGATCGGCGTATGCCCCAAGGTGCGGGCCGCCTCTTCCAGCTGCGGGGAAGCCTTCTCCAGGGCCACGCGGATCGGCCCCTGGGCCATCGGCATGAACAGCAAGGCATAGGCCACCAGCAACAGGATGCTGGTCTGGTATAGCGCGGGCACGTAGCCGAGGGCGAAGAACACCAGCGACAGGGCGATCACCAGCCCCGGCAAGGCGTGCAGCAGGTAGGGCAGGCGATCCGCCAGCTCCGCCATGCGCCCGTAATAACGCACCACCACCAGGCACACCGGCAGCGCCAGCAGGCAACTGAGCAAGGCGCCGCCGAAGGAGTAGGACAGCGACGACCACAGCGTCTGCGCGATCTCCATTGCCGGGAAGCTGGCCGAACTGCCTTCGACGATCCAGAACCCGAGCATGGTCAGTGGCACGCCGCAACCAATGGCGACCAGCGCCAGCATCAGCACTTGCGCCAGCACACCCCAGCGGCCCAGGCGCAACGGCGCCGCACTGCGCGCCACGCCCTGCCCCGTGCGCGCATAGCCACGCCCGCGCAGACGGAACTCGCCCCACAGCAGGATCATGCACAGCGCCAGCAGCAAGGCCGAGAGCATGGCCGCATTGCTGCCGCTGAACTCCAGCTCGAACTGCTGGTAGATGGCGGTGGTGAAGGTCTGGTAACGCATGATCGACGGCGCGCCGAACTCGACCAGCATGTGCACCGCCACCAGCAGGCTGGTGGCCATCAGCACCGGACGCAGCAGCGGCAACGTGACCCGCCAGAACACCTGGCGCCGGCTGCAGCCGAGCATCCGCGCCGACTCCTCCAGCGCAGGGTCGAGGTTGCGCAGCACCGCGACCACCGGCAGGTAGATCAGCGGGTATTTCGACAGGATCATCACCAGCACCGTGCCGCCCAGGCCCTCGAACAGCGGGCTGATCGACACCCAGGTGAAGCCGCTGACGAACGACGGAATGGCGAACGGCAGGCACAGCAGCACGTTCCAGTGGCGGCGCCAGCGCAGGTCGCTGCGCTCCACCAGCCAGGCCAGGGCCAGGCCGATCAGCGCGCAACCCAGGGTCACCAGCACCATCAGCTTCAGGGTGTTGGCCAGCAGGCCGAACACGAAGGGCCGCCAGAGCAGCGCAAAGGCCTCCTGCAGACCGGTCTGCGCCGCGCGGGCGACGACGAAGAACAGCGGCAAGGCGGCGAGCAGCAGCAACGCCAGGACCGGGATCTGCAGCCAGATCGGTGGTGCCTTGCGCCGCCGCGTGGTGACGGTTACCGGGGGTAGCGGCAGTTCGGGGTTTACCGCCTGGGGCCGCATGGTCAGTTCATTCCGACTTCGCGTTGCAGCTCCAGCGCATCCTCGGCCAGGCCGATCTGCGCCGCGGTGATCGCCGGCGGCTTGAGCTGGTCATAGGGCTTGAGCAGCGGGTCGGCCGCAACCTTGGGGTTGACCGGGTACTCGGCGGATTTGCTCAGCACGGCCTGCTGCCCTTCTTCGCTGATCATGAAGGCAAGGAACTGCTGGGCTTCTCGCGGATGCTTGCTGGCCTTGACCACGGCGGCGCCGGACACGCTGGAAAGGCCACCGGCATCGCCATCGGCGAAGTAGTGCAGCCTGGACTTCAGTTCGCCCTTCTCTTTCTTCAGCGCCGTCCAGTAGTAGCTGTTCACCAGTGCGGCACCGACTTCGCCGTTCTCCACCGCCTTCATCGCGATGACGTTGTTGGTGTAGGTGGCGCCGAACGCCTTGAGGCCGGTCAGCCATTCCTCGGCAGCCTCGCGGCCATCGAGGCGGATCACCGCGGCCGTCTGCCCGAGGAATTCACCGCTGCTCGGCACGAAGGCGATCTTGCCCGCCCACTCCGGGTCGGCCACTTCCAGCACGCTTTTCGGCAGTTCGGCCTCGCTGACCAGATCCGGGTTGTAGGCCAGCACGCGCACGCGCGAGGTGATGCCGATCCAGTTGCCGTTGTCGTCGGAGAACTTCGCGTCGATCTGCGCCAGCGTGCTCTCGTCCACCTTGGCCAGCAGGCCCTGGCTGCCCAGCTTGATCAGCGGCGGTGCTTCTTCGGTGTAGATGATGTCCGCCGGCGAGCGCTCGCCCTCCTCGGCGATCTGATTGGCCAACTGGCCGCCACCGCCCTTGCGGATCAGCACCCTGATGCCGGTCTTCTTCTCGAAGGCCTCGGCCACGGCCTTGCCGGTGGCCTCATGCTGGCCGTTGTACAGCGTCAGGGTCACCGGATCATCGGCGCGTGCGCCGCAGGCCAGCAGCAGGCCGCAAGACAGAACAGCGGCGCCGACCGCGCGCGCCAGACCGGTTACTCGATGTGCCGACATAAACCACTTTCCTCTGAAACGAAAAAGTCGCCGGGAGCGCTGTCTGTCGTCGCTCGCGACGGCCCCCGGGTGGCCGCCAGGGATGGCGGTCACAAAAAGTTACAGGTGATTATACGGGCCAATTGCGCATTGTTCTCAAAAACTCGTCGAGCGCAGCGAAATGCCTCCGCTCACGGGCGCCGAGCCTCTCAGCGCCCAGGCCCGTGGTTCTGAATCGCTTCAGGGAACATGGTCTGTATCAGGGGGCGAACGATGGGCTGCTTCTTGCCAGTGGCTTTCACCGCCTTGACGAAACCCTCGTTGCCCCAGGCATTGAAGAAGCCCCGCTATCGGGGCTTCCTGACTCAGCGCGCCATGCGGCCGAAGCGGCCACTGTTGAAGTCGGCCATGGCCTGATGGATTTCGCTCTCGCTGTTCATCACGAACGGGCCGTAGCCCACCACGGGCTCGTCGATCGGCTCGCCGGACAGCCACAGTACGGTTGCATCGCTGCTGGCCTCGAGCTCCACGCCGCTGCCGGCGCGGTCGAGATGCACCAGTTGCCCTTCACTGGCGACCGCGTTGCCGTTGATCAGCAGCGTGCCGTGCAGCACCACCAGCGCCAGCGTATGGCCGTCCTGCGCCTCGAAGCGACCCACGCCGCCCTGGCCGAGGCGCACGTCCCATACATCCATCGGCGTGAAGGTGCGCGCCGGGCCGCGATGGCCGTCGAACTCGCCGGCGATCACCCGTACCCGGCCCACGCCGTCAGGCAGTTCCACCGACGGGATCTGCGCATCCAGCAGGGTCTGGTAGCCCGGCTCGGTCATCTTGTCCTTCGCCGGCAGGTTGACCCAGAGCTGCACCATCTCGATGGTGCCGCCACGTTCGGTGAAGGCCCGCGAGTGGAACTCCTCGTGCAGGATGCCGCCGCCGGCGGTCATCCACTGCACGTCGCCGGGGCCGATCAGTCCGCCGGCGCCGGTGGAATCCTTGTGCTCCAGCTCGCCCTGGTAGACGACGGTCACGGTCTCGAAACCGCGGTGCGGATGCTGGCCGACGCCGCGCGGGCGCGCGGCCGGCTCGAAGTGCGTGGGCGCCGCGTGGTCGAGCAGCAGGAACGGGCTCAGGTGTTTGCCGAGGCCATCGTAGCCGAACAGCGAACGCACCGGAAAACCGTCCCCTACCCAATGTGGACGGGGGGCGCTGTAGACACCGAGGATCTTCTTCATGCCGATCTCCTGCGTGTGCCGCGGCGGGATGCGTTGGCGATGGGGAGAGGATAGAAGTGGAACGATAAACCCGGTAGTCGCTATTATTTGGCCTCAGAGTCCTACTGAATGAACGATGCAGCCATGCGAGACCTGAACGATCTCTACTACTACGTGCAGGTGGTGAATCACGGCGGCTTCGCCCCAGCCGGGCGCGCGCTGGGCATCCCCAAGTCCAAGCTGAGCCGGCGCATCGCACTGCTCGAAGAGCGCCTGGGCACACGCCTGATCCAGCGCTCCACGCGGCGCTTCACGGTCACTGACAGCGGCCAGACCTACTACGATCACTGCAAGGCCATGCTGGTGGAAGCCGACGCCGCCGACGAGGCCATCGCGCTGACCCATGCCGAGCCCTGCGGCACCGTGCGCATGACCTGTCCGGTGGCGCTGCTCGATGCGCGCATCGCCGACATGCTGGCGGCGTTCATGGTCGCGTACCCGCGCGTGCAGATCCATCTGGAGGAAACCAACCGGCGCGTGGACGTGGTGGGCGAAGGCATCGACATTGCCATCCGCGTGCGGCCGCCGCCGCTCGAAGACAGCGATCTGGTGATGCGCGTGCTCGCCGATCGCCGGCAGTGTCTGGTGGTTTGTCCGCACCTGCTGCAAGGCGGCATTCCCACCGTGCCCGCCGACCTGTCGGGTCTGCCGAGCATGGATCTGGGCCTGCCCCAGCACGAACATGTATGGAACCTGATCGGCCCCGACGGGACGCAGGCCGCCATCCGCCACCAGCCCCGCCTGATCACCCGCAGCATGCTCGCGCTGCGCACGGCGGCGGTCGCCGGCGTGGGCGTCGTGCAATTACCTTCGATGATGGTGCGCGGGCAGATCGCGCGCGGCGAACTGGTGCAAGTGATCCCCGGCTGGGCGCCGCGGCGCGAGATCATTCATGCCGTGTTCGCTTCGCGCCGGGGGCTGTTGCCGTCGGTCCGGGCGCTGGTGGATTTTCTGGCGGAACGCTTTCGGGAGTTGGACGAGGACTGAACGGCCCGGATGGCGTCCCGGAGGCGTTCGCGCGATACAGCGCAGCCTGCGGGAACCGGGGCGCGATCAACCGCTGTAGGCGGCTGACGGCTCAGTCACACTCCGGCACCTGGGCCATGGTCATGCCGCCGCCGAAGTTGGCGATGGGCCGCATCACCATGCGGCAGCCGCCCTCCTCGCCGTCATCGGCCGCGGCACGCGGCAGGTCGCGCGCGACGCGGTAGTCGAAGGTCAGGGTGGTGCCGGCGGGCACGCCGTTCTCGGCCGCCGCCACCGTCACCCGCATTTCCAGGCGCAGGTCGGTCGGGCTGGCGTTGCCCGCAAAGTGGAAGGTCCGCCCTGCGCTGGCCCCGCCACCGCTGATGCGGCCATCCGCGTCGATCCGTATCTGCACGTCCCCCGGATCGCTGCGCCAGCCGTCGGCATCGTAGCGACCGGAGACGTTGAGATCGGTCTGGCTGGCGGTGTCCGGCACCTTGCCCTGCAATTGCAGGGTGGCCTTGCCTGGCTCCGTACGCACCAGGTGCACGCTACCCCTGCCGTACAGAGTGCTCGGTTTGCCGCTGGGCGGCGCAACGTGAAAGTCGACCCGACCGGTGTAGGGGCGCTCGCCGAAACGTTCGAGTACATCCTGCGCCCCGGCGCTCGGTGCCAGGCTCAGCAGCACAGCGCCCAGTAGAGCGAGGCCGGCGGTGGCCGTCACCTTGCAGCGTGGGTAACGGAACATAGGGATTCTCCTTCGTCCATGGACAGCGCCTTAACCATAGCCAAACCTGCGGCGAACGCACGGCACTGGCGTCTCAACGCGATCCTTTACATCGTCGGACACGGGGCCGAGTGGGCTTCAGGCGTGTCTGCTCTCGATTCGACACGGTGTTCCTGCGTCATCGTCGCCCTCACCGTCGCTACACTGAGATTGTGTTAACGGACCCTCGATGTTCGGGCCAGCGCCATACTGACCTCCATTTATCCTTGCCTGCCCGATGCCCCTGTCAATGCGCACACGCGACCTGCCCCTGTCCGACGAAGATCTCCAACTGTTGCGTCGTTACCGCCGCGGCAGACCGTTTCAAGCGCTATTCGGCACCTGTCCGGGCGAAGCCTCGGCCTCGAAGAGCGTGGCGGGAATGCCGTTGACGTGCAGGACACGGGCTAGCGTCAAGCCGCCAAGGCCCATGTCTCGAGCAGGTTTTCAATACGGATGGGCAGCTCGCGCACACGTTTGCCTGTCGCGTGGTAGACGGCATTGGCGATGGCCGGGGCGACACCGACGATGGAAAGTTCACCGATCCCTTTCGCACCGAGGGGATTGACCGCCGAATCCTCTTCTTCGAGGAAGTGCGTTTCGAGCGAGCCGATATCGAGGTTCACCGGCACCAGGTAATCGGCCATGTGGGCGTTGACCGGAAGCCCGTTGCGCGGATCCAGTACCGTGCGCTCCATCAGGGCCTGCCCGATGCCGCCGACCATGCCGCCGATGCATTGGCTGGTTGCCAGGCGCGGATTGATGATCCGCCCCACGCCATAGACGCCGACCAACCGGCGGACCCGGACCGTGCGGACGTCGGGATCGACGGCGACCTCGGCGAAGAAGGCTCCAAAGCCATACATCGAGAACCTGCTCGCAATGTCGGGCGATCTTGCGGTCGACGCCCTGGACTGGATGGGCCCCTGGTTGCCGACGACATCGCGGTAGGTTTCGCCGGGCTCGGTTTCGCCACGGCGGCGCAACCGGCCCCCCGCCCATTCGAGCTGTTCGGTCGACATCCCGAAGAACGGCGACCGGCGATCGCCAGTCGCCTGCCTTGCCGCCTCGGCCTGGACGGCAAGACACGCCGCGCGAATCGCGGTGCCGACCGACGCCATGGTCCACGATCCGCCATGCGAGGGGGCCGTCGGCAGGTCCGAACGTCCCAGCGTGAAGCGCACCCGGTCCATGGGCAGGCCAAGGGTGTCCGCCGCGACCTGGGTCATCGACGTGTAGGTGCCGGGCTCCATGTCGGCGGTTGCGACCTCGATCTCCACCGTGCCATCCGGCATCAATCGCGCGACAGCGTCGGATGGCGCTTGCGCGGCCGATCGGGTGGTGGTCGCTACGCCCCAGCCGATCAGGAGCCGACCGTCGCGCATGGACCCTGGCATGGGGTCCCGGCGCGCCCAGCCGAAGCGTTCCGCGCCAAGATCGAGGCACTGCAGGAGCGAGCGGCTCGAGAACGGCCGACCCGAACGCTCATCCATCTTCGGCTCGTTGCGCCGGCGCAGGTCGATCGGATCGATGTTCAGGGCGACGGCCAGCTCGTCCATGGCGCATTCGAGCGCATAGGCGCCGCTGGCCTCGCCTGGCGCGCGCATTGGCGTCGGAGTGGAGGTATCGGTGGGCACGATCCGGTAGCGGGTGCGAACGTTCGGGCAGGAATAGAGAAACTCGGACTGGTTGGTGATGCCCTCGAAGAACTGCTCGTAGCGGCTCGTCTCGGCGAAGGCTTCGTGGATGATGCTCGTGAGCCTGCCGTCGGCGGTGGCGCCAAGTGCGACGCGCTGGTCCGTGCGCGGCCGGTGCAGCAGCGCCGACGGCACACGCAGCGCCAGCAGCACGCCGAAGCTGGGCGCCCAGGCCGACAGCAGGCTGCACAGGCTGAAGACCAGCAGCGAGGCGGTCAGCGCCTTGCGCCGGTCGAAGCGCGACAGCCACAACACCATGGCCGGCCCGCAGACCGCGACCACGCCCGCGAACAGCGCCACCAGCCAACCGGCCTGTGCGACCGTGATGCCGTAACGCTCGACGACGGCCGGCAGGATGCCGACCACGCCGAACTCGACCGCATACAGGCCGAACAGGCCCAGTGCGATGAAGAACAGTGGCCGGGTGCCGTTCATGGCCGCGCCTCGGTCTGTCGATCGGGCATCGCCGGGCATGTACCGGCCGCCAGCGCCGGGTCGGGAAAGCCATGCCGTCTGGCGGCCCACACCACCACCAGCGTTGCCGCCAGCAGACCCAGCAAGGCAGGTGCGAAGGCGCCGACGCCGAGGCGTTCGAGCAGCACGCCGCCGACGATGCCGCCACCGGCAATCGCCGTGTTCCAGGCGGTGACCAGCATGGACTGCACGACATCCGCAGCGTCGCCTGTCGTTTTCGCCAGTGCCGTCTGGAACAGCGTCGCCGAGCCGCCGAAGGCCAGGCCCCAGGCGGCCACCGCCGCATACACCACGCCAGGCGCATCGCCCGCCACGCCGAGTGCCAGCGCGGCCAGGCCGAACACGAACGTACAGGCAAGCGTCAGCACACGCAGGTGGCGGTCGATCAGCGCGCCAACAATCCAGATGCCCAGCAGGGACGAGACGCCGAACACCAGCAGCACCAGATCCGTCCGTTCGGCCATGCCCGCCGCCGACAGGAACGGTGCGATGTAGGTATAGAGGATGTTGTGCGCCAGCACGAAGGCCAGCACCACAAACAGCACCGGGCGCACGCCGGGCACCCTGAACACCTGCCCCAGCGACAAGCGCTTGCCCGCCGCCTGGCCGGCGAAGTCCGGCAACTTGATGCGCACCCACACCATGAGCACCAGCGCCAGTGCGCTCATGATGCCGAAGCACATCCGCCAGCCCAGCAGATTGCCAAGGAAGGTGCCGGCCGGCACGCCCAGCGACAGCGCCAATGGCGTGCCGACCATCGCAATGGCGATGGCCCGGCCCTTCTGATGCTCGGGCACCATGCGCGCGGCATAACCCGCCAGCAGCGCCCACAGCAGCCCGGCCGACACACCCGCCAGGAAGCGCGCCACCAGGGTCAGGGCATAGCTGCCGGAGAACGTGGTGACGGTATTGGCGACGACGAAGCCCGCGATGGCCGCCAGCAGCAACGGGCGGCGCCGCACGCCCTGCGTGGCGGCGGTCAACGGAATGGCCGCCACCAGCGAACCGATGGCATAGATCGTAACGGTCTGACCGACCCAGGCCTCGGACACCGCCAGGCCCTGCGCCATCTGCGGCAGCAGACCGGCCGGCAGCGCTTCGGTCAGGATGGTGATGAAGGCCGCCATGGCCAGCGCCAGCAGCGAGGCCAGCGGCAGGCGGTCATGGGCCGTGGTGGAATTCGTCATGGCAAGCGCCTCGATTCAATGGGCAATGCCGCGACGATAGAAACCTCTCGATTAAAGAAAAAGCAGGCTACAGTTCCTCGATGTGCGGAACAAAGTGTCCGCAATTGCGAGAGGAACCGATCAATGGACAGCCTGAATGGCTTCGTGGTGTTCGTGCAGGTCGCCGAAACGCGCAGCTTTGTCGCCGCCGGCCGGCTGCTGGGCGTGTCGGCCTCGGCCGTCGGCAAGAGCGTGGCGCGGCTGGAAGAGAAGCTGGGGGTGCGCCTGTTCCACCGCAGCACGCGCAGCGTCACGTTGACCGCCGAGGGCACGCTGTTCCTGGAGCGCAGCCGCCGCATCCTGGCCGAGATCGAGGCGGCGGAACTGGAGCTGTCGCAAGCCACCGCCGCACCGCGCGGGCGCCTGCGGGTGAGCCTGCCACTGGTCAGCTCGCTGGTGCTGCCAGTGCTCGGCGAGTTCATGCGCGAGTACCCCGAGATCGAGCTGGACCTGGACTTCACCGACCGGCTGGTCGATGTCATCGAGGAAGGCTTCGATGCCGTGGTGCGTACGGGCGAACCGGCCGACTCGCGGCTGTCGGCCCGTCGTCTGGGCTCCTTCCAGATGCGGCTGGTGGCCTCGCCGGACTACCTGGCACGCTGGGGTACACCGCGGACACCGGCCGATCTGCGGCAGCACAGCTGCCTGCACTATCGCTTTCCCAACAGCGGCAAGCTGGAGATCTGGGCGCTGCGGCAAACGCCCGGCGAACCCGAGTTGCAACTGCCCACCTCGATGATCTGCAACAACATCGAGACGCGCGTATGTTTCGCACTGCAGGGACTGGGGATCGCCTACCTGCCGGACTTCGCCATCCGCGAGCCATTGGCCGATGGTCGACTCAAGCCGATCCTGGCCGAGCATGTGGAGCGCAGCGGGGTTTTCCATGTGCTGTGGCCGGCGAGCAAGCATCCCTCGCCAAAGGTCCGGGCGCTGGTCGATTTCCTGTGCGCACGGGTGTTCCCAGCCACGAAGAGCACGACACCCGAACCCAGAAGTCAGCGCAATCGATAACGAGGCGTGGCCCATGCCGCCTCCTGAGCTCAGTGCTCTCGAACAGCGCTCGAGAGCACTGAGCCTGCACCTGTCTCTCTTTGGTCCAGCCAGCCACTCCACACCGTCAGCAGCAGGCCAATGCCGACCATGATCGCGCGACCCACGGCGTCGCGCCCAGGCCCAGGCGGGAAACCCACCGATGACAGCGCCAAGCGCAATGCCGGCATTTGCCGCCGCCACGCTGATGGTGGAAGCGATGTCCACGTCATCGGCACGCCGCCCCCCGGAGAGCATTGCCTTCCAGGCCGCCAATGCACGCCTGAAGTACGAGGACACGCACATCGACGCCCGGGGCTGCTACCAGAGCCTCGCCCCGGACGGCCACTCTGCGCCAGGTCCCTCAATGAAGACGCCTTGACGGCTAGACGCGATGCTGCTCGGCCCCCATCTACGAGGAAACTGCCGAGGATGGGGCGCTCCGACGCCGCCTTACGCGCCGAGCACCGGGCTCGCCCACAGGGCGATAAAGTCGGCGATTCTCTCTTCGATGCGACTGTCGACGGTGCGCAGACGCAGGATGGGAATGCCGCTTTTCGCCAGGATGTCGTTCTTCAAGGCGTCCCGCGCCGCCTGATCGGGGCGGTCGTGGGAGCCGCCATCGACCTCGATTACCCCCACCGGGGTCTTGCCCACCTTGAAATAGATCACGAAATCGCAACTGGCGCGCTTCATGAAGGCCCGCTCGCGTTGCGTCAAATCCGGGTTGCTCGGTGATGCGACCTGATCCAGCTTGACCTGGTCGTGACACATCAACGCCTGGCACGACGGATCGGACAGCGCCTCGCGCAGCAGCTGCGCCACGATCTGCTCGGATCTGTAGCGTGAATCCTCGGGCCGCAAACGGGCGTTCAAGCGCGCCAGGGATTGGTCAAATTCCCGGTACAGCAGGTCGAAGGCCGATACCACGGGCGCGCGCACGATCTGCTCGTCCTGCGCGTAATAGGTGACGTAGCGCATCAGCGCCGCGATGTGGCCGTTATTGGCGGTGAACACCTCGTCGCCCGTCACCAGGGTGAAGCGGTGCTTGGCCCGCGATACCGCCACGTTGATCATGCGTGGGTCATCGACGAAGTCCATGCGCTTGCTCTCCTGGTTGTAGCGTTTCTTGTCCAGCACGGTGGAGAAGATGATCTCGTCGCACTCCCGGCCCTGGAACTTGTGCACGGTGTCCTTGGCGAAATCCGCCGGCAGGCGCGTACCGGAGAGGTTGACCTGATCCCGGAACGGCGCGATGAACCCGCGTCCGTCGCCATCCACGCCGATCGGCTCGCCCTCGTCGTCGAGCAGCTTGAGCAGGGAGTCCAGCTCACGCAAGTTGGTGTTCTGGCGGGCGTGGTTGCCCTTGGCGGTTACCACCAGGCGCAATGGCGCTTCGCCCTTGTCCTTGGTCATGGGCACCAGCGCGTTGTCGTAGAATTGCTGGTTGCAGAACTGGATGATCCTGGGATGGCAGCGGTAATGCTCTTTCAGCAGGGTTCTGGGCAGCGCCTCCTTGAACACGCCGATGCACGAATCGAGCAGGCTGTAGCGCTCGCAATCGTAGGCTTCGGCGGGCGCCGGCAGGCCCAGCTTCACGGGAATGTGCGCCAACTGGCGGTTGTCGCCGACGACGATCAGGTTCTTCGCACAGCCCAGCGCCAGAATGCCCGGCACGATGTCCTGCAACGAGGCCTCGTCGATGATCACGTAGTCGAGGATCGCCCCTGGCGCGATCGAGTTGACGATAGAGTGCGTGCCACTGCCCAGAACCGGGAAACGCCGCACGAAAGCATCGAACTGTTGCGGATGCCGGTACGTCTTGGCATCGAGGCTGTCCGACGGCCGCGCCTGACGGTGCAGATGCTGCTTCAGGTGGCGCATCGACGCCGTCTTCAATGCCTCCAGCAAGGCCTCGAAATTGCCGCGCGCCAACGATTCGCGGCACGCCTGCAGCTGCGCTTCCTTGTCTCGCAGCGCCTTGTCGTAATAGTGCATCTGCAGGGCATGGAAAACGGCCAGGCGCGCATCGCCCTGGGCGAATGGCTTGGCGCGGAAAATCCTGAAGTGAAACAGCAGCTCGATGCGGTCCTTGAGGCGGATGCGCTGCTCACCCAGATAGGCCAGGTAGGCCATCAGGTCCGAGGTCTTGCGCGGCGACAGTCCGTACTTGTCCAGCGAGGCGGCGGCCTGTACGCCGCTGTCTGCCTGCCATTGCTGCAGGTAGCGCCGCTCGATGCTCAGCTCATCGAGTTCGACCTGCAGTTGCGCCGCCCGATTGTGATCGTGCAAGTGCTGCTGCACGCGGGCCAGCAGGGCCTGAATCTCGTCCAGCGTCGGAGCGGGCTCGGGCTCGCTCGAAGGCCAAGGCGGCAGGTCGGCGAAGAAGTCCTTGCGGTTGTCCTGGTTGCCGAGTCTGGCGAACAGATGGCCCAGGCCGCATTTCTCCAGCTTCTCGTAGACGTTTTCCACCGCCGCATTGTTGTTGGACAGCACCGCCACCGTCTGTCCGCGCAGCAGGATATTGGCGAGGATGTTGAGGATGGTCTGGGTCTTGCCGGTTCCCGGTGGGCCCTCGATCACGCTGACCTGCGCGCGGAAGGCTTGCTCGACCGCCGCCAGTTGGCTCTCGTTCAGCCCGAACGGATAGATCAGCCCCTGGCCCGGCGCCAGCGCGCCGTTGCGGCCCGTGCAGTAGGCCTGCAAGGCGGTGTCGGTACTGGCGGGCAGTTTTTCCAGTTGGCGCACGACATTGGCGGCGATCTCACGGTCGGTTTTCGAAGTGGCGCGATCCTGCCGGGCATTCGCCACGGCTGAGAAATAGTGGAAGACCGGTGCGTCCTTCATCGCCGTCGGCGCGGTAAAGCCGATGCCGTCCATCTTGTAGACATAGGGTTTGTCGGCGTCCGGATAGTGCACGACGGCATACCGCTCGCCGTAGATCGTCGCCTTGGCGATGGGCGTGACGATCGTGCTGCCGGGCTTGGTCAGCAACATCTCGCCCAGCTCGCGGGTGGGAGAAACACGACAGTCGCTGAGCGGGCGCGTGTACGTTTTCTTGGAGGGGTAATAACAGGTCAGTTGCAGGGCTTCGTACTTGTCGCTCCAGTAAATCGACCAGTCGCTGATCCTGGCGGTCTTGTCCTCACCACCCATCTGAATCGAAACCATACATACCTTATCCGTATGCGCACGGCATCCGGCTGCGCCTCACGCCGAGTATCGAATGCCGTTATTTCTCCAATAAGGAACATCTTGCCATCATTGCGTGCAGGGCCGATAGCCGGCTCATGCAATTGGCCATCTGCCAATCTTCAGCACTCGCGACGGAATGCTGCGCGACTTTGGCCCGTGCGGGAGACGCAGCATCTGGCTTGAAGCTCGGGCGCTGGCAGGCCCAGGCTGTCGTCCAATCTCCCACGACATCCGGCCGCAGCGCACCGTCGCGGAGAACTGCTGCCCAGCCGCTGCTCGATCACCGACCGCCACGGCATGCGAGAAGCCCATGCCGCCATCGAGCATCGCGTAGCGTCCGCTGGCGAGCATGATGTCGCGCTGGTAGATACCGGCCACGCGCTGCCCGCGCCGCTGGGCCAGCCCTTGTTCTTCAAGGAAGCCGGCCCGCTGTTGCAAGGCTTGCTCGCCCCTCGGCCGCCACCGATCAGTTGCTGGTCGAGCCAGGTGGCTCCCCATCACGCCGTTATTTCAAATCAATCCGTTACGACGATTTTTCGATAGCTGGCGATAGTCCGCGAAGGACGTTCCGTCACTCCCACTCGATGGTCGCCGGCGGCTTGCTCGACACGTCGTAGGTGACGCGGGAGATGCCGTCGATTTCGTTGATGATCCGGCCGCTGACGGTTTCCAGCAACTCGTAGGGCAGGTGCGCCCAGCGGGCGGTCATGAAGTCGATGGTTTCCACCGCACGCAGGGCCACGACCCAGGCGTAGCGACGGCCGTCGCCGACCACGCCCACCGATCTCACCGGCTGGAACACCACGAAGGCCTGGCTGACCTTGTGGTACCAGTCGGCCTTGCGCAGTTCTTCGATGAAGATGTGGTCGGCACGGCGCAGCAGGTCGGCGTACTCCTTCTTCACTTCGCCGAGGATGCGCACGCCCAGGCCCGGGCCCGGGAACGGATGCCGGTAGACCATGTCGTAGGGCAGGCCCAGCTCCAGGCCGATGCGCCGCACTTCGTCCTTGAACAGTTCGCGCAGCGGTTCGACCAGCTTGAGGTTCATCTCTTCCGGCAGGCCGCCGACGTTGTGGTGCGACTTGATCACGTGGGCCTTGCCGCTCTTGGCGCCGGCCGACTCGATCACGTCCGGGTAGATGGTGCCCTGGGCGAGGAACTGGATGTTCTGCAGCTTGCTGGCTTCGGCATCGAACACGTCGATGAAGGTGCGGCCGATGATCTTGCGCTTCTTCTCCGGGTCGGCTTCGCCGGCCAGGTTGCCGAGGAACTGCGCTTCGGCGTTGGCGCGGATCACCTTGACGCCCATGTTCTCGGCGAACATGGCCATCACCTGCTCGCCTTCGTGCAGGCGCAGCAGGCCGTTGTCGACGAACACGCAGGTCAGTTGATCGCCGATGGCCTTGTGCAGCAGCGCCGCGACCACCGAGGAATCGACCCCGCCGGACAGGCCGAGCAGCACGTTGGCGTCGCCGACCTGCGCACGCACCTGGGCGATGGCGTCTTCGACGATGTTCGAAGCGGTCCACAGCGCCTCGCAGCCGCAGATGTCGAGGATGAAGCGCGACAGGATGCGACCGCCCTGCTTGGTGTGGGTCACTTCCGGGTGGAACTGCACGCCGTAGTAGCTGCGGCTGTCGTCGGCCATGCCGGCGATCGGGCAGCTCGGGGTGCTGGCCAGCAGGTGGAAATCCGGCGGAATCTCGGTGACCTTGTCGCCGTGGCTCATCCACACGTCCAGGCCCAGTACGCCATCGGCGTCGACATGGTCTTCGATGCCATCGAGCAGCTTGCTCTTGCCGACCACGTCGACGCGGGCATAGCCGAACTCGCGCAGATCGGAACCCTGGACGCGACCACCGAGCTGTTCAGCCATGGTCTGCATGCCGTAGCAGATGCCGAAGAGCGGCACGCCGAGGTCGAACACCGCCTGCGGCGCGCGCGGGCTGTCGGCCGCATGCACCGACTCGGGGCCACCGGCGAGGATGATGCCGCGCGGAGCGAAGGCGCGGATGGCGTCATCGTCCATGTCGAAAGGATGGAGCTCGCAATACACGCCGATCTCGCGCACGCGGCGGGCGATCAACTGGGTGTACTGGGAACCGAAATCGAGGATCAGGATGCGGTGGGCGTGGATGTCAGGGCTGGACATACTCGGGCTCTCACAAGAAAAGATTAAGCCACAAGCTCCAAGCTTCAAGCCGCAAGCAAAAGCGGCCGTTGACTTGTAGCTTGCAGCTAGTCGGCTGAGCTTCGCTCAGCCGACGCGATAGTTGGGCGCTTCCTTGGTGATCTGCACGTCATGCACGTGGGATTCGGCCATGCCGGCACCGGTGATGCGCACGAATTCGGGCTTGGTGCGCATCTCTTCGATGGTCGCGCAACCGGTGTACCCCATGGAGGCACGCAGCCCGCCCATCAACTGATGGACGATGGAGCCCATGGCGCCCTTGTAGGCCACGCGGCCTTCGATGCCCTCGGGCACCAGCTTCTCGGCGCCGGCGGAGGAATCCTGGAAGTAGCGATCCGACGAGCCCTGGGCCTGGGACATGGCGCCCAGCGAACCCATGCCGCGGTAAGCCTTGTAGGAGCGGCCCTGGAACAGTTCGATCTCGCCCGGCGCTTCTTCGGTGCCGGCGAGCATGGAACCGATCATCACGCAGGAGGCGCCGGCGACGATGGCCTTGGACAGGTCGCCGGAGAAACGGATGCCGCCATCGGCGATCAGCGGGATACCGGTGCCTGCCAGTGCCGCGGCGACGTTGGCCACGGCGGAGATCTGCGGCACGCCGACACCGGCGACGATGCGCGTGGTGCAGATCGAGCCCGGGCCGATACCGACCTTGACCGCATCGGCGCCGGCTTCGGCCAGGGCGCGGGCGGCGTCGCCGGTGGCGATGTTGCCGCCGATCACCTGGATGTCCGGGAAGGTCTGCTTGACCCAGCGTACGCGGTCGATCACGCCCTTGGAGTGGCCGTGGGCGGTATCCACCACCACCACGTCGACGCCGGCGGCGACCAGCGCCGAGACGCGGTCAGCGGTATCGGCGCCGGTACCGACGGCCGCGCCGACGCGCAGACGGCCTTGGTCGTCCTTGCTGGCCAGCGGGTAGGCCTTGGCCTTCTCGATGTCCTTGACGGTCATCATGCCCTTGAGGGTGAAGGCGTCGTCGACGATCAGGACTTTTTCGATGCGGTGCTTGTGCAGCAGCTCGCGAACCACTTCCTTGGTGGCGCCTTCCTTGACCGTGACCAGCCGCTCCTTGGGCGTCATCACTTCACGCACGGTGGCGTCCAGGCGGTTCTCGAAACGCACGTCGCGGGAGGTGACGATACCGACTAGGTCACCGTTGCTCAGCACCGGCACGCCGGAAATGTTGTGCAGGCGGGTCAGCTCGAACAGGTCGCGCACGGTGGCGTCGGCTTCGATGGTGATCGGATCCTTGACCACGCCGGACTCGAACTTCTTGACCTTGCGCACTTCGGCAGCCTGCTGCTCGACGGTCATGTTCTTGTGGATGATGCCGATGCCGCCTTCCTGGGCCATGGCGATGGCCAGGCGGGCTTCGGTCACGGTATCCATGGCGGCGGACAGCAGCGGAATGTTCAACTCGATGCCACGGGTGAGGCGAGTCTTGAGGCTGACGTCCTTCGGCAGAACATCGGAGAAACCGGGAATAAGTAAAACGTCGTCGAAGGTAAGGGCTTCTTGACTGATACGCAGCATGGCGGGGGCTCCCAGACGGGAAAATTGGAAGCGCGCCATTATACCCAGGCGGCCCTTGTCACTCAATGTAAAGAATCGATACAACGACAATTGCGCTGCCGACGACGCCCGGCACTCACTCGCCCTGTCTGCGACTCGAAGCTTGAAGCTTTCTTCCACAGACAGGGAACCGAATGAGATTAAAGCAGCCTGATCTATTCAGGCTCAGGGAAGAGCTCCCCTCTTTCAGCGCCTTCAAGCGCTATACCCTCACCTGCACCAGCGACACCGGATGACCCAGGCGCTCGGCGAACTCCTCGATGAACGCCGGCCGCAGGCGTGCCGCGGCCCAGTCGTTGAAGATGAAGCCCAGGTTGGAAAAAGCGCAGGGCTGCAGGAACAGGAAGCCGTTGATGTCGTCCTCGTGGCCGCACTCGGGGCAGGTGAAATTGTCGGTTTCCCCTGGCATCCACGCCTCCAGGCTGTCGAACAGCGCCTCGCCGACTTCCTCGCGGCACTCGGGACAACCGGCCTCCTCGAGAAAAGCCTCGGTCGGCGTGTAGACACAGCGTCGGTAACGCCCTCAGCCGGACCATTCTGGTTCCTCCTCAATCATTCTGCTGTCTTTAGATTGTGAGAAGAACAAGTACCTCATCACTGCTGATACGTTTCGCCCGCTCATAAATCCCGTTTCGATCACACCGTGCGTCTGCGCCGGTGAGGTCGATGGCAGCTTCACATGACGAGCGCGGGCGTGGCGATCGTGCCGTCAGGGAGTCGTTGGATCGGCCCGACGCGGGAGAGGCGCAAAAATGGCAGAGCCGTGATGATCCCTGGCGAGCGGCATCCGTTGAATGTCCGTCACCTGTTCGTTTTTCAGATCATATTGCACCCGAAGGGCAACGTCGCCCTTTCGGCAACGCTTTCCGTCGCGCGTGGCATGCGTGCATGCCAGCACATAGGTGCGGATCACATCCACCCGCTCCGGGTCGAGTTCGGTCTCCCAAAGCATGACAAAGGTTTCCAGAATCACATCGTCATGTTTTCGCAGAAAGCTCTCGGCTTCCTTCCCTATGGCTTTTTTGAGTTCGTCGTTGAGCGCGTAGAACGGCAGAAATCGCAATGCGCCAGCCTCGACGTCGGGCCGATCCAGGGAAAAAGTGACGGAATAAGCCGGGGCGCTTTGCAAGAAGTCGGGAACGGAGGCCTCGAAGTTCAGGGGATCGGGTGCTTGCGCTTTCCGCCCTGTGTCGTTGCTGCTGATGATGATCCTGATGGCGGAACGCTGGTCCCACCATGCCGAGTCGAGATACGCCGTCCGGAACGTCGTGACGCAGGCGGCGAGCGCGTCGACCACCTTGTGCTGGTTTTCGTTGGTCAGGCGTTGCTCGATGATCGGGACAAGACCGGACGTGCCGCCGTACCAATGTACGGCAAGAACGGGAATGCCGCAGTTTCGGAAGGTCGTATCGAGCGCGTTGATTTCCTGCCCAAAGGCGATGCCGCTGTCATAAGCCTTTCGCAGCCGCTCCTCGCATGGCGTTCCGAGCGTGCAATCGGCGGGGTTGCGGTCCATCGCGAAACGGATGCGGGTGACGGGATCGCCTTTGACAGCGAGCGTGACGTCATAGTAGCCCTTTTGCAGATGGGTGTCGTAGAGCTCGAGCTGACCCGGATAGATCGCTTCGGCCAGTTTCATGGCTGCTTGCCCCGCCTCTTCGCGCCCGGCCCCGCAACCGCTGGCGAGCGCCATCACGGCAATGACGGCCAATCCCCGCATCACCTGGCGCGCAATAGGGTTTCGGCGGCGGGTCGCGAAGAGGGCAATCATGGGCTTGTCTTACCGGGCCCGGTAGGAGAGGTTGCACAATTCGCCATTCTCAAACGCCGTCAGCTTGATGTCGTCGGTCCCGCCGGTCCAGTCGGTGATTGTGATGGTGCCCGCACTCATGCTGGTTCCAGGGCCATGTTCCTGCACCAGATGGTCGTGCAACGCCTTGCAGTCATCCGCCGAAACGGGGTTGATCAGGACAAAAGCCAGCCGGTCATCGGTGTCGAAGAGCAGGGAGACCGTCGTCGCGATGCCGGCCAGCCGGTAATCGGTCTTGACGAGCGGCGCATAGGTCGCATCCCCTTCCTCGTAGAGTTCGCTCGCCGCAGGCGCATGCGCCTTTGCATTCGCCAAAGCGGACAGCACCTCGTCGGGCGACATGCCCCATCGTGTCGTTTCCCAGTCCGCACGGGCAGGGAGGGCGGCGAGCGCCATCGCCATGATGCTCAGGAAGGCTGAGGGTTTGATTGGCATGGTCGGTTCTCCATCATGCTCATTCGCCGTTCGGCCGGATCATTGCGCCTGCGCGCGCTTCAGGTACTCCTCCTTCAGGAATACAGATGCGTCGAGATCCCGGTTGATCTCGTCCACGAGGGAGCCCATCTGCCGCGCTGTTTGCCCTGGGCCGCATTCGGCCGGAGGATCGGATCGGCGGCGTTCGGTCTCCGCGACGATCGCGTCCTGTTCTTCCTGCGGAAGGAAATCGGGAATGCTGAGGGCCTCCTGTGTATCCACCCGGTAACGGCCCCCGTGGCACAGGTCGGCATAGTCCATGTGGGAACGCGTATAGATGATCATGAGGACTTTATTCCTGCGCAGCGCCCCGGAATAGCCTTCGGCAGTATCGGGTCTAACGAGGATCTGGGGCCGCGCATCCGGCCCGAGCCGCGTGTACGTGAGCTCGGGCAGGTTCCGGTCTGGCAGCAGCCAGTCCCAGGGGTCTATCCGCACGACATCGAAAGCGGCAACAACCTGAACGACGCCAAGCAAACCGGCCAATGCCCCGAGCGCCTTTCGCGCCACGCTGCCGGATGCCGAAGGCTTCAGGATCGACAAAGCCATGCCGACGGCAACCAGGCCCAGAACGACGCCGAGGATGTTGAAGCGGTTGTCCGCCGTCACGACGCCGTTGACCCGGACCGTGTCCTGCGACCCGAGAAAGACAAAGAACGGGATGATCGCAAGAATGATGGCAATGAGAGGTTTCTTCAAATGAGACATTTCATATTCCAGCAGTAACAGGCCTGTCTCGGCCATGTGAGGCCTTCAGATCATGAATGATCAGGGGCAGATACCCTGCTTCTTGAGCTTCTGGTGGTAGGCCATGCCCTGTTTGCGGGCGTAGGCAACCGCCGCCGCCCTTCCCGCTGCATGATCCGCATGGCCTGTGCTTCCATCCTGCGGCGCTCGGCAGGGGGCATGGAGTCGGCGGAGCAAGCCGGCTTCGACGCCTTGCGGTTTGTCGGGGTATTCTTTCGTGACGCAGGTTTCGTTCTCTGGCTGTTCTGGTGGTCCTGCAGCCGGTTCCACCGCTGGGTATCCAGATGCCGGTCCAGAGTGTTCATGTCATATGCCATGCCGCGATCGATGAACGAGAACAGGGCAAAAACCGTGAGCGAAACTATTCCCAATCTGTATGACGTCATTGCTGATCTGCTTTTCCACCCGTGTTCGCGATGTTCGGAACAATGGCACATCTTGTAACCGTCGCCCTGACCCTTGATGATATTTCGACGTTTGGAACTGTAACGACCTTTGCCATTTGCGACTTTTTTTTAAGGAAATTGCAAGTGGCCACCAAGTTTGAGAGTTTCGTCAGCGTCTGTCATTGCAGGGGAAACCACTGAAAGGACGAGCGATATGATGATGTCCGGAAGAAAACGGCGGCGCGAGGTCCTCGCTCTGGCCCTTGCTTTTTCGTTGGCGCTCATAGCCTCTGAGGCACGTGCCACGACCGAGGCGGAATTCAACGCTGCACTGTCGGAGGCGGCCAGCCGGGTGGTGACGGCGCGTACGCTCAAGACGCTTTGCGACGAGCGGGACCCTGCCGACGAAAGCGCCCGGCGCGATGCGCTGGCGAGTTGGACCCAACGCAACGATATCGCCGACTACGATGCGGTCATGGCCGCGCTCGAGCGCAGGAGCGATGGGTTGCGAAAGGAGATAGAAGACAATCTGGCCCGTGCGCGCACGCAGATCGGGCAGGCGCTCGATGAGGATGCGACGCATTGCGGAGACCTCACCGCCTTTCTTGCCGACGAAAAATACACGATCAAGCCGGTCGTGCGGACGCTGCGCAGAATGGCGCGCGACTTCGATCTGGACATGGCGACACCGCAGCCGGACGCGCCGGAGGTGACGGCGAAGCTTGTGGGGCTGGCGCATCTGTCGGTTCTGGCCGAAGCGGAGATGGCCGCCGTCGGCTCCCATGAGGGTGCGCTCAAGGATCGCGATCTGCGTAGAGCCCGTGAAGCCCGGCTGGAAGACCACCTCGAAAGGCAAGGGGCTGTCGCGGGATACGGCCGCGTGGTCTCCGACGACGCGTTGCGCGAGTGGCGCGGAGCCAAGCAATCCCGCTTCTCCCTGTCCTGCCGCAGCTTCCGCGACGAGGCGCAAGAGGCGCGCATGAAGAATGCGCGCGGGCAGAACATGGTCGTGGTCGGCCAGCCGCGCAGCGTGGTCGACGGAGAAAATGCCCGGATAAACCTTCGCGACTGCCGGCTCTTCACCTTGGAGGAAACGAGGGAGACCATCGCTGAAACGGATGACGAGGCCGGCCTCGTACACAGGCCGCCGGAAGCCGACGAGGTCTATGCCGGCCCCGGCAAGGGCATGGCCATGAAGGATATCGATCGCGTTCTCTACGTGGCGGAATTCGAGAACCGCCTGGACGGCTTCGGCAACGGCTACACCCATCGCGAGGAAAATGTCTATGTCCTGCTGAGGGACGGGACGGCCTATCGGCATGCGTGGAGCTTCCCCTTCACGGACCTCGATGTGGCAACGTCGAAAGAGCGTGAACCGGGGCGCTGGATGACATGGTCGAAAGGCTGGACGGGAAAGGTCACGCTGTCGCAGGACGGAGACGAAATCGACCTTTCGAAGGCGCAGGAACTCGCGTCGCTGCCGGCGGATACGCGTCTCGACCACAGCTACTATTTCCTCAATGTCGGCATGGGCGGCATCCGGCGTGACCGGTCCTTCGTGTTCAATCCTGACGGAACCGTCACCCATGCGCGCGGCGGCTTCGTCGCCGGCAATTTCGCCACCAGCTACATGATCGTCACCAGCAATCGCGACAACAGCGTCACCTCGACCTACCGCTTCGAGGATTACGCGCTCGTCCTGTCACATCCGGAGGGAGAGGAACGTCGTTTCTTCGCCGTGTTCGGGAGCGCCGAGAAAAGCGATCCCGACGATGTGATCATAGATGGCGTGGTCTACTGGACCCGCAAGGCCAAAGAGGAATAGGACGGCAGCCTGATCAGTTTCCCGTTTCGGCGCGGTATCTTTCGAGATAGTCCCTGAACCGCTGATCGTTCGGGTTGCCGTCGATACGGTAGGGCTGATCGTAGGAAAAGGTGAAGGCGAAGCGGCCGTCGCGCTCGATCACGAGATCGCAGACCGTCCACCAGTTCCCGCTCTGGGCCTGCATGAGCGCGGCCAGCCGCTGGAAGCCTTTACGAGCCGCGGGTGAAAGCCGGAAGCCGATTTTCTCCAGCGATTCGTTGGGACGTCTGGCGATGGTGAAATTCAGGCTGCTGGTGCGAACTTGCGGTTGATCCCACAGCGCCTCGTGATTGACGACGATCCGTAGCCAGTCGCGATCCTCCCATTCACCGTCGTACAGATCCGTGATGCTCGCGGCCACGGCCCGCACGAGCTCGGTCTGGCAGATCTCGATTTCGGTGGGGGGCGCGGAGGCGCGCGGCGGGTTTCCGGCCGTGACGCCGCCATCCTTCTTTCCGCCGAACAGTTTTTTCCACATGGCGCTTCTCCCTATTCGCCCTGACCGTCGGCAAGGCCGACAATCACAAGCCGGCCGCCCTCGAAGTATCCATAGGCAAGGATTGACCCCTGCGGCGTCTGCCATGCCTGCTCGATGAGATGCCTGTGCGCGGCCGAGCCGGACAAGGCCGGCAGTTGCGTGCCCGACCACAGCGGCACGGAAGGGTGAGACCGGCCGTCTTCATGGACTTCGATGATGCCCCTGCGGGGACATGGCTCCCTGACACACAGGATGCCCGTGTCGCCGATGCGCATCAAAATCGCCTGATCGGCGGCAGGAGACGCAGTTGTCACGCCAACCATTCCCAGCATTCCCAGCAAGACGATGGTGCCTGGTAGCCTGGACGACAGGCGCATCACTGCGTTTCACCGATCTGTAGCACCGTGAATTCCCGGCGCATGACAGCGTCCAAGACACGACGCGCCAGAACCGGGGACGCCGCGTCGGGAGCGGCGTCGATAAAGGTAACGGTCGCGGCGCACAATCCGCTTCCGCTCTCGACCGACGTCCCCGAGATTTCCGCCGGGTTCCGCTCCTGCATGGTCTGGTTCCACCGCGCCTCGATCTGCGCGATCGCCGTATCGGCGATGGCGCAGTCTTGATAGGCGAGCGACACCACCAATGCAGGCGTATCGCCAGCCTGCGCATCAACCAGAAGGCCGCCCAGATAGGGCGGAATACCCTTTTGTGCGGTTTCCATCTGCGCCTCGATCGCCGCGCGCATATCATCGATGTTCTGCGCATCGGGGACCAGCATCCGGTCCGGATCGATGGAGGCCAATCCCAGGACGGGCGAGATCAGCATGGCCTGGATCAGCGTGCCGTCCGTCAAGGCACCGTCGATGCCGTCGAGTGCCGTTGCCACGACGATGTTGCCGGCGGCGCCGGCATCGCCTTCCCCCAAAAGCAGATTGGCCATCGCCTCGGGTGCCGGCGCCTGGATCAGGACGCTGCCCTGCCGGGCGACGAAACTGGCCTGGCCGACGGCGCCCCGCCAGGGATTGCGCGGATCGATCGCGGAGGGGTCGAGGGCGTTCGGCTTGCCATTGCCCAGCACGCCGTCGCCCGCGGAAACGAAACCAAGGCCGGCGAGCCCGGTCATCATCTCGCCGGCGGCCGCCTCATCGGCGAGGCCCCAATAGCTGACCGCGAAATGCGACTGCCCGAAACCGGCAAAATACCTGATCTCCCTTGCGTCTATGCCGGCCTTTTCCTTCCACTCCTCGGGAAAGCCCGGCAGCGCGCTGGCCATGACATTGACCGGCGCGACGAAGCGTCCGAAGTTGAGCCGGTTCAAGGCCTCGGCAGGCGATGCGGAAGGGTTCAACTGCCAGAGCGCCGCCATGTCGACGAAATAGGCCTGATCCGCAACGGGATTGGTGAGGACGATCTCGGGAAGCTGGCCGAGCGCCTCGCGCAAGGTGGCGGTGCTGTCCTGGGCGTGGCACAGGGCGCCCGTGGTCATCAAGATGGCAGTGGCGAAGAGGGCAAGACGCATGGGGTTCTCCTTTCCTGTTTTCATACCAGACGCCCGGAGGCGCGCCGACCTTGGCCCCGGGCGAAGAATTCCCGGAAGATTCTGCACGCGTTCAGAGGGCCGCGACAAATCTGCGAATACGCAGGACGAGAATGCCGGCCGGGACAAGCGCCAGCAGCAGGGCCGCGATGCCGAGATTGCCGTAGCTCGCCTTGCGGGCGGCCAGCTGCTCGTATTCCGCGACGGGTTCGGCGAGCACGCTGCCATTGTGACGGACCCCGACCACATCGATGACGAATGTGGAGCCGGGATTCTCGCGGTGCATGCGGCTGGCTTCGACCGGATCGCGCGTCAGGGTCAGGTCCAGATAGGTCTCCACCGGCACGGAAATGGAAACGGCGGGCCCACTCAGCCTGAAGGAGACGCCCGGATAGGCATCGGCCAGAAGGGATCTGGCCGGTCGATGTAAATATCCCGGCCGTTGCGATTTATGCGGGACCCGTTCGCGATGGTTTTCGATCCGGTCGACATAGACGGACCGGGTGAACAGGGCTTCGGGATCGTAGGGGATGCGCACCTGTCCAGCCATCGAAAAGAACATCCATGCCACCACGATGAATACGCCGGCTGCCGCTGCGGGAAAGGCCAGCGGCTGCAGGGCGGTGCGCAAGTGGGGATCGATCATTGTAGAGGCCGCCGGTTCGGGTTGCGTTCGGGTGTGGGACGACCGGGAAACGGCAAGGCTTGGCTGCGCTCCCCGAAAAAATGTCAACGCCACCAAGGATAGCGATTACCATGACGTCCCATCATCGGGATGCGAACCCGGGTCATCCAGTGAGACTCTTGGTTTCACATTCCGACCTGCATGGAGACCGTCACGGGCAATAGACGATTTCCAGGCCGTTGATGGCCTGCCCGAACGGCAGCAACTCGGGGTGTTCGACGATGCGCCTGGCCCCCGGCGCGATGGCATAGGCCATGCCGCCCGGGCCTCGGCCGCAGGTGGACGCCAGCGGCGCGATGATCTCGCGCTTGCTCAGCCAGCGCAGTATCAGCCGCGCCTTGCCTTCGTGGCCGGGGAAGCTGGAAATCTGTGGAACGATGATGCTTTGACTGGCCATGCCCTTACCTTGTCGGGGTCCGAGGGCGCGCAGCTTACCGCTCGAACGCATCGGGTCAAGCTGCGCGCTATTGTCTCAGTCTAGTCCTAGTCGCAACGATCATGGCCGCAGGGCTGCCAGCCACAGGTTCAGATAAAAGCGCATTTCGCTTGAAGCTTGAAGCTTATGGCTTGCGGCTGTCTTTTAACGCGCACGCAGGACGTCATAGGCCCAGTTGAAACCCAGCGTGTAGGGCAGGAAGAGCAGGATCAGGCCGATATCCAGCAACAGCGCCTGCAGCAGGCCGATCGACAACCACCAGGCCGCCAGCGGCACCAGTACCAGGATCAGCCCCGCCTCGAACAGCGCGGCATGGCTCAGGCGCGCCCACAGCCCGCGCTGGAAGCCCATGCGCTGCTGGGCGGCATCGAACAGCAGGTTGAACAGCATGTTCCACAGCATCGCGATGGCCGAGAACATCAATGTCAGGGCGCCCATATGGGCCAGGGATTTGCCCATCAACCAGGCCAGCAAGGGCGCACAGACCACCACGGCGATCACTTCGAAGAGGCTGGCGTGCAGTACGCGCTCCTTCAGGGAGCGTTTGGCGATCGGTTGGGACTGACTCATGTCTGTTACTCGCAAGGCGCTGAACGAGGCGCTATTCTCATCGGAAAAACTGCCAGCCAAAAGTTAACTGCCATCGGTAAAACCGATATGAACTTTTCTCCCGAATCTCTCCAGGCCTTCGCCCAGGCCGCCGCCACCGGCTCGTTCAGCGCCGCGGCACGGCGCCTGGGCAAGAGCCAGTCGACCGTCAGCGAAGCCATTGCCCGCCTGGAAATCGACCTGGGCGTCGAGCTGTTCGTGCGTGGCCCCCGCCAACTGACCCTGACCGACGCCGGCTGCAGCCTGCTGGCCCGGGTACAGGACGTACTAGCCGCCTCGGATCGCCTGGCCCGCCAGGCGGGGCAACTGGCCGCGGGGCTGGAAGCGAAGCTCACCCTGGTGCTCTCGGACGCCTACCAGTCGGGGCAATACGAAGCGCGCCTGAAGGAACTGGACCAGCGCTATCCAGATCTGGAATTCGAGTGCGTGATCGCCGAACAGGGCGACGTCCTCGATCTGGTTGGCCAGGGCCGCGGCAACCTTGGCCTGCTCGCCGCGCAGAGCAGCTACCCGCCGGAGCTGGCTTCCGCCAGCGTGGCCGGCTGTGCGGACTTCGGCCTGTTCGTCGCCCACACTCACCTCCTCGCGCGACTGCCCCGGGTCGGCCTGGCGGATCTGGCCAACTGGCGCGTGCTGCGCCTGAGCAGCGTGGCGGATCAGCAAACGCCGCTGGACGATCTACCCGGCAGCGGCGGACGCTGCTGGTCGGCGCCCGATTACCTGATGCTGCTGGAGATGGCTTCCCTGGGCTTCGGCTGGGCGGCGTTGCCGCGGCACCTGGTGAGCACCTACGCCGAGGGCCGGTTGCGGGAACTGCCGGTCAACGGCTGGCCCAAGCAGGTGCCGGTGGACGTGGTCTGGTCGCGGGAACGCCCACTCGGCCCGGCGGCCTCCTGGCTGCTGGAGCGCCTGTTGAACAGCTGAGACGGCCCCGAAGGCGGTAACGGCTGCAGCGGAATATGCGGCACGACCGCGTAGCGTTGCCCGATGCCAGGCACACTCGCACAGGCGAAAATCCTTGCAGCGATGGATCGACCATGCAGACCTACACCTTCATTCTGTTCTACCTGCTCAACAGCCTGTTCTGGAAATGGCTGATCAGTTGGGGCGGCGCGCGCTGGCTGGAAGGCTGGAAGGCCTACCTGATCATCGACTGGTTCGCCGCGCACTGGACGGCCGAGCAGATTCGCCTGTACGCCGTGATCATGTGGCTATTGACCACCCTGTATTTCATCGTCGCGCTGTGCAAACCCGAGTACCGCTTCTGACCAGGAAGTGCGAGCTGGGCTATGCTGCCCGCCCCGCCTGAGGAAACGTACATGATCACCTGCTACCTGCGTTACATCATCGACCCCTACCGACTCGCCGAATTCGAACACTACGCCAAGCTGTGGATCCCCCTGGTGGAGAAGTTCGGCGGCCAGCACCATGGCTACTTCCTGCCCAGCGAAGGCAGCAACAACGTCGCCCTGGCGCTGTTCAGCTTCCCCAGCCTGGCGGCTTACGAGCACTATCGCGGCCTCTCCATGGCCGACCCGGAATGCCTGGCCGCCTTCGCCTACGCCGAACAGACCCGCTGCATCCTCAGCTATGAACGCAGCTTCATGCGCCCGCTCGGTATCGAGTCGCGCTAAGCCTGCAGCTCACGGCGGTGGCCGAAGCGCCGCCGCAACTACGATGGCCAAGGCGTCATGCTTCAGCGCGTTCTTGCGGCCAGGGCGTTCGACCACACCGTCCACCTTCTCGCGGCGAACCCGCCGGCCCTGGATCATCGCCTCCATCTCCCTTGAGATTGCCCCGCCGCCTCGGTAACGTGGCCGCTCGCCGATCGGAGAGCCACGATGCACATCAGCCGCAAACTCATAGTCCTCAGCCTGTTGCCACTGTTCGCCGGTTGCCAGGTGTACCAGGGCAAACCGGTGGATCCGGCCAGCCAGCAGACCCGGCTGCAGGGCGAACTGAGCCGCGAAGGCGGCCAGCTGTGGCTCAAGCCCTGCCAGGAACAGCGCCGTTTCGTCATCGCCGAAGGCGATACCGGCATCGCCCAGGACAGTCGCGAGCTGCTGGCGGATGGCAGCG
Source organism: Phytopseudomonas dryadis (assembly GCF_004327355.1). Classification (GTDB taxonomy): domain Bacteria; phylum Pseudomonadota; class Gammaproteobacteria; order Pseudomonadales; family Pseudomonadaceae; genus Aquipseudomonas; species Aquipseudomonas dryadis. The sequence continues at coordinate 94,349 of NZ_QJUM01000010.1, forward strand.
GCCCCTTGTTCGCCGACGTACGCGGGCGCCTGGGCGCCAGCCAGTTGAGCGGCAGCGACGGGCAGCTGGAGCTCAGCCGCGTCTACCGCCTGCAGCTCGAGGGCCATGGCTGCGATGACCCCAACTTCAAACGCACCATCCTGCGCGCCAGCGGCCAGGAGCCGTTCTGGAGCGTCACCGTGAGCAACCAGGGCATGGTGCTCAGCGGCCCGGATCGCCAGCCCCTGGCGCTGCCCTACATGGAAGAACAGTTGCCCGAAGGCCGTCTCAACCTGAGCAGCGAAGCCAACGGCCAGCGGGTCGAACTGTGGATCGCGCCCCAGCACTGCGTCGACAGCATGAGCGGCGCCGTGCAGCACATGAGCGCCGAGCTGCGCCTCAACGGCCAACTGATGCGCGGCTGCGCCTACTTCGGCGGCGCGCGCGACGATTGACCGCGCCTCGGGATAGCGGGCGTCGGGCCAATGCCGGTCGGTTAAGCGCCTGGGCCCTGTAGGAGCCGCGACCCCGCGGCGATTGGTGGCCATGACACGCTTTGTGAAATGGCCACCAACGCATCGCGCCGAGGTCGGCGCTCCTACAAAAAGCCCGCTCTGCGCAATGGGAGATAAGGCAAACCCTTATCCGATCAGTATTAGGCGCCAGCTCTGCCGGCGTGATACGCACCCCGATCCAGGCCATTCCTGCGTACGTCCGTGACCGATACCGCCGTCGGAGGCATCCTGCCTGCAGCCTGAGCGCGCTTTTTCGTCCATAATCGCCGCCCTCGAAAAAGCTGCCGGGTTGCCTCCGGCCCTGAAAGGTGGACTCCCCATGCTGCGCATCACCGAACTGAAACTGCCCCTGGATCACGCCGACGACGCCATCCGCCCTGCCCTGCTGCAGCGCCTGGGCATCGCCGATGACGAGTTGCTCGACGTCACCCTGTTCAAGCGCAGCTACGATGCGCGCAAGAAGTCCGGCGACATGCCGTTCATCTACACCCTGGACTTCCGGGTGCGCGACGAAGCGGCGCTGCTGGCCCGCTTCGCCGATGACCGGCAGATCGGCATCGCCCCGGATACCCGCTACAAGCCCCTGAGCATCCCCGCCGAGGCGCGCCCCGAGCAGCGCCCGCTGGTGGTCGGTTTCGGCCCGTGCGGCATCTTCGCCGCGCTGCTGCTGGCGCAGATGGGCCTGCGTCCGATCGTCCTCGAGCGCGGCAAGGAGGTGCGCCAGCGCACCAAGGACACCTGGGGCCTGTGGCGCAAGGGCGTGCTCGATCCCGAGTCCAACGTACAGTTCGGCGAAGGCGGCGCGGGCACCTTTTCCGACGGCAAGCTGTACAGCCAGATCAAGGACCCCAGGCACTATGGGCGCAAGGTGCTGGAGGAGTTCGTCAAGGCCGGCGCGCCGGAGGAGATCCTCTACGTCAACAAGCCGCATATCGGCACCTTCCGCCTCACCGGCGTGGTCGCCAGCATGCGTGAGGAGATCAAGGCGCTGGGCGGCGACGTACGCTTCCAGCAACGGGTCAGCGATGTCCTCATCGAAGACGGCCAGCTCACCGGTGTGCAACTGGAGAACGGCGAGCGGCTCCTCAGCCACCACGTCATCCTCGCCCTCGGCCACAGCTCGCGCGATACCTTCCGCATGCTCCATGCACGGGGCGTGTTCATGGAGGCCAAGCCCTTCTCGGTGGGCTTCCGCATCGAGCACCCGCAGACGCTGATCGACCGTGCCCGTCTGGGCAAGTACGCCGGCCATCCGAAGCTCGGCGCCGCCGACTACAAGCTGGTGCACCACGCCAGCAACGGCCGCTCGGTATACAGCTTCTGCATGTGCCCGGGCGGCACCGTGGTCGCCGCCACCAGCGAACCGCACCGGGTGGTGACCAATGGCATGAGCCAGTACTCGCGCAACGAGCGCAATGCCAACGCCGGCATCGTCGTCGGCATCACCCCGGAGCAGGACTATCCCGGCGGCCCGCTGGCCGGGGTCGAACTGCAGGAACGTCTGGAATCCCAGGCGTACCTGCTCGGCGGCAGCAGCTACGAAGCGCCGGGGCAACTGGTCGGTGATTTCATCGCCGGGCGGCCGAGCAGCGCCCTGGGCAGCGTCGAGCCGTCGTACAAGCCAGGGGTCAGGCTGGGCGACCTGACGCCGGCGCTGCCGGACTTCGCCATCGCCGCGATCCGCGAGGCCCTGCCGGCCTTCGGCAAGCAGATCAAGGGCTTCGACCTGCACGATGCGGTACTGACCGGCATCGAAACGCGCACCTCGTCGCCGCTGCGCATCACCCGTGGCGAAGACCTGCAGAGCCTCAACGTGCGCGGCCTGTTCCCTGCCGGCGAGGGCGCGGGCTACGCCGGCGGCATCCTCTCGGCGGGTGTCGATGGCATTCGCGTGGCGGAAGGGGTGGCGCGGACAATTCTGGCCGAGCAGCCAGAGTCATAAGGTGATACGCCGGCCCGCTGGCCAGCGGCGATCAGCAATCTTCGCGGGTGTGCCAGACGCGCAGCAGGTAGAGGGTCGAATCGACAATCTCATAACGCATTTCGTAGCGCCCGACCAGAATGCGTCGCACATCCCGAGGCTCGAACTCTTCCAAGCGTTCGCCGAGACGCGGGTTGCTCAACAAGATAACGGGTGCGGCAGTGAGTTGCTGAACCGTTCTTGCAGCAGCGGGCTGATTGACCAGCGCCAGGTAGTCATAGAGCCTGGCGAGGTCGGAAAGTCCCCTGCCCGTCCACCGCAATGCCATCAGCGCGGCGCTGGCAGTGGGGTGTCGGTACTCAGGCTGTCGGCCCAGGCCTGAACAGCCTGATGGTCGATCACTCGCCCCGCATCCACATCAGCCAAGGCTTCGCGAGTGAGACGGCTGCGCTCCTCTTCCTGCTCGATCCAGGCCACAAGCGCCTGCCTGACGATCCAGTTCTTGGAGCGCTCGAGACGCTCCGCCATCAGGTCGATCTGATCGGCCAGTTGCACCGGAACGTGTGCGGTAACGGATCGCGTTTTAGCGGGAGCAGTCATGGTGCCTTCCTGCCGATAAATTATGAGATACGATTGAAAATGAATCATATCTCATGAACGAGTGAGATCAAGACTCCCAGGGGCGCCCCCGGGTGCGCTTGAGCAGCTTGACCTTCTGCTGCATGGCCGATTTGGCCAGCATATGCGCACTGACCGGCGCGGTGATGAACAGGAACAGGGTGATCAGCAGTTCGTGAAAGCTCAGGCCCTCGCTGTAGCTGCCGAAGAAGATCATCGAGGCGATGACCATGCTGCCCACCCCCAGGGTGGTGGCCTTGGTCGGCCCGTGCAGGCGGGTGAAGAAATCCGGCAGGCGATACAGGCCGATGGCCCCGATCAGGGCGAAGGAACAGCCCACCAGCAGGAAAAAGGCGACCAGTACTTCGATCCACAATGGCATGGGAAATACCTCCAGTCAGTCGATGATCTCGCCGTGCAGCAGGTGCTTGCCCACCGCCACCGTGCCGACGAAACCCATGACGGCGATCAGCAGCGCCGCCTCGAAGAACAGATCCGAGCGCAGCCAGATGCCGAACACCACGATCAACGCCAGGGCGTTGATGTACAGGGTGTCGAGCGCCAGCACCCGATCCGGCATATCGGGCCCGCGGATCAGGCGGATCACATTGAGCAGCACGGCCACGCCCATCATCGTCAGGCACAGCGGAATCACGTAGTCGAGCATTCGAAAATCTCCATCAGCGGGGCTTCGTAGCGCGATTTGACCTGGGCGATCAGCGCCTCGTCATCGGCCACGTCCAGGCCGTGCAGCAACAGGGTCTTGTGATCGGCGCTGAGTCCGGACGACACCGTACCCGGCGTCAACGAGACGATGCAGGCCAGTACCGACAGCACGAACTCGTTCTCGATGTCCATGGGCACCTCGACGAACGCCGGCCGCAGCTTGCGCGTACTGCCCAGCACCAGGCGCGCCACGTGCAGGTTGGCGACCACGATGTCCCACAGCACCATCAGCATGTAGGTGCACAGGCGCAGCGGCCGGCGCAGGCGCGGCACTTCGAGCATGAAGCCACTGCACAGCAGGGCGATGCCCCAGCCGAGAAAGGCCCCCAGCAGCAGGTGCCCGAGACTCGGCGCATTGACCAGCAACAGCCAGACGCCCGTCAACAGCAGGGTCAGCATGGGGTGCGGCAACCATCTGGACAGGCTCATGCGCCACCTCCACGGACGATCTGCAGGTAACTGTCGACATCGAGCAACTGCTGCGCCGCCGCCTGTACATAGTCATGCACCGGCTGGGCAGCGACGACCAGCAGCGGGCTGCAGGCCAGCAGCCCGAGCACCGCCAGGGCGCGCACGCGATCGAACTCGGCGCTCGGCGATGGCTCACCCGTCGACCGCCAGAACAGCGTGCTGCCGGCACGCGCCAGGGCGATGACCATGCCCAGGCCACCGACCAGCACCACCGGCCACAGCTGCAGCGCCTGCTGCCAGTTTTCCACCGAGCGCAACAGCATCAGCTTGCCGAGGAAACCGGGGAACGGCGGCAGGCCGGCAACGGAGATGGCAGCGGCGAAAAACAGGCCGCCGAGCAACAAGGGGTGCAGCAGTGCCGGTCCCTTGCGCAACGCGGCGCCCAGCTCGCCGCGCTGGCGCGCCAGCAGGTCGGCCAGCAGGAACAATGCCCCGCACACCCAGGAACTGTGGATCAGGTAGAACAGCGTGGCACTCAGGCCCTGCGCGCTGCCAAGGGACACGCCGGCCAGCAGGGTGCCGACCGAGACGATCACCAGATACCCCAGCATCACCTGCAGGTTGCGCGCCGCCAGGGCGCCGACCACGCCGGCGGCCAGGGTCAGCATGGCCAGCGGCCACAGCCAGGGCAGGATCAGGTTGGCCAGGCCGCCGGCCTCGGCGCCGAAGATCAGGGTGAACACCCGGATGATCGCGTACAGGCCGACCTTGGTCATGATCGCGAACAGCGCCGCCACTGGCGCCGTGGCCGCGGCATAGGCATTGGGTAGCCAGAAGTACAGCGGCAGGATCGCGCCCTTGAGGCCGAACACGATCAGCAGCAGATATCCGGCCGCGGCCAGCAGGGGCGCACGGTCGGCATCGGCGGCGGCGACCTGCAGCGCCAGGTCGGCCATGTTCAGGGTGCCGAGCAGACCATAGAGCATGCCTACGCCGATCAGGAAGAACGCCGAACCGACCAGGTTCAGTACCACGTAATGCATCCCTGCCCTGATCCGCGCCGGGCCGCCGCCGTATACCAGCAGCGAGTAAGAGGCGATCAGCAGGATCTCGAAGAACACGAACAGGTTGAACAGATCGCCGGTCAGGAAGGCGCCGTTGATGCCCAACAGCTGGAACTGCAGCAAGGCGTGAAAGTTCGGCCCGCGCTCGTCATCGCCACGCACCGCGTAGAGCACGGCGAAACCGGCGAGCACGGCGGTCACCAGCAGCATCAGCGCCGCCAGGCGATCGAGCATCAGCACGATGCCGAATGGCGCCTGCCAGTTGCCCAGGGCATACACCTGCAACGTACCGCCATCGGCCTGCAGCACCAGCCAGGCGCTGATCGGCAGCAGGGCCCAGGTGGCCAGCAGGGAAATCCAGCGCTTGCTGGTCAGCGACAGCCGCGAACGGATCAACAGGAAGCTGCCGACGAACAGCGGCAACAGGATCGGCAGGATCAACGCATGATTCATCAACGTGGCTCCTCGCCATCCACGTGATCGGTACGCAGCTCACCGAGGGCCCGCAGCGACAGCACCACGACGAAGGCGGTCATGGCGAAGCCGATGACGATGGCCGTGAGCACCAGGGCCTGGGGAATCGGATCGCCGTACTCGGCGCTCTTGCCGATCACCGCCGGCACCCCGGTATCCAGCCGGCCCATGGCGAACAGGAACAGGTTGACCGCATAGGAGATCAGGGTCAGACCCATGACCACCGGGTAGATGCGCGCGCGCATCAACAGGTACACGCCGCTGGCGGTGAGCACGCCCAGGGTCATGGCGAACAACGCTTCCATCAGAGTACCTCCTTGCTCGATTCGTCCTGACTGACGTGACCGATGTTGGACAGGATCAGCAGCGTCGCGCCGACCACCGCCAGGTACACGCCCAGATCGAAGAACAATGCACTGGCCAGCTCGATTTCACCGAGCAGTGGAATGTGGAAATGATCGAAGGCCGAGGTCAGGAACGGGAAGCCGAAGGCCAGACTGCCCAGCCCGGTGAGCCCGGCGATCATCACGCCGAGGCCGGCGATGCTGTGGAAGCTCCAGGGCAGGCGCCGCTGCGTCCACTCCACACCATGGGCCACGTACTGCAGGATCAGGGCGATGGCGGTGATCAGGCCGGCGATGAAACCGCCACCTGGCAGGTTGTGCCCGCGCAGGAAGATGAACGCCGACACCAGCAGCGCCAACGGCAGCAGGACCCGGGCGATGCTGTCGAGGATCATCGGGTGGCTGTCGCGCGACCAGGCCTTGCCGTTAGGGTCATGCTCCGGATGCGGCAGGTGCAGGCCGGCCAGCAAACCGTAGATGCCCACCGCGGCGATGGCCAGCACGCTGATCTCGCCCAGGGTATCGAAGCCGCGGAAGTCGACCAGGATGACGTTGACCACGTTGGTGCCGCCACCACCGCTGACGCTGTTTTCCAGGAAGAACGAGGCGATGCTGTCGTAGGGCCGGGTCATGACCGCATAGGCCAGCATGGCCACGGCGACGCCACTGCCGCCGGCCAGCAGCACGTCGCGCAGACCACGCAGGCTGCTGGACTCCATCGGCGTGCGGTCGGGCATGAAGAACAGCGCCAGCACCAGCAGGATGATGGTCACCACCTCCACCGAGAGCTGGGTCAGGGCCAGATCCGGCGCCGAGTAGCGGGCGAACGCCAGGGCCACCATCAGCCCCGCGCAACTGAGGGTCATCAGCGCTTTCAGGCGATTGCGGTGGAACACCACGGTGAGCACCGCCATCACGCACAACACCAGCATGCCGAGCACGGTGATGCCATCGAGCGGCGTCAGCGGCAGGTCGCCGGCCAGGCGCCGCAGCGGCGCCAGGGCCACGGCGATCAGCACCAGGGCGCTGAGCAGCATCAGCGCGATGTAACGCTGCAGGGAACCGCTTTCCAGCAGGCCGGTCAGCCAGCGCGCACTCTTGACCAACAGGCCCATGGCACGCTCGAACAGCACTTTGGCGTCCATTTCCGGCATGCCGTTGTACCAGCGGAACAACGGTTCGCGGCAGGCATAGACGATGATCCCGCCAACCAGGGCGACCACGCTCATCGCCAGGGGCAGGTTGAGCCCGTGCCAGACCGCCAGGCTGTAATAGGGCAGCTCGCCGCCCAGGCTCGCCGAGGCGGCCGAAGCCAGCAGCGGCGCCACGGTATAGGCCGGCAACATGCCCACCAGCAGGCACATGAACACCAGCACCTCGACCGGGATCTTCATGTAGCGCGGCGGCTCGTGGGGCGGGTACTTGGGCAGGTCGACCGGCTCGCCATTGAAGAACACGTCATGGATGAAGCGCAGCGAATAGGCCACCGAAAACACCCCGGCCAGGGTCGCCGCCGCCGGAATCATCCAGTTGAAACTGCCCAGCAGATCCTGGCTGAGGGTTTCGCTGAAGAACATCTCCTTGCTCAGGAAGCCGTTGAGCAGCGGCACCCCGGCCATCGCCGAGGCCGCCACCATGGCCAGAATCGCCGTGTGCGGCATGTACTTCCACAAGCCGGCGATACGGCGCATGTCGCGGCTGCCGGTTTCATGGTCGATGATCCCGGCGGCCATGAACAGCGATGCCTTGAAGGTCGCGTGGTTGATGATGTGGAACACCGCCGCCACGGTCGCCAGCTCGGTATCCAGGCCGAACAGCAGGGTGATCAGGCCCAGGTGGCTGATGGTCGAGTAGGCCAGCAGGCCCTTGAGGTCATGCTGGAACAGCGCCATGCCGGCACCGAACAGCAGGGTCGCCATGCCGGTCAGGCTGACCAGGTAGAACCACCAGTCGGTGCCGGACAGCGCCGGGTACAGGCGGGCCAGGAGGAACACCCCGGCCTTGACCATGGTCGCCGAATGCAGATAGGCCGACACCGGGGTCGGTGCCGACATCGCCTGGGGCAGCCAGAAATGGAAGGGAAACTGTGCCGACTTGGTGAACACGCCGAGCAGCACCAGGATCAGCGCCAGCGGATACAGGGCATGGGCGCGGATCGCATCGCCGGCGGCCAGCACCTGGCTCAGTTCGAAACTGCCGGCGATGTGGCCGAGCAGGAGAATCCCGGCCAGCAGCGCCAGACCGCCACCGCCGGTCACGGTAAGCGCCATGCGGGCGCCGCGGCGGGCATCGGAGCTGCCGTTCCAGAAGCCGATCAGCAGAAACGAAGACAGGCTGGTCAGTTCCCAGAACACCAGCATCAGCAACAGGTTTTCCGACAGCACCACGCCCAGCATGGCGCCCATGAACAGCAACAGGAAGGCGAAGAAGCGCCCCATGGGCTCATGCTTGGCCAGGTAGTAGCGCGCGTAGAGAATGACCAGCAGACCGATGCCGAGAATCAGCAGGGCGAAGAGAAATCCCAGCCCGTCCAGGCGCAGGCTCAGATTCAGGCCCAGGGCCGGCAGCCACTCCAGGCTCACCACCTGCAACTCGCCAGCGAACACCGCCGGCTGTTGCATCCACAACAGCGTCAACGCCGCCGCCGGGCCCACCGCAGCAGCCAGCGCGCACAACGAACGCCCCAGGCGGTCGGCCAGGAGCGGCAAACAGATTCCTAGAAAGGGTAAGGCGATGATCAGCGCAAGCGCCATCCACTAAACTCCTTATACAAGCCCGCCATACGGCCTGGCGGCCAGTCAGTGCCTGCACGAGCGACCTGCCGCGTTGTGCGCCGGTCTATCCCTGCAATGGTGTGCGTGATGCCGATTCGAACAGGCCAGCTCAGCCTGACAGCAATTGTCTGCGGACTGGCATTCCTTGCGGCCCGGTCTAACTGACTGTGGAAACGCCCAGGCGTTCGACACCTTTTTACCGCGCCGCAGCGTTTAAAACAGGCCTTCAGGGCCTTTCAGCCAAAAGCTTGTCGATTATCCTTAACTATCGTTACCAGGTCATGAATAGAATTATTACTAAAAAATATCACCTGTCCGCCATTCACTGATAGAGCGTTTAGTCTTTGTCCATGAGCATGGCGATGGATACCAGATGCCGAGTTCGCTCGATGCTTCGGAGCGAACCGAGGACGAATAAAAAGCCGGATCAACGCGAGGCTGATCCGGCTCGATGGAAGGTTACCCGGCTATAGATGCCTGAGTGAGGCCATGCGGCTTCAATGAGTAACGCGGCTGGTACCATCGACCGTGAGAATGCGCACACGCTCGCCCACCCGGAAGATCTGGTCCTTCTCTACCGCCTGGACATAGGCACGCATGCTACCGTCGTCTTCACGTACGGTGATCTCGACGCCCTGGGTACGGGTCAGGCCCTCTTCCGACGCGGCGCCCAGCAAGCCACCCGCCACGGCACCGATGACAGCCGCCACGGCCGAACCGCGACCGCCGCCGACGCCACTGCCGGCGACACCGCCGATGATCGCACCGGCGCCACCGCCGATCGGGGTCTTGGTGCCCTCGATCTTCACCGGCCGCAGGGATTCGATGGTGCCCATGCGCACCGTCTGTACGGTACGGGCTTCGTCGCGTGAATAGGTATCACCGGTCAGGCTCGAGGCACAGCCGCCCAGAGTGAGCGTCGCTGCGGCAAACAGGACGGCGAAAATACCAGGTTTATGCATGACGATTCTCCAGACTTGACTGATAGCGTATAGACCGCGCCGCCTTCAAGACGCTCACCCTGATTGTCGAATAAATTGCGACTCGTTCAGCAGCGGTACAGCGGCATCCCACGAGCCTTGCAAGCAGACGTGCCATCCCTGAGGCGAGCCACTGCTATCAGTGTAGCCGTGCAGGCTGTGGACGGCCTGCTTACGAGACCGACCAGGGGGGATGGCAGACACGATTGCCCTGCCGGGCATTGTCACCGCCCGGCCATGCCACGCACAAGCCACGCATTCGTGTCGCGACACCGATCAAAGGTCGGTCGCGCGGTATCTACACGGGATTCAGCAATAAGCGTGCAGCATGGCCACATTCGTGTAGGAGTCACGACCTCGCGGCGAATCGTGGCCATCGCGCGTTTTTGCAGCATGGCCGCCAGCGCATCGCGCCGGGGTCGACGCGCCTACAGGCGAACCCTGATTGCGAACGGGCTCTTGCAGGCCAGGGATCAAGACGACACCAGCGGACCTCCCGCGACGGCCGCGCAAGCACGCGGCCGGGCGGCACTCAGCGGGCCGCCTGCGCCAGGCGCCAGAAGCGGGCGAGATCGGCGGCGCGGGCTTCCAGCTCCAGGGCCGCGTCGGCACAGGCCTGTTCCAGGGTGATCGGGCCGGGCGCCAGGCTGAAGGCGGCGTCGATGCCGGCTTCACGCAGGGCCTGATAGCCCTCCCCCAGGCTGCCGGCCAGGGCGATCACCGGCACTGCGCAGGCACGCGCCACCCGCGCCACGCCGACCGGCGTCTTGCCGTGCAGGCTTTGCGCATCCAGACGCCCCTCACCGGTGATCACCAGATCGGCCCCCGCCGTGGCCGTGGCCAGCCCGGACAGCTCGGCGACCAGTTCGATCCCCGGCCGGAAGCTGGCACCGAGAAAGGCCTTGGCGGCGAAGCCCAGTCCACCGGCGGCGCCAACCCCGGGGACGTTGCTGAAGTCCTCGCCCAGCGCAGCTCCGACGACCTCGGCCAGACGGGCCAGGGCCGCATCCAGCAGCTTGACCTGCTCGGGGCTGGCGCCCTTCTGCGGGCCGAAGATCGCCGACGCCCCACGAGGCCCGCAAAGCGGGTTGTCGACATCGGCGGCCACTTCGACCTGCACGCGCCCCAGGCGCTCGTCGAGAGCGCTCAGGTCGATCCGCTGCAGCTCGAGCAACGCAGCGCCGCCCGGCCGCAGTTCCTGTCCCCGGCTGTCGAGGAAACGCGCGCCCAGCGCCTGCAGCAAACCGCAGCCACCGTCGTTGGTCGCGCTGCCGCCCAGGCCGAGGATGATGCGTTCGGCACCGGCATCCAGCGCGGCGCGGATCAGCTCCCCCGTGCCGTAGCTGCTGGTCAGCGTGGCGTCGCGCTGTTCGCTCGGCACCCAGTGCAGGCCGCTGGCGGCGGCCATCTCGATCACCGCCGTGGCCTTGTCCAGCCAGCCCCAATGCGCCGTGACCGGCGTGCCCAGCGGGCCACGCACTGCCAGCTCGCGGCGCTCGCCGCCGGTGGCCGCCAGCACGGCATCCACCGTGCCTTCGCCACCGTCGGCCATCGGGCAGAGACAGAGTTCGGCCTGCGGATACACGCTCGCCCAACCCCGGGCAATCGCCTCGGCGACGTCGGGCGCGCTCAGGCTCTCCTTGAAGGAATCAGGAGCAATGACGATTTTCATAGGGTGACCTCGGTAACGGCGGGACGCCCGACAGGCGTCCCGGGGGAAACGATTCAGAAGCGGATCCACGCGCAGTGGATCCTGAGCAGGTTCTTAGAACCTGTTCTTACAGCAACACCAGGCTCAGCAGCCATACCGTACTGATGCCGACCACGCCCTGGATCAGCGTCGCCATGGTTTGCGCGCGATAGGCCACGGCCACCGGCATGCGGCTGAACTGGGTGACGACCCAGAAGAAACTGTCGTTGGCATGGGACACAGTCATGCCGCCGGCACCGATGGCCATCACCGTGAGCACCCGCCCCATCTCGCTGTCCAGACCGAGTTGACCGAGCAAGGGCGCGACCATCGCCGAGGTGGTAACCAGTGCTACGGTGGTGGAGCCTTGGGCGGTCTTCAGCGCGGCAGCGACCAGGAACGGCATGAACAGCCCGATGCCCAGCGCCGACAGCGTATTGCCCAGGTAGCTGCCCAGCGGCGTGGCGCTGAGCACGGCACCGAAGGCCCCACCGGCGCCGGTGATGAGAATGATCGGCGCCGCGGAGAGAATGCCATCGGCGACACGGTCGTGCAGTTGCTGACGCTTGCCGTTGCCCTTGAGCAGGGTACAAGCCAGCACCAGACCGACCAGCAGCGCCATCACCGGCTGACCGAGGAAACTCAGCACGGACAGCAGCGCACCGTCGCCCAGTGGCTTGCTCGGAAATACGGCGATGGAGCCCAGGCAGATCAGCAGGATCGGTACGAAGATCGGGGCAAATGCCTGCATGGCGCCGGGCAGCTTTCCGTACTGCGCCTTGAGGACTGCGAAATCATCGGCGGCCGGCAGCGGCGTGCCGTCGTCCTCCAGCGCAATGTCCTTGCCGATGAAGCGATTGGCCCACAGCATGCCGGCCAGCGCAGTGACCAAGGCCACCACCAGACCGACGGCGATCACCAGCCCCAGGCTCGAACCCAGGCCAAGGTTGCCGGCAGCGGCGATCGGGCCAGGGGTCGGCGGCACGAAGGTATGAGTGGCATACAGGCCGGTCGCCAGGGCCACACTCATGGCCACCACGGAAATCTTCATACGCGTCGCCAAGGCATTCTTCAACGAGTTGAGGATCACGTAGCCGGAATCGCAGAACACCGGGATGGAAACGATATAGCCGATGATCGACATGGTCAGCGTCGGGAAACGCTCACCGAGCAGCTTGATCACCGTCTCCGCCATGGTGATGGCCGCACCGCTACGTTCGAGAATCACCCCGATGATGGTGCCGAGCACGATGACGATGCCAATATTGCCCAGGATGCCGCCGAAGCCGGTGGCGATGGTCTTGAGGATGTCCTGATGAGGCAGTTGGTAGGCGAAGCCGGCAATCAGGGCGGCCGCCAGCAGCGCGAGGAAGGGATGCAACTTGAGACGGGTGGTCGACAGCACGATGAATGCGATCAGCGCGACCAGGATCAGAACCAGAACCATGCCGGTGTCCTCATTGTTGTTATGGCACGGCATTGTCACTCAGCGCAGCCGGGAAGCGCCCTGTTCGAACGCACCACAAGATCGCCACAAGCATGCGTCGTTATTGTGCAGACGCACCATCAGGCTCGATAAGACCCAAGCCGAGCGACAGCTGCAGGCGCCGATCCAGGCGCGTCAGTTCCACACCACTGAGTTCGGCAATGCGTTCCAGGCGGTAGCGCAAGGTGTTGCGGTGAATGCCCAGGGCGGCGGCACAGCTCTGCACCTGGCCATCATGGGCACACCAGGCCTCGAGGGTGGCGCGCAGCACACCATTGCCGTCCTGCGCCAGCACCTGCTTCAGCGGGGCCAGCCAGCCTTGCAACAGCCAGCTATGGCGCTGCGCATACAACAGGGTCGGCAAGCGGTGCTCCGCCAGGTGGATGACGCGTTGCGCCGGGTAACGGGCACGGGCGAAAGCCTGCAGATCGCGCAGCGCCAGGCAGGCCTGCTGCAGTTGCTCCAGGGAATGCAGCGGATCGCTGAGCAGCAGGCGGGCGACGCCCCAGCCGCGCTCGTCGGCCAGCTCCAGCCACTGGCTGTCGCTACGCCCCGGCAGCAACGGCCGGCACCAGAGCAGTTCACGCACGCCCAGGGGGGCGCACAGGTGCTCGCTCTTGCCGCTCAGCGCCCCGAGTAGGCGCGCCTGCTGGGCCAGTGGCTCGCCCTGCTCCTGCAGCTCCAGCAGGCAGGCCTGGCGTGGCCAGGTCAGGCTCAGGCCCTGGCGTTCGGCATCCGCCGCCAGGGTCGCCGGGGCAACGCCAGGATCGAACAGCTGACGCAGCCAGGCATCCAGCTGGTGGCGCTGCCAGTGCCGCTCGGCCTGCAGCTGGCGCTGCTCGACCAGCATCTCCGCGGCCATGCGCACCAGTTCGGCGTAAGGGCGTACCACCTCGGGCGCGCCGGTGATGCCGAGCACGCCGATCAAGCCGTCGGCCTGCAGCAAGGGCAGATTGACACCCGGTTTGACGCCGCGCAGACAGGCGGCGGCCTGCTCGTCGATTTCCACCACCCGCCGATTGGCCAGCACCAGTTGCGCGCCTTCGTGGCGCGTGTGCAGGCGCGCCGGATCGCCGCTGCCGATGATCATGCCCTGGGCATCCATCACATTGATGTTGTAGGGCAGGATGGCCATGGCGCGGTCGACGATATGCTGGGCCAGGGTGGAATCGAGTTCGAGCATCGCACGGCCTCCGAAAGAAAGCCGCCATTGTAGGTATAACAGGAGCTTCAAGCTTCAAGCTTCAAGCTTCAAGCTTCAAGCTTCAAGCTTCAAGCTTCAGAGCGTCCTTGTGCATTCTCGTTGCACTGTCAGGGCGCCAGGCGCTGGCGGATCCACGCTTCGCCCTGCAGGCGGTAATCGAGGCGGTCGTGCAGGCGGCTGGCGCGCCCTTGCCAGAACTCGATGCGCTCGGCCAGCAGGCGGTAACCGCCCCAGTGCGGTGGACAGCTGGGCGCCTGGTCGAGAAAACGCCGTTCGGTCTGGGCGAGCAGGCCCTCGAGTTCGGCGCGATCCTGGATCACCCGGCTCTGCGGCGAGGCCCAGGCACCGATACGGCTGCCCAGCGGACGCACCTGGAAATAGGCATCGGATTCGGCCGCGGACACCCGCTCGACCTGCCCCTCGACACGCACCTGACGCTCCAGGGACGGCCAGAAGAAGGTCATCGCCGCAAAGGGGTTGGCCTTGAGCTGCTGGCCCTTGGCACTGTCGTAATTGCTGAAGAAGGTGAAGCCCTGCCCGTCCACGCCCTTGAGCAGCAGCACGCGGCAGTGCGGGCGGCCGTCGGCGTCGACGGTAGCCAGGGTCATGGCGTTGGGTTCCACGGGAAGCTGCTCGGTTTTCACCGCATCGGCGAACCAGCGCTGGAACAGGCTGAAGGGTTCGAGCGGAGCCTGTTGCTCGCTCAAACCCTCGCGGGTGTAATCACGGCGCATATCGGCCAGGGTCTGGGTCATCACATAGCCCTCGGGAATGACGAAGACCCTAGCTTAACTGCCCGCTCCCTACTTGACTTGATCTGCGACAACCACTTTCCTGCCGTCGGCCAGCTTGGTCGCCGGCTTGGCCGCCTCTTTCTCGTCAGCCGCGGCGACCGCGGTAGCGGTGTCCGGCGCTGCCGGTGCCGGCTTGCTGTACTGGGCGATCAGCGCTTTCAGGGTGTCCTGTCTGGTCAGCAGGATTTCCACGCGGCGGTTCAGCTCACGGCCCTTGGCGCTGTCGTTGGCCGCACGCGGCATGTCGGGGCCCATGCCCTGAACCATCAGACGATCCTGCTTCAGACCGCTGAGGCGGAAAATGGCAGTGAAGGCCCGGGCACGCTCGTGGCTCAGCTCACGATTCGTTTCCAGGGAACCGCTGCTGTCGGCGTGGCCGAGCACCAGCACACCGACCTTGCTGTCGTTCTCCAGCACCTTGGCGACCCGGGTGATGGGCCCCAGGGTGACGGGCAGCAGCATGCCCGGGCGATCCGGGTTGAACGACCCCTGCACCGGCGCGGTGACCACCAGCAGATTCTCGCGACGTTCCATCTCGAAGTTGCTGTCCTTGATGGCTTCGCGCACCAGCGGCTCGTATTCGTCCAGCCAGGCCTGGGTCACGGCGGGCGGCGGCATCGGCGCCGGCTCTTCCTTTTTCTTGTCGAACAGGGAGCAACCTGTCAGCAATACGCACAGTGCGAGCGCGAAAGTCTTGTTGGAAAACATCGGTCATCCACATTGTCAGTCAGTCAAAAGAAAACCGGAGCTATCCGGAACCGAAGGCCAAAACGCCATGCTGTGCAAGAGTTTAGCCGAGGTTTCTAAAAACACTCGCATAAGATAACCGCAAGTTGCTGTGCTCGCGGGTCCATTAAGACGAACGGCCCAAGATTGTTGGTGACGAAGCCGAATGCGACATCCCGCTGCGGGTCGGCGAAACCGGTCGAACCGCCCGCCCCGGGGTGGCCGAACGCCTCCGGGCCCATGCCGTACGTGGCATTGGCGACGCCGGGCTGGTCGAGCATACAGCCCAGACCGAAGCGGGTCGAGGTGAGCAATGTCCTGTCCTCACCGACACTGTGTTCGCGGGTGAGTTCAGCCAGCAGCTCGCTGTCCAGCAGGCTCCCGTCCAGCAGACCGCTGTAGAAACCGGCCAGGCTGCGGGCATTGCCATGGCCATTCGCGGCGGGCTGCTGCATGCGCCGCCACTCGGGCTTGTTGGTGCTGGTCATGATCGACGGCGGGTTGGTGAAGGCCCGTGTGGTCACGGCCTGGGCATCGGTCATCATGGTCCTGAGCAGGCGCTGGGCAGCGGCGTCGCCGACATTGCCCTTGCCGCGGGCGATGGTCGCCACGCGATGAAACTCCGCATCGTCCAGGCCAATATGGAAGTCCAGCCCCAGGGGCCTGGCCGTACGGGCCACGATCGACTCCCCCGGGCCACGACCTTCGACACGGCGCAGCACCTCGCCGACCAGCCAGCCATAGGTGATCGGCGCATAGCCGTGGCCCTCCCCCGGTTGCCACCAGGGCTTCTCGGCCGCCAGCGCCGCGGTCATGGTCTGCCAGTCGTAGAGGGCCTCGGCAGGCAGCTGTTCGCGCAACGCCGGCAGGCCGGCCTGGTGGCAGAGCAGGTGACGCAGGGTGATGTGCGCCTTGCCGGCGGCGGCGAACTCCGGCCAGTAGCGCGCCACGGGGGCATCCAGCTCCAGCTTGCCCTCGCCGACCAGTTGCAGCGCGGTGACGGCCGTGAAGGTCTTGGTGCAGGAAAACAGGTTGAGGATGGTATCGCTGTGCCAGGCCTGCTGGCCGTCCCTATCGGCGGCACCGGCCCAGATGTCGACCACGGTCTCGCCGCCGATCTGCACGCAGAGCGCCGCCCCGCGCTCCTGTGGATTGTCGAAGAGCGCGGCGAACGCGTCCTTCAAGGCCTCGAACTTGAGATCGAAGTATCCCTGTATCTGCACATCAGACTCCCATGTTGCGACCGCGGAACAGCGGCCTGCCCAATACCCGGGCGAAACGAAGGTGCATGAATATCATGGTTTGCCCGATTCTGCAGGCGCATCCGGGGCGCCTGCGCCCGGCGCGACGTCGGCCGTGTCGGGCTGCGCCTCCTGGGCCGCCGCGTCGAGCAGCCGCGCAGCCACCGCCAGATTGGCCGTGCGCACGGCTCTGACGAAGCCCTCCCAGGGTCTGTCGGTGATCGCCACCAACCCCAGGTGGCCGTTTTCGCCGTCGAGCAGGCGCCCGGTCACGGGCTGGTCGAGATACTGGAACCAGTGCACGCCGACGATCTGCGGTTCTTCCAGCGCCCTTGCCAGGAAATGCGCGTAGGCCGGCCCCCGCTCTTCCTCCTTGCCCACCTCGGAGACGCCACCCCAGAACGGCCCGCGATCCCGTGAACCGAAGTGGAACTCGGTGATCATCAAGGGCTTGTCCAGCGCGCGCAGGGCGGTGAAGTCGTAGCCATGCTGCGGCTCGCGGGTATAGAAGTTGAAGCTCAGCACGTCGCAGAACGCGGCACAGGCGGCCACGGCCTCCGGAATGCTGTTGGCGAAGCGGCCGCCCAGCAACAGGTGGTTCGGCGCATGCCATTTCAGGGAATCGGCGATGGTCTTGAAGTAGCTATCGGCGAACAGGCGCAGGAAGCGCTGCATGTCGCGTTCGATGGCCGGGTACGCGGCACTGATCGGCGGTGCCTCGAAGCCCGGGTCCTCCATCAGCTCCCAGGCGTCCAGGGTGATGCCCCAGGCCTGCGACAGGCCATCCTGGTTGCGGTACTGGTCGCGCAGTTGCTTGAGGAAGGCGCGCTTGGCCGGCACGTCCGTGCTCAGCCGCAGCGTCGCATAAGCCAGCGCGTAACGGGCCTGGGGATCTTCCGCACGGCCCGCCCAGGCCAGTTCGTTGTCGGCGAAATAGCCGACCAGCCAGGGATCGTCACGGTGGTCGCGCGCGGCGATGGCGATGGCACGCTCGGCAGCCATGGCGAAACGGGGATCGAACGGATCGGGCATGCCGCCCCACCAGTCGACGCCGGTGCTGATGGTGGCGTAGTCGCCACGGATGGACAGCGGGATGCTGTAAGGCATGCGCCGATCCTCGGCGAAAGCGCTGTCGCTCCAGTTGCCCAGGGTGTTGAAACCCCAGGCCTGCAGGCGATCCTGGGCCAGCGCCCGCCAGGCCCGTGGCTCCTGGGCGCCATAACTGCGCTGCAGGTTGGCGCTGTAGAAGTCGTACCAGCGGCCACTGGCAAAGGCCCGCCCGCGACTGGCGCCGGTATCGGCCTGGCTGTCGCCGCTGCCATAGAAGGCCGCCAGCGGCTCCCCCGTGGCCGGCAGCCCGGCGAACATCGCTTCACGGCCCTCGATATAGGTCTGGCTTTGCGAACCGGTGACGGTGTTCACCCCCAGGGAATAGAACGGGTTGCCTTCCGGGGTGATCAGGAACCAGCGCCCGGCACGCTTCTCGGTGCGGAAGAAGCCAGTGGCCGCGAAGCCGGGCCCGCCGCTCCAGCCGCCATAGCTGTCCTGCCGTGGCCTGTCGGCGAGCCAGCCGCGCAACAGTTGCTGTTCCTCGGCCGCGGCCTGGCGCAACTGCTCGTCGCGGTCGATCTTGCCCGGCCAGTCACGCCGGCTGAACTGGCCATAGGGGTCGACGATAGCGAGGTAGGCCTGCTCCAGGTCGCCGCTGCCACGCACGTCGAAGCGCCCGAGCAACAGGTGCTGGGCGGCCTGCGGACGGGGCATGGAGAGGGTCACCGAGGCGACCCTGGAGCGGTCCAGTTCGCCATTCACGGTTTCGGCCAGCAACAGCAGGCGGCCGTCCCGCCGCCATGGCATCGGCACGCCGGCGCGCATGCCCTGGGCCCTTGGCGACGTCGCGCCCAGCGGGATCAGCAGCGTCTGCGCCGGCCCGGCGGGCAGCGCGATCTGCGTGGTCAGACGTTTGCCGTCGACGCTTTCGATCGCCACGTCGAGGGTCAGCGCCCAGTCCATGGCGTTCTGCACGCGCAGGCTCACGGCGCTCAGTGACGACCAGTCCCAACTGCCGTGCTGTGGCGCCAGGCGCAGGCTGGGCCGCTCGGCGGGGTTGAAGGTGGCACGGCGCAAAACCTCGCCCGCGGGCGTGCTCTCGGCCGTGACACTCGGTAGAGCGGCATCGCGGGTGGTGATCTGAACCGCATCCAGGGGCCGGACGAAATTGAACAGTTCCCGCTTGTCCTCGACCGCCAGTGCAGCCGGGGACAGGCCCAGCAACGCGACCAGCGTGATCGGCGCAAGGACTTTGGCAACCCGTTGAACGGGCATCGCGTGCTGGGCGCGATCGGTTAGCAGCCGCCAGGTGTTGACCTTCAAGACCGCTTCTCCCCGCCACTCATGGTTACTGGATGACCCACGGCGCAATCGCCACGGACTTGCCGATGCCGCCAGCGGCGCTCGCGCCGGCGCCATAGTGCGCCTGTTGAGCGACTGACCGCAAAGCCTGCCGGCGGGCGCCGACCAACGCACATCCGCCAGACCCGCTCGCACCCGATCCGGGCCAACCCGCTCGACGTATCGCCAGCCAGCGCCATGCAAGAGCAAGAAACAGGCGAGGAACTCCCCCACGAACACGAGTCGCTGCGCACGCGGGGCGCGTTGGCGGCCAATGGCTTTCGAGCGGATCACGCTGGGCGGCCTGACTTCCCCGCCAGCCTGTGCCCGGGTCGTCAGGCGATCTCCCGACGAAACGGCGGCAAGGCGTTGAGAATCGCCTTGCCATAACGCTGGGTCACCACACGCCGATCCAGCAAGGTGATGGTGCCGCGGTCCTCTTCGGTACGCAGCAGCCGGCCGCAGGCCTGCACCAGGCGCAGCGAGGCGTCCGGCACCGCGATCTCCATGAACGGATTGCCGCCACGCGCCTCGATCCACTCGGCCAATGCCGCTTCCACCGGATCGTCCGGCACGGCGAAGGGGATCTTGGCGATCACTACATGCTCGCAATAGGCGCCCGGCAGGTCGACCCCTTCGGCGAAGCTGGCCAGGCCGAACAGCACGCTCTCCTCGCCGCTGTCGACCCGCGCCTTGTGCTTGTTCAGGGTCTCCTGCTTGGACAGGTTGCCCTGGATGAACACCCGCTTGCGCCAGTCGCGCTCCAGGCCGTCGAACACGTCCTGCATCTGTTTGCGCGAGGAAAACAGCACCAGGGTGCCCCGCGAGCCTTGCACCAAGGCCGGCAGCTCACGGATGATCGCCGCCGTATGCAGCGCGGCGTCACGCGGGTCGGCCTTGAGGTCGGGCACCCGCAACACGCCGGCATCGGCATGGTGGAAGGGGC
Source organism: Phytopseudomonas dryadis (assembly GCF_004327355.1). Classification (GTDB taxonomy): domain Bacteria; phylum Pseudomonadota; class Gammaproteobacteria; order Pseudomonadales; family Pseudomonadaceae; genus Aquipseudomonas; species Aquipseudomonas dryadis. The sequence continues at coordinate 114,633 of NZ_QJUM01000010.1, forward strand.
TGGGCACCACCGCCGTCACCGCGCCTTTCGGCAGGCCGGCACGCATGCGGTAACGGTCGAAGGTGCCCAGCGCGGTCAGCGTCGCCGAGGTCACCAGGGCGCCATAGGCCACGTTCCACAGATTGCGGCGCAAGGTCTCCGCCGCCAGGATCGGGCTGGCATTGACCTCGATATCGAACAGCGCGCCGCTCTCGGCCAGGGTCAACCAGCGCGCCATGGGCGGGCTGTTCTCGGGGTCTTCGGCGGTGAACGCCAACCACAGCTCCCAGGTCCCCTGGGCCCGTGCCAGCAGGCTGCCGAACAACGGATACCACTCTTCGGCCTGGTGGCTGGCGATACCGATGCTGGTCTCGCCATCCATGGCCTCCTTGAGGCGCTCGGTCACCCCGGTGAACAGCTCGGTGAGCTTGGAGAAACCCTTCTTCAACTCCAGGCCCAGTTCGATCAGATGCCCGGGCACCACGCCGCCGACGAACCGGTGACGGGGGCGCTCGCGACCTTCCATGTCCTCGCCGGGTTTGAAATCGGCCAGCTGTTCGCAGGCGCTGAACATGAACTGCTGGTGGCTCTTGAGCTCGCGCGCCAACTCCGGCACCTGTTCGATCAGCCGCCCCAGATCCCCCGGCAGGGGGTGCTGGGCAAGCAGCTTGCTCAGGTTCTTGGCGGTCTGCTCCAGCCAGTCGGCCGTTGAGCGCAGGCGGGTGAAGTGGGCGAAATGGCCGATCGCCTTGTCCGGCAGGTGGTGGCCCTCGTCGAAGATATACAGGGTTTCCCGCGGGTCGGGCAGCACCGCACCGCCGCCCAGGGCCAGGTCGGCCAACACCATGTCGTGGTTGGTGACGATCACGTCGACCTTGCCCATGCCCTCGCGCGCCTTGTAGAAGGCGCACTGCTGAAAGTTGGGGCAGTGCCGGCCGGTGCACTGGCTGTGATCCGTGGTCAGTTGCGACCAGCGGCTGTCTTCCAGCTCCTGGGGCCAGCTGTCACGGTCGCCATCCCACTTGTTGCCGGCCAGCTTCTCGATCATCGCGGTGAAGAGCTTCTGCCCCTCCTCGTCGACATCGATGCGAAAGCCCTCTTCCTCGAACAACTGGGCGGTGCTGCTCTGCGCCTGGCCTTCCTGCAATAGCACGTCAAGCTTGGACAGACACAGATAGCGGCCACGGCCCTTGGCCAGGGCGAAGCTGAAACTCAGCCCGCTGTTGCGCATCAGATCCGGCAGATCCTTGTGCACGATCTGCTCCTGCAGGGCCACGGTCGCCGTGGCGATCACCAGGCGCTTGCCAGCGGCCTTGGCCGTGGGGATCACGGCCATGCTGTAGGCCACGGTCTTGCCGGTACCGGTGCCCGCCTCGATCGCCACCACGGCCGGATCGCCCTCGCGCCGCCCCTCGTCGTCGACCTTGATGCTGCCCAGCACCTTGGCGACCTCGGCGATCATCAGGCGCTGCCCATAGCGCGGCTTGAGCCCCTTGGACTCGAGAAAACGGGAATAGGCGCCCTGGATCTGGGACTTGAGTTCGGTACTGAGCATGGGAAATCTGAGGTAAAAGGCTGGATATATTTTCAGTGTTCGCAAACGGCCGCTATCATAGCGCGCTAATCGCCCGAGCGCTGACTCGCCTGCCAAAACACCGAGAACGGGCCGCCGCGCACGGAGTGAAACCCTCAGCACCCTGTTTCCGAGCTGTCGCTTCGCGCGTCCCCTGCGGGATCGCACTGCCGCACGTCTGCCGCCCGCGACGTCCAGGCCTGTATCCCGCGCAGCGGGGCCGACGCCCAGCAGATCGTAAACGGGGCCTCGACCGGAGCGCCTGAATGCAACCCTATTCCTTCATCTATACCCTGCACCTGCTCGCCGCCCTGATCTGGGTCGGCGGCATGTTCTTCGCCTGGATGGTACTGCGCCCGGCCAGCGTGGCCGCGTTGCCGGCGCCGGCCCGGCTGACGCTGTGGCTGGAGGTGTTCCGGCGCTTCTTCCAGTGGGTATGGGTCGCCGTCCTGCTGCTGCCGCTCAGCGGCGTCGGCATGCTGCACATGGGCTTCAGCGGCTTCGACGGCGCGCCGCGCTACGTGCACGTCATGATCGGGCTGTACCTGGCCATGCTGGCGTTGTTCCTGCGCATCCAGGCCTTGCAGCTACCGGCCTTGCGTCGCGCCGTTCAAGCCGAGGACTGGCCGGCAGGCGGCGCGGTACTGGGACACATCCGCCGTCTGGTGGCGATCAACCTGCTGCTGGGCCTGCTGGTGGTCGCCGTGGCGGCTGCCCGCCCAAGCTTCTGACGAGCAGAGCACGGGCATCGGTTCAGAAACGCACCACGTCCAGACGTCCGGCGGTTCCCGCCACACCGGGCTGGCCGGCACGCCCGGGCGCACCAGCGGCGGCCCCCCGGGTGCTGTAGATCCAGCAGCCCTTGGCAGCACCGCCGGCACCGGCATTGCCCGGCGCCCCGGCCGGGCCACCGTGGCCACCCTCGAGACGCACCTGCAGACGCTCCAGCGGGAAGTCCGCGGGCACTTCCAGGCGCACCTGACCACCAGGGGCGCCAGGCTGGCCATCGGTGCCATCCTGGCCATCATGCCCGGCGCTGGACTGGCCCCAGGCGCAGCCACCCGGCTTGCCGTCGGCACCATCGAGGCCGGCATAGCCCGGCGCGCCACGCCCCCCACGGGCATCGAGCAGCAGTTGTTCGGTGTTCACGCCTTGCAGGCGAATGGTCAGGGTACGTCCCGGCACTGCCGGACTCAGGGTGGTGCCCGCGGCGCCGGCTGCGCTGATCTGCGCACCCGAGGCGATGGCGCCCGAGCGCACCTGCAGACGGAACGCCTGCGCGGACGGGGCGATGCTGATCTGCGCATCGCGGCCCAGGCGCAATTCGTCGACGTGCAGTTCGGTCAGGCCGGGCGGAATCATCAGGGTGCCATGATCGGCTATCTCGAGGCGCTGCAATTGCAGCACGCTGCCACTGGCGGGCAGGCGCATGAACATATGCGACTGGACTTCGATCACCGCTTCGGCGAACGCCAGCGGGCAGCACAGGGCAGCCAGCAGCAACAGCGTGCTACGCATGCGCCACCTCCCCCTGTTGCCGCTGCGGCGTCAGTGTCCAGACATGCAGGATGCCGAACGCCAGCACCAGCAGGCGCGCCGACCAGGGCTTCGTCTGCTCGCGCAAGCGGGCATTGAACAACGCCAGCTCGAGGCCATGCAGCACCAACACCGCAACACCGGCCAGTGCCAGCAACGCGGCGAAGGGTTGTGCGAAAGGATCGATCAGATTGGCCAGCACGACACACCAGAACAGTGCCGCCAGCAACTTGCCCAGCCCCAACAAAGTCTTCATTCCCGCCCCTGACCGCTTATTGGTTTTGCGGCACCTTACTGCGTTTGAGGGCAAAGAAACCAGAGGGCTGAGGGAAAACCCGCGTCACGGCGTGGCGCCTGCGGGACGGAGAAAAGCGCAGACCCCGGCCGATTCGTGACCGTGCCGGGGCCGCTACGCGCAGTGAAGCTCGGATTTATGGCTGGGCTTCGACTTCGGCTTCCACGCGACGGTTGATCGCACGACCGGCCTCGGTGGCATTATCGGCAACCGGGCGGCTCTCGCCGTAACCTACGGCATTGACACGATCAGCGCCTACGCCATATTGGTTGACCAGCGCATCACGCACGGCATTGGCGCGGCGCTCGGACAGTCTCTGGTTGTAGGCGTCGGTACCGACGGAGTCGGTGTGACCTTCGACCACGGTGGTGGTTTGCGGGTACTGCGCCATGAAATCGGCCAGGCTCTTGATGTCGCCGTAGCTTTCCTGCTTGACTTCGGCCTTGTCGAAATCGAATTTCACGTCAAGCTCGACGCGCACCGCTTCGGCGACGGGCTCGGGTGCGACCGGCTCCTCGACGATGGTTTCTTCGACCAGTACCAGTTCTTCCTCGCCACCGGCCCCGTGCACCCAGCAATAGGCGGCGGCCATACCGGCGCCCACGACCGCACCACCGCCCGCCCAGGTCGAACTCTCGATCGCACCCAGCGCGGCACCGCCGACGCCGCCGACAGCGGCGCAGGTTGGCCAGTCGGTTTTCTGGATGCCAGCGCAACCCGTCAGAAAGCTGGAAGCAATGATCAGGGGTACCGCTTTCCTTGTAATGCTCATATGCAAGTCTCCTATGGGGAATCGGCCCAAAACCGACACTTTGGATTAAAGACGCCAGTTTTAGAATCTGCCAGACATGTTTACGACACTCAGGCAGAACGAACAGTTCTAGGTCATTACGTCGCTGCGCGGTAGTCTTTTGTGATCTTCTCGAGGTTTTTCGATGATCGACGTCACATCTACCCGTACTCCACAGCAGGCCTTGGCCGCCCTGCTGGAACGTTATACCCCCAAGCGGCTGCTGCTGATCGGCGCCAGCGAGCTACCCGCGGTCGCCGCGTTTCAGCGCGCCCACCCGCACAGCCAGGTCGCCCATAGCACGGCGGGGGACCTGCCCAACGAGCTGGCGGCGCAACGCTTCGACCTCGCCCTGGTGGTCGACTGCCTGGAGCACCTGCCCAAACGCACTGGCCTGCAACTGCTCGGAGGGATACGCAATTTGAATGCCAGCCGTATCGCCGTTCTGGTAGACCTGGATGCCAGCGGCTGGCGCGACACCGATTTCTTCGCCCTGGCCCTGCAGGCCAGCGAGCGTTTCGAACGCGGCGAGCAGACGCTCAGCCTGTTCACCTACGATCTTCTGGAATACAAGCAGGTGCCCGACTGGCTCAATGCCAAGTTCTGGGCCAACCCGGACAACTTCGGCAAGTACTGGTGGTAAGAGGATGGCGAACAATACCCCGCGACCCAGTTGCCCCTGCGGCAGTGGCGATGCCCTGAGCGACTGCTGCGGCCGTTATCACGACGGCGTCCCGGCGCCCTGCGCCGAGAGCCTGATGCGCTCGCGCTATAGCGCCTACGTACTGGGCAATATCGATTACCTGCTGGCCACCACCCTGCCGGCGCAGCGCGCCGCGCTGGATGTCGACGGCATACGCGCCTGGAGCCTGCGGAGCACCTGGCTCGGCCTGGAGGTCGAGCATGTCGAGGTGCTCGGCGGCCAACCCGAGCACGCCCGGGTCACTTTCGTCGCGCGCTGGCACGACACCGCCGGCGAGCATGCTCACCGCGAACGCTCGGCCTTCGTGCAACACGCCGGCCACTGGTACTTCATCGATCCGACCGTAGGGCTCGATGCCAAGCGCAACGATCCCTGCCCCTGCGCCAGCGGGCAGAAATTCAAGAAGTGCTGTGCGGCCTATCTATAAGAAAGAAGCCGCCGCTCAATCGCGCAGCCTGAGGTGCGATACATCCGGCGCCGGCGCGGCCACTGGCGCCTTCAACTGGCCCATGTCGCTGCCCACCGGCGCCAGGCTGAACCGCGACAGATCGAGCACCGGCTCCGGCACATCCGCTACCGCGTCCTGCAGATCGTCGCCCAGCGCCGCCATACCGAAATCCGGGGCATCGACATCGCTGAACGCCGCCATGTACTCATCACGAGGCACCACCTGCAGGCGTCGCGCTGCCGGGGCTGCAACCGCCGGCTCCACGGCGGGCGGCGGCGCCAGTTCGATCTCCTCGATTTCCGGCTGCATGGCGCGCACCTCGACCCGTGCCCCGGCACGCTCCAGGGTGCTGCGGTACTTTTGCGCGGCTGCCACATCCAGGTTGTTCTTGATCACCAGGCGCCGCCCGGAGAACAGCAGGGCGATGCGTTGAGCATCGGCCTGGAACAGTTTGGCCAGATTGGCCTTGACCAGATCCGCTTCGGCTCCGGGTACCAGCTCCCCGGCGAATACGATCTCGTATCGCTCCATGTCCACCCTCCTTTCTCGATTCGCTTCCGCCGTCTGCCTACGGTAATAAAACGGCTTCAGTATGACGCAGCTTTTTGTAAGTGGCAGCCAGGCAGTAGCTTGATACACTGAGGCGTCGAACGGAGTATGAAATGTTTTATCAGGCGCAAATGACAAGAATTCTCAGCCTAATGCTGTTTTTTGGCCTGTTTTCAGGCTTGAGCGGTTGCTCTACCTGGCTTTCCAGCAGTTTCGAAGACCCGGATGTACGCCTGGTCAAGGTCGATGTGCTCAGGGCCAAGTTGCTGGAACAGCGTTTCGTACTGCGCTTTCGCATCGACAACCCCAATGGCGTCAGCCTGCCGGTGCGGGGCCTGAACTACGTCGTGCACCTCAATGAGGTGATGCTGGCCGAAGGCGAATCGGAAACCTGGTTCACCGTGCCGGCGCATGGGCACCATGAGTTCGACGTACCGGTGCGTACCAACCTCTGGCGCCACGTGCGCCAGGTGGTCAAGTTGCTCGAACAGCCCGACCAGCCGATCAGCTATCGCCTGCAGGGTGAAGTGAAAACCGGATTATTGTTCGGCCGTCGCGTGCACATGGCGCGCAATGGCGTGATAATTCCCGGTGATTTTCTTCCGGAGTAACCGCGCATGACCCAGCAACCCCACGTCCATGGCCCTGACTGCAACCACGATCACGATCATGCCCACGACCACGGACACGTGCATGGCCCGCATTGCAACCACGGCCACCAGGAGCCGGTGCGCAACACCCTGAAGGATGTCGGCCGCAACGATCCGTGCCCCTGCGGCAGCAGCAAGAAATTCAAGAAATGCCATGGCGCCTGAGCGCCTCCTGATCCCGCTCGCCGTACTGCTGGTCATTGCCCTGGCCCTGTACGCCCTGCATCTGTGGCGTCAGGTATGGGCTCGGCAGCGCTTGCAGGCGCAGGCCCGTGCCGCGCAACGCCAGCGCCTGCACGGCGACCTGCGGGTACTGGCCGGCTCCCTGCTCGACGGGCAACTGCCGTTGATCGAAGGCGCGATCCGCATCAAGGTGCTGCTCGACAACTACGATACCGACTTGAGCCTGGCGCCGTCGCTGCAGGTATTCCAGCAGTTGTACGACGCCACGGCCCACGTCCCCACCCATGCCGACTGGCAGGCCCTGAGCCGTAGCGAACGCCGCCAGCATGAACAGCACTTCGCTGCATTGATCCAGCGCCACCAGGCGCAGGCACACGACGCGGCGCGCTGGCTGCTCGCCGAGGGGCTTGGCGCCAGGCCATAGTGACCGGGGTCGATAGAACCTGGCGCCTTCCGGCGCACCGGCTTACCCGCCCCGGCAGGTTCCGGGCACTGCCGATCGGTTTATAGCGGCCATGACGCTGGCCGCTCTTGCCAGCCGCTCTGGCGCTCTCTACCTTTACGCCCCACTGGCGCCTGGGTTCTCCAGGCCATCGCGGCGACACCGGGCCGCCCCTTACCCTGCGTCCTGCAAGGAGTCCGCTGCATGCTATCGCGCGCTTTCCGCCCTCTCGCCACCATGAGCCTCGCCGGCATGCTGACCGGCCTGGTCGCCTTGAGCGGCTGCCAGTCCCTGGTCGACAGCCGCTACCGCGACAGCGTGCACCCGGATCAGGGCAGCTTCCGCGTACTGGGCCTGGCGCAGACCGCCTCGGTGCGACGCAACCCGCTGGGCATGCCGCTGATCGAAACCCATACCTTTCACGACGCCCTGTTCACCCTCGGCTACGTGCACGCCAGCGACAGGATCAGCCAGATGGTCAGCATGCGCCTGATGGCCGAAGGGCGCCTGGCGGAAATGGCCGGCCCGGGCGTGCTGGAAATGGACCGCTTCATGCGTGCGGTGAACCTGAAGCAGAGCGCCGAGACTCTCTACAAGAATGCCTCGCCACGGCTCAAGGCGTTCTTCGAGGTCTATGCGCGCGGGGTCAACGCCTACCTGTTCCGCTACCGCGACAAGCTGCCGATGGATCTGGCCGAAGCCGGCTACCGGCCGCCCTACTGGAAGCCCGAAGATTCGGTGCTGATCTTCTGCCTGCTCAACTTCGGCCTGTCGGTGAACCTGCAGGAAGAAATCGCCGCCCTGACCCTGGCCCAGAAGGTCGGCGCGGACAAGCTGGCCTGGCTGCTGCCCACCTACCCCGACGAGCCGCTGCCCTTCGAGGAGGCCGAGAAGCTCAAGGGCCTGGCGCTGGGCGGACGCATTCCCGGCCTGCAGGCGCTCGGTGCCGCCGCCGAGCAGGTCGCCGGACAACATATGCTCGGCGTCGCCGCCTCCAACAACTGGGCCATCTCGCCGTCGCGCAGCCGCAGCGGCAAGAGCCTGCTGGCCAACGATACCCACCTGCCCCTGGCCCAGCCTTCGGTGTGGAGCTTCGTGCAGATCCGCGCGCCCAAATTCGAGGCGGCCGGGGTGACGGTCGCCGGGGTGCCGGCGGTGGTCGCCGGTTTCAACGGCAAGCTGGCCTGGGGCATGACCATGGTCATGGGCGACAACCAGGATCTGTTCCTGGAGCAGGTCAAACGCGAGGGCAACCGCCTGCACTACCTCGCCGACGGCAAATGGCAGCCCGCCCGGGAACGCCAGGAAACCTTCTTCATCAAGGGCCAGAAACCGGTCCGCGAGAGCATTTTCGAAACCCGTCACGGGCCGCTGCTCAACTCGGTGCTGGGCGAGCGCAAGCACCCGCTGCAGCCGCTGCAACTGGAAAGCGGCTACGGCCTGGCGCTGCAGACCACCCAGTTCGAAGCGGACGCCAGCCTCGATGCCTTCTTCGACCTGTCACGGGCGCAATCGGTGGAGCAGGCCTTCGAGGCCGCCCGGGAAATCCGCGCCATGCCGCTGAACCTGGTGTTCGCCGATGCCCGGCACATCGGCTGGCAGGTCACCGGGCGCTTCCCCAACCGTCGTGGGGGGCTGGGGCTGGTGCCGTCGCCCGGCTGGGACGGGCGCTACGAGTGGGACGGTTTCGCCGACCCCATGCTCCACCCCTACGACCAGGACCCGCAGCAGGGCTGGCTGGGCAGCGCCAACCAGCGCAGCGTACCGCGCGGCTACGGCATGCAGTTGTCCAACTCCTGGTACTACCCGGAGCGTTACGAGCGCCTGGCGCAACTGGCGGGCGCAGGGCGTCACGACACCCAGAGCATGATCGCCATGCAGTACGACCAGACCTCGCCCTTCGTCGCCAAGCTGCAGGGCATGTTCGAGGCCCCTGGCATGGCCACCGCTCTGCGCGAGGCCATCGAGCGCCTGCCGGAAGCACAACGCGGCAAGGCCCGCGAAGCCCTGAGCCGGCTGATGGCGTTCGACGGCAAGCTGTCGGCGAGCTCGGCCGATGCCGCGGTCTACGGCGCCTTCCTCCACGAAAGCGCACGGCAGATCTTCCTCGACGAACTCGGCCCGGACACCTCGCCGGCCTGGCAAGCCCTGGTGGAAACCGCCAACAGCTCCTATTCGGCCCAGGCCGATCATCTGCTCGGCCGCGACGACAGCCCCTTCTGGGATGACATCCGCACCGCGCAGAAGGAAGACAAGCCCGCCATCCTGGCGCGTAGCCTGGCGGCGGCCATCGAGCTGCTCGAAAGCCGCCTGGGCAGCGAGCGTACCGCCTGGCAGTGGGGCAAGCTGCACACCTATGAATGGGTCAGCGGCAGTACCCAGATGGCGCCCTACCTGAGCGCCAGCCAGCGCGCCGGCATCGCCTCGCTGAAAGGTTACCTGGATCGCGGCCCCTACCCGGCGGGCGGCGACCACAGCACCCTGAACGTGTCGGCCTACCGCTGGGGCGATAACTTCGATACCTGGCTGATCCCGGCCATGCGCCTGATCGTCGACTTCGGCCGCGAAGAACCGATGATCGGCCTGAACAGCTCCGGTCAGTCCGGCAATCCGGCCAGCCCGCATTACGCCGATGGCATCGACGCCTGGCGCCGCGCCCAGTACCTGAGCTTCCCGATGCAGCCGCAGAACCTGGAGAAGAGCTACGGCAGCAAACGCCTGCTGCTGACGCCCTGACGCGGTGCATGACGCACTGGCACAGGGCGTAAATTTCCCCTGTGCCCGCGTGGGAGCGGCTTCAGCCGCGATGCTTTCGTAGCTGCCGATCGCCGCTGAAGCGCCTCCCACGCAGAGCGGATCGCCGTCGTCGGCCAGCACGCGGCCGCCCCGCCTGCTGCGCGACAGCGCCGTGGCGAAACGCTGTCCTGCAAGCCAACCCCGGCACACCGGTGCGCATTGGCACAATCCCTGCTCATGACCTGGCAGACATAGAGCGAACCGGCGAACGGTCGCGCTCCCCGACACGAATCGGGATCGGACAAAGGCGTCCTTGCACTCACGGTGCAGGACGCCTTTTTTATGGCCTGCCATCCCTGGCGGCCACCTTCGGGCCGTCGCAAGCGACGTTAAAAATGGCTCCCGGCCATTTTTTATGGCCGCGATTCATTCAGGGCCATGGAGGTAGCGGATGAAACGATTGAAACTGGTGATGATCGGCAACGGCATGGCCGGGGTACGCACCCTGGAAGAGCTGCTCAAGATCGCCCCGGAGCTGTACCAGATCACCCTCTTCGGCGCCGAACCGCACCCCAACTACAACCGCATCCAGCTCTCCCCGGTGCTGGCCGGCGAGCAGGACTTCGAGGACATCGTGCTCAACGACCTGAACTGGTACGCCGAGCGCGGCATCCGCCTGCTGCTGGGGCGCCAGGTGGTGGAGATCGACCGGGTTCGCCGCCGCGTCATCGCCGAGGACGGCAGCAGCGCCGAGTACGACCGCCTGCTGATCGCCACCGGTTCCAGCCCGGTGATCCTGCCGATCCCGGGCAATACCCTGGACGGGGTGATCGGCTACCGCGACATCGCCGACACCCGCGCCATGCTGCTCAGCGCCACGCAGCACCGCCGCGCCGTGGTCATCGGCGGCGGTCTGCTCGGCCTGGAAGCGGCCAATGGCCTGAACCTGCGCGGCATGCAGGTGACCGTGGTGCATCGCGGCGCCAGCCTGCTGGAGCGCCAGCTCGACAGCCGGGCCGGTCAGTTGCTGCAAAACGACCTGGAACGACGCGGCCTGCATTTCGCCCTGGGCAAACAGACCCGCGAACTGCTCGGCTCGAACACGGGCCGGGTCGGCGCGGTACGCCTCGATGACGATGAACGGCTCGACACCGACCTGGTGGTGATGGCCGCCGGCATCAGCCCCAACATCGCCCTGGCGCAACGCGCCGGCCTGCCCTGCAGCCGTGGCATTCTGGTCGACGACACCCTGCAGACCTTCGACCCGCGCATCTACGCCGTGGGCGAATGCGTCTGCCACCGTGGCGTCGCCTACGGCCTGGTGGCGCCGCTGTTCGAGCAGGCCCGGGTCTGCGCCAACCACCTGGCCATGCTCGGCTATTCGCGCTACCCGGGCTCGGTGACCTCGACCAGGCTCAAGGTCACCGGCATCGAGCTGTTTTCCGCCGGCGACTTCGCCGGTGGCCAAGGCACCCAGAGCATCACCCTCGACGACCCCATCGGCGGCACCTACAGGAAGCTGGTGCTCAAGGACGACGTGCTGGTCGGCGCCTGCCTCTACGGCGATACCCTCGATGCGCCCTGGTACTGGCGCCTGATCCGCCAGGGCGATGAGGTCGGCGCCATCCGTGATCGGCTGATGTTCGGTGAACGTGCCCTGACCGACGCCGAGCGCGAACAGCGCAGCGCCGTCACCCTGCCGCTGCGCGGGGCGGCCTGAGCCATGCACGAGCAAACGACCACCGCCTCGACCTGCTGCTACTGCGGCGTCGGCTGCGGCGTGCTGATCGAACACGACGGGCAGCGCATTCTCGGCGTCAGCGGCGACCCGCAGCACCCGGCCAACTTCGGCAAACTGTGCAGCAAGGGCGCCTCCCTGCACCTGACCGGCGACCTCGAGGCCCGCGCCCTGTACCCGCAGTTGCGCCTGGGCAAGCAACTCGGGCGCACCCGCACGGACTGGGACAACGCCCTGGAGCACGCCGCCGAGGTCTTCGCCCGCACCATCGCCGAACACGGCCCGGACAGCGTCGCCTTCTATATCTCCGGGCAGTTGCTGAGCGAGGACTACTACGCCTTCAACAAGCTGGCCCGGGCCCTGGTCGGCACCAACAACATCGACAGCAACTCGCGCCTGTGCATGTCCTCGGCGGTGGTCGGCTACAAACGCAGCCTGGGCGCCGATGCGCCGCCCTGCTCCTACGAGGACATCGAGCTGGCCGACACCCTGCTGATCGCCGGCAGCAACATGGCCTATGCCCACCCCATCCTGTTCCGCCGCCTGGAAGCCGCCAAGGCGCGCAACCCGCGGATGAAGGTCATCGTCATCGACCCGCGGCGCACCGATACCTGCGAGCTGGCCGACCTGCACCTGGCCATCCAGCCGGGCACCGATGTGGCGCTGCTGCACGGCATCCTGCACCTGCTGCTGGAACAGGGCCAGGTCGACCATGCCTTCATCGACGCCCACACCGAGGGCTTCGAGGCCCTGCGCGCGCTGAGCGCCGACTACCCGCCGCAACGGGTTGCCGAGCTGTGCGCCATCAAGGTCGCGGACCTGCTGCGCTGCGCCCAGTGGATCGGCGCATCGCCGCGCCTGCTCTCGCTGTGGTGCATGGGCCTCAATCAGTCCAGCGCCGGCACCGCGAAGAACTCCGCGCTGATCAACCTGCACCTGGCCACCGGGCAGATCGGCAAGGCGGGCAGCGGGCCGTTTTCCCTCACCGGCCAACCCAACGCCATGGGGGGCCGCGAGACCGGCAGCCTGTCCAACCTGCTGCCCGGGCACCGCGAGGCGGGCAACGCCGAACACCGCGCCGAAGTCGCCGCCTACTGGGGCGTCGAAGCCTTGCCCGAACAGCCGGGACTCAGCGCCATCGAACTGTTCGAAGCGGTCGGCAGCGGCAAGGTCAAGGCGCTGTGGATCGCCTGTACCAACCCGGCGCAATCCATGCCCGACCAGCACAAGGTGCGCCAGGCACTGAGCGAATGCCCCTTCGTGGTGGTGCAGGAAGCCTTCTTCACCAGCGAAACCTGCCGCTACGCCGACCTGCTGCTGCCGGCCGCCAGCTGGGGGGAGAAAGCCGGCACAGTGACCAATTCCGAGCGCCGCGTCAGCCGCGTACGCCGCGCCGTGGCGGCGCCAGGCGAAGCCCGCGCCGACTGGGCCATCGCCTGCGACTTCGCCCGGCGCCTGGAAACCCGCCTGCAGGGCACCGCCTCGGGACGCTTCGCCTTCGCAGAACCCGAGCAACTGTTCGAGGAATACAAGCAACTGACCCGGGGCCGCGACCTGGATCTCAGCGGCCTCGGCTATGCCCTGCTGGAGGATCGCGGGCCACAGCAGTGGCCGTTCCCGGCCGGCGCCGAAAGGGGCACGCCGCGGCTCTACGGCGATGGCCGCTTCCCCACCGCCAATGGCCGCGCCCGCTTTATCGCCGATGCCTACCGGCCGCCCAGGGAGCAACGCGAGGCGCGCTACCCGCTGATTCTCAATACCGGCCGCCTGCGCGATCAATGGCATGGCATGAGCCGCACCGGCACCGCGGCGCGGCTGTTCGCCCATGCCGAAGAACCGCTGCTCGGTCTCAATCCGGAAGACATGCGCCAGCGTCACTTGCAGGACGGCCAGCTGGCGCGCATCGACAGCCGTCGCGGCACGCTGCTGATCCGTGTGCAGAGCGACGCCGGCCTGCGCCCCGGCCAGGTGTTCCTGCCCATGCACTGGGGCGATCGCTTCCTCAAGGGGCTTGGCGTCAATGCCCTCACCCTGCCCGCGTTCGACCCGCTGTCGAAACAGCCGGAACTCAAGCATGCCGCTGTCGAGGTGCAGGCGGTCGAGCTGGACTGGCACTTTCACGCCCTGATCGAAGGCCATGTGCAACAGCGCTTCGAAGCCCTGCGCCCACTGTGCGAGCACTTCGCCCATGCCAGCCTCGGCCTGGTCGGCCGCGACACGCCTGCGCTGGTGATTCGCGCCGCCCATCCACAGGCGCCGAGTCCGGCGCTGCTGGCACAGTTGCACGCGCAACTCGGTTTGAACGAAGGGCCGGTGATGCGTTACGACGATCCCCGTGAGGGCGATGGCGGCCTGCCCATCCACAAGCGCGTGCGTATCGAGCAGGGCCGCCTGACCGGCTTCTCGCTGAGCGGAGAGACCCGCGCACGCACCTGGCTGCGCGATCTGTGGCAGGCGGCCACACCGCTGGACGATGACGGCGGCGCGGCCCTGCGGCGCTGGCTGCTGGCGCCGGTGGAAGGGCCGCCCGGCCAGGAACTGCAGAGCGCGGGCAAGACCCTGTGCACCTGCATGAACGTCAGCGAAACCGCGATTCGCGCCGCCATCGACCACGGCTGCGACCTCGACGGGCTCAAGCAGAGCCTTGGCTGCGGCACCCAATGCGGTTCCTGCGTGCCCGAGATCAAGCGCCTGTTGGCGCCGCCCATCGAAGCCTGAATACGCGCCCTGGATCCCCACGCGCCCCGGAGCAGAGCAGCGCAAGCGGCACGTCGAGACAGCCTAAGGCTAATCCAGGGTACGCATCCATGGCCTGTGATGGACTGCTATTTGCACTGTTCTGGTTCAACCGTGTTTCGACAAGACTGCCTTATGCCTGAGAAGAAGATGCCCCCCGCCCTGCGCTTCATGCTCGCCGCGCGCCGCTGCGAGCTGCAGGGCCTGGAAAGCCTGTCCGTCACCTGCGAGCTGGTCACCCGGATCAGCCAGCTCGTGCATCAACTGCAGAAGGAGCGCGGCTATTCCAATATCTATCTGGGCAACCAGTCGCCGCATTATCTGCACCAGCTTGACGCACACAGCGCCGAGTCATCGCTCTTCGAAGGTCAGGTGCACGATTGCTTCATGCGCATGGACCCCGGCCAGCCCGGCGCCGCCGACCGTGCCCGCCTGTTCAACCGCATCGCCTACGTATTGCACGGCATGCAGGAGCTGGCTGGCCTGCGCCGCCGTATCCGTGCCCTGGAGCTGACGCCTCGGCAGGCCACCCAGGCCTTTACCCGGCTGATCGGCGGCCTGCTGGCGGTGGTCTTCGAGGCCGCCGACACGGCTGTCGATCCGGGTATCACCCGGGTGCTGGTGGTCCTGTTCAACTTCATGCAGGGCAAGGAGCTGGCCGGCCAGGAGCGCGCCGCCGGGGTCGAAGGGTTCTCCCAAGGCTACTTCGACAGCGACCTGCTGCAACGCATGCAGCAACTGGAAGAAGGTCAGGAGCGCTGCTTCGAGGTATTCGCCGAGTTCGCCGATGACGATGCCCAGGCCCTGTGGCACCGGGTCTGCGCTGGCGAAACCGCCGCCCAGTTGCTGAGCCTGCGCACCATGGCCAGGCGCACATCGGCAGACGCCCGGGTGGAGCCGTCCCTCTGCGAGCTGTGGTTCGAACTCAACACCCGGCGCATCGACGCCATGAAACAGGTCGAAGCGCACCTGGCCGCCGGGCTGCTGGAGCACTGCCGCCGCAGCATCGCCCAGGCCCACGCCGACCTCGACAACCACCGCACCCTGCTCGGCCGCCTGGCGCAGATGGATGCCGGCAGCGACCAGGCGCTGCTGTTCAGCGTGCACAGCAGCACCCTGGACAGCGCTCCGCAGGACGCCATCGGCAATCACCTGGCGCGCTCGATCCTGGATTTGCTGCACGAGCAGAACCAGCGCCTGCAACGGGTCAGTGACGAGCTCAAGGAAACCCGCGAGACGCTCAATGAACGCAAGCTGATCGAGCGGGCGAAGAAACTGCTGATGACCCAGTACCAGCTCAGCGAGGACGACGCCTACACGCGCCTGCGCCAGTCCGCCATGGAACGTGGCTTGCGCCTGGTCGACGTGGCGCAGAGCCTGCTGGCCTTCGCCGCGCGCAAGGCCCAGGACAACCCGCGCAGCGACAAGAACCCGCGTGCCTGAGCGTACGATACCTGCCCCTGGGTATCGCTGCGCTCAACCACAGGCTACGGCCCGCTCTGCCCTGGTAGCCCGGCGCTGAGCGCAGCGATGCCCGGGAACGCTGCTCCTGGGTATCGCTACGCTCAACCGCAGGCTACGACTCACTCCGCCCTGGTAGCCCGGCGCTGAGCGCAGCGATGCCCGGGAGACTGCCCCTGGGTATCGCGGTGCTCAACCACAGGCTACGGCCCGCTCCGCCCTGGTAGCCCGGCGCTGAGCGCAGCGATGCCCGGGAACGCTGCCCTGGGTATCGAGATGCTCAACCACAGGCTACGGCCCGCTCTGCCCTGGTAGCCCGGCGCTGAGCGCAGCGATGCCCGGGAAGCGGCTCCTGGGTATCGCTGCGCTCGACCACAGGCTGCGGCCCGCTCTGCTCTGGTAGCCCGGCGCTGAGCGCAGCGATGCCCGGGAGACTGCCCCTGGGTATCGCGGTGCTCAACCGCAGGCTACGGTTCACTCTGCCCGGGAACGCTGCCAGCCCTCTGGTTCCATGCACCTGCGCCGCGCACGGCAAGCGCTCGACGCCCCGCTGCTGTGCGGCGCCAGCGCCCGAGTCGATCGAGCAGGGTCTCGACGGAGTCGCCCAGCACAGACCGAAAAGCGTTCCCGCTCAAGCAGTTAACCTCCCCACGTGAAATTTCCCGGGCCAGTCGCCAGGCTGCCAGGCCAGGCGCTCCTGCTACTGGCATGCAACCTGCTATGTCCGTAGCAGGAGGCCGGCTCTGCCCCTCCACAATCCGAATCATGGACAACGGCGTCCACCCTCGTTGCAGCCCGAGCGCTGCCATGAGAGTGACGCCGTTTTTTTATGCGTGTTTTTTGGGGAAAACCATATGGACGACAAGCCACGTACTTTGCAGAGCGTCGACGACAGCGCCGATCAGCCGCGGCGTACCTTCCTCAAGCAGTCCATGGGCCTGCTCGGCGGCGGCGCGCTGCTGGGCATGCTGCCTGCGGGCATGAGTGCGGCGGTCTGGGCCGCCGGCAGCGATGCGCCGGAAACCACCCGGGCCAAACTCGGCTTCATCGCCCTGACCGACGCCGCTCCGTTGTTCGTCGCCATCGAGCAGGGCCTGTTCGCCAAGCACGGCATGCCGGATGTCGAGGTGCTCAAGCAATCGTCCTGGGGCACCACGCGCGACAACCTGGTGCTCGGCGCCGGCAGTGGCGGCATCGACGGTGCGCACGTGCTCACGCCCATGGCCTATCACCTGTCCACCGGCAGGATCACCACCAATAACCAACCGCTGCCGATGGCCCTCCTGGCCCGGCTGAACGTCAACGGCCAGGGCATCTCCCTGTCCAACGAGTACCTGGACCTCAAGGTCGGCGTCGACGCCTCGGCCTTCAAGGGCGCCATCGCCGCGAAACAGGCGAGCGGCAAGAAGGTTTCCGCCGCCATGACCTTCCCCGGCGGCACCCACGACCTGTGGTTGCGCTACTGGCTGGCGGCGGCTGGCATCGATCCGGACAAGGACCTCCCCACCATCGTCGTGCCGCCACCGCAGATGGTCGCCAACATGAAGGTCGGCAACATGGATACCTTCTGCGTCGGCGAGCCCTGGCACGCCCAACTGCTCAACCAGAAGATCGGCTACAGCGCCCTGACCACGGGCGAGCTGTGGGGCAATCACCCGGAGAAGGCCCTGGCCCTGCGCGCCGACTACGTGGACGCCAACCCCAACAGCACCCGTGCGCTGCTCAAGGCGGTGCTCGAGGCGCAGATATTCTGCGACCAGCCGGGCAACAAGGACGAAGTCGCGCAGATCTGCGCCAAGCGTCGCTGGATCGGTGCGCCGGCCGGCGATATCGCGCCGCGCCTCAAGGGCAGCTTCGACTACGGCGGCGGTCGCGTGGTGGAAAACAGCCCGCACGCGATGCGCTTCTGGAACGAGCACGCCTCCTACCCGTTCAAGAGCCACGACCTGTGGTTCCTCACCGAGAACCAGCGCTGGGGCCAGTTGCCCCGGGACCTGGACAGACAGGCCCTGGTCGACAGGGTCAACCGCGACGATATCTGGCGCCTGGCCGCGGCCGACCTGCAACTGCCCGCCGAACAGATCCCGACCTCTGCCTCGCGCGGTACGGAAACCTTCTTCGACGGCAAGACCTTCGACCCGCAGAACCCCCAAGCCTATCTCGACAGCCTGTCGATCAAGGCATCGGCCTGAGGAGCACAGCCATGAACGCCACCAGCAACCCCATCAAGGTCAACAGCGCCGTGCCGGGCACGCCGCAGTGGCTGCAGCGCCTGCAGGCGCACCTGCTGCACAACGTGCTGCCGCCGCTGCTGATCATCGTCGCCCTGACGCTGATCTGGCAGTTGCTGTGCAGCGGCGCCAACGCCTCGCTGCCGCCACCGAGCCAGGTGATCAGCGAGACCTGGGAACTGATCGTCGACCCCTTCTACGACAACGGCGGCAATGACGTGGGCATGGCCTGGCAACTGCTGGCCAGCCTGGAGCGGGTCGCCTACGGCTACGCCCTGGCGGTGGTGGTGGGCGTCGCCCTCGGCGTGCTGGTCGGCCAGTCGACCTGGGCCATGCGCGGCCTCGACCCGTTGTTCCAGATCCTGCGTACGGTGCCGCCGCTGGCCTGGCTGCCGCTGTCGCTGGCCGGCTTCAAGGACAGCCACCCCTCGGCGATCTTCGTGATCTTCATCACCGCGATCTGGCCGATCATCATCAATACCTCGGTAGGCATCCGCAACATCCCCGAGGACTACCGCAACGTCGCCAGGGTGCTGCGCCTCAACGGCCTGGAATACTTCCACAAGATCATGCTGCCGGCGGCCGCGCCCTACATCTTCTCCGGGCTGCGCATCGGCGTGGGCCTGTCCTGGCTGGCGATCATCGCCGCCGAGATGCTGATCGGCGGCGTCGGTATCGGCTTCTTCATCTGGGACGCGTGGAACGCCTCGCGCATCAGCGACATCATCCTCGCCCTGATCTACGTCGGCGTGGTCGGCTTCCTGCTCGACCGGCTGGTGCTGTTCGTCGGCAATCGCATCACCCGTGGCACATCGGCCTGAGGAAAGGACATGAGCAAGCACTACCTGAGCATCGAGCATGTGGAAAAACACTTCGAGCGTGACGGCGTGGCATCCCACGTCCTCAGTCAGATCAACCTCGACGTCGGGCGTGGCGAGTACATCTCCATCATCGGCCATTCCGGCTGCGGCAAGTCGACGGTCCTCAATATCGTCGCCGGCCTCACCGAGTCGAGCAGTGGCGCGGTGATCCTCGATGGCAAGGAAGTTTGCGGCCCTGGCCCGGATCGCAGCCTGGTGTTCCAGAACCACTCGCTGCTGCCCTGGCTGACGGTGCAGGAGAACGTCGCCCTGGCGGTGGACAAGGTGTTCAAGCACGGCAAGAGCAAGGCCGAGCGCCGCGACTGGACGCTGCATCACCTGGAGCTGGTGAGCATGGGCCACGCCCTGCACAAGCGCCCCAGCGAGATTTCCGGCGGCATGAAGCAGCGGGTGGGCATCGCCCGCGCGCTGGCCATGGAACCCAAGGTGCTGCTGCTCGACGAACCCTTCGGCGCCCTCGATGCCCTGACCCGCGCCCACCTGCAGGACGAGGTGATGCGTATCCAGAGCGAGCTGCACAACACCGTGCTGATGATCACCCACGATGTCGACGAAGCCGTGCTGCTCTCCGACCGCATCGTGATGATGACCAACGGCCCCGCGGCGACCATCGGCGAGATCCTGACCATCGACCTGCCGCGCCCGCGCGACCGCATCGCCCTGGCCGACGACCCGCGCTACAACCAGTACCGACATGCGGTACTGCGTTTCCTCCACGAAAAGCAGCGCAAGGTGGAAACCCTGGGCGCACGCCGGACGCCGACAAGGCCGGCACAACAGCGCGCTCGCGCCTAGGGTCAACCATGAAATGCCGGACTCCCGTGGATACCGTCTTGATCCCTGGCCAGCAAGAGCCCGTTCGGAATCAGGATTCGCCAGTAGGAGCGTCGCCCCCGGCGCGATGCGATGGCGGCCATGCTGCAAAAATCGCGGGATGGCCACCAATCGCCGCGAGGGCGCGGCTCCTACGCGAATGGGGCAATGCTGCGCGCAGATACCGCGCGACCGACATTTGATCTGTGTCGCGACACCAGTAACCAGGGCTAGGAAAGCAGCCGCCAGGCCCAGGGCTGGCGGCGGCGGATCAGTCGCGGGCGATACCGGTCACGGTGATGCCGAAGCGTTCCTCGAGGCGCACCGCGGGGGTCTGCTCCTCATGGGGTTGTTCCTTGGGCTCGAGGGGCTCCAGGTTGTTTTCGGCCCACTCCAACAACCATTGCACGGCTTGCTCCAGGCTCGGCTTCTCGGCCGACTTCACCTCGAGCACTTCGGCTGCTTCGTCTCTGCTGTAGGCGATGTTCCATTTGGTCATGATCACTTCTCCACCCGGGGTTGGCGGCTGACGCGCGAAGGCGTCGGCCCTGTGAACATGTAGACCCATCGCCGTCGAACAGTTCGGCTGATAATCGTGCTGAACTTTGTAGCGGCAGGTGACTCAGATTTTGTGCATCGATTGATTCTCCTGGGCGCCCGGATAGGCGCCTATTTTTTTGTGCCCGCCATCCCTGGCGGCCACCCTGCGGGCCGCCTCCCGCGACGCCAAGAATCGCTCCCGACGATTTTTCGTGACCCGCGCCCCCCTGAACGATCGCCTGGCGGACCGCCGCAAGCGACGCAACCAGCTAGAAACGAAACGGTGCAGTACCCCGCTTTAGCTTCTAGCTTGCAGCTTATGGCTTACCGCTTCGACCGGGCTTCACGCCTTGGGCAGGGTCACGCCCAACTGGCCCTGGTACTTGCCGCCGCGATCCTTGTACGACACCTCGCAGGCCTCGTCGGATTCGAGGAACAGCATCTGCGCCACCCCTTCGTTGGCGTAGATCTTCGCCGGCAGCGTGGTGGTGTTGGAGAACTCCAGGGTCACGTGGCCTTCCCACTCCGGTTCCAGCGGCGTGACGTTGACGATGATGCCGCAGCGCGCATAGGTGCTCTTGCCCAGGCAGATGGTCAGCACGTTGCGCGGGATGCGGAAGAATTCCACGGTGCGCGCCAGGGCGAAGGAGTTCGGCGGGATGATGCACACGTCGCTCTTCACGTCGACGAAGCTCTTTTCATCGAAATTCTTCGGATCGACGGTGGCCGAGTTGATGTTGGTGAACACCTTGAATTCGTCGGCACAACGCACATCGTAGCCGTAGCTCGACACGCCGTAGGAGATCAGCTGCTGGCCGCCCTCGTGGCGCACCTGGCGTTCGACGAACGGCTCGATCATCCCCTGTTCCTGGGCCATGCGGCGAATCCACTTATCCGATTTAATGCTCATGGCGGTCGTCCTGAAATGGGCTTAATGGTGAAAAAGTGAGCGCATCTTACCGGGGCCGGCCACGTGGTTCAAAGCCTCTCGACAGGCCGCGCAAGTGGAAGCCCGTCACGACTGAATCAACGAAATAACAGAAAGGCGCACAGACCATTCGCGCTTAGCGTGAAAAGCGCGTATGGTGACCCCACTGTGCTGCATGTGTCACCGCGAATCGCTACTTGATGCCTAGATTTCGATCCAAACATCGTCCGACTCCTAGTACTCGTTGCACTCAGTCCCGGCCTGGTTCTATCCAGGGCTGCTATTACTTTTGTTAGGAGATATCACATGTCCAATCGTCAGACTGGCACCGTCAAATGGTTCAACGATGAGAAAGGCTACGGCTTCATCACCCCGCAGTCCGGTGACGACCTGTTCGTACACTTCAAAGCTATCCAGAGCGATGGCTTCAAGAGCCTGAAAGAAGGCCAGCAAGTTTCCTTCGTGGCCACCCGTGGTCAGAAAGGCATGCAAGCTGAGGAAGTTCAGGTTATCTAACCTGCGCTGACTGAAAAAAGCCCCGCTCGATGCGGGGCTTTTTTATGCCTGCGATTCGTGCCGCCCCGCTCGCGGGACGGCCGCATCCGGGCTCAGTCGTCGGCGATGACGATGCTCGGCATGGCCTGGGCCGAGGCCGCGCTGGAGACGATACGGGCACCGACCATGCGCGCCGTCTGCTGGTAGAGCATGGCGATCTGGCTGTCCGGATCGGCGATGGTGGTCGGCTTGCCGCCGTCGGCCTGCATGCGGATGGCCATCGACAGCGGCATCGAGGCCAGCAGATCGACACCGAACTGCGCCGCCAGCTTCTCGCCGCCGCCCTCGCCGAACAGGTGCTCGACATGGCCGCAGTTGGAGCAGATGTGCACCGCCATGTTTTCCACCACACCCAGCACCGGGATGTTCACCTTGCGGAACATTTCCACGCCTTTTCTGGCATCCAGCAGCGCCAGATCCTGTGGCGTGGTGACGATCACCGCCCCCGCCACCGGCACCTTCTGCGCCAGGGTCAGGTGGATGTCGCCGGTGCCCGGCGGCATGTCGATCACCAGGTAGTCCAGATCGTCCCAGGCGGTCTGGGTGACCAACTGGATCAACGCCCCGGAGACCATGGGCCCGCGCCACACCACCGGCGTGTTGTCGTCGGTGAGAAAGGCCATGGACATCACCTGCACGCCATGGGCCTCGAGCGGCACGAACCACTTCTGCTCGCGCACCTGCGGCCGCGTGCCCTCGGCGATACCGAACATGATGCCCTGGCTGGGGCCATAGATATCGGCATCGAGAATGCCCACCCGCGCCCCTTCGCGCGCCAGCGCCAGGGCCAGATTGGCGGCGGTGGTGGATTTGCCCACGCCGCCCTTGCCGGACGCCACGGCGATGACGTTCTTGACGTTGGCCAGGGCCGGTACCTGAGCCTGGGCCTTGTGCGCGGCGATCACGCAAGCGACCTCGACGCTGGCCCGCTGCACGCCCTCGAGGTTCTCGATGGCCATCTGCAGCATCTGCGCCCAACCGTCCTTGAACAGCCCGGCGGCGTAACCCAGCTCCAGCCGTACGGACACCTGCCCGCCCTGGATGTCGATGGCGCGCACGCATCCGGCGCTGAGCGGATCCTGCTCGAGATGAGGATCGGTGTACTGGCGCAGTACGGCTTCGACCGCGCCACGGGTAACTGCGCTCATGCTTGACTCCGAAGATTGCAGAAAAGGTCGACTATCCTACCCGAGCGCGGCATGACGTGCAGTGCACGACCACTGCCAGGATCGACATGGCCGCGCGCCTGCCGCCGCACTAGTGTCGTGTCAATCATAAAATGTCGGACTCCCGTAGATACCGTCTTGATCCCTGGCCTGGAAGAGCCCGTTCGGAATCAGGGATCGCCAGTAGGAGCGTCGACCCCGGCGCGATGCGATGGCGGCCATGCTGCAAAATCGCGCTATGGCCACGATTCGCCGCGAGGTCGCGGCTCCTACGCAAAGCTGCTGAATCCCGTGTAGATACCATGCGACCGACATTTGATCTGTGTCGCGACACTAGCGGGGAAAATCGGGCCGGCAGCATCTCGAGACCGGCCCTTGCAGGCCTGGCTCTATTGCACCGGATAGCCGGGCTGCACGGCCTGCTCGGGCAACGGCTTGAGGTTCACCTCGACCCGGCGGTTCTGCGCGCGGCCCTCGGCCGAGGCATTGTCGGCGATCGGCTGGTCGGGGCCGGCACCACGGCTGGACAAGCGGCTAGGGTCGATGCCCTGGGCGGTCAGGTAACTGGTGACGCTCTGCGCGCGCCGTTGCGACAGCGCCATGTTGTGCTGGCGCGAGCCGGTGCTGTCGGTGTAACCGACGATCTCGATGCTGTTCTGCTGGAACTGCTTGAACGAGGTCGCCAGGTTGTTCAGCGGCGCATAGAAGCTCGGGGCGATTTCCGCCGAGTCGGTGGCGAAGGTGATATTGCCGGGCATGATCAGCTTGATGTCGTCGCCCTGGCGCTGCACTTCCACGCCGGTGCCCTCCATGCTGCGGCGCAATTCCGCCTCCTGGCGGTCGGCGTAGTAGCCGTAACCGGCCCCCGCCGCACCGGCGAGCACCGCACCGATGGCGGCGCCCTTGCCGCGGTCGTCGTGATTGATCGCGGCCCCGACCGCGGCGCCGGCCAGCGCGGCGAGCCCGCCATAGGTCGCCGTGCGCGGCGCGCCACCGCCGCCGGCAGTGCCGGCACTGGTGTCGTAGGGATTGCTCGAGGCACAGCCGGCCAGCAGGACAACGGCGGCGGAAAAAGCGAGCGGGCGGAAAACTGGCGACATGGGTCTCTCCTTGCTGGATGCGTAAGGTTCTCGTTGGAACCCGTGGCGCCCGGTAAATTCAAGCCGATCGTGTCGTGATCCGCATGGCTGGCCGGAAACCGTCGGCATCCTTTATAGTGACCGACTTCTCTCTGCCCGAATGACTGTCTGACAATGTCCGAAGCCCGCCAGATCCTCGTTACCAGCGCCCTGCCCTACGCCAACGGTTCGATCCACCTCGGCCACATGCTCGAGTACATCCAGACCGACATGTGGGTACGCTTCCAGAAGCTGCGCGGCAACCAGGCCATCTACGTCTGCGCCGACGACGCCCACGGCTCGGCGATCATGCTGCGCGCGGAAAAGGAAGGCATCACGCCCGAACAGCTGATCGACAACGTCAAGGCCGAGCACAGCGCCGACTTCGCCGACTTCCTGGTGGACTTCGACAACTTCCATTCGACCCACTCGCCGGAAAACCGCGAACTGTCGGAAGGCATCTACCTCAAGCTGCGCGACGCCGGGCATATCGCCACGCGTTCGGTGACCCAGTATTTCGACCCGGAAAAGGGCATGTTCCTGGCCGACCGTTTCATCAAGGGCACCTGTCCGAAATGCGCGACGCCCGACCAGTACGGCGACAACTGCGAAAAATGCGGCGCCACCTACGCGCCCACCGAGCTGAAAGACCCGCGCTCGGCGATCTCCGGCGCCGTGCCGGTGCTCAAGGACTCCAAGCACTTCTTCTTCAAGCTGCCCGCGTTCGAGGCCATGCTCAAGGAGTGGACGCGCAGCGGCACGCTGCAGGAGTCCGTGGCCAACAAGCTCGCCGAATGGCTCGACGCCGGCCTGCACGAGTGGGACATCAGCCGTGACGCGCCGTATTTCGGTTTCGAGATTCCGGACGAGCCGGGCAAGTATTTCTATGTCTGGCTGGACGCGCCGATCGGCTACATGGCCAGCTTCAAGAACCTCTGCGAGCGCACCCCGGAACTGGATTTCGATGCG
This sequence comes from Phytopseudomonas dryadis, assembly GCF_004327355.1. Lineage (GTDB taxonomy): Bacteria > Pseudomonadota > Gammaproteobacteria > Pseudomonadales > Pseudomonadaceae > Aquipseudomonas > Aquipseudomonas dryadis. The sequence continues at coordinate 139,653 of NZ_QJUM01000010.1, forward strand.
TTCTGGAAGGAAGACTCCAGCGCCGAGGTCTACCACTTCATCGGCAAGGACATCATCAACTTCCACGCCCTGTTCTGGCCCGCCATGCTCGAAGGCGCCGGCTACCGCAAGCCGACCGGCATCAACGTGCACGGCTACCTGACGGTGAACGGCCAGAAGATGTCCAAGTCCCGCGGCACCTTCATCAAGGCGCGCACCTACCTGGATCATCTGAATCCCGAGTACCTGCGCTACTACTACGCCGCCAAGCTCGGCCGCGGCGTCGACGATCTCGACCTCAACCTCGAAGACTTCGTGCAGAAGGTCAACTCCGACCTGGTCGGCAAGGTGGTCAACATCGCCAGCCGCTGCGCCGGCTTCATCCACAAGGGCAACGCCGGCGTGCTGGTCGGCGGCAATGCCGCGCCCGAACTCACCGAGGCCTTCCTCGAGGCGGCGCCGAGCATCGCCGAGGCCTACGAAGTGCGCGACTTCGCCCGCGCCATGCGCGAAATCATGGCCTTGGCCGACCGCGCCAACGCCTGGATCGCCGACAAGGCGCCCTGGTCGCTGGCCAAGCAGGACGGCAAGCAGGATGAAGTGCAGGCGGTCTGCGCCCTGGGCATCAACCTGTTCCGCCAGCTGGTGATCTTCCTCAAGCCGGTGCTGCCGAACCTGGCCAGCGCCGCCGAGGCCTTCCTCAACGTCGCACCGCTGCGCTGGGATGACCACCGCACGCTGCTGGCCGAGCATCGACTCAATGCCTTCAGCCCCCTGCTGACGCGCATCGAGCCGGCGAAGATCGAGGCCATGGTCGCCGCCTCCAAGGAAGACCTGGCCGCCAGCGAAACCCCGGCCCCGGCCAGCGGCAACGGCGAGCTGCGGAAGGACCCTCTGGCCGCCGAAATCGCCTTCGACGCCTTTGCCGCGGTCGACCTGCGCATCGCCCTGATCGAGAAATGCGAATTCGTCGAGGGCGCCGACAAGCTGCTGCGCCTGACCCTGGACATCGGCGACGAGAAGCGCAACGTGTTCTCCGGGATCAAGAGCGCCTACCCGGACCCGGGCAAGCTCGAAGGCCGCCTGACCCTGTACGTGGCCAACCTGGCGGCGCGCAAGATGAAGTTCGGCGTGTCCGAGGGCATGGTGCTGGCCGCCGGCCCCGGTGGCGAGGAGATCTACCTGCTCAGCCCCGACAGCGGCGCCAAACCCGGTCAACGCGTCAAGTAAGGCGCCCTGCGCAAGGATGCTGCAATGAAACACTGGCTGCTTGTCTGCACCCTGTCGCTGTCACTGCTGGCCGGCTGTTCCCCGGACGGCCAGAACGCCCCCGGCGGGGCGGCAGTGCGCGGCGAAAGCGCCCAGGCCGGCGCCTTTCTCGCCTACGAACACCAGGTGGGCATCCGTCTCGCTGCCGAACAGGTGGAGGCCCGCCTGGCAGCCGTTCGCGATGCCTGCACGGATGAGCGCTTCGGCCCATGCGACCTGCTCGCCATCGAACAGCACCAGGGCCACTACCAGGCCGCCAGCATCAGCGTGCGCATCGCGCCGGCCGGGGTCGAGCCCCTGGTCGCCTTCGCCGGTGAAGGCGGCAGCCTGCAGAGCCGGCAGACGCGGGCCGAGGATCTGGCCCAGGCGGTCAGCGACAACCAGCAGTTGCGCCAGCGCCTGGAACGCCAGCAGCAGACCCTGCTGCAGTACCAGAGCCGCCGCGACCTGAGCGTCAGCGACATGCTCGCCCTGGCCCGCGAGCTGGCGGAGGTCGAGGTGCAGCTGGCGGCCAGCGCCCAGGAGGCGGCCCAGCAGCAACGCCGTATCGCCACCAACCTGCTGACCCTGAACTTCACCAGCGACAGGGCGCCGATCGGCCGCCTGGCGCGGATCGGCGATGCCGCCAGCGGCATGCTCGACAACGCCACCGAAGGCGCCACCCAGGCGCTGGAACTGCTCGGCTACGGCATTCCCTTCGTCATCATCCTCTTCCCGCTGGCGCTGCTGGTGCGCTGGCTGTGGCGCAAGAGCGTGCGCGGGCGGCGCAAGGCCTGAGTCGATCGGCGGCGCCCGCGACAACGGGCGGCTGTACCGGGCGTGACGCATGCCGGATAATACCTGGCTACCGTTTCGCCACGCAGAACCGCCACGCCGATGCCCGACTCGCTTCTCGCCCAGCCCCGTGCCACGCCGGCCCGTCACCTGCCGCTCCGTCCTGTCGGCGGGGCCGGGTGTGGGCGCGCGGCGCAGCCGCGAAGCCGGCTGGCCCTGGCGGGGATGGCCGGCGCATGAGCAACGCCCTGCGCATCCAGGCCATCGATGCCCTGCTGCCACAGACCCAATGCGGCAAGTGCGGCCATCCGGGCTGCCTGCCCTACGCCGAAGGCATCGCCGCGGGCGAGGCGATCAACAAATGCCCGCCGGGCGGCAGCGCCACCATCCATGCCCTGGCCCGACTGCTGCAGGTGCCGGAATTGCCCCTGGAGCTGCCGGCCGTGCCGGCACAGATCGCCGTTATCCGCGAAACCGAATGCATCGGCTGCACCAAGTGCATCCAGGCCTGCCCGGTGGACGCCATCGTCGGCGCGGCGAAGCAGATGCATACGGTGATCAACGACGAATGCAGCGGTTGTGAACTGTGCATCGCCCCCTGCCCGGTGGACTGCATCGACCTGATCGTGCTGGCCGGGGCCCAGGCCGAAGAGCAGCGGCAGCGTGCCGACCAGTTCCGCGAGCGGCACCAGGCCCGTCAGGCCCGCCTGGCCCGGGAAGACGCGCGCCGCCGCGCGGTACGGGCAGCGCGCGGCAGCGTACCTCAGAACGCGCTGCCAGCAACCCTTGCCCCGCAGCCGCTCTCCAGCGATAACGCCGCCCTGGTCAAGCGCCTGAAGATCGACGCCGCCATGAGCCGCGCCCAGTTGCACAAGGCACTCAAGGCGTTCGGCGACACGCCCAACGCCCAGCAACAGCGACAACTCGATGCCCTGCAACTGGCCGCCGACGAGGCGCAGCGGGCATTGGCTGCGCTGCAACCTGTCGCCCTGCCGGCCGCAGCGCCCAGCGCCGGAGAAATGGCCCTCAAGCAGGCCAAGATCACCGTGGCCGGCCGCCGTGCCGAACTGCAGGCGGCCGAACGCCGCGGGCTGGAAGAAGCGGCCCTGGCGCCGTTGCGCGCCGCCTACGGAGAAGCGCAGCAGGCGCTGCAGCACGCCGAGGAGCACTGTGGCAAACCGCCGCCCGACAGAGTCCGCGTTAACAAGGCGCCGGTGGATACCCAGTTGCGCGCGCTGAAAACCGAACTCGCCTATGCCCGCGCCGAACTGAGCAAACTGCAGCGTCGTGAAACGACCGACGCCAGTACCCTGGACAAGGCCCGCCAGCGCCTGGCGGACGCCGAGCAGCGCCTGCATGATTACCCGGGCGCCTGAACCCGCCCTGCAGGGCGACCGGCACTGGCTGACGCCAGCGGTGATGGCAGGCGACGCCCTGCTTCGCCTGCGCCCACGCAGGCTTTATCCTACTCGGCCCGCTCTTCGAGCCGGATGCTCTTTCCTGACCGTGAACAGCGATAAAAAATGAATGCCGCGAAACGCCATGAGATCTTCCGTCGCCTGCGCGAAGACAATCCCGAACCGAAAACCGAACTCGCCTACAGCAGCCCGTTCGAGCTGCTGATCGCCGTGATCCTGTCCGCCCAGGCCACGGATGTCGGCGTGAACAAGGCCACCGCCAAGCTCTATCCGGTGGCCAATACGCCCGAGGCCATCCTTGCCCTCGGCGTCGAAGGGCTGAGCGCCTATATCAAGACCATCGGCCTGTTCAACAGCAAGGCGAAAAACGTCATCGAGACCTGCCGCATCCTCGTCGAGCAGCACGGCGGTGAGGTGCCGCAGACGCGCGAGGCGCTGGAAGCCCTGCCAGGCGTCGGCCGCAAGACCGCCAACGTGGTGCTCAACACCGCCTTCCGGCAACTGACCATGGCCGTGGACACGCATATTTTCCGGGTCAGCAACCGCACCGGCATCGCGCCGGGCAAGAACGTGGTCGAAGTCGAGAAAAAACTGCTGAAGTTCGTGCCCCGGGAGTTCCTGCTCGATGCCCACCACTGGCTGATCCTGCACGGCCGCTACGTCTGCCAGGCACGCAAGCCGCGTTGCGGCAGCTGCCGCATCGAAGACCTGTGCGAATACAAGCTGAAGACCTCTGACGATTGAGGATTCATGCATTAAAGCAATCGAACGATTGAAAAAATCTTTTTTACCCGCTCCGTTTTTGCCGTTATAAGGTCGGCAAATGGCCCCTGTAGCCTGGAGTGAAGCGAATGAGCACCGGCAAAGAAGACCTCGAGATCGATGAAGACTTCGTCAGCGAAGAGACTGACGACAATGAAGCCCCCGTTGAAGTGGCGAAGACCAATCTGACCAAACGCCGCATCATCGACAATTTCCTCGAAGAGCGCCGTCTGCACAAGCAACTGGCCGAATACGACTTCGACCTGTAAACGAAAAAGCCCCGCCATCGCTGCGGGGCTTTTCGTTGTGCGCTGACGCCCCGTGCCGGCGGCACCCGGGGCTCACTGCATGTCGTAGCGGGGCGAACGCGGGCCGTGCAGGATGCCGTTGCTACGCCCGGCGGAAAGCAACTGCCCGCTGGCCATGCCCGCAACCGGATAGGTGGCATCGGTCAGCGTGTTCATCACCTGCTTCACCGCGGCGGTGATCAACATCCCCACCAGGCCGCCACCGCTGTTGTTATTGCCCTGGTCGGTAGCCAGCGCCGAGCCGCTCCACAACAACTGGCCACTGCGCAGATCGACCAGATTGGCCTTGGCCTCGACCCTGACCGAGCTGTCGAACAGGGTATAGGTCGAGCCGTACTGCACCACGGTGACGTACAGCGCCGAGTCGGCACCGAAGATTTCACGCAGCTTGGCTGGGGCGACCTGGTGGATATCGGCAGCGTTATCCAGGCCATTCTGACGGAAGGTCTCGTCGACCAGCGCCACCGGCAGCACGTAGTAACCGGCCTCGGCCAGGGGAGCGGTCATCTGCGACAGCATGCCGTAGGTCGCCTTGACCTCGGGGGTTTCGTTGAGCGGCGGCAGGATCAGGATCGATGCCGGACGGCTCTCGCGATAGGCGGTGTAATCATAGGCCGGCGGCGGCGTGACGCAGCCGGTGACCAGCGCTGCCATGCCCAGCAGCGCGCATGCACGGATAAGTGTTTTCACGGCAAGATCCCTCTTACTAGTCCTGCTTCTTCAGCAGGAAGTCCATGTAGGCTTTGGCTTCCGGGAACAGCGCCTGCTCGGTGTTGAACTGCTGAACGACCTGATCGTCCTTGCCGAGCTGCGCATAGAGCATGCCCAGATGGGCGTGGTAGCCCGGTGGCGGTGTCTTGCCCCTGGCGCGGATCTTCTGCAGACCCTTCTCCAGTTCGGCGATCTGCTGCTCGGTACTGCCTTCGCCGCTGAAGTGTTCGTACACCTGGTACTGATAACCCTCCCACTGATACAGCGAGTTATCGGTCGTCGCGCAGCCCTGCAGCCAGGCAAGGCCGGCCAGTGCGAGCGGCAATAGCGCTTGCCTCGCGGATACATGCGTCATCGATGATTTCCTTATGTGTTGACTAACGCGTTCAGCGCCTGCGCGAGCCAGGGCCCGGCAAGGCAGCAAACAGGCGCTCAGGGTTTCCAGGCGCCCAGGTCGATGGCCGCGACCATGCGCTGCACCGCTTCGCGCATGGCCAGGTCGAGCACCTTGCCATTGAGGGTCGAGTCATAGCTGGCGGTACCGCCGAAGCCGATGATCTCGCGATTGGACAGCACGTATTCACCCGCCCCCTGGGTGGAGTACACCACCTCGGAGGTGGAGATATTGACGATGTTCAACGCGACCTTGGCGTAGGCCACCTGTTGCTTGCCACGGCCGAGAATGCCGAACAGCTGGTGGTCGCCCACTTCCTTGCGGCCGAACTCGGTGACGTCACCAGTGACCACATAATCGGCACCGCGCAGGGTCTGGGCTTGGCTCTTGAAACCGGCCTCCTGGCTCAGCTCGGCGAGGTTCTCGCGCTCCAGAACGCTGAAGCGGTTGGACTGCTGCAAATGGGTGACCAGCGTGGTCTTGGCCTGGCCGCCGAGACGGTCGACGCCATCGGAGAAGATTCCGCGCATGTAGCTGGAGCGGTTGTCGAACTTGCCTACGGCGATCGGTGTACGGACACCGGAATAGGCGATGTTGGCGGTCTGTACCTGGGCCACTTCCAGGGCGCGCGACGTCTCGGTGGCACAGCCGGCCAGCAGGGTCAGCAAGGCTGCGCAGGCGGCAACCGGTGCGGCTTGAAATCCTTTCACATGGAACTCCGAAAACAGGGGGGAACTCATTCGAGAGGGCAATGATACCGTAGGGCCACTATAGAAAAACAGCAGCAGACCCAGCGTGACGGACAATGCGGCAACGCATGCCACGTCTGCCACGATCTGATCAGATACCTACCTTTAACCAGATATTCGCTACTTTTCGGCGACTTTTTGCTCGACAGAATCGAGCCATGCACGGCAAATTCGGCGGCAGGAGAAGCGCGAGGATCGAGGATTTTTTACCAAAGAGTGCGGCACGTCACACGCTACAGCCCTCGGGGAGAGGGCTGTGGCGCAGCAAGAGCGGGCGCTCTTACAGCAACTGACGACCTTTGTTGGCGGCAATGCGCATGCGCAGCGCATTGAGCTTGATGAAGCCCGCCGCGTCCTGCTGGTTGTAGGCACCGCCATCTTCCTCGAAGGTGGCGATATTGGCGTCGAACAGCGAATCGTCGGACTTGCGCCCGGTGACGATGACGTTGCCCTTGTACAGTTTCATGCGGACCACGCCGTTCACGTTGACCTGGGAGGCATCGATCATCTGCTGCAGCATCAGGCGCTCGGGGCTCCACCAGAAACCGTTGTAGATCAGGCTGGCGTACTTCGGCATCAGCTCGTCTTTCAGGTGCGCGACTTCACGATCCAGGGTGATCGACTCGATGGCGCGGTGACCCTTGAGCATGATGGTGCCACCGGGAGTTTCGTAGCAGCCGCGGGACTTCATGCCGACGAAACGGTTCTCGACGATATCCAGGCGGCCGATGCCGTTCTCGCCGCCGATGCGGTTCAGTTCGGCCAGCACGGTGGCCGGGGTCATGGCCTTGCCATCGATGGCGACGATGTCGCCGGCCTGGTAGGTCAGCTCGATGTAGGTCGGGCTATCCGGCGCGTTTTCCGGGGACCGGGTCCAACGCCACATGTCCTCTTCGTGCTCGGTCCAGGTGTCTTCCAGTACACCGCCCTCATAGGAGATGTGCAGCAGGTTGGCGTCCATGGAGTACGGCGACTTCTTCTTGCCATGGCGCTCGATCGGGATGGCGTGCTTCTCGGCGTAGTCCATCAGCTTCTCGCGCGACAGCAGGTCCCATTCGCGCCACGGCGCGATCACCTTCACGCCGGGCTTGAGCGCGTAGGCGCCGAGTTCGAAGCGCACCTGGTCGTTACCCTTGCCGGTGGCGCCATGGGAGATGGCGTCGGCGCCGGTCTCGTTGGCGATCTCGATCAGGCGCTTGGCGATCAGCGGACGGGCGATGGAAGTCCCCAGCAGGTACTCGCCCTCGTAGAGGGTGTTGGCGCGGAACATCGGATAGACGAAATCACGCACGAACTCTTCGCGCAGGTCGTCGATGTAGATTTCCTTGACGCCCATGGCCTGGGCCTTGGCGCGGGCCGGCTCGACTTCCTCACCCTGGCCGAGATCAGCGGTGAAGGTCACCACTTCACAGTTATAGGTATCTTGCAGCCACTTGAGGATCACCGAGGTGTCCAGGCCACCGGAATAAGCCAGGACTACCTTGTTAACGTCGGCCATGCCATCCACTCCACGGGGTTGTTCGGAAAACCCGTGATTCTACTGCCCGCGCGCCATGATTTACAGGGGCGCGACAGGCGATGACGCTGAGGCGACAGGCGGATGCGTGCTCAGGAGGTCGCCGCCGGCGCGGCGGGCGCTGTGGCGGGCGTCTCGCTGGCCGGCTCGGCAGGGGCCGCAGGGACCCGCTCCAGGCGCACCGAGACCCGGCGGTTCTTCGCCCGGTTGGCGGCATTGCTATTGGGCACCAGCGGATAGCGCTCGCCATGGAACCGCAGGGTGATCTGCTCCTCGGGAACGCCATTGGCCTTGAGGTATTCCATGACCGCCAGGGCACGACGGCGCGACAGGTCGCGGTTGGTCAGGCGGTTGCCGCTGTTGTCGGCGTGGCCGTCCAGCTCGATGCGATTGACCGTCGGATCGGCCTTCATATAGCCGAGGATGATCTCCAGCCTGGCCTTGGCCATGGGGTCCAGCTCCACCCCGCCGCCCGGGAAGCCGACGCTGGATTGCCGGACCTGTTCGAAATTGACGGGCAGCAGCTTGGCCGTACAGGCCAGGTAATCGTCGTAGGCCTTGCGAAAGTGCACCGGCAACAGGCGCACCTCCAGGCTTTCCCCGCCCATGGAGGTACGGTGGCGCACCAGCGGGCTGCGCCCTTCGAGCAAGCCGGTCAGCAGGCGCCCGGCCTGTTCCTGGGAACTGTTGAACGGCACCTCGCCGGAAGCGACGCTGACCACGCCGAGATTGATGTCACCGCGCCCCGGCTGCCAGGGCGCGGCGGCCGCCAGCAAGGTGGCCGAGCCACTGCCCAGCCAACGCTCCCTGGCCTGCAGGCGGAAGGTCGCCTGCTCACCGGCGCGGCGGACGAACTCGCCGGCGCCGAAATCGGTGATCGGCTGCGCCAGGCGACACTCGAACTGATCACCGGCCACCTGCCATTCGACCTTCTCCAGACGCGTCTGGAAGCTGATCGCGGTAGCCGGCAGGCTCAGGCCCGCGCTGGCGAGCAAACCGAAGATGAGGCAAAAGGGCTGGCGCACAGCGGGCTCCACGAGAATGACAGCGTTCCCTGTGGGTATCGGTGGCCGCTGCAAAAACTTGAGCGCAGGCACTCTGCGGCGTGCCGCCGCACGGCTTTTCCGGTAGCATTCGAAGCCTGTTTCGCCCCGCCTGGAAGCTTCCATGACCGACCGCCTCACCCTGCTGCGTCCCGACGACTGGCATATCCACCTGCGCGACGGCGCGGTGCTCCCGCACACCGTCGCCGATGTCGCGCGCACCTTCGCCCGCGCCATCGTCATGCCCAACCTGGTGCCGCCGGTGCGCAATGCCGCCGAGGCCGGTGCCTATCGCCAGCGTATCCTCGCCGCGCGCCCGGCCGGCAGCCGTTTCGAACCCTTGATGGTGCTCTACCTCACCGACCGCACCAGTGCCGAGGATATCCGCGCCGCCAAGGCCAGCGGCTTCGTGTACGCGGCCAAGATGTACCCGGCCGGCGCGACCACCAATTCGGATTCCGGCGTCACCAGCCTGGACAACATCACCGCGGCCCTGGAAGCGCTGGCCGAGGTCGGCATGCCGCTGCTGGTGCACGGCGAGGTCACGCGCAGCGATGTGGACGTGTTCGACCGCGAGAAACGCTTCATCGACGAACACATGCGCCGTCTGGTCGAGCGCTTCCCCACGCTGAAAGTGGTGTTCGAGCACATCACCACCGGCGATGCCGCCGAGTTCGTCAAGCAGGCGCCGAGCAACGTGGCGGCCACCATCACCGTCCAGCACCTGCTGTACAACCGCAACCACATGCTGGTCGGCGGCATTCGCCCGCACTTCTATTGCCTGCCGATCCTCAAGCGCAACACGCACCAGCAAGCCCTGCTCGACGCCGCCACCAGCGGCAGCGCCAAGTTCTTCCTGGGTACGGACTCGGCGCCCCACGCCCGGCACGCCAAGGAGGCCGCCTGCGGCTGCGCCGGCTGCTACACCGCCTATGCCGCCATCGAGCTGTACGCCGAGGCGTTCGAGCAACGCAACGCCCTGGACAAGCTGGAAGCCTTCGCCAGCCACTACGGCGCGGACTTCTACGGCCTGCCCCGCAATACCGACAGCATCACCCTGATCCGCGAAGACTGGAACGCCCCGGCAAGCCTGCCGTTCGGCGAGCAGACCGTCATTCCGCTGCGCGCCGGAGAATCTCTGCGCTGGCGCCTGCTGGAGAGCACCCCATGAGTGAAGAACAGTTCGACGACGACCAGGACGCCCCGGTCAGCAGCGCTGCCCGCCATCCCATGGCGGCGCGTTTTCGCGGCTACCTGCCGGTGGTGGTGGATGTCGAGACCGGCGGCTTCAACAGCGCCACCGATGCCCTGCTGGAAATCGCCGCCACCACCATCGGCATGGACGAAGGCGGCTTTCTCTACCCGGATCACACCCACTTCTTCCGTGTCGAGCCCTTCGCCGGCGCCAATATCGAACAGGCGGCACTGGAGTTCACCGGTATCAAGCTCGATCACCCGCTGCGCATGGCGGTCAGCGAGGAGCATGCGCTGACCGAGATTTTCCGCGGCTTGCGCAAATCGCTGAAAGCCAATGGCTGCAAACGCGCCATCCTGGTCGGTCACAACAGCAGCTTCGACCTGGGTTTTCTCAATGCCGCCGTCGCCCGCTGCGAGCTCAAGCGCAATCCCTTCCATCCCTTTTCCAGCTTCGACACCGCCACCCTCGCCGGCCTCGCCTATGGCCAGACCGTGCTGGCCAAGGCATGCCAGGCCGCCGGCATCGAGTTCGACGGTCGCGAAGCCCATTCCGCCCGCTACGACACCGAGAAGACCGCGGAACTGTTCTGCGGCATCGTCAATCGCTGGAAGGAAATGGGCGGCTGGGAAGACTTCGACGAGTGAATGCCATGAAAAAATATCAGATCTTCATCGATGGACAGGCCGGCACCACCGGCCTGCAGATCCGCCAGCGTCTGGCCAGCCACCCGCAGATCGAGGTGGTGACCATCGATCACGATAAACGTCGCGACCAGGACGCCAAGCGCGAACTGATGAGCTCGGTCGACGTGACCGTGCTCTGCCTGCCGGACGACGCCGCCCGGGAAACCGCGACCCAGGCGCGCGCAGCCGGCTGCCGCGTACTGGACGCCAGCTCCGCGCACCGCACGGCCGATGGCTGGGTATTCGGCCTGGCGGAACTTGCCAGGGGCCAGCGCGAGGCGATTGCCAGCGCCAGCGCCGTGAGCAATCCGGGCTGCTACGCCACCGGCGCCATCCTCCTGCTGCGCCCGCTGATAGCCGCCGGCCTGCTGAGCGCCGATCGCGACCTGAGCATCAATGCCGTATCCGGCTACACCGGCGGCGGCACCAAGATGGTCGAACGCTACCAGCAGGACAATGCGCCGGTGTATGCCGCCTACGGCCTGGGCTTCGATCACAAGCACATTCCGGAAATCCAGCACTGGTCCGGCCTGCAGGCGCGGCCGATCTTCCAGCCCGCCGTGGGCAGCTACGACCAGGGCATGCTGGTGATGATCCCGCTGCAAGGCAGCAATGGCGCCGCGCTGCAGCAGGCCCTGAGCGATTACTACCAGGGCGAGCAGTTCGTTCAGGTACTGCCCTACAACGAGATTCCGGCCGACTCCGCCCCCTTCGTCACCCCCCACGGCCTGAACGGCAGCAACCGCGCCGAGCTGCAGGTCTACGGCTCCGCCAGCGGCCAGCAGGCCTTGCTGGTCGCCAAGCTGGACAACCTCGGCAAGGGCGCATCCGGGGCCGCGGTGCAGAACCTCAACATCATGCTCGGCCTGGAAGAAGGGCTGTGCACGCAGATCGTTTGACAATGGTCTCAGGCTGCAAGCGCCCGTTCGCAGTCAGGGTTGACCAGTAGGAGCGTCGCCCCCGGCGAGATGCGCTGGCGGCCATGCTGCAAAATCGCGGTATGGCCACGATTCGCCGCGAGGTCGCGGCTCCTACGCGAATCCGGCCATTCTGCGTGCTCATTGCTGAATCCCGTAGGGTGGAACACGCTTCATCGTTCCACCACCGGTCGCCGCAGTGGTGGATGGAAAATGCGCCAAGACTCGCCCCCATCCCTCGCCTGAAGCTTGAAGCTTGAAGCCACGACCCGACCGTTCATCCGCGGATACATCTTTCACCTTGTTGAAAGACGCCTGATCTTTGACAAGCATTCTCATTAACATTAGTATCCGTCGCCAACAGCCACTCCAAAGCGACGGGCCAAGCCATGTACGTCTGCCTCTGCGAAGGTGTCACCGACGGTCAGATTCGTGAAGCGATCTATGAAGGTTGCTGCAGCTACCGTGATGTTCGCCAGACCCTCGGCGTCGCCAGCCAATGTGGCAAATGCGCCTGCCTGGCCAAGCAGGTCGTTCGCGAAACCCTCGGCGAAGTCCAGCAAGGACAGGCACTGCTGGCCTACCCTGCAAATTTTGTTGCCGCCTGAAATAACCCTTTCTTCAAGAACCGGATCCTGGATCCGGTTTTTTTATGCCTGAAATTCAATGAGTTAGCCCCAAGACGCATAACTTAAACACTCTCATTAATATTTATTTTTACTTATATTTCAATAACTTACGTTTGACAGCCAGCAATCGCAAGCCCAGAATTCGCCATCGGTTCACTATTTTCAGGCGAAGGCGGCCCAGCGACCATGAAAGGCGACAAGAAAGTCATTCAACATTTGAACAAGATCCTCGGTAACGAGCTGGTCGCGATCAACCAGTATTTCTTGCACGCGCGCATGTACGAAGACTGGGGTCTGACCAAGCTCGGCAAGCATGAGTACCACGAGTCCATCGACGAGATGAAACACGCGGACAAGCTCATCAAGCGCATCCTGTTTCTCGAAGGCCTGCCCAACCTGCAGGACCTGGGCAAGATCCTCATCGGCGAGAACACCCAGGAAATGCTCGAGTGCGACCTGAAGATCGAGCACAAGGCGCACATCGACCTGAAAGAAGCCATCGCCTACTGCGAGAGCATCGGCGACTACGCCAGCCGTGAACTGCTCGAAGACATCCTCTGCTCGGAAGAGGAACACATCGACTGGCTGGAAACCCAGTTGGGCCTGATCCGTGCCGTCGGCCTGCAGAACTACCTGCAGTCGCAGATGGACGAATAAAGCGGTCCCCGCCAGACAAACGCCGTTCGGGTAGGACCGTCGACCTCGGCGCGATGCGATGCGATGCGATGCGATCGTGGCCATCCCACAGAATCCGTGGCGTGGCCACCATTCGCCGCGGGGTCGCGGCTCCTACTGGATCGCGGCAAACCACCGCCCATGCAGGAGCGTCGACCTCGGCGCGATGCGATCGTGGCCATCATGCAGAATCCGTGGCGTGGCCACCATTCGCCGCGGGGTCGCGGCTGCTACGGGATTACGGCAAACCACCGCCCATGCAGGAGCGCCGACCTCGGCGCGATGCGATCATGGTCATCCCGCAGAATCCTTGGCGTGGCCACCATTCGCCGCGGGGTCGCGGCTCCCACCCGGTTCGCGGCAAACCACCGTTCGGGTAGGACCGTCGACCTCGGCGCGATGCGATCGTGGCCATCCCACAGAATCCGTGGCGTGGCCGCCATTCGCCGCGGGGTCGCGGCTCCCACCCGGTTCGCGGCAAACCACCGCTCGTGTAGGAGCGCCGACCTCGGCGCGATGCGATCGTGGTCATCCCACAGAATCCGTGGCGTGGCCACCATTCGCCGCGGGGTCGCGGCTGCTACGACGTCAAATCGTCCCGGCGCTTGCTTCCCGGATACAAAGGCCAGCAGAAAACGCCAGGCATAAAAATTTCCGGGAGAATTTTTTAACGTCGTTGGCGACGGCCCGCAGGGTGGCCGCCAGGGATGGCAGGCCATAAAAAATCCGGAAGGCCGCGAGGCGTTCCGGATTCTTGTTGCTCGGGCCGACCGACCCGCGCCGCTTACTTCTCGACGAAGGCCCGCTCGATCAGGTAATCACCCGGCTCGCGCATGCGGGCGGAGACCTTGAGCCCGAAGCTGTCGAGCACCGCGCTGGTTTCGTCGAGCATGCTCGGGCTACCGCAGATCATCGCCCGGTCGTCCTGGGGATTGATCGGCGGCAGGCCGATGTCGGCGAACAGCTTGCCGCTGCGCATCAGGTCGGTCAGACGGCCCTGGTTCTCGAACGGCTCGCGGGTCACGGTCGGGTAATAGATCAGCTTTTCCTTCAGCGCCTCGCCGAAGAACTCGTTCTGCGGCAGGTGCTCGGTGATGAATTCACGGTAGGCCACTTCGTTGACGTAGCGAACGCCGTGAACCAGGATGACCTTCTCGAAGCGTTCGTAGGTTTCCGGGTCCTGGATCACGCTCATGAACGGCGCCAGGCCGGTGCCGGTGCTGAGCAGGTACAGGTGCTTGCCCGGGTTGAGGTCATCGAGCACCAGAGTGCCGGTGGGCTTCTTGCTGATGATGATCTCGTCGCCTTCCTTGAGGTGCTGCAACTGCGAGGTCAGCGGGCCATCCGGCACCTTGATGCTGAAGAACTCCAGATGCTCTTCCCAGTTCGGGCTGGCGATGGAATAGGCGCGCATGAGCGGACGACCGTTTTCCTGCTGCAGGCCGATCATCACGAACTGGCCATTCTCGAAGCGCAGGCCCGGATCGCGGGTGCACTTGAAGCTGAACAGCGTATCGTTCCAGTGGTGAACACTGAGAACGCGTTCGTGGTTCATGTTGCTCATCGATGGACTCCTGAAAACTTCACGGGCGCTGAAGCGTAAGCGCAATTGCGTGGCATTCTAATAGCGGCAAGAATATCTGTTAAATGAATTATCAAGATATAGGTTATCGGTTATATAGATATGCGATTTACCCTCCGTCAGCTCCAGGTATTCGTTGCCGTCGCTCAGCAGGAGAGTGTTTCCCGCGCCGCCGGTCTGCTCGCGCTCTCGCAATCGGCGGCCAGCACCTCCATCACCGAACTGGAGCGGCAATCCAGCTGCCAGCTGTTCGACCGTGCCGGCAAACGCCTGAGCCTCAACGCCCTCGGCCGGCAACTGCTGCCGCAAGCCGTGGCCCTGCTCGACCAGGCCAAGGAGATCGAGGATCTGCTCAACGGCAAATCGGGCTTCGGCTCTCTGGCGGTGGGCGCCACCCTGACCATCGGCAACTACCTGGCGACCCTGCTGATCGGCAGCTTCATGAAGGTGCACCCGGAAAGCCAGGTGAAACTGCATGTACAGAACACTGCGAATATCGTGCAACAAGTCGCCCACTATGAAATTGACCTGGGTCTAATCGAAGGCGATTGCAGCCATCCGGACATCGAGGTACAGGGCTGGGTCGAAGATGAACTGGTGGTGTTCTGCGCCCCCCAGCATCCATTGGCGCGGCGCGGCCACGCCAGCATGAAGGAGCTGACCGGCGAGGCCTGGATCCTGCGCGAGCAGGGTTCGGGAACCCGCCTGACCTTCGACCAGGCCATGCGTCACCACTCCGATGCCCTGGATATCCGCCTGGAGCTGGAGCACACCGAAGCGATCAAGCGCGCCGTGGAGTCGGGATTGGGCATCAGCTGCATTTCCCGCCTGGCCCTGCGCGATGCCTTCCGCCGCGGCAGCCTGGTGGCCGTGGAAACCCCGGATCTGGATCTGCGCCGGCAGTTCTATTTCATCTGGCACAAACAGAAGTACCAGACCGCCGCCATGCGCGAGTTCCTCGAGCTGTGCCGGGCGCTGACCGCCGGCATCAGGCGCAGCGACGAGATCGTGCTGCCCAGGGTCTGTTGACGGTTCAACGCAGCGCAGAAACGTCAACAGCCCTAGAGGGGGCACTCACCCCAGCAGAATGACGGCCCACACGCTGGCGATCAGCGTCAGGGATACCAGTTGGGCGGCACTGCCCATGTCCTTGGCACTCTTGGACAGTGGGTGAAGATCCAGGGAGATGCGATCGATGGCCGCTTCCACCGCCGAGTTGAGCAATTCGACGATCAGCGCCAGCAGGCACACCGCCACCATCAACGCCCGCTCGCCGCGGCTGACATCCAGCCACAGCGCCAGGGGGATCAGCAGCGCATTGAGCAGCAGCAGTTGGCGGAACGCCGCTTCGCCACGGAATGCCGCCCGCAGACCATCCAGCGAATAGCCGGCGGCATTGAGGATACGCCTGATCCCGGTTTGTCCTTTGAATGGCGACATCTACGTTCAACCGCTGCGGAAAGGGCCGGCAGATTAGGGGCAGTGCCCGCTTCAGCGCAAGCGGTGTTGAGCGCAGCGGGCTAGGCGGAGGACGCCGCGGGAATGGACTCCAGCTGCTGCAGCAACAAGGCCGCCTGGGTCCGCGTACGCACGCCGAGCTTGCGGAAGATCGCCGTGACATGCGCCTTGACCGTGGCCTCGGAAACGCTCAACTCATAGGCGATCTGCTTGTTCAGCAGGCCTTCGCAGACCATGGTCAACACGCGGAACTGCTGCGGCGTCAGGCTGGCCAGACCCGCGCTGGCGGCCTTCGCCTCGGCCGATACGCTGGCCGCTTCCTCGGTCTGCTGCGGCCACCAGACATCGCCGTCGAGCACCTGGCGCACCGCCTGCTGGATGACTTCCAGGGAACTGGACTTGGGAATGAAACCGCTGGCGCCGAACTCGCGCGAGCGCGCCACCACCGCCGACTCCTCCTGGGCGGAAATCATCACCACCGGGATCTGCGGATACTGCCCGCGCAGCAGAACCAGGCCGGAAAAACCGTAGGCGCCCGGCATGTTCAGGTCGAGCAGGACCAGATCCCAGTCGGTCTTCTCCCCAAGGCGGCTTTCCAGCTCGGCGATACTGGCCGCCTCGACCAGGTTGACACCCGCGCCCAGGCCCAGGGTCAGGGCCTGTTGCAGGGCACTACGAAACAACGGGTGATCGTCAGCTATCAGGATTTCATAAGCGACCATGGCAGATCCTGTTCTTTTTATAGGCATACCGTGCGGCACGTTCCGTCGCCTGCACTGGGTACTGCGGTCTGGCGTACATGCCCGCAGCGGCGTCCAGCATGCCCAGCACGGCCGGGGTGGTCAAGCGCGATGCTTTACGGCAAAGTCTGCGCCCCCGCAGCCGAGAGCCCGATCATGCCAAACCACGCCCTGCGCGCCGACCTGTTGATGCTGCTGACCGCGCTGATCTGGGGCTCGGCTTTCGTCGCCCAGCGCCTGGGGATGGACGCCATCGGCCCGTTTCTCTACAGCGGGTTGCGCTTCGCCCTGGCCGTGCTCATCCTGCTCCCGCTGATCCTGCTGCTGCATCGGCGTTCCGCTCGCAAGCCCGCCAGGGTGCTGAGCCAGCCCCTCTTGCTGGGCGGTTGCCTGATGGGCGCGGTACTGGCCCTGGGCATCAACCTGCAACAGGTCGGGCTGTTGTTCACCAGCGTCACCAATGCCGGCTTCATCACCGGCCTGTACGTCATCGTCGTGCCGCTGCTCGGCCTGTTTCTCGGCCACAAGACCGGCCTCGGCATCTGGCTGGGCGCGTCACTGGCGGTGGTTGGCATGTTCCTGCTCAGTGTCGGGGACGGCTTTCAGGTCGCCGCCGGCGACTGGCTGCAACTGGCCGGGGCCTTCGTCTGGGGCGTGCATGTGCTGCTGGTGGGCTTTTTCGCCGGACGCCACGACCCGCTGCTGCTGGCCATCGTACAGTTCGCCACCTGCGCCTTCATCAGCCTGCTGCTGGCCTGGATCTTCGAGGATCTGCGCGACGCCTCGATCATCGCCGCGGCGCCGGCGATTCTCTATGGCGGCGTCTTCGGCGTGGCGGTGGGCTTCACCCTGCAGGTGGTGGCGCAGAAGCACGCCATCGCCTCCCACGCGGCGATCATTCTT
This sequence comes from Phytopseudomonas dryadis, assembly GCF_004327355.1. GTDB lineage: Bacteria > Pseudomonadota > Gammaproteobacteria > Pseudomonadales > Pseudomonadaceae > Aquipseudomonas > Aquipseudomonas dryadis. The sequence continues at coordinate 157,361 of NZ_QJUM01000010.1, forward strand.
TCCCTGGAGGCGGTATTCGCGGCGCTCGCCGGAGCGCTGCTACTGGGAGAGTCGCTTGCCGTACGCGGCTACATCGGTTGCGCGCTGATGTTCGCCGGCATGCTGCTGGCGCAGCTGTGGCCGAAAAGCCTCCAAGCCGTTACAGAAAGGTCTTGAGCCGCTGGTGCAGCGCATCCTCCAGGTCGACGGCGCGCGGCGCCTTGGCCGCCAGGTAGTGCTGGCTGAACACATCCAGGTAGGCGTTCAGGGCATCGGCGGCGCGGACATCGCCGGCCAGCTCCAGGCACAAGGCGGCAACCTCGGCGGTGCACAGGTGATCGTCGCGCTTGGAACGGCGCAGGCGATAGCGCGACAGGGTTTCCGGCTGCAGGCCGAGTACCGGTAGGCGATCCAGGTACGGACTCTTGCGAAACATCTTGCGCGCCTGCGTCCAGGTCGCATCGAGCAGCACGAACAGCGGGCGCCTGCCCTCCTCCACCTGCACCGAGCTCACCACGCGCTCGGGCCCGGCATATTCTCCCGGAAAGACCAGGTAAGGCTGCCACTGCGGGTCATCGAGCAAAGCCGGCAACTGGGCGTCGACCTCGGTGCGCGACCAGCCGAATGCCGAGGTGTCCTCGATCACATCGGCGATCAGCCAGCCGGTATTGCTCGGCTTGAGCGCTTCGACATCGTGCATCAGCAGGCATACGCCCGACGCCGCCGACACCTGCGGGCGCCAGGCGCACAGGCAGTGGCTGCGCGCCAGACGGCAGGCCGGGCAACGCTCGGCCTTGGAGCCACGCGCCAGGAACGGCTTGGCGCTGCGGGCCAGGCGCGCGGCGCGCAAGACGGCAACGGCGTGGCTCACGGCTGCGCCCCCCGACAGGCCGGCGCGCACGATTGCAGGGGCGAACACGGGTGGTGACGGAGCTGAGCGAGTAAAGGCATGGTCGGCGCAGGCAGGGAACGGGCGCGCAGTTTACCAGCCAGCGCGCCGGCCAGGGTTAGAAGCTATGTCAGATAAGTTTTTTGTAGGAACAGAGGGCGCCTGCAGAAGAGCGGCAAACCGCCGACCGTTGTAAGAGCGTCGACCTCGGCGCGATGCGATCGTGGCCATCACACAAAGCGTGTCACGGCCGCCAATCGCCGCGGGGTCGCGGCTCCTACAGAGCCAGGGCAAGCCGCCGTTTTGCAGACCAAATGCTTAACTGAATGGTATTACGCCACTGCGGCCAGCGAGCGGTTGTCGCCGCGGTTGGCCCCTGCGGAGGTCTGACGAAACAGCAGGTCAGTTGCACCGACTCCAGGTTGTGGATCGAGGATGCCGGCAGCAAGAAACGGCCCCCATTGATAACATCGCTACAATCAGCATCCGCTCGGCTATACGCCGAAACGAACATAAAGGGTCGGTACGGGTCTATACCGACCACAGCCTTCAGGAGTTTCCCAATGCCGCGCTTCGCCCTGTCCGCCCTGCTTATCGCCTTGTCGTTTCCAGTGGCGCACGCCGCTTCGCTCAAAAGTCACGAGCTGACGCAGATGCTGGAAAAAGTGGCGCGGGAAAGCAGCGTCGGCACGCCGCGCGCCATCAACGAGGACATCCTCGACCAGGGTTACACCGTCGAAGGCAACGAACTGATCAACCATCTCAGCGTTCGCCCCGGGCACGCCGCGCAGATGCGCGGCAACCCCGATACGGTTCGCGCGCAGCTGGCCAACAGCGTCTGCAGCAACGCCGGCTACCGTCGCCTGCTGGTGAGCGGCGCGGTGCTCAGTTATCAATTCAGTGAAATCCAGAGTAACCGCCCGGTCACCACCGAGCGTTTCAGCAGGGGTGATTGCAGCCTGTAATGCCGGTGCAACGCCTTGCACGGCACACCCCGCAGCCCGGGGTCGCTGCCGGGCGCTGAAGCAGAGTGCCGCGGCACAAGGAGAAATAGAATGTCTTACGAACCGGACGCCCACCTGTCCCGCCACGTCCAGACCACCGGCCCGGAACTGGCCGATAGACTCGACGAACTGGCCGCCCAGATCGTTCCCCCGAACAGCCCGAACCTTGCGCTGTACCGGGAAATGCTGACCACCGTGGTGCGCATGGCCCAGGCCGATCGCAATCGCTGGGATGCCAAGATCATGCTGCAGACCCTGCGCGAAATGGAGCAGGCCTTCAGTGTGCTGGAACGCTTCAAGCGACGCCGCAAGGTCACCGTCTTCGGCTCCGCACGCACTCCGCCCGGCCATCCGGTGTATGCGCTGGCCCGGGACCTGGGCGCCACCCTGGCGCGTTACGACCTGATGGTCATCACCGGGGCCGGCGGCGGCATCATGGCGGCGGCCCATGAGGGGGCTGGCCGGGAAAACAGCCTGGGCTTCAACATCACCCTGCCGTTCGAACAGAGCGCCAATGCCACCATGCAAGGCAGCGACAACCTGCTGTCCTTCCACTTCTTCTTTCTGCGCAAGCTGTTCTTCGTCAAGGAGGCCGACGCACTGGTACTCTGCCCCGGCGGCTTCGGCACCCTGGACGAAGCCCTCGAAGTGATCACCCTGATCCAGACCGGTAAAAGCCCGCTGGTTCCGGTGGTACTGCTCGACGAGCCCGGCGGCAACTTCTGGCAGAGCCTGATCGACTACATCCAGCAGAACCTCGACAGCAACGGCTACATCCTCGCCAGCGACATGAACCTGATGCGGCTGGTCTACAGCGTCGAAGACGCGGCCGAGGAAATCGCCCGTTTCTACAGCAATTTCCACTCCAGCCGCTGGCTGAAGGATCAGTTCGTCATCCGCCTCAACCACGCGCTGACCGATGAAGCCCTGGAATACCTGAACCAGAACTTCGTCGACCTGTGCAAAAGCGGAGGCTTCCAGCAGCAGCCCTGCTGCGCATCGGAACAGGACGAACCGGAACTGCGCAACCTGCCACGCCTGGCCTTCGCCTTCAGCGGACGCAGCGCCGGCAGGCTGCGTGAACTGCTCAACACCCTCAACCAGCCACGGTACTGGCGCCAGGACAGCACCCGCAAAGGGTAGCGGCACAGCCTGGAGCGGCAAAGGTGTCGGGGAATGGGGCGGGGCTTGAAGGGCTGGAGGTGCTCAGGCGCTCATCGACGGTTGGCTACTCATCGCCCGCGCCGCGCAGCAGTTGCCCCACCAGATCCATGGGATAACCGCGATAACCGAGAAAGCGCCCCTGCCGGGCACGCTCGCGGACATCCCTGGGCAACTCGCCGGCGAACTTGCGTTGCCAGGTTTCCCGCAGCGCTTCGCGCCAATCGATACCGCTGTCGCGCAGGGCCTGGTCGACATCGGCACGGGCCAGACCCCGCTGGACCAGCTCCTCGCGGATACGCAACGGCCCATGCCCGGAACGGGCACGGTAGCTGACGAAACTCTCGAGATAACGTGCTTCGGACAACAGCCCTTCTTCGCCGAGGCGATCGAGGGCCGTGTCGATATGCTCATCACTGGCGCCACGCTGACGCAGCTTACGCGCCAGCTCGACACGACCATGCTCGCGGCGCGCCAACAGGTCCATCGCGGCATGGCGCACCGCAAGCAGGTTGTCCAGTATCACGGGCACGGAGCTGAATCAGGCGTCGACGTCTGCTTCGACAGCCGAATGGGCCTTGACCGTCGGGCTGACGACGAGCAGCTTCTCGCGGATCAGACCCTCGATGGCGCGACCCACTTCCGGGTTGTCCTCCAGGTACTTGGCCGCATTGGCCTTGCCCTGGCCGATCTTGTTGCCCTGGTAGCTGTACCAGGCACCGGACTTCTCGACCAGGCCCTGCTGCACGCCCAGGTCGATGATCTCGCCGTTGCGGTAGATACCCTTGCCATAGAGGATCTGGAACTCGGCCTGGCGGAAAGGCGGCGCCACCTTGTTCTTGACCACCTTGACGCGGGTTTCGCTGCCGACCACCTCGTCGCCTTCCTTCACCGCACCGGTACGACGGATATCCAGGCGTACCGAGGCATAGAACTTCAGGGCGTTGCCACCGGTGGTGGTTTCCGGGCTGCCGAACATCACGCCGATCTTCATGCGGATCTGGTTGATGAAGATCACCAGGCAGTTGGCGTTCTTGATATTGCCGGTGATCTTGCGCAGCGCCTGGGACATCAGACGGGCCTGCAGGCCGACGTGCATGTCGCCCATTTCACCTTCGATTTCAGCTTTCGGCACCAGCGCCGCCACCGAGTCGACGATGATCACGTCGATGGCATTGGAACGCACCAGCATGTCGGTGATTTCCAGGGCCTGCTCGCCGGTATCCGGCTGGGAAACCAGCAGGTCGTCGACATTCACCCCCAGCTTGCCGGCGTAGTCCGGGTCCAGGGCGTGCTCGGCATCGACGAAGGCACAGGTGGCGCCCAGCTTCTGCGCTTCGGCGATCACCGACAGGGTCAGCGTGGTCTTGCCGGAGGATTCCGGCCCGTAGATCTCGACGATACGGCCCTTGGGCAGGCCGCCAATGCCGAGGGCGATATCCAGCCCCAGGGAACCGGTGGAAATGGCCGGGATGGCCTGGCGATCGTGATCGCCCATGCGCATGACCGCGCCTTTGCCGAATTGCTTTTCGATCTGGCCCAGTGCAGCCGCCAAAGCGCGCTTCTTGTTCTCGTCCATTGCAGTCCTCACGTGATCAGAAGGGCCTGACGGCCAATTACTGTATAAGTAGACAGTATTATTCCACAGGGCAAGTCGCTCGCCTACCCCGTTGATGGATTTTCTTCGGCGAGCAGTTTCAGCAGCCCCTGCAAGGCGCTCGCCACGGTTTGTCGGCGTACCTGCTCGCGCGCCCCCGGGAACAGATGGCGGGCGCTGAACAGCCGTTCTCCGTCGCCCCAGGCGATCCACACGGTCCCCACCGGCTTCTCCGCACTGCCGCCATCCGGGCCCGCGATCCCGCTGACCGCGACCGCGTAACGCGCGCCACTCTGTGCCTGGGCGCCACGCACCATGGCCTCCACCACCTCACGACTGACCGCGCCAACCGAGGCGAACAGGGCTTCGGGTACTGCCAGCTGGCGGCTCTTCTGCGCATTGGAATAGGTGACGAACCCCGCCTCGAACCAGGCCGAGCTGCCCGGAATCCGCGTGATCGCCTCGGCGATGCCGCCACCCGTGCAGGATTCGGCGGTGGTCACCTGCGACGCGTGGGCGAGCAAACCCTCGCCAAGCTCGGCGGCGAGCCGGGTCAGGGACCGATCATTCATATTCATCTGCACTCCGGGGTTAAAGCCAGGCGGTGGGATACCGTACACTAGGCGTTTTTGCAATTCAGCCGGACACTCGACACGATGAGCCAAAGCGACCTCAGTTCCCACACCCCGATGATGCAACAGTACTGGAAACTGAAGAACCAGCATCCCGACCAGCTGATGTTCTATCGCATGGGCGACTTCTACGAGATCTTCTATGAAGACGCGAAGAAGGCCGCCAAGCTTCTCGACATCACCCTCACCGCCCGCGGACAGTCCGCCGGGCAGGCGATTCCGATGTGCGGCATTCCCTACCACTCCGTGGAGGGCTACCTGGCCAAACTGGTCAAGCTCGGCGAATCCGTGGTCATCTGCGAGCAGATCGGCGATCCGGCCACCAGCAAGGGCCCGGTCGAGCGCCAGGTGGTACGCATCATCACCCCCGGCACGATCAGCGACGAAGCCCTGCTCGACGAACGCCGCGACAACCTGCTGGCGGCCGTACTCGGCGACGAGCGGCTGTTCGGCCTGGCGGTGCTGGACATCACCAGCGGCCGCTTCAGCGTGCTGGAGATCCAGGGCTGGGAAAACCTGCTGGCCGAGCTCGAGCGCCTCAACCCGGTCGAACTGCTGATCCCCGATGACTGGCCCCAGGGCCTGCCGGCCGAGAAACGCCGCGGTTCGCGCCGCCGCGCGCCCTGGGATTTCGAACGCGACTCCGCGCACAAGAGCCTGTGCCAACAGTTCGCCACCCAGGACCTGAAGGGCTTCGGCTGCGAAAACCTGACCCTGGCCATCGGCGCTGCCGGCTGCCTGCTGGCCTACGCCAAGGAAACCCAGCGCACCGCCCTGCCGCACCTGCGCAGCCTGCGCCACGAACGCCTCGACGACACGGTGATCCTCGACGGCGCCAGCCGCCGCAACTTGGAACTGGACGTGAACCTGGCCGGCGGCCGCGACAACACCCTGCAATCGGTGGTCGACCGTTGCCAGACCGCCATGGGCAGCCGCCTGCTCGGGCGCTGGCTGAACCGTCCGCTACGCGATCGCGCGATTCTCGAAGGCCGCCAGGAGTCGATCGCCTGTCTGCTGGAACGCTACCGCTTCGAAACCCTGCAGCCACAGCTCAAGGAAATCGGCGATCTGGAGCGCATCCTCGCGCGGATCGGCCTGCGCAACGCGCGCCCACGGGACCTGGCCCGCCTGCGCGATGCCCTCGCCGCGCTGCCGGAACTGCAACGTGCGATGGCCGAGCTGGAGTCGCCGCACCTGGGCACCCTGGCCACCACCGTCAGCACCTATCCGGAGCTGGCCGAGCTGCTGGCCAAGGCCATCATCGACAACCCGCCCGCAGTGATCCGCGATGGCGGCGTGCTCAAGACCGGTTACGACGCCGAGCTGGACGAGCTGCAATCGCTCAGCGAGAACGCCGGCCAGTACCTGATGGACCTGGAAACCCGGGAAAAGGCCCGTACCGGCCTGGCCAACCTCAAGGTCGGCTACAACCGCGTGCACGGCTACTTCATCGAACTGCCGAGCAAACAGGCCGAGTCGGCCCCTGCCGATTACATCCGCCGCCAGACCCTGAAAGGCGCCGAACGCTTCATCACCCCCGAGCTGAAAGAGTTCGAGGACAAGGCACTGTCGGCCAAGAGCCGCGCCCTGGCCCGCGAGAAGATGCTCTACGACGAACTGCTGGAAAAGCTCATCGCTCACCTGGGCCCGCTGCAGGACAGCGCCGCCGCCCTGGCCGAACTGGACGTGCTGAGCAACCTGGCCGAACGTGCGCTCAATCTCGACCTCAACCGTCCGCGCTTCGTCGATGAGCCCTGCATGCGCATCGTGCAGGGGCGCCACCCGGTGGTGGAGCAAGTGCTGACCAGCCCCTTCGTGGCCAACGACCTGAAACTGGATGACAGCACACGCATGCTGATCATCACCGGCCCGAACATGGGCGGTAAATCCACCTACATGCGCCAGACCGCACTGATCGTGCTGCTCGCCCATATCGGCAGTTTCGTACCGGCGGCCAGTTGCGAACTGTCGATGGTCGACCGCATCTTCACCCGCATCGGCTCCAGCGACGACCTGGCCGGTGGTCGCTCGACCTTCATGGTGGAAATGAGCGAGACCGCCAATATCCTGCACAATGCCAGCGAACGCAGCCTGGTGCTGATGGACGAAGTAGGCCGCGGCACCAGTACCTTCGACGGCCTGTCGCTGGCCTGGGCAGCGGCCGAGCAACTGGCCAGCCTGCGCGCCTGTACCCTGTTCGCCACCCACTATTTCGAACTGACCGTATTGCCGGAAAGCCAGCCGATAGTCGCCAACGTGCACCTCAACGCCACCGAGCACAACGAGCGCATCGTCTTCCTCCACCATGTTCTGCCGGGGCCAGCCAGCCAGAGCTATGGCCTGGCCGTGGCGCAACTGGCGGGGGTGCCGGACAGCGTCATTCTCCGGGCCCGCGAACACCTGGCTCGCCTGGAAACCACCAGCTTGCCCCACGACCTGCCCGCCCAGGGGGGAGGACAATCGGTCGCGCCCATGCAGAGCGACCTGTTCGCCAGCCTGCCGCACCCGGTGCTGGACGAGCTGCAGAAGGTCAATCCAGACGACCTCAGCCCGCGCAAGGCGCTCGAGCTGTTATATGCATGGAAAGCGCGAGTCTAACGCCGCAGCGAACAAACTGTTAGAATCCCGCGCGCTCCGGAAGCGCTGCGGCCCCTAGCCTGGCATGACAGCTCCAGTTTCCCGAGCCGAGGAGCTGCTTATGAGGGGCAGTTCCCTGCCGTAGCCCGAGGAGAAAATTAGAAATGACCTTCGTCGTCACCGACAACTGCATCAAGTGCAAGTACACCGACTGCGTGGAAGTCTGTCCGGTGGACTGCTTCTACGAAGGCCCGAATTTCCTGGTGATCCACCCGGACGAGTGCATCGACTGTGCGCTCTGCGAGCCCGAATGCCCGGCCCAGGCCATCTTCTCCGAAGACGAAATACCGGCCGGCATGGAAGAATTCGTCGAACTGAACGCCGAACTGGCGGAGATCTGGCCGAATATCACCGAACGCAAGGACGCCTTGGCCGATGCCGAAGAATGGGATGGCGTGAAAGACAAGATTCAGCACCTGGAGCGCTAGGCGCCAGGATGGCCCAGGCCCGGCAAACCGCCCTGGTTCGAGAATGCCGCTCCCCTTGCCGGGTGAGCGGCATTTTTTATGGCCTGCCATCCCTGGCGGCCACCCTTCGGGCCGTCGCAAGCGACGTTAAAAATGGCTCCCGGCCATTTTTTATGGCACGCCATCCTGCGAGCCATCGCAAGACCGCATTAGGAATTTCTCCCGGAATTTTCCTGGGCTTCGCATTGCCCTGCCCCAAGGAAGTCTCGGACCTGCATTTCAGCAGGCAAAAAAAGGGGCGGTTTTACCCGCCCACTCTTTTTTCCCTATTCCCTTATTTCCAATCATCTTCCTGATGAATCGCTTCCAGCGATGTTCCTGGTCATCTTCCTTGACAACCTGTGCTTGTCCTTAAGCACGGTTCCGATAGTAATGCCTTCGCGATTCTTCACAACCGCTTGGATAAAGAAGCGGAAATACCCAACAATTCCTGTCGGATAAAAATAATTTCTTATATATCAATAGATTAATTGAAGAAGATGGAGGCAAGGGATCTTTCCCACGGCAGAACGCCCCGTATGGCTTACAGCATCTGTAAGCGAACACTTACATGAACACGAACAAAATTACCGGGAACCATTTTTCACATCGCTGGCGACGAGCCGCTGGGGGTTGCCCGGGGATGGCAAGCCACAAAAATCTATGGTCACCCCCGTTTCTGCAATACTGATCAGCGATGGGTGGTTGGCTTGCCTAAATCTATCCGGCGTTCATATGGGGCATGCTCCGCGCCACGATGAGAGTCGCGCCTGGCGATCCTGAAAAACCCGGCGGCTTCCAAGAGCCGATTTTTGTGTCAGGTTCTTCGCCAGGCCGGTGGGCCGTTCACGTCATCCATTGTTCAGCATCGCAAAACCTGAAAGGGTGTTTCATGGTACAGCTGTAATGGCGGGGTCAGGCGGCGGTAGCGCCTGGCCCTGCCTCAAATTCCGAGTGTTTGGCTGCAATCGCCCAGGCGATGCGGGCGAACTTGTTGGCCAAGGCACACACCACCACATTCGAGTGGCGCCGCTCGCGTAGCGAGCGCACCCAGTCGGCCAAGGCACCTTGCTGGAACGCCAGGCGTTGCAGGTAAACCCTGGCGCACTGCACCAGTAGCCGTCGCAGGTTCTTGTCGCCACGCTTGCTGATACCCAGCAGATTGGCCCTGCCTCCCGTACTGTATTGGCGTGGCACCAACCCCACCGACGCTGCGAAATCACGACTGCCACCATACTGTCTGCCATCGCCCATCTCGGCACACAGCAGGCTGGCCGTGATCGGGCCAACGCAGGGGATCGTCAGCAACCGGCTGCCAAGATCGTCCTCGGCAAGCTGGCTGGCCATTTCCTTGTCCAAGGCCTTGATCTGCTCGTCCAGGTAGCAGAAGTGCTCATGCAGGCGACTCAGCAGCCTGACCAGGCGCGGCGGCAACTCGTGCTCGGCCAACGTGCACGGTAGCTGCCTGACCAGCGACAGCCCCTTGGGCAGACTGATACCGAACTCCAGCAGGAAGCCGTGGGCCTGATTGGCCGTCTTCGCCCGGTCACGCACCAGGGATTCGCGCATCCGGTGCAATACCGACAAGGTTTGCTGGGCTTCGGTCTTCGGCGTTACGAAGCGCATCGTTGGCCGGGAGGCCGCTTCACAGATCGCTTCGGCATCAAGGAAGTCGCTCTTGTTGCCCTTGACGAAGGGACGCACGAACCGCGGCGAGATCAGTTTCACCTCATGCCCGAACACCTTGAGTTGGCGCGCAATGAAATGCGCTCCGGCGCAGGCCTCCATCACCACCGTGCAACTGGGCAGCTTGCCCAGCAATCGCATCATCTGCTGCCGGGTCGTCTTCTTGCGAAAAACCTCTCGACCCGCCTTGTCCTGCCCGTGCAGGTGGAAACTGTGCTTACCGAGATCGATACCGACCAGTGCGACTGTGCTCATGGTGATGGTCTCCAAAGTAAAACACCCTGCCAAAGCCTAGCCCTGACAGGGTGTGGGGGTGACCATCTCATTAACCCGGCTGGCGCCCAATGCCGATCAGATAAGGTTTTTGTAGGAGCAGGGCGTCTACAGAAAAGCGGCAAACCGCCGCCCGTGTAGGAGCGCCGACCTCGGCGCGATGCGATGGTGGTCATGCTGCAAAAAACGCGATATGGCCACGATTCGCCGCGAGGTCGCGGCTCCTACAGAGCCAGGGCAAACCGCCGTTTTGCGAGCCAAATGCTTAACTGACCGGCATTAGGCTGGCGTCGGGTTTTCTGCTTGAAAACACCTGGCTACTGGAAGAGTGAATCGCTGGAGAGGCCGTTCTTTTCCAGGATCTCACGCAACCGCTTGAGTGCTTCGACCTGAATCTGGCGCACCCGTTCCCGGGTCAGGCCAATCTCCTGACCGACCTCCTCCAGCGTGCAGCTTTCATGACCACGCAGGCCGAAACGCCGCACCACCACTTCCCGCTGCTTGTCGGTCAGTTCGGACAGCCACTGATCGATACTCTGCGACAGATCATCGTCCTGCAGCAGTTCGCAGGGATCGGTCGGACGGTCGTCGGTGAGGGTGTCGAGCAGGGTCTTGTCGGAGTCCGGGCCCAGCGACACATCGACGGAAGAGACCCGTTCGTTGAGGCCCAGCATGCGTTTGACCTCACCTACCGGCTTCTCCAGCAGGTTGGCGATTTCTTCGGGGGACGGTTCGTGGTCGAGCTTCTGGGTCAACTCGCGCGCGGCACGCAGGTAGACGTTGAGTTCCTTGACCACATGGATGGGCAGGCGAATGGTGCGGGTCTGATTCATGATCGCCCGCTCGATGGTCTGGCGTATCCACCAGGTGGCGTAGGTGGAAAAGCGGAACCCGCGCTCCGGATCGAATTTTTCCACGGCGCGAATCAGGCCCAGGTTGCCCTCTTCGATCAGATCCAGCAGCGAAAGGCCGCGATTGACATAACGCCGCGCGATCTTGACCACCAGCCGCAGGTTGCTTTCGATCATGCGTTTGCGCCCGGCAGGGTCGCCCTTCTGCGCCAGGCGCGCGAAGAACACTTCCTCTTCCGGAGTGAGCAGGGGTGAGAAACCGATTTCGTTGAGGTAAAGCTGAGTGGCGTCCAGCGCCCGGGTGTAGTCGATGTACTTGTGCTGCCTGCTGCCGGTGGATTGCTTGGGCTTGCCGCGCGCCGCTGGCGCCGAACCCGCCTGCTCGCTTGCCACATCGTTCAGGTCGATGTCGGGCTCCATCAGGAGCACTTCATCGTCGATGTCAAACTCCGGCGCTTCTTTTGGATTGAGTGCCATTTTTGTTGTCCCATCCCTTGCTGAGTTCGACCAGCAAGCCCTGATGCCGCCCATCTCCATGGCTACATCCGAGCCCGTCCCTCCCACATGAGAGAACGGACGAGCGACAAATCAACGGCGCGGCAAGTATTGCAATGGATCTACAGGTTTACCCTGGCGGCGAATCTCGAAGTGAAGCTTCACCCGGTCGGTTCCTGTGGAACCCATCTCGGCAATCCTCTGCCCGACTTTGACCTGTTGCCCCTCCTGTACCAACAGCCTGCGGTTGTGACCGTAGGCACTCACATAGGTATCGCTGTGTTTGATGATCACCAACTCGCCGTAGCCCCGTAAACCACTCCCGGCGTAGACAACTGAGCCATCAGATGCAGCCAGGACAGGCTGTCCCAATTCCCCGGCGATATCAATGCCTTTATTCAAACTACCGTTTGAGGAGAAACGTCCGATAATCGCACCGTTTGCCGGCCAGGCCCACCCCGATGCGGAACGCTGAACCGGCTGTACCGGGGTGGTCGCGGGTGTGCTTGGCACAGGCGTGGCGGGTTGACTGGGTGCGCGCGCTGGCGGTGCCTGAACCGGCGCGGATGGCTGGCTGGGCGTACTCACCACCGGCGCAGAGGCGATGACCGGAGCACTGCTGGCTGGCTGGCCATCGAAACGAATGACCTGCCCCACGCGGATGATGTAGGGAGCGGCGATGCCATTGCGCGCGGCCAGGGCTTTCCAGTCCCAGCCATAGCGAAAGGCGATCGAATAAAGTGTATCGCCACGTTGCACGCGATACTGGCCGGAGGTGACCGGCTGGCGCTGCGCCACGCCGCGATTGTTGCGATCGACCACCTGGACCCCGCCAGCAGGTGAGCTGGCGCAGCCACTGAGCAGCGTGCCGATCATCACGACCGCCAACAGGCAATGCAGGCCATGTGCGCCGCTGCCGAAAACCCGCCCTTGAATGGCTGTGGAACTCACCCGTATCTCCCTTGCCGATGGCCGTGAGTCGACCGCTAAAGTCACGCGTCCAGGTACCTCAATCGTTGTCCGGCTGGCGCCGACGCGCCAGCCATTCGACGCCGAGCACCAGCACGATCGCACAACAGGCCAGGCTCAGCGCCAGCAGCAACTGCGCATCCTCGCCACTGGTAGCGGCGAACTGCCATGGCAACAGGTTTTCCTGCACCAGGGGGAATGCCTCGCCGTGCCGGTTGGTCTGCCAGGAAAGCGTCTGTTTCCAGGGCCATACCTTGGCCAGCGAGCCGAGCATCAGGCCAGCGAGAAAGGCCATGGTCAGATCGCGCATGTTCGCCAGCAACCAGCTGAGCAACTTGGAAAAGCTCAACAGGCCCAGCACGCAGCCGGCGCAGAAGATGGCGAGCACGCCCAGATCCAGATTCTTCACTGCCCCGAGTATGACCGGATAGAGGCCGAGCAGTACCAGGATGAAGCTACCGGAGATACCGGGCAGGATCATCGCGCTGATGGCGATGGCGCCGGCGAAGAACAGCACCAGCGGATCGGCGGAAAGCTGCAGGGGCACGGCCAGGGTGATCCACAGGGCCAGGCACAGGCCAAGGGCGAATCCCACCAGGCGATTGGGCCGCCAGGCCTCGACCTCGCGCCCGACCAGGTACACGGAGACCATCACCAGGCCGAAGAAGAAGGCCCACAGCGGCACCGGATGCTCGTTCATCAGGTAGCTGATCGCCCGCGCCAGGGTGAAGATGCTGCTCAGAATGCCGAGCAGTACCACCAGCAGAAAGCCCGCGTTGCAGGCCTGCCAGGCGTCCTTGATACGGCCGCGAACGAACAGCATCAGCGCTTGCGGCATGGCGGCGAAGGAGCCCAGGAGCTTGTCGTATATGCCGGTGATCAGGGCGACGGTGCCGCCCGAGAAACCGGGCACGACGTCGACGGCGCCCATGGCCATCCCTTTGGTATACAACAGCAAGGTTTTTTTCATGGTTCCTTCCGCTAAAGCGTGGGTCAGGCCAGAGGCCCGTTGAGCAAGGGTACGAACCGTACCGCATCGAGCACATGCCGGGAAAAACCCTGCTCCTCGCGGACGATCAGCAGCAGCTGCTGCACGTCGCCGGTCCCGACCGGAATCACCAGGCGTCCTCCCGGAGCCAGTTGGTCGAGCAGCGCCTGCGGCACTTCGGCCGCCGCCGCGGTGACGATGATGCCGTTGTACGGTGCCAACGCCGGCCAGCCTTCCCAGCCGTCGCCCCAGCGGAACACGACGTTGCGCAGACTCAGTTTGACCAGCCGTTCCTTCGCCCGTTCCTGCAATCCCTGGATACGCTCCACGGTAAACACCCGCTCGACCAGTTGCGCCAGGATCGCGGTCTGGTAACCCGAGCCGGTACCGATCTCCAATACCTTGTCCAGCGGCCCGGCCGCCAGCAGTAGTTCACTCATGCGCGCGACCATGTAAGGCTGCGAGATGGTCTGGTTGTGGCCGATCGGCAGCGCCGTGTCCTCATAGGCGCGGTGGGCCAGCGCCTCGTCCACGAACAGGTGCCGGGGCGTGCGCCGGATGACCTCGAGCACCTGGGCGTTGGACAGCCCTTCTTCATAGAGACGCTGGATCAGACGCTCGCGCGTGCGCTGCGAGGTCATGCCGATACCGTGGCGGTCGTGCTCCCTGTTCATTGCACCAGCCCCTCCAGCCAGGGTTGCAAACGGTTGAAGGCATCCCGATGGGTACGGTCCAGCAGCAAAGGCGTGACCGACACGTAGCCCTGCATCACCGCATGGAAATCCGTGCCCTGGGCACCATCCTCGACATCACCGGCGGCAGCGATCCAGTACCCCTCCTTGCCGCGCGGGTTGACGACCTTGACCGGCGCCGCGGCGCGGGCGCGGTGACCCAGCCGGGTCAACTGCACACCGCGGATATGGTCGAGGGGCAGGTTGGGGATGTTGACGTTGAGCACCGTGCGCGGCGGCAGGTCGAGCTGCTCGTGGGCCTCCACCAGCTTGCGCGCGAAATAGGCGGCGGTGGGCAGGTTCTCCGGCGAGCGCGAGAGCAGCGAAAAGGCAAAGGCCGGACGCCTCAGGAAACGGCCTTCGAGGGCGGCGGCAACGGTACCGGAATACAGCACGTCATCGCCCAGGTTGGGCCCCAGGTTGATCCCGGCGACCACCAGATCGGCAATCTCGGGCAGCAGCCCGTGGAGACCCAGGTGCACGCAATCGGTCGGCGTGCCGTTGACGCTGATATAGCCGTTGGCCAGGGTACACGGGTGCAGCGGGCGGTCCAGGGTCAGCGAACTGCTGGCGCCGCTCCGATCACCATCGGGTGCGATCACCGTGCAGTCGGCGTAATCGGCCAGCGCAGCGTGCAACGCGGCGAGGCCCGGTGCGGCCACGCCGTCATCGTTTGAAATCAGAATACGCATGGGTTGTCCGTCTGCCCTGTCGGCAAAAGGTCGACGATTTCGCGCACCAGTGCGGTGGCGAAACATCCAGCCGGCAGGACGAATTCCAGTTGCAGAATGTCAGGCTCGGGATAATGCCACGTCAAACCGCTAATGGGGAGGCGCAGGATACGCCGTTCGTGCGCCATGCCCGCTTCTGCCAACCAGGCGGCCAACTGCGCCTCGCTATCGGCAATGCCCTGTTCCAGTACTCGAGTGGCTCCGCCTGCCGGAGACTGGCCCTCGCCCCACAGCGGCCCGGTCGGGTGCAAATCCAGCTGAGCCAGCCGTGGGTCCTGGCATTCGGCTTCGCCGGCGGCGAAGAAACTGCGGCTGTCGGTGAACGCCAGCAGGTCGCCGGGCAACGCCTGGTTCCAGGTACCGGCGGCGACACGCTCGGCCAGCACGCGATTGAAAATGAAGCTGCGCGCGGCGGACAACACCCGCGAACGCACATTGCGTTTCTCGGGCAGTGCCTTGCGCTCGGCGAAGTGCCGGGCGTGGGCGACGTTGCCGCCCTCGAAACCGAAACGCTGCGCGCCGTAATAGTTGGGAATGCCCTGGGCGGCGATCTGCTGCAGACGGGCGTCGAGCGCGGCGCGATCAGCCTGCAACCGGGTCAGACGCAGGGTGAAGCCGTTGGCGGCATGGGCGCCGCGCTGCAACTTGCGCGAGTGGCGCACCTGCTTGAGGATGGCCAGGGTTTCATCCTGGGCCGCACCGAGATCGGGGTCGCGCTTGCCCGGCAGATGGATGCTGAACCACTGGCGAGTCAGCGCTTGGCGATCCTTCAAGCCCGCATAACTGATCATCCGCACGGGCACACCCGCGGCACGCGCCAGGCGACGCGCGGCATCCTCGGTATTCAGGCCACGCTTCTCGACCCACAGCCACAGGTGCTCGCCAGCAGCGGACAGCTCGATATCCAGCACTTCATCGACCTGGAAATCCTCGGCCGTGGCCTTGAGCACGGCCTGACCACAGGGCTCGCCATGGGCGCGCGGGCCGAGCAGTTCCAGCTCGGTCATGCGCCGACCAGCAAGGCGACCGCGTGCACGGCGATACCTTCCTCACGGCCGACGAAGCCCAGCTTTTCCGTGGTGGTGGCCTTGACGTTGACCTGATCGAGGTCGACCTGCAGATCCTCGGCGATCAACTGGCGCATGGCTTCGATATGCGGCGCCATCTTCGGCGCCTGGGCGATGAGGGTGGCATCGACATTGCCGACCTTCCAGCCCTTGGCCTGCACCAGCCCCACGACGTGACGCAGCAGCACACGGCTGTCGGCGCCCTTGAAATCGGGATCGGTATCCGGGAAATGCCTGCCGATATCGCCCAGCGCCACGGCGCCGAGCAAGGCGTCGGCCAGGGCGTGCAGCAGCACATCGCCATCGGAATGGGCGACCAGCCCGAATGGATGGGGAATGCGCACGCCACCCAGGGTGATGAAATCGCCTTCGCCAAAACGGTGCACATCATAGCCATGGCCAATCCGCATGAACCGATGCCCTCGCAAAAAGGCCGATTCTAACCGAAAGCCACGCGCGGGTGCGGTTGCCACGACGGCGGCAGGCTACAAGGTTGCAGGCAACGTTTGGCGTCTTTCAGCTTCCAGGGCCTATTGGCAATGCGGACGTGGAGCGCCCAGGGATCGCATGCCCACGCCGGAGCATGGGCACGCTCACGCCGTTGGCGGCGCTGGCGCTCCTTGGGAAAGGGATTATTCGCCGAGGCTGGAGCGCAACATCCAGGCGTTCTGCTCATGCACGCCGATCCGCGCGACCAGCATGTCATGGGTGAACAGATCGCCCGCCTCGTCCGCCAGTTCGGCGAATTCGCTCATACGCCGCGCCACGGCCTCATTGTCCTTGACCAGTTCGGCGATCATTTCCCGGGTCGGTTTGTGCGGCGCTTCGTTCTCGATCACGGTGAGCTTGCGGAAGGAGTCGCTGCCCGTCGGCGCCAGCTTGCCCAGGGCGCGGATGCGCTCGGCGATGGCATCGGCCGCCTGATGCAGTTCGTTGTACTGCTCGTCGGTCAGCTTGTGCAGGCCATAGAAGTTGGGGCCTTGCACGTTCCAGTGCACGCCGAGGGTCTTGGCGTACAGGGTGTAGCTGTCGGCCACCGCCCTGCTCAGCGCGTCAGCGACCTTGTCGCGCACGGCACTGTCGACGCTGGTGTTGAGGGCAATGCCATCACCCTTGACCTTTTGCTGCGCCGCCTTCGGCTTCGGTGTTCTGGCCATGAATCGTTCTCCGAGGATTATGAAAGGGTACGTGCTGCTCTGGGGTCCGTGCCGTTTCATTCACGGCAACGGCTCCTAACTACTGACTCCTGGCAGCACGAGAACATTCCATGCAAATTTCCGCGAAGACCCGAGCCGCCCTGTGCCGGGCGGCGTTCTCAGGCCCGGGAGAACGCCTCGGCATGATGGCGCAGATGATCCTCGATGAAGCTGGCGATGAAGTAGTAGCTATGGTCGTAGCCCGGCTGCATGCGCAGGGTCAGCGGATGACCGGCCGACCGGGCTGCCGCCTGCAGGACCTGGGGTTTGAGCTGGTCGTCGAGGAAGTCGTCGCGGTCGCCCTGATCCACCAGGATCGGCAGCTTTTCCGTGGCCTCGGCGATCAGCACGCTGGCATCCCATTCGCGCCAGCGGGAACGGTCGCTACCCAGGTAATGGGAGAAGGCCTTCTCGCCCCAGGGGCAGTCGAGCGGGTTGCTGATCGGCGAAAACGCCGAGACCGAGCGGTAGCGGCCAGGGTTCTTCAGCGCACAGATCAGCGCGCCATGGCCGCCCATGGAATGCCCGGCGATGCCGCGCTTGTCCGTCACCGGGAAGTTGGCCTCGATCAGCGCCGGCAGCTCCTGCACCACGTAGTCGTACATGCGGTAATGGCGTGCCCAGGGCTCCTGGGTGGCATTGACGTAGAAGCCGGCGCCGAGGCCGAAGTCATAGGCCCCATTGGCATCGTCCGGCACACCCTCTCCACGCGGGCTGGTATCCGGGGCGACGATGATCAGGCCGAGCTCGGCCGCCAGGCGCTGGGCACCGGCCTTCTGCATGAAGTTCTCGTCGGTGCAGGTCAGGCCACTGAGCCAGTACAGCACCGGCAGCCTGGCACCCTGCTCGGCCTGTGGCGGCAGGTAGACGGCGAACACCATGTCGCAGTTGAGCGAGGTGGAGCGATGGCGGTAGCGCTTGTGCCAGCCGCCAAAGCTCTTGTTGCTGGAAACGATTTCCATGAAAAGCCCCAAAAGACGAAAAGAGCCGAAAAAAGCGCTGGAGGCTGAACGAAACAGCGATCCTCGTCCAGCCTCAAGCCTCCAGCGTTGTTCTCGTCAATAGTGGATGACGGTGCGGATGCTCTTGCCTTCGTGCATCAGGTCGAAGGCGTCGTTGATCCGCTCCAGGCCCATGGTGTGGGTGATGAAGGTATCCAGCGGGATATCGCCCTTCTGCGCCTTCTCCACATAGCTCGGCAGTTCGGTACGGCCCTTGACGCCGCCGAAGGCCGAACCGCGCCAGACGCGCCCGGTGACCAACTGGAACGGACGGGTGCTGATTTCCTGGCCGGCGCCGGCCACGCCGATGATCACCGACTCGCCCCAGCCCTTGTGCGCGCACTCCAGCGCCGCGCGCATCAGTTGCACGTTGCCGACGCATTCGAAGCTGTAATCCACGCCGCCATCGGTCAGCTCGACGATCACGTCCTGGATCGGCTTGTCGTGATCCTTCGGATTGACGAAGTCGGTCGCGCCCAGCTCGCGGGCCACGTCGAACTTGGCCGGGTTGATGTCGATGGCGATGATGCGCGAGGCCTTGGCCATCTTCGCCCCGATGATCGCCGCCAGGCCGATGCCGCCCAGGCCGAAGATCGCCACCGTGGCGCCCTCTTCCACCTTGGCGGTATTGAGCACGGCGCCGATGCCGGTGGTCACGCCACAGCCGAGCAGGCAGACCTTTTCCAGCGGCGCCTCCTTGGGAATCACCGCCAGGGACACTTCCGGCAGCACGGTGTATTCGGAGAAGGTCGAGCAGCCCATGTAGTGATAGATCGGCTCGCCGTTGTAGGAGAAACGCGTGGTGCCGTCGGGCATCAGGCCCTTGCCCTGGGTGGCGCGCACCGAACTGCACAGGTTGGTCTTGCCGGATTTGCAGAATTTGCACTCGCGGCATTCGGCGGTGTACAGCGGGATCACGTGGTCGCCGACGGCGACCGAGGTCACGCCCTCGCCGATGGCTTCGACGATACCGCCGCCTTCGTGGCCGAGAATCGACGGGAATACGCCCTCGGAGTCGGCGCCGGACAGGGTATAGGCATCGGTATGGCAGACACCGGTGGCGACGATGCGCACCAGCACCTCGCCCGCCTTCGGCGGCGCGACATCCACTTCGACGATTTTCAGCGGCTCGTTGGGCGCGAAAGCGACGGCGGCGCGGGACTTGATCATGGGGGCTCTCCAGAGTGGTCGACAATGGGGAGGAAGTGTAGATGACTGACGCTGGGTAAATAATCAGCGCGTTTGCAAAACATTATTGCCATTCAGGGATAATCCACAGCATCGTAGGCGCATGAACGACGCGGGGAGAAGTCATGAATCGCTGGGAAGGCATGGATGAATTCGTCGCGGTGGCCGAATGCGGCCAGTTCACCGCGGCGGCGGAACGCCTGGGGCTGTCGTCATCCCAGGTGAGCCGGCAGGTCGCCCGCCTGGAGGAACGCCTGCAGACCCGCCTGTTCTACCGCAGCACCCGCAAGGTGGCGCTGACCGAAGCCGGGCAGACCTTTCTGCAGCATTGCCAGCGTCTGCAGGATGCCCGCGAAGAAGCGCTGCGCGCCGTGGGCGACCTGGGCAGCGAACCCAAGGGGCTGCTGCGCATGACCTGCGCGGTGGCCTATGGCGAGCGCTTCATCGTGCCCCTGGTGACCGCGTTCATGGCCCGCCACCCCCGCCTGTCGGTGGATATCGAGCTGAGCAACCGCACCCTCGACCTGGTACAGGAAGGCTTCGACGTCGCCATCCGCCTGGGCCGCCTGCAGGACTCGCGGATGGTCGCCACGCGCCTGGCGCCACGCCGCATGTACCTGTGTGCCGCCCCCGACTACCTGCAGCACTACGGCCGCCCCCACAGCCTCTCCGAACTGGTTCGGCACAATTGCCTGGTCGGCAGCAGCGATCTGTGGACTTTTCAGCTCGATGGCCGCGAGACTTCCTTGCGGGTGCAAGGCAACTGGCGCTGCAACAGCGGCCAGGCGGTGCTGGATGCCGCCCTGCGCGGCCTCGGCCTGTGCCAGCTACCGGATTACTACGTGCTCGAACACCTGCGCAGTGGCGCCCTGGTGTCCTTGCTCGACAATCATCAACCTCCCAATACCGCGGTGTGGGCGCTGTATCCCCAGCAGCGCCATCTGTCGCCGAAAGTCAGACAACTGGTCGATGCCCTGCGCAGTGGGCTGAGCCAGCGCGCCGAGTACGCGGGGAGCTGACAGGCGCTCTTCACTCATAGAATGTCACAACCCGCCACGAACCTTGCCCGCCCGCAGCGCGTCCCAATCCATGAGTCCCAGGCAAGGGGCTCGTGAACTCACCAGCATGAGGACAAGGTTATGCAGGTTCTGGTCAATAGCGGAAAACACGTCGACACCTCGATGGCCTTCAAGACAGACATACGCGGTCGGGTGCGCGACAAGCTACAGCGTTATGAGGAGCACCTCACCCGCGTGGAAATTCATCTTTCCGACGAGAACGCGCTGAAAAGTGGCCCACAGGACAAACGCTGCAAGGTGGAAGCACGCATGAAGGGACGCGACCCCATGTCGGTTTCCTATGATGCCTGCGAAATGCAGCAGGCCATCGACGGCGCCATGAACAAGCTCACCAGCGTGCTGGATCGGAACCTGGGCAAGAACGCCAAGAAGTGGATTCACTGAGAGCGGCCCACTTGCCCGTAGGAGCGTCCGTCGCCTCCGGCGCGAATCGATGGTGGCCTTGCCGCATTGCCGGCGCCGCCTGCACCATTCGCCCCAGGGGCGGGGCTCCTACAAGTCACTAGAACAGCCCGATTCAGTAGGAGCGTTGCCTCCGACGCGAATCGATGGTGGCCTTGCCGCATTGCCGGCGCCGCCTGCACCATTCGCCCCGGGGGCGGGGCTCCTACAAGTCACTAGAACAGCGCCGATTCAGTAGGCGCGTCGCCCTCGGCGCGAATCGATGGTGGCCTTGCCGCACTGCCGGTGGCGCCTGCACCATTCGCCCCGGGGGCGGGGCTCCTACAAGTCACTAGAACAGCCCGATTCAGTAGGCGCGTCGCCCTCGGCGCGAATCGATGGTGGCCTTGCCGCACTGCCGGTGGCGCCTGCACCATTCGCCCCGGGGGCGGGGCTCCTACAAGTCGCTAGAACAGCGCCGATTCAGTAGATACTCTGTTAGTGGTCAAGCGTTTTTCAGGTGTTCATTGCTGAATAGCTCGGATGAATCGAAAGGCACACCGAGCTTCAGGCAAGCCCAGACGCCAGTCAGGTATTTACGCATGACTGCACA
>NZ_QJUM01000011.1 GCF_004327355.1 Phytopseudomonas dryadis
CTGGAGGCTGGAGGCTGGAGGCTGGAGGCTGGAGGCTGGAGGCTGGAGGCTGGAGGCTGGAGGCTGGAGGCTGGACAGCGTTGTGGTCGGCCTCGCCACCGTCAAGCTTTTTCGTCCAGCCTTCAGCGCTCTTATCGGCCTCTGGCTCGTAGCCTGGGTTGAGCGCAGCGATACCCAGGTGAAACCTCCCCGGGTGTCGCTCCGCTCGACCCGGGCTACCCAGCTGCCGGCCTTTCTCGTCCAGCCTTCAGCCTCCAGCGCTTTTTTCGGTTTCTGGCTTCAGGCTGCTTCGTCTATCAGCCAGTCAAGCCGCCAACCGCCCTGGCTCTGTGCCAGGCGCTGCGACAGCCAGGGCAGCAGTTGCCGCAGCTCATCCTCGAGGCCCCAGGGCGGGTTGCTGATCAGCAGGCCGGAGCCGTTGAGCCGCTGCGCCTCGTCGGTCGGGTGCACGAACAGTTCGACGCGCAGCAGCTTGGGCGCGTCGCTGTTGGCCATGTCGCGGTAGAAACGCCTGAGCTGCCGCTCGTCCTTGATCGGGTACCAGACCACCACCACGGTCTGGCGCATGCGCCCGATGGCCTCATCGAGCGCCGTCACGCAGCGCTCCAGTTCGTCGGCCTGCTCGAACGGCGGATCGATCAGTAGCACCGCGCGTTTCTCGCGGGTCGGCATCAGCGCCCGCGCCACGTGCCAGCCTTCGCCCAGGTGCACGGCGACACGACGATCCCCCGCCATGTTCTCCTTGAGCAGGCGGCCATCCTCCGGGTGCTTCTCGTTCAGGTACAGGCGATCCTGCTCGCGGGTCTGCAAGCGCGCCAGCTCGGGCGAGCCCGGGTAGTGGCGCAGGACGCCATCGGGATTCATCGCACGGATCACTTCCAGGTAATCGAGCAACGGATCGGGCACGTCGCCGGCCTGCCACAGGCGGCCGATGCCTTCACGCCACTCGCCGGTACGGCTGGCCTGATCGCCCGTCAGGTCGTACAGGCCGACGCCGGCGTGGCTGTCGAGGTAGGCATAGGGCGCCTCCTTGCGCGCCAGCAGGGCGAACAGGCGGCACAGCACCAGGTGTTTCAGCACGTCGGCATGATTGCCGGCGTGAAAGGCATGACGGTAGTTCATCGTGGGCTCCTGAACGGATGCGTATTGTAGCCTTGGCGCGGATATCGAGCAGCGGGTCTTGCGTATCCCACGCGATTTCCCGCCCCAGGGCTTTTGCGCCGCCATCACGGCAATCGATGATGCTGGGCGCCCGGGTGGCGCCTGCCTAGACTGGCACCACCCCATCGGAGACCCGTCATGTCCGAGACCCTGCTCAGTGCCCGCAACCTGGCTTTCGAGCTCTACGAAGTGCTGGACGCCGAGGCCCTGACCCGGCGCGAGCGCTTCGCCGAGCACAGCCGCGAGACCTTCGATGCCGCGCTGGGCACCGCGCGCGGCATCGCCGAAAGGCTGTTCGCGCCGCACAACCGCAAGCACGACGAGCACGAGCCGCAGTATGTCGAGGGCGCGGCGACGCTGATCCCGGAGGTCAAACCGGCGCTGCAGGCCTTTATCGAGGCGGGCTTCTTCACGGCCACCCGCGACTTCGAGGCCGGCGGCATGCAGTTGCCCCACCTGCTGTCCCAGGCCTGTTTCGCCCACTTCCAGGCGGCCAACATCGCCACCGCGTCCTACGCCATGCTGACCCTGGGCGCGGCCAACCTGATCGAGGCTTTCGGCGACGCGACCCAGAAACGACGCTTTCTGCAGCCGATGCTCGACGGTCGCTTCTTCGGCACCATGGCCTTGACCGAAGCCCACGCGGGCTCGTCCCTGGCCGACATCCGCAGCCGCGCCGAGCCGGCCGCCGATGGCAGCTACCGGCTCAAGGGCAACAAGATCTTCATCTCCGCCGGCGATCAC
This sequence comes from Phytopseudomonas dryadis, assembly GCF_004327355.1. Classification (GTDB taxonomy): domain Bacteria; phylum Pseudomonadota; class Gammaproteobacteria; order Pseudomonadales; family Pseudomonadaceae; genus Aquipseudomonas; species Aquipseudomonas dryadis. The sequence goes on from NZ_QJUM01000011.1 coordinate 1,906, forward strand.
CCGCTGACCGAGAATATCGTCCACCTGGTGCTGGCCAGGCTGCCCGACGCGCCGGCCGGGGTGAAGGGCATCTCGCTGTTCATCGTGCCCAAGTTCCTGGTCAACGACGATGGCAGCCTGGGCCAACGCAACGACGTGCTGCTGGCCGGTCTGTTGCACAAGATGGGCTGGCGCGGCACCACCTCCACGGCGCTGAATTTCGGCGATAACGGCGCGTGTGTCGGCTACCTGGTGGGCAAGCCCCATGCCGGGCTGTCGTACATGTTCCAGATGATGAACGAAGCGCGCATCGGCGTCGGCATGGGCGCGGTGATGCTCGGCTACGCCGGCTACCTGTATTCCCTCGACTATGCGCGCCAGCGCCCCCAGGGCCGACTGCCCGATGGCAAGAACCCGGCGAGCGGCCAGGTGCCGATCATCGCCCACGCCGACGTCAGGCGCATGCTGCTGGCCCAGAAAGCCTATGTCGAAGGCGCCTTCGACCTGGGCCTGTATGCCGCCAGGCTGTTCGACGACACCCAGACCCTCGGCGATGCCGGCGAACGCGAGCAGGCCCTGCGACTGCTCGACCTGCTCACACCGGTGGTCAAGTCCTGGCCGTCGACCTACTGCCTCAAGGCCAACGAGCTGGCGATCCAGGTCCTCGGCGGCCATGGCTACACCCGCGAGTACCCGGTGGAGCAGTATTACCGCGACAACCGCCTCAACCCGATCCACGAAGGCACCCACGGCATCCAGTCCCTCGATCTGCTCGGGCGCAAGGTGGCGCAGCATGACGGCGCGGCGCTCAAGCACCTGCTCAGGCTGATCCAGGATTGCTGCCAGCGCGCCAGCCGGCACGCCGCACTGGATGCCCTGCGCCGGCCGCTGGAACAGTTGCTGGCGCGCCTGTCCAGGGTGACCCTGGACCTGCTCGGCGAGCTGATGCAGGGCCGGATCAACCAGGGCCTGGCCGACTCGGCGCTGTACCTGAAGGTCTTCGGCCATACGGTGATCGGCTGGCGCTGGCTGGAGCAGGCCATCCACGCCGAGCAGGGCCGGCTTGGCGGCAACCCGGCAGATGCCGATTTCTACCGCGGCAAGCTGCAGGCGGCCCGCTATTTCCTGCTGCGCGAAGTGCCCGGCTGCCAGCACGACCTGGATCTGCTGGAGCAACGCGACGACACCTGTCTGGCGATGGAGCAGGCGTGGTTTTGATCCGGTTGATTGGATTTCGATCACACGGGAGGAACGGCGCCTGTTCCAGGTAGCCCGGCGCGCGGCCTTCTCCCTGCGCCGTAACCCAAACTATTCATAACGACGAACATCGCCTGGTGGGTTACGTGGCGCACTGATATGGCAGCGTCTGCAATAACGATGCATGGTGCCGCTAACCCACCCCACAGGGGATTCAGCAAGAAGCGCGCAGAATCGTAGGAGCCGCGCCCCCGCGGCGAATCGTGGCCATACCGCGATTCTTGCAGCATGGCCGCCATCGCATCGCGCCGGGGTCGACGCTCCTGCGTGTGAACGCAGGCCAAGGATCGAGACGGTAACCGCCGCCAGTTGGAGACGACTCAGCGCGGGATGATCACCGGCGCGCTGAGTTTCTCCAGCAGGCTGGCCTGGGCGCTGCGCGAGTTCTGGTTACCGGTCGGGCTGACCCGCAGGTAGCGGCCGTCGGGCTGCAGCAACCAGGCCTGGGTGTTGTCGCTCAGATAGGCTTCGAGTTCCTTCTTGACCCGCAGGATCAGCTTCTTGCCCTCGACCGGGAAACAGGTCTCGACCCGCTTGTCGAGGTTGCGCTCCATCCAGTCGGCGCTGGACAGGTAGATCTTCTCTTCGCCGCCATGCAGGAAATAGAACACCCGGGTGTGCTCGAGGAAACGGCCGATGATCGAGCGCACATGGATGTTGTGCGACACCCCGGGAATCCCCGGACGCAGGCAGCACATGCCACGCACCACCAGGTCGATGCGCACGCCGGTCTGGCTGGCCTTGTACAAGGCGCGGATGATCTTCGGATCGGTCAGCGAGTTGAACTTGGCGATGATGTGCGCCGGCTTGCCCTCGCTGGCCAGCTGGGTTTCCTTGGCGATCAGGTCGAGCAGGGTCTTCTTCAGGGTGAAGGGCGCGTGCAGCAGCTTCTTCATGCGCAGGGTCTTGCCCATGCCGATCAGTTGGCTGAACATCCTGGCCACGTCCTCGCCCAGGGCCACATCGGCGGTGAGCAGGCTGTAGTCAGTGTACAGCCGGGCATTGCCGGCGTGGTAGTTGCCGGTGCCCAGGTGCGCATAACGGACGATCTCGCCACTCTCGCGACGCAGGATGAGCATCATCTTGGCGTGGGTCTTGAACCCCACCACCCCGTAGATCACCACCGCGCCGGCGGCCTGCAGGCGGCTGGCCAGCTGCAGGTTGGACTCTTCGTCGAAGCGCGCGCGCAGCTCGATCACCGCGGTGACCTCCTTGCCGTTGCGCGCCGCCTCGACCAGGGCGTCGACGATCTCCGAGTTGGCCCCGGAGCGGTACAGGGTCTGCTTGATGGCCAGCACGTGGGGGTCCTTGGCCGCCTGACGCAGCAGGTCCACCACCGGGGTGAAGGACTCGAAGGGATGCAGCAGGAGGATGTCCTGCTTGCTGACCACGCTGAAGATGTTCTCGCTGTTCTGCAGCAGCTTAGGGATCACCGGGGTGAACGGCGTGTACTGCAGCTCCGGGTGGCTGTCCAGGCCGGTGATGCTGAACAGGCGCGTCAGGTTGACCGGCCCGTTGACCTGGTACAGCTCGCTCTCGGCCAGGCCGAACTGCTTGAGCAGGTAATCGGTCAGGTGGGCCGGGCAGCTGTCGACCACCTCCAGGCGCACCGCATCCCCGTAGCGGCGCGAGAACAGCTCGCCGCGCAGGGCGCGGGCCAGATCCTCGACGTCCTCGGTGTCCACCGAGAGGTCGGCGTTACGGGTCAGGCGGAACTGGTAGCAGCCCTTGACCTTCATGCCGGTGAACAGGTCGTCGGCATGGGCGTGGATCATCGAGGACAGGAACACGTAGTTGGCGCCCGGCCCGCCGACCTCCTCCGGCACCTTGATGATGCGCGGCAACAGACGCGGTGCCGGGATGATGGCCAGGCCCGAGTCGCGGCCGAAGGCATCGACGCCTTCCAGCTCGACGATGAAGTTCAGGCTCTTGTTCACCAGCAACGGGAACGGGTGCGTCGGGTCGAGGCCGATCGGCGTGATGATCGGCGCGATCTCGTCGCGGAAATAACGCCGTACCCAGGTCTTGAGCTTGGTCGTCCAGTAGCGCCGCCGCACGAAGTTGATGCCGTGCTTGGCCAGGGCCGGGAACAGCACATCGTTGAGGATGGCGTACTGGCGGCCGACCTGCTCGTGCACCAGTTCGGAAATCCGCGCCAGCGCCTGGTGCGGCTGCAGGCCATCGGCGCCGGCCTGCTCGCGGGCGAAGTTGATCTGCTTCTTCAGCCCGGCGACACGGATCTCGAAGAACTCATCCAGGTTGCTGGAGAAGATCAGCAGGAACTTGAGGCGCTCGAGCAGCGGATAGGACTCGTCCAGCGCCTGCTCCAGCACGCGGATATTGAACTGCAGCTGCGACAGTTCGCGATGAATGTACAGGCTGCTGTCGTCCAGGCCCGGCACCACCGGCGGCGGCGCCACCGGCTCGACCGCTACGGTTTCCACCGGAGTGACCTCGGCCACCGGCAGGCTGCTCGGTGCCGGTACGTCGAGCTGTTCGTTCTCGCTGAGTCCATCGGTATTCATGGGGTCGTCCTGGCGGGACTAGTGTCCCTGTTGCTGTAACAGTTCTGCCGCACGCACGGCGAAATAGGTAAGGATGCCATCGGCTCCGGCACGCTTGAAGGCGGTCAGCGATTCGAGGATGACCGCTTCGCTGAGCCAGCCATTCTGGATGGCCGCCATGTGCATGGCGTATTCGCCACTGACCTGGTAGACAAAGGTCGGCACCCTGAATTCGCTTTTGACCCGATGCACGATGTCCAGATACGGCATGCCCGGCTTGACCATGACCATATCGGCGCCCTCGGCCAGGTCGGCGGCCACCTCGTGCAGCGCCTCGTCGCCGTTGGCCGGATCCATCTGGTAGGAGGCCTTGTTGGCCTTGCCCAGGTTCAGCGACGAGCCCACCGCGTCGCGGAACGGGCCGTAGTAGGCGCTGGCATACTTGGCCGAGTAGGCCATGATCCGCACGTTGACGTGATCGGCCAGCTCCAGGGCCTCGCGGATCGCCTGAATACGCCCGTCCATCATGTCCGACGGCGCCACCACCTGGGCGCCGGCTTCGGCATGGGACAGCGCCTGCTTGACCAGGGCGTCGACGGTGATGTCGTTCTGTACGTAGCCTTCTTCGTCGAGAATGCCGTCCTGGCCGTGGGTGGTGAACGGATCCAGGGCCACGTCGGTGATCACCCCCAGCTCCGGGAAACGCGCGCGCAGCGCGCGGGTGGCGCGCTGGGCGATACCGTCGGGGTTCCAGGCCTCGCGGCCATCGAGGGTCTTCTTTTGCGCCGGCGTCACCGGGAACAGGGCCAGGGCCGGAATGCCGAGGGCCACCCACTTTTCCGCTTCCTGCAACAGCAGGTCGATCGACAAGCGCTCCACGCCAGGCATCGACGCAACGGCCTCGCGCTGGTTCTCGCCATCGAGGACGAACACCGGCAGGATCAGGTCGTTGGTGGTCAGCACGTTCTCACGCACCAGACGCCGGGAAAACTCGTCGCGGCGGTTGCGACGCAGGCGGGTGGCGGGGAACAGGCGATTGGCAGGGGTAAAGCTCACGGCGGACTCCTGGGCCCGGACGAACGGGCGAAGCGTGACAGTTATAAGCCGCCATTATGACCAAATGATGACGACGATAATGAATACTGCGACGGCGCGTCACAGCCATAAAGGCACATAAAAATCGGGTTAAAAGCTGGACGCTGGACAGCGTTGTGGTCGGCCTCGCCACCGTCAAGCTTTTTCGTCCAGCCTTCAGCCTTTAGCGCCTTTATCGGCTTCTACCCCGTAGCCTGGGTTGAGCGCAGCGATACCCAGGTGCAACCTCCCCGGGTGTCGCTCCGCTCGACCCGGGCTACCCGGCTGGAGGCTGGAGCTTTTTTCGACTTCCAGCTTCAACCCGCCCGGTCTTTTGCTGTTTTCCGTGGTCGAACGGCTGTAGCCTTGCATCCTTTCCTCTACGGTCTCCCTTGCATGCTGGAAAATCTGCTGCAGCATTTCGGTTACCCGGCGCTGGTGCTGGGCACCTTTCTCGAAGGCGAGATGTCGCTGCTGCTGGCGGCATACCTGGCCCTGCGCGGTTTCCTGACCATCGAATGGGTGATTTTCTTCGCCTTCTGCGGCACCTACGCCGCCGATCAACTGTGGTATCACCTGGGGCGTCGTCATGGCCGCCGCATCCTCGAACACCGGCCGCAGTGGCAGGCGCTGAGCGAAAAGGCCCTGGTATACCTGCGCCGCCATCCGGATCTGTGGGTGCTGGGCTTTCGCTTCTTCTACGGCATGCGCACGGTGATGCCGCTGGCCATCGGTCTATCCGGCTATCCGCGCCGCCGCTATATGCTGCTCGACGCCGTCGGCACCGGGATCTGGGCCATTCTCCTCGGCACCCTGGCCTACAAACTCGGCAGGGCGCTGGAGGGCCTGCTCGACGAGCTGCATCAGGTGCAGCTCTACCTGTTCGCCGGCCTGCTCGCCCTGGCGCTCGCTATCTGGCTGTACCGTCGTCGGCGCCCGTGAGGCAGCCACGGCACGGCGAATGCCGGGGCGGCACTGCCCGCCTGGCGACGCGGCGTGACAGGACATGGGGCATTTGACGACAAAGGCGTTACTCGCTTAAAACCCTGCAACGATTGCCCGAGGGTTCAGTCCAACGCTCAAGGACGCAGCATAAGTGCCCATCGAGCATGCCATTTCGACGACCTGCCCACCTTAACGAGCCGAGCGGTGCCAGCGCGCCCGCAGGCGGCTCAGTGCTGTAATCAGGAGTGATTGATGAACAAGAAAGTCGCAGTGATTCTTTCCGGTTGCGGCGTCTATGACGGCGCGGAAATCCATGAGAGCGTGATCACCCTGCTGCGTCTCGACCAGCGTGGCGCCGAGGTACAGTGCTTCGCGCCGAACATCGATCAGGCCCATGTGCTGAACCACCTCAGCGGCGAAGAAATGCAGCCGCCGCGCAACGTCCTGGTGGAATCGGCGCGCATCGCCCGGGGCAACATCAAGGATGTCCGCGAGCTGCGTGCCGCCGACTTCGACGCGCTGATCGTCCCCGGCGGTTTCGGCGCCGCGAAGAACCTCTCCGACTTCGCCAGCAAAGGCGCCGACTGCACGGTGCAGGCCGATGTGCTCGCCGCGGCCCAGTCGTTCGTCAGCGCCGCCAAGCCCATCGGCCTGATCTGCATCGCTCCGGCCATGGCCGCGCGCATCTTCGGCGCCGGCGTGATCTGCACCATCGGCCACGATGCCGACACGGCCCAGGCACTGACCAGCATGGGCGCCGAGCATGTCGAGTGCGAAGTCGCCGATATCGTCGAGGACACCCAGCGCAAGCTGGTGACCACCCCCGCCTACATGCTCGCCAACTCCATCAGCGAAGCGGCGTCGGGCATCAACAAACTGGTCGACCGGGTACTCGAACTGAGCCACGTGTGACGATGATCGCCGCTTTCGTAGCCCGTGGTTGAACGCAGCGATACCCGGGGAAAGGCCCCTGGGTATCGCTCTGCTCCACCCAGGCTACCCGATAGGCTGGGCAATGCTCAGGTGCGCGAAAGGCGCGCCAGCAGGCGATCCAGGGCATTGGCGAACGCCTGTCGATCCTTGTCGCCGTAGGCGGCCTGACCGCCACCGACCTGCCCCTGCTCGCGCAGGTCGGTGAACAGGTTGCGCACCGCCAGGCGTTCGCCCATGTTGCGCTCGTCGAACTCCCGGCCACGCGGGTCCAGCACCGCCACGCCCTTCGTCACCAGACGGGCGGCCAGCGGCACGTCGCTGCAGATCACCAGTTCGCCCGGTACCGCGTGCTCCACCAGATAATCGTCGGCGGCATCCGGCCCGCTGGGCACCACGATCAGCCGCACACAGGCGAAAGCCGGCTTGCTCTGCGCCTGGCCGGCGACCATGACCACCTCGAAAGCGCGCTTGAGGGCGAACCTGACCACCTGATCCCGCGCCGCCCGCGGGCAGGCATCGGCATCTATCCAGACACGCATCTCAGACCGGGGCGCGACGTATCGTGGCCAGCAAGCTCGCGGCAGCGACGAAGAGCACGGCAAAACCACGGTTCATCAGCCGCTGCTGGCGTGGCGTGCGCAGCAGGCGCAGGACGCGCGAAGCCAGCCCGGTGTAGCCGGCCATGACGATCAGGTCGACGATGATCATGGTCACGCCCATGGTCAGGTACTGCTCGACCAGCGGCACGTGGGGATTGATGAACTGCGGCAGCACCGCGAGCATGAAGACGATGGCCTTGGGGTTGCTGAAGTTGACCAGGAAACCGCGCAGCACCAGGCTCAGCGGCCGACCGATGGGCCGCTCGGCGGCCTCCGCGCCCAGGTCGCCCGGCAATGCGCGCCATTGGCGATAGCCCAGATAGAGCAGGTACAGCACACCGAACCACTTGATCAGGCTGAAGGCCAGCGCCGACGTCGCCAGAATCGCACCCACACCGGCGGCGACGATGGCGATCTGCAGGGCCAGACCGATCTGCAGGCCCAGTGCATTCCAGTAGCCACGCAGAAAGCCGTACTGCAGCCCGGCCGACATCGAGGCGATGGCGCCGGCCCCCGGCGACAGGCTGATCAGCCAACAGGCGACGAAAAAGGCAAGCCAGGTTTCCAGTGCCATGACGGCGACCTCATGTGATGGTTGGGTAACAAGCCTCAAGCCTCAATAGTGTGGCGAGGCCCCTCAAGCTCTCGTCAAGCCCTATCTTCGCTCTAGCTTGTAGCTTGTAGCTTTCAGCCATCCTGCTGCCTGCGCGCCGCGGGAATGTCGCCGTTGCGCCAGCGGCGCACGGCCTTCTGGAAGAACAGGCTGTTGGGGATCTGCACCCAGGTGCCCGGCGCATCGCCGGTCAGGTCTTCCAGGGTGGTGTAGAACAGGTTGATCGCCAGCACACGGCCGCGCACGCCCGGCTTGTCGGCACTTTCCAGCACCTCGACGCAATCGCCGATACGGAACGGCCCCAAAGCGAAGATCAGCAGCGCGCAGAACAGGTTCGACAGCACGCTCCAGATGGCGAAGAAGGCGATGGCCGCCACGGCGACGAAACCGGTCAGGGCGGTCCACAGCACCTGCGCCGAGACCCCCAGGCGTTCGAGCACCAGCATGAAGGCGCTGCCGAGGATCAGCCAGCGGGTCAGCCCGCGCAGCGGCATCAGCAATTCCGGCGGCAGTTGCGGATAGCGGTTGCCCAGGCGGGTGATGCCGCGGGTGAGGATACGCTGCGCCAGCCAGGCCAGCACCAGAATCAGCACCACCTGGCCGATACGCATCAAGGGCTGGCTCCAGGCGACCAGCCAGGCCCAATCGATCATGTCCGGATTCACCCCACAGCCTCCAGTTCCCGTTGCAACGCTTCCAGCGTCTCCAATGCCTCGAGCCAGCCTTCTTCCAGCTCGGCTTCGCGGCCCTTGAGCTGCGCCTGCTCGGCCAGCGCCTGGCGCAGCTCATCCTTGCGCGCGGCCTCGTACAGGGCGCTGTCGCCCAGACGCGCTTCGAGCACGGCGAGCTTGCCCTGCACCTGGCCCAGTTCCTTTTCCAGGGCATCGGCCGCGCGCTTGTGCGGCGCCAGTTGCTGACGCAGGGCCGCGGCGGCCTGGCGCTGGCCACGCTTGTCGGTCTTGTCCGCGGCGCCGTCCAGCGGGGCACTGGGCGGTGCCTGGCGCTGGCGATAGTCGATCAGCCAGCGGGCGTAATCGTCGAGGTCGCCATCGAAGGGCTGCACACGCCCCTCGGCGACCAGCAGGAACTCGTCGGTGGTGCTCTTGAGCAGGTGACGGTCGTGCGACACCACCACCACGGCACCGGCGAATTCCTGCAGCGCCATGGTCAGGGCCAGGCGCATTTCCAGATCGAGGTGGTTGGTCGGTTCGTCGAGCAGCAACAGGTTGGGCTTGCCCCAGGCGATCAAGGCCAGGGCCAGGCGCGCCTTCTCGCCCCCGGAGAAGTTCAGCACCGGCTCGTCGCAACGCGGGCCGCGGAAGTCGAAGCCGCCGAGGAAATCGCGCAGGGTCTGCTCACGCTCGCTGGGCGCCTGGCGCTGCAGATGCAGCAACGGGCTGGCCTTGTCGTCGAGGGCGTCGAGCTGGTGCTGAGCGAAATAGCCGATCACCAGGTTCTCGCCGCGCGTCAGGCTGCCGCCCAGGGGCTGCAGCTCGCCGGAGAGGTTCTTGATCAGGGTCGACTTGCCGGCGCCGTTCGGCCCCAACAGGCCCAGGCGGGCACCGGGAACCAGGCTCAGCTTGACCTGCTGCAGCACGGCCTTGTCGCCGTAGCCCAGGCGCCCCTCGCTGAGGCTGAGCAGCGGCGTGGAAATCTTCTCGGCTTCGCGGAAGACGAAATCGAAGGGCGAGTCGACATGGGCGGCGGACAGCTCCTCCATGCGCTCCAGCGCCTTGATCCGGCTCTGCGCCTGGCGGGCCTTGGTCGCCTGGGCCTTGAAGCGGGCGATGTACTTCTCCATGTGCGCACGCTGCGCCTGCTGCTTCTCGTAGGCCTGTTGCTGCTGCGCCAGGCGCTCGGCGCGGGTGCGCTCGAAGGCGCTGTAGCCGCCGCGATAGAGGGTCAGCTTGCGCTGCTCGACGTGGGCGACATGGTCGACCACCGCGTCGAGGAAGTCGCGGTCGTGGGAAATCAGCAGCAAGGTGCCCGGGTAGCTCTGCAACCAGCCTTCGAGCCAGAGGATGGCATCCAGATCCAGGTGGTTGGTCGGCTCGTCGAGCAGCAACAGGTCGGACGGGCACATCAGCGCCTGGGCCAGGTTCAGGCGCATGCGCCAGCCGCCGGAGAAGTCGCCGACGCGGCGGTCCATCTGCGCATTGTCGAAACCCAGCCCGGCCAGCAGCTTGCGCGCCCGCGCATCGGCGGTATAGCCGTCGGCGCTGTCCAGCTCGCTGTGCAGGCGGGCGATGGCGGCGCCGTCGTGGCTCTGCTCGGCGGCAGCCAGCTCGGCCTGCACGCGGCGCAGGTTGTGATCGCCGTCGAGCACGTAGTCCACGGCCAGACGTTCGAGGTTATCGACCTCCTGGCGCATATGGGCGATGCGCCAGTCGCCCGGCAGCAGGCAATCGCCCGAATCCGGGGTCAGCTCGCCACGCAACAGGGCGAACAGGCTGGACTTGCCGGCGCCATTGGCGCCGATCAGGCCGGCTTTGTGACCGGCGTGCAGGGTCAGCTCGGCGTTTTCTAGCAGACGCTGAGGGCCACGCTGTAAAGTGAGGTTCTGAAGTCGGATCATAATGGCGGCGGATTCTACCAGAGTCCCCCGCCGCATACTTGGAGCATGCCATGGCCGCTGATCTGTGGGATTTCGCCACTCGGCTCTACGCCCGCCCCGGTGTGGAAGCGGCCGGCCTGTACCTGCAGAGCCGTGGCGCGGACGTGTGCCTGCTGCTTACCGGACTGTGGCTGGATCGGCGCGGCACGCCCTGCAACGCCGAACACTGTGCGCAGTTGCGACAGATCGCGGCGCCCTGGCAAGAGGATGTGGTCGAACCGCTCAGGCAACTGCGCCAGAGCTGGCGTGCCGCCGCACAGCAGGATAAGGAGCTGGCGCAACTGCGCGAACAACTCAAGCGCCTGGAGCTGGAGGCCGAACGCATGCAACTGCAGCGCCTGGAGGTGCTGGCCAGCAGTTGGGCAGCGTACCCGGGCAACAGGCAGCGGGACTGGCTGGACGCCTTGGTCCCCGGCGCTTCGGCGCCGGAACGGGAAGCTCGCGACAGGCTGCATGGCGCCTGCCTGGAAATGGCTACCTAGCGTATAGGTGTTCCCTACGCAGAAAAGCGAAGAGGCCCATCACGTGATGGGCCTCTTCGCTTCAACCGCAACCCTGTCTATTGCCAGTTGGCGGCGATCACCACATCCAGTTGCGCACGCTGGTTGGGCGTCAGGCTCGACTCCCCACCTGCCGGCGCGCCGAAGGCGGCCATGGCGTCGACCAGGTTCTGTACCTGGCTATCGAGCAGCACTTTCCCATCGGACGTCTGGAATTGATCCAACTGATAGCTGGCACTGGAATACCAATTGCTGACCGTAACCTTATCCTGCGTACCGATTATGCTGACCTCCAGACTGCTGCCGGTTTTTCTGAACCAGAGTTGCTCGGCGGAGACGTCTCCATTGAATAGCAGCGTATCCAGAGAGGAAGCCGACACATCGTAGTTATCCAAGGTGTCTTGACCCGAGCCGACTCCAAATAGGTAGGTATCACTGCCAGCGCCACCCGACAGGTAGTCGTTGCCTGCACCGCCCTGCAGCAAATCATTGCCGTCACCACCGTAGAGGGTGTCGTTACCGTCACCACCATCGAGGGTATCGTCGCCGTTCTGACCATAAAGATAGTCGTTGCCCGCACCACCACTGAGGCTGTCATCCGTTGCATAGCCTATGAGGGTATCGTTGCCGGCGGCTCCTTGCAGCGCCACGGCCTTGACCTGCTCGATGCTCCAGGTGGTGCCATCGGCGAAGCGGATTTCCTCCAGCCGGTAGGCACTGGTGCCATCGGCGTTGAAGTAGCCACTGACCGTGACCCTGTCGCTGCTGTCCTGCAGGCCCAGGATCAGGTTGGTACCGGAACGGGTAATGACGATATCGTCCGGTGCAATATCCGCCGCAAACTCGATGGCATCGGTTTTATCCGTGCCGGCGTCGTAGTTGCTGATCGTATCCTGGCCCCAACCCCGGCTGAAACGGTAGATGTCCGAGCCGGCATCGCCGGAGAGGTGGTCGTTGCCACTACCGCCTTCCAGGATATCGTTGCCATTGCCACCGGAGAGGATGTCATTCCCCTCACCACCCAACAGCAGATCGTTGCCATTTTCACCGTAGAGGGTGTCGTTACCGTCACCACCATCGAGGGTATCGTCGCCGTTCTGACCATAAAGATAGTCGTTGCCCGCACCACCACTGAGGCTGTCATCCGTTGCATAGCCTATGAGGGTATCGTTGCCGGCGGCTCCTTGCAGCGCCACGGCCTTGACCTGCTCGATGCTCCAGGTGGTGCCATCGGCGAAGCGGATTTCCTCCAGCCGGTAGGCACTGGTGCCATCGGCGTTGAAGTAGCCACTGACCGTGACCCTGTCGCTGCTGTCCTGCAGGCCCAGGATCAGGTTGGTACCGGAACGGGTAATGACGATATCGTCCGGTGCAATATCCGCCGCAAACTCGATGGCATCGGTTTTATCCGTGCCGGCGTCGTAGTTGCTGATCGTATCCTGGCCCCAACCCCGGCTGAAACGGTAGATGTCCGAGCCGGCATCGCCGGAGAGGTGGTCGTTGCCACTACCGCCTTCCAGGATATCGTTGCCATTGCCACCGGAGAGGATGTCATTCCCCTCACCACCCAATAGCAGATCGTTGCCATTGCCGCCGTAGAGGTAATCGTTGCCAGTACCACCGACCAGAACGTCATTACCGCCATTACCGGACAGTGTGTCGGCTCCGTCCAAGCCGAACAAATAGCTGCCTGTGGCATTAGCGGTCAAACGATCATTAACAACCTGTCCAACTTTTAACGCCGGGAAAACAGCCTGAAACTCACTCAGCTCAGATGCCGACAAACTGGTCACCAGGCTTTGAGCTAGATTGGTAAAGGGCTCAGGCTGCATACGCCCGATTTGTGAGCCCAGAAATTCCAACAGATCAACAAGCCCCTTTTGCCTTGAGGCCTCGACCGTGCTTTCGAAAAGCATAAGGGTGGCCGAAAAATCGAAAGACAGGCCATTTTCGTTCAACGCCAGTTGAATGGAATCAGCGTAAGGCTTCAAACGGGTTTGCAGGAGCAAGCCATCGTAAACGGAAAGAACCAATGCATCGTATGCCTGATTCAGTAATACCGCTTGCCCTGCATTGATAACCAGATCCTCTTCAGTCAGGAAAATCTGCGTAGCAATCCCACTACCGGAACTATTTGAAGCCCGTTTGACTGTGCTGTTGACGCCAGACATCAACTTGATATCGGTCGCGATTTCTCCACCACTCAGCTCCCTCTTCTCCGTGGAGAAATTGAAGAAGTTCTGAGCATTGAAAACCTCGAGCAACTTGACCTTTTCTAAAAGCGCTTTTTTCTCCAACTGTGCAGCTGTAGGTCCACTCGTACCGGCATCCCACTCCGAAATACCGCCCGATGTACCACCATTTCCTGACAAGGCCGGTAACCCTATCTCCCACGAGTAGGCGAACTCGACAGAGGCAATACCGTAATCGATGTCACCGATTCGTTCCTCGAAAGTACGGTAACCGCTGCTACTTGCCCATTCACGAAGCAGCCCATCCACCAGGGCCAATTGCTGTTCGCGTGTCTGTGCCTGGGTATATTGCGTCAGCAGGGCCTGCAGGCCGGAATCCAGCATGGCCGCCTCACGCAAGTCACGCACGGCACCCGAGCCCTTCATGTCGGGCAGATCGGCGACGCCGGAATCCAGAACGATGCTATCGGTGTATTCGCGATAGAAGGGATTGCTGGCCAGATCGAGGTTGGCCGCCAGGCTCTGGTTGCCGTTGACCGCCCCTTCGCTGCCATCGGCGCGTACGAAACTGCCCACCGCGCTGATCAGGTTGCCGTTGGACGTCTGGTTGGCCGCGGTAGAGCCAAGGTTGATGGCCGTTATGTCATGCTCGGTCAGGCTTTTCAGTTCATTGGCCTGGGCCACACCGTCCTGATTGAGATCCTGCCAGACACGCACTTCGGTAAAAGCCGCATCGGCAGCATCGAAGATTCCATCGCCATTGCTGTCCAGATCGCGCAAGGCATCGAAACCATCGGTGGCTTTCTGGCCATTGCTCTTGACGGTATCGACACCGAACAACTCGCTGCCATTGTCGATGGTGCCATTGCCATTGCGATCCAGTACCAGAAAACCATCGTCGCCCTTGACCCAACCGGTACCGGTTTTCAGACCATCGCCATCGAAGTCGAAGGTGATGCCCGTATTGGCGGAAACGGTTTCGATACCATCGCCGTCCAGGTCAAGAGCCAGGGGGTCGTAGCGTTGGACGAAGTTAAGGGCGCCGAGGAAATCAGTATTCACATCGGCGTTGATGCCGAGCGGATCCCACCAACTTAGGAGATCCGCCAGCAGATCGACACTCTTTTCATAGTATGGGAAAACTGCATCAAAAAACTCCTGAGCAACTTCTGATTCACGCAATGAGTCGTTAGCTTCACCCAGAAGGTTATCTAGAATTAGGCCAACAGCAAAACCTATCGCCAGCTTTTTCCGCTCTAAATCTTTTCGGTGATCCTCATACCCCACTGGGTTATCAAGCTGACCTTTCGCAGCATCCCATAAGAATTTCTGCCCATTCGTTGGAAGTAATTTATCCAAGCCCTTACCAGCCAATTGACCAAGAGCCTGCGTGCCAACAAACCCGAAGACTTCTCCAAGATTTTCAGGCGTGGGATTTGAATAATATTTATCCAAAGCACTATATGTTGAATCAACAGTATCTTGCAGTTCAAAAACATGCAGAAGCTTGGCAGCCACTTCACTTGTCAGACTCATCTAATCGACCTCCCGATCATTGATAGCGCGACACAAATAGCACTAGAAAACCCTCCCCCCCCCAGATAGAGGACGACAAAAGAAATAATATTTTTCTCTCCCCAGAGCAAAAAATATAACATCGACAATGCAAACAAGATCACATCGTATGCCACCCCCCTAGAGGAATATACCAACCGCCCCCTCACTAAAACGAAAAACAAAAAAACACGGAAAGCAGAGAATACAAACACCATATATATTGGCATGCCGAATATGGTAAAAGCCAAATACACAGGCAGAAATACTAGAACATCGAACCACCCGGGAAATGAAAAAAATCTGTTCATAGACACCTCACCAACACAAAGACCAGCCATAGCTTTATATTACCCACTACAACTCCCTCATAAAAAATAGAACAGCATTGCTGATAGCCCAATATCCTCAGAGCTTGCCGCCGCCAACCATTTGGACACTCAGCGCTCCGCCAGACTCTCATCCACGTACTGCTGCAGTGGGCTCAGGAAGTAATCGATCACCTTGCGCCGGTCGGTCTTCACTTCGGCGCGCACCGCCATGCCCGGCGACAGGGCGATGCGTCCGCTGCCCACGGCGATGCTGTCGTCCGCCAGCAGGATCCGCGCGCTGTAGACCAGGCCCAGCTTTTCGTCTTCGATGGCGTCGTTGGAAACGCTCAGCACCGTGCCGTCCACCACCCCGTATTTGGTGAAGTTGAAGGTCTCGACCTTGACTTCCACCGCCTGTCCCGCGCGCACGAAGCCGATGTCCTTGTTTTCCAGCAGCGCTTCTACTTCCACCGGCTGGTCGCTGGGCACGATCACCATCAGCGGCTGGGCCTCGGTGACCACGCCACCCTGGGTGTGGATCGCCAGTTGCTGCACGGTGCCGTCCACCGGGGCGGTGAGCCGGGTCAGGCGGTTGCGCTGCTCGGCCTTTTTCAGTTCCTGGGCCAGGCTGGCGCCGCGCACCTCGGCGTCGTTGTGCAGGTCGAGCATCGCCCGCCGCGTTTGCGCCAGCACGCCCTGGCGCTGTTGCTGCGCCGCCTTGAGGGCTGCGTTCAGTTCGGCGATGCGCGCCTGTTGCTGGGCCAGTTCGCGCTCCTGGTCCAGGCGGATCTGTTCCTTTTCCAGGTAGGCGTGCTTGGCCACGTAGTGCTTGTCGAGCAGGCGCCGGTAGTCCGCCGCCAGTTCCCGGGTGATCGGCAGGGTCTGTTCGAGGGCCGCGATGGTGGTGCGGATCGAGCGCAGTTCCGCTTCGCGCTGTTCGATCTGCGCCTCGCTCTGCGCCAGCGCGGCGCGCAGTTCCAGGTATTGCCCCTGCACCCAGTGCTGCACGCTGCGCTGCTGGGCCGCGCTGGCCTGGGGGATCAGTTCGGCCACCGGGCCGGGCTCGGCCTGCTGGTCGATGGCCTGCAACAATAACCGCGCCCGGGCGCTGTCGATCTGCGCGGCGAGCCATTCGCTGGCCAGGCGTTCGACATCGGCCGTGGTGATCTGCCCGTCCAGTTCGACCAGCAGTTCGCCGGCCTTGACCGGCTGCCCGTCGTGTACGTGGATGGCCTTGACCACCGCCACCTCATTGGGCTGGATGACCTTGGTCTTGCCGCTGGGGACGATCTTGCCGCTGGCCGTGGCGACCACGTCGATCTCGCCGACACAGGCCCACAGCAGGGTCAGCGCGGCGAACGCCATGATCGTCCACTGCACGAGCCGCGGCGCCGGGTGCACCGGTTTTTCCTGTAGCGCCAGGGCGGCGGGCAGGAACTGTACTTCATGGCTCAGGCGCGGCGGGGCGTCCATGGCCCGGCGGTTGCGCCAGGCGTGGCGCCAGGCACCGCGGTAGCGCTCGAGCAGGTCGCGGCGGGCGCTCATGGTTGTTTTCCTGTGCTTATCGCGGTGCCACTGGCCCTCTCCCCAACCCCTCTCCCGGAGGGCGAGGGGCTAGTGTGCGTTCCCAGGAGGAGGGTATTCATGCCACGTCTCCCTGCTGCAGGCGGTGCAGGCGCGAGTAGTGCCCGGCCTGGTGGCTGAGCAGTTCGGCATGGCTGCCCTGCTCGACGATCTGGCCACGGTCCATGACCAGGATGCGGTTGGCATCGCGCACCGCGGACAGACGGTGGGCGATGATGATCACCGTGCGGCCCTGGCAGATGGCCTGCATGTTCTGCTGGATGACCCGTTCGGACTCGTAGTCCAGGGCGCTGGTGGCTTCGTCGAAGATCAGGATGCGCGGGTTGCCGATCAGGGCGCGGGCAATGGCGATGCGCTGGCGCTGGCCGCCGGAGAGCGAGGCGCCGTGCTCGCCGACCACCGTGTCGTAGCCTTCCGGCAGCTCGAGGATGAATTCGTGGGCGCCGGCCATCCGGGCCGCCTGCATCACCGCGTCGATGGGCGCACCGGGATCGGTCAGGGCGATGTTTTCGCGGATGCTGCGGGCGAACAGCATGTTGTCCTGCAGTACCACACCGATCTGCCGCCGCAGCGAGGACACGTCGGCCAACGCCAGGTCCATGCCGTCGACCAGCACCCGCCCGCGCTCCGGGGTGTAGAGGCGCTGCAGCAGGCGGGTCAGGGTGCTCTTGCCGGAGCCGGAGCGCCCGACCACGCCGATCACCTCCCCCGCCTCGATGGTCAGGCTGACGCCGCGCAGCACTTCGGAGCCGTCCGGGCGGTAGCGGAATTGCACCTGGTCGAATTCGACCTGCCCCTTGAGCGGCGGCAAGGCGCTGCGCGAGGCCTGGGACATTTCCGTGCGGCTGTTGAGGATGTCGCCCAGGCGCTGCACCGAGACGCCGGTCTGCTGGAAGTGGGTCCACAATTGCGCCAGACGCATGATCGGCTGCGACACGCGGCCGGCCAGCATGTTGAAGGCGATCAACTGGCCCACGCTCAGTTGCCCCTCGATCACCAGGCGTGCGCCCAGCCACAGGGTGGCCACGGTGACCAGCTTGCCCACCAGCCCCACGCTCTCGTTGGCCAGGTTGGACAGGTTCTGGGTCTTGAAACTCGCCGCCACGTAGCCGGCGAGCTGGTTGTCCCATTTGCGGCCCACCTGCGGTTCCACCGCCATGGACTTGAGGGTGTCGATGCCGTTGACCGTTTCCACCAGGAACGCCTGGTTCTCCGCGCCGCGGCTGAAGCTCTCGTTCAGGCGCGCGCGCAACAGCGGGGTGATCAGCAGCGAGATGATGAAATACAGCGGCAGCGACAGGATCACCACCAGGGTCAACCAGCCGCTGTACAGGAACATCACGGCGATGAACACCACCGAGAACAGCACGTCGAGCAACAGGGTGATGGCGTTGCCGGTGAGGAAGCTGCGGATGTTTTCCAGCTCGCGCACCCGCGCCACCGAATCGCCCACCCGGCGCGCCTGGAAATAGGCCAGCGGCAGGGTCACCAGGTGGCGGAACAGGCGCGAGCCCAGCTCGACGTCGATACGGCTGGCGGTATGCGCGAAGACATAGCTGCGCAGCCCCGACAGCAGGGTCTCGAAGAGCATGATGCCGAGCAGGCCGATGGCGATCACGTCCAGCGTGGTCAGGCCCCGGTGCACCAGCACCTTGTCCATCACCACCTGGAAGAACAGCGGCGTCAGCAGCGCGAAGATCTGCAGCACGAAGGACACCAGCAGCACTTCGCCGAGCAGCTTGCGGTACTTGACGATGGCCGGGATGAACCAGGTGAAGTCGAACTTCGACAGCTCGCCGCTCAGCGAGGCTTCGGAGCGGATCAGCAGCAACTCGCCGGTCCAGCGCGCCTGCAGCTCATCGAGCCCGAGCACCTCGGGCCGTTGCGCACGCGGGTCGTGGATCAGCGCCTTGTCCTCGTCCAGGCGGGCGATGATGAAGAAACGCCCTTCGTCATCCGAGGCGATCGCCGGCAAGGGCGTATGGCCGAGCCGCGACAGCGAACTGCGCGCGGACTTGGCCTTGAGGCCGAGTTTCTTGGCCGCCAATAGCAGTTCGGCGCGGCCAAACAGGCGGCCGTCTTCGGCATATTCGTGGGCGAGTTGTTCGGCAGAAGCGGCGACGTTGTGGAAACGCGCCAGCATGACCAGGCAGGCCAGGCCGGTATCCACGGGCTCGGGGGTGGCTGAATCGTTCAGCATCTATCGCATCCATGCACAGGAAATGGCAAAGCGCCATCCATTGCCCGCGGATATTACGCCGCCGGCGCCGCAGCGCAATCGGCAAATGATCGATGCACGTCACACAATGAAGAAAAATAGTGAACCGCTGCAAAGCCCGCACTAGAGGCGTGCGAGAAACATACCGGGGCTGTTTGTAACCCGGGTCGAGCGCAGCGACACCCGGGAGAGGCTACCTGGGTATCGCTGCGCTCAACCCAGGCTACGGGCTCACGGCCAGGCATATGCCGCGAGCTTGCCGGCACCCTTGGGTGGATCGGGGCGCGTAGCCAACGCGAAGCTTGTTCAGCGTGGCTGAAGCACCAAAGCATTCATGGATGGCAGCACCGCGTGGAAGACGCTTCGCGGTCTTCCACCCTACTCGCTGCAAGCACCTACAGCCGGAGTTCGGATCCACTCGGGCAGGAGCTGCGACCTCGCAGCGAATGGCAGCCATGCCGCGAGATAGCTGGACGGCCGCCATCGCATCGCCCCGAGGTCGGGGCTCCTACAGCGGGGCCCTTTGATCTTGCACGCCGGGGATCAAGACGGTATCCCCCCAACCCTACGCCTGCAGGCTCTTGTCCAGTACCTCTTCGATTTCGCGCTTGATCTTGCCGCTCATGGCCGACAGCAGCAGGCCGAGATCGAGCTGCAGGTGCACGCGATCCTCGCCTACTTCTATATGGCCATTGGCGCCACTGCGCTTGAATTCCAGGGTGTCGCCGTGCCACTGGTAGCGCACGTCGTATTCCCGGGCCAGGCGCTCGGCCAGTTGCTCGGCCTTGTCGCGGGCGGCCTCGCGCCCCAGGTTATGCGGACGTTCGACGGTGATTCTGGCCATCAAGGCTCTCCTGACTGCGAGCTAGGTAGGGGTGACTATACAAGAAAGCATCCCCCGCCATCCCCAGCGCCGGGGCATGCAGCTTGCGCGGCGGTTTTCGGTTTAGAATGACGGCCACTGAAGTTTCAGCCTCTCGGGTTTAGGAAAGGGCGACATGAACGATCCGCGCAAGAACGACGGCAGCGAACCCACCACCCACTTCGGCTTCCAGGACGTCCCGGAAAGCCAGAAGGCGGAGAAGGTCGCCGAAGTGTTCCACTCGGTGGCCGCCAAGTACGACCTGATGAACGACCTGCTCTCCGGCGGCATGCACCGGCTGTGGAAGCGCTTCACCATCGAGCTGTCCGGCGTGCGCAACGGCAACCGTGTGCTGGACATCGCCGGCGGCACCGGCGACCTGGCCCGGCAGTTCTCGCGTCTGGTCGGCGAAAGCGGCGAAGTGGTGCTGGCCGATATCAACGAATCCATGCTCAAGGTCGGCCGCGACCGCCTGCTCGACCGCGGCGTGGCCGGCAATGTCCGCTTCGTCCAGGCCGATGCGGAAAAACTGCCGTTCCCGGACAATCATTTCGATTGCGTGACCATCGCCTTCGGCCTGCGCAACGTCACCCACAAGGACGCCGCCATCGCCTCCATGCTGCGCGTGCTCAAGCCCGGTGGCCGCCTGCTGGTGCTGGAGTTCTCCAAGCCCAGGAGCAACCTGCTGTCCAAGGTCTACGACACCTATTCGTTCAACTTCATGCCGCTGATGGGCAAGCTGATCACCAATGACGCCGACAGCTACCGCTATCTGGCCGAATCGATCCGCATGCACCCGGATCAGGACACGCTCAAGGCGATGATGCAGGCCGCCGGCTTCGACCGCGTGACCTACCACAACATGACCGGCGGCATCGTTGCCCTGCACCGCGGCATCAAGCCCTGATGCTGAGCCAGGCCCTGTTCGCCAGTGCCGAGCGCGGCCTCAACCGCGTACTCGCCCTGGACAGCACCGCACTGGCGCGCCTGGCGCGCCTGGGCGGCCGGGTGATCGCGGTGGACTGTCCGGCACCGGCCGTGCAGTTGTACATCCTGGCCGATGGCTCAGGACTGCGCCTGGCCGGCCAGTGGGCCGGCGAGATCGACTGCCGCCTGCGCGCGCCGGCCAGCAGCCTGCTGCGCCTGGCCCTGGCCAGGGACAAACAGGCCGTGCTGCACGGCCCCGAGGTGCACCTCGATGGCGACAGCGGCGTGCTGCTGGAACTGGCCGGCATCCTCCAGGATCTCGACCTGGACTGGGAATACCAGCTGGCGCGCTGGCTCGGCCCAGTGGCCAGCCCGCTGCTCGCCGGCCATCTGCGCAGCAGCACCGTCTGGGCCAGCCGCAGCGTCGACAGCCTGCGCCTGAGCCTGGCCGATTACCTCAGCGAAGAATCACGCAGCCTGGTCGGCCAGCGCGAAGCCGATGCCCGCTTCGCCGAGCTGGATCGACTCAAGCTCGCCCTCGACCGTCTCGACGCGCGCATCGAGCGCCTCGCCCAACGCCATAAGCCCATCGCATGAAGCTGCTCGCCGTCCGTCGCCTGTTGCGCATCCTGCGCGTCGTCATCCGCTACCGCCTGGATGACCTGCTGTTCGCCCTGCCCCTGCCGTTCTGGCTACGCGCGCCACGGGTGCTGCTGCCGTGGCGCTGGCTGCCGCGCCGGGCCTCGCCGCTGAACCGCGGCGAACGCCTGCGCCTGGCACTGGAAGAGCTAGGGCCGATCTTCATCAAGTTCGGCCAGTTGCTGTCCACTCGCCGTGACCTGCTGCCGCCGGATATCGCCGATGAGCTGACCCACCTGCAGGATCGCGTACCACCGTTCGACCCGGCCCAGTCCCTGGCGCTGATCGAGGCCCAGCTCGGGGTCAGGGTCGGCGAAGCCTTCGCCCGCTTCGACACCGAGCCCCTGGCCTCGGCCTCGGTCGCCCAGGTGCACGCCGCGCAGCTGAAGAGCGGCGAGGACGTGGTGGTCAAGGTGGTCCGCCCGGGCCTCAAGCCGGTGATCAAGGCCGACATGGCCTGGCTGTTCCTGCTCGCCAAGCTGGCCGAACGCGCCTCCGCCGAAGCCCGCCGCCTGCACCCGGTGGACGTGGTCAGCGATTACGAGAAGACCATCTACGACGAGCTCGACCTGCTGCGCGAGGCGGCCAACGCCAGCCAGTTGCGGCGCAACTTCGAGGGTTCGCCACTGCTCTACGTGCCGCAGGTGTACTGGGACTGGTGCCGGCCCAAGGTGCTGGTGATGGAGCGCATCTACGGCATCCAGGTCACCGACCTGGCGACCCTGGCCGACCAGCGCACCGACATGAAACTGCTGGCCGAACGCGGCGTGGAAATCTTCTTCACCCAGGTCTTCACCCACAGTTTCTTCCACGCCGACATGCACCCCGGCAACATCTTCGTCAGCACCCGCCAGCCGTGGAACCCGCAGTACATCGCCATCGACTGCGGCATCATCGGCAGCCTCACCCCCGAGGACCAGGACTACCTGGCGCGCAACCTGGTGGCCTTCTTCAAGCGCGACTACCGCAAGGTGGCGCAATTGCACATCGACTCCGGCTGGGTGCCGCAGGAAACCCAGGTCAACGATTTCGAGGCGGCGATCCGCACCGTCTGCGAGCCGATCTTCGAGCGCCCGCTCAAGGACATCTCCTTCGGCCTGCTGCTGATGCGCCTGTTCCAGACCGCGCGGCGCTTCAACATGGAGATCCAGCCGCAGCTGGTGCTGTTGCAGAAGACCCTGCTCAATATCGAAGGCCTGGGCCGCCAGCTGTACCCCGACCTCGACCTGTGGAGCACCGCCCAGCCGTTCCTCGAGCGCTGGATGCGCGAGCGGGTCAGCCCGCGCAACCTGCTGCACAACCTGCAGAGCCAGGTCGAGCAGGTGCCGCACCTGGCCAACATGACCCGCAGCCTGCTCGAGCGCATGGCCCAGCCCCATGCCGACGACCCGCCACCGCCCTGGCGCGAGCGCGACGGCTGGGCGCTGCGCCTGATCGGCGCGGCACTGATCGGCGGCGGCGTGGTGCTGGCCCTGGGCGTCGCCAGCCTGAGCGAACCGAGCCTGGCCTGGCCGGCCTGGCTGATGAGCGCCTGCGGCCTGTACCTGATCCTGCGCCGATAGCCAGCCAGGGTCCTGGCTGGCACACTTGACCCGAGACCTGACGCCGCCGAGGGCGTCGCGAATACGGAATAGCGATGAACGACTGGCTAGATGCAATCAACTGGAACGAGGACGGCCTGGTGCCGGCCATCGCCCAGGATCACCGGACAGGCCGCGTGCTGATGATGGCCTGGATGAACCGAGAGGCCCTGAGCCTCACCGCCACCGAGCAGCGCGCCATCTACTGGTCGCGCTCGCGTGGCAGACTGTGGCGCAAGGGCGAAGAGTCCGGGCATGTACAGAAACTGCACGAACTGCGCCTGGACTGCGACGCCGACGTGGTCATCCTGATGGTCGAGCAGATCGGCGGCATCGCCTGCCACACCGGCCGGGAAAGCTGCTTCTACCGGGTCTTCGACAACGGCGCCTGGAAAGTCGTCGATGCCGTTCTGAAAGATCCGCACACCATCTATGCCCCGGAACATCGCCATGACTGATACGCTCAAGCGTCTGGCCGAGGTACTGGAGTCGCGCAAGGGCGCGGCGCCGGACAGCTCCTACGTGGCCAGCCTGTACCACAAGGGTCTGAACAAGATCCTGGAAAAGGTCGGCGAAGAATCGGTGGAAACCATTCTCGCCGCCAAGGATGCAGCCGCCAGCGGCGACTGCAGCGACCTGATCTACGAAACCGCCGACCTGTGGTTCCACAGCCTGGTCATGCTGGCCGCGCTCGACCAGCATCCGCAGGCGGTGCTCGACGAGCTGGATCGGCGTTTCGGACTCTCCGGGCACGCGGAAAAGGCCGCGCGCACGGACGACAGCAACCAATAGAGACTCTGACGAGGACAGCAAACATGGGCATTTTCGATTGGAAACACTGGGTAGTCATCCTTATCGTCGTGGTGCTGGTGTTCGGCACCAAGAAGCTCAAGAACCTCGGCTCCGACCTGGGTGAAACCATCAAGGGTTTCCGCAAGGCGATGAACGAGGAAGAAGGCAAGCCGGCCGAGCCGCAGGCGCAGCAACC
Organism: Phytopseudomonas dryadis; assembly: GCF_004327355.1. GTDB lineage: Bacteria > Pseudomonadota > Gammaproteobacteria > Pseudomonadales > Pseudomonadaceae > Aquipseudomonas > Aquipseudomonas dryadis. The sequence goes on from NZ_QJUM01000011.1 coordinate 25,779, forward strand.
GCATCAGCAACAGGCGCCGCTGAACCAGCCGCACACCGTCGAGGGCCAGGCCAGCAAGGTCGAAGAGCCGGTTCGCAAGGACTGAGGAACAGCCATGTTCGGTATCAGTTTCAGCGAGCTGCTGCTGGTGGGGCTGATCGCCCTGCTGGTGCTCGGCCCCGAGCGCCTGCCCGGCGCCGCGCGCACCGCCGGCCTGTGGATCGGCCGCCTCAAACGCAGCTTCCACGCCATCAAGTCCGAGGTCGAGCGCGAGCTCGGCGCCGACGAGATACGCCGCCAGCTGCATAACGAGCGCATCCTCGACCTGGAGCGGGAAATGAAAGCGGTGAAGCACGATATCCTGCCGCCGAACACGCCGTCGCAGACCGCCAACACGCCGCCAGCCGAGCCCGCTGCCGAGCCTGACATGCCGCAGCCAACGCCCCCCGCCGCCAGCCAGGACAAGACGCACCAGCCATGAGTCGATTACCCGACAACGACCAGGAAATGCCGCTGGTTTCCCACCTCACCGAACTGCGCACGCGCCTGCTGCGTTGCGTGGCGGCCGTCTTCCTGATCTTCGCCGGTCTGTTCTACTTCGCGCAGAAGATCTACACCCTGGTCTCCGCGCCGCTGCGCCAGTACCTGCCGGAAGGCGCGACGATGATCGCCACCGATGTGGCCTCGCCGTTCCTCACGCCGTTCAAGCTGACCATGATCGTCGCCGTGTTCCTGGCCATGCCGGTGATCCTGCATCAGGTCTGGGGCTTCATCGCGCCAGGGCTGTACAAGCACGAGAAGCGCATCGCCATCCCGCTGCTGGTCTCCAGCATCGTGCTGTTCTACGGCGGCATGGCCTTCGCCTACTTCCTGGTGTTCCCGATCATCTTCCACTTCTTCGCCAGCGTGACCCCCGAAGGCGTGTCGATGATGACCGACATCGCCAGCTACCTCGATTTCGTCATGACCCTGTTCTTCGCCTTCGGCGTGGCCTTCGAGATTCCCGTGGCCGTGGTGCTGCTGATCTGGATCGGCGTGGTCGACGTCGAGTACCTGCGCAAGATCCGCCCCTACGTGATCATCGGCTGCTTCGTGGTCGGCATGATCCTGACACCGCCGGACATCTTCTCCCAGACCCTGCTGGCAGTGCCCATGTGGCTGCTGTTCGAGCTGGGCATCCTCGCCGGCAGCCTGATCCGCAAGCGTCGCGGCGAACCCGAGGATGAGGAAACCCCGGCCGACCAGCCGCCCAGCACCCAGTCATGAACCTGCTGCTGCTCGAGGACGGCGATTTCATCGCCGCCGACCGGGTGCGCCTGAGCGGGCGCCGCCTGACCCATCTGCACGAGGTGCACCGCGCCGAACACGGCGACACCCTGCGGGTCGGCCGCCTTGGTGGCGACATGGGCCGGGGCCGGCTGCTGCAGCTGGATGCCGACAGCGCCGAACTGCAGGTCGGCTTCGACCAGCCGCCGCCGGCCAAGCTGCCGGTCACCCTGCTGCTGGCCCTGCCGCGGCCGAAGATGCTCCGCCGCGTGCTGCAGAGCGTCGCCGCCATGGGCGTGCCGCGGCTGATCCTGCTCAACAGCTACCGGGTGGAGAAAAGTTTCTGGCAGACCCCCTTTCTCGAACCCGCGGCGATCCGCGAACAACTGATCCTGGGCCTGGAACAGGCGCGCGACACGCGGCTGCCCGAGGTGATCATCGAGAAACGCTTCAAGCCCTTCGTCGAAGACCGTCTGCCGCAACTGGCCAGCGGCAGCCTGGGACTGGTCGGCCACCCGGGCGACCATCCCGCCTGCCCGCGCGCCGTGGAGCAGCCGGTGACCCTGGCCATCGGCCCGGAAGGCGGCTGGATTCCCTACGAAGTGGACAAGCTGGCCGAGGCCGGCCTGCAGCCGGTACAGCTCGGCGAACGCATCCTGCGCGTGGAGACGGCGGTGACCGCCCTGCTCGCCCGCCTGTTCTGAGCAGAACCCCGGGTTACGGCGCGTGGCCAGCCCCGATGCACTGTAGGAGCCCCGCCCCCGGGGCGATAACGATAGCGGCCATCCTGCGAAACCGCGGCGTGGCCACCATTCGCCGCGGGGGCGCGGCGCCTACGAGAAACCGCTTCATGCCCTGCGAATGCCACATCGACCACAGCGGCGACCGATTCGAATACCCGTAGCCTGGCGTTGAGCGCAGCGATACCCAGGGGCGTTTTCCCGGGTGTCGCGGCGCTCGACCCGGGCTACCCGAAATGAGGGATGGCGTCGCGATTTGGCGCCGGCGCCGCTCCTGCCTATGATGGGCGCTCCGCGCCCACAAGGAGCTGCCATGCGCCGTCTGCTCACCGGCATCAGCGTCACCCTCTTGCTGCTGCTCAACACCCTGATTTTGATCGGCCCGATGCTGCTGATCGCCCTGGGCAAGTTCATCCTGCCGGGCAAGGCATTGAAGGCCGCCAGCTCACGGGGGGTGATGTGGGTCGCCGAGTTCTGGGCCGAGAACTGCAAGCGCGTGTTCGCCGCCCTGACCCCCACCGACTGGGATATCCGGGGCGGCGGCCAGCTCAGCCGCGAGCGTTCCTACCTGGTGATCAGCAACCACCAGTCGTGGGTCGACATCCCCGCCCTGGTGCAGGCGTTCAACCGCAAGACGCCCTACTTCAAGTTCTTCCTCAAGCAGCAACTGATCTGGGTGCCGTTCCTCGGCCTGGCCTTCTGGGCCCTGGACTACCCGTTCATGAAGCGCTATTCCAAGGCCTTCCTGCAGAAGAACCCGCACCTGAAGGGCCAGGATCTGCTGATCACCCGGCGCGCCTGCGAGAAATTCAAGGAGCTGCCGGTTACCGTGGTCAATTACCTCGAAGGCACCCGCTTCACCCCGGCCAAGCAGGCCCAGCAGGGTTCGCCCTACCAGCACCTGCTCAAGCCCAAGGCCGGCGGCGTGGCCTTCGTCCTCGCCGCCCTGGGCGAACAGCTCGATGCGGTGCTGGATGTCACCGTGGTCTATCCGGGTGCGCACAAGCCGGGCTTCTGGGACCTGATCAGCGGCCAGGTGCCGCGGGTGATCGTCGACATCCACACCCGCGAACTGGACCCGGCGCTGTGGCAGGGCGACTACGAGAACGACCCCGAATTCCGCCAGTACCTGCAGGGCTGGGTCAGCGACCTGTGGCAGGAGAAGGATCGACGCATCGCCCAGCTCAGGGACGAGTCGCCGGCGGTCTGACTCAGCCGGCGGCCATCGCCGCCAGCAGGCGCTCGCCGTCGAGCGCCGGGCACAGGCCGGCCGGCTTGTGCATCGGCGCCGCCTCGGCGGCCAGCATGGCGTTGAGCACCGCTTCGTCGGTGCCCTGCACGGCGGCCAGGTAGAAGGCGTCGAAGCATTCGTCGTTGAGGTAGTCGAGTTGCTGGCGGCTGGCGGACAGCTGCGGCAGCGGGCGCGGGTTGGCGACACTGAAGGCGAGGAAGATGTCGCCGGAGTTGTTGCCGCCCGGGGTGCCGGCCAGGCCGATGCCCAGACCGGCCCGCCGGGCCAGGCGCCGCAACTGGTGCGGCAGCATCGGCGCATCGGTGGCGATGACCACCACGATGGAGCCGCGCTCGCGCTCCAGGCCGGCCGGCAACGGCTCGCCCAGGCGCTGGCCGACCGGCACGCCGAGCACCCGGAACCAGTCGCGCAGGCCATGGTTGGCCTGCACCAGCACGCCGACGGTGTAGGTCTCGCCATCCACCTCGACGCGCCGTGACGCGGTGCCGGTGCCGCCCTTGAAGCCGTAGCAGATCATGCCGTTGCCGCCGCCGACGTTGCCCTCGGCGATGACGCCGTCCCGCGCCGCGTCCACCGCCGCGCGAGCATCGGCTTCGCTGACGTGCAGACCGTTGATGTCGTTGATCACCCCGTCGTAGGTCTCGGCGACCACCGGCATGGCCCACAGGTGGTGGTCGCGCCAGGCCGCCGCGTAGTGCTCGATCATCCAGCGCGTGGCCGCCTGGTGGACGATGCCGACGCTGTGGGAGTTGGTCAGGCACAGCGGGCCGACGAAGTAGCCGCCGTCCTCGATCCAGTGGGTACCGGTCATCTCGCCATTGCCGTTGAGGGCGGAGAATCCCGCCCACACCGGCTGCGGCTCGGGCGCGTAGCCACGGGGCAGGATCGCGGTGACCCCGGTCTGGATGCGCCGCCCCGTGGCCGACTCGCCGGTGAGCGTGCGGTAGCCGACCCGGACGCCGGGCACGTCGGTGATGGCATTGCAGGGACCCGGCTGGCCGGGAAAGGCCAGGCCGAGGGCACGGGCGCGGAGTTTAGCCATGGGAGTCATCCTGGGTCGATGCGGGTTTGCGGTTGCGCAGGTACAGGCCGAGGGCGGCGATCAGCAGCGAGGCGAGCAACAGCAGGGTGGCGATGGCATTGATCTCGGGCTTGATGCCGCGGCGGATCATGCCGTAGATGAAGACCGGCAGCGTGGTCGAGTCGACCCCGGCGATGAAGTAGGTGATCACCAGGTCGTCCATGGAGATGATGAACGCCAGCAGCGCGCCGCCGACCACCCCGGGGAGGATCTGCGGCAGGGTGATGCGGCGGAAGGTGACCCAGGCCGAGGCGCCCAGGTCGGCCGAGGCTTCCTCCAGGCGCGTGTCCATGCCGGCCAGGCGGGCGCTGACGATGAGGAACACGTAGCTGATCAGGAAGGTGCAGTGGCCGATGACGATCGACAGCGTGCCCAGCGGCATGCCGACGCCGACGAAGAAGATCAGCAGGGCGATGCCGAGGACGATGTCCGGCATCAGCATCGGCATGAACAGCAGCAGCCGGTAGAAACCGCGCAGGCGGAAGCGGTAGCGCGCCAGGGCCAGGGCGGTGAGCGTGCCGATCAGCGTGGAGATCGCCGTGGTGCACAGGGCCACCACCAGGCTGGTGCGCAGCGAGGCCAGCAACTGGTCGGTGGACTCGACGTACAGGGCGTTCTCGCTGAGGCTGTTGGACAGGCCGAACAGCGAGCGGTACCAGTCCAGCGTGGCGCCGCTCCAGATCATCATGTTGATCGGGTTGGCGTTGAACGAGTAGACGACGATGAGCACGATGGGCAGGTAGAGGAACACGAACAGCGCCAGGCTGTAGCCGCCCAGCAGGCGGCGGCCGAGGCGCTCGAGCAGGGGCTTCATGCGCGCACCTCGCGCTTTTCCGAACGGCCCAGGGCGAACACGTAGAGCATCAGGCAGACCAGTACCGCGGCCATGAGCAGCATCGCCAGGGCGGCGCCGAACGGCCAGTTGCGCGCGGCGAGGAACTGCTGTTCGACCAGGTTGCCGATCATCAGCACCCGGGCGCCGCCGAGCAGCGACGGCACGATGAAATTCCCCAGGCTGGGAATGAAGACGATGATCGAACCGGCCGCGATGCCCGGCAGGGTCAACGGCAGGATCACCCTGCAGAAGCTCTGCCAGCGGCTGGCGCCCAGATCGGCCGAGGCTTCCAGCAGGCGCCGGTCGAGTTTCTCGACGCTGGCGTAGAGGGGCATGAACATGAACGGGATGAAGATGTAGGTCATGCCGATCAGCACTGCCGTTTCGCTGTAGATCAGATCCAGCGGCCGGTCGCTGAGCCCCAGCCCCTGCAGGGCGCTGTTGATGAAGCCGCTGGGACGCAGGATCAGCACCCAGGCATAGAGCCGCACGATCAGGCTGGTGAAGAACGGCAGGGTGATCAGGAACAGGCAGAAGTTGCGCATCCGCGGCGGCTGCCGCGCCACCCAGAAGGCCGCCGGGTAGCACAGCGCCAGGGTCAGCAGCACGGTGATCGCCGCCAGCTTGAACGAGCGCAGGATGATCGCCAGGTACACCGGGTCGAAGTCCTCCTGGCTGCCATCGGCCCAGCCCAGCACGCGGCCGAAGTTGTCCGGGTACAAGGTCCATTCCACACCGCCGTAGAGCCCGGGCTCGAGCAGGCTGTAGACGGCCATGATCGCCAGCGGGGCGAGGAAGAACACGCCGATGATGACGCTCGCCGGGCTGAGCAGGGCGAGCAGACGCAGGTATTGGCCAGGCATCAGGCGCCTCCGGGAATCAGGTGCGCCGCCGTATGGGCGTACCAGAGTCGCAACGCGCTGCCCGGATGCAGGCGCTGCAGGGCCTGGCGCGCGGCATCGCGCACCACGGCCTTGACCGCCTTGCCGCGGGTGCTGCGCAGCAGCACTTCGAAATCCTTGCCGATGAACACGGTCTGCTCGACCACGCCCTCGAGCGCCGCATAGCCGCCCCCGGGGCAATCCAGGTGAAACTGTTCCGGGCGCAGCAGTACCTGCGCCCGCTGCCCGACCTGCAGTCCGTCGGCGGCGACCTGCAGCAGATCGCCCTGCTCGTCGACCAGGTAGGCGATGCCCTGGTCGCAGGCGCTGACCCGGGCGGCGAACAGATTGCTCTCGCCGATGAAGCCGGCGACGAAGGCGTTGGCCGGGCGGTCGTAGATCGCCGCCGGCGCGCCGACCTGCTGGACGTGACCGGCGTTGAGCACGACGATGCGGTCGGACATGGTCAGCGCTTCTTCCTGGTCATGGGTGACGAAGACGAAGGCGATGCCCAGCTCGTGCTGCAGGTTCTTCAGTTCGCGCTGCATGCTCTGACGCAACTGCCGATCCAGCGCCGACAGCGGTTCGTCGAGCAACAGCAGCGCCGGCCGGTCGACCACCGCGCGGGCCAGGGCGACCCGCTGTTGCTGGCCGCCGGACAGTTGCCCGGGCTTACGTTTCTCCAGGCCGCCGAGGCCGACCAGTTCCAGCGCCGCCGCGACCCGCTGGCGCTGCTCCGCCTTGCCGACGCCACGCACGTCCAGGGCATAGCCGACGTTGTCGCCGACGCTCATGTGCGGGAACAGGGCATAGCTCTGGAACACCGTGTGCACCGGACGCTTGTGCGGCGGCACGCCGTTCATGCTGCGCCCCTGGATCAGCAGGTCCCCGCCATCGAGCTGCTCGAAGCCGCTGAGGGCACGCAACAGGGTGGTCTTGCCGCAGCCCGACGGCCCCAGCAGGGTGACGAACTCGTTGGCGCCGACGCTCAGGTCGATGCCGTCGAGGGCGCGCACGGCCTGCCCTTCCGGGGTGCGGTAGTGCTTGATGGCGGCACGGATCTCGACCACGGGTGTGGTCTGGGTGAAAACGCTCATGAACGACTCCAGGGAAAGGTAGGAGCAGTCGCGGCTGCAGCCCCTCCCACAAGAAAGTGGGAGTCCGTGGGAGGGGCTTCAGCCGCGATCCGCCAACACGCGGCGACCTCAGTTGGCGGTACGCACCCGCGTCCAGGCCCGGTCGTACTGTTTCAGATCCTTGCCCAGGTCAGTGAACAGTTGCAGCCTGGCCATCACCTCGGCCGGCGGATTGACCTGCGGGTCGTCGCGCAGCTCGGCCGGCAGCAGCTTCAAGGCTTCCCGGTTGGGCGTGCCATTCATCTGCTGCGCGGTGTTGAGCGCGGCGATCTCCGGCTGCAGGAAGAACTCCATGAAGCGCTTGGCGTTGGCCTTGTTCGGCGCGCTCTTGAGCACGCAGATATCTTCCTGGTACATGGTCGCGCCGCCCTTGGGGATCACGTAGGCCAGGTTCTCGGGGTCCTGCCTGACGTACATCATGGCGCCGACGAAGTAGTGCGCCGCGGCCACGTCGCCGGACTGCACCATGGGGACGCTGTCGTAGGTGAAGGCGGAGACCAGCGGCTTGCGCGCCAGCAGCCAGTCCTGGGCCAGCTTGAGGTCGGCGGGGTCGGTGCTGTTGACCGACTTGCCGCTCTCGATCAGGCCGACGCCCAGGGTTTCGCGCATGTCGTCGAGGAGGATGACCTTCTTGCCGGCTTCGGCCTCGGCGAAGAAGTCGGCCCAGCTCTCGATCGGCTTGCTCACCTTGTTGCGGTTGTAGAGGATGCCCACCGAACCCCAGGCATAGGGCATGCAATACTCGCCCCGGGGGTCGGACTTGGCGCGCAGGAAGGCCGGATCGATATTGGCGAACGCCGGGCTCTGGTTGATGTCGGTCTTTTCCAGCAGGCCCAGGGCGGCCAGGGTGTCCTGCATGTGCACCGACGGGAAGACGATGTCGTAGCCCTTGGCGCCGGCCTGCAGCTTGGCGAGCATCTCTTCGTTGCTGCCGTAGGTGTCGAGCGACACCTTGATCCCGGTTTCCTCGGTGAAGCGGGTCAGCACCTGCGGGTTGATGTAATCGCCCCAGTTGTACAGGTGCAGCGCTTCGGCCGCCTGGGCGGCTGCGCCGCAGGTGAGCAGGCCGCCGAAGGCGGCGCACAGGGAAAGATGACGCAGGGGACGCGAAGTGAGCATGTGCCTGTTCTCCACTGTTATGGCCACACCGGATGCGGCGTGGCCGTTGCTTGTTGCGGCAGGACGTGCAAAACCAGACGACACGGGGCAAGGTCTTGGATTGCCTTGCTTGATCCGTACAGCGCGACCCGGGTCTTGTGCGCTGTGCGACGAGCATAGAATATATTTATTCCAAACATCAACACCATGACATTTAAATTCCAAAAATCACCCATCGACCAGCCGGAGCCAGGCCATGCTCGATAGCAAGATGGAACATCTGGAAGGCAAGCTGACGCCGGCCGAACGCACCCTGTGGGCCTACATCCAGGCCAACCTGGAGACCCTCGCCTTCGAGAACGGCGCCAGCCTGGCGCAAAAGAGCAAGGTCAGCCCCAATACCGTCAGCCGTTTCCTGCGGCGCCTCGGCTACAAGGGCCTGAAGAGCCTCAAGGAAGAACTGCGCGACGAGGTCCGCGTGCAATCACTGCTCAACACCACGCTGATCGACCGCGTCGAACAGCAGCCCGACGATCTGCTGGCCCATCTCAACGAGGAGATCGAGGCGCTCAGCGCCTTCGCCAACCAGCTCGGCAGCCAGCACTGGCAGGACATCGTCGCCCGGGTCAGCCAGGCCGAACGGGTGTTCGTCTGCGGCTTCCAGACCATCCGCGGGCTGGCCGAGGACTTCGCCAACCGCCTGGCCCTGGTGCGCTCGGGCGTGGAGTTCCTCGACCTCTACAGCGGCGTGCTCGGCCAGTGGATCGACAGCCACAACCAGCGCTGCTGCGTGATCCTGATCGACATCGCGCCCTATGCCGAGGCCGGCGTCGCCTTCGCCAACAACTGCCTGCAGCAGGGCACCGACCTGGTGGTGTTCACCGACGAGTACGGCATCGCCCGGCACATCGACACCCCCCACATCATCACCATGAAGACCAAGACCGGCCTGATCCTGGAGTCCACCGGCGGCCTGACCAGCGCCCTCAACGTGCTGCTGCACTGCGTGGCCAGTTCGCGCAAGGATCAGCTCAAGGAGCGCCTGGCGGCGTACCGCGCGCGGGTGGAAAGCCTGAAGCTGTACCGACCCTGAGCCCGACCCCACGCGGTTGCGCCCATGGTGGTTACCCCGCCACGTGGATCGTGACCGGAGTACGGCTTGCCCCGTAGCCTGGGTCGAGCGCAGCGATACCCAGGGGGACGGTTTCCCGGGTGTCGCTGCGCTCGACCCGAGCTACGGATAGCGTTCGACTCGCCAGATTCGTGTGGGAGCCGCGACCCCGCGGCGATTGGTGGCCGTGACACGGTTTGTGGAAAGGCCGCCAGCGCCTCGCGCCGGGGTCGACGCTCCTACGGACGCCGAACGGCTCTGGCAGGCCATAAAAAATGGCCGGGAGCCATTTTTAACGTCGCTGGCGACAGCCCGCAGGGTGGCCGCCAGGGATGGCAGGCCATAAAAAAGCGCATGCCGGCATTAGTTATTGTTATGGCGAAACCCGCCTGCCGCTGAAAGCCGCTGGGTACACTCGAGGCTATTCAACGGGGAGGGTTCACCATGAAATCGACAAACCTGCTGCGTGGCGCCGGCCTGCTGCCCATGATCACGTTGTCCGCCGTGTGCCTGCTGGCATCGGGCCACAGCTGGGCGGAGCGCACACTGCGTGTCGCCCACGCCTCGAGCGGCGACAGCCTGGTCAACCAGGCGATGACGCGCTTCGCCGCCGAACTCGAGGCCAGAAGCGGCGGCGAGTTGAAAGCCAGGGTGTTCCCCGATGGACAGCTGGGCGATGAAGGCCCGATCGCCGAATCCGTGGGCATGGGCTCGATCGACATCGGCCTGGGTGGCGTGGTCGAACCCATCGACCCGAGGCTGAACGTGGTCACCCTGCCCTTCCTGTTCCAGGATGCGGCCAATGTCTATGCCTTCTTCGATACGGACGCCGGCAAGGAAGTACTGGGCTTCGGCCACGATCACGGTTACAAGGTGCTGGCCCCACTGGACTCGGGCTTCCGTCAGTTCGTCGGCAGCCGCAAGGCCATCGTCACACCCGCGGATCTGGCCGGCATGAAGGTGCGCACGCCGCCGATGCCGACCATCCTCGCCACCATGAAGCAGTTCGGCGCCCTGGCCCAGTCGATTCCCTACGGCGAGGTCTACACCTCGCTGCAATCCGGCGTGGTCGACGGCGCCGAACCGGAGGCCCGCGACTACTACGACCAGAAGTGGTACGAGCCGGCAGGCTACCTGTCGATCGCCAACTACCTGTGGTCGGCGAACTGGTGGTACATGAACCTCGACACCTACGAAAGCCTCGAGCCGGCCCAGCGCGACGCGCTCGATGCCGCCGTGGCCGATGTCACCGCCTGGTACCGCGGCCAGCTGGGCGCCGTGACCGAGCAGGTGATCGCCGAGCTGCAGACCAAGGGCGTCAAGGTCAACCAGGTCGATACCGCACCGTTCGGGGCCATGGCCGGCCCGGTGTACGACACCTTCGCCAGGGAATGGGGCGACGAACTCATCCAGCGCGTGCGCAGCGCCGCCGCAGCCAGCGCCCAGCCCTGAAGGAGCCCGCATGAGTCAGTTGCCTGAAACCAGCGCCCGGCAAGGCTGGGGCGAGCGCGTGTTGTGCCTGATCGGTGGGTTGCTGTTTATCGCCACCTTCACCGCCATCGTGGCGGGCATGGCCGCGCGCAGCTTCAAGCTGTCGGGCTTCGAGTGGTCGTTCGAGATCGCCGGCATCGGCTTCATCTGGATCACCTTCATCGGCACCGCCATCGCCGAGCTGCGCGGTGAGAACGTCTGCTTCGACGGCCTGTTGAAGCTCATGCCGGCCCGTGCCCAGCACGCCATGACGGTGCTCTGCGCCGTGTTGCTGGCCGGCGTGTCCGGCTGGCTGCTGTACAGCGCACTGGCGGTGCTCAAGCGCTCGGCCTGGGTTCCCACGCCGGTGCTGCGCTGGCCCACCGGCATCACCACCCTGGCCCTGATCAGTTGTGCGGTGGTTCTGCTGCTGATCGCGGCCATCCGTCTGTTCAAGGTATTTTCCGGCCGCGGCCGCGTACTGGGAGCGACCCGATGATCATCGCCCTGCTGTTCGGTGGCTTCTTCCTGTTCCTCCTGCTGGGCGTGCCGGTGGTCTGGTCGATGGCCGCCGCTACCATCATCACCCTGATCTTCGGCGATGTCGGCGTACCGGTGGGCTGGCTGGCGCAGCAGACCATCCGCGGCGCCGACTCGCTCTCGCTGATGGCCATTCCGCTGTTCCTGTTCGCCGGCGAGCTGATGAACCGCGGCGGCCTGACCCGGCAGATCATGCGCATCGCCGAGCACCTCTTCGGGCGCTTTCGCGGCGGGCTCGGCCTGGTCAACGTGGCCACCTCGTTCGTCTACGGCGGCCTGACCGGCTCGGCCACCGCCGACACCGGCGCAGTGGCCAAGGTGATGATCCCGGCCATGGAGGAGCGGGGCTATCCCAAGGCCTTCGCCGCCGCGGTCACGGCGGCGTCCGGCACCCTGGGCATCATCCTGCCGCCGAGCGTGGTGTTCATCATCTACGGCGTGCTGACCAACACCTCCATCGGCGGCCTGTTCATGGCCGGCATCCTGCCGGGCGTGCTGCTGGCGCTGACCTTCATGGTCGCCGCCTACGTGGTCGGCGTGAAGGAGAACTTCCCGCGCCAGGACACCCGGCCGAGCTGGCGGCGCCTCTTCCTCGACCTGCGCGCGGCGCTGCCGGCGCTGCTGATGCCGCCGCTGATTCTCGGCTCGATCGTCAGCGGCCTGGCCACGGCCACCGAGGCAGCGGCGCTGTCAGTGATCTACGCCCTGCTGGTCGGCGCGCTGGTCTATCGCGAGCTGTCCTGGGACGTGCTCTGGCCCTCGATCATCGAAGCGGTCAGCACCACCGGGGCGATCATGATCATCATGGCCGTGGCGGTACCCTTCAGCTGGCTGCTGACCGTGGAGCAGGTGCCACAGACCATCGCCACCTGGATCACCAGCCTGCATGGCGGCGCGGTGGTGGACATCGTCCTGGTCATTCTCGCCCTGGTGGTGGTCGGCCTGTGGCTGGATCTGGGCCCGGCGCTGATCATCCTCGCGCCGATCCTGGTGCCGATCGCCCAGAGCGCGGGCCTGGAACCCTACCAGATCGGCGTGCTGTTCACCGTCACCCTCGGCGTCGGCCTGTTCACCCCGCCGGTGGGCACCAACATCTTCGTCGTCTGTAACGTCGCCAAGCTGAGCATCGGCGCGGTATCGCGGCGCCTGGTGCCGTTCTGGGTGGCCAGCGCCGTGGCCATCGTGCTGCTGGTGATCTTCCCCGAACTCACCGAGTGGCTGCCGAGAATGGCCGGTTACTGAACCCCCTTTATCACTGAACCGCTCTACCCGACTTCAAGGAAACCATGCGATGCACCATCTCGTTGGTGGAATATCCAGCGCCGGCCGCGCTTTGCCCGCTCTGGACGGAATCCCCTTTCTGGCACAGCGTGCCGCGGCCCATCAGGTCTGGGATACGAATGGCCGCGCCTATATCGATACGGCCATGGGCTTCGGCGCGGCCAAGCTCGGCCATGCCGACCCGGACGTGCTGGACGCGGTGACCGAGGCGCTGCGACGCGCGCCCATGCCATCCTACGCCCACGCCCTGGAGGAGCAGGCGGCCAGCGCGCTGGCGAGCTGTACTGGCGCGCTGGATCAGGTGATCTTCGTCAACACCGGCAGCGAAGCGGTGCACCTCGCCTGCCGTGCCGCCCGGGCCTATACCGGGCGCAAGCTGGTGGCCAAGTTCGCCGCCGGCTACGACGGCTGGTACGACCCGGTCGCCTTCGGCAACGCCGCCAGCGCCGACGCCGAGATGCCCGGCGCGCGGCCGGTGAAGGACGGCATGACCCTGCTGCGCTACAACGACTTCGACGACATCGAGCGATTGTTCGCGCAGCACCCCGACATCGCCGCGGTGCTGCTCGAGCCGATGCTGGCCAACGCCGGCTGCGTGGTTCCGGCGCCCGGTTATCTGGAGCGGCTGTGCAAGAGCGCCCACGCCCATGGCGCACTGGTGATCCTCGACGAAGTGCTGATGGGCTTCCAGGTGCGCGCCGGGCTGTTCAGCCAGGCCTTCGCGGTGGACGCCGACCTGGCCTGCGTCGGCAAGGCGATAGGCAGTGGTATTCCGGTCGCGGCGGTGCTGGGAACGGCAGAGGTCATGCGCGGATTCGAAACCGGCAACGTCGTGCGCGCCGGTACCTACAGCGGCAACCCACCGGCCTGCGCCGCCGTGCTGGCGACGCTCGGCAAGCTCAAGCGCTTCGACTACGCGACGCACCAGGCCGACGGCAACTGGTTGCGCCAGGCGCTGGAGCGGGTCTTCGCGCGTAACGGCCTGGCGCTGAGCACCAGCGGCTATGGCAGCGTCTTCAGTTGCTGGCACGCGCCACGGGCACCGCGCGATTACAGCGAGGCCAGCGCCTGGCTGAACCCGCAACGCTCGCTGGACCTGCACCTGGCACTGCGCCGGCGCGGCCTGCTGACGATGCCCGCCGGATACGGGCGCATCTACCTCTCGGTCACCCATACCCGTGCCGTGCTGGAGCAGATGCTGGAGATATTCGGCGAAGTGGCCGACGCCTGGGCCTAGCAAGCATTTGGCCCATAAAACGGCGGTTTGCCCCGGCTCTGTGGGAGCCGCGACCCCGCGGCGATGGGGGGTCGCAACGCGAATCCCGCGGTATGGCTGCCATCGCATCGCGCCGAGGTCGACGCTCCTACCCGGGCGGCGGTTTGCCGCTCTTCTACAGGCGCACCCTGCTCCTGCAAAGACCTTGTCTTCATGCCGAACCGAGCCGCATCCGGCAATCGCCGCGGGGGCGCGGCTCCTACACGAGCGCGGCCGTCACCGACCTGTAGGAGCCCCGACCTCGGCGCGATGCGATAGCGGCCATTGCGCTAGCTTCGTTCGCGTTAGATAGAGCGCTCAGGCGATGGCGACCTGGCAGCTATCGGCGTCGAATTGCTGCTCGATGAAGTGCGCCAGGCGGCGCACGGCCAGGCGCGCGCCACTCGGCATGACCAGGGCGAGCTCCTGGCTGGCGAGGGCGGGCAGGCCCTCTTCGGGGCCGAGAATGCGCCAGTCGGCGGGTATCGCCGTGGCAGGCAGCAGGGTCAGCGCCTCGCCCATGCGAATCGCGGCCTGCACCCCCTGGATATGCGACGAGGTACAGACGATACGCCACTGGCGCCCGGCCCGGTCGAGGGCCGCTATGGCCTTGGGCCGCGCCCGGCAGCCCTCGGGGAACAGCACCAGCGGCAAGGGCGAGAGCAGTTCCGGTCGCCTGTCCGGATGCGTGCACCAGAGCAGGGCCTCACGCTTGAGCAGCACTCCGATGGGGCGATCCTTCTCCCGGGAAATGATGGCCATGTCCAGGGTGCCATCCTGCAGCATCTGCTCCAGGCGGTAGGAGAAATCACAGATCACTTCGACCTGGGCATCGGCCTGCCGTAGCGGATAATCGCGCAGCAGCAACGAGCCGATGCTTTCCAGGTAATCGTCGGGCATGCCCACCCGAATGCGTGTCGCCTCGCTTTCTCCCAGCGCGAACAGCGCCTCGTCCTCCAGCTCGCGGATGCGCCGTGCATAGCCGATCAGCAGCTCACCGGCACGGGTCAGGCTGACGCCACGCCGCGAGCGTTCGACCAGCCGCTTGCCCAGGCGATCTTCCAGGCGCGAGATCATCAGGCTCACGGCGGCCTGGGTCTTGCCGATATGTTCACCTGCCGCCGTGAAGCCGCCGTGATCGATGACCGCGACGAAAGCGGCCAGGGCATCGGTATCGAGGTGGCGCATGGGGATGCTCCGAATACAGCCTGGAAGGGGCTATGCAAAGCAAGTTCCGTTCCCCGGCCAGCCACGCCATCGCGGCGCGCCGTGTTCAATCGGGCAGGATCATGTGCCCCGACTCGTCCAGCGGCGCGAAGGGGTTGTGGGCCAACTCCCACACATGTCCATCGGGGTCGGCGAAATAACCGGAGTAGCCACCCCAGAAGACCTTCTCCGGTGCCTTGAGCAGTGTGCCTGCGCAAGCGATGGCGTGGGCCATGGCGGCGTCCACCGCCTCCGGGCTTTCCAGGTTGTGCGCCAGGGTCACGCCGGAAAAGGCCGGCTTGCCCGGTTGCTCGTCGATGTTCGCGTCCCGGGCCAGTTCATCCCGGGCGAACAGCGCCAGCACGAGCCCCTTGAGCTTGATGAAAACGATCTGCTCCTGGGAGGCCGAGGAGCGTTTCCAGCCCAGTCGCTGGTAAAACGCCGCGCTGGCTTGAACGTCGTCGACGCCAAGGGTGATCAGGGAAATGCGTCGGTCGAAGGACATGCCGGTCTCCAGTGATGGGGGCTCTACACGCCCTGGTCATGTCGAGGCCAGGGCCATGGCAACGATGAAGTATCGCACGCGTAGGAGCCCCGACCTCGGGGCGATGCGATGGCAGCCATACAGCGGGATTCGCGGTGCGACCACCCATCGCCGCGGGGGCGCGGCTCCCACACACCTGAGCAACGCCATAGCCGCTTCCGAAACCTGGCAGCGGAGCCGGCTGGCCCCGCTCCCGGCTGGCTTCACGCCGCGCTGAACAGCCTGTGCGGGTCGATGACGAATTTCTTCGGTACGCCGGCATCGAACTCGCCGTAACCCCGTGGCGCATCGTCCAGGCTGATCACCTGCACGCCGACCACCTCGGCGATGTTGATGCGGTCCCACATGATCGCCTGCATCAACTGGCGGTTGTACTTCATCACCGGGGTCTGGCCGGTGTGGAAGCTGTGCGACTTGGCCCAGCCCAGGCCGAAACGGATGCTCAGGCTGCCGATCTTCGCCGCCGCGTCCACCGCGCCCGGGTCTTCGGTGACGTACAGACCGGGAATACCGATCTTGCCGGCGACCCGCACCACGCCCATCAGCGAGTTGAGCACGGTGGCCGGCGCTTCCTGCTGCGCCCCGGCGTGGCCATGGCCACGGGCCTCGAAGCCCACCGCGTCGACGGCGCAATCCACTTCCGGCTCGCCCAGCAGGGCGGCGATCTGTTCGTGCAGCGGCGTGTCCTGGGACAGGTCGGCGATCTCGAAGCCCTGGGCCTTGGCGTGCTGCAGGCGGGTCGGGTTGACGTCGCCGACGATCACCACCGCCGCACCGAGCAACCGTGCCGAGGCCGCGGCGGCCAGCCCCACCGGGCCGGCGCCGGCGACGTAGACGGTGCTGCCCGGGCCGACCCCGGCGGTGACCGCGCCGTGGTAACCGGTGGGCAGGATATCGGACAGGCAGGTCAGGTCGCGGATCTTCTCCATGGCCTTGTCGCGATCCGGCAGTTTCAGCAGGTTGAAGTCGGCATAGGGCACCAGCACATATTCGGCCTGGCCGCCGGTCCAGTCGCCCATGTCGACGTAGCCGTAGGCGCCGCCGGCGCGCGCCGGGTTGACCGTCAGGCAGACGCCGGTGTGCTGTTCCTTGCAGGAGCGGCAGCGGCCGCAGGCGACGTTGAACGGCACCGACACCAGGTCGCCGATCTTCAGGTTCTCGACGTCGCTGCCCTTCTCGACCACCTCGCCGGTGATCTCGTGACCCAGCACCAGGCCGACCTGGGCCGTGGTACGGCCGCGCACCATGTGCTGGTCGGAGCCGCAGATATTGGTGGACACCACCTTGAGGATCACCCCGTGCTCGATCTTGCGACCACGCGGGTCCTGCATTTTCGGATAGTCGATCTTCCGTACCTCGACCTTGCCTGCGCCGAGGTAGACGACACCGCGATTACCGGACATAGCTGTTCTCCTTTCTTGTTGTGGATACAAAGGCGTGGCGGGTGCCACGCGACCTTGCTCTGGAGTCGTGTCCTGCAAATCGGCGCCCCTCGTCGATCGGGGCAGGACGGGGACGCCGACACTATTGGAAAATCCGGGCCGCTCGCCGCGGCACCAGCTCCTGCCTTTGCTTGTAGCTTGTAGCTTGTAGCTTGTAGCTTGTAGCTTGTAGCTTACGGCTGCTTCACAGCACCACCGTGCGATTGGCGTTGAGAAAGACGCGGCGCTCGATGTGATAGCCCACCGCCTTGGCCAGCGTCAGGCATTCGATGTCGCGCCCCTTGGCGATCAGATCTTCAGGGTAGTGGGCATGGTCCACGGCTTCCACACCCTGGGCGATGATCGGCCCCTCATCGAGGTCGTTGTTGATGTAGTGGGCCGTGGCGCCGACCATCTTCACGCCCTTCTGGTAGGCCTGGTGGTAGGGCTTGGCGCCCTTGAAGCCGGGCAGCAGCGAGTGGTGGATGTTGATCGCCCAGCCATCCAGGCGCTGGCACAGCTCGGGCGACAGCACCTGCATGTAACGGGCGAGGATCACCAGTTCGGCGCCGCTCTGCTCGATCACCTGCAGCACCTGGCGCTCCTGGGCCGGCTTGTCGCGGGGGTCCAGCGGGAAATGGTGATAGGCGATGCCGTGCCAGCGCGCCAGTGGCTCGAGGTCGGGATGGTTGGACACCACCGCGACCACGTCCATGGCCAGGTGGCCGATGCGCTGGCGGTAGAGCAGGTCGTTCAGGCAATGGTCGGACTTGGACACCATGATCACCACCTTGGCGCGATAGCCCGGTGGCGTCAGCTCGGTGTGCATGGCGAAGGCCCGGGTACGTTCCTGCAGGCCCTGCTTGAAGCTGTCCTCGGCGAAGCCGTCGCGGGCGCGGAATTCGACCCGGATGAAGAAGCGCCCGGACAGGCGGTCATCGAAGCTGTGGTGCTCGGTGACGTAGCAGCCCTGCTCGAACAGGTAGCGGGTCACCACGTCGACGGTGCCCAGCATGCTGGGACAGTGCGCGGTGAGAATCCAGGTGTCGGGGGTGCGGCTCATGACAAACTCCGATGATGTTCACCCCTCTCCCCCCGGGAGAGGGGCCGGGGGTGAGGGTTCTCTGGGCTGGTTCGGTTTCATGCTCAGGCTGCTGGATCTTCCCCCTCACCCCAACCCTCTCCCGGCGGGAGAGGGAGCTGATCGCGATGCGACCTGAAAGCTCTGTACCGATCAAGCGCTTCCGGCATCGACCGCCAATCCGTACTCGCCGCCGACCGTAGGGTGGGTCACGCTTCACCGACCCACCGAGCGGTGCCACGGTGGACGAAAAGAGCGCCAGCAGACAGGGTAGGATGGGTGAAACCCATCAATTGCCGATGGGTTGCACCCATCCTACGAATGCCTGCTATGGCCTTGAGATCCCGCCGTTCATACCGAAACGAGCAGCCTAGGCCTCGACCGCCAACCCGTACTCGCCGCTGGCGTCCTGCAGCCAGGCCCAGATGTAGTCGCTGAAGCTGCGCCGCACCAGCAGTTCCCAGGTGTCTTCGCCGGTGTGGCGGATGTACAGCTGGGTCTTGGCGAACGCGCTGCCGATCGCCTTGCCCACCGGGAACTGGCTGGGGTGCACGTCGTAGGGCGTGGACTTCATCAGCACCTCGCGCACCCTGGGGCCGCTGAGTTCGAGCAGGGTCTGGCCGCCGCTGACGTTGACCACCTGGATGTGCTGGCCGGCCAGTGCCTCGCGCAGCGCCTGCTCGGTGGCGAGCTCTTCGCCGCCTGGCACGATGAGCAGGAACTCGTCCGGGCCCATCCACTGCAGCGAGCGTTCGCCCTTGGCCACCAGCCCGAGCGCCACCGGCAATTCCAGGCCCAGGGCCTTGTGCACGCCTTCGGCGAAGGCCGGGTCCCTGCCGTCGCCACGCAGGGTCAGATGGCCCAGGAGTTTCTTCTCGCGCAGGGTCACGCCCGCGCCGGCCTTGCCCTTGCCGGCCAGTTCGTGGAAGCCGGCGTGATGCAGCGGCGATTCGGCCTTGATGCCGAGATCGTCCGGGCGCTGCTGATAGACGTTTGCTGCTGTCATGTCGTCTGTCCTTCATAACGGGTGGAGCCTGCTCCACCCTGCTTGTACTTGTGGCTTGTCGCTGCCGGTTAGACCACGTTCTGCCGTTCGCCTTGCGGGTCGTAGAACACCGAGCTGACGATTTCTGCCTCGATCAGCTTGCCGTCGCGACAGGGCGCGTAGACCTTCTCGCCCATGCGCCCCAGGCCGCCCTTGACCAGCGCCAGGGCGATGCCATGACCGAGGGTCGGACTCATGTAGCTGGAGGTGACGTGCCCGGCCGTGGGCACCGGCTTCGGGTGCTTGGGATCGAACACCACCTGGGTGCCTTCGGGCAGCATGTCGCCCGGGTTCAGCGGTTTCAGGCCGACCAGTTGCTTGCGCTCTTCCTTGAGGGTGTCCTCGCGGTTCATGCCGCGCCAGCCGATCCAGGAGAACGGCTTGGTCTTGCCCACCGCCCAGCCCATGTTCAGGTCGAAGGGGGTGACCGTGGAATCGGTGTCCTGGCCAACGATGATGAAACCCTTCTCGGCGCGCAGCACGTGCATGGTCTCGGTGCCGTACGGGGTCAGGTCGTATGGCTTGCCCGCCGCGGCGATCGCCTCCAGCACGCCCATGGCGTAGTCGGCCTGGATGTTCACCTCGTAGCTCAGCTCGCCGGTGAAGGAGATGCGGAACACCCGGGCCGGCACGCCGGCGACCTTGCCTTCCTGCCAGGTCATGAACGGGAAGGCCTCCGCCGACAGGTCGATGTCGGTGACCTCGGCCAACAGCTTGCGGCTGTTCGGCCCGGACAGGGTCAGGGTCGCCCAGTGGTCGGTGACCGAGGTGAAGTACACCTTCAGCTCCGGCCATTCGGTCTGGTGGTACAGCTCCAGCCATTGCAGCACGCGGGCGGCACCGCCGGTGGTGGTGGTCATCAGGAAGTGGTTGTCGGCCAGGCAGGCGGTGACGCCGTCGTCGAAGACCATGCCGTCTTCCTTGCACATCAGGCCGTAACGGGCCTTGCCCACGTCGAGCTTGGTCCAGGCGTTGGTGTACACGCGGTTGAGGAACTCGCGGGCATCCGGCCCCTGGATATCGATCTTGCCCAGGGTCGAGGCATCGAGCAGGCCGACGCTGGCGCGCACCGCCTTGCACTCGCGGGCGACGGCGGCGTGCAGGTCCTCGCCGGGTTTCGGGAAGTACCAGGGGCGCTTCCACTGGCCGACGTCCTCGAACTCGGCGCCCTGCTGCTCGTGCCAGGCCTGCAGCGCGGTATAGCGCTTGGGCTCGAACAGCGCCCCGGCGTTGCGCCCGGCGATGGCGCCGAAGGACACCGGCGTGTAGTTGGGACGGAACATGGTGGTGCCCATCTGCGGGATGCTCACGCCCAGGGCGCGGGCGGCGATGGCCAGACCGTTGATATTGCCCAGCTTGCCCTGGTCGGTGCCGAAGCCCAGCGCGGTGTAGCGCTTGACGTGCTCGACCGACTCGAAGCCCTCGCGCACGGCCAGTTCGATGCCGGCGGCGGTGACGTCGTTCTGCAGGTCGACGAACTGCTTCGGCGCCCGCGCCGTGGGCTTGTCGTGGGGCACCTGGTACAGCGCGATGGGCGCCTCCTCGATGCGCTTCTCGGCCCGCGGCAGCTCGCCGCTGACCGCCTGGTAACCAGACTCGGCCGCCGCCTGGGCGCCCGCCTCGAAACCATCGGCGAGGACGTCGCCGAGCTTGAACACGCCGTTCACCGCACCGGCGCAGAGCCGCGCCTGCAGGCCCAGGCCATCACCGGGGACGAAGCCGAGAATGTCGTCCCGCCAGGTCGGCCGGCCGCCCAGGTGCGAGGCCAGGTGCACCACCGGGCTGTAGCCGCCGGAGCTGGCGACCAGGTCGCAGTCGAGCCACTCGCCGGGGCTGGTGACCTTGAACGAAACCGGATCGATGGCCGCGACCCGGGCCGACTCGACCCGCTTGCCGCCCTTGACGTCGAGCACCGAGCTGCCGGTCAGCACGCGCACGCCACGGGCGCGCGCCTCCTCCACCCAGCTGCCGCGCGGATTGCTGCGCGCATCGGCGATGGCCACCACCTTGAGGCCGGCATCCAGCCAGTCGAGGGCGGTCTTGTAGGCGTAGTCGTTGGTGGTGGCCAGCAGCAGCTTGCTGCCCGGCGCCACGCCGTAACGGCGCACATAGGTCGATACCGCACCGGCGAGCATGTTGCCCGGCACATCGTTGTTGCCGTACACCAGCGGCCGCTCGTGGGCGCCGACCGCCAGCACCACACGCCGAGCCCGCACCCGGTGCAGGCGCTGCCGGGCCGGACGCACGAACGGCCCCATTGGCGCGCTGTCGCCAAGGTGATCGGTGCAGCGTTCGTGAATGGTCAGGAAGTTGTGGTCGTGGTAGCCGTTGACCGTGGCCCGCGGCAGCAGCAGCACCTCGGGGAAGGTCTGCAGCTCGGCCACCACCTTGGCCACCCAGTCGGCGGCGGGCATGCCATCGAGCTGCTCGCGGGTATCGAGCAGACTGCCGCCGAACTCTTCCTGCTCGTCGGCGACGATCACCCGCGCGCCACTGCGCGCCGCCGCCAGGGCGGCGGCCAGGCCGGCGGGGCCGGCGCCGACCACCAGCACGTCGCAGTGACGGTTCATCTGGTCGTAGACGTCCGGGTCGACCTCGGTGGGCGCACGGCCCAGGCCGGCGGCCTTGCGGATGTACTTCTCGTAGGTGAGCCACATGTTCTGCGGGTACATGAAGGTCTTGTAGTAGAACCCCGGCGGCATCATCTTGCCGCCGACCTTGCCGAGAATCCCCATCAGGTCGGTGTTCACGCTCGGCCAGCCATTGGTGCTGCTGGCCACCAGATCGGGATACAGCGCCTGCTGGGTGGCGCGCACGTTGGGGACCTGGGTATCCGGGCGGGCGCCGATCTGCAGCACGGCGTTGGGTTCCTCGGCGCCGGCGGCGACGATGCCGCGCGGACGCGAGTACTTGAAGCTGCGGCCGATGACGTCGACGCCGTTGGCCAGCAACGCGGCGGCCAGGGTGTCACCGGCGTAGCCCTGGTAGGACTGGCCGTTGAAGGTGAAGCTCAGCGGCTGACTGCGGTCGATACGGCCACCGCTGGCAAGACGATTGATCTGGCTCATGCCGTGGCTCCTTGCGCCAATGGCTGGGGTTCGCTGATGGCTTCGGTGACGCTGGGTTTCTCGCCGATCTTGTAGGTCTCGAGAATCGCGTAGCTGACCGTGTGCCGGGTGGCGTTGAAATACTTGCGGCAACCGGCGGCGTGCAGCCACAGCTCATGGCGCAGCCCGCGCGGGTTGTCGCGGAACCACATGTACTCGCCCCATTCGGCGTCGCTGCAGGCGGCCGGATCCAGCGGGCGCGGGATATGGGCCTGCCCGGCCGGACTGAATTCCTCTTCGGCGCGGTGTTCCCCGCAGTGCGGGCAGAAGATGTGCAGCATGGTTGGAGCCTCCGGTGAATCTCGTTACCTGCTCGAATCGTCGAGAAGGGCTCATTCCACTCCCTCTCCCCCCGGGAGAGGGTTGGGGAGAGGGGGCTCCTGGGCCAATCGTGGCGTCTGGAACAACCCTCTCCCGCCCTTCGGGCACCCTCTCCCGGAGGGAGAGGGGCATCGGTTGTTGCGCTGCGCGCAACCTTTCAAGGAACCACTTATTCCACTCCCTCTCCCTCGGGGAGAGGGGCTCCTCGGCCAATCGTGGCGCCTGGAACAGCCCTCACCCGCCCTTCGGGCACCCTCTCCCGGAGGGAGAGGGGCATCAGTTGTCGCGCTACGCGCGACCTTTCAAGGAACCACTTATTCCACTCCCTCTCCTTCCGGGAGAGGGTTGGGGAGAGGGGCTCCTGGGCCAATCGTGGCGCCTGGAACAACCCTCTCCCGCCCTTCGGGCACCCTCTCCCGGAGGGAGAGGGGCATCGGTTGTCGCGCTGCGCGCGACCTTTCAAGGAACCACTTATTCCACTCCCTCTCCCTCCGGGAGAGGGCTGGGGAGAGGGATGTCCTGGCGAATCGCGTCGTCTGGAACAACCCTCTCCCGCCCTTCGGGCACCCTCTCCCGGTGGGAGAGGGGCATCAGTTGTTGCGCTGCGCGCGACCTTTCAAGGAACCACTTATTCCACTCCCTCTCCCTCCGGGAGAGGGTTGGGGAGAGGGGGCTCCTGGGCCAATCGTGGCGCCTGGAACAACCCTCTCCCGCCCTTCGGGCACCCTCTCCCGGAGGGAGAGGGGCATCGGTT
Organism: Phytopseudomonas dryadis; assembly: GCF_004327355.1. Taxonomy (GTDB): domain Bacteria; phylum Pseudomonadota; class Gammaproteobacteria; order Pseudomonadales; family Pseudomonadaceae; genus Aquipseudomonas; species Aquipseudomonas dryadis. The sequence continues at coordinate 49,183 of NZ_QJUM01000011.1, forward strand.
GTTGCGCTGCGCGCAACCTTTTAATGTGCGACCGCGGCGGCGCCGTGTTCGTCCACCAGGGCGCCGGTGTGGAAGCGCTCGATGGAGAACGGCTTGGCCAGCGGGTGCGGCTCGCCCTTGGCCAGGGTCGCGGCGAACACGTGGCCCGAACCGGGCGTGGCCTTGAACCCGCCGGTACCCCAGCCGCAGTTGATGAACAGGTTCTTCACCGGCGTGCTGCCGATGATCGGGCAGGCATCCGGCGTGGTGTCGACGATGCCGCCCCACTGGCGGTTCATGCGCACCCTTGAGAGCACCGGGAACATCTCGACGATGGCCTGGATGGTGTGCTCGATGATCGGGTAGGAACCGCGCTGACCGTAGCCGACCCAGCCGTCGATGCCGGCGCCGATGACCAGGTCGCCCTTGTCCGACTGGCTGATGTAGCCATGCACGGCGTTGGACATGATCACGCTGTGGATGATCGGCTTGATCGGCTCGGACACCAGGGCCTGCAGCGGGTGGGACTCCAGCGGCAGACGGAAGCCGGCCTTGGCCGCCAGCGGCCCGGTGCTGCCGGCCACGACCATGCCGACACGCTTGGCGCCGATGAAGCCCTTGTTGGTCTCCACGCCGATCACCGCGCCGTCCTGCTTGCGGAAGCCGGTGACCTCGGTCTGCTGGATCAGGTCCACGCCGAGGGCGTCGGCGGCGCGCGCGTAGCCCCAGGCCACGGCATCGTGACGGGCATTGCCGGCGCGCCGCTGCACCGAGGCGCCGAGCACCGGGAAGCGGGTGTTCCTGCTGCAGTCGAGGTAAGGAATCTCTTCGGCCACCTGGCGGGTGTCGAGCAACTCGTTGTCGATGCCGTTGAGCAGGTTGGCGCTGACCAGCCGCTCGGCGTCACGCAGATCCTGCAGGGTGTGGCACAGGTGGTAGCAGCCGCGCTGGGAGAACATGACGTTGTAGTTCAGGTCCTGGGACAGGCCCTCCCACAACTTCATGGCGTGCTCGTACAGCGCCGAGGATTCGTCCAGCAGGTAGTTGGAACGCACGATGGTGGTGTTGCGCGCGGTGTTGCCGCCGCCCAGCCAGCCCTTCTCGATCACGGCGATGTTCTTGATGCCATGCACCTTGGCCAGATAATAGGCGGTGGCCAGGCCGTGCCCGCCGCCACCGACGATGACCACGTCGTACGCCGGCTTGGGCGTCGGGTTGCGCCACATGCGCTGCCAGTTCTCGTGGTGGCTGAAGGAATGCTTGAACAGGCCGAAGCCGGAATAGCGCTGCATGGGGGACTCCTGAATTCTGCTTGCATGTAGGAGCGCGCCTGAACCGTAGGATGGGTGTAACCCATCAATTTTCGATGGGTTCCACCCATCCTACGGTGGCAAAGCCGGTAGCCCCTACGTTACGACTAGGCGTTAGCGGTAGACCGGGTAATCGGCGCACAGGCCGGCCGCCAGGCCGGCGACCTGGGCCTCGACATCGGCATCGCCCAGGTGCTCGAGGATGTCGCAGATCCAACCGGCCAGTTCGATGCACTGCGCTTCCTTGAAGCCGCGGGTGGTCACCGCCGGGGTGCCGATGCGCAACCCGGAGGTGACGAAGGGCGACTGTGGGTCGTTGGGTACGGCGTTCTTGTTCACCGTGATGCCGGCGCGGCCGAGGGCGGCGTCGGCGTCCTTGCCGGTGATGCCCTGCTTGATCAACGAGAGCAGGAACAGGTGGTTGTCGGTGCCGCCGGACACCACCTCGAAGCCGCGCTCGATGAACACCTCGGCCATGGCCTGAGCGTTCTTGATCACCTGCGCCTGGTAGTCCTTGAAGCCCGGCTCCAGCGCCTCCTTGAAGCACACCGCCTTGCCGGCGATCACGTGCATCAGCGGGCCGCCCTGGGCACCCGGGAAGACCGCCGAGTTGAGCTTCTTCTCGATGTCGGCGTTGGCCCTGGCCAGGATCAGCCCGCCACGCGGGCCGCGCAGGGTCTTGTGGGTGGTGGTGGTGACCACGTCGGCATAGGGCAGCGGATTGGGGTACAGACCGGCTGCGACCAGCCCCGCGACATGAGCCATATCGACAAAGAGCAAGGCGCCGACCTTGTCGGCGATGGCGCGAAAGCGCGGGAAGTCCAGGGTCTTGGAGTAGGCGGAGAAGCCGGCGACGATCATCTTCGGCTGGTGTTCCACGGCTAGGCGCTCGACTTCGTCGTAGTCGATCAGCCCGGTCGCGGTGTCCAGGCCATACTGCACGGCGTTGTACAGCTTGCCCGAGGACGACACCTTGGCGCCGTGGGTCAGGTGACCGCCGTGGGCCAGGCTCATGCCGAGGAGGGTATCGCCGGCCTGCAGCAGGGCCAGGTACACGGCGCTGTTGGCCGAGGAGCCGGAGTGCGGCTGGACGTTGGCGTAGTCGGCGCCGAACAGCTGCTTGGCGCGGTCGATGGCCAGCTGCTCGACCTTGTCGACATGCTCGCAACCGCCGTAGTAGCGCTTGCCCGGATAGCCCTCGGCGTACTTGTTGGTCAGGCCGCTGCCTTGCGCCTGCATCACGCGCTTGCTGGTGTAGTTCTCCGAGGCGATCAGTTCGATGTGATGTTCCTGACGACGCTCCTCGGCATTCATCGCACTGAGCAGTTCGTCGTCGTAGCCCTGGATCTGGTCTTGCTTGCTGAACATCACGCATCTCCCCGAAGCGCCATGGAGCGCCGCATCTGGTAATTGGAGTCTGTCGCGCCGCCGCGCTGAAACGGCCGCAGACCCTGGCTGTTGTCAGCGATGGTATGACTCACCCTCTCGGACCAGATGCCTATGCACGCCACGGGAGATTGCGTTTGCGACATGCGCCAGGGCGACACGCCGATGTCGCTGTCGAGAATGCCGCAGCGGCCCCTCGGTAATCTACGCGCTGTGGGAGCCGTCTGCGCGTCTTCGACGCAGCAGACAGGCCGTAGGATGGGTGCCAACCCATCGGCAATTGATGGGTTTCACCTGCACGGCACGACCCTTCCCGATTCTTTTAAAATCCTATAAATCAACGGGTTAGCTAATATTTAATGAGAGGGGCTTCAGCCGCGAAACGGTCGCGGCGTCTGCCGGAACGGCTCAGCGCAGCCAGAACTCGCGAATCGCCACCAGCACGAGGAAGTGCCCGGGATAGAACAGATAGGCCCAGCGGCGTACCGGCGGCACGCCGAATGCCGGGCGCAGGCGCAGCAGCGCCAGGCCGATCGGCGGCGCGGCGCAGCAGATGCCGAGCACCGCCCAGGCGAAGGGATCGCCACGGGCGGCGTCGGCATAGAACGGCGGCCAGTAGTTGGCCGCCAGGCAACCCAGCACGGGCCATATCCAGCCACTTGTGGGCGCACGCAACGCCAGCAGGAAGGCCGCGGGCAGCAGCACGCCGAACACGCCGAACATCAACCAGCCATGCCCGACCAGCGCCAGCAGCAGAGCCCCGCCCGCCAGCCAGCAGGCCCGGGGCTCGGGCCTGTGCACGGCGCTGGCGACAAGCAGGCCGAGCACCAGGGTCGGCAGCACGTTGAGCGATTGCGCCGTGGGCACCAGCAGGCGATAGGGCCATTCGGAGAGTAGCGAGAACAGCAGCAGCCAGCCCAGGTAGCGCAACGACACCGGGGTGGCGGTCGCCACCCGCGGGCGCGCCACATTGGCGGCGATGGCCAGGCAGAACAGCGGGAACGCCAGACGCCCAGGCGCATACAGGAAGTACAGCGAGGGCCAGACATGGCGCAGATGGTCGACCAGCATGGTCAGCAGCGCCAGCCACTTGATCAGATCGAGGGCCGCGTCACGGCCGGAAACGCGCGGGAGGGGAGCAGGTGCGGCCTGAGGCATGCGTACGCATCACGCTGGGAAATGAACCTCGCACCTTACCCCATCGACAGGGCGGCGGGCAGCGGGTAGCGGTTGCGAGCTGGCGCGGGGCCACAGGCCCTGCGCCGGCGCACGTCGAGTCTTACTGCAGTTTTTCGTTGCAGCTGCTCGAAGCAGTCATCAGGCGCTGCTGCAGGGCCGGATCGGGCGGCGACTGACGGCTCATCTCGACCATTTCGGCTTCGCTGAACTCCTCGCTGACCTTGGTCGCGGCGCAATCACAGAAAGCGGTCAACTGGGCCTGTGAATGGTCGGACTGAGCACCTTTCACGCATTCCTGAACGAATGTGGCCTTGGCCTGTGGCGTCCAGGGCTCGGCCGCCGCGGCCGGCAGGACGAAGGCGAGCGGTGCGAAAAGTGCGATCAGATGACGGTAGCTCATGGTGGGCTCCTGTTCGTGGAAACGATGAGTCCTTGAATACGACTCTCTGCAGTGTGAGCCCGCGGGCGATCATGAGTTCAGTGTAATTGCCGGATCCCGCTGCCTGTCACCGGAAAACGACGGCGGCCCGTGCGCCTGGATTGAACAAGTTGTCGCGCCGTCATCCCCCATGGGCAGCGGTGGGCAGGTAAAGTAGCGGCATTCGCCAGCCATACCGGCGCAGCAGACCAGGAGCACGCCATGCCCGACAATTCCCAGCAATTCGCCAGCGACAACTATTCCGGCATCTGCCCCGAAGCCTGGGAAGCCATGGCGCAAGCCAACCACGGCCACGACCGCGCCTATGGCGACGACCAGTGGACGGCCCGCGCGGCGGACCACTTCCGCCAGCTGTTCGAAACCGACTGCGACGTGTTCTTCGCCTTCAACGGCACCGCGGCCAACTCCCTGGCCCTGGCGGCGCTGTGCCAGAGCTACCACAGCGTGATCTGCTCCGAGACCGCCCACGTCGAGACCGACGAATGCGGCGCCCCGGAATTCTTCTCCAACGGCTCGAAGCTACTGACCGCGCGCACCGAGCAGGGCAAGCTGAGCCCGGCGGCCATCCGCGAGATCGCGGTCAAGCGTCAGGACATCCACTATCCGAAACCCCGGGTGGTCACCCTCACCCAGGCCAGCGAAGTCGGCACCGTCTACCGTCCCGAGGAAGTCCGCGCCATCAGCCAGACCTGCAAGGAACTGGGCCTGCACCTGCACATGGACGGCGCGCGCTTCTCCAACGCCTGCGCCTTCCTCGGCTGCAGCCCGGCCGAGCTGACCTGGAAGGCCGGCGTCGACGTGCTCTGCTTCGGCGGCACCAAGAACGGCATGGCGGTCGGCGAGGCGATCCTGTTCTTCAACCGCGAGCTGGCCGAGGACTTCGACTACCGCTGCAAGCAGGCCGGGCAACTGGCCTCGAAGATGCGCTACCTGTCGGCGCCCTGGGTCGGCCTGCTGCAGAACGACGCCTGGCTGCGCCATGCCGAACACGCCAACGGCTGCGCACGGCTGCTGGCCGAGCTGGTCAGCGACGTGCCCGGGGTCAGCCTGATGTTCCCGGTCGAGGCCAACGGCGTGTTCCTGCAGATGTCCGAACCCGCCCTCGCCGCCCTCAGCGCCCGCGGCTGGCGCTTCTATACCTTCATCGGCGCCGGCGGCGCGCGCTTCATGTGCTCCTGGGACACCGAGCACGCCCGCGTACGGCAACTGGCGGCCGATATCCGCGAAGTCATGACGGCCTGAGCGGGAGCGGACGGTCGGATGGATGGATCGGGGACGCTTGTGAAGGGATATCGCGCGTACCTCGACCCTCTCCCCCGGCCCCTCTCCCGGAGGGCGAGGGGAGCGAAGCAGGCCCTGCCTGAATCCGCCAGGCGAGGCGCGCCGAACACTCGAGGCTGACACAACCCCGGAACCACCACGGGGCGGCCCCCTCTCCCTCCGGGAGAGGGCTGGGGAGCGGGGCTCTTCAGGGGGCACTCCAAAGCCCCTGCCGCCAAACAAGCGCACCCGCCATCCAGTATCCCCAAACTCGGTGGATCAGGCTGTGGATAACCTGTCCGCAAGCGGCTCCGGACCAGGGCTGGCAAAGCCTCTAATGAATCGTACAAATTTCGTTCTATTTCAATAACTTAAAAAATAGTTTCACACATTCATTGTGCACCACCTTCTGCACAAGCTGTGGATTCATCGCTGTAGGCCAGGGCTCACGGGGCCTGAGCCCGAATGCTGCTTTTTTACTCATCCACAGCGACGGAAAATCTCCTTGCCGGCCTGTGGACAGCCGGCCCTGCATCCATCCCCAAAGAACGTGGACGATGCTGTGGACAAGCTGTCCGTAGCCGGCCACAGGCCAGAGCCTGCGCGGCTTTCCGCCTCATGCTCAAAAAACGTTCTGGTTCATGGGGTTGACGATACAACAGCTATAAAGCCGGAAAGAGCGCTGTAGGCTGAACGAGAAGAGGAGCACCGCATTTCGTCCAGCTTCAAGCCTCCAGCGCTCTTCTCGGCTTTTGAGGCTTTATGGCTGCCCTGAACGCTCCCGCCGAGACGCCAAGATCCAAGGGTGGCACGCCTCAGTCTCGGACTATCCCCAAAGTGCGTGGACGAATCTGTGGATAAGCTGTCTCCAGTTGAGCACAGGCCAGAGCCCGCGCGGCCTCTGCTGGATCGTTCAAAAAACGCACGGTATCAATGACTTGACTTATCGACAGCAGGGCTGGCAAGGCACGGCGAAGGCGCCTGGTTGCACACAGATACTGTGCGCCCTTCTGTGGATAACCTGTTCGCCAAGAGCCATAACAAAGGTCATACGCGGCCTGCAGCGAAACGGTCATTTTCTGCACAACCGTCAGCGCCTGTGGATTTCCATGCCGGAAACCGAGCCGCTTTCAAACCCGGGCGACGCCCAAGGCCCGCCTCAGTAGTCGATGCTCACATCGCCACGGGGCACGCTGCAGCAGGACAGGATGTAACCTTCGGCGACGTCTTCGTCGGTGATCCCGCCGTTGTGCTCCATCTCCACCTCGCCGGCGGTCTTGAGCACCTTGCAGGTGCCGCAGATGCCCATGCCGCACGCCTTGGGGATATGCAGGCCGAGCTGCGCCGCCGCCGCATGCACGGTTTCGCCCGGGCCCACACGGATGCTCTTGCCGGTGCTGGTGAACTCCACCTGGTTGAGTTCGGCGGCCGGCACCTCCGGCGCGTCGGCGGCCTGCTCGGCCAGCTCCTTGACCTCCTCGCGCACGTCCGCCGGCACCGGGCCGAAGGCCTCCTCGTGGTAGTGGCTCATATCGAAGCCCCTGGCCTCGAGCAAGCGCTTGACGGCGGCCATGTAGGGCGTCGGCCCGCAGCAGAAGATTTCCCGTTCCAGGTAATCCGGCGCCATCAGCTGCAACATGGGCTCGTTGAGGTAGCCACGATAGCCGGCCCAGGCCTCGCCCAGCCCATGCTTCTCGCAGATCACGTGCAGGCTGAAGTTGTTGATCCGCGCGGCCATATGCTCCAGCTCGCGGTGATAGATGATGTCCTTGGGCGAGCGCGCGCTGTGCACGAAGACCATGTCGACGTTGGCGTTGGTGTCGTAGAACCAGCGGGCCATGGACATCACCGGGGTGATGCCGACACCGCCACTGAGAAACAGCACCTTTTCCGCAGGGAAGTCGATGGCGTTGAACAGACCGACCGGCCCGTGCACCGCCAGTTGCTGCCCCTCGGCGAGGTTGTCGTGCAGCCAGTTGGACACCTTGCCGCCCGGCACCCGCTTGATGGTGATGGAAAAACTGTAGGGTACCGAGGGCGAGCTGGAGATGGTGTAGGAGCGCATGACCGCGGCCCCGGCGATTTCCAGTTCCAGGGTGACGAACTGCCCCGGCTTGAAGAAGAACAGCACCGGCTGATCGGCCATGAAACAGAAGGTGCGCACATCCCACGTCTCCTGGATGACCTTGACGCAGCGCACCACATGGCGGCCGTTGCTCCAGGTCTGGGTCGTGACGGGGTTGAGGAAGTCGTTCGACATGGTCGTTTCTCTCGCGCACGCAGGCCGCTCACCGGCCCTGTCTTTGCGGCGATTGTGCGCAACGGCCACGGCGCTCGTTTACCTGCCAGCGACATCGGCATGCTTATCGCGACCTGCCTTGCACGGCCTGGCCTGCCGAGTCGGAAACGGATGCGGCCATGTCGCCCATGGATAAGGTTCGCACCGCGCCCGGCTCCACACTCGGCTCAGCCGAACAGGATAAGAGCGTCTGCAACCCGCCACCTGGGCCAGCCCGAGGTTTCGCCCGCAATCGCCCGTGGTATCGCGGCTCGAGGCGCAATCGCAGCAGCCCTTGAACCGCCACTCGGCAGGCGGCGACAGCGAGCGGATCGCGCCACCTTGCGTACAACCGGAACAGCCACTTTCACGGCGGCCGCACAGCGCCCGCCCCGAGGAGTTTTCGATGACCGTCACCTCAACCCTGAGCCTGGGCGATCCGCTGGAATCGGCACGCACGGCGACAGCCGAAATGCTGCAGAACCGCGAGCGCACCTTTTCCCTGCCACAGGCGTTCTACAACGATGAACGCCTGTTCCAGATCGACATCCAGGAAATCTTCCACAAGGAATGGCTGATCGCCGGCATGACCTGCGAGATACCGGCCAAGGGCAACTACCTGACCCTGCAGATCGGCAACAACCCGATCATCGTCATCCGTGGCGCCGAAGGCGTCATCCATGCCTTCCACAACGTCTGCCGCCACCGCGGCTCGCGCCTGTGCACCAGCGACAAGGGCAAGGTGGCCAAGCTGGTCTGCCCCTACCACCAGTGGACCTACGAGCTGGACGGCCGACTGCTGTTCGCCGGCGCCGAGATGGGCGCCGACTTCAACCTCGCCGACTACGGCCTCAAGCCGGTCAACTGCAAGAGCGCCGGCGGTTACATCTTCGTCTCCCTGGCCGAGAACCCGCCGGCGATCGACGAGTTCCTCGCTACCCTGGCCCACTACATGGAGCCCTACGACATGGAGAACACCAAGGTGGCGGTGCAGACCACCTTGCTGGAAAAGGCCAACTGGAAGCTGGTGATGGAAAACAACCGCGAGTGCTACCACTGCAACGGTTCACACCCGGAGTTGCTCAACACCCTGCTGGAATGGGACGACGTCACCGATCCGCGGGCGACCCAGGCGTTCAAGGACCAGGTGGCCGAATGCACCACCCGCTGGGACAAGGACAACATCCCCTATGCCCACGCCAGCTTCGGCCTGCGCAACCGCATCGTGCGCATGCCGCTGCTCAAGGGCACCGTGTCCATGACCATGGATGGCAAGCCCGGCAGCAGGAAACTGATGGGCCGCATCACCGACCCCGACCTCGGCTCCATGCGCATCCTGCACCTGCCACACTCGTGGAACCACTGCATGGGCGACCACATGATCGTCTTCACCGTGTGGCCGATCAGCGCCCAGGAAACCCTGGTCACCACCAAGTGGCTGGTGCACAAGGATGCGGTGGAAGGCGTCGACTACGACCCGGAGAACCTGCGCAAGGTGTGGGACGCCACCAACGACCAGGACCGCCGCCTGGCCGAGGAGAACCAGCGCGGCATCAACTCCAGCGCCTATCAGCCGGGGCCGTACTCCAAGACCTACGAGTTCGGCGTGGTCAATTTCATCGACTGGTACAGCGAGCGCATGCTGGCCAACCTCGATGCCGCGCCGGCCGCCTACCTGCGCGGGGTTACCGCACAGTAGCCGCATGGCGGCAGTGGGACACACCAAGACCCGTCAGGGTCATTCCAGGCCCCGCCCGGCTCTGCCGGGCGGGGCTTTTTTCATGGCGCCATTGGCTCCCGGCCATTTTGGCTGCCACGCAGGCCAGCGGCACGTCGCGGATCGCCCAAGGTAGAAACCGATCGGTACTATCCAGTAACAAACCTGTTCTTAATATGAATAAATACCCAGTAAATATGCTTATTATTGCCTATCATTGGTTTTCATGCGTAAAAACCGATCGGTATCAATTCATACCCGAGTAGATCATGCCCACCCCCCGTTCCGTCGCTCGCCAGGACAAGTCACTGCCGGTGCTGAAGGCCGCCGCCTCGGTTTTCCTGGCCCATGGTTTCAGCGCCGCCACCACGGATATGATCCAGAGAGCGGCCAAGGTCTCCAAGGCCACGGTGTACGCTTGCTTCCCCACCAAGGAGGCGTTGTTTGCAGCCGTCATCGAACGGGAATGCGCGGCCATGGCCGAGACGCTGCGCACCCTCGAGACGGCTCCCGGCGATGTCTCCAGGACGCTGACCGAGCTCGGGCTTGCCTATCTGAGGATCGTTCTCTCGCCCACCGGGCTGGCGCTGTTCCGCGTCGTCGTGGCCGAGGCGCCACGCTTTCCCGAACTGGCGCGCCGGTTCTATCTGGCGGGCCCCAAGGTCATCGCCCGGATGATCGCCGAGCGCCTCGAAGTGGCCGCGCAGGCGGATGAAATCGACGTCCAGGCGGTCGGCCTCGAGGCCGCCGCGAGCCTGTTCGTCAGCCTCCTGCGCGGCGAAGGGCAGCTGGAGTGCCTGACCCACCCGGATGCGTATCCATCGGCGGAACAACTGGACCGCTGGGTACGACGGGCCGTGACCACCTTCCTGGCGGCATTCGCCGCCAACGGCCACCCTGCTCGCACGCCACCCACGGAGGAAATGCCATGACCCTTGCATCACGCCATCTCTCGCCACACGTCCCTGTCGCCCCCACGCGGCGGATGCTTGCCGGCCTGCTGCTCGCACTGGCGGCAGGCGCTGTCGCGCCACTCGCCAGCGCGCAGTCGCCTTCCGCCGCAGAGGCCATGACGCAGGTCCGCGCGGATGTCGCCCAGGCCGGGGCCCAACGTGCCATCGCGGCAGCGCTGGCCGAGGCCGAGCGCAACGGCTGGATCATCGCCGTGGCCGTGGTGGACTCGAGCGGGGAGCTGGTGGCCTTCCACAAGGCCGATGGCGCCATCGGCATCAGCCCCGCGGTGGCCATCGGCAAGGCGCGCACGGCGGCGCTGCTGCGCCAGCCCTCGAAGAATTTCGAGGACTACATCAATGGCGGGCGGCCCAGCTTCCTGTCGACCCCGGGGACGACGCCCCTGGAAGGCGGCATTCCCATTGCCGTCAACGGGCAGGTCGTGGGCGCTGTCGGCGTCAGCGGCGCACATGGCCCCAATGACTCGCAAGTGGCTCAGGCGGGTGCGAACGCCGTGCGCTGAAGCATGATGCCGGCCCTTGCCCTCCTCACCCGGGAGGCGAGGCTGGCGGGTGAACCGCCATCCCAGGCGAGCCCCCCGCACGCCATGGAGAATCCTCCCGAATCCTCTGGCCTGAAGGCCGCGCTCACGGCGGCCGTATGTTTCACAGCATTTCACGCCTTGGCGCAGAAAAATCGCAGTAACGTCGGATGCGTTCGCATTGACAGCATGCCGCACGGCGGCTCGCGACAGCCGGCGCGGTCTCGTGCCTGGGTCGGTTCGGGAGCCGCCAGCCATTTCGCGAGGAAACCACCGTGAGCGTTACCCCCCTGAACAAACGCCTGACTGGCCAGGCAGGCGATAACGCCCTGAAATTCGAACTCTTCGTACGCAAAAGCGCGACGAGCAACGACGACAACCGGGAAAAACCGGACCGTATCGCCACCGACAACGAGAAATGGCCAGCCGTGGACAAGACCCAGGTCGAAGCAGCCAAGGACGGCAAGATCCGTTACGAGCTGAACGGCCAGGGCGTGGTGGTCGAGCGTTCGGTCAACCCGGAGCTGTACAAGTTTCTGGTCAACCTGCACGCCCTCAACCAGTCTCCTGGACAGAAAGCTCAAGTGGTTGCAGCGATGGGCGACGAACACCTTATCGCCGACCGCAACACCGAGGTGCAGGACTGGGGCGACTACGCCCAGTTCAAGTGGCAGGGCAACCTGGAAGACGCCGAAGTGATCACCTACATCACCGCCGACGGCGAAACCGTCAGCGTCTCCAAGGCCCTCACCCCCGAGCTGTTCGCCTCGGTGCAGCAGATCGGCCTGTCGCGCTACACACTCGAGCAGCGCGTGGCCGATGGCCGCGAGGTCGCTGGTGCCGACACCTATGTGGCCGAGCATGACATTGCCCTTTGGGGCGGCCCGGACGAGTTCGGCAATGGGGTCATCCAGTTCGAGACCAAGGACGGCAAGAAGTACGTCGTATCCCAGCACGAAAACAAGGAGATGTACGACCGTGTCGCGGGGATGTGGAGTGACCACGTCAAGGGCGGCGACGCGATCCAGGCACTTCGCGACAAGTACGATCTGCCCGACCTCGACGCTCTGGATCTGCTCGGCCAGAACAGTGGCGAGAAAGCCAACAAGGACGACGAGGATGAGATGACGGTGGTCGAGCTGGCCACCAAGAACCTGCTCGACAAGTACAAGAAGCTCATCGACGACGGCGAGGTCGGCAAGGACAGCGACATCTACAAGCTGGTCAAGGCCATCGAGGCCAAGGCCGCCATGGAGAGCGGCCACCAGATCACCCCCTACATAGAAGACCCGCGTGGCGGCGACACCACCTGGCGCAAGTTCGACACCGACGGCGAAACCCTGAGCGAAGAGGACATGCAGGACATCCTCGACGGCAACTCGGTGGATAAGCTGCTCAGCGAGATGTTCACCAGCGGCGATGGCGAGAAGGACAAGATCGGCAAGGAATTCCAGGCCGAGCTGGACAGCGCCATCGAGAAGGTCAGCGGCGAAGACAAAGACAAGCTGGCGGACGAAATCTACGAAACCCTGACCAGTCTCGACTTCGTCAGATACCTGGCGGACATGAAGAAACAAGGCCTGAACAGCGAGGGCCAGGCGGAAGTCGCCCGCCTCGCTTCGAGCCTGGAACTGCTCGACCCGGAGCGCGCCCGCCAGGCTGAATCGACGCTCAAGCAGAACGGCATCCTGGTCGAGATCGACACCCTGGTCGGCGATCCCGGTGCGATTCCCGACGAATACAAGGAAATGGCCTACAAGGACATGGGCGCACTGATCAAGACCGCGCTCAAGTCCGCCGACATCCCGCGCCGGGTGCAGGAGACCATCGAGAAGTTCTACAACGAACTGCTCAACGACAAGACCAAGATGGCCGACTTCGTCGAGCTCAGCAACCAACTGAACAATGGCACCATCACCCAGGCCGAATTCGACCGGCAGATGCAGGGCAAGTACGTGCCCATGGACGTCAGCAAGGACGACTTCGCCAAGGCCCTGGGCACCCTCAACAAATACGGCGTGCTCGGCACCATTTCCGCCTTCGGCTCACTGGGCGGCGCCATCTACATGCTCTCGGCGAAGAACGGCCAGTTGGCCGACGAGCCGCTGGAGCGCCTGGCCATCGCCAAGGACTTCATCACCTTCCTCGGTGGCGGCGCGCAGTTCGAGAAGACCGGCATATTCGACCTGTTCACCAAAACCAACACCGCCGAGCTGCTCGGCCTGAGCAAGACCGTGCCGGAAATCTGGGGCAAGGAAAGCGCGCTCGGCAAGAAGATCGAAGGATTCCTGCGCGACAAGGGCATCTCTGGCATTCCCGAAGCGGTGCAGGATCGCGCCAACAGCATGATCGAGCTGGGCTCATTGAACAGCGGCGGCGGCAGCGACGCACTCGACCAGGTCAGGCTCTCGGCCGAAGCGTCGGGCATCGGTTCCCTGGACGACGCCGGCAGTCGCGCCCTGCTCGACGACATCGTCACCCGCGCCGGCGGCAACCCGCCCGAGGACTGGTCTCGCTACACCAGCCTCAACCAGATCGCCGAAGAACAGAACCTGACCATCAGCGAAGAGCACATCAACGACGCTATCGCCGAACGCCGTGCGGCCAACAATCTGGGCGACATTCCCGACGATGCCTCGGTCAACGAGTTCGCCAGCCATCTGGACGACGCGGCCAACCGTGCGCTGCCACCGTCCAGCGCCTCCTCCGGCTACTCCACCTACACCGACGCTCTGTCTTCGATCTACGAAGACGCCGTGGAGTATTTCGAAGAGCGCAACATCACCCCGCCGAGCCGCGAGTCCTTCGATCGGGTGGTCAACGAACGGCTGGAAGAGTCAGGCCGCACCACGCCGGCCGGCAGCGACCCGTTCGACGGCAACCTGGAGCTCGATCGCCAATCGATCAACGAGATGTTCGAGCACGAAAACCGCACGCCTCCAGCCGCCGACGTCGTCGACGATGCCATCGAGCGGGTCAACGACTCCGTGCGCAGCAATACCTCGGTACAGGGCATCGTCGACACGCGCACCATCCAGGATACGCTGAGCACCACCGATACCCCCTCGCTCAAACCTGGCCTGGCGGCGAAAATTGGCGGCACCCTGACCAAGGTACTGGGCGTGGCCCCGGATATCCTCAGCGTGGCCGACATCGTCCTGGGCGGCTACGCGATCAAGGACGCCATCGCCAACAACAGCGACATGGGCAAGGCTGCCGGCGCCTTGCAGATCATCAGTGGCGTGGCGGGGACGACGGCCGGCGTGATCGGCACCGTCGGCCTGTTCGCCAGCATCGGTGCACTGGCGGGCGCCACCGGCCCACTGTTCCTGATCACCGCCGGCCTCGGGCTGATCGCCGGGATCATCGGCATCTTCGTCGACCACGAGAAGAAGCAGAAGGCCACCGACAAGGAAGGCCAGTGGTTCAAGGACCTCGCCGAACTCGGCCTGGCCCAGGAAGACTGGGGCGACAAACTGGAATACGCCCGCTACAGCTTCTACGAATACGACGGCCGCGACGCCCCAGCCGGGCAGAGCATCTACGATTACCAGAAAGAAGAGTGGGAGCATTTCAAGGACACGCCGCAGGAAGGCGGCTCATCCATCAATCGCCTCGACGACGACCTGCACATGGCCAAGTACGACAAGGCCTTCTACGAAGACAACAAGGACGTTATCCACACCATCCGCGAACGTTGGGACGACTGGAACGGCAAGGACGCCATCGTCAGCAAGAAGGACCTGGAGAAGATCGCGGCTGGCGACGGCAGCCAGGAGGAGAAGGAGGCGGCGCAGTTCCTGCTCGACAACACCGGCTTCTTCGACCAGCTGGATACCCAGTGGGGCAAGGGCGGCCAGGATGGCAAGGTCAGCACCAACGACCTCAATACCTGGCTGAAGATGGTCGGCGCCCACGACGAGAAGTTCGACAGGGCCTTCTACGACGAGCACGAGGGCATCATCGAAACCATCCGCGACCGCTGGGATGACTGGAATGGCAAGGACGACATCGTCAGCAAGAAGGACCTGGAAAAGATCGCGGACGGCGACGGCAGCGACGAAGAGAAGAAGGCGGCGCGCTTCCTGCTCGACAATGCGGAGTTCTTCGACCAGCTCGACAACCTGGCGAAGAACGACAGGCGCGACGGCAAGATCAGCACCGGCGACCTGGAAACCTGGTTGAAGGCGATCGGCGTGGAGAAGACCGACAAGAGCGAACTGACCTACAACCCCAACGACGACACGCCGGCCTGGCGGGTGATGCGCGGCTGATTTGCCAGACTCGATTGGCAACGGCTCCAGTAGGAGCCCGCTTGCGGGCGATCCGCAGCCCAACTCCTGCGGCCGATAGTGCGCCTGGATGATCGCCGGCAAGCCGGCTCCTACGGGGTAGACGCGCTACCTCACCGGAAGCCCGATCACCCGGCCGACATGCTCGGAGCGCGGTATACCCTGTTGCGACTCCGCCAGTTCGGCCACGCGCTGCGCGACCTGTGCATCGAACGGCGTCGAGCGGCCGCTCGCCGTGTCGATGTTCATCAGCATCTGCTCGCTCTCGGCCAGCAGCCGCTCGCCCGCGACGGTCTCCAGGCGATGCTGGATATGCAGGCGCTTGCGGTCGTGGCCGAGCAGTTGGGTGCGCACCTGCACCGCGGCGCCGAGCTTCACCTCGGCGAGGAAATTCAGGTGGCACTCCAGGGTATAGAGCGTGTGCCCGGTGCGCGCCCTGCCCGCCTCGTCCAGGCCGAGGCGACCCATCAGGCCATCGCTGGCGAAGCTGCAGATCAGCAGGTAATAGGCATCGCGCAGGTGGCCGTTGTAGTCCACCCAGTCGGGCTGCACGGCGGTGTGGTAGGTGATGGGTAGCATGCCGTTCACTCCTCGAAGGCGAAACCGTGGCGCGCCTTGGTTTCCCTGATCGCGCCGAGCACCGCCAGCAGGCAATCGTCGCGGTAGCGTTCCAGCTCGGCGATGCTGCGCTGGCCCTGCTGCACGGCGGTGCCGGTGACCACGTCGTCGATCAGCGTCTCGCTCAGCTCGGGCGCCTGCAGGTAGGTCCAGGGCAGCTTCAAGGCCGGGCCGAACTGGGCCATGAAATGGCGCATGCCGGCATCGCCGCCGGCCAGGGTATAGGTCAGGAAGCTGCCCATGAACGACCAGCGCAGGCCGGCGCCGAAGCGGATCGCGTCGTCGATCTCGCCGGTGCTGGCCACGCCATCGTTGACCAGGTGCAGCGCCTCGCGCCACAGCGCCTCCAGCAACCGATCGGCGATGAACCCCGGCACCTCCTTGCGCACGTGCAAGGGGCGCATGCCCAGCGCACTGTAGATGGCGATGGCCGCCTGCACCGCCTCGGGCGCGCTTCGCTCGCCAGCGACCACTTCCACCAGGGGCAGCAGATACACCGGGTTGAACGGATGGCCGACCACGCAGCGCTCCGGGTGCTGTGCTCCGGCATAGAACTCGCTGGGCAGCAGGCCCGAGGTGCTGGAGCCGATGATCACCTGCGGGCGCGCCGCCGCGCTGATGCGGGCGTGCAGCTCGAGCTTGAGCTCGAGCCGTTCGGGCGCGCTTTCCTGGATGAAATCGGCATCGGCCACGCAGGCCTCGAGGTCGTTGAAAAAACGCAGGCGCTGCGGGCTCGCGCCGGCCGCCAGCCCCTGTCGCTGCAGGGCCGGCCAGGCATTGGCGATACGCCCGCGCAGCGCTTCTTCGGCCCCGGGGGCCGGGTCCCAGGCATGCACGTCGAGGCCATGGGCCAGGGCGCGGGCAACCCAGCCGGCGCCGATCACGCCGGTGCCGAGGGCGGCGAAGGTTCTGATTTCGGTCATGAAAGACATGCAGGACTCCAGGCGACAGTAATGAGGTATTGGCGTATCGATAAAGCGAGGCGCCGGCCTAATGCCAGTCAGTTAAGTGTTTGGCCCGCAAAACGGCGGTTTGCCCAGGGCCTGTAGGAGCTGCGACCTCGCAGCGAATGGCGGTCGCGCCACGGATTTCGCGGGCTGGCCGCAATCGCATCGCACCGAGGTCGACGCTCCTACATGAACGGCTGTTTGCCGCTCTTGCGTAGGCGCCCCTGCGTCTACAAAAACCTTATCTGACCGGCATCAGGCGCCGGCCCCTCTCCCAGAAGAAAAGGGAAGGTGTCCGCCGTGCATCTTCATGACTACGGCGGTCATCGGTGGCAAGAAAACCGGCGCCCGTTTCAGCGCGGCCGCAGGTTCATCTTCGCGCGCCCTTCGGCGGGGCTGAGCGCACGCCCGCCCAGGCGTTCGATGATCTCCACGGCGCGTTCGACCAGCGCGCCGTTACTGGCCGGCACGCCCTTGTCCAGCCAGAGGTTGTCTTCCAGGCCGACGCGCACGTTGCCGCCGAGCAGCATGGCCTGGGCGAGCATGGGCATCTGCTGGCGGCCGATGCCGAAACCGGCCCAGGTCAGGCCCGGCGGCAGGTTGTCGGCCATGGCCTTCATGCTCGTGGTGTCCGCCGGCGCGCCCCAGGGGATGCCCAGGCAGATCTGGATCAGCGGATCGTCGAGCAGACCCTCCTTGAGCATCTGCCTGGCGAACCACAGGTGGCCGGTGTCGAAGATCTCCAGCTCGGCCTTCACCCCCAGTTCGGTGATGCGCCTGGCGCCGGCGCGCAGTTGCGCCGGGGTGGAGACGTAGATGAAGTCGCCATCGCCGAAATTCAGGGTGCCGCAGTCCAGGGTGCAGATTTCCGGCAGCAGTTCCTCAATATGCGCCAGGCGCGCCAGCGGCCCGACCAGGTCGGTGCCGGCGCCGAACTCCAGCGGCTGTTCGCCACGGCCGATCTCCAGGTCGCCGCCCATGCCGGCGGTGAGGTTGATG
This sequence comes from Phytopseudomonas dryadis, assembly GCF_004327355.1. Lineage (GTDB taxonomy): Bacteria > Pseudomonadota > Gammaproteobacteria > Pseudomonadales > Pseudomonadaceae > Aquipseudomonas > Aquipseudomonas dryadis. The sequence continues at coordinate 67,079 of NZ_QJUM01000011.1, forward strand.
ATGACGTCGGTGTCGCTCTCGCGGATGCGCTCGACCACTTCGCGGTACAGCGCCACGTCGCGGCTTGTCTGGCCGCTCTGGGGGTCGCGCACATGGCAGTGGGCGACGGTGGCGCCGGCCCTGGCCGCCTCGATGGCGGCGTCGGCGATCTGCTTCGGGGTGACGGGTATGGCCGGGTGCCGGCCGACGGTATCGCCGGCGCCGGTGACCGCGCAGGTGACGATGACTTCATGGTTCACGGTCGAACTCCTTTCATCAGAGCGAACGCCGTCCCCGCGCCCGGCACGGTAACGGCGATGGAACGGGTTAGCGGGTGGCGTTGAGGGCTTCGGCGGCCGGCTTGCCATCGAAGCTGGTGAGGCCGTCCAGCCAGCCGGCGACCACCTCGGGGTTGGCGGCGAGCCATTCCCGGGCCACCTTGGCCGGCGCCTGGCGATCCATGATCGGCTGCATCAGCGCGGCTTCCTGCTCGCTGGTGAAGCGCAGCCCGGTCAGCAGGCGATTGGCATTCGGACAACGCTGGGCATAGTCGGGCGAGGTGACGGTGGAGACCGTCGCGGCACCATCGTTGGGCCCGAACACGCCTTCGGTGCCGGACAGGTAGGTGATCGGCATCTGCAGGTTCATCGGGTGCGGTTTCCAGCCGAAGAACACCACCGGCTTCTCGCTTCGCACCGCGCGGCCGACGGCGGCGAGCATGCCGGCCTCGCTGGATTCCACCAATGTGAAATCGCCGAGACCGAAGCGGTTCTGATCGATCATCTTCTGGATCGCCGTATTGGCCCCGGAGCCAGCCTCGATGCCGTAGATCCTGCCGTCCAGCTGGTTCTTGAAGCGGGCGATATCGGCCAGGGTCTTCAGGCCCTGCTCGGCGGCGTAGCTGGGCACCGCCAGCACGGCCACGGCATCGTCCAGCGAGGGCTGCTCGGCCACCGTCACCGCGCCGGAAGCGAGGAAAGGCTTGATGTTGTCGTCCATGATCGGCTTCCAGTAGCCGAGGAAAGCGTCGATCTGGCCCTTCTGGATGCCGGCGAAGATGATCTGCTGGGAAGCCTGGGTCTGGGTCGTCTCGTAGCCGAGCCCCTGGAGCAACTCGGCCGCCACCGCCGTGGTGGCGACCACGTCCGTCCAGCCGACGGCGCCGAGACGCACGGTCTTGCAACTGGCCTCATCGGCCGCCAGCAGGGACGAACTGAACAGGGTGAATGCGCAGCAAGCTGCCAAAGCGGTAAGCCCTTTCATCGATTGATTCCTCGTGCAGGCACAACGGTTTAGTGATGTTTTTTAGTACCGCGACCAGAACCCGCAGATTCCGATGGCTTCACCTTACGCAGCCATGTGGCGAGAAATTCACACTTTCACGACGCAAACTTGAACTTATACGACCTTTGCCGCTGAATGGTGGCTGCGCATGCCATGGGGGCCCCTATGCCGCACCGTTTCTGCTTTCTCCTGCTGCCGGGCTTCTCGATGATGGGCCTGATGTCGGCCATCGAACCGCTGCGGGTCGCCAACCGCTTTCACCCCAGCCGCTATGACTGGCGCCTGCTCAGCGTCGATGGCCAGGCGGTGCTGGCCAGCAACGGCATGTCGCTGAACGTCGACGGCGCCCTGGAGGGGCCCCTGCCGGACATCAGCCTGTTCGTGGTCGCCGGTTTCGATCCGCTGGCCGGCTTCGATCATGAACTGGCCGTCCGCCTGCGCCGCGTCGAACGCGAATGCCGGGTGCTCGGTGGCATCGACACCGGCAGCTTCGTGCTGGCCGAGGCCGGGCTGCTCGAACGCCAGCGCTTCACCCTGCACTGGGAGGCGATCGAGGCTTTCCGCGAGCGTTATCCCCGGCTGCAGCCGACCCAGGAACTGTTCGAGATCGACGGCCGACGCATCACCAGCGCCGGCGGTACCAGCAGCCTCGACCTGATGCTCAGCCTGATCGGCCGCGACCACGGCGAGCCACTGGCGGTGCAGGTGTCCGAGCAGTTCGTGCTCGGCCGCATCCGCACCCGCCAGGATCACCAGCGCATGCAGATCACCAGCCGCTACGGCATCCACAACAAGAAGCTGGTGCAGGTGGTCGGCGAGATGGAGCGCAGCGGCGAGTTTCCCCTGACGACCAGCGCCCTGGCCGGGGCGGTGGGTATCAGCGTGCGCCAGCTGGAGCGCCTGTTCCGCCACCACCTGAAGCAAACGCCCTCCTCCTTCTACCTCGCCCTGCGCCTGGACAAGGCCCGCCAGCTGCTGCGCCAGAGCGACATGAGCGTACTGCAGGTGGCGCTGGCCTGCGGTTTCGAGTCGGCATCCTACTTCTCCCGCCGCTACCGCGCCCGCTTCGCCGTCAGCCCGCGCCAGGACAGGCGCGAAGCGGACGGCCGATAGGAGCGCTAAAGGCTGGAGGCTGAACGACAAGCAAACCGCATCGGCTCTTTCGTCCAGCTTTCCAGCCTCAAGCGTTTCTGATCGAAGACCGCTGGTCCGTCCAATGCGCAGGCTGCGGCAACCCGGCTTGTCCGATCGCGACCTCGCCTTGACGCTTTCGGCAAACCCCCGGTCGTTTTTGCACCGGGTCGACCGGGCGTCGAGGCATATGCTGCCCACAAAGCGCCAGCAACGGGTCTGGTGTCACCGATCAAGGGGAGCAGCCTGATGAGCCCAGCCGAATTGCACGCCGACAGCATCGTCATCGACGGTCTGATCATCGCCAAGTGGAACCGCGAACTGTTCGAGGACATGCGCAAGGGCGGCCTGACCATGGCCAACTGCACGGTGTCGGTCTGGGAAGATTTCCAGGAAACCGTCGACGCCATCGCCGCCAGCCAGAAGCTGATCCGCGAGAACAGCGACCTGGTGATGCAGGTACGCAGCACCGCCGACATCCGCCGGGCCAAGGAGCTGGGCAAGACCGGCATCCTCTTCGGCTTCCAGAATGCCCATGCGTTCGAGGACCAGATCGGCTACGTGGAGATCTTCAAGCAGCTCGGCGTGGGCATCGTGCAGATGTGCTACAACACCCAGAACCTGGTCGGCACCGGCTGCTACGAGCGTGACGGCGGCCTGTCCGGTTTCGGCCGCGAGATCGTCGCCGAGATGAACCGCGTCGGTGTGATGTGCGACCTGTCCCACGTCGGCAGCAAGACCAGCGAGGAAGTCATCCTCGAATCGAAGAAACCGGTCACCTACTCCCACTGCCTGCCCTCCGGCCTCAAGGAGCACCCGCGCAACAAGTCCGACGCCGAGCTGAAGTTCATCGCCGACCACGGCGGTTTCGTCGGCGTGACCATGTTCGCGCCGTTCCTGGCCAAGGGCATCGACTCGACCATCGACGACTACGCCGAAGCCATCGAGTACGTGATGAACATCGTCGGCGAGGACGCCATCGGCATCGGTACCGACTTCACCCAGGGCCACGGCCAGGACTTCTTCGAGTACCTGACCCACGACAAGGGCTACGCCCGCCGCCTGACCAACTTCGGCAAGATCGTCAACCCGCTGGGCATCCGCACCGTGGGCGAATTCCCCAACCTCACCGAAACCCTCCTCAAGCGCGGCATGAGCGAGCGCACCGTGCGCAAGGTCATGGGCGAGAACTGGGTACGCGTCCTCGCGGACGTCTGGGGCGAATGACCGCTTCGCTCCCCTCTCCCTCCGGGAGAGGGGCGGGGTGAGGGGCTTTGAAGATCACCTTGCCTCCCCCTCAACCCAACCCTCTCCCAAGGGGAGAGGGGCTCAATGCAACCAAATTCTGGAGTACTGAACACATGGCCACCCACGCCCCCGAAATGCCCATCCAGGTCGATGACGAAACCGGCGTCTGGACCACCGACGCCCTGCCGATGCTCTACGTGCCGCGGCACTTCTTCGTCAACAACCACAGGGGCATCGAGGACGTGCTCGGCGCCGACGCCTACGCCGAGATCCTCTACAAGGCCGGCTACAAGTCCGCCTGGCACTGGTGCGAGAAGGAAGCCGAGTGCCATGGCCTGCAAGGCGCGGCGGTGTTCGAGCACTACATGAAGCGCATTTCCCAGCGCGGCTGGGGGCTGTTCGACATCCAGCAGCTCGACCTGGAGACCGGCCACGCCCAGGTGCGCCTGCGCCACTCGGCCTTCGTCTACGTGTACGGCAAGGTCAATCGCAAGGTGGACTACATGTTCACCGGCTGGTTCTCCGGCGCCATCGACCAGATCCTGGCGGCCGCCGGCAGCCCGATCCGCACCGTCACCGTGCAGCAATACAGCGGCGCCGAAGAAGGCCACGACGATGGCCTGTTCGTCACCCGTCCGCTCTGATCCGTCCGATAAGAAATCCGTGGGAGGCGCTTCAGCGGCGATGCTGTCGCCGCTGAAGCGCCTCCTACAAGCCCCAGTTCCGTGAGGGTGCCGCAATGGCTTTCGAAGCAATGTTCCAGCCGATCCAGATCGGCAAACTGACCATCCGCAACCGCGTGCTCTCCACCGCGCACGCCGAGGTCTACGCCACCGATGGCGGCATGACCAGCGAGCGCTACGTGAAGTATTACGAGGAGAAGGCCAAGGGCGGCATCGGCCTGGCCATCTGCGGCGGCTCATCGGTGGTCGCCATCGACAGCCCGCAGCACTGGTGGGCCTCGGTCAACCTGGCCACCGACCGCATCATCCCGCACTTCCAGAACCTGGCCGACGCCATGCACAGGCACGGCGCCAAGATCATGATCCAGATTACCCACATGGGCCGCCGCTCGCGCTGGGACGGTGGTCACTGGCCGACCCTGATGTCGCCGTCCGGCATCCGCGAGCCGGTGCACCGCGCCACCTGCAAGACCATCGAGCCGGAAGAGATCCAGCGGGTGATCGGCAACTTCGCCCAGGCCGCGCGTCGCGCCAAGGCCGGTGGGCTGGATGGCGTCGAACTGTCCGCCGTGCACCAGCATATGATCGACCAGTTCTGGTCGCCGCGGGTGAACAAACGTACCGACGAATGGGGCGGCAGCTTCGAGAACCGCATGCGCTTCGGCCTGGAAGTGCTCAAGGCGGTGCGCGCCGAAGTGGGCGACGATTTCTGCGTGGGCATGCGCATCTGTGGCGACGAGTTCCACCCCGACGGCCTGTCCTTTGATGACATGAAACAGATCGCCAAGTACTACGCCGACACCGGCATGCTCGACTTCCTCGGCGTGGTCGGCTCGGGCTGCGACACCCACAACACCCTGGCCAACGTCATCCCCAACATGAGCTACCCGCCGGAGCCGTTCCTGCACCTGGCGGCCGGCATCAAGGAAGTGGTCGACGTGCCGGTGCTGCACGCGCAGAACATCAAGGACCCGAACCAGGCTACCCGTATTCTGGAGGGCGGCTATGTGGACATGGTCGGCATGACCCGCGCGCACATCGCCGACCCGCACCTGATCGCCAAGATCAAGATGGGCCAGGTCGACCAGATTCGTCAGTGCGTCGGCGCCAACTACTGCATCGACCGCCAGTACCAGGGCCTGGACGTGCTCTGCATCCAGAACGCCGCGACCAGCCGCGAATACATGGGCGTGCCGCATATCATCGAGAAATCCACCGGGCCGAAACGCAAGGTGGTCATCGTCGGCGGTGGCCCGGCCGGGATGGAAGCGGCGAGAGTCGCAGCGGAGCGTGGCCACGACGTGACGCTTTTTGAAAAACAGGACAGCCTTGGCGGGCAGATCACCCTGGCCTCCAAGGCCCCGCAGCGCGACCAGATCGCCGGCATCACCCGCTGGTACCAGCTGGAACTGGCGCGCCTGGGCATAGACCTGCGCCTGGGCACCGCGGCCGACGTCGACACCATCAACGACCTGCGCGCCGACATCGTCGTGCTCGCCAACGGCGGCCACCCGTTCCTCGAACAGGTCGAGCACTGGGGCGCGGCCGAGGGCCTGGTGGTCAGCAGCTGGGACATCCTCAGCGGCAAGGTGGCGCCGGGCAAGAACGTGCTGGTGTACGACACCATCTGCGAATTCACCGGCATGTCGGTCGCCGACTTCATCGCCGACAAGGGCAGCCAGGTCGAGATCGTCACCGACGACATCAAGCCCGGCGTGGCCATGGGCGGTACCTCGTTCCCGACCTACTACCGCAGCATCTATCCCAAGGAAGTGATCATGACCGGCGACATGATGCTGGAGAAGGTCTACCTCGAGGGCGACAAGAAGATCGCCGTGCTGGAGAACGAATACACCGGCGCCAGGGAAGAGCGGGTGGTCGACCAAGTGGTGATCGAGAACGGCGTGCGCCCGGACGAGTCGCTGTACTACGCGCTCAAGGAAGGCTCGCGCAACAAGGGCCAGATCGACATCGAAACCCTGTTCGCCATCCAGCCGCAACCGAGCCTGAGCGAGGACGGAGACGGCTACCTGCTGTTCCGCATCGGCGACTGCGTGGCCCAGCGCAACACCCACGCGGCGATCTACGACGCGCTGCGGCTTTGTAAAGACTTTTAAGCAGCCTCCCTGTAGGAGCCGGCTTGCCGGCGATGAACGCTAACGCGGCCCGAGCGATAACCGCGGAGCCCGAATCGCTGGCAAGCCAGCTCCTACAAGACCCTTGCGGGAGCTTCACCATGCTTAGCACCCTTCTCCCCATCCTGCTGTTCGCCGCCCTTGGCCTGGCCGTACTCGGCGCCGCGAAACGCTTCTTCATGTGGCGTCGCGGGCGGCCGTCGAAGGTCGACTGGCTCGGTGGCCTGCTGACGATGCCGCGCCGCTACCTGGTGGATCTGCACCACGTGGTCGAGCGCGACCGCTACATGTCCAGGACCCACGTGGCGACGGCGGGCGGCTTCGTGCTGGCCGCGCTGCTGGCCATCGTCGTGCACGGTTTCGGTCTGCACCATCGCATCCTCGGCTTCGCCCTGCTGGCCGCCACACTGTGCATGTTCGGCGGCGCGCTGTTCGTCGCTGGGCGTCGGCGCAACCCGCCGGCGCGGCTGTCGAAGGGCCCGTGGATGCGCCTGCCGAAAAGCCTGCTGATGTTCTCGGCGAGTTTCTTTATCGCCACCCTGCCCGTCGCGGGCATCCTGCCGGAAGGCTTCGGCGGCTGGATTCTCGCCGCCGTGCTGTCTGTCGGCGTGGCCTGGGGCGTGTCAGAACTGTTCTTCGGCATGACCTGGGGCGGGCCGATGAAGCACGCCTTCGCCGGCGCCCTGCACCTGGCCTGGCACCGCCGCAGCGAGCGCTTTGCCGGTGGCCGCTCCACCGGGCTGAAAGCCCTCGATCTGGATGATCCCACCGCGCCGCTGGGCGTGGAAAAACCCAGCGACTTCACCTGGAACCAGTTGCTCGGCTTCGACGCCTGCGTGCAGTGCGGCAAGTGCGAGGCCATGTGCCCGGCCTTCGCCGCCGGCCAGCCGCTGAACCCGAAGAAGCTGATCCAGGACATGGTCATCGGCCTGGCCGGCGGCAACGACGCCAAATTCGCCGGCTCACCGTACCCCGGCAAGCCGCTGGGCGAGCACAGCGGCGGCCCGCACCAGCCGATCGTGTCGTTGCAGGGCAAGGCCCTGGTCGATGCCGAGACGCTGTGGTCGTGCACCACCTGCCGCGCCTGCGTCGAGGAGTGCCCGATGATGATCGAGCACGTCGACGCCATCGTCGACATGCGCCGCCACCTGACCCTGGAGCAAGGCGCGACGCCGAACAAGGGCGCCGAGGTGCTGGAAAACCTCATCGCCACCGACAACCCGGGCGGCTTCGCCCCGGGCGGGCGGCTGAACTGGGCGGCGGATCTGAACCTGCCGCTGATGAGCGAGAAGAAGCGCGTCGAGGTGCTGTTCTGGGTCGGCGATGGCGCCTTCGACATGCGCAACCAGCGCACCCTGCGCGCCTTCGTCAAGATCCTCAAGGCGTCCGGGGTGGACTTCGCCGTGCTCGGCCTGGAGGAGCGCGACAGCGGTGACGTGGCCCGGCGCCTCGGCGACGAGGCGACCTTCCAGCAACTGGCCCGGCGCAATATCGCCACCCTGGCGCAGTACAGTTTCACCACCATCGTCACCTGCGACCCGCACAGCTTCCACGTGCTGAAGAACGAATACGGTGCCCTCGGCGGCCACTACCAGGTCATGCACCACAGCACCTTCATCGACACCCTGGTGCAACGCGGCGCCCTCGCTCTGGGCCGGCACAAAGGGGGCAGCGTGACCTACCACGATCCCTGCTACCTGGGCCGCTACAACGGCGAGTACGAGGCGCCGCGCGCGGTGCTCAAGGCCATCGGCATCGAGATCAGGGAAATGGCCCGCTCCGGTTTCCGCTCGCGCTGCTGTGGCGGTGGTGGTGGCGCGCCGATCACCGACATCCCCGGCAAGCAGCGGATTCCCGACATGCGCATGGACGACATCAAGGAAACCGGCGCCGAACTGGTCGCCGTCGGCTGCCCGCAGTGCACCGTGATGCTCGAGGGCGTGGTCGAGCCGCGACCGCAGATCAAGGACATCGCCGAGCTGGTCGCCGAGGTCCTGATCGAGCGCGAAGCACCGCAAAAAGAGCCGGTGGCTGAACCCGCCGCCGTGGAGGTGGCGTGATGCAGCGTACAACCGATGTGTGTCTGCAGGCTTTTCTCCCCTCTCCCCCCGGGAGAGGGGCCGGGGGTGAGGGCTTTGCTGCGCGCCGCCTGCTCGACCCTTTCCACAGAACCGTAGGATGGGTGCCAACCCATCGGCGCTTGATGGGTTATCACCCATCCTACGGCGCAGCACTGATCGAGCGCGAAGCACCGCAAAAAGAGCCGGTGGCTGAATCCACCGCCGTGGAGGTGGCGTGATGCAGCGTACAACCGATGCTTGCCTGCAGGCTTTTCTCCCCTCTCCCCCCGGGAGAGGGGCCGGGGGTGAGGGCTTTGCTGCGCGCCGCCTGCTCGACCCTTTCCACAGGGCCGTAGGATGGGTGCCAACCCATCGGCGCTTGATGGGTTATCACCCATCCTACGGCGCAGCACTGATCGAGCGCGAAGCACCGCAAAAAGAGCCGGTGGCTGAACCCGCCGTCGTGGAGGTGCATGATGCAGTGTACAGCTGATGTTTGCCTGCGCGCTTTTCTCCCCTCTCCCCCCGGGAGAGGGGCCGGGGGTGAGGGCTTTGCTGCGCGCCGCCTGCTCGACCCCTTCCACAGAACCGTAGGATGGGTGCCAACCCATCGGCGCTTGATGGGTTGTCACCCATCCTACGGCGCAGCACTGATCGAGCGCGAAGAAGCGCTCAGGAAGCCAGCCGCCCGACGTACGCGACGCCCCTCTCCTGTAGGAGCCCGCTTGCGGGCGATCGAAGCCCTCATCGCCGGCAAGCCGGCTCCTACACCAAGCACTCTGGAGGCGCAGCCATGAGTGACCTCATCCGCCGCGACCCTCGGGCCGAATGGATCGCCCGCAATCGTCTGCATCCGCTGCACGCCGCCATGCAGACCCAGCAAATCCAGTGGATGGGCCCCAACGGCGTAGTCCGCAAGAACCCCCATGCCGCAGCGGCCGGCTTTATCGGCCCGGCCGGCATCAAGCGCATCGACCGCTCTGGCGTGCAGCAGGGCGGCGGCGGTCAGCGCCAGCGCGGCAGCGCCGAGGTGCAATTGCCGCTGCACGTCGTCGAGCAGCCGGCATTCGTCATCGCCGTGGTGCCGGATATGGTCGGCGGCCGCCTGAGCGGTCATGACAAGGACCTGCTCGGCCTGGCCCGGCAACTGGCCGGCAAGGATGGCGCGGTGCTCGCCGTGGTCTTCGGCGAATCCAAGGAAAGCGCGTTCGACAGCGCCGGCGTCGACCGTCTGCTGCTGCTCGAAGGCGACGAATACGCCGGTTATGCGCCGGAGCAGCGCGTGCTCGCCCTGCGCGCCGTGGAGAGCCAGTTCAGCCCGCGCCACTGGCTGCTGCCGGACAGCCGCAGCGGCGGGGGCGAGCTGGGCCGGCGCCTGGCCGCGAGCCTGGGCGAACGGCCGGCGACCCGCGTCTGGCAGATCCGGGACGGCCAGTGCAGCGGCCGCGCCGGGGCCGGCCGCGAGGACATCGTACAGCCCGCCCCACGGCTGATCCTGGCCGCCGCCGAATGCGCCGAGCCGGTCAGCGAAAGCCGCCACGAAGCGCGTACCCTCGAGCTGGGCGCTCAGGTGGTGCGCAACCTGCCGCGTATCGAAGACCTCGGCTCGGTGGCCGTCGACCCGGCGCAGATTCCCATGGCCGAGGCCGAATTCATTCTGTCGGGCGGCAACGGCGTGACGGACTGGGCGCTGTTCCACCGGGCCGCCGTCGCCCTCGGCGCCACCGAAGGCGCCTCGCGGGTAGCGGTCGACGACGGCCACATGCCACGTGCGCGCCAGGTCGGCGCCACCGGCACCTGGGTCACCGCCCGCGTGTACCTGGCCGTCGGCATCTCCGGCGCCATCCAGCACCTGCAGGGCATCGGCGCCTGCGACAAGGTGGTGGCGGTCAACCTCGACCCGGGCTGCGACATGATCAAGCGCGCCGACCTGGCGGTGATCAGCGATTCCGCCGCGATCCTGCAGGCGTTGATCGAGCGGGTCGAAGCCCATCGCAACGGAGGCAAGCGCGATGCCGCCTGAAGAGCAATCCGTAGGGTGGATGGGGCCTTATCCATCCACCATGACGCCATACCGTTCGATGGTGGAAGAAAAGAGCGTCTTCCACCCTACGCCACTTCTGCGAGGGCTGCGTCATGACTGAACTGAACGTCGTTGCCCTGGTTTCCATCGGTGCCCACCCGGCCTCCGGCCGCCCGCGGCGCGCCGAGCAGGATGCCCGCGCCGTGGAGCTGGGCCTCAAGCTGGCCGGTGAAAGACTCGATGTGGTGCACGCTGGCGACCCGCAGGAAGAAACCCTGCGCGCCTACCTCGGCATGGGCCTGCCCGCCCTCACGGTACTGGAGCAGGATGCCTCGAGCGACGCCCTGCCAGCCCTGGTCGAACACCTGCAACTGGCCGGCGCGCACGTGGTGCTGACCGGCAGCCAGGCGGAAACCGGCGAGGGCTCCGGGCTGCTGCCCTACCTGCTGGCCGAACGGCTGGGCTGGCCGCTGATCGTCGGCCTGGCCGAGGTGGAACATATCGAAGGCGGCATGGCCCAGGTGTTGCAGGCCCTGCCCCGTGGCCAACGCCGGCGCCTGCGCGTACGCCTGCCCTTCCTCGCCAGTGTCGACCAGGCCGCACCGACCGCGCGCCAGAGCGCCTTCGGCCCGGCGCGACGCGGTACGCTGGAGCGTGAATCGGTGGAGCAGGTCGACGACCCGCTCTACGCCGATGCCCAGTGGCAAGCGGCCCGGCCACGCCCCAAGCGCCTGAAGGTGATCAAGGCCAAGACCGGCGCCGAGCGGATGAAGGCCGCCACGGCCAAGGCCGCCGGTGGCGGCGGCCAGGTGCTCAAGGATGTCTCGCCGCAGGAGGGCGCAGAGGCTATCTTCAAATTGCTGATGGACGAAGGCGTGTTGCGCTGAACGGCAACGGGCCCTCCCCCACCTTCTCGAGGACACGACGATGATGCATGCCGAACTGATCGACCAGGAAGACCTGCGTGAACGCCTTGTAGCGCTGGGCATCAGCATCCCCAGCGGCGTCAGCGCCGAGCAGGCCTGCGAATACGCCGTCATGGGCCTGAGCCCGGATCGGGCGCTGGCCTTGCGGCACATGGTCGAAGAACTGCTGGGCGGCAGCGCCACCGTGCTGCCGACGGTACGCGAGGCGATTTCCCGCACCCTGCTGCCGGCCCTGGTGCCACGCGGCTAAGGCAGCCGGAGCTACAAGCTAGCGACTCTCGCTGCTACTTGCGGCTTGAAGCTTGCGGCTTGCCGCTGCTTCTCAAATGACCCTGACGCTGGCAAAGGTCGACTCGCCCTGGGCGCGGCTGAGCGCCGACATGGCGGTGGACGATGGCTGCAGCAGGTCCTCGGGCATCGGCACCAGCGCCACGACGTTGGTCGCGCTCTGGCCGGCGCGCTCGTCGCGCGGCGGTATGCCGAAGTACTCGCGGTAGCATTTGGAGAAATGCGGCGTGGAAACGAAACCGCAGACCGAGGCCACCTCGATGATCGACATCGAGGTCTGCTTGAGCAGTTGCCGGGCGCGGATTAGGCGCAGCTTGAGGTAATAGCGCGACGGCGAGCAGTGCAGGTATTTCTGGAACAGCCGCTCCAGCTGACGCCGCGACACGTCCACGTAGAGCGCCAGCTGGTCGAGGTCGATGGGCTCCTCGAGGTTGGCCTCCATCAACGCGACGATTTCCTGCAGTTTCGGCTGGTTGGTGCCGAGCATGTGCTTGAGCGGCACACGCTGGTGATCCTGCTCGTTGCGAATACGCTCGTAGATGAACATCTCGGAGATGGCCGCCGCCAGTTCCCGGCCATGCTCGCGACCGATCAGGTGCAGCATCATGTCCATCGGCGCGGTGCCACCGGACGAGGTGTTGCGGTTGCGGTCGATGGAAAACAGCCGGGTGGTGATCGCCGCCCGGGGGAAGGCCTCCTGCATGGCGGCGAGAAACTCCCAGTGCACGCTGCAATCGTAGCCATCGAGCAGGCCGGCCTTGGCCAGCGCCCAGCTGCCGGTGCACACGGCGCCCATCTGGCGGCCCTGGCGCGCCTGGCTCTGCAGCCAGAGGACGTGCTCGCGGGTCACGCTGCGCTGGATATCCACCCCGCCACAGACGATCACGGCGCTCAGTGCCGGGGCATTGGCGATGCTGGCGTCCGGGGTGATCTGCAGGCCGTCGCTGGCATTCACCACCTGACCGTTCAGGGTCAGGGTGTGCCAGCGATACAGCTCCTTGCCGGAAAGCTGATTGGCCATGCGCAGAGGCTCCACCGCGGAGGCCAGGGAAATCAGGGTGAAATTGTCCAGCAGCAGAAAGCCGATGGACTGGGGAACACGGCTCTGGAGCGGCGCTCCTAGATTGAACTCTGTCATCAGCGAACCCTCACGCTACGCACGTTGTGAGCTTTCATGGCGAAGCTCTACTTTCTTGTGATCACGGCATACAAGCAGTCAAGACGAATGCCAAATACAACGCAAAGGTCATGCCTAGATTGATCGCTCGTTCAATAAAAAAATCCGGCCCCTCTTCATCGCCTCTGCGGCGATGCTTCCGGGGCGCCCGCGAGAGCCGCTCGGCGAAGCTGAAAGGCGCGTGGATACAGGCGCTTGAGCATTTCGGTAGCACTGTGGCGGCGGCTGTTTCCTCAGCGCGATCGCGCTGCCCCGTGAGCCGTAACGGACAGGCGGTCGCAGGCGTGACCGGGCGTCATCCAGGCGCGCGCCGGCAAGCCGAACGAACTGCACCAAAACTTGGCAACGGTTGGCAAATTGATCGAAAAACGTTCACATCGCGCACATTACCGGCCTGGACCGGCGGCCTGGGCGGTCGGTGTGCCCGAGACCGCGAATGGAACAGGCGTGATGCGGGATGGCAGCCATAAGGCGAAAGCGGCCGTAGGATGGGTGAACCCCATCGGCATATTGATGGGTTTCACCTACGCGGCCCGTCCCATCCTACGGGCTGTGGGAGGGGCCGGGCGGCGATCCGCTTTAGCCGCGAGCCCTTCGCACCTCATTCGCGGCTAAAGCCCCTCCCACGCAAACCGCAATGTCCGCTATCACCATGAAACAGCGCGTAGGGTGGATGACGCTTTTTTCATCCACCATTGCGATTGCGGAGCGGTGGACGGGTGAAGCGTCGTCCACCCTACGAACGGCCGCTTCGGCCTTTGAACAGCCACACGGCCTTCGATCCGTGATGCGGCACTAGCACTCGATGGCGCTGACGGCCAGACCACCGCGTGAGGTTTCCTTGTACTTGTCGTGCATGTCGGCCCCGGTGTCGCGCATGGTGCGGATCACCCGGTCGAGGGAGATGAAGTGCGAGCCGTCGCCGCGCAGCGCCATCTGCGCGGCGTTGATCGCCTTCACCGCGGCGATGGCGTTGCGTTCGATACAGGGCACCTGCACCAGCCCGCCGACCGGATCGCAGGTCAGCCCGAGGTTGTGTTCCAGGCCGATCTCGGCGGCATTCTCCAGCTGCTCCGGGGTGGCGCCGAGCACTTCGGCCAGCCCGGCCGCCGCCATCGCGCAGGCCGAACCGACCTCGCCCTGGCAACCGACCTCGGCGCCGGAAATCGAGGCGTTCTTCTTGCACAGGATGCCGACCGCCGCCGCCGCGAGCAGGTAGTCGACGACATCCTCGTCGCAGGCCTGGGGATTGAATTTCATGTAGTAGTGCAGCACCGCCGGAATGATCCCCGCCGCGCCATTGGTCGGCGCCGTGACCATGCGCCCGCCGGCGGCGTTCTCTTCGTTGACCGCCAGGGCGAACAGGTTGACCCACTCCATGGCCGACAGCGTCGAACCGATCACGTTCGGCTTGCCCAGTTCCTGCAGGCTGCGGTGCAGCTTCGCCGCGCGGCGCTTGACATTGAGCCCGCCCGGCAGCACGCCCTCGTGGCGCAAGCCGGCCTCCACGCAGTCGCGCATGGCCTGCCACAACAGCAGCAGCCCACTGCGGATCTGCGCCTCGCTGCGCCAGGCCTTCTCGTTGGCCAGCATCAGCTCGGATACCCGCAGGCCATGCCGCCGGCACAGGCCGAGCAACTCGTCGGCGCTGGAAAAGTCGTAGGGCAGCACGGTGTGATCCTGATCCAGCTGGCCGGCGGCGGCCTGCTCGGCATCGACCACGAAGCCACCGCCGACGGAATAGAAGGTGTCGCGATACAGCTCGCCCGCCTCGCCCTCGGCCACCAGGGTCATGGCGTTGGGGTGGTAGGGCAGGCTCTGCTCGTGCAGGCGCATGTCCCGCACCCAGTCGAAGGCCAGGCGGTGCGTGCCATCGAGGGGCAGCTCGCCGCTTTCCAGCAGCGCGGCGATGCGTGGCGAGATCTGCAGTGGGTCGACCCGATCCGGCCACTCGCCCATCAGGCCCATGATCACCGCCCGGTCGGTACCGTGCCCGACACCGGTGGCGGACAGCGAGCCGTACAGGTTCACTTCGAGGCGCGTCACCCGCTCCAGCAGGCGCCGCTCGCGCAATGCCCCGGCGAACAGCGCGGCGGCGCGCATCGGGCCGACGGTATGCGAGCTGGAAGGGCCGATACCGATCTTGAACAGGTCGAACACACTGATTGCCACGGTCATCTCCTGGGGCCAGGTCTACTCAGCGCCATATTCGGCCTTTCCCACGGCCCGCCCGCCATTGGCACCGACTTGCTCATGCCCATAAGCGGCGTGCCGCCGCCATCCCGGCCAGAGCCCGGCGACCGCCGCTCTCCCGCCGCAGACATGCCGGTGTCGCCCCGAGAACAGCGGCACGGCGCGCGCCCTGCTAAACCCCATGAGCTGCCATTGTCCCTGGCACGCCCTGTGCTTTGCCTCTGCGCGAGCACAGAGACAGGCGCCAGGATCCGCCCTCATGAACAGGCCGACGCCCGTCGGGCCGGTAACGTTGCGCTGCACGATCGGAGGACGCTTGAACAGACGAACCGCGCAACCCCGGGTACCCGGTGCAACCTTCATCTTCAGCATCGAACCGGCCACCAGAGACAATGAAATGCTCAAGGAGCTGACCCGGAGCAATACCTGGGTGCGGCAGGGTTTCACACTGGACGGCCGGCTCGATCGACCCGGCCCCTGGCCAGTCGGGCGGTGTCTTGTGGCAGGGCGATCACCCGCGCATGCGCTATCCCGGCCTCGCGCCCAACCTCTTCGGCGCCGCCACGGGCGCCCGGGCATGCAGGCAGCGGGCACCGATTGGGCCACAGGGCATCTACGGCGCGCATGACGCCGAGCCATCACCTACAAGGAGTCCCGATGAACAGAACACGTCTCTGGTTGGCAATCGCCTTACTCGGCCTGCCCTTCTGCGCCCATGCGGTGGATCCACCCAGTTGCGACACGGTGCGCTTTGCCGATGTCGGCTGGACCGACATCACCGTGACCACCGCGGTGACACGCCTGGTACTCGGCGAGCTCGGTTATGGCACCCAGGTCAAGCGCCTGTCGGTGCCCGACACCTACAAGGCCCTGCAGGGCAAGCAGATCGACGTGTTCCTCGGCAACTGGATGCCGAGCATGGAGAACGACATCAAGCCCTATACGGAGAACGGTTCGGTGCAGACCCTGGGCGCCAACCTCGAAGGGGCCAAGTACACCCTCGCGGCCAACCAGTCCGCGCGCGAGGGCGGCCTGAACAACTTCACCGATATTGCACGCTTCAAGACGGAATTGTCGGGGAAAATATACGGAATAGAGCCCGGTAACGATGGCAACAAGCTGATCGCGCGGATGATCGACGAGAATGCCTTCGGGCTCGCCGACTTCACCCTGGTCGAATCCAGCGAAGCGGGCATGCTGTCCCAGGTCAGGCGCGCCGATACACTCAAGCAGTGGGCGGTGTTCCTGGCCTGGGAACCACACCCGATGAACAACTCGGTGCACCCGCACTACCTGGACGGCGGCGATGAGTATTTCGGCCCCGACTACGGCGGCGCCACGGTCTACACCAATGTGCGCGCCGGCTATGCCGAGGAGTGCGCCAATGTCGGCCGCTTCCTGAAGAACCTGCGCTTCAGCCTGCAGATGGAGAACGACCTGATGACCGCCATACTCAACCAGAGCACCAATCGCCGGCGCGAGGCGAAGGCCTGGCTACTGGCCAATCCACAGACCGTGGCGAGCTGGCTGGAGGGGGTTACCCGACGCGATGGCAGCGCCGCGGGGCAACTGTTCGACAGCGCCAAAAGCCCTTGAAACGCTTTTTTTTCGAAGTCGCTACAGCCCCCGGCATACGGCGGCTAAGCTCTTCCCGAAGGCTGGGAAGCACGCGCAGCGCGGCTTCCAGCCTTGACCCGGGGTAGAAAGAATCTGTTATGGTTTTTAAGGGATTGCGAATTTCCACCCTTTCAGAACGGTTCCGCCCTGTGGCCGGAGTCGTTTTGCCTGGTGCTGAAAGTTCGTTGAACCCGGGGCTGATGGCCATGTGTCGTCGCCCAACACGTCAGGGTCGCAATTCGATAATTGCCATGACCGCAAGACTATATCGTTGAGTCAGCCGATTTCGTCGCTGCCAGCCTCCTGCGGAGACGGCAGACCGGGGCCCACCGCTCCGGACCGAAGAACAGATAAGTGCTGGCTACCGCAGCCGGGCGCCAGCCCAACAACAAATTTCGGATGTACGCGCATCTCGGATCGAGATGTGAATTCCCAAGGGATTGGGCTTCGTAACACTGCCAGAGGGTTTGGAAAGCGGTTTGCAGCACGGCAACGCAAGGTTCACTCGACATCACATCCAGGCAATGCCAGGGGCTCGCAGCAGCCGTGGCGTGACACTTGGAGCGTGGGCGAGTGCCAGCAGAACGCCATGCAGCAGAACGCTGTCCAAACCTCGGAACCGTGTAAACACCCACAGGCAAGAACAGTCGGCATCACCTGACGAACGCCCCGAGGGCGCGCGCCAGGTTCCGTGTAGCTGCTCTAGATGTCTACTGAAGGGGAACCATCCCATGCAGTCTGGAAAAATCGTCGTCGAAAACCTCTACAAGGTGTTCGGCGACCACCCACAAGAAGCCATCGACCTGCTCAAGCAAGGTTGGAGCAAAGACAGGATTCTCGCCGAAAAAGGCGCCGTGATCGGCGTCAGCGACGTCTCGTTCAGCGTCGAGGAAGGCGAGATCTTCGTGCTGATGGGCCTCTCCGGCTCCGGCAAGTCCACCCTGATCCGCCTGATCAACCGGCTGATCGAACCCAGCAGCGGTGACGTGTTCATCGACGGCCAGAACGTGGCCAAGCTGCCCAAGGATCAACTGATCGACCTGCGCCGCCGCGACATGAGCATGGTCTTCCAGTCGTTCGCCCTGATGCCTTCTCGCACCGTGCTGGAGAACGCCGCCTTCGGCCTCGAAGTGGCCGGCAAGGGCCGCAAGGAACGTGAAGCGCGCGCCATGCAGGTGCTCACCCAGGTCGGCCTGGACACCTTCGCCCAGAAATACCCCCACGAACTCTCCGGCGGCATGCAGCAGCGCGTCGGCCTGGCCCGCGCCCTGGCCGTCGACCCGTCGATGATCATCATGGACGAGGCCTTCTCGGCACTCGATCCGCTCAAGCGCCGCGAGATGCAGGACGTGCTGCTGGAGCTGCAGAAGACCGACCGCCGCACCATCATCTTCGTCTCCCACGACATCGAGGAAGCCATGCGCATCGGTACCCGCATCGGCATCATGGAAGGCGGCCGGCTGATCCAGGTCGGCACCCCGCAGGAGCTGATCGACAACCCCGCCAACGATTACGTACGCAACTTCTTCGACACCGTCGACACCAGCCGCTACCTCACCGCCGGCCAGCTCAAGGCCGACAGCGTGCCGATCTACGTGCACAACGGCAGCGCGCCGGACGCGCAGACCGTGTGCCGCGAGCTGCAGGAGCAGGACAAGCACTACGCCTTCATCGTCGACGAAGACAACAAGTTCCGCGGCTCCATCAGCCTGGAAAAGATCGCCCTGCTGGTCGAGGGCGGCGAGTCCTGCTCGCTGGAACAGGACCTGCTCAAGGAGATCAACCCGGTCCCCGAGGATCTGCCGCTGGATCAGGTCATCGGCCGCCTGGTGGACAACGAAGGCCCCATCCCCGTGGTCGATCAGGATGGACACTACAGCGGCGCCATCAGCAAGGGCCGCCTCCTGACCCGTCTGCAGGGAGAATGACATGAGCGAGAAACTGGATCTGGGCAGTTGGGTGAACGACTCGGTTCAACACCTGCTGGACAACTACAGCGGCGCCTTCGACAACGTCGGCAGCGTGGTCAGCGGCTTCTCCGAAGGCATCGAAAGCATCCTCATGCTACCGCCGGCCTGGCTGCTGATCGCCATCTTCGTCGCCCTCGGCCTGTGGCGTATCGGCCTGCGCTTCGCCGTGTTCACCGCCGTGGCCTTCGTGCTGATCGTCATGACCGGGTTCTGGGAACAGACCGTGGTCACCCTCGGCCTGACCTTCTCGGCGACCCTGATCAGCCTGCTGATGGGCATTCCCCTGGGCATCTGGGCGGCCAAGAGCGAGCGCGTGGCGACCATCATCCGCCCGGTGCTGGACTTCATGCAGACCATGCCGGCGTTCGTCTACCTGATCCCGGCCGCCATGCTCTTCGGCCTTGGCCGCGTGCCCGGCATCATCGCCACGGTGATCTTCGCCATGCCGCCGGCGGTACGCCTGACCAGCCTGGGCATCCGCCAGGTCAACAAGGAAATCGTCGAGGCCGGCCAGTCGTTCGGCTGCAACAGCCGCCAGCTGCTGTTCAAGGTACAACTGCCCAATGCCATGCCGTCGATCATGGCGGGCGTCAACCAGACCATCATGATGGCCCTGTCGATGGTGATCATCGCCTCCATGGTCGGCGCCGGCGGCCTGGGCAACGACGTCCTGGCGAGTATCCAGCGCCTGGACATCGGCCTCGGCTTCGAAAGCGGCATGGCCGTGGTCCTGCTGGCGATCATCCTCGACCGCATCACCGAAAGTTTCGGCACCCCGCAGACCGCTGCGAACCGTGCCGGCTGGCTGAACTGGCTGAGCGCGCGCCTGCAGCGCCAGTGAAGCCGACCGTATTTCCGACCTCTTTTTTCAATCACACAGGGATCCGCGGATGAACAACATCAAAAAGGTAGCTGGTGCTGGCTTGCTGTCCTGCGCACTGGTACAGGGCGCCTGGGCGCAGGAGCCGGAGAGCTGCAAGCAGGTACGTTTCGCCGAAATCGGCTGGGCCGACATCGCGGCGACCACCGGCGTGGCCATGACCCTGACCGAAGGCCTCGGCTATCAGCCACGCAAGACCATGGCCTCGGTGCCGATCGCCTTCACCGGGGTGAAGAACAAGCAGATCGACGTGTTCCTCGGCTACTGGGCGCCCTCGATGGACGCGGTGATCGAGCCCTTCACCAAGGACAACGGCGTCAAGGTGCTGGAAAAACCCAACCTGGAAGGCGCCAAGTACACCCTGGCGGTGCCCACCTACACCGCCGAAGCCGGCCTGAAGAGCTTCCAGGACATCGCCAAGTTCAAGGATCAGCTGGGCGGCAAGATCTACGGCATCGAGCCGGGTAACGACGGCAACCTGCTGATCGACGGCATGATCAAGAACAACCAGTTCGATCTCGGTGGCTTCAAGATGATCGAGTCCAGCGAAGCGGGCATGCTGGTCCAGGTGCAGCGCGCGGTGCGCAAGAAGGAGCCGGTGGTGTTCCTCGGCTGGGCGCCGCATCCGATGAATACCCAGTACGAGCTGACCTACCTGTCCGGTGGCGACGACGTGTTCGGCCCCGACTATGGCGCGGCCAAGGTCTACACCGTGGTACCGCCGGATTACGAAGCACGCTGCGCCAACGTCGGCAAACTGCTGAACAACCTGCAGTTCAGCGTCGAGATCGAAAGCCAGCTGATGGAAAAGGTCCTGGAAAAGCAGGACCCGACCGAAGTGGCCAAGACCTGGATCAAGGCCAACCCGCAGATCCTCGAGCAATGGCTGGCTGGCGTCACCACCTTCGACGGCCAGGACGGCATCGCCGCCGTGAAGAAACACGTCGGGCTGTAACGCCCGCACCCACCGCGACCCGGCCGATGACCGGCCGGGTCAGGTATCGCAGGCCCCCTGTGCGAGCACGGAGCCTGTCTGCTGGAAGGCGCCGAATGCATCGGCACCCCATGCGACCGGTGCCACCAGGGCCATGCCCTGCTCTGCACGGGCCGGTGCCGCAAGGCCCGCGATCAGAACGAGCCAGTAACACACCTGAACTGCCACTCACTGACGGAGCAAGACCTATGCACAACTTCAAACGCCTCTGCCTGCAAAGCCTCGGCGTCGCAGCCCTGGCATTGGGCATGTCCAGCGCCATGGCAGCGGACAAACCCAGCCTGAAAATCGGCTACGTGAACGGTTGGGACGACAGCGTCGCCGTCACCCACGTCGCGGGCGAGATCCTCAAGAGCAAACTGGGCTACGACGTCACCCTGCAGCCGGTCGAGCCGGCCATCATGTGGCAGGGCGTGGCCCGCGGCGACCTCGACGCCACCCTCTCCGCCTGGCTACCCGCCACCCATGGCGAATACTTCGACAAGCTCAAGGACAAGGTCACCGTCCTGGGCACCAACTACGATGGCGCCAAGATCGGCCTGATCGTGCCCGACTACGTCGAAGCCAAGACCATCGCAGACCTGGAGAAATACGCCAAGGACTTCGACGGCAAGATCACCGGGATCGACGCCGGTGCCGGCGTGATGCGCCGCACCGAAGACGCGATCAAGGAATACGACCTCAAGAGCATCAAACTGATGCCCAGCTCGGGCCCGGCCATGGCCACCGCCCTGACCCGCGCCGAGAGAGCGCAGAAGCCGATCGTGGTCACCGGCTGGATTCCGCACTGGATGTTCGCCCAGTGGAAACTGCGTTTCCTGGAAGACCCGAAGAACGTCTTCGGCGAAGCCGAGCACGTCGACACCGTGGCCAACCCGGGCCTGGAAAGCAAGGCGCCGGAAGCCGCCGCCTTCCTCAAGAAACTCTCCTGGAGCGCCGAGGAAGTGGGCGCGGTGATGCTGTCCATCCGCGACGGCGCCAAGCCGGAAGATGCGGCCAAGGAGTGGATCGCCAAGAACCCGGAGCGGGTCGCCGAGTGGCTGGAATAAGCCCGACAACGCGCTGAAACGCCCCCTGCCCCGCAGGGGGCCGCGGCCACCAGGACCGGTGCGCCGCGCCACCCCGAAACCTTCCCATGTCGTTCGTGCCCATTTGTAGGAGCGTCGCCCCGGCGCGAATCGATGGCGGCCGCCACCCGATATCGGTGCCGTGCGCACCATTCGCCCCGGGGCGGGGCTCCTACGCGGGCGTGGCCCGCCCCACCCTACGAGAAGCCGTTCACCCCTCAGTTGATCTGTGACGGGGCACTAGATCTCCACCTGGGTTCCCAACTCGATGACCCGGTTCACCGGCAGGCGGAAAAACCCCAGGGAGCTGCCGGCGTTCTTCTGCAGCACCGCGAACAACCGTTCACGCCACATCGCCATGCCGATGCGCTCGGAAGGAATCACCGTTTCCCGGCTGAGGAAGTAGGTGGTGCGCATCGGCGGGCAATCCAGCCCTCGCTCGCTCAGTTGCGCCAGCGCCTGGGGAATGTCCGGCGCTTCGAGGAAGCCGAAGCGCAGGCGCACACGGTAGAAACCCTGGTCATAGGCATTGAGTTCGAAGCGCTCCGCCAACGGCACCCGCGGACGATCCTCGTAGAGCACCGTGAGCAGCATCACCCGCTCATGCAGCACCTGGTTGTGCAGCAGGTTGTGCAGCAGCGCGTGGGGCACCACATCCACGCGGCTGGTCAGGAACACCGCGGTGCCGGATACCCGATGGGGCGGCTGCAGGGTGATACTGGCGATGAAGTCCTTCAGTACCAGCGCATGTTCGTCCAGGCGTTCGAGCACCAGTTGCCGCCCCCGCTTCCAGGTGGTCATCAGGCCGAACAGCAGGATGCCGACCATCATCGGCACCGCACCACCGCCCATGATCTTCGGAATGTTGGCAGCGAAGAACACCCCGTCGACCAGCAGCAACACCGCCAGCAACGGCACGGCCAGGGCTTTCGGCCAGCGCCACAACAGCAGGATCACTGCCGACACCAGCAGCGTGGTGCACAGCATGGTGCCCGTCACCGCCACGCCATAGGCGCCAGCCAGGCCGCTGGACGACTGGAAGCCCAGCACCAGCAGCACGACACCAATCGCCAACAGACCGTTGATCAGCGGGATGTAGATCTGCCCCTGTTCGGCGCTGGAGGTGTGCAGTATCTGCATGCGCGGCACATAGCCGAGCTGGATCGCCTGGCGGGTCACCGAGAAGGCGCCGGTGATCACCGCCTGGGAAGCGATGATGGTGGCCAAGGTCGACAACCCGATCAGCGGAATCAGCGCCCAGGACGGCGCCAGCAGGTAGAAGGGGTTGCGCACCGCTGCGGGGTCGCTGAGCAGCACCGCGCCCTGGCCGAGGTAGTTGAGCATCAGACCGGGGAAGGCCAGGAACAGCCAGGCCTGCACGATGGGCCGACGGCCGAAGTGGCCGAGATCGGCGTACAGGGCCTCGGCGCCGGTGATGGTCAGCACCACCGCGCCCATCACCGTGACCCCGAGCAATGGATTGGCAATGAAGAAATGCAGCGCCCAGTACGGGTTCAGCGCCAGCAGCACTTCCGGCCGCTGCACGATGCCATGCACGCCCAGCGCACCGAGCACCACGAACCAGATCACCATCACCGGGCCGAACAGATAACCGATGCGCGCCGTGCCATGGCGCTGCAGGACGAACAGCGGCACCAGGATCAGCAGCGCCACCGGCACCACCCAGTGATCGATGCCGTCGACCACCAGGCCGACGCCCTCCACGGCAGACAGCACCGAGACCGCTGGCGTGAGCATGCTGTCGCCATAGAACAAGGCGGCACCGAACAGGCCGAGCATGATCAGCACCGTGCGCAGCCGCGGGTGGCTGGCCGCGGCGCGCTGAGCCAGGGCGGTCAGCGCCATGATGCCGCCTTCGCCGCCATTGTCGGCGCGCAGGATGAACATCACGTACTTGACCGTGACCACCAGGGTCAGTGACCAGAAGATCAGCGACAGGATGCCCAGCACACTGGCCTGGGACAGGCCGACCCCATAATGCGGCGAGAAGATTTCCTTCAGGCTGTACAACGGGCTGGTGCCGATATCGCCATAAACGATACCGACCGCGCCGATCAGCAGTGCGACGGGTGACGTGCGGGTGGTGGTGCTCACGTTCAAGCTCTCTGGGAATGCAGAGGCCTCAGATATACGCCTGAACTCAGCCACCGACAGCGCCTCCAGGCGAAGTTTTACGGCATTTTTACGCCCACTCGCGGTTCTTTACGCCAACCTTGCAGCGGGCCATGATCGCCACAGCCCGGGACACGGAAATCGCCATGCCTACCGCCGCACCTTCCACCCTGCGTTATCCACAGGGGCCGCTGCTGGCCTGCCTGAGCGGCCAGGCCAACGAAGACGCCCTGCTCAGCCATGTCGCCGAGCTGGCCCGGCAGCGTGGCAGGCCGTGGGTCGCCGTGGCGCTGGACGGCAGTGCTCGACATGAACGGCTGCGCACGCCGGAACGCCTCTGCGAACAACTGGACGGCAGCTACGTGCAACTGCAGGGCAACGATTGCGCCGCGCTGCTCATGGACTTCGCCCATGCCCGGCAGGCAGCGGGCCTGTGGTGCATTGGCGCAGCGCGACGCTCGCTGGCCAGATCGTTGCTGCGCAAGGGTGACGGTTTCGAAATCGGCGTCCTGAATTTGCCAGGAAAACCCACCGAGAAACGCGTGCCTGGGCCCACGGCGCCTTTCGCCGACTATCTGCTGGCGATCGCTGCGGCAGTTGTCGGCGCACTGCTGGCCCTGGGCATCTCGCGCTGGCTCGACCTGCCGAACATTTCCCTGATATTTCTCGCCGCCGTGCTGCTGGTGGCGGTGCGCAGCAGCACCGGCCCGGCGTTGCTCTGCGCGCTGCTGTCGTTCGCGGCCTATGGCTTCTACTTCCTGCCGCCGACCTGGTCGGTGATGATTCGTCGCGAGCAGGACATCCTCACCCTGGTGTTCTTCATGCTGATGGCCCTGCTCACCGGCAACCTCGCCGCCCGCCAGCGTCGACAGTACCGGGACCTGCAGCAGGCACAGACGCACACCCAGCAATTGCTGCTGTTCGCCGAACGCCTGAGCAACGCCCGTGATCACGGCGACCTGCTGCACGCCATGGCCCGCCAGTTGGATATTCCCGCCGCGCAGTTGTGCCTGCTGAGCCGGGACGAAAAGGGTCACTGGCAGACGCTGGACGGCAGCCCGACCGACCTCAGCGAACTGGAGCGGATCAGTGCCGAACACGCCTGGCGCAACGGCCAGCCGCGCGGTTACGACAGCCATAGCCTGGCGCGCCCGCACTGGTGGTGGTGGCCTTTGCTGGAGATCGATCAGCCGCTGGCGCTGCTTGGCGTGCGTACCGGCCAGGGCGACGCGCCGCCTATCGACCAGCGCCGCCTGATCAGTGCGCTGCTGCCGCTGCTGAGCAATGCGCTGGCCCGGGTGAAGATCGCTGAAGCCCTCGCCCATTCGCGCCTGCACCACGAGACGGAGCGGCTGCGCAGTGCCCTGCTGGCCTCGGTATCCCACGATCTGCGCACACCATTGACCGCCATGCGCGGCAATATCGAAACCCTGCAACTGTTCGCCGACAGCCTCGACGCGAGTGTCCGCGACGAATTGCTGCAGGACACCGGCACCGAGGCCGCGCGCCTGGATCGTTACATCCAGAACCTGCTGGACATGACGCGCCTCGGCCATGGCGCCCTGCGCCTGGAGCGCGACTGGGTCAGCGCCGACGATCTGATCGCCGCCGCCCTGCAACGCTTGCAGCCGGTGCTGCAGCCCCTGCGGGTCAGCCACAGCGTACCCGGCGACACGCCGTTGCTGTGGGTGCAGGGCGCACTGATCGAGCAGGCGCTGATCAACGTGCTGGAAAACGCTGCCCGCTTCTCACCGCCCGGCGGTGAAATCGGCATTCGCGTCTGCAGCGACGGCGACTGGCTGAGCATCGCCGTCAGCGACCAGGGTCCCGGTATTCCCGCGGACGAACAGGCGCGTATCTTCGACATGTTCTATACCGCCGCCCGGGGTGACCGCGGCGGCGGGGGTACCGGCCTGGGCCTGGCGATCTGCCAGGGCATGCTCACTGCCCATGGCGGCAAGATGAGCGTCGCCTCGGTCGTCGGCCAGGGCAGCACACTGACCCTGCACCTGCCGCTGGCGGCGGCACCGGACGATGAACCTGGCGAGAACGAGGCCATTGCCCATGAGTGAAGCGACCATTCTGCTGGTCGACGACGAGGCGGCCATCCGCAAGTTTCTGCGCATCGGCCTGCAGGCCCAGAACTACCGGGTGATCGAAGCCGACGGCGGCGAAGTGGCCCTGCGCCTGGCGGCGCTGGAACAACCGGACCTGGTGGTGCTCGACCTCGGCCTGCCGGATCTGGACGGCCAGCAGGTACTGGCGCGGCTGCGTGAGTGGTCGAGCATACCGGTACTGGTACTTTCGGTACGCGCCGGGGAAAAGGACAAGGTCATGGCGCTCGACCAGGGCGCCAACGACTACGTCAGCAAACCCTTCGGCGTGCAGGAGTTCCTCGCCCGCGTACGCGCCCTGCTGCGCAATCGGCCATCGGCCGAAAGGCCATCGGCAGCATTGGTCAGTGGTCCGCTGCGGGTCGACTTCGCCTTTCGCCGGGTCACCCTGGACGATCAGGATGTCGGCCTGACACGCAAGGAATACGCCGTGCTGGAGACGCTCGCCCGGCATCCCGGCATGGTCGTCACCCAACAGCAGCTGTTGCGCGACATCTGGGGGCCGAGCCATGTCGAGCACAGCCACTACCTGCGCATCGTCATCGCCCACCTGCGGCAGAAGCTGGGTGACGACCCGGCCGCACCGCGGCTGATCGTCACCGAAGCCGGGGTCGGCTATCGCCTGGTGGATCGGGATGGCTGAGCGGCCAGCCTGCGGACGCCTCTGTTAGACTGCCATCACAGCCCCTACCGGAGAACACGATGCCCAAGGTCGGAATGCAACCGATCCGCCGCTCGCAGCTGATCGCCGCTACCCTCGAAGCCGTCGACCAGGTCGGCATGAGCGACGCCAGCATCGCCTATATCGCCCGCCTGGCCGGGGTGTCCAATGGCATCATCAGCCACTACTTCCGGGACAAGAACGGCCTGCTCGAAGCCACCATGCGCCACCTCATGCAAGCCCTGAGCGATGCCGTGCGTGCCCGTCACCGGGCCCTGCGCGAAGACACGCCGCGCGCGCGCCTGCGCGCCATCATCGACGGCAACTTCGACGAAACCCAGGTCAACGGCCCGGCCATGAAGACCTGGCTGGCGTTCTGGGCCAGCAGCATGCACCAGCCCTCGCTGCGGCGCCTGCAGCGGGTCAACGACCACCGCCTGTACTCCAACCTGTGCGGCCAGTTCCACCGGGTGCTGCCGCAGCAGCAGGCCCGCGCCGCCGCCCGCGGCCTGGCCGCGCTGATCGACGGCCTGTGGCTGCGCGGCGCGCTGTCCGGGAAAGCCTTCGACACCCGCCAGGCGGTGCAGATCGCCTACGACTACCTGGACCTGCAATTGGCCAAGGCGGGCTGACGACCCCGGCAGCCACTGCCTCGCCCATAACCAACCGGTTTGATTCCCGGTCTGCGCTGGTGACTGCACTGTAGCGTCTTCACAGCAACAGAGTGCGCCCGGTATCGAGGCTCATGTAGGAGCCAGCTTGCCGGCGATAGCGGTGGCGAAATTCACCCTTGCATTGTGGGTGATATCGCTTCGCTGGCAAGCCAGTTCCTACCGTGCCTATCCGCTGTAACTGTTTTTACAGCGCTGCGTCGAAGCCCCCCCTGAAACAGCGCCGATTCGTCGCTTCCGGCACGGTTCCCGTCGCTCTCGGAATCGTTATTGATTGATCGATCAATAAAAATAAAGTAGGCTGTTTTTTGATCAATCGGCTTGCATCTCATCCTTTTCGCCACCCCCATTGCCACGCCGAACCATTCGCCAGGGCGCCGTGCACGCCTTGCGCAACCCCATCAAGAGGACACCCCATGGCCCGATTCGAAGACCAGAAGCTCTACATCGGCGGTCGCTATGTCGACGCCAGCAGCGGCGCCAGCTTCGAGAGCATCAATCCGGCCAATGGCGAGGTGCTGGCCAAGGTCCAGCGCGCCAGCCGGGACGACGTCGAGCACGCCGTGGCCAGCGCCGTCGAGGGGCAGAAGACCTGGGCGGCGCTGACCGCCATGCAGCGCTCGCGCATCCTGCGCCGCGCCGTCGACATCCTGCGCGCGCGCAATGACGAACTGGCCGAGCTGGAAACCCTGGACACCGGCAAGCCGTTGTCGGAAACCCGCTACGTGGACATCGTCACCGGCACCGACGTGCTCGAGTACTACGCCGGCCTGATCCCGGCCATCGAAGGCGAGCAGATCCCCCTGCGCGACTCCTCCTTCGTCTATACCCGCCGCGAGCCCCTGGGCGTGGTCGCCGGCATCGGCGCCTGGAACTACCCGATCCAGATCGCCCTGTGGAAATCCGCCCCGGCGCTGGCCGCCGGCAACGCGATGATCTTCAAGCCCAGCGAAGTGACCCCGCTGAGCGCCCTGAAACTGGCCGAGATCTACACCGAGGCCGGCGTGCCCGACGGCGTGTTCAACGTGCTCACCGGCAGCGGCAGTGAAGTCGGCCAGTGGCTGACCGAGCACCCCGGCATCGAGAAGATCTCCTTCACCGGCGGCACCGTCACCGGCAAGAAGGTCATGGCCAGCGCCTCCAGCTCGTCGCTCAAGGAAGTGACCATGGAGCTGGGTGGCAAGTCGCCGTTGATCATCTTCGACGACGCCGATCTGGAGCGCGCCGCCGATATCGCGGTCATGGCCAACTTCTACAGCTCCGGCCAGGTCTGCACCAATGGCACCCGGGTCTTCGTGCCACGGGCGCTGCAGGCCCGCTTCGAAAGCAAGGTGCTGGAGCGGGTCAAACGCATTCGCCTCGGCGACCCGCAGCAGGACGCCACCAATTTCGGCCCGCTGGTCAGCTTCGCCCATATGGAGAGCGTGCTCGGCTACATCGACAAGGGGCGCCAGGAAGGCGCGCGCCTGCTGACCGGCGGCGAACGCGTGACCGAGGGGGCCTACGCCAATGGCGCCTACGTGGCGCCCACCGTGTTCACCGACTGCACGGATGCCATGACCATCGTCCGCGAGGAAATCTTCGGCCCGGTGATGAGCATCCTCATCTACGACAGCGAAGAGGAAGCCATCCGCCGCGCCAACGACAGCCAGTACGGCCTCGCCGCCGGCGTGGTGACCCGCGACCTGGCCCGCGCCCACCGGGTCATCCACAGGCTGGAAGCCGGCATCTGCTGGATCAATACCTGGGGCGAATCGCCCGCCGAGATGCCGGTCGGCGGCTACAAGCAGTCCGGCGTCGGCCGCGAGAACGGCCTGACCACCCTGGCCCACTACACCCGGATCAAGTCGGTGCAGGTCGAGCTGGGCGATTACGCCAGCGTTTTTTAAAAGACGATAAAAGCGCTGGAGGCTGAAGGCTGGACGAAAAGCGGCCCCGACTCGTCCAGCCTCCAGCTTTCAGCCCTCCGCAGGAGGATATTTCCCATGGAATACGACTACATCATCATCGGCGCCGGCTCGGCCGGTAATGTCCTGGCCACCCGCCTGAGCGAGGACGCGGACGTCAGTGTCCTGCTGCTGGAGGCCGGCGGCCCCGACTACCGCCTCGACTTTCGCACCCAGATGCCCGCCGCCCTGGCCTTCCCGCTGCAGGGCCGGCGCTACAACTGGGCCTATGAAACCGACCCGGAACCGCACATGAACAACCGCCGCATGGAGTGCGGCCGCGGCAAGGGCCTGGGCGGTTCCTCGCTGATCAACGGCATGTGCTACATCCGCGGCAATGCCCTGGACTTCGACAACTGGGCCAGCCAGCCCGGCCTCGAAGACTGGAGCTACCTGGACTGCCTGCCGTATTTCCGCAAGGCGGAAACCCGCGATATCGGCCCCAACGACTACCATGGCGGCGACGGCCCGGTCAGCGTGACCACGCCGAAACCCGGTAACAACCCGCTGTTCCAGGCCATGATCGAGGCCGGCGTACAGGCCGGCTACCCCGCTACCTCCGACCTCAACGGTTACCAGCAGGAAGGCTTCGGCCCGATGGATCGCACCGTGACCCCGGAGGGCCGCCGCGCCAGCACCGCCCGCGGTTACCTCGACCAGGCCCGCGCACGCGCCAACGTGAGCATCGTCACCCACGCCACCACCGACCGCATCCTGTTCGACGGCAAGCGCGCCAGCGGCGTGGCCTACCTGCAGGGCAACGCGAGTACGCCGAGCATCGCCACGGCACGCCGCGAAGTGCTGCTGTGCGCCGGCGCCATCGCCTCGCCACAGATCCTGCAGCGCTCCGGGGTCGGCCCCGGCGAGCTGTTGCGCGGCCTGGACATCGATGTGGTGCACGACCTGCCGGGCGTGGGCGCCAACCTGCAGGATCACCTGGAGGTCTACGTGCAGTATGCCTGCACCCAGCCGGTCTCGCTGTATCCCGCGCTGAAGATGCTCAACCAGCCGGGTATCGGCGCCCAGTGGTTGCTGGCCGGCAATGGCATCGGCGCCAGCAACCAGTTCGAGGCCGGCGGCTTCATCCGTTCGCGCGAGGCCTTCGCCTGGCCGAACCTGCAGTTCCACTTCCTGCCGGTGGCGATCAACTACAACGGCAGCAATGCGGTGAAGGAACACGGCTTCCAGGCCCACGTCGGTTCGATGCGCTCGCCGAGCCGCGGCCGCGTGCACCTGAAGTCGAAGGACCCACGCCAGCACCCGAGCATCCTGTTCAACTACATGGCCCATGAACAGGACTGGCAGGAATTCCGCGACGGCATCCGCCTGACCCGCGAGATCATGCAGCAGCCGGCCCTCGACCCATACCGCGGTCGCGAACTGAGCCCCGGCGCCCATGTGCAGAGCGATGCGGAGCTGGACGCCTTCATCCGCGAACATGCGGAAACCGCCTTCCACCCCTCCTGCTCGTGCAAGATGGGCGAAGACGCCATGGCGGTGGTCGACGGGCAGGGCCGCGTGCACGGCCTGCAGGGGCTGCGCGTGGTAGACGCCTCAATCATGCCGCAGATCATCACCGGCAACCTCAACGCCACCACCATCATGATCGCCGAGAAGATCGCCGATCGCATCCGTGGCCGGGCGCCGCTGCCGCGCAGCGATGCGCCCTACCATGTGGCGGGCGACGCGCCGGTACGCGGCACGCCGGTGCGCGGTATCGAGGCAATACGCTCGGCGGGTTGAGACGGCCAGCTCCCGGGTATCGCTTCGCTCCACCCGGGCTACGGTTGTATGCGTAGCCTGGATTAGCCGCAGGCGTAACCCGGGTTTGCCGAGGTCCGGCCAGGCGACCAGGCAAGTGCAAGGGTGAAGCGTTCGCCGCTTCAAGCTTCAAGCTTCAAGATCGAGACATTCGCGCCCGGCATCGGTCAAACTGCTCTACCACCCGCAGACTCGCGACCGCCATGACCCTGCTCGACGCCCGCACCGCCCGCCTGTTGCCCTGGATCGTCGCCATCGCCTTCTTCATGCAGACGCTGGACGGCACCATCCTCAATACCGCCCTGCCGAGCATGGCCGGTGACCTCGACGAAGACCCCCTGCGCATGCAGTCGGTGGTGATCGCCTACATGCTCACCGTGGCCCTGCTGATCCCGGCCTCGGGCTGGATCGCCGACCGCTTCGGCACCCGGCGCATCTTCTTCGGCGCCATCCTGCTGTTCAGCCTCGGCTCGCTGCTCTGCGCCCTGTCCAACTCGCTGAGCATGCTGGTCGCCGCCCGCGTGATCCAGGGCCTGGGCGGCGCCCTGATGATGCCCGTCGGGCGTTTGGTGGTGCTGCGCGCCTACCCGCGCACGGAGCTGGTGCGGATCATGAGCTTCATCACCCTGCCCGGCCTGCTCGGCCCGCTGATCGGCCCGACCCTGGGCGGCTGGCTGGTGGAATACACCAGCTGGCACTGGATCTTCCTGATCAACCTGCCGGTGGGCGCGCTCGGCTGCTGGGCCGCCCTGCGCTTCATGCCGGATCTGCGCGGCCCCCAACGCACGCGCTTCGACGCCATCGGCTTCCTGCTGTTCGGCGCCGCCATGCTGTTGATCACCGTGGCCCTGGAAGGTCTGGGCGAGCTGCACCTGCCCCACGTGCGGGTGATGCTCCTGCTGCTCGGCGGCCTGGCCTGCCTGGCGGCCTACTGGCTGCGCGCCGGACGCATCGACAACGCGCTGTTCTCGCCGAGCCTGTTCCATACCCGTTCCTTCGCCGTGGGCATCCTCGGCAACGTCTTCGCCCGCCTCGGCAGCGGCGCCCTGCCCTTTCTCACGCCGCTGCTGCTGCAGTTGGGCATGGGCTACTCGCCGGCCCAGGCCGGCATGAGCATGATTCCCCTGGCCCTGGCCGCCATGACCATGAAACCGCTGGCCAAGCCGCTGATCGACCGCCTCGGCTACCGCCGCATCCTGACCAGCAACACCCTGCTGCTCGGCCTGCTGATCGCCAGCATGGCCCTGGTCGACGGACAGACGTCGCATGTCCAGCTGTTCATCCAGCTGAGCCTGATCGGCGCCCTCAATTCACTGCAGTTCACCGCCATGAACACCGTGACCCTGATCGACCTGCGCGACAACGAGGCCAGCAGCGGCAACGGCCTGCTTTCGGTGGTGGTGCAGCTGTCGATGAGCCTCGGCGTGGCCGCCGCAGCGGCCCTGCTCGGCGGTTTCAGCCTGGACCACCAGGGCCAGACGGATGCCGTGCTGTCGGCCTTCCAGGCCACCTACCTGTGCGTCGGCCTGTTGTCGATGCTGGCCGCGGGCATCTTCCTGCAGCTTTCCCCCGAGGACGGCCGCAGCGCCCGGCGGGTCAAGGTCGAGGTAGACGAATAGGCTGGAGGCTGGAGGCTGGAGGCTGGAGGCTGGAGGCTGGAGGCTGGAGGCTGGAGGCTGGAGGCTGGAGGCTGGAGGCTGGAGGCTGGAGGCTGGAGGCTGGACAGCGTTGTGGTCGGCCTCGCCACCGTCAAGCTTTTTCGTCCAGCCTTCAGCGCTCTTATCGGCCTCTGGCTCGTAGCCTGGGTTGAGCGCAGCGATACCCAGGTAACGCCTCCCCGGGTGTCGCTGCGCTCGACCCGGGCTACCTGGCTTTTTCGTCCAGCCTTCAGCGCTGTTCTCGGCTTCTGGCTTGTGGCTTGTCGCTGCCTTTTCAGAAATTGGCCGGGGTGGTGGCGCTGATCAGCCTGGCCGGCTGGTCGAAGGGGTTGCGGAAACGGTGCGGCTTGCTGCTCTCGAAATAATAGCTGTCGCCACTTTCCAGGATGTACACCTCGCCGCCGACGGTCAGCTCGAGGCGGCCTTCGACCAGCATGCCGGCTTCTTCGCCTTCGTGGGCGTACATGTCCAGGCCGGTGTCGCTCTGCGGCGGGTAGGTTTCGTCGAGAAAGGCGATGGCGCGGCTGGGATGGGCCTTGCCGATCAGCTTCATGGTGATGGCGCCACTGCAGATATCGGTAAGCTCGCTGGCCCGGTAGACCACCTGGGTCTGGCTGTCCTGCTCCACTTCCAGCGAGAAGAACTCCACCAGGGACATGGGAATCCCCGCCAGCACCTTCTTCAACGAACTGATGGAAGGACTCACGCTGTTCTTCTCGATCATCGAGATGGTGCTGTTGGTCACGCCGGCTCGCTTGGCGAGTTCGCGCTGGGAGAGGCCTTTGAGCTTACGGATGGATTGCAGTCGAACACCGACGTCCAATGCAGGTTTCCCCCTTGGGAAGACACGGAAAAGTGGCCGTATCATGGCAACAGCGTTCAGTATTTACAACAGTATGGTTGCCAATCCTGCCCAGTTGCGCCTTCAGTCCCCGGAGTAGACCAGCGGTACCCGCCGCACGTTGCAGAAAAGCTGATAGGGAATGGTGCCGGCAGCGCCGGCCACATCGCTGGCGAGCACGCCCTTGCCCCAGAACTCGACCCGGCTGCCCAGCCCGCACCCCGGCAGATCGCTGAGGTCGACCGTGAGCATGTCCATGGATACCCGGCCGATCAGGCGTGACGGCTGCCCGTCGATCAGCAGCGGCGTGCCACTGGGCGCATGCCGCGGGTATCCGTCGGCATAGCCCATGGCAACCACCCCGACCCGCGTCGCGCGCTCGGTGACGAAGCGCGCGCCATAGCCGACCGGCTCCCCGGCTGGCAGCTCGCGCACACTGATGACCCGTGATTCCAGGGTCATCACCGGCTGCAGCCGCGTGGCCAGCGCCTGCTGCTGTTCGAAGGGCGTGGCCCCGTACAGCATGATGCCGGGCCGCACCCAGTCGCTGGCCGGCTGTTCCTTGAACAGCTGCGGCCAGCCCAGCAGCGCCGGCGAATTGCGCAGGCTGGTCTCGGCGGCCAGGCCCTGGCGCGCCTGCTGGAACACCGCCAGTTGCTCGTCGCTGCGCGTGCAGTCGAGCTCGTCGGCGCGGGAGAAATGGGTCATGAGCACGACCTTCGCCACCTTGCCGCTGGCCAGCAGGCGCTGGTAGGCCCCGGCATAGTCGGCCGGGTGGAAGCCGACCCGGTGCATGCCGCTGTCGAGCTTCAGCCAGACGTTCAACGGACGCTTCAGCGGCGCCTGTTCGATGGACTCCAGCTGCCACTGCGCATGCACCACGCACCACAGCTCATGCTGCTCGATCAGCACCAGCTCGCTGGCTTCGAAAAAGCCCTCGAGCAACAGGATCGGCCCGCGGATACCCGCCTCACGCAATTGCAGCGCTTCTTCGACGCAGGCCACGGCAAAGCCATCGCTGTCTTCCTGCAGGGCACGGGCGCAACGCACGGCGCCATGGCCATAGGCATCGGCCTTGACCACGGCCAGTGCCCGGGCGCCGGACAGCTCCCGGGCCAGCCGATAATTGTGACGCAGCGCTTGCAGATCGATCAGGGCACGGGCGGGACGCATGGTTCTCTCGAATGGTGGTTGAAAACACGCGGGCCGGGGCGTTACCACGCACCCGGCCCGCTGGCGACGAAGGGGGTTCAGGGTAGCGCGGCCACCACGCTCATCTCCACCAGCACCTCGGGGGTGTACAGGGCGGCTTCGACACAGGCCCGCGCCGGCGCATGGCCGCGCGGCGCCCAGGCGTCCCACACCTGGTTGAGCCCGGCGTAGTCACGCGCCATGTCGCGCAGGTAGATGGTCACCGAGAGGATGCGCGTCTTGTCGGTCCCCGCCTCGGCCAGCAGGATGTCGATATTGGCCAGGGTCTGCTCGGTCTGCTCGACGATATCGCCGCTGTAATCGTCGGCCAGCTGACCGGCCAGGTAGACCGTGCCGTTGTGGATGACGATTTCGCTGTAGCGCGTTTCGATGCGCTGGCGCTGGATGGACATTGGGCGGATGCTCCTTGGCGGGCCGTCAGGTACGGCACGGTTGTGGCGAGGCGGCGGCAGGCACGCGGGCGCTGCCGTAGCGGGAAATATCCAGGCCTTCGCTGCTGATCTGCGGACGCTTCTTGGCCATCACATCCGCCAGGAAACGCCCGGAGCCGCAGGCCATGGTCCAGCCAAGGGTACCGTGCCCGGTGTTGAGAAACAGATTTCCATAAGGGGTCGCCCCGACGATCGGCGTACCGTCCGGGGTCGCCGGGCGCAGGCCGGTCCAGAAATCGGCCTGGCTCAGGTCGCCGCCCTGCGGGTAGAGGTCGCCGACGATCATTTCCAGGGTTTCCCGGCGCCGCGGGTCGAGGTTCAGGTCGAAACCGGCGATCTCGGCCATGCCGCCGACGCGGATGCGCTGATCGAAACGGGTGATGGCGACCTTGTAGGTCTCGTCGAGAATGGTCGAGCTCGGCGCCATGTCCGGGTTGACGATCGGCACCGTCAGCGAGTAGCCCTTGAGCGGATAGACCGGCGCGCGCAGGCCCAGCGGCTTGAGCAGTTGCGGGCTATAGCTGCCCAGGGCGAGCACGTAGCGATCGGCGGTTTCCAGCTTGCCGTCGATCCACACGCCGTTGATCCGGTCGCCGGCGAAATCCAGGCGCTGGATGGTCTGCTGGAAGCGGAACTCGACACCCAGTTCGCGGGCCATCTCGGCCAGCTTGCGGGTGAACATCTGGCAGTCGCCGGTCTGATCGTTGGGCAGGCGCAGCGCACCGGAGAGCTTGTCGGTGACGCTGGCCAAGGCCGGCTCGACCTTGGCGATACCGGCACGGTCGAGCAGTTCATAAGGCACGCCGGACTGCTCGAGCACGGCGATATCCTTGGCGGCATTGTCCAGTTGCGCCTGGGTGCGGAACAGTTGCGTGGTCCCCAGCTGGCGGGCCTCGTAACCGATACCGGTTTGCGCCCGCAGTTCATCGAGACAGTCGCGGCTGTACTCGGAAAGGCGCACCATGCGCTCCTTGTTCACCGCGTAACGGCTGGCGGTGCAGTTGCGCAGCATCTGCGCCATCCACAGGTACTGGTCGATATCGCCAGTGACCTTGATCGCCAGCGGCGCGTGCTTCTGCAACAGCCACTTGATGGCCTTCAGCGGTACGCCGGGGGCGGCCCAGGGCGAGGCATAACCGGGCGATACCTGCCCGGCGTTGGCGAAACTGGTTTCCAGGGCCGGGCCATCCTGGCGATCGACCACCACCACCTCGAAGCCCTGACGGGCCAGGTAATACGCACTGGCGGTACCGATCACACCGCTGCCAAGCACCAGAACCCGCATGTTTTCTCCTCGTCGCGACTTTGCACTGACGTAAAAGCAATTGAGAAGTCAATGTGGGCAGTATAGAAAGTGATGGGCAGTGCTTTTCACTATATACATAGCTATATTCAAAGAGAGTTCTCGCCTTTACAGCCTTTCACGGAGGGGCACCACCCATGCGCACTCAACACCAGAGCCGCCGCGAGCTGGACAAGATCGACCGCAACATCCTGCGCATCCTCCAGGAAGACGGGCGTATCTCCTTCACCGAGCTGGGCGAACGGGTCGGCCTGTCCACCACGCCCTGCACCGAGCGCGTCCGCCGCCTGGAGCGCGAGGGCATCATCATGGGCTACCACGCCCGGCTCAATCCGCAACACCTGAAGGCCAGCCTGCTGGTGTTCGTCGAGATCAGCCTGGACTACAAGTCCGGCGACACCTTCGAGGAGTTCCGCCGCGCCGTGCTCAAGCTGCCGCACGTGCTTGAATGCCACCTGGTGTCCGGTGACTTCGACTACCTGGTGAAGGCCCGCATCAACGAGATGGCCAGCTACCGCAAGCTGCTCGGCGACATCCTGCTCAAGCTGCCGCACGTGCGCGAGTCGAAGAGCTACATCGTCATGGAAGAGGTGAAGGAGTCGCTGCAGTTGCCGATTGCGGAGTGACGGCTTACACCAGCACCTGCCGCGTGCTGGCGATCAGCCGATGCACCTGGCGCTCCACCCGCGCCTCGGTCGGCTGCTCCGGGCCGCGGCCACGCGGGCAGGGCAGGCTGGCGGTGGTGCCGAACAGGCGGCAGATCAGCGGACGCTGGTCGTATACCCGGCAGCCCTGGGGGCCGAGATGCACACAGTTGTACTCCGCCAGCGCGGCCTCCTGCTCGGCGGCGCTCGTGCGCGGCAAGCGCGACATTTCTTCCGACGAGGCGGTCACCGGGCCACAGCAGTCGTGGCAACCCGGTACGCAGTCGAAACGGGGGATCTGCCGACGCAACTGGTCGACCTTGTCGCGGGTACAGCTCATGGAGGCGGCTCTGAACAGGAGGCGTACATGGTAGCGCCCCGCCCACGCCCGCGGCAAAAGACCCACCCGGACACGACATCGCCTGCCTCTGCACGCCAGCGGTGCTTGGCGCGAAGGGAACGCAGCGCTTATGCTCGTCAAATTTAGCAAACAAGACAATCAGGATTTCGCACATGAACGCCCGTGCCAACCCGTCGCTTCCCAGCAGCGAGCACGCCCCGTCCTATTACGCCGCGAGCAGCAATCGCCAACTCGACTTCGCCGCCCTGCACGGTGAGCAGCGTGCCGATGTGTGTGTCGTCGGCGGCGGTTTTTCCGGGCTCAATACGGCGATCGAACTGGCGCAGAAAGGCCTCTCGGTGGTGCTCCTCGAAGCGCACCGGGTCGGCTGGGGCGCCAGCGGGCGCAATGGCGGGCAACTGATCCGCGGCGTCGGCCATGGTCTCGAGCAGTTCGAGCCGGTGATCGGGGCCAGCGGTGTGCGCGAGATGAAACTGATGGGGCTCGAAGCGGTGGAGATCGTCCGCCAACGGGTCGAGCAGTTCGCCATCGACTGCGACCTGACCTGGGGCTATTGCGACCTGGCCAACAAACCCCGCGACCTGGCCGGTTTCGCCGAAGACGCCGCCGAACTGCAGAGCCTCGGCTACCGCCATGAGCTGCGCCTGCTGCAACCGGAGCAGATGCACGAGGTGGTCGGCTCGAGCCGCTACGTCGGCGGCCTGATCGACATGGGCTCGGGCCACCTGCATCCGCTCAACCTGGCCCTGGGCGAAGCCGCCGCGGCGCAGAGCCTGGGCGTGCGCCTGTTCGAGCACTCGCCGGCGACGCGCATCGAATACGGCAGCGAGGTGCGCGTGCACACGGCCCAGGGCCTGGTGCGGGCCGCTCACCTGGTGCTGGGCTGCAATGCCTACATCCGCGACCTCAACCCGGCCCTGGGCGGCAAGGTACTGCCGGCGGGCAGCTACATCATCGCCACCGAGCCCCTGGACGAGGAGCAGGCCCGCGCCCTGATCCCGCAGAACATGGCGCTCTGCGACCAGCGGGTGGCGCTGGACTACTACCGCCTCAGCGCCGACCGCCGCCTGCTATTCGGTGGTGCCTGTCACTATTCGGGGCGTGATCCGGCTGACATCGCGGCCTATATGCGGCCGAAGATGCTCGAGGTGTTCCCGCACCTGGACACGGTGCGGATCGACTACCAGTGGGGCGGCATGATCGGTATCGGCGCCAACCGCCTGCCGCAGATCGGCCGCCTCAAGGATCAGCCCAACGTGTTCTACGCCCAGGCCTATTCCGGCCACGGCGTGAACGTCACCCACCTGGCCGGCAAACTGCTCGGCGAGGCGATCGCCGGCCAGGCCGGCGGCGGCTTCGAACTGTTCGCCAAGGTGCCGCACATGACCTTCCCCGGCGGGCGCTACCTGCGCTCCCCGCTCCTGGCGCTGGGCATGCTCTGGCACCGGCTCAAAGAGCTGGCCTGAAGCACCGGTCGTGCTTCGTCGACCGTGGCCTGTGGTTGAGCAGAGCGATCCCGGGGCAACCGATCCCGGGTATCGCTGCGCTCAACGCCGGGCTACAGGCGACCAGTGGCTTTCGGCAAGCCGGCTGCCACGGGCGAGTTCACAGACCGTAGCCTGTGGCTGAGCAGAGCGATACCCAGGGCAACCGACCCGGGTATCGCTGCGCTCGACGCCGGGCTACAGGCGACCAATGGCTTTCGGCAAACCGGCTGCTACGGGCGAACTCACGGACCGTAGCCTGTGGTTGAGCATGGCGATACCCAGGGTAGCCGTTCCCGGGTATCGCTGCGCTCAACGCCGGGCTACACACGACCATGGGCTTTCGGCAGGCCGGCTGTTCACAGTTTCCAGAACGGCAGGAGCGCCTCTTGCCTGGCCTGCTCCCGGGTCAGGCCGATATCGCGCAGGTGGGCATCGCTCAATTCCAGCAACGCACGCCGGGTAGCCAGACGCCGCAGGAACAGCTTCCAGCGCTGCGCCATGATCTTGCCACTGGTTACCTGATCCACCATCCGGGGACGGTGGCTGCCGTCCAGTTCGCTGCGGGTCAGAGTCAATCGCACATCACTCAGGCCGTTCATCTCGTTCTCCTGCTTGCACCTGTCATGGGTAACCATGATGGCAAGCGACGAAAAAGCATGACAGATTCAAAAATATGCAATTAAATCCATACAGAAATCGCTGAAAACCGACTGAATGGCTGCTTGGGAGACAATCTGTACTGGTCTCTGCCGCCCTCCACTACCGAACAGGCAACAGTCATGACCCTGTATGTCAATCTGGCCGAACTGCTCGGCGCGCGAATCGAACAAGGTCTGTATCGCCCGGGGGACCGCTTGCCCTCGGTACGCGCGCTGAGCCTGGAGCACGGCGTCAGCCTGAGCACGGTGCAGCAGGCCTATCGCCACCTCGAAGACCGCGGGCTGGCCACGCCCCGCCCCAAGTCCGGCTACTTCGTGCCACCCGGCCGGGACAAACCGGCGCTGCCCAGGATCAGCCGCACGGCGCAGCGCCCGGTGGAGGTGTCGCAATGGGACCAGGTCCTCGAACAGATCGGCATGCAGCCGAACAACGACTTCATCCAGCTCGGCCGCGGCCGCCCGGATATCGACAGCCCGACCCTCAGGCCACTGCTGCGCTCGCTGTCACGCCTGAGTCGCAAGCAGGATCTGCAGACCCTCACCTACGGCAGCATCCGTGGCGATCAGCGCCTGCGCGAACAGATCGCCCGGCTGTTGCTCGACAGCGGCTGCCAGGTGACCTTCGAAGACATCGTCATCACCACGGGCTGCCATGAAGCCCTGTCGGCGGCGATCCGCGCGATCTGCGCGCCGGGCGACATCGTCGCGGTCGACTCGCCGAGCTTCCACGGCGTGATGCAGGCGCTCAAGGGCTTCGGCATGAAAGCCCTGGAGCTGCCGACCGATCCGCTCACCGGCATCAGCCTGGATGCGCTGGAACTGGCGCTGGAACAGTGG
This sequence comes from Phytopseudomonas dryadis, assembly GCF_004327355.1. GTDB lineage: Bacteria > Pseudomonadota > Gammaproteobacteria > Pseudomonadales > Pseudomonadaceae > Aquipseudomonas > Aquipseudomonas dryadis. The sequence goes on from NZ_QJUM01000011.1 coordinate 107,453, forward strand.
CCGATCAAGGCCATCCAGCTCACGCCCAACTGCAACAATCCGCTGGGCTACATCATGCCGGAGGCCAATAAACGCGCCCTGCTGGCGCTGGCGCAGCGCTATGACGTGGCCATCATCGAAGACGATGTGTATGGCGAGCTGGCCTACAACTACCCACGCCCGCGCAGCATAAAATCCTACGATGAAGACGGCCGCGTACTGCTGTGCAGTTCCTTCTCCAAGACCCTCGCGCCCGGCCTGCGCGTCGGCTGGATAGCCCCGGGGCGCTACCTCGATCGTGTGCTGCACATGAAGTACATGGGCACCGGCACCACCGCCCAGTTGCCGCAACTGGCCCTGGCGGAGTACATCGAGGGCGGCCACTACGAACCCCACCTGCGGCGCATGCGCATGCAGTACGCCCGCGGCCGCGACCAGATGATCGACTGGGTGAGCCGCTACTTCCCCGCCCAGACCCGGGTCAGCCGCCCGCTGGGCAGCTTCATGCTCTGGGTGGAAATGCCCGAGGGCTTCGACAGCCAGCGCCTGAATCGCGAACTGGCGCCGTACAAGATACAGATCGCCCCGGGCAGCATCTTCTCGGCGGCGGGCAAGTACCGCAATTGCCTGCGCATGAACTACGCGGCCAAGCCCAGCGCCGCCATCGAAGCTGCGGTACGCCAGGTCGGCGCAAGCGTGGCGCGATTGCTCGAGGACAACCACGCGCGCGACACGGCGATGCACACGGACTGAATCTTTCTTCCGCTGCCGGCGTCCTAACAGGGTCAATACAGCCAGCCATGGAGGCTGCAGTAGTGCCTCTGCGCTTGCTCCTTATCGTCCTGCTGAGCCTGGCCGGTTGCGCCAACCCGGTGGCCATCGTGCCCAGCCAGGCCATCCCCGCCGCCGACTCCTCGTTCGGCGCCGCCATCGAGGCGCGCGCCGCCGAGCATCCGGGGCAGTCGGGTTTTCGTCTGCTGCCGGCCAGCAACGAGGCCTTCGCCGCCCGGGCCGAACTGATACGCGCCGCCCAGCACAGCCTCGACCTGCAGTACTACATCGTGCACGACGGGCTCAGCACCCGGGCGCTGGTCAAGGAGCTGCTGCAGGCAGCCGACCGCGGCGTGCGCGTGCGCATCCTGCTGGACGACACCAGCAGCGATGGCAAGGACTACCAGATCGCCCTGCTGGCGGCGCACCCGAACATCCAGATACGGGTGTTCAACCCGCTGCACCTGGGCCGCATGAACGGCGCCACGCGCCTGCTCGGCCGTGCCCTGAACCTGTCGCAGCAGCATCGGCGCATGCACAACAAGCTGTGGCTGGCCGACAGCGCCGCCGCCATCGTCGGCGGACGCAACCTGGGCGACGAATACTTCGACGCCGAACCCAACCTCAACTTCACCGACATCGACATGCTCGTCGTCGGCCCGGTGGCGCGGGACCTGTCGCAGAGTTTCGATCAGTACTGGAACAGCGCGTTGAGCAAGCCAATCCAGCAGTTCGTCTGGAAGCAACCGGACGACAAGGACCTGGGCAAGGCGCGCCAGGGCTTGCGCGACTACCTGAAGAAGGCTCGCGCCGAACAACCGGTACTCTCCGAACGGCTGCTGGAATACCGCGACAAACCGCAGCTGGAACACTGGCTCGGCGAACTGATCTGGGCACCGGGTGCCGCGCTGTGGGACGCACCGAGCAAGGTGCTGGCCCGCGGCGAACCCGACCCGCAGCTCTTGCTGACCACCCAGTTGCTGCCACACCTGCTGGCCGTCCAGGAAGACCTGGTGCTGATCTCGGCCTACTTCGTACCGGCCCAGGAAGGCATGCAGTACCTGATCTCGCGCGCCGACGCCGGCGTCGAGATCCGCCTGCTGACCAATGCCCTGGAAGCCACCGATGTGCCGGCGGTACACGGCGGCTACGCGCCCTATCGACAGGCTATGCTCGAGCACGGCATGCGGCTGTTCGAACTGCGCAGCCAGCCCGGCGAGGACTCCAGCCCGGTCTACAGCTTCAGCGGCAGTTCCAATTCCAGCCTGCACAGCAAGGCGCTGGTCCTGGACAGACGCAAATCGTTCATCGGCTCACTCAACTTCGACCCGCGCTCGGTGCTCTGGAATACCGAAGTCGGGGTGCTGGTGGACAGCCCGAAGCTTGCCGCCTACGTACGCGACCTGGCCCTGGAGGGCATGGCCCCGGCGGTCAGCTACGAAGTGCGCCTGCAAGCGCAAGGCGACGACACCCGCATGGTCTGGATCGGCGAAGAAGACGGCGAGACCTTCGTCCTGGACAAGGAACCGGGCAACCGCTGGCGTCAGTTCAACGCCTGGTTCTCCCGCCTGATCGGCCTGGAAAAGATGCTTTAGCCAGAAGTCCCCAGGAACCCCGGCCTCGGCGCAACAAGGACTGCGTCCGTTACCCGGAACCGCGTCATGGCCGCCAATCGCTGCGGGGTTTCCCCTGGGCCGCCGCTGCTACGGGCGCGCGGCGGTTTTCAAGGCTGCGACAACGGCACCTGGGCAGCGAAGGCATCGCGCTGCCAGGCCAGCCAGACGAAACCGGCCGCACCCAGTGCCATCATCATCGGCAAGGCATGACCGCTGACCCACTGGCTGACCGCCCCGGTGGCCAACGGGCCGATCAGGCAACCGATGCCCCAGAGCTGGGCGACATGGGCATTGGCCCGTACCAGTTGATCATCACGGAAGCGCTCGCCGATAAGGATCAGCGACAGGGTGAACAAGCCACCGGCGCTGGCGCCGAACAGCACCAGCACGGGCCATATGAGTGGCGTGTGCAGCAGGGCCGGAATGCCCAGGCTGGAACACAGCAGCACCACACCACAGCCACGGAACAGGGTGACCCGCGACATGCGGTCGGCCAGCAGGCCGATGGGCAACTGCAAGGCCGCGTCGCCGACCACCACCACGCTGGCCATGAGCAGCGCCACTTCCTGGGTGAAGCCCTGGCGCAGGCCGTAGATCGGCAACAAGGTCAGCATCATCGCTTCGAAGGCGGCGAACAGCATCACCGCCCAGGCGATCGCCGGCAGGCTGCGGCAGAAATCGAGCAAGCCGCGCCCGGACGCGCTGTGGGCATCCACCCGGGGCGCGCCGGTACGGCCGATCAGCAGCGCGGAACCGCCGATCAGCAACGCCGTGCCGAACCAGAAACCGAGATCGCTGCGCGTGCCCAGCACACTGAGCAGCAAGGGGCCGCACAATTGGCTCAAGGCATAGCCGGTACCGTACAGCGCCACCAGCCGGCCGCGCCATTTCTCCACGGCCAGTTGGTTGATCCAGCTTTCGCCGAGGATGAACACCACCGTCAGGGCCACGCCGAGAAGCAGGCGCAGCAGCACCCAAACCGCATAGTTCTGCAGCAGCGCCAGCCCGGTCACCGAGACGGCGCCCATGAGCAGGCACAGCTGCATCAGACGCGGCGTGGCGCAACGCGCGGCCAGACGCCCGGCCAGCGATGCCCCGAGCAGCACGCCGACCGCCGGCGTCGCCGCCATCACGCCGATGGCGAACGAGCCGTAGCCCCAGCTCTCCAGGCGCAGCGATACCAGCGGCATGGTCACACCCAGCGCCAGCCCGATACTGATCACCGCGGCACAGACGGCGAAATAGGTTTTCCAGTTCATGAAACGCTCGACAAAAAGCGCTGTAGGCTGGAAAGCTGGACGAAAAGCGCAATGCCCCTTCGTTCAGCCTCCAGCCTTCAGCGCTTTTCTCGTCAGAGCTTGATCCAGGTGGATTTCAGCTCGGTGTACTTGTCGAAGGCATGCAGCGACTTGTCGCGCCCATTGCCCGACTGCTTGAAGCCACCGAACGGCGCGGTCATGTCGCCACCGTCGTACTGGTTGACCCAGACGCTGCCGGCGCGCAAGGCGCGGGCGGTCAGGTGCGCCTTGGACAGATCGCCCGTCCACACCGCGGCCGCCAGGCCATAGACGGTGTCGTTGGCGATCTGCACCGCCTGCTCGGCGCTGTCGAAACCGATCACCGACAGCACCGGCCCGAAGATTTCCTCGCGGGCGATGCGCATGGCGTTGGTCACGCCGTCGAAGATGGTCGGCTCGACATAGGTGCCGCCGGTCTCCTCCAGGGTACGCTTGCCACCGGCGACCAGCTTGGCGCCGTCGGCGTGTCCGGCTTCGATGTAACCGAGCACGGTGTTCATCTGCTGGGTATCGACCAGGGCCCCGACAGTGGTGTCCGGGTCCAGCGGGTTGCCGGCCTTCCAACCTTTCAGGGCCTCGATCACCAGGGGCAGGAAACTGTCCTTGATCGAGTTTTCCACCAGCAGGCGCGAGCCCGCGGTGCAGACCTCGCCCTGGTTGAAGGCGATGGCGCTGGCGGCGGCTTCGGCGGCGGCCTGCAGGTCCGGTGCGTCGGCGAAGACGATATTCGGGCTCTTGCCACCCGCCTCCAGCCACACGCGCTTCATGTTCGATTCGCCGGCATAGATCATCAGTTGCTTGGCGATCTTGGTGGAGCCGGTGAACACCAGGGTGTCGACGTCCATGTGCAGCGCGAGGGCCTTGCCAACCGTATGGCCGTGGCCAGGCAGGACGTTGAACACGCCGGCTGGAATGCCGGCGTCCAGCGCCAGCTGGGCGATGCGGATCGCCGTCAGCGGCGACTTCTCGGACGGCTTGAGGATCACCGAGTTGCCGGTGGCCAGCGCCGGGCCGAGCTTCCAGCAGGCCATCATCAGCGGAAAGTTCCACGGCACGATGGCGGCCACCACGCCAACCGGCTCACGGGTGACGAGGCCAAGCTGATCATGGGGCGTCGGCGCCACTTCGTCATAGACCTTGTCGATCGCCTCGGCGCTCCAGCTGATGGCGTTGGCGGCGCCCGGAACGTCGATGTCCAGGGAGTCGCTGATCGGCTTGCCCATGTCCAGGGTTTCCAGCAGCGCCAGTTCTTCGGCGTTTTCCAGCAGCAGTTCGGCGAAACGGATCATCTTCCGCTTGCGCTTGGCCGGGGCGATGCGCGACCAGACGCCGGCATCGAAGGCGGCGCGTGCGGACTTGACCGCCAGCTCGGCGTCGGCCAGGTCGCAACTGGCGACCTGGCCCAGCACGCGGCCATCCACGGGGCTGATGCAGTCGAAGGTTTCGCCGCTCCGGGCGGCCTGGTACTCGCCCTGCACGAAGGCGCGGGTTTCGATCTTCAGCTGCTTGGCGCGCTGTTCCCAGTCGGCACGAGTCAAACGGGTCATTCGATCATCCTCAATAGTCGGTGAAGGCGCCTTGCACCCTGGATAGCCTGCCGGCCACACTAAACCAGCGCCGGTCGGATTTTCAATATTTTTGACAATTGCGGCCAATACCGCCTTGTCACGTTCGTTTTATTAAACATAGACTCGAAGCGATCGCTCCTTGCGGCCTGTACCGACGCCGGCGGTGCGCCGCATGCCCACCCACCGATCGACCACGGAAACGAGCATGGATATCCAGACAATCGTCGATTTCGCCCAAAGCGCCAGCGCGGCGGAGCATTACCGGCCCGCTCCGGAAAAGATCCTCAAGGGCGACCCCGTCCAACAGGCACGCAACCATTACGGCAGCCCCTGCGGCCAATTCAACGCCGGCATCTGGGAAGGCGCCGTCGGGCAATGGACGGTGAACTACAGCGAGCACGAGTACTGCGAAATCCTCCAGGGGGTTTCCGTCCTGCGCGACCAGCAGGGCAACGCCAAGACGGTGCGCGCCGGTGATCGCTTCGTCATACCCGCCGGCTTCAGCGGCACCTGGGAAGTGCTGGAAGCCTGCCGCAAGGTGTATGTGATCTTCGAGCAGCAGCCCTAAGCAGCAGCCCTAAGCAGCAAGCCTCAAGCTGGAAGCTAAAGCTTAGGTGTTACGCCTGAACCGCTACTGCCTTCATCGACGCCAATGCCCGCCTCTGCGTCTGCAGGGCGGGTATTGGCGGCCATGCGAGCGACCTCAGTCGAGCGGTTTCGGCGCCGGACGACGGCTGTCGAGCACCTGCTGCCAGCTGGGATTGCTGCTCTCTTCCATGACCTGCTCGATGGCCTTCTTGCGCTTCTCCTCGGCGCGATGGGCGAAGAACCACACCAGGAAGGTGGCGAACGACACCGCCAGCAGAATCAGGCTCGCCACGGCGTTGATTTCCGGTTTCACGCCCAGGCGCACGGCCGAGAAGACTTCCATGGGCAGGGTGGTGGAACCGGGTCCGGAGACGAAGCTGGCCAGCACCAGATCGTCCAGCGACAGGGCGAAGGACATCATGCCGCCGGCCGCCAGCGACGGCGCGATCATCGGAATGGTGATCAGGAAGAACACCTTCCAGGGCCGCGCGCCGAGATCCATGGCGGCTTCCTCGATGGACAGGTCCAGCTCGCGCAGGCGCGCCGACACCACCACCGCCACGTAGGCCGAGCAGAAGGTGGTGTGGGCGATCCAGATGGTCATCAGCCCACGCTCCGCGGGCCAGCCGATCAGTTGCGCCATGGCCACGAACAGCAGCAGCAGCGACAGGCCGGTGATCACTTCGGGCATGACCAGCGGTGCGGTGACCAGGCCGCCGAACAGGGTGCGCCCCTTGAAACGGTTGATCCGGGTCAGCACGAAAGCCGCCAGCGTACCCAGCGCCACGGCGGCGATCGCCGTGTAGCAGGCGATTTCCAGGGAACGCCATACCGCGCTCATCAGCTGCCGGTTGTCGAGCAGCCCGACGTACCATTTCACCGACCAGCCACCCCACACCGTCACCAGCCGCGAGGCATTGAACGAGTAGATCACCAGGATCAGCATCGGCAGGTAGATGAACGCGAAGCCGACCCAGAGCATGAAAGTGGAGAAACGGAAGTTTTTCATGCCCGCCCCTCCATCTCTTTGGCCCGGCTCTTGGATGGAAAGCCTGTTGAACAGAATGATGGGCACACGACGAGAATATGACTCATGCCCTGCCCTCCATCTCTTTCGCCTGGTTCTTGTTGAAGAGAATGATGGGCACCAGCAGGATCGCCAGCATTACCACCGCCAGCGCCGAGGCCACCGGCCAGTCGCGGTTGTTGAAGAATTCCTGCCACAACACCTTGCCGATCATCAGGGTCTCCGGGCCGCCGAGCAGTTCGGGGATGACGAACTCGCCCACCACCGGAATGAACACCAGCATGCAGCCGGCGATGATGCCGTTCTTCGACAGCGGCACGGTGATCTTCCAGAAGCTGTTGAAGTTGCTCGAACCCAGATCCGACGCCGCCTCCAGCAGGCTCTGATCGTGCTTCACCAGGTTGGCGAACAGCGGCAGGATCATGAACGGCAGGTACGAATAGACGATACCGATGTACACCGCGGTATTGGTGTTGAGGATCTGCAGCGGCGAATCGATCAGGCCGATGCTCTGCAGGAAGCCATTGAGCAGACCGTTGTTGCTGAGGATGCCCATCCAGGCATAGACGCGGATCAGGATCGCGGTCCAGGTCGGCATCATCACCAACAGCAGCAATACCGTCTGGGTTTCCTTCTTCGCGCGGGCGATGGCGTAGGCCATCGGATAGCCGATCAACAGGCAGACCAGGGTGCTGAAAAAGGCGATCTTCAACGAGCCGAGGTAGGCCGCCAGGTACAGCTCATCTTCGCTGAGGAAGATGTAGTTGCCCAGGTTCAGCACCACCGACAGGCTGTTGTCCACCCAGGTGTAGATCTCGGTATAGGGCGGAATCGCCACGTCGGCTTCGGCGAAACTGATCTTCAGCACGATGACGAACGGCAACAGGAAGAACAGGAACAGCCAGATGAAGGGGATGCCGATCACAAGGTGTCGGCCGTTGGGCATACGCTTGGTCAGGCTGGACATCTTCATGACTGCAACACCACGCCGCTGTCGTCTTCCCAGAACACCACCACCGGCTCATCCCAGGTCGGCCGCTTGCCACGGCGCTCGGCGTTGGCGATGAAGCACTGCACCACCTGGCCCGAGCTCAGCTTCACGTAGTACACCGAGTGACCGCCGAGGTAGGCGATGTCGTGCACGGTGCCGTTGCTCCAGTTGTAGTCCGGGTGCTCGTGATCGCCCGGCAACTGCGTGGCCATCAGCAGCTTTTCCGGGCGCAGGGCGTAGGTCACCCGGGTTTCCTGGGCGCGGGTGGTGATGCCGTGACCGATGTAGATCGGCCTGTCCAACTGCGGGCAGTTGATCACCGCATGGTCGGCGTCGTCGGTGACGATCTCGCCATCGAACAGGTTGACGTTGCCGATGAACTCGCAGACCAGGCGACTGGCCGGCGTTTCGTAGATGTCGATGGGGCTGCCGATCTGGGCGATCCAGCCCAGGTGCATGATGGCGATGCGCTGGGCCATGGTCATGGCCTCTTCCTGGTCGTGGGTCACCATCACGCAGGTCACGCCGACCCGCTCGATGATCTCGACCAGCTCAAGCTGCATCTGCGAGCGCAGCTTCTTGTCCAGCGCGCCCATCGGCTCGTCGAGCAACAGCAGCTTGGGCTTCTTCGCCAGCGAACGGGCCAGGGCCACGCGCTGACGCTGACCACCGGAGAGTTGATGGGGCTTGCGCTTGGCGTACTGGCTCATCTGCACCAGCTTGAGCATCTCGCTCACCCGCGCGTCGATCTCCTCCCTGGGCAGCTTGTCCTGCTTGAGGCCGAAGGCGATGTTGTCGGCCACGCTCATGTGCGGGAACAGCGCGTAGGACTGGAACATCATGTTGATCGGCCGCTCGTAGGGCGGCATGTCGGTAATGTCCTGGCCGTCGAGGAAGATGCGCCCCTCGGTCGGTCGCTCGAAGCCGGCGAGCATGCGCAACAGGGTCGACTTGCCCGAACCGGAGCCGCCGAGCAGGGCGAAGATCTCGCCCTTGTTGATGGTCAGCGAGACATCGTCGACGGCGACCGTCTCGTCGAACTTCTTGGTCACGCGCTCGATCTTGACCAGCACCTCTTTCGGTTGCTGACTCCCCTCGAGAACCTTCTTATAGGCACTGGAAGCAACTGCCATTACCAAAACTCCCGCAAGAAAAATGACGCCCGGCCTGGGCCGGGCGCTACTGGTTTTATTTTCCGGACTTGACCTTGGTCCAGCTGCGCGTCATCAGGCGCTGCGCCTTGGGCGGCAATTCCGCCGAAATGTACAACTTGTCCAGCACCGCCTGGGGCGGATAGACCGACTCGTCCTGGAGAATGTCCTGATCCATCAGTGGCCCGGCCTTGGTATTGGGGTTGGCGTAACCGACATAGTCGCTGACCCCGGCGATCACCTGGGGATCGAGCAGGTAATTGATGAAGGCATGGGCCTGCTCGACGTTGCGCGCATCCTTGGGAATGGCGAGCATGTCGAACCACAGGTTGGCGCCTTCCTCGGGAATCGAATAGGCGATTTCCACGCCCTTGCCGGCTTCCTCGGCACGATCGGCCGCCTGCAGGACGTCGCCCGAGTATCCGAACGCCACGCAGATATTGCCGTTGGCCAGGTCGCCGATGTATTTCGAGGAGTGGAAGTAGCTCACGTAGGGCCGCACTTCCAGCAACTTGGCCTCGGCCTTGGCGTAATCCTCGCCGCTCTGGCTGTTCGGATCCAGGCCCAGGTAATTGAGCACCGCGGGAATCATCTCGTCGGCCGAATCGAGAAACGACACGCCGCAGGCGGACAGCTTCTTCATGTTCTCCGGCTCGAACAGCACGGCCCAGGAATCGATGTGATCGACGCCGAGCACCTCCTTGACCTTGGCCACGTTGTAGCCGATGCCGTTGGTGCCCCACAGGTAGGGCACCGCGTACTGGTTGTCCGGGTCGTTGGCCTGCAGTTGCTTGAGCAGGGCCGGGTCGAGGTTGTCCCAGTTCGGCAGCAGCGCACGGTCGAGCTTCTGGAATGCCCCCGCCTTGATCTGCTTGCCGAGAAAATGGTTGGACGGCACCACCACGTCGTAGCCGCTGCGGCCGGCGAGCAGCTTGCCTTCCAGGGTCTCGTTGGAATCGAAGACGTCGTAGACCGGCTTGATGCCCGTGGCCTTCTGGAACTCGGCCAGGGTGTCCTCGCCGATGTAATCGCTCCAGTTGTAGATATGCACGGTGCCGTCCGCGTGTGCCAGGCTTGCCAAGCCAAGCGAAAGCGCAGTCGTGGTCAGGATCTTGCCCAGGGAAATGTGCACAGCTCGTCCTCTTCTTGTGGATCGTCAGCGGCTGTCAGGCAGCCGCCGACACCCCGCGATTGAAATAGGCGCACGACATCGTCGCAGCGCGCACCGGGCGGCGATCCGCCCATGGCCCCGCCCGGGGCCATGACAACACCCGCGGCGGGCCAGGCCGCCGCGGAGGTTGCCGCACTCAGCGGCCGGACTTGATCTTGGTCCAGCTGCGGGTCATGGCGCGCTGGGCTGCCGGCGGCAGATCCGGGAAGGCGTACAGCTTGGCCATGGTTTCCTCGCTCGGGTAGATGCCCGGGTCGTTGCGGATGGCCTCGTCGACCAGCTCCGTGGCCTTGGCGTTGCCGTTGGGGAACTGCACCTCGTTGGTGATCTCGGCCATGATCTCCGGCTGCATCAGGAAGTTCATGAAGGCGTAGGCCGACTCCACGTTTTCCGCGTCGGCCGGGATGGCCACCATGTCGAAGAAGGTACCGGCCCCTTCCTTCGGAATGTTGTAGGCCACCTCGACCTTGCCGCCGGCCTCTTCGGCACGGGACTTGGCCTGGTACACGTCGCCCGAGTAGCCCACCGCCACGCAGAGGTTGCCGTTGGCCAGGTCGGAGATGTACTTGGAGGAATGGAAGTAGGTGATCGACGGACGGATCTTGAGGAACAGGTCCTCGGCTTCCTTGAGCTGCTTCGGATCGGTGCTGGTCGGCTCATGGCCCAGGTACTGCAGGGCGATCGGCAGGACCTCGGTCGGCGAGTCGAGGAAGGACACGCCGCAGGACTTCAGCTTCTCGATGTTCTCCGGCTTGAACAGCAGGTCCCAGGAGTCGACTGGGGCGTTCTCGCCCAGCACGGCCTTGACCTTCTCCGGGTTGAAGCCGATGCCGATCGAGCCCCACATGTAGGGGAAGGCGTACTGGTTGCCCGGATCGCTGACCTCGACGGTCTTGAGCAGGGCGGTATCCAGGTTCTGCCAGTTCGGCAGCTTGGACTTGTCCAGCGGCTGATAGACCTTGGCCTTGATGTGCTTGGCCAGGAAGTTGTTCGACGGCACCACGATGTCGTAGCCGGACTTGCCGGCGAACAGCTTGGCTTCCAGGGTCTCGTTGGAATCGAAGACGTCGTAGACGACCTTGATGCCGGTCTCCTTGGTGAACTTGGCCACGGTGTCCGCCGCGATGTAGTCCGACCAGTTGTAGACGTTCAATACCTTGCTATCTGCCTGCGCCATACCGGCCACGCTAGCGGCCAGCGTCACGGCCAGCAGTGTCTTGCCGAAGGTCTTGATCATGCGGTTCAGCTCCATTTGTCATGTTGAGTATCCGGCTCGCGCTACCCTGGCGACGCGATGCCGGTGGCCGGCGCAGTCTGGCCGAGAAGCGGCGTGCCGCTCAAGCCTCAAGCCAGTAAAGCACGGGCGGTGAGATCCAGGCAGTGGCGCGCCTTTTCCACCAGTTCGTCGATTTCAGCCTGGCTGATCACCAGGGGCGGCGAAATGATCATGGTGTCGCCCACGGCGCGCATGATCAGGCCGTTATCGAAGCAGTGACCGCGGCAGATCATACCGGCCGCCTTGTCACTCGGATAACGCTCGCGCGTCTGCTTGTTCTTCACCAGTTCGATGGCGCCGAGCATGCCGATACCGCGCACTTCGCCCACCAGCGGGTGATCCGCCAGTTCGCGCAATCGCCTCTGCAAATAGGGTGCCGTTTCCGCCTTGACCCGCTCGACGATTTTCTCCTCGCGCAGGATGCGAATGTTCTCCAGCGCCACCGCCGCCGCCACCGGATGCCCGGAATAGGTGAAGCCGTGGTTGAAATCGCCACCCTCGTTGAGCACCTCGACGATCTCGTCACGCACCACCAGTCCGCCCATGGGCACGTAGCCGGAGGTCAGGCCCTTGGCGATGGTCATCATGTCCGGCGTATTGCCGAAGAAATCGCTGCCGAACCATTCGCCGGTACGGCCGAAACCACAGATGACCTCATCGGCGACGAACAGGATCTCGTACCTGGCGAGGATCTCGCGCACCTTCGGCCAGTAGCTGTCCGGGGGGATGATCACGCCACCGGCGCCCTGGATCGGCTCGGCGATAAAGGCCGCCACGTTCTCCTCGCCGACCTCGAGGATCTTCTTCTCCAGTTGCTCGGCCGCCCAGATGCCGAAGGCTTCCGGGGTCATGTCGCCACCCTCGCCGAACCAGTATGGCTGGGCGATGTGCACGATGCCCGGGATCGGCAGGCCGCCCTGTTCATGCATCCCCTTCATGCCGCCGAGGCTGGCACCGGCCACGGTGGAGCCGTGGTAGCCGTTCTCGCGGGCAATGATGACCTGCTTGCCCGGCTTGCCCTTGAGCGCCCAGTAATGGCGCACCATACGCAGCATGGTGTCGTTGCCTTCGGAGCCGGAACCGGTGAAGAACACATGGTTCATGCCCGCCGGGGTCAGCTCGGCGATCGCCTTGGCCAGTTCCAGCGCCGGCGGCGTGGCGGTCTGGAAGAACAGGTTGTAGTAGGGCAGTTCCTGCATCTGCCGCGAGGCCGCGTCGGCCAGCTCCTTGCGTCCGTAACCGATGGCCACGCACCACAGACCGGCCATGGCGTCGAGGATCTTGTTCCCCTCGCTGTCCCACAGGTACACACCATCGGCGCGGGTGATGATGCGCGGGCCTTTTTCGCCCAGCTGCTTGAAATCGCTGAATGGCGCCAGGTGATGGTCGCGGCTCATGGCCTGCCATTCACGGGTTTTCGGGTTGTTCGGGTTGCTCATATCCACCTCAAGAAATGCACACCATTATCGGCAGCCGGGCGAAGCGCGCGCCGGCTCCCGCTCGATCAGACCGAAAGCAGGAGGAACTCGCGTTCCCAGGAACTGATCACCCGCTTGAAGTTTTCATGTTCGGCACGCTTGACCGCGACATAGCCGCGGACGAACTTTCCGCCCAGGTATTTCTCCGCGTCCTTGCAGGCTTCCATGCGCTCCAGGGCGCTTTCGATGGTCACCGGCAGGCGCAGGTTGCGGCGCTCGTAGCCACGCCCCTTGACCGGGGCACTCGGCGTGATGCCCTCGACCATGCCGATATAGCCACACAGCAACGAAGCCGCCAGCACCAGGTAAGGGTTGGCGTCGGCGCCGGCCAGGCGGTTTTCCACGCGGCGGTTCTGTGGCCCGGCTTCCGGCACGCGCAGGCCGACGGTGCGGTTCTCTTCGCCCCACTCGACGTTGACCGGGGCCGAGGTGTCGGGGAGGAAACGGCGGAACGAGTTGACGTTCGGCGCGAACAGCGGCAGCAGCTCGGGGATGTATTTCTGCAGGCCGCCGATATGGTGGTGGAATAGCTCGCTCATGCCCCCGTCCTCGTTGGAGAACAGGTTCTTGCCGGTCTTCACGTCCACCACGCTCTGGTGGATATGCATGGCGCTGCCCGGCTGGTCGGTGATCGGCTTGGCCATGAAGGTCGCCGCCACGTCGTGCTTGAGCGCCGCCTCGCGCATGGTGCGCTTGAACACGGTGATCTGGTCGGCCAGGTGCAGGGCGTCACCGTGGCGGAAGTTGATTTCCATCTGCGCCGGGCCGTCCTCGTGGATCAGCGTGTCGAGATCCAGGCCCTGCAGCTCGCACCAGTCGTAGACATCCTCGAACAGCGGGTCGAATTCGTTGGCCGCGTCGATGGAGAAGGATTGCCGACCGACTTCCGGGCGCCCGGAACGCCCCATCGGCGCCACCAGCGGGAAATCCGGGTCGCTGTTGCGCTTGGTCAGGTAGAACTCCATCTCCGGTGCGACGATGGCCTTCCAGCCCTTGTCCGCGTAGAGCTTGAGGATGTTCTTGAGGATGTTGCGCGGCGACAGCTCGATCGGGTAGCCCTGCTTGTCGAAGGTGTCGTGGATCACCATCGCGGTCGGCTCGATGGCCCAGGGCACCAGGAATACCGCGTTCTCGTCCGGACGGCAGAACATGTCGATGTCCGCCTCGTCGAGCAACTCGTAATAGATGTCGTCCTCGACGTAGTCGCCGGTGACGGTCTGCAGCAGCACGCTCTCCGGCAGGCGCATGCCCTTTTCGTCGAGAAACTTGTTGGTCGGCGAGATCTTGCCGCGGGCAATGCCGGTAAGGTCACTGATCAAGCATTCCACTTCGGTGATTTTGCGTTCTTTCAGCCAGCTCGAGAGCTGGTCCAATTTGGTACTCATAGAGACCTCAGGGTTTAAGAAACCGACATGTGCCGCCGGCTCAGCATAGCCCCGCCCTCTTCCTGCAAGCCTCACCAAAGGCCTGAAAGATGGCGAGATAATCCGGGTTATCGCTGACTTGCCACTCCGGGTGCCATTGCACGCCGAGGGCAAAGCTCGGCGCCGCCTCGACGGAAAATGCCTCGATCAGCCCGTCCGGGGCCAGCGCCTCGATTCTAAGGCCCGGGGCCAGTCGTTCGACACCCTGCCCGTGAATGGAATTGACCTTTATTTCAGGCCCCAGGCCGAGCCCGGCCAGCACACCGCCCGGCTGCACCTGCAAGGCGTGGGCCGGCCCGTACTGCACTTCGAGGGGCGCATCTTGCGGCTCGCGATGATCCATCAGGCCAGGCACCTGGTGCAGCGCCTGATGCAGGCTGCCGCCGAACGCCACGTTCATCTCCTGGAAGCCGCGGCAGATACCCAGCAGCGGTATCCCCAGCGCCACGGCGCGCAGGATCAGCGGCAGGCTGAGGCCATCGCGGGCGCTGTCGTGCAGGGTTCCGGGCGCGCTGGGCGCACCGCCATAATGCTGCGGCTCGACATTCGAGGGAGAACCGGTGAACAGCAGCCCGTGCAGATTTTCGAGCAGGCTATCGGGATCGATCAGCCCGGGCAGCGCCGGGATGATCAGGGGCAGACCGCCCGCGCCGCTACACACCGCCCGCAGGTACTTGTCGCCGGCGATATGATAGGAGTGCGCACCGATCCGTTTGGTGCAGGCGATGACGCCGATCAGCGGCATGCAAGACATGGGACACCCGTTTTTTGGTGTATATAGGGTTCGGCTCGAGAGTAGCGTTGTTCATTTTTTTACACAACAGCCATGTAAAAAATTGAACACGCCACCCTGAGCACTGCGAAAACACAGGCAAAACCGCGCCTGGCAATGCCCTGAAATGCCCTAAAAATGGCCACATGGCTCTTTTTTAGGGCACCATGGACCTGTCTTGACAGCGTCAGGCGTTTAAGATTGACTCCTTCTCGTGCAATTGCATGATTGATATTTTTAACAACAAAGGTGTTGCATCATGTCGGTACCCCCGCGTGCCGTTCAGCTTAATGAAGCGAACGCGTTCCTTAAGGAACATCCTGAGGTTCAGTTCGTCGACCTTCTTATTGCGGATATGAATGGCGTGGTGCGCGGCAAGCGCATCGAACGCGCCAGCCTGCACAAGGTGTACGAAAAAGGCATCAACCTCCCCGCCTCTTTGTTCGCCCTGGATATCAATGGCGCCACGGTGGAAAGCACCGGCCTGGGCCTGGATATCGGCGACGCCGACCGTATCTGCTTCCCCATCCCCAATACCCTGTGCAAGGAACCCTGGCAGAAGCGCCCCACCGCGCAACTGCTGATGACCATGCACGAGCTGGACGGCAAGCCCTTCTTCGCCGACCCCCGCGAGGTATTGCGCCAGGTGGTGCAGAAGTTCGACGAACTCGGCCTGACCATCTGCGCGGCCTTCGAACTGGAGTTCTACCTGATCGACCAGGAGAACGTGAACGGCCGCCCGCAACCACCACGCTCGCCGATCTCCGGCAAGCGGCCGATCTCCACCCAGGTCTACCTGATCGACGACCTCGACGAGTACGTCGACTGCCTGCAGGACATGCTCGAGGCGGCCAAGGAGCAGGATCTGCCGGCCGACGCCATCGTCAAGGAAAGCGCCCCGGCGCAGTTCGAGGTCAACCTGCACCACACCCAGGACGCCCTCAAGGCCTGTGACCATGCGCTGCTGCTCAAGCGCCTGATCAAGAACATCGCCTACGACCACGAGATGGACTCGACCTTCATGGCCAAGCCCTATCCCGGCCAGGCGGGCAACGGCCTGCACGTGCACATCTCGCTGCTGGACAAGAAGACCGGGCAGAACATCTTCGCCACCGACGATCCCGAGCAGCATGCGCCGCTGCGCCATGCCATCGCCGGCATCCTCGAGACCATGCCGGCGTCGATGGCCTTCCTCTGCCCCAACGTCAACTCGTATCGCCGTTTCGGCGCGCAGTTCTACGTGCCCAACGCGCCGAGCTGGGGCCTGGACAACCGCACCGTGGCGGTCCGCGTGCCCACCGGCAGCGACGATGCGATTCGTATCGAGCACCGCGTGGCCGGCGCCGATGCCAACCCGTACCTGATGATGTCGGCGATCCTGGCCGGCATTCACCATGGCCTGACCAATCAGCTGGATCCGGGCGAGCCGATCGAGGGCAACTCCTACGAGCAACTGGAGCAGAGCCTGCCGAACAACCTGCGCGACGCCCTGCGCGAGCTGGACGACAGCGAAGTGCTGAACAAGTACATCAGCCCGGACTACATCGACATCTTCGTCGCCTGCAAGGAAGCCGAGCTGCAGGAGTTCGAGACCACCATCTCCGACCTCGAGTACAACTGGTACCTGCACACGGTCTGAGGCCTCCCGAAACGGCGGCGCCCGCCTAATGCCAGTCAGTTAAGCATTGGGCCCGCAAAACGGCGGTTTGCCCCGGCCCTGTGGGAGCCGCGCCCCCCGCGGCGATTGCGGGTCGCACCACTGGTTTTGTGGGATGGCCGCCATCGCATCGCGCCGAGGTCGACGCTCCTACACGGGCGGCAGTTTGCCGCTCTTCTTCTGTAAGCGCCCCTGCTCCCACAAAAACCTTATCTGATCGGCATTCGGCGTCTGCCGGCGTTTTCATGATGAAACCCTCATTCCAGAGCCTTTAGCGGCTCCAGGAGATTGACGCTGCCGCGCTCAGGAGGCCTAATCTGCCCACCCGTTCGCCAGCACTTTCAGGACGCTCACGATGATTCGCCGCCTCATTCCCCTGCTGCTGAGCCTGTCGCCCCTGATCACCCTGGCGGCGCAGGGCGATAGCATCCGCGTCTACAACTGGAACGACTATATCGCCCCGCAGGTACTGGAACGTTTCCAGGCCGAAACCGGCATCGAGGTCGATTACCATACCTTCAGCACAGCCGAGGCACTGAGAACCGCGCTGAACAGCGGTGAGGCCATCGACATCGCCGTGCCCACGCACAACGAGCTGGCCAAGCTGATCGAAGCCGGCACCCTGCAACCCCTGGACTTCAGCCAGTTGCCCAACCGCCAGCACCTGGACAAGGAACTGCTGACCAAACTCGCCGCGGTCGATCATCGCAACCGGCACGCCGTTCCCTACCTGTGGGGCGCGGTCGGCCTGGCCATCAACGTGCCCAAGGCCGAAGCCAGCTACGGTGGCCCGCTGCCACGGAGCTGGAGCCTGCTGTTCGATCCGGCGCAGAGCAGTCGCCTGGCCGCGTGCGGGATCAGCACCCTGGACGCCCCGGAAGAAGTGCTCTCGGTGCTGTTCAACTACCAGGGCCACAGCCTGGCCCGCGCCGCGCCGGCGCGCATCAAACGCGCAGGCGAACTGCTGCAGCAACTGCGACCGAACCTGCGCTATGTCGACAGCGAGCGCTACATCGACGATCTCAACGACGGCAAGCTGTGCCTGGCCCTGGCCTGGGTCGGCGACGCACTGGGCGCGGCCAGCAAGGGCCAGCCCGTGCAATTCGTCATTCCCGAGGAGGGCTCGGTACTGTTCATCGACAGCCTGGTGATTCCCAGCAGCGCCCGTCGCCCCGATCTCGCCCATCGTTTCATCGACTACCTGATGCAGCCCGAAGTAGCCGCCCTGATCACCCGCGAAACCCTGTACCCGAGCGGTAACGCCGATGCCAGGCAGTTCCTCGAGGCCAGCCTGCGCAACGAGCCGGCGCTGTATCCGGATGCCGCCCTCAGGCGTCGCATGCATGCCTTGGAAACCCTGCCGCAGAAGCAGGAGGAGGTGCGCGATGCCGTGTGGAAACGCTTTCGTGACGGTGCCTGAATGACCTCGCGCAAGCCCCGCGCCAGCAGCCAGGCGCGCATCGAGCAGATCCTCGCCGCGGCCCGCGCCCTGCTCGCCGAACAGGGCGTGGCCGCCCTGTCGATCTATGCCGTGGCCGAGCGCGCGGCCATGGCGCCCTCCTCGGTCTATCACTTCTTCGCCAGCGTACCGGCCCTGCTGCAGGCCCTGACCGCGGATGTGCACGGCGCCTTCCGCGCCTGCCTGCAGAGTCCCATCGAGAGCGCCCAACTGCACAGTTGGCGCGACCTGTCGCGGATCGTCGAACAGCGCATGCTGGCCATCTACGCCAGCGATACCGCCGCCCAGCAACTGATCCTGGCCCAGCACGGCCTGAGCGAAGTGACCCAGGCGGATCGCCAGCACGACATCGAACTCGGTCAACAGATGCAGGCGCTGTTCGACCGCCACTTCGTACTCCCGGCCCTGCCGGAGGATATCGACGTCTTCGCCCTGGCCATGGAGCTGGGCGACCGCGTCTATGCGCGCTCGGTGCAGCTCCACGGCCGCATCACGCCACGCCTGGCCGAAGAGGGCATGCGCGTGTTCGAGGCCTATCTCGGCCTGTACCTGCCTCCCCACCTGCGCAAACGCGAAGCGCCGGCGGCGGGCGACTCCACCCTCTGACTCCCCACTGGCGGTCGTAGCCGCCCTGCAGAGCCCCGGGTTCATTGGCGCATGGCCCGCAACAGATGCTTCAGCGGTGAAACAGGCCCGGAGCCTGTCATGCTATATAATCGATATTTATCCGATAAATATCGAACAGGTAGCCAAAAAAATATCCGACACCCTTTGAAAACGGATTTTTATCGACTATAAAGGGTCGTCATTTCCATCCTTATCCGTCCGTTCGACGTCACGGTAGCTCTGCTAAGGTTCAGCCTCTACCGCTCACTGTCCCCTGGAGGTACCGCATGTCCCGTATCGTCACCGTCGCCGCCACCCAGATGGCCTGTTCCTGGGACAGCGCCGCGAACATCGCCAAGGCCGAGAAACTGGTGCGCGAAGCCGCCGGCAAAGGCGCTCAGGTCATCCTCATCCAGGAACTGTTCGAGACGCCCTACTTCTGCCAGAAGCCCAATGCGAACTACCTGCAGCTGGCCACACCGGTCGAGAGCAACCCGGCGATCCTGCACTTCCAGAAGATCGCCGAGGAACTGCAGGTGGTGCTGCCGATCAGCTTCTTCGAACTGGCCGGGCGGGCGCGCTTCAACAGCATCGCTGTCATCGATGCCGACGGCAGGAACCTCGGCATCTATCGGAAAAGCCATATCCCCGACGGTCCCGGCTACCACGAGAAGTACTACTTCAACCCGGGCGACACCGGCTTCAAGGTGTGGAACACCCGCTACGCCAGGATCGGCGTGGGCATCTGCTGGGATCAGTGGTTCCCCGAATGCGCCCGCAGCATGGCCCTGCTCGGCGCGGAAATCCTCTTCTACCCCACCGCCATCGGCAGCGAGCCGCACGACGCCAGCATCACCTCGCGCGACCACTGGCAGCGGGTACAGCAAGGCCATGCCGGCGCCAACCTGATGCCGCTGGTCGCCAGCAACCGCATCGGCAAAGAAGAGCAGGACGGCTACGACATCACCTTCTACGGTTCGTCCTTCATCGCCAACCAGTTCGGCGAGAAGGTCGAGGAACTGAACGAAACCGAGGAAGGCGTGCTGGTACACAGCTTCGACCTCGATCAGCTCGAGCACGTCCGCAGCGCCTGGGGCACCTTCCGCGACCGTCGTCCGAACCTCTACGGGCCGATCAAGACCCTGGATGGCGCGCTGGAGTCCTGAGCCAGGCGCCGCGCGTGTCCACAGCCACATTCCCCTGAAAGGCGGGAGCGCTTCCAGCCGCGCTCCCCGTCACGGAGCAACGCCATGTCGACCCTCACCTCCACCCCCCGCGCCGATGGCTTCCGCATGCCCGCCGAATGGGAGCCGCACAGCCAGACCTGGATGGTCTGGCCGGAGCGCCCGGACAACTGGCGCCTGGGCGCCAAGCCCGCCCAGCAGGCCTTTGCCGCCGTGGCCCTGGCCATCGCCGAGTTCGAACCCGTCACGCTCTGCGTCTCCGCCGCGCAGTACGAGAACGCCTGCGCGCGGCTGCAGCACCCGCATATCCGCGTGGTGGAAATGAGCACGGACGACGCCTGGGTGCGCGACACCGGCCCGACCTTCGTCAGCAACGACCGGGGCGAGCTGCGCGGCGTGGACTGGGGCTTCAATGCCTGGGGCGGGCTCGCCGGAGGCCTGTACTTTCCCTGGCTGCGCGACGATCAGGTGGCCGGCAAGATCCTCGGCCTGGAGGGCTGTGCGCGCTACCGCAGCGAAGGCTTCGTGCTCGAGGGCGGCTCGATTCACGTCGATGGCGAAGGCACCCTGATCACCACCGAGGAATGCCTGCTCAACCCCAATCGCAACCCGCACCTGAACCGCGAGCAAATCGAGGCCGTGCTGGCCGAACACCTGGCCATCGACAAGGTGATCTGGCTACCGGACGGTCTGTTCAACGACGAGACCGATGGCCACGTCGACAACTTCTGCTGTTACGTGCGCCCCGGCGAGGTATTGCTGGCCTGGACGGACGAGCCGGACGACCCGAACTATCCGCGCTGCCAGGCCGCCCTGCGCGTGCTGGAGAACAGCCGCGACGCCAGGGGCCGGCCATTGACCGTGCACAAGATGCCGATCCCCGGTCCACTGCATGCCAGCGACGAAGAATGCGCCGGCGTCGATCGGGTCGCCGGCAGCCAGGAGCGCAGCCCGGAGCTACGCCTGGCCGGCTCCTATGTGAACTTCCTGATCGTCAACGGCGGCATCGTCGCGCCCAGCTTCGCCGACCCGAAGGACGCCGAGGCGAAGGCGATCCTGCAGCGCCTGTTCCCCGAGCGGCGCGTGGTGCTGGTGCCGGGCCGGGAGATCCTGCTGGGCGGCGGCAATATCCACTGCATCACCCAGCAGCAACCGTTGGCGCAGAAAGGCTGAACGGCCGCCGCCGGGATCAGCGGCCGATCACTCGGCCGTTTCCACTTCCTCCATGACCAGCGCCGGCTCGAAGGGCGCCGGCCGTGGCGTGTCATTGGTCGAAGGCGGCAGCATCGGCACTGCGAACGCCGGCTGCTCGCCGGTCAGGGTCTTCAGGAAAGCGGTGATGGAGCCGATCTCGCCCTCGCTCAACTGACGTCCCAACTGCAGCCGCGCCATCACGTCCACGGCCTTCTCCAGCTCCCAGTAGGCGCCATCGTGGAAGTAGGGGTAGGTCAGCTCGACATTGCGCAGCGTCGGCACCTTGAACAGGAAGCGGTCGGTATCCTTGCCGGTCAGACCGGCCACGCCCTCGGCGGGATTGTCGGTCTGGTAGGCCTCCACCAGGCCCATCTTCTGGAAGGAGTTGCCGCCCATGGCCGGGCCGTTGTGGCAGGCCACGCAACCGATCGACTTGAACAACTGATAGCCCTCCAGCTCGGCCGAGGACAAGGCCGCATCATCGCCCTTGAGCCACAGGTCGAAACGCGAGTTGGGCGTGACCAGGGTCTTCTCGAACTCGGCAATGGCATCGGTCACCGCATCCAGGGTGATCTCCTCGCTCTGGTAGACCCGCTTGAAGGACTCGCGGTACTGCGGGATGGAGCGCAGCACGTCGATCGCCAGGATATGGGTGAAGGCCATTTCCTTGGGGTTGGCGATGGGGCCGGCGGCCTGTTCCTTGAGGTCGGCGGCGCGGCCGTCCCAGAACTGCGCCAGGTTCAGGCTGGAGTTGAGTACGGTCGGCGAATTGATCGGCCCCTGCTGCCAGTGGTGACCAATGGACGTGGGCAGGTTGTCGCTGCCGCCCATGCTCAGGTTGTGGCACGAGTTGCAGGAAATGAACCCCGAACGCGACAGGCGCGGGTCGAAGAACAACTGCTTGCCCAGCTCGACCTTGGCGCTGTCGGTGGCCGTATAGGGCTGGATGGGTGAAACCGGTTCGTCGCCTCGCGGCACGGACCAGGCATCGAGACTCAGGCAAAGTCCCGCGATCAACAGAGAAATGTTGCGCATGGAGAGCTCCTCGTTCTATCAGGCTTATTGGCCGTCCCACGATGAACGCTGCAGCGGACTCTGCTTTTGACAGGGGTCAACCTCTGCCCTTAAACCACACAAAATTAATGGACAAATGGGCGTGTCATGTTGTCGCCCAAGCAAAAGCCCGGAACAGGTCCGGGCTGTTGCGCATTGCCATGGGCCGCTGCGTGGCGCGGCCTCGACGAACTTACAGCAGGGGGATGCTGTAGCTGACGATCAGACGGTTCTGATCGACGTCGCCGGAGGAGGTCTGGCTACGCAGAGCGGCGTTACGCCAGGCGAAGCCCACGCCTTTCAGAGCGCCTTCCTGGAGCACGTAGCTGAGGGTCAGGTCACGCTCCCACTCTTTCTGGTCGCCGCCCACCGCCTTGATGTTGTCGCCCTTCATGTACAGCACGCTGGCGGTCAGGCCGGGAACGCCGATCTTGCCGAAGTCATAACCGTACTGGCCAATCCAGGTGCGCTCGCCGGCACGCCCGAAGTTGGTGATCTGGCGATCGGTGATCAGGTAGGTGGTCGCGCCGCCCTGCCCAGGAATCGAACCCTGGTTCAGCTGGATGAAGTTGCTATCACCGGAAACCTGCTGGTAGCCGGCGCTCAGGGCGTGGCCTTCCAGGCTGTAGGTGAAGAAGGCGCTCCAGGTACGGTTGTCCACTTCACCGGTCGTGACGCCATTCCCGTAGTAGCCGCTGCCCAGGTAGCCGTCGGCCCGACCGGCCACACTGCCGTTCTTGCCGTCGGAGCCGGTGTCGAAATAGCGCAGATCGGATTTCAGCGAGCCAGCACCCAGCGCCAGCGTGTGGGTCAGGCCGAGGAAGTGCTGCTTGTAGAAGTCATCCAGATTGCCGTAGTAGTACTGAACCAGCAGATCCTTGTTGATCTTGTAGTCGGCACCGCCGTAGTAGAACTTGTTGCTGTCCGCACCGGCACCGGCGCCAGCGATGGCCAGCGAATCGGTGTTGCTCGACGCACGCCCCTTGGAATGCTCCAGCTGGCCCAGGATCAGGGTCAGGTTGTCGATTTCGTTCGAGGTGATCTGCGCACCCTCGAAGGTCTGCGGGATCAGACGGCCATCGTTGAAAACCACGACCGGCAGCTTCGGCTGCAGGGTACCGATCTGGGCGATGGTCTTGGAAACGCGAATCTTGCCAGTCAGGCCCAGGCTGCTGAATTCGTCCACGGCGCTGTTGTCGCTGTCCGTCGGGAACAGGACACCGGGAGTACGGCTACGACCCGCCTTGTTGGTGCGGCTACCGGAGTCCAGCTTCACGCCCAGCAGGCCCAGCGCATCGACGCCGAAACCCACGGTACCCTCGGTGAAACCCGATTGCAGATTCAACTGGAATGCCTGACCCCATTCCTTGTTGCTCGGGCTATCGCTGTCACGGATATCGTTGTTGAAATAGAAGTTGCGCAGGTCGAGCTTGGCAGTGCTGTCTTCGATGAACGCGGCGTTGGCGACGTTGCTCAGGGACAGGCCCAGGGTGCTGGCAGCGACGGCCAGCGCCAGGGAGGTTTTTCTCATTGTGATCTCTCCAGTGTTTTCTTTTATGGGTGCGGCACATCGGTCTGAACCCGGCTCAACCTCGTGGCGACAGGTCATCGACCGAATCAGGGGCACTGCAGTCCGTCACCAGGCAGCCGAAAGGCGCCACGGGCGAGCGGGCGACAACGCGAAATCGATCAGGAATACGGAACGGTATGACGGCGCAACGGGAACGGGCGACGGAACGAACGGAGGAATGGCATCGTGAACGCTCTTCATTGTTATTGTCGGCCACGGCTGGCCGTTTGCTGAAGATGATACAGCAGATAACGTGCCACCCATTAGGTGACATTCACAAAATCATATATTTCAATATATTGCTTGAACCAATCAAGGCGAGCGTTGTCGTCCTAGCGACAAAATAGGCGCTTATCTGCCTATTCAAAGCACCAAATTGGCGAATTGCCGCCAATCACACCATGACAATCCGGTTCTTGCCCTGTCGCTTGGCCTGGTACATGGCGGCATCGGCCCGGGCATAAAGCACATCGAGCCCACGGTCGGCGCTGCCCATGGAGGTCAACCCCTGGCTCACGGTGATACCGAATGCCTTGTCTTCATGAGCGAAACTCAGGCGCTGGATTTCACGCTGCAGGCGTTCGGCGATCTGCGCCGCCAGCGTCGGCTCGCAACCCGGAAACACGGCGGCGAACTCCTCCCCGCCGATACGGCCGAACAGATCGCCGCGGCGCAGCACGGAACCGGCACAGCTGGCCAGTTGCTGCAGCACCTGATCGCCGACCTGATGCCCATAGCGATCGTTGATCTGCTTGAAGTCGTCCAGGTCCAGCAACAGGAACGCCAGTGGCCGCCCCAGGCTGCGGGCCTGCTCGAATTCGCGCTGCGCGCACTCGAAGAAGTGTCGGCGATTGCTGCTCTGGGTCAACACGTCGGTGGTGGCCAGGCGATGCAGTTCGCCCTCGAGTTGCTTCTTCTCGGTGATGTCCTCGGCGATGCCGAAAACGATCCGCGACTGATCGGCCTCGTTCTGGCTGCTGATGAAACACTTGTCGCTGAGCCAGCGGATCTGTCCATCGGCGCGGATGATACGGTACTCCCGGGCTTCCACCGCGCCGGTATCGAGCACCTTGGCCATGCTCTGCTCGGCGAACTCCAGGTCGTCGGGATAGATGCTGTTGCGCCACTCGCCGTAGTCGGCCAGCAGCAGCCCGGCGGAGCGGCCGAATACGCGTTCGTAGGCGGGGCTGACGTAGATGATCTGCTGGGTGTTCCAGTCGAACGCCCAGAGCACCGCATTGACGCTGCCCAGCAGCGTGCTGAACAGCCGCTCGCGTTCGCGCAGGCGCGTGCCCTCCGCTCGGCTGTGCAACAACGCCAGGGTCAGCTCTTCCAGATCGATAGTGCCGTGTTCGTCCATATACCGATCCTGAGAGTGGCCGGGGTGATGACAGTGGGATACCGGATCCACACCAAAAAGCCCGCCGAACGGCGGGCTTTTTGGTGGCGACCGGAGTAACTGCTATGACCGTGGGCGGCTGACGCGGTTCACCATGGCACACGCGATTGCGCAATCCATCACACTACCGCCGGACGCAGCGAATAGGTCTTGAGCTGCTCGGCGAAGTCGCGCAGCGACTGGATGCCGCTGGCCTCGGCGTCCTGCACCCAGTGCTTGATCGCCTCGAGCATGTCGTGGCCGTTGGAACTGGTACGTGCCCAGATCAACTGCAACGCCAGGCGCTTCTCGTAGATCACCTTGAGCGCCTGACTCTGCGCCAGCATGGCGTCGATACGCAGTTGCTGCTTGTCCTGCAACAGGCTCGGCTCACGCGACAGCAGACGCTTGGCGCGGTGGAACTGATGACGTACCGAGGCGTCGGCCTTGGCCAGTTCCTGCTTGACCAGCGGTGCGATCACCAGCTTGCGGTACTGCGCCATGATCTGGAAGCGGTTGTTGAGGATCGCCATGGCCGTGTCCATATCCAGACAGCCCTTGCCCGGCACCCGATGGGCAATGGGCGCCACGCGCTGCACCTTGGCCAGGCGCAGGAAGCTGAACACCTGAATCCAGGCCCAGCCCATGTCGAACTCCCAGCGCTTGACCGACAACTTGGCCGAATTGGGATAGGTGTGGTGATTGTTGTGCAGCTCTTCGCCACCGATCAGGATGCCCCAGGGCACCAGGTTGGTGGCCGCGTCGCGGCATTCGAAGTTACGGTAGCCAACCGCATGGCCGAGGCCGTTGACCACGCCTGCGGCCCACACCGGGATCCACATCATCTGCACCGCCCAGACGGTAATGCCGAGCACGCCGAACAGGGCCAGGTCGATGATCGCCATAAGTGTCACGCCAGCGATGGGAAAACGCGAATAAATCCTGCGTTCGACCCAATCATCAGGACAGTTCTTGCCATAGATGCGCAAGGTATCCTGATTCTTCGCCTCTTTAGCGTACAATTCTGCACCACTTCGCATTACCGTAGCCAACCCCTTGACAACCGGGCTGTGCGGATCGTCCGCGGTTTCGCATTTGGCGTGGTGCTTGCGGTGGATCGCGGTCCACTCGCGGGTATTCATGGCGGTGGTCAGCCACAGCCAGAAACGGAAGAAGTGCTTGAGCGCAGGATGCAACTCCAGCGAGCGGTGCGCCGAATAGCGGTGCAGATAAACCGTCACGCCGATGATGGTGACATGGGTCATCAGCAGGGTGACGGCAATCAGTTGCCAGACCGACAGGTCGAGAAAACCGTTGTACCACATGGGCTCGAATGCCTCTTGCAGGGAAAGACGCGGTGTGGCCGAAAGGCCGACGCCTGCATTATCAACAACAGGAACCGGAAAACCACGGAGTCTTTTGGCTGAGAATGTTACAACGCAGCCTTCAGTGATGATTTTCCGCCGAGACAGAGAGCCGAACCACGCGTTATGAGTACACCTCAAGGCGCTTTGCGCCTGACCTTGAACTACCTGCTGGCGGCCGCACTATGGGTCGTATTCAGCGACACGCTGCTTGCCTCACTGGACCTCAGTGTCCGACAGACGGAACAGATCCAGGTCTGGAAAGGGCTGATTTTCGTGCTGCTCACCAGCACCTTGCTGTACCTGACCATCCGCAAGCACCTGGACAAGCGAGCCCGTATCGGTGCCGCCCTCAGGCTCAGCGAAGAACGCCTGAGCCTGGCCCTGTCGGCAACCGACGACGGCCTCTGGGATTGGGATCTGCGCCAGCAGAAGATCTATTACTCACCCGGCTATACCGCTCTGCTCGGCCTGGAGAACGGCGAACTGGGCGATACGCGCGAACGCTGGCTGCAATATATGCATCCCGACGACCGCCCCCACTACGAACGCAGCGTCGCCCGGGTGCTGGCAGCGGCCAGCCAGGCCCCCTATGAAAACACCTACCGGTTGCGCCATCGCGACGGCAGTTACCGCTGGATCCAGTCCCGCGGGCGCATACAACTGGACGAGAACGGCCAGCCGGAGCGCTTCATCGGCACGGTCAGCGACATCACCCAGCGCCGCGCCGACGCCGACAGCCTGCGCCAGGCCGCGGCGGTGTTCGAAGCCACCCAGGAGGGTGTGCTGGTCACCGATGCGCAGCAGAACATCGTGCACATCAACCCGGCCTTCAGCCGCATCACCGGCTACAGCGAAGCGGAGATCCTCGGCCAGCAACCCACCCTGCTCAAGTCCGGGCGCCACGACAGCAACTTCTACCATAACCTGTGGCATACCCTGCAGACCCGGGGGACCTGGAGCGGCGAGGTCTGGAACAGGCGCAAGAACGGCGAGATCTACCCACAGTGGCAGTGCATCCGCGCCATCCGCGATGACAATGGCGTGCTCAGCTATTACGTCGCCGTGTTCTCCGATATCTCCGTGCTCAGGCGCTCGCAGCGCGAACTGGATCATCTCGCCCACCACGACCCCCTGAGCAACCTGCCCAATCGCCTGCTGTTCACCGAACGCGTCGAACATGCCCTGCAACGTTCGCAGAACGAAGCACGCCGGGGCGCGGTGCTGGTGATCGACCTGGACCACTTCAAGCACATCAACGAAAGCCTCGGGCACAACGTCGGCGACCTGCTGATCAAGGCGGCCGGTGAGCGCCTGGTCGGTCAGCTCGACAAAGGCATCACCCTGGCGCGCCTGGGCGGCGACGAGTTCGGCCTGCTCTGCGAAGAGTGCAACCAGGCCGAGCAGGCCGCCCACCTGGCCCAGCAATTGATCGACTGCCTGGGCGACCCGTTTCAGCTCGAGGACCAGGAACTGTTCATTTCCGCGAGCGTGGGCATCTGCCTGTACCCGGACGACGCGCACACCGTCGAGCAGGTGCTGCGCAACGTCGACTCGGCCCTGTTCAAGGCCAAGAGCAGCGGCAGGGAGGGCTTCGCCTTCTATGACCAGGAACAGACCGAGTATGCGCGACAGCGGGTCGAACTGGTCGGCGGCATGCGCCATGCCCTGGAAAACGGCGAGCTGCGCGTGCACTATCAACCCCTGTGCCGCCTCAGTGACGGGCAGCTGATCGGGGTCGAGGCCCTGGTGCGCTGGCAACACCCGCAACGCGGCCTGGTGCCGCCCGGCGAATTCATCCCGGTGGCCGAAGACAGCGGCATGATCAGCGCCATCGATGCCTGGGTGCTGGAGCAGGCGTGTCGGCAGATGGTCGCCTGGCAAGCCCAGGGTTACGCCCAGCAATTCGTCGCCGTGAACCTGTCCAGTCGCCTGTTCAGCCGCGGCGAACTGGATCAGCGGGTGGCCCAGGTGCTGGCCGAGACGGGCCTGCCCCCGGCCTGCCTGGAGCTGGAGGTCACGGAGAGCGCGGTGATGCACGACCCCGACATGGCCCACGCCTTGCTCGAGCGCCTGCGCGCACTGGGCGTACGCCTGGCCATCGACGACTTCGGCACCGGCTACAGCTCCCTGGCGCGGCTCAAGCGCCTGCCGGTGCACAAGCTCAAGCTCGACCAGAGCTTCGTGGCCGGCCTGCCTCACGACAAGGACGACGTGGCCATTACCCGCGCCGTCATCGCCCTGGCCCACAGCATGGAGCTCAAGGTACTCGCCGAGGGTATCGAGCGGGCCGAGCAGTGGGATTACCTGCGCCAGCTCGGCTGCGATTATGCCCAGGGCTACTATATCGGCCGGCCACAGCCCGCCGATGCGCTGAATTTGCAGTACCCCAGGTAAACGAAATCGGGGCCTGCCGACGCTACCGTCGCGCGCCGCGCGGGCAGTGCCGAGAGGCCCCGGGATGAGAACGGCCGGCGCGATGCCGGCCTCGCTCACAGCTTGGCGATGGATACCTCGGTGGACTTGACGAAGGCGATCACTTCGCTGCCCACGCCCAGTTCCAGCTCGCGCACGGAACGGGTGGTGATCACCGAGGTGACGATACCGGCCGCGGTCTGCACGTCGATTTCCGACAGTACGTCGCCTTCGACGATTTCCTTGATGGTGCCTTTGAACTGGTTACGAACGTTGATGGCTTTGATGGTCATGGTGAGTTTCTCCTGGGGTCGAAATTAGCTGCAAGCCTCAAGCGGCAAGCTACAAGCGAAAGCGTCGTGCTCCTACTTGCAGCTTGAAGCTTGAAACTTGTGGCTGCTCTATAGCGCCCAACGCAATTGCGTGGGGAGCGGTGAAACGGGGTCGGGCTGCGGTGGCGATTCAGGCAACTGCAGCACACGGTTGAGCACCTCGGCCTCCAGCGAAGCGAGGCGGGCCGAGCCCTTGTTGCGCGGGCGCGGCAGGCTCACGTCCAGATCCAGGCCGACCTGGCCGTCCTCGATCAGGATCACCCGATCGGCGGTGGCCACGGCCTCGCTGACGTCATGGGTGACCAGCAAGACGGTGAAGCCATGCTGCTGCCACAGACGCTCGATCAACTGTTGCATCTCGATGCGGGTCAGCGCATCCAGCGCGCCCAGCGGCTCGTCGAGCAGCAGCAGACGGGGTTCATGGATCAGCGCCCGGGCCAGGGCCACACGCTGCTTCTGCCCGCCGGACAGCGCCGCCGGCCATTCGTTGGCCCGCTCGCCCAGGCCGACCGCCTCCAGCACCTGCTGGGCCTTGGGCCGCCAGTCGCCGGTAAGCCCGAGGCCGACGTTGTCGATCACGCGCTTCCAGGGCAGCAGACGCGCTTCCTGGAACATCAGCCGGGTATCCTCGCGGGTCGCCGCCAGGGGGCCGTTACCGGCCAGCAGCTCGCCGCCGGTGGGTTGATCGAGGCCGGCGAGCAGGCGCAACAGGGTGCTCTTGCCGCACCCGCTGCGGCCGACTACCGCGACGAACTGGCCGGCGGGTATGCGCAGCTCGATGTCCTTGAGTACCTGACGCTCGCCAAAGGATTTCTGGATACCGCGGATGGTCAGTGGCGTGCCGCGCTTGAGACTGTGCAGAGCCGTCATCGTGCTACCCCCTTGCCCTGATAGGCCGGATGCCAGCGCAGCCAGGCGCGCTCCAGGCCACGGGCGGCGACATCGGCCAGTTTGCCGAGCACGGCGTAGAGCAGGATCGCCAGTACCACCACGTCGGTCTGCAGGAACTCCCGGGCGTTCATGGCCAGGTAACCGATGCCGGAGCTGGCGGAAATGGTCTCGGCGACGATCAGGGTCAGCCACATCAGGCCGAGGGCGAAACGCACGCCCACCAGGATCGAGGGCAACGCACCGGGCAGGATCACCTGGCGGAACAGGGCGAAGCCGGACAGCCCGTAGCTGCGCGACATTTCCACCAGCGCCGGGTCGACGTTGCGGATGCCGTGGTAGGTGTTCAGGTAGATCGGGAACAGGGTGCCGAGGGCGACCAGGAAGATCTTCGCGCTCTCGTCGATGCCGAACCACAGGATCACCAGCGGGATCAGCGCCAGGTGCGGGACGTTGCGGATCATCTGTACCGAGCTGTCGATCAGGCGCTCGCCCCACTTCGACAGGCCGGTGATGAAGCCCAGGATCAGGCCGATACCGCCACCGATGGCGAAGCCGACCCCGGCGCGCCAGCCGCTGATCGCCAGGTGCGTCCAGATTTCACCGCTGGACAGCAGCTGCCAGCCGGCCTCCAGCACCGCGCTCGGCGCCGGCAGGATGCGCGTGGACAGCAGCCCGAGCACCACCGCGCCCTGCCAGGCGAGCAGCAACCCCACCGGCAACAGCCAGGGTGCCAGCCGCAGGGCCAGGCGGTTGAAAGACGTGTCGCTCATGTCATACCTCGAAAATCATCACGGGATGGCCGGGCATCCGCGCCCGACCTCGCTTCAACTGGCCGACGCCGCCTTGGGCAGGATGTCGTTGGCCACCATTTCGCCGAACGGGCTGACGTAGCCCGCGCCTTCCGGCAGGGCCGGGCGATTCACATCCAGATGGGGGAACAGCAGTTCGGCGACCCGGTAGGACTCTTCGAGATGCGGATAGCCGGAAAAGATGAAGGTGTCGATACCCAGCGCCGCATACTCCTTGACCCGCTCGGCGACCGTCGGGCCGTCGCCGACCAGGGCGGTGCCGGCGCCGCCGCGCACCAGGCCGACCCCGGCCCAGAGGTTCGGCGACACTTCCAGGTTGTCCTTGCTGCCACCATGCAGGGCGGCCATGCGCTGCTGGCCCACCGAGTCGAAGCGCGCCAGCGAGGCCTGGGCCCGGGCGATGGTGTCGTCGTCGACGTGGGCGATCAGTTTGTCGGCGGCCTTCCAGGCCTCCTCGTTGGTTTCCCGGACGATCACGTGCAGACGGATGCCGAAGCGCACTTCCCGGCCCTGCGCCGCGGCCTTTTCGCGTACCGCGGCAATCTTTTCGGCCACCGCCGCCGGTGGCTCGCCCCAGGTCAGGTACAGCTCGACCTGCTCGGCGGCCAGATCCTGGGCGGCCTCGGAGGAACCACCGAAATACAGCGGCGGACGCGGTTGCTGGATCGGCGGGTAGAGCAGCTTGGCGCCCTTGACCTGGATGTGCTTGCCGTCGTAATCGACCACTTCGCCTTCCAGCACCCGGCGCCAGATGCGGGTGAACTCCACCGATGCCTCGTAGCGCTCGGCGTGGGACAGGTTCAGGCCATCGCCGGCCAGCTCGTCCGGGTCGCCACCGGTGACCAGGTTGAACAGCGCGCGACCGCCGGACAGACGATCCAGGGTCGCCGCCTGGCGCGCGGCCACGGTGGGGGAAATGATGCCGGGGCGCAGTGCGACCAGGAATTTCAGGCGCTGGGTCACCGGGATCAGCGACGCCGCCACCAGCCAGGAATCCTCGCAGGAACGCCCGGTGGGGATCAGCACGCCGCCGAAGCCGAG
Source organism: Phytopseudomonas dryadis (assembly GCF_004327355.1). Classification (GTDB taxonomy): domain Bacteria; phylum Pseudomonadota; class Gammaproteobacteria; order Pseudomonadales; family Pseudomonadaceae; genus Aquipseudomonas; species Aquipseudomonas dryadis. The sequence continues at coordinate 139,516 of NZ_QJUM01000011.1, forward strand.
GCGATCCGCGGCCTGGGCGATCTGCTGCAGGTAGCCGTGGTCGACGGCGCGGGCCCCTTGCGAGGTACCGAGGTAGTGGCCGTCGCCGTGGGTCGGCAGGAACCAGAAAATGTTCAGACTCATGGAGTGGTCTCCTTGGTAGTGGTCGCCGCGCGCCCTGCGGTCACGCGGCTGAATGCCTTACTGCTGGGCGGTCTGCGCTGCCGCGACCGACGCCGGCGGTGCCCAGATCACGTCCTTGATGCTCAGTTGCTTGGGAATCAGCTTGAGTTCGGTGAAGGTGTCGGCGATCTTCTGCTGCGCCTCCACCACCTGCGGGGTGATGAAGGCGGCCCCGTAACCCTGGCGTTTCACGGCGATGGCGGTGATGTCCTTGGACAGGCCGAGCAACGGCGCCACCTGTTCGGTGACCGCATCCGGGTCGGCCTTGGAGTCTTCACCCACGGCGCGCACTTCCTCGATCAGCGCGCTGATGACCGCCGGGTTCTTTTCCGCATAGGGCTTGGTCGCCAGGTAGAACTGGTGGTTGTCGACCAGCCCCTGGCCATCGCGCAGGGTGCGCGCCTGCAACTGCTGCTCGGCAGCGGCCTGGAACGGATCCCAGATGACCCAGGCATCGACGCTGCCACGCTCGAAGGCGGCGCGGGCATCGGCCGGCGGCAGGTACACGGGCTGGATGTCGCTGTACTTCAGACCGGCATCTTCCAGGGCGCGGACCAGCAGGTAATGCACGTTGGAGCCCTTGTTCAGGGCGACCTTCTTGCCCTTGAGCTCGGCCACCGACTTGAGCGGCGAGTCCTTGGGCACCAGGATCGCCTCGCTGGTCGGCGCCGGTGGCTCGTAGGCCACATAGAGCAGGTCGGCACCCGCGGCCTGGGCGAACACCGGCGGGGTTTCGCCGGTCACGCCGAAGTCCACCGAACCGACGTTCAGGCCTTCGAGCAACTGCGGCCCGCCAGGAAACTCCGTCCACTTGACCTCCACACCCTGCTCGGCCAGGCGCTTTTCCAGCGTGCCCTTGGCCTTGAGCAGCACCAGGGTGCCGTATTTCTGATAGCCGATACGCAGGACGCTCTTGTCCTGAGAAGCAGCTTGGGCTTGAGTAATGGCGCCGAAGGAAAGGGCCGCGGCAAACAAGGCGACCAGACTCCGACGCAAAGTGATGGTGCGCATGACACGCTCTCCTGTGCATTGAGTGGTTGGCCACCTGCTGCCTCGTTGGCGGGCTAGTAAGGTGGGTTTACAGGCGCGGGCCACACGGCACACGCCTACGAATGATGTGCAGCGCTACCTCAGGTGCTCCAGCGCCCGCTGATCAGCCGCTCGTTCAACAGCCCCGGCGCAATCGGCTGGGGGCGGCGGTTGAGGGCCTGAACCAGGTGCTGCAGTGCATCGTCCAGACGCTGTTCCAGTGCCGGAGCCAGTTGCGCACCGTTGTCGGTGTAGGCGATCTGGCTGTCATCGGCGAAAATTCCGTGCAGCATTTCCTGCGCCTTCAGCGCGGCCAGTACCGGCTTCAAGGCGTAATCCACCGCCAGCATGTGCGCACTGCTACCGCCGGTGGCGATGGGCAGCACCACCTTGTGGTGCAAGGCGCGCTCGGGCAGAACGTCGAGCAGCGTCTTCAGGGCCCCGGAGAACGAGGCCTTGTACACCGGGGTCGCGACCAGCAGGCCGTCGGCCAGCGCGATGTGCGCCTGCAATGCCTGGATCTGCGGGCTGTCGAAGCGGGCGAAGAGCAGATCCTCGGCGTTGAAATCGCGTACCTGATAGCTCACCACTTCGATGCCATGCGCCTGCAGCCAGCGCCGCGAGCGCTCGAGCAATACGTTCGAGCGCGATTTCTGGCTCGGGCTGCCGCCCAACAAAACCACCAACATGAGTGTTCCTTACTTGTTCGGCTGCGGTGTCAGGCGCAGGTAGGGTTTCACCGCGCGGTAGCCTTTCGGGAAGCGCTGCTTGATCTCGTCTTCATCCTTGAGCGAAGGCACGATCACCACCTCGTCGCCGTCCTGCCAATTGGCCGGGGTGGCCACCTTGTGGCTGTCGGTCAGCTGCAGCGAGTCGATCACGCGCAGGATCTCGTTGAAGTTGCGCCCGGTGCTCGCCGGATAGGTGATGGTCAGGCGCACCTTCTTGTTCGGATCGATGACGAACAGCGAGCGTACCGTCAGGGTGTCGTTGGCGTTCGGGTGAATCAGATCGTAGAGCTCGGAAACCTTGCGGTCGGCATCGGCGAGGATGGGGAAGTTGACCGCGGTGTTCTGCGTCTCGTTGATATCGCCGATCCATTTGACATGGGACTCCACCGGGTCAACCGACAGCGCAATGGCCTTCACGTTGCGCTTGGCGAATTCGTCCTTGAGCTTGGCGGTGAAACCCAGCTCGGTGGTGCACACCGGCGTGAAGTCGGCCGGGTGGGAAAACAGGATGCCCCACTGGTCGCCCAGCCATTCGTGGAAACGGATGCGGCCTTCGCTGGAGTCCTGTTCGAAATCGGGGGCGATGTCGCCAAGGCGGATGCTCATGCTGTTGCTCCTTCGGTGAGTCGTTGCGTGGCGCTCACTATGCTCAGGAACAGAAAATATTAAAAAGAATAAATAACGATTTATTTATTACTTATTTGACTATACGAATGGATCGACCTCACGCCGGGTGCCCGCCAGCCGCGCGCAGGAGCGAGCGCCCCGTCACCCTCGCAGCCGCGCCGGGTTGCCGAAGGCCGTGGCGCCGGCCGGCACGTCCCGGGTCACCACGCTGCCCGCGCCGATCAGCGCGTCATCGCCGATGCTCACGCCGGGCAGGATCAGCGCGCCGGCGCCGATCCAGACATTGCGGCCGATGGTCACCGGCCGGCCGAACTCGAGCCCGGACTCGCGCACGGCCGGGTCGCGCGGATGATCGGCGCTGAGGATCTGCACGCCAGGGCCGATCTGGGTCTTGTCACCGATGCTGACGGCGACCACGTCGAGAATCACGCAGTTGAAATTCATGAACACGTCGTTGCCCAGGCTGATGTTGAAGCCGTAGTCGCAATGAAACGGCGGACGCACCACCACGCCCGTGCCGACCGCGGCCAGGCGCTCGCCGAGCAGGCGTGTGCGCTCGGCCGCCGACAGCCCCAGCGCCATGTTGTAGCGGGCCAGCCAGGCGGCCGTCGCGGCGCTTTCGGCCTGTAGCTCCGGGTCGCTGGCCAGGTAAAGATCGCCGGCCAACATCTTGTGTTTTTCGCTGGTTGCCATGGCTAGGACTCCGCGGTGGGGTTCAGTACAGAACCCCGATCCGGCGGCGGGTTCCTGCCATCGGGCGAACAGCACTGCTCACGCACCGGGGCAGGTCAGGCAGAAATACCGCAGCGCCTGGGGTGTGCCGCTTGGCCAGAACCGTGGATAGCGTCTTGATCCTTGGCCTGCCGGAGCCCGTGCGGAGTGCTCGCCTGCAGGAGCGTCGACCCCGGCGCGATGCGATGGCGGCCATCCCACGAACCGTGTTACGGCCACCCATCGCCGCGGGGTCGCGGCTCCTACGCGTTTAACAGCGCCATAAAAAAACCGGGCCAAAGGCCCGGTAAAGATTCCACCACGAGGAAATCGCTACAACGCATGGGACCGGTACAGCTCGGTGAGCGCCTCGCCACGCAGATAGGCCAGTTCCGCCGCCCGGCGATCGCGCGGACGCGCCAGGGGCACGGCCAGTTCACGCTGCAGCCGGCTCGGCGTGCCGCCGAGGATCAGCACCCGGTCGCTGAGGTAGAAGGCCTCTTCGAGGTCGTGGGTGACCAGCAGCACGGCGATCTCGTAACGGGCGGCCAGTTCGCTGACCAGATCCTGCAGTTTCATGCGGGTGAAGGCATCCACCGCGCTGAAGGGTTCGTCGAGCAGCAGCACCTGAGGCTTGCCGTACAGCCCGCGGGCAATCGCCGCACGCTGGGCCATGCCGCCGGAGAGCTGCTTGGGCAGGGCATCGCCACGGCCAGCCAGGCCGACATCGCGGATCAACTGCTCGACCCAGGCCGCATCGGCCGCGCGCCCAGCGGCGAAACCGACGTTCTGCGCCACGTTCAGCCAGGGCATCAGCCGCGGCTCCTGGAACACCACGCCGATGCCATTGCCCTGGCCGAACTGCAGCAACGGATTGAGCTGCAATTGCCCCTGAAACGCCTTGTCCAGGCCGGCGGCAATGCGCAGCAAGGTGCTCTTGCCGCAACCGCTGGGGCCGAGCAGGCTGACGATTTCACCGGGCGCCAGGCTCAGGCTGACATCCTCGAGCACACGCAGCCCGGAGAAGGATTTACTGATGGACTGGAGATCGAGCAAGGCACTCATGGTCACTCCTCCCCGCCTTGAAAACTGTCCCGCCAGCTCAGCGCGCGACCTTCCCAGTACTTGAGCAGGCTGTCGCTCAGCTTGCCGAGCACGGCCAGCAGCAGAATCGCCGCGATCACCAGATCCGGGCGCGAGGTTTCCCGACCATCGCTGAGCAGGTAGCCCAGGCCACTGCTGGCGGCAATCAATTCGGCGGCCACCAGGAACATCCAGCTCAGGCTCAGGGCGCCGCGCAAACCGGTGAACAGGCTGGGCAGCGCGGCGGGTAGCAGAATGCGCCGCACCAGGGCCGCCTGGTTGAGGTTGTACAGGTGGCCCACTTCCACCAGTTTGCGATCGATGTTGCGAATGCCGGAGAGCAGCGCCAGGTACACCGGGAAGAACGCGCCCAAGGCGATCAGCACGATCTTGGGCGTTTCATCGATACCCAGCCAGAGCAGCAGCAGGGGCACCCAGGCCAGGCTGGGAATCGCCCGCAAGGCCTGGAAGGTCGGCTCCAGATAGGCTTCGGCGCGACGGCTGAGGCCGACCCAGGTGCCGATCAGGATGGCCAGGCCCGCGCCGATCACGAAACCGGCGGCCACCCTGAGCAGGCTGGCGGAGAGATGCCTCCACAGTTCGCCGCCCACGGCCAGCGCATAGAGCGTCTGCGCCACCTGGCTGGGCGCCGGCATCTGGTGCGCCGGCAGGATGGCGAAACGCACCAGGGCCTCGAGCAGCAGCAACACGGCCAGCGGCACGGCCCAGCCACGCAGGCCGCTGAGCCTGGGACGCCAGCGCGGCGAGCGCTCGGCCACGCGGCCGCGGGTCAGATCGAGCGAACCCATGCTCACTGGCCCGCTTTGGCCACGGCCGGCTGAATCACGCTGGCGGCCAGTTGCGGACTGATCAACTGCTCGACAGCCGCGACGACGTCGGTGCCGGGGCGTACCAATTGCTCTTCGAGCAGGATCGGCGCGGCGGCCTTGAGCGCGGCGATATGCTCGGGGCCTGGCAGCGGGTTGCTGAAATCGGTGCGCGACAGCTGCAGCCTGGCGACGTCCAGCGGCAGCTTGGCTTCCTCCGACAAGAGCTGCGCCAGGGCATCGGGATTGTCCAGCGCCCATTCGCGCGCTTGCTCGTAGGCACCGATCACCTGCTTGATCAGCTCCGGTTGCTGGGTGGCGAAGCGCTCGGTGACACTGAGCACGCCATAGCTGTTGAAATTCAGGTTGCGGTACAGCAGACGCGAGCCGGCCTGTACTTCGCTGGACGCCATGTGCGGGTCGAGACCCGCCCAGGCGTCCACGTCGCCGCGTTCCAGGGCGACACGTCCATCGGGGTGCTGCAGGTGCAGAATGCTCACGTCATTCTTGTCCAGCCCCACGCTCTGCAGGCTGCGCAACAGGAACAGGAAGGGATCGGTGCCCTTGGTCGCGGCCACTTTCTTACCCTTGAGATCGGCCAGCGTTTGGATCGGCGAATCCTTGGGCACGGCCAGGGCCGTCCATTCCGGGCGGCTGGCCACGTACACGGTCTTGATCGGGCTGCCATTGGCGCGGCTCAGCACCGCGGCGAGTCCGGCAGTCGAGGCGAAATCGATGCTGCCGCCATTGAGGTATTCGAGGGAGCGGTTACTGCCCTGGCTCAGCACCCATTTCACCGAAATACCCTGGGGGGCCAGGGCTTTTTCCAGGATGCCCTGCTGCTTGAGCACCAGGCTGGTCGGGGCATAGTAGGCATAGTCCAGGCGGACTTCCTTTGGCGCATCGGCCTGGGCGGCCAATGGCAGGAATACGGCGCATACGGCGGCCAGGCCGCGGCGCAGGCTGAAAGGAATCATGTTCATCTCCTGACGCAACGAAAGACCTTCCGGCCCGTTGGCGGGCGCAGTCAGGAGCGATGTAAAAAGGGCGAGGGAAGCCAGGCTCCGCCCCGCCCGAAAAGGTGTTACAGCAGCGGCAGGCTGTAGCTGACGATCAGACGGTTCTCGTCGGCATCGTTGGCGCTGGTGTTGCCACGCAGCGACGCATTGCGCCAGGAGAAACCCAGGCCTTTGAGCGAGCCTTCCTGGACGCTGTAGTCGAGGCGGAAATCACGCTCCCATTCCTTGCGGTCGCCCTGGGCGCCACCGTCGATATTGCTGCCGGACAGATAGGTCACGAGCGCCTTCAAACCGGGGACACCGACCTTGCCGAAGTCGTAGCCGTACTCGGCCAGCCAGGTGCGCTCGCCGGCGCTGAGGAACTTGCCGATCTGCCGGTCGGTGATCAGGTAGGCGGTGGAACCGTCACCCTGGTTGAGGAACGGGAAGGCGCTGTCGCCGGACACCTGCTGGTAGCCAGCGCTCAACGAGTGGCCTTCCAGGCTGTAGGTGAACAGGGCGCTCCAGGTACGGTTGTCGACTTCACCATCGAAGCCCGGCTTGCCAGTGCTGACGTAGCCTTCTGCACGACCGGCGGCATTGCCGTTCTTGCCGTCGGAGCCGCTGTCGAAATAGCGCAGATCGGTTTTCAGGCTACCGGCGGGCAACGCTAGGTTATGTACCAGACCGACGAAGTGTTGCTTGTAGAAATCGTCCAGGTTGCCGTAGTAGTACTGCGCGGTCAGATCCTTGGTGATCTTGTAGTCGCCACCGGCGTAGTAGAACTTGTTGGTGTCGGCACTGGCCGCGGCACCGCCGATGCGCAGGCCGATATCGTCGGTCGAGGAGCGGGTCTTGGTGTGTTCCAGTTGACCGGCGGTGAGGGTCAGGCCGTCGATCTCGCTGGAGGTGATCTGCCCGCCCTCGAACAGTTGCGGCAGCAGGCGGCCGTCGTTGAAGTTAACCACCGGCAGTTTCGGCTGCAGAGTACCCAGGCGCAATTCGGTCTTGGACAGACGCAGTTTGGCGGTGGCGCCGGCCTTGCTGTAATCATCCACGGCGCTGCCGTCGCTTTCCAGGGGGAACAGCGCGCCCGGAGTGCGATCACGGCCCACCTTGGTATTTCTGCCACCGGAATCCAGGCGCAGGCCATACAGGCCGATCACATCGACGCCCACCCCCACGGTGCCCTCGGTGAAACCGGACTGGTAGTTGAAGATGAAACCCTGGCCCCACTCGTTCGCCTCGCCATTGTTGTTGGCGGTGTTCTTGGTGTTCAGGTCGTAATAGAAATTGCGCAGGTCGAGCTTGGCCGTGCTGTCTTCGATAAAGCCGGCCGCACCGGCCTGTTGGGCCAGGGTGGCGACGGTGACGGCCAGGGCCAATGTGGACTTGTTCATGCGGGTGTGCTCCAGAGCGTGATCCATCGTGAGCCGGCCGATGCGCGGGCCGTACTCGGTAAAGACGGTTATGTGTAGGCGAAAGCAAGGCTAAGCCAAGGCTTATAAAACTAAAAAGAATCAATAATTACTAATAAATTACATTTTAGAATATGCATGCCGGGCCTGGCAGCCATGGCCGAACGGGCAGGGCGCGCAGCGCGGATGGGCGGCCTCAGAACAGGCCGAGCTGGCCGCCGATCAGGGTGCTGAAGTCATCGTCGACGAACGGCAGGATGGCATCGGCGACCGGCTGCAACTGACGGGTCAGGTAGTGTTCGTAGTCGATCGGCGCCCGGCGCACCTCCAGCGGCTCCGGTCCGGCGACGCTGATCACGTAGCTGATCCAGCCACCGCGCTGGTACTGCCGGGGCCGGCCCTGTTCATCGTTGTAGGCATCGGCCAGACGGGCCGCACGCACATGCGGCGGCACGTTGCGCTGGTAGTCGTCCAGGCGCCGGCGCAGGCGCTTGCGGTAGACCAGGCGCTCATCGAACTCGCCCGCCAGGGTGCGGCGTACGTAGTCGCGCACGTAGGCCTGATACGGCTGGCGGCGGAAGATGCGCAGGTACAGCTCCTGCTGGAACTGCTGGGCCAGGGGCGACCAGTCGCTGCGCACCGTTTCCAGACCCTTGTAGACCATCTCCTCGCGGCCATCGGCGTGCTGGATCAGGCCGGCATAGCGCTTCTTGCTGCCCTCCTCGGCGCCGCGAATGGTGGGCATCAGAAAACGGCTGAAGTGGGTTTCGAACTGCAGCTCCAGGGCGCTGTGCAGACCGAACGCGTCGCGCAGGTGCTCGCGCCACCACTGGTTGACCCGCTGCACCAGGGCACGGCCGATGCGCTCGGCCTCGTCCTGGGAATGGGCCCGCCGCAACCAGACGAAGGTGGAGTCGGTATCGCCGTAGATCACCGCGTGGCCCTCGGCCTCGATCAGGGCGCGGGTGCGGCGCATCACTTCGTGCCCGCGCAGGGTGATCGACGAGGCCAGGCGCGGATCGAAGAAGCGGCAGCCGCTCGACCCGAGCACCCCGTAGAAGGCGTTCATGATGATCTTCAGCGCCTGGGACAAGGGCGCATTGCCCTCGCGCTTGGCCGTCTCGCGCCCCTGCCACACGCGCTCGACGATGGCCGGCAGGCAATGCCGCGTACGCGAGAAGCGCGCGCCGCGAAAGCCCGCGACCGAGCTGGCGTCATCCGGTGTGCGCAGGCCCTCCACCAACCCCACCGGGTCGATCAGAAAGGTGCGGATCAGCGACGGATACAGGCTCTTGTAGTCCAGCACCAGCACCGACTCGTACAGCCCTGGCCGCGAGTCCATGACGAAACCGCCGGGGCTGGCCTCCGCCTGCCGCTCGCCGAGGTTGGGCGCGACGAACCCCAGGCGGTGCATCAGCGGCATGTACAGGTGGACGAAGGCCGCCACCGAACCGCCGCTGCGGTCGACGGGCAGGCCGGTGACCGTGGCGCGCTCGAGCAGGAAGGTGAGCAGTTCGGTCTTGGCGAAGATGCGCGTCACCAGTTCGCAATCCTTGAGGTTGTAGCGGGCCAGGGCCGGCTTGTCCTCGGCGAACATGCGATTGATCTCGTCCATGCGCTGGTAGGGTGTGCTGATGTCCTTGCCTTCGCCGAGCAGGGTCTGGGCGACGTGCTCCAGGCTGAAGGAGGGGAAGCTCCAGGTCGCCGAGCGCAGCGCCTCGATGCCATCGATGATCAGGCGTCCCGGCGCGCTGGCGAAGAAATGCTGCTTGGCGCCGTGCTCGCGCCAGCCCAGGGGCTCGCCGCCGCGGCCCAGACGCAGCGGCACCTGCAGGCGCTGCGCGTGTTCCTGCAGCACGCGCAGATCGAACTGCACCAGGTTCCAGCCGATGATGGCGTCCGGGTCGTGCAGCGCCAGCCACTGGTTCAGCGCCTCGAGCAGCTCGCCACGGGTATCGCGGTAGTCGAGGGCGAAGTCCACCGCCGTGTCCTTGTTCGGCGGCCCGAGCATGTACACCTGGCGCTGGCCGCAGCCTTCCAGCGCGATGGAGTACAGCTCGCCCTTGGCCGTGGTCTCGATATCCAGAGACACCAGCTTCAGGCGCGGCCGGTAATCCGGCGTCGGCTTCATCTGCGCATCGATCAGCACGCCGTCATCGGCCGGGGTACCGCCGAACAGCACCGGCGCGGTGATGAAGCGCTCCATCAGGTAACGCTCCGGCGGCCGCACATCGGCCTCGTAGACGTCGACCCCGGCCTGGCGCAGGCGCTGCTCGAGGTTGATCAACTGGCGGTGCTGGCGGCAGTACAGGCCCAGCACCGGGCGATGGCGGAAATCGCATAGCGCCAGCGGGCGCAGTTCGACGCCCTGCTCGCCATGCAGCAGCGCCTCGGCGCGGGCGCGCTGCTCGGCGGCGATAAAGGCCACCGAGGTCTGCAGCGGCAGGCGAACGCGCCGCGGGCCAGTGTCGGTCGACAGCCAGAATTCGACCTGGGTACCGGCCGCCGTATCGCGCCAGTGCCGGGTCAGGACGAAGCCCCGCTGTAGATCCACCCCTGTCACCTCAAAGCCGTTTCAGGACGCGATCTTACCGCGCCTCGCCGCCGGAGCAGCCGTTAAGCTTCAAGCGGCAAGTTAAAAGCGGTTCAGGCGTAACACCGATACGTTTCTGGCTTCTGGCTTGAAGCTTGAAGCTTGCGACTTCCCCTTCCCTATCGCCGTATATTTTTGTATATAGCGTTACCGCGGACGCTACGCCGCCCGCTTTCCGTGCCACTCAGGAGCTGTCCATGCGCACTCGCCTCGTTCGTCCGTTGTTCGTCCTTTGCGCCACCCTCGCCATGGCCGGTAACGCCCTGGCCGAGCAGGTCCAGGTGGCGGTCGCCGCCAACTTCACCGCGCCGATCCAGGCCATCGCCAGCGAATTCGAGAAAGACACCGGGCACAGCGTGCAGGCCGTCTACGGCGCCACCGGACAGTTCTATGCGCAGATCAGCAACGGCGCGCCCTTCGAGGTGTTCCTCGCCGCCGACGACAGCACCCCGGCCAAGCTGGAAGAGGAAGGCCAGATCGTCGAAGGCTCGCGCTTCACCTATGCCATCGGCACCCTGGTGCTGTGGTCGGCCAAGGAAGGCTACGTCGACGATAAAGGCGCCGTCCTGAAACAGGGCGACTTCAAGCACCTGTCCATCGCCAACCCGAAAGCCGCGCCCTATGGCCTGGCGGCCACCCAGACCTTGGACAAACTGGGCCTGAGCGACTCGCTGCGCAGCAAGATCGTCGAAGGCCAGAACATCACCCAGGCGCTGCAGTTCGTGTCCACCGGCAATGCCGAGCTCGGTTTCGTCGCCCTGTCCCAGGTGTACAAGGACGGCCAGATCACCGGCGGTTCGGCCTGGATCGTGCCGGAGGACATGCACGAGCCGATCCGTCAGGACGCCGTCATCCTCAACAAGGGCGCCAACAACCCCGCCGCCACCGCGCTGGTCGACTACCTGAAGGGGCCGAAGGCCGCCGCCATCATCAAGGCTTACGGCTACCAGCTCTAAAATAAGCCGATCAAGCGCGCTGGAGGCCGGACGCGGAACAATTTCGCTCAGCCTCCAGCGCCTTTCTCGTCTTTTACCTCTCAAAGGCTGTCCCCATGCCACTGGGCCCCAACGACTTCGCTGCGATCCTCCTGACCCTGGAGCTGGCCAGCCTGACCACCGTGCTGTTGCTGCTGGTCGGCACGCCCATCGCCTGGTGGCTGTCGCGCACCGACTCCTGGCTCAAGCGGCCCATCGGTGCCATCGTCGCCCTACCGCTGGTGCTGCCGCCGACGGTGATCGGTTTCTACCTGCTGATCAGCATGGGGCCCAACGGTTTCTTCGGCCAACTGACCCAGAGCCTGGGCCTCGGCACCCTGACCTTCACCTTCGCCGGCCTGGTGATCGGCTCGGTGTTCTACTCCCTGCCGTTCGTCGTGCAGCCGCTGCAGAACGCCTTCGAAGCCATTGGCCGGGCGCCCCTGGAGGCCGCCGCGACCCTGCGTGCCGGGCCCTGGGATGCCTTCTTCAGCGTGGTCCTGCCACTGGCCAGGCCGGGCTTCCTCACCGCCGCGATTCTCGGGTTTGCCCACACCGTCGGCGAATTCGGCGTGGTGCTGATGATCGGCGGCAACATTCCCGGCAAGACCCAGGTGGCCTCGGTGCAGATCTACAACCATGTGGAAACCATGGAGTACGCCCAGGCCCACTGGCTGGCCGGCGGCATGGTGCTGTTCTCGTTCCTGGTGCTGCTGGCGCTGTACTCCACCGGTCGCCGCGGCCATAAGGCCTGGTCATGAACGACGCACGGATCCACGCCCGCTTCAGGCTCGCTCATCCCGGTTTCACTCTGGACGTCGACCTGCAACTGCCCGGCCGCGGCATCACCGCGCTGTTCGGCCATTCCGGTTCGGGCAAGACCAGTTGCCTGCGCTGTTTCGCCGGGCTCGAGCAGCCGGCCGAGGGGCATCTGCAGGTCAATGGCGAATGCTGGCAGGACAGCGGCCGCGGCGTCTGGCTGCCGGCCCATCGGCGTCCGGTCGGCTATGTATTCCAGGATGCCAACCTGTTCCCCCACCTCACCGTGCAGGGCAATCTGCAGTACGGCCTCAAGCGCATCGCGGCGGCCGAGCGGCGCGTGCCTCTCGAGCAGGCCGTCGCCCTGCTGGGTATCGAACACCTGCTGCAGCGCCTGCCGGATCGGCTCTCCGGCGGCGAGCGCCAGCGCGTCGGCATGGCCCGCGCCCTGCTCACCAGCCCCAGGCTGCTGCTGATGGACGAGCCACTGGCGGCACTCGACCTCAAGCGCAAGCAGGAAGTGCTGCCCTATCTGGAACGCCTGCATGACGAGCTGGAAATCCCGATTCTCTACGTCAGCCACTCGCCGGACGAAGTCGCCCGGCTGGCCGACCACTTGGTGGTGCTGGACGACGGCCGGGTACAGGCCGCCGGGCCGCTGAAGGAAACCCTGATCCGCAGCGACCTGCCGTTCATCTTCGAAGACGACGCCGAGGCGGTGATCGAAGGCCGGGTGGAGCGCCACGACGCCGGCTACGGCCTGCTCGACATCAGCCTGGCCGGCAGCGCCAGCAGCCTGAGGCTGGCCCATGCGCCACTGCCGCCAGGGCGACGGGTGCGGATCAAGGTCAAGGCCCGCGATGTCAGCCTCGGCTTGCAGCAGGCCCAGGACAGCAGTGTCCTCAACCTGTTGCCGGCCAGGGTCGAACGGTGGTTCGAGCTGCCCAACCCGGCGCACCGCCTGGTCGAACTGCGGGTCGGCGACGAACGCATCATCGCCCGCATCACCCGCTATTCCTTCGACCAGTTGGGCATCCAGGCCGGACAGGCGCTGTGGGCGCAGATCAAATCGGTATCGCTGCTGGCGTCCTGACCCTTGATAGGGTGGGTTACGGCGCAACCGAACCTGTGTCGTATTCGCCAGCGTAACAAGCGCCTCACCCAGCCTACGGCAAGCCAGCCAGCAGTAGGATGGGTGAAACCCATCAATTTCCGATGAGGCTCATCTGCGCGGCCCGCCCCATCCTACGTAGCTGACCCTTGGTAGATACCGTCTTGATCCTTGGCCTGCAAGAGCCCGTTCGCAGGAGCGTCGCCCCCGGCGCGATGCGAGGGCGGTCATGCTGAAGAATCGCGGTATGTCCACGATTCGCGGCTCCCACACGAATGTGGCCATTCTGCGCGCTTAGAGCTGAGCCCGACGAACGTCTCGACAGGAACGCTATCCTTGCGTAGCCCGGGTCGAGCGCAGCGACACCCGGGAAATCCCCCAGGCTCCGCTGTCGTGATGAAACAGCAAAGTTGCTTACGACGCCGCCAGTACCGGCGCCCGGGCCTCGGCACGCCTTAGCAGTTCGCGCAGGGCGGCGAGCTGTGTTGCATCGCCATCGTCGAGCAATTGCTCGAGCGCATGTTCGATGCGTTTCAACGGCGGTGCCGCCGGCAGGTTGAGGTGTTGCACATCGATCTCATCGGCACCGGAGACCAGCAACGCGAAGTGCACCACGTTCTCCAGTTCACGGGTGTTGCCCGGCCAGTCGTGGCGCTCGAGCACGGCCTGGGCGGCGAGGCTGATACCAGGCAGCGGCAGACGCAGGCGCTGGGCGTAGATGCCGAGAAAATACTCCGCCAGGGGCAATACATCGCCGACCCGCTCGCGCAGCGGCGGCAACTCCAGGCGGCCATCGCTGAGGTAATGGGCCAGGCGCTCGTCGAACTTGCCGGCGGCCACCGCCTGCCACAGGTCGATACTGGTGGCGGCCACCAGGCGCACATCCACCGGCGTCGCCTGCGAAGCCCCGACGCGCAGGGCCTCGCCGGTCTCCAGCACGCTGAGCAGTTGCGCCTGCAAGGGCAGCGGCAGGTCACCGATCTCATCGAGGTACAGGGTGCCGCCATTGGCCGAGCCGACCCAGCCGGCACGGCTGCTGGGCGCGCCCTGGTGGGCACCGGCGGCATAACCGAACAGCTCGGCCTCGGCATGGTTGGGGCTCAGGCCGCTGCAACTGAGCGCGACGAACAAGCCCGGCCGCTCACTGGCCCGGTGGATGTGCCGGGCCAGCAGTTCCTTGCCGGTGCCGGTCTCGCCCTGGATCAGGATGGGCACCGGCAGGTCGGCCAGGCGCTCGACCTCGGCGCGCAGGCGGCGTGTGCGCGGATCGATGAACACCAGGGCCTTGGCGCGGATGCTCAGGGGGCTCTTTTCCGCATCGGGAAAGATCAGCAGCGACTGATCGCCAGCCGATGACAGGTCCATAAAACACTCTCTATATAGCGTCAGGCCGCATGCGGCCTCCGTTGAAAAAATGCGTGCCTGAACGCTGCCGCTCAGGCGCGTCGGCGCTGCTGCTGTTCGATACGGTTCTGCAGGCGGTAGAGGTAGGCGAAGCCCTGCTCCCAGCGCTGGTGACCGGACTTCACATTGATATGCCCGGCGCCACTGAGCAGGGCCGCCTCGCTGCCCCAGTCGCGGGCCAGTTCGATGGCGCGCGCGGCGCTGGCGGCCGAATCGTTGTCGGAACCGACCAACTGGCTGGGAAACGGCAGCAGGTGCCGGGGAATCGGCGCGAAGTTCTGCAAGGCCGGCGGGCAGTTGGCGCGCTGCACATCCGCCGGTGCGACCAGCAAGGCGCCGAGTACCCGGCGTAGCGACGCCACGGGCGCCTGCGCCGCCCAGTGGGCGACCGTCACGCAGCCCAGGCTGTGAGCGATCAGGATCGCTGGCCGCGGGTCGGCGCTCACCTGTTCTTCCAGCGCCGCCACCCACTCCTCGCGACGCGGCGTCAGCCAGTCCTTCTGCTCGACCCGCGCGCTGTTCGGCAGGCTGCGCTGCCAGTGGCTCTGCCAATGATCGTCGGCCGAGCCCTGCCAGCCCGGCACGATCACGTATCGAATCGCTTCACTGCGCATCACCGCGCCTCCTCTATATGCGTTGTCGGCAGTGTAGAAGGCCATGAACGATACTAAAAAGAATAAGAACTTATTTGCTTATTCCGCATAAGCAAATAACAACGCGCGACAAGGGCAAAATAGATATATATCCAAAAGAGATATAAATGTTCTTAAACAGTATTTTTAAGAATATTTCAGGTTCCCTAATATCCGCTCCACGCCCCACAGCCGACAGCCGTCGCATAAAGAACGAGGGCAAGGAGCCTTAGCCATGACCGCAACCCTCCGCAACCTGGAAGGCCAGGATGAAGCCACCATCCTGCGCGAAATCCACAGTGCCCTGCACGGCCTGAAGTTCGGCTCGGTGGAAATCACCGTGCACAACGGCCAGGTGGTGCAGATCGAGCGCAAGGAAAAATTCCGCCTGCAGCAGTCCGGCAACAAGAACACCTGACGCCAGCTGGTATCGTCAACCCGACAACGGGAACAGTGTGAGATGACCCCCAGCATGAACAGGTACCGCTACTGTCGATGTAATCCACGAATGCCGGGCTGAGACTCGGCATCGAAAAACAAGCCCAACACGCCAACACCGTATTCAGTATCGAGGAGTTACCCATGTCCATTCGCCGTTTCGCACTCGCTGCCATCGCCAGCGCCCTGGTCGCCGGCCCGGTCGCGGCCCAGACCCTGCTCAACGTGTCCTACGACCCGACCCGCGAGCTGTATGTCGAATTCAACAAGGCCTTCAACAAGCACTGGCAGGAACAAGGCAACGAAGCCCTGACCATCCAGCAGTCCCACGGTGGCTCGGGCAAACAGGCCCGTGCGGTGATCGACGGCCTGCAGGCCGACGTGGTGACCCTGGCGCTGTCCGGCGACATCGACGCGATCAACCTGAACCAGGAGCTGATCGATCCGAAATGGCAGTCCCGCCTGGCCGACAACAGCACCCCCTACACCTCGACCATCGTCTTCCTGGTGCGCAAGGGCAATCCGAAAGGCATCAAGGACTGGGACGACCTGGTCAAGGATGGCGTCGAAATCATCACCCCGAACCCGAAAACCTCCGGCGGTGCACGCTGGAACTTCCTCGCCGCCTGGGCTTACGCCAAGAAAAAATACGGCAGCGACGAAAAGGCCCTGGAATACGTGACCGAGTTGTACCGTCACGCGCCGGTTCTCGACACCGGCGCCCGTGGTTCGACCATCAGCTTCGTGCAGCGTGGCCTGGGCGACGTGCTGCTGGCCTGGGAAAACGAAGCCTACCTGTCGCTGGCCGAGGAGGGCGGCGACCAGCTGGAAATCGTCACCCCGTCGCTGTCCATCCTCGCCGAGCCGCCGGTGGCGGTGGTCGACAAGAACGTCGACCGCAAGGGCACCCGCAAGGCCGCCGAAGCCTACCTGCAGTACCTGTACAGCGAAGAAGGCCAGCGCATCGCGGCGAAGCACTTCTACCGTCCGCGTAACGCTGAAGTGGCCGCCGAGTTCAAGGATCAGTTCCAGGACCTGGAGCTGGTCACCATCGACAAGGACTTCGGTGGCTGGGCCTCCGCACAGCCCAAGTACTTCGACGACGGCGGCGTGTTCGACGACATCTTCAAGAAGATCAACCAGTAAGTTCAGCCTGACCGACGAAGCCCGCCACTCCTGAAGGAGTGGCGGGCTTCGCTCTGCGGACCTGATCAAAAGGACTCCCCATGTCTCGTCGAACCTCCTCGGTCATACCCGGCTTCGGGCTGACTCTGGGTTACACCCTGACTTACCTGGCGCTGATCGTGCTCATCCCGCTGGGCGCCATGTTCCTCTTCTCTCTGCAACTGTCTCTGGAGCAGTGGTGGAACCTGATCACCAACCGCCAGGTGCTGTTCTCCCTCAAGCTGTCCTTCGGCACCGCCCTGGCGGCAGCCCTGCTCAACGGCATTCTCGGCACCGTCATCGCCTGGGTGCTGGTGCGCTACACCTTTCCCGGCCGGCGCATCATCGATGCCATGGTCGACATGCCGTTCGCCCTGCCCACCGCGGTCGCCGGTATCGCCCTGACCGCGCTGTACGCGCCCAACGGCCTGATCGGCTCGCTGTTCCCGTTCAAGATCGCCTATACCCCGCTGGGCATCACCCTGGCGCTGGTGTTCGTCACCCTGCCCTTCGTGGTGCGCACCTTGCAGCCGGTGCTGGCCGACATCCCCAAGGAGGTCGAGGAAGCCGCCGCCTGCCTGGGCGCCAAGCCGTTGCAGGTGTTCTGGCACGTGCTGCTGCCGAGCCTGCTGCCGGCCTGGCTCACCGGCTTCGCCCTGGCCTTCGCCCGCGGCGTCGGCGAATACGGCTCGGTGGTGTTCATCGCCGGCAACATCCCGATGCGAACCGAGATCCTGCCGCTGCTGATCGTCTCCAAGCTGGATCAGTACGACTACCCGAGCGCGACCGCCATCGGCGTGTTGATGCTGGTGGTCTCGTTCATCCTGCTGCTGCTGATCAACATCCTGCAGCGCCGTATCCAGCCGCAACTCTGAGGAGCCCGTCATGAGCCTTGCAACCCTTGGCAAGAACGCGGCTGCGCGCCCGGTGCGCCGCTCCCCCGGCGCCATCGCCCTGATCGTCGTCGCCTGGGCGGTATTCGCGGTGATCCTGGTACTGCCGCTGTACATCGTCGTCACCCAGGGCCTGAGCCGCGGCCTGGAATTTTTCTGGGAGGCGATCCGCGAGCCGGACGCCATTTCCGCGCTCAAGCTGACCCTGCTGGCCACGGCCATTTCCGTGCCGCTGAACCTGGTGTTCGGCGTGGCCGCGGCCTGGGCGGTGACCAAGTTCGAGTTCCGCGGCAAGAGCGTGCTGGTGACCCTGATCGACATGCCGTTCTCGGTCTCGCCGGTGGTCGCCGGCCTGATCTACGTGCTGCTGTTCGGTGCCCAGAGCAAGCTGGCGCCCTACCTGCAGGACCAGAACCTGCAGATCATCTATGCCGTGCCGGGCATCGTCCTGGCCACCATCTTCGTCACCTTCCCCTTCGTCGCCCGCGAACTGATCCCGCTGATGGAGGAACAGGGCACCACCGAAGAAGAAGCCGCGCGCCTGCTCGGCGCCAACGGCTGGCAGATGTTCTGGCATGTCACGCTGCCTAACGTAAAATGGGCGCTGGTTTACGGCGTGGTGCTGTGCACGGCACGGGCGATGGGCGAGTTCGGCGCGGTATCGGTGGTCTCCGGCCACATCCGCGGCTACACCAACACGCTGCCACTGCACATCGAGATTCTCTACAACGAATACAACATCGTCGCCGCGTTCAGCGTGGCCATCCTGTTGCTGGTCATGGCCCTGGTCGTGTTGCTGCTTCGCCAATGGAGCGAAGCGCGCCTGAGCCGGCAGCTCAAGGCGAATCAGGACGATTGAATCATTCCGCCGGCGGTGCACGCATGCGCCGCCCCGGCAACACAGATCAGCAGGTGCAACCCATGAGTATTCAAGTTCAAGGCATCAACAAGCACTTCGGCCAGTTCAAGGCGCTCGACAACATCAACCTGAACATCAACAGCGGCGAGCTGGTGGCCCTGCTCGGCCCGTCCGGCTGCGGCAAGACCACCCTGCTGCGCATCATCGCCGGCCTGGAAACCCCGGACAGCGGCAACATCGTGTTCCACGGCGAAGACGTGTCCGAACACGACGTGCGCGATCGCAAGGTCGGCTTCGTGTTCCAGCACTACGCCCTGTTCCGCCACATGACGGTGTTCGACAACGTCGCCTTCGGCTTGCGCATGAAGGCCAAACGCGAGCGGCCGAACGAGAACGTGATCAAGAAGAAGGTGCACGACCTGCTCGACCTGGTGCAGCTCGACTGGCTCGCCGACCGCTACCCGGAACAGCTTTCCGGCGGCCAGCGCCAGCGTATCGCCCTGGCTCGCGCCCTGGCGGTGGAGCCCAAGGTGCTGCTGCTCGACGAACCCTTCGGCGCCCTCGATGCCAAGGTACGCAAGGAACTGCGTCGCTGGCTGGCGCGCCTGCACGAAGAAGTGCACCTGACCAGCGTGTTCGTCACCCACGACCAGGAAGAAGCCATGGAAGTGGCCGACCGCATCGTGGTGATGAACAAGGGCGTGGTCGAGCAGATCGGCTCGCCGGCCGAGGTTTACGAGAAACCGGCCAGCGACTTCGTCTACCACTTCCTCGGCGACGCCAACCGACTGTACGTGGGCGAAGACCGCCACGTGCTGTTCCGCCCCCACGAAGTCCATCTGTCGACCGAACCGCAGGACGATCACCAGGCCGGCGAAGTGCGCGACATCCGGCCACTGGGGGCGATCACCCGGGTGACCCTCAAGGTCGAGGGCCAGGATGAACTGATCGAAGCCGAAGTGGCCAAGGATCACCTCAGCCTGGACAACCTCAGCCGCGGTGCCACCCTGTACTTCAAGCCCAAGGCCGGCAAACCGGTCACCACCACGGCCAGCTAAGCCCGAAAGCGGACGGCCGATAGGAGCGCTAAAGGCTGAAGTTCGTAGGATGGGTGAAACCCATCGGCAATTGATGGGTTTCACCCATCCTACAGGCTGCCTCGCTTCTAGCTTGAAGCTTGTGGCTTGCAGCTCAACGTCCGCTTCCGCTTTTAAGAAGGCGCCGTCTTGCGTTCGCGGATGCAGGTCGGCCCGGCGCGCTGCACCACCGCCTGCTCCACCTCATGGCGCAGGCCAAGCAGAAAGGCGGCCTCGGCTATCACGAACAGTGGCCCGACCATCAGCCCCATGATGTCGTCGACGAAAGCCGGCTTGCGCCCCTCGTAGAAATGGCCGATGAACTGGATGATCCAGCCGACCACGAACAAGCCGAGCCCGGCACTCAGCCACAGCGCCGTGCCGCCCATCGCCAGCAGGGCACCGATCCATAGGGCGAGGCCAAGCAGCAGCGTCATGACCAGGCCGAAGCGAAGATCCAGACGCAGGTAGAAGCAGACGGCCGCCAGGGTCACCAGGGTCGCCGGCGACAGCCACACACCGGCCACCGGCAGGCCTGGCCGCGACAGCAGCACGGCCACCGCCAGCACGATCATGGGAATGCCGATGAAGTGAGTGGCGATATTACGCCGGTCGCGGTGATAGGCCGCGTATTGAGCCAGATGATCGACCAGAGTTTTCATTATTGTTCTCCAAGGCAACGGTCAAGCGATAATGAACCCGCTACCCGGCGGCGTACTGTCAGGTAGCCGACAAACCGGGAGCCCTCATGACCGACCTGCACGCCCACCTGCTTCAGGGCCAGTGGTTCGCCGCTCTGCCCGCCGCGCTCCGGCAGGCCCTGCTGGAAATGGCCCAGGAAGTGCACCTGGATGCCGGCCAGCGCCTGTTCCGCCGCGGCGATGCGCCCAGTGGCCTGTACGCCGTGGTGGCCGGCGCCATACGCATCGGCGCGGTCGACCGCCAGGGCAAGGAAGCCCTGCTGACCCTGATCGAACCGCCGTACTGGTTCGGCGAAATCTCCCTGTTCGACGGCCAGCCGCGTACCCACGACGCCTTCGCCGTAAGCGCCAGCACCCTGCTGCGGGTGCCCCAGGCCGACCTGCTGGCATTGCTCGACGCGCATCCCGGCTACTGGCGCGACCTCGCCCTGCTGATGACGCACAAGGTGCGCCTGGCCTTCATCACCCTGGAAGAGATGAGCCTGCTGCCCGCCGCCCAGCGCCTGGCCAGGCGTCTGCTGCTGATCGCCGAACACTATGGCGAAACCCGGGGCCCGCAGCGCATCATCCACCTGGCTCAGGAACAGCTGGCGCTGATGCTGGCGATTTCCCGGCAGACCACCAACCAGATTCTCAAGGAGCTGGAAGCCCGGGGCATCCTGCGCCTGACCTATGGCGAAATCGAGATTCTCGACCTGGAAGGCCTGCGTAAGGTCTCGCAGTAGGAACTGCCACAATCATATGAACAATTCGTGATAGGCGAACCAATGGCCAAGCGCCATGTCCATGTTCCTCCATCGACAGCCGCCCATGTCCCTGTTCCTCGTCCGCCGAAGCCCTGATGCCCTTGTCCGAATCCACCGCTGACCACCCACTACCGCCGGTACTCGCCGGTCCGCTGCTGCGCCGTCTGCAGCCTGGGCGGCTGGTGCTGTGGCTGGTGGCTACTCGCGAGCTGTCGCTGACACTACGGCTGGGCGACAACGAGCACCGCCTCGGAGACGATAGCTGTCAGCGTCTGACCATCGGCCGCCACGCGGTCATGCACCTGATCGACCTGCGCCTGGACACGCCGCTGCCGCAGGACGAACGGATCGACTACGACCTGCTGATCGACGGCGCCCGGGGTATCGCCGACTGGGCTCCGCACCTGCTGTACGGCGAGGCGCGCCAACCCAACTTCGTCCTGCGCGCGCACATCGACCATCTGCTGCATGGTTCCTGCCGCAAACCGCATCACCCTTCGGCCGATGGTCTGCTCTGCGCCGATCGCCTGCTGGCCGAGCCCCATGCCCCGCACGAGCGCCCGGCGCTGCTGATGCACAGCGGCGACCAGGTGTACGCCGACGATGTCGCCGGGCCCATGCTGCGTGCGATCCACGGCCTGATCGAACGCCTGGGCCTGTACCACGAGCGCCTCGAAGGCGCTGTGGTCGACGACAGTGCGGCGCTCTACGCGCATCCGGCCAGCTACTACCGGCGCGCCGACCTGCTGCCAGCGCTGAAGAGCAACGAAACCCTGCGCGAACGCTTCTTCGGCGGTACGGAAAAGCCGATCTTCACCAGCAGCAACGCCGACAACCACCTGGTCAGCCTGGCCGAGGTGCTGGCCATGTACCTGCTGGTCTGGTCGCCCACGCCCTGGACGCTGATCGATACGGACATGCCAGCGCTGGAGGCCGAACACGCCGAACGTTATCGCCGGGAACTGACGCACATCGACGCCTTCGTCGGCGGGCTGAGCGGTGTCGCCCGGGTTCTGGCGCACCTGCCGAACCTGATGATCTTCGACGACCATGACGTCACCGACGACTGGAACCTCTCGGCGCAGTGGGAAGAAACCGCCTACGGTCACCCGTTCTCCAAGCGCATCATCGGCAACGCCCTGATCGGCTACCTGCTCTGCCAGGGCTGGGGCAACAACCCGGACGCCTTCGGCGAGCCCCTGGGCAACGCCCGTAGCCTGTGCGAGCAGGCCAAAGGCGGGAGCCTGGACAGCCCGATGCAGGATCGCCTGATCGACCGGTTGCTCGCTTTCCAGCAGTGGCATTACCTGTTACCCAGCACACCGGCCCTACTGGTGCTCGATACCCGCACCCGCCGCTGGCGCAGCGAGCGCCACCCCAGGCGTCCCTCCGGCCTGCTCGACTGGGAAGCGCTCAGCGAATTCCAGCAGGATCTGCTCGATCATCCGTCGGCGATCATCGTCTCGCCGGCGCCGATGTTCGGGGTCAAGCTGATCGAGATCGTACAGCGGGTCTTCAGTTGGGCCGGCCAACCGCTGATGGTCGATGCGGAAAACTGGATGGCGCATCGCGGTGCGGCGCGGGTGATGCTCAACATCTTCCGTCATTCGCGCACGCCGGGCGACTACGTGATCCTTTCCGGCGACGTGCACTACTCGTTCTTCTACGAAGTGCGTATTCGCCAGCGCAGGCACGGCCCGACCATCTGGCAGGTCACCAGCAGCGGGGTGAAGAACGAGTTCCCGCGGCGCCTGCTGGATATCTTCGACCGCCTCAACCGCTGGCTGTATGCGCCCTGGTCGCCGCTGAACCGGCTG
Organism: Phytopseudomonas dryadis; assembly: GCF_004327355.1. Lineage (GTDB taxonomy): Bacteria > Pseudomonadota > Gammaproteobacteria > Pseudomonadales > Pseudomonadaceae > Aquipseudomonas > Aquipseudomonas dryadis. The sequence continues at coordinate 162,269 of NZ_QJUM01000011.1, forward strand.
ACCAAACGCCGGCGCATGCAGGTGTTTCCGCACATCCCCGAACACAGCAAGGCGGGCGAACGCCTGTGGAATGCGGCCGGCCTGGGCCAGGTGCTATTCAATGCCGAAGGCCAGCCTCAGCGGGTGTTCCAACTCAACGCCGATGGCTCCCCACGCACCGAATTCATCGATGATCGCGACGAAGTGCCGGAGCCGCACGAAGAGCCCAACCGCGCCTAGCGTTCAAGCCCGCCAAATCGCACACCCCGTAGGAGCCCGCTTGCGGGCGATACGACGGTGGCCATTGTGCAATTCCACGCCATGGCCACCATTCGCCGGCAAGAGCCAGGCGCCCCGTTCCTACACGATCGCGTGATCTACAAACCTGTAGGAGCCCCGACCTCGGGGCGAATTGATTGCGGCCATCCCGCAAAAACGGCGTCGTGCCCACCATTCGCCGCGAGGTCGCGGCTCCCACAACAGCGGGATCGCCTAGCGCAGCCTCTCCAGCATCCGGTAGTACCACATGCCCAGCGCCAGCATGGGATTGCCCAGCCGATCGCCCATCGGCACCTTGATATGCGAACAGGCGGCGAAGGTGTCGAAGCGCTCCAGTTCGCCGCTCATGGCTTCGGCCATGATCTCGCCCAGCACATGGCTGGTGGCGATGCCATGGCCGGAATAGCCCTGGCAGTACCAGACGTTCGGCGACAGCTTGCCCAACTGTGGAATGCGGTTGATGACGATGCCCATGGCGCAGCTCCACTGGAACTCGATGGGCACGTCCTTGAGGCAGGGAAAGGTACGCTCGATACCCGGGCGCAGTTCGGCGGCGATATCCCGCGAATCGCGCCCGGAATAGTTGGCGCCACCGCCGAACAGCAGGCGTCCGTCGGCGGTCAGGCGGTAGTAATCGAGGACGAAGCGGCAGTCGTAGACCGCCAGATCCTGCGGGTTGATCTGCCGCGCCAGTTCCCCCAGGGGCGCGGTGGTGACGATGCCGCCCATGGCCGGGAAAATCATGCCCTTGAGCGTTTTCGGCTCCAGCCGGTGGTACACGTCGCCGGCCAGCAGCACCTGGTTGGCGACGATACGGCCTTCGGCGGTGACCAGAGCCGGCCTGGCGCCATGCACGATCTGCAGTACCGGCGACTGCTCGAAGATCAGCGCGCCCAGGCTGCTCGCGGCGCGGGCTTCGCCCAGGCACAGGTTCAGCGGGTGCAGGTGCATGTTGCGGCTGTTCTTCAGCGCGCCGACATACAGCGGGCTGTCGAGGTGCGCGCGGACGGCGTCGCGATCGAGCAATTGCAGCTCATCGCCCATGCCCCGGCGCAGCGCCTCGTCATGGGCCGCCTTCAGCTCCTCCATGTGGCTGGGCTTCATCGCCGCGTGCAGATGCCCGTGCTTGAGGTCGCAGGCGATGCCGTAGCGCTCGACCCGCCGCTTGATGATGGCATGCCCACGCCAGCGCAGATCCCAGATGAAATCGTCGACCTCGTCGCCCAGGCGCTTGCGCATCTGCTTGCCCATGGCGGCATCGCCGGACAGGCTGCCGGTGACCTGACCGCCATTGCGCCCACTGGCGCCCCAGCCAACCTTGCGGGCTTCCACCACGGCCACCTTGAAGCCGCGTTCGGCCAGTTCCAGCGCAGTGGCCAGGCCGGTGAAGCCGGCGCCGATGATCGCCACATCGACCTGCACCTCGCCCTGCAGGACCGGATAAGCGCTTTCCTCGTTGAGAGTCGCGGTGTAATAGGACGGGCTGCGCTCAGCCGCGGCAACCCCGTGTCGAATGATGGTGTTCATGTTCTGTCCTTGTCGGCGCACCCGGCGCAGCCTGGATATTCGATTTGGCGTGGGTCGGACAGCCACCCGCTGATCGAGTGCCGATATCCGCCCGGCACAATGCGCCTCAAGCCTGATTCAGGTACCAGCGCCAGTCCTGCTCGCCGACTTCGCCCATGAAGCGGCGATGCTCTTCGCGCTTGACCGCCAGATACACCCGCAGAAATTCTTCTCCCAGGGCGCCAGGGGCCCAGGTCGAGGCCTGCAAGGCACGCAGCGAGGTCAACCAGTCGGTCGGCAGCAGGGTCGTGGCCTGAGCATAGCCATTGCCCTCGATCGGCGCCCCCGGGTCCAGCTCCTCTTCGATTCCACGGTGGATGGCGGCGAGGATCGCGGCGGCGGCCAGATAGGGGTTGGCATCGGCGCCGCAGATGCGGTGCTCGATATGCCGGCTCGCGGCCGGGCCGCCCGGCACGCGCAGACTGACGGTGCGGTTGTCGACGCCCCAGGTGGGCGCCAGCGGCGCATAGCTGTTGGCCTGGAAACGCCGGTAGGAATTGGCGTTGGGACAGAACAGCAACAACGAGTCGAGCAGACAGGCGAGCATGCCGCCCACCGCCCGACGCAACAACGGTGTACCGGCGGCGGCCTCGCTGGCGAACAGGTTGCGGCCTTCGCCGTCGTTCAGGCTGACGTGCATGTGCATGCCGGTGCCGGCCAGGTGCTCGAAGGGCTTGGCCATGAAGCAGGCCTGCATGCCATGGCGATGAGCCACGCCCTTGACCAGGCGCTTGTACCGTACCGCCTGATCCATCGCCTGCAGCGCATCGCCATGCTCCAGGGTAATCTCCACCTGTCCCGGCGCGTACTCGGAAATCGCCGTGCGCGCCGGTATGCCCTGGGCCTTGCACGCCGCGTAGAGATCGGCGAGAAACGGTTCGATCTGCTCCAGCTCGCGCAGGCCGTAGACCTGGGTGTTGCGCGGCCGGCCGCCATCGGCGTCCAGCGCAGGCTGCGGATTGCCCTGGGCATCGCGCCTGGCGTCGAGCAGGTAGAACTCCAGCTCGCAGGCCATCACCGGATGCAAGCCTTCGGCCTGCAGGCGTTCGATCACCCGCACCAGCACATGGCGCGGGTCGGCGACGCTGGCCGGCATCCCCTCCTGCGGGTGCATACTGACCTGCACCGCCGCCGTGGGGATGCGCCGCCAGGGCAGGCGCACCAGGCTGCCGGCCAGCGGATAGGCGCGGCAGTCGATATCACCGACCTCCCACACCAGGCCGGAATCCTCGACGTCATCGCCGTTGATGCTCAGGCCGAGAATGGTGCTCGGCAGCGGCCGGCCGCTACGGTACACGGCCACGAGCTCGTCGCGGTGCAACAGCTTGCCGCGCGGCACGCCGTTGCCGTCGATGATGAACAGTTCGAACAACTCGATATCGGGGTTCTGCGCGAGGAAATCCTCGGCGTCCTGCAAGGGGGCGAAGTGCATAGGGCTCTCGTCAGCGCCGGATGGCGCGGGCCCGCTCGAACGGGCGATGATCGGCAAGCGGCTGCACGGGGCAGCCAGTGGCATCAGATCGGAACGGCGGCGCTATCCGGCGGGCGGGCATGGCGGCAGTGCCACAGCGCCCAGAAGGCCAGGGCCCGTGGCAACGCGGTGCGCTCGGGCACGGGTGGCCGCCGGCGCAGGGCAGGTACGTATTTCGAACGGCTGGAACGGGTCGCCGGGATGCTCATGCCCTGAGGCTCGCACGCCGCCAGCGGGCAATTAAATCGCTTTTATCGCACCTTCAGATCGTCCCGAACTAAACATTGCGCGCGGCCGCGCGTCAGCCTGCGCCGCTCAGGGCTCCGGCTTGTAGCCCAGGCGCAGGCCGCCCCAGTGCCGCCCCTGCACATGGATGGGCACCGACAGATCGTGCATCAGCTCGCCGGTGTCGCGCATGTAGGTCTGCAGCAGCAACGGCTGCTGGTGACTGCCACAGCGGATGCCGGTGCGATCGTTGAACAGGCGCTTGCTACGGCTCTTCGCCATGTCCACCGCGCGGTCGCCGGTGGGCGGATGGTTGAAGGCCTTGTTGTGGGTCGGCACATAGCCTTCCGGGGTGCTGGCGATGGCGAATACCAGCCCCTCGTGACGCTTGAGCAGGGGTTCCTGCAGGTCCGGTAGCACCTGGTCGGCATAGCTGTCGAAGCGGGTCTTGAATCTGGGCGGGAAACTGTTGGCGATGGGCTGGTACTGGCGGTCGAACAGGTCGGCCAGGCTGATGCGGCCGGCCTGGATATCGGCCTCGAACTGCCGGGCGATCGCCGCGGCGCCTTCCCGGGCGAGGTCGTAGATGCGCTGGTGATAGTCATCCAGGCCGACGCTGGCCAGTTGCTCGCTGACCGTCTCGGCCTGCGCGACCAGTTGTTCGGCGGCCACCCCGAGCTGCCGCGTCTGCCCTTCGCTGGCACGCACATCGCCGCGCAGTTGCTCGACCGCCACCAGCAGATCGGCCAGGCGCTCGTGGTTGCTCGCCGTGCCGGCGCTGATCTGCGCCACCTGGGTGTCCACATCCGCCGCCAGATCGGCGATACCACGCAACTGCTCGCCCGTGAACTCGATCTGTCGGGCAGCCTGCTCCAGCTCATCGGCCTGGCGTTGAATATGGGTGACCACTGCGGCGCTCTGCTGGCGGATATCGGCGACCATCTGGCCGACTTCGCCGGTGGCGCTGGCGGTACGCCCGGCCAGGCTGCGCACCTCGTCGGCGACCACCGCGAAGCCACGGCCCTGCTCGCCGGCACGGGCCGCCTCGATGGCGGCGTTGAGCGCCAGCAGGTTGGTCTGGCTGGCAATCGATTGAATCACCTGAGTGACCTGCTCGATCTGCTCGGTGCGCTTGCCGAGGCCGTCGATCAGTTCGCGACTGGCAGCGGTCTGGGCGCTGAGCTGCTGCATGCGGCTGATCGCCTGTTGCAATTCGGCCTGGCCACTGGCACTGCTGTCACGCACGGTCTGCGCCGCGTTCAGGGTCTGCCCGGCACGCTGGGCGTTGTCCTGTTCGGTGCGGGTGACGGCATCGGCGCCCTCGCCAATCTGCTCCACCGCCAGCAATTGCGACTGCAGCTTGCCGGCCAGTTGCTGCACCGTATGCGACACCTGGGCCGCCGACAGCGCATTGTGGCAGGTGTGCTGCGACAGGCTCTGGCTCAAATCCCCCAGCGAGCCGGCCGCCACGGCTTGCGCCGGTGCCGGCGGACGCCGCCATGGCCCCAGCCACGGCCACAGGGCGAGCAGCAAAAGCGCGGGCACGCCGACATAGGCGGGCAAGCGCACCTGCTGGTAGACCAGCATCAGGGCGACAAGCCCGAGTGCATGCAGCACAAGGGCCAGTGAATCACGCGGGAAAACGAAACCCATGGCCAGACCTCGTTGTTTTTATTCTGTTCAGTTGCTGAGCAGGCGCGGAAATCTTCCGCGATCACCGAGGACATCGGCAACGGACGCACAATCTGTAGTCCCTGCGGCTCGAGTTGACCACCTGCACGCTACGCCTGAACATGGCACTTTGGTAGCAGATCAGCGATCCAGCCGATGGCGCTGCACGAAGGCGCGATCGAGGTAATCCTTGCAACGCCCATAGAACTGCCCGCCGGCGCTCCATTCACGCCAGCCGAGCAAGGCGCCGCCATCGCCGCAGGCCAGCAACAGCGGGCCCTGGGCACGCGCCTTGTAGGGCCGCAGCGCGGTGCCGCGCAAGGCGGCGGCAAGATTGGCGGCCAGCACCGGCACCTGGCGCAGGGAGTACAAGCCACTCTTGCGCACCCCGGGCATGCTCGCGCAATCGCCCACGGCGAAGATCTGCGGATGCGAGTGACTTTGCAGGGTCGCGGCGGTATGGATGAAGCCCGCCGCGTCGCAACCCACTCCACTCCCGGCGATCCAGGGCAGGGCCTGGGCGCCACTGGCCAGCAGCAGGCGACGACCGCGCCATACCGGGGACTCGCCACTCATCAGGCAGTCTTCATCGATCCGGCTGATCGGGCAGTGTTCGCGCACCTGCACCCGGCGCATGCGCAGATGGCCCAGCGCCCGCATGCGCAGCCCCGGCGAATGCCCGGCAAGCAGCGGCTCGCCACAGAACAGCGACACCTGGGGCACCTGCCCGGCCAGCGCCAGGGCCATTTCCACCCCGGCCACACCGCCACCGAGAATGGCCAGCGCCTGGGGCGCCTGCTGCCATTGTTGCCAGCCGCTGATGAAGGCATCCACGGGCTTGACCGCCAGCACCTGCATCGCCTCGCCTTGTCGGGGTGGGCAGGCCACCAGCTCGCCGGCATTGAGCGACAGCCAGTTGCCTTCCAGCACCCGGCCATCGACCAGCGTGACCTGTCGCGACGCCGCGGCAAACGCCTCGACCTGAGCCACGATCAGTTCGACCTGAGCGGCCTGGCACAGGCCCGCCAACTCGATCTGGCAGTGCGCGGGGGTATAACGCCCAGCGACCAGCCCCGGCAACATGCCGACATGCCAGGCGTGCTCGGCACTGGCCAGCAACGCGATGCGACCCGCCGGCCGCTCGTTCAGCGCCCAACGCCGCAACACCCCGAGGTGAGCCGGGCCGGCACCGACCAGCAACAGGTCAAAATGTGTCATGTACAGCACAATCCTCAGAGCATCGGCGATACGCATCCGCAATCGGGGAACGCATCGCCATTAGGCAGAGAACGGAGTTGGACCAGCATCCGCGCAGAACGATCCGGTGATCGCCGGCCGTGACGACCATTCGCCAGAGCATGGCGGCACGGGCCCTTCTTCGGCAAGTGAAGAGACGCCCGCGGCAGGCTTTGGACACATTTTCCAGCAGGCGACGGCAGGCAGCCATGTCTCGCGGCCACGGCAGGCGCACTCAGGCGCTGCTGGCCTGCACCGGCAAACGTGTCAGCAACGCGGGATCCAGGCGCAGCAAGCGGACGCAACGCGCGTCGCGCAGTTCGCTGGCCGTCTGCTCTGCCCCCAGCGCCAGGACCTGGCCGGTCAGATTGAGCACCAGCGCTTCACGGGAGAACACGCCGCTGCTGAGGCTGTAATAAGCCGCCACCAGCTCACGCAGGCCGAATGGCAGACGCCAGCGGATGCGCAGAGCAGAGCCGAAACTGGCGGCACGCTGCCTGAGGGCCTGGTCGATGTCTGCATCGCTCAGCACGCCGCCGGCATCCTGCCAGTCCTGCAGGCAGCGCAGCAGCGCCAGCTCGCCGATGTTGTGCAACAGGCCCGCCGTGTAACAGAGCTCGGCATCCAGCGACAGCTCACAGGCCAGCCAGTGGGCCACCTCCGCGCTGCGCTGGGCGGCCGCCCAGGTCTTGCCGCCTTGCTCGGCCAGACGCGGGTCGCTGAGACGGGCATTGCGCTGTATCGACAGCCCCAGCACCAGGTTCAAGGTACGCGCCACTCCCAGACGCGGCAGCGCCTGCGCCAGGGTCTGGCAGGGAGCGCCATTGTGGTGGGCGGCGCTGTTCGCCGCCGCGATCAGGCAGGCGGTGATCTGCGGGTCGCGGGCGAAGACCTGCTCCAACTCGCGCAGACCGGGTTCGTTGCTGCTCAGGTACTGGCTGACCGAATCGCGCACCGACGCCAGCAGCGGAGCCCCCTGACCCTCTTCACGCATGGCGTCGAGGTAATCGTCGAGCGTGTTCACCAGCAACGGACGAATCGGGCACAGCAGCTCTTCGCCCTCGGCCTGCAACAGCCCGAGCAGGCGCTTGCGCAACGACTCGGCATTGAAGGGCTTGGCCAGATAGGCAGTAGGCGCCAGCGGCCTGGCCGCGCGCACGCTGTTGGCATCCAGCCGGCCGCTGATGAGGATGAACGGCAACGCCGGCGTACGCGGGTGACGCCGTACCTGACGCAGCAACTCCAGGCCATCGAGCCCGGGCAATTCGCTGTCGGCGATCACCAGTTCCGGCAGGCGTCGTTTGCAGCGGGCCAGGGCCGCCTGACCATCGTTGACGCGAATCACCTGCGCATCGCAGCGTACGTCGAGCACCAGTTGGGCAAGCAGATCGGCCGTCCAGGGGTCGGCATCGGCAATGAGAACTTCCGGGGCACTGGCCGGAACAGGCATGAAAACCTCGAGAAATCGGTGCGAGACGAGTTCAGGCAGGGCTAGCGACCGATCCCCGCATCCTCGGGCTCGAAAAAGCTGTAGCAACCGTCAGCCATGACAGGACGCAGTCTAGAACGTGGCTTTGCGCCATACCAGCGCTGACCAGCAATCATGGGCAAAAAATGGCTGGGAGCCAGTTTTGACGTCGCCTGCGGCGGCCCGCAAGGTAGCCGCCAGGGATGGCGAGCCACAAAAAAGACCCGCCGCAGCGGGTCTTCTCAGGCGACGCGAACTCAGGCGAGTTCGTCGAAGCACTCGGCAACGATGGCGATGCCTTTTTCCAGTTGAGCGTCCGGGATGGTGACCGGCATCAGGAAACGGATGACATTGTAGTAGGTGCCGCACGACAGCAGGATCAGGCCCTTGTCACGCGCCTTGGCGACGATCTTGCCGGTCAGTTCGGCGGCCGGCTTGCTGTGGTCGCCGCCGTCGAACAGCTCGATGGCGACCATCGAACCCAGGCCACGCACATCGCCGATGACCTTGTGCTTGGCGGCGATGTCGCGCAGGCCGGCCTTGAGCTTCTCGCCCACGGCGTTGGAACGATCCAGCAGCTTCTCTTCGTCGAACACTTTCAGCACGGCCAGGGCCGCGGCACAGGCGATCGGGCTACCGGCATAGGTGCCGCCCAGGCCGCCGGGAGCGATGGCGTCCATGATCTCGGCCTTGCCGCTGACCCCGGAGATGGGGAAACCGCCGCCGACGGACTTGGCGAAGGTGGTCAGGTCCGGGATCACGCCCAGTTGCTCGGTGGCGAAGAAGGTACCGGTACGACCGGCCCCGGTCTGCACTTCGTCGGCGATCAGCAGGATGCCGTGCTGGTCGCACAGGGCGCGCAGGCGCTTCATGAACGCCGGCGAGTTGACGTAGAAACCACCCTCGCCCTGCACCGGCTCGATGATGATCGCGGCGATGTCCTGGGGCTGGGCGTCGTTCTTGAAGATGCGCTCGATGCTGGCGATGGACTCGTCCTCGCTCACACCGTGCAGCTCGCAAGGCGCCTGGGCGCGGTACACGCCGGCGGGCATCAGGCCCATGCCGGCGGAGTAGGGAACGACCTTGCCGGTCAGCGACAGGGTCATCATGGTGCGGCCGTGGTAGGCACCGGTGAAGGCGATCACGCCGGCGCGGCCGGTGGCGGCGCGGGCGATCTTCACGGCGTTTTCGACCGCTTCGGAGCCGGAGGTGACCAGCAGGGTCTTCTTGGCGAAGTCGCCCGGGATGCGCTTGGCGATCTCTTCGCAGAGCTCGATGTAGGGCTCGTAGGCCAGCACCTGGAAGCAGGTGTGGGTCAGCTTGGTCAGCTGTTCCTGCACGGCGGCAACCACTTTCGGATGCAGGTGGCCGGTGTTCAGCACCGCGATACCGCCGGCGAAGTCGATGTACTCGCGGCCTTCGACGTCCCACACGGTGGCGTTCTCGGCGCGCTCGGCGACGATCGGGTGGATCTGGCCCACGCCGCGGGGAACGGCGGCGACACGGCGTTGCAGCAGGGATTCGTTGGTCTTGCTCATGATTTCCTCATTCACCGCTCATCGTCGGTGTGGTTCAAGGATTAAGCACCCCGGTACAACCGCAGCAGCATACGATGATCGACTGCCGCGGCCTCCCGGGATACAGGGGGAAAATACCGGCGCCCGGACCCGTGGTCACGAACGCCTCTGGTACGCGCCGCCGGACACTGCCGGCGACGCTGGAGTGGATCAGATGCTCAGGCAGAGGTACTTGATTTCCAGGTAGTCCTCGATGCCGTACTTCGAGCCTTCACGGCCCAGGCCGGAAGCCTTGACGCCACCGAACGGCGCGACCTCGTTGGAGATCAGCCCGGTATTGATACCGACCATACCGTATTCCAGCGCCTCGGCGACACGGAACACGCGACCCAGGTCACGGGCATAGAAGTAAGACGCCAGGCCGAACTCGGTGTCGTTGGCCATAGCGATCACTTCGGCCTCGTCCTTGAAACGGAACAGCGGGGCCAGCGGGCCGAAGGTCTCTTCCTTGGCCACGGCAGCGTTCTTCGGTACATCGACCAGCACGGTTGGCTCGAAGAAGTTGCCTTCGATGCTGTTGCCGCCGGTCAGCACTTTGGCGCCCTTGCCCAAGGCATCGGCGATGTGTTCCTTGACCTTGGCCACGGCCTTGTCATCGATCAGCGGGCCAGTGGTGATGCCCTCTTCCAGGCCATTGCCGATCTTCAGTTTCTCGACCGCGACCTTCAGCTTCTCGGCAAAGGCGTCGTACACCGCGTCCTGTACGTAAATGCGGTTGGCGCAGACGCAGGTCTGGCCGTTGTTGCGGTACTTGGAGACGATGGCGCCCTCGACCGCCTTGTCCAGATCGGCGTCGTCGAAGACGATGAACGGGGCATTGCCGCCCAGTTCCAGGGACACCTTCTTGATGTCCTGGGCGCACTCGGCCATCAGTTGCCGGCCGATTTCGGTGGAACCGGTGAACGACAGCTTGCGTACGATCGGGTTGCTGGTCAGCTCGCCGCCGATATCGCCGGCGCTGCCGGTCACCACGCTGAGCACGCCCTTGGGGATGCCGGCACGGTGGGCCAGCTCGACCAGCGCCAGGGCCGAGAACGGCGTCTGCGAGGCCGGCTTGATCACCATGGTGCAACCCGCGGCCAGCGCCGGGCCGGCCTTGCGGGTGATCATCGCTGCCGGGAAGTTCCACGGGGTGATGGCCGCCGTGACGCCGATCGGCTGCTTGATCACGATCAGGCGCTTGTCGGCCTGGTGGCCGGGAATGGTGTCGCCATAGACCCGCTTGGCCTCTTCGGCGAACCACTCGATGAAGGACGCCGCGTAGGTAATCTCGCCCTTGGCTTCGGCCAGGGGCTTGCCCTGCTCCAGGGTCATCAGCCGGCCCAGGTCGTCCTGGTTCTCGATCAGCAACTCGAACCAGCGACGCAGCTTCTGCGCCCGCTCCTTGGCGGTCAGCGCACGCCAGGCCGGCAGGGCACGGTCGGCCGCTTCGATGGCGCGGCGGGTTTCCGCAGCGCCCATCTTCGGCACGCTACCGATGATCTCGCCAGTGGCAGGATTGTTCACCTTGATGGTCTGGCCATTGTCGGCATCGACCCAGGCGCCGTCGATGAAGGCCTGTTGGCGGAACAGTTGGGCGTCTTTCAGTTGCATGGCGGTCTCCTCTATTCCGCCACCGAGGGCAACGGAAGATGGGCAAAACGAAGCTGGGGTGGGCCCAGTAACGCGTGTGGGCGATAGGTTCAGATGCTGCTGCTCTGCGTTCGAACGGTGGGTGACGCCAGGAGTTCGGCTCGACAAGCATCATCGTTTGAAATTTCAAACGAATCCTAAGATCAGCACACCCAAAGGGCAATAGTCTGTTCGAAAAAATTAACGCATCGAGGCGCTCGGAGAATCAACGGAGCAGCCTGCATGACACTACTCGAAAAGCGACATGGACGCATGCGGCCTAGATGCGTATGATTGCGCCCGCGCTGCACCAGTAGCTCAGCTGGATAGAGTACTGCCCTCCGAAGGCAGGGGTCGTGGGTTCGAATCCCGCCTGGTGCGCCAGATCGATATGTTTCCTCCAAGCCATGAGTGGTTCAGGAAGCCCAATAGCCCGCCTTGCGCGGGCTTTTGCGTTTCTGAGACTAGCGAAATAGCACGGTCACTAGCCGCCCCGGGCGCCTCAACAGCCTCCACCGTTGCAACCGCAACCAACACCTGGCGCTTATGGCAACGCTGCTGCGGCCTTGCACCGATTATTTCCCGACACCGGACGGGCTCCCTCGCGGTTTTTCCTTCACCACAAAAGCCCGTAGCCCGGGTTGAGCACCGCGATACCCGGGAACTATGCCAGCTCCCCCACTCGCCCACCTTCCAGCTGAGCCGGGCACCCCATTTCCCCGCCCCCAAAAGACGAAACCCCAGACCTCTGTCGAGAT
>NZ_QJUM01000012.1 GCF_004327355.1 Phytopseudomonas dryadis
TGCAGTCATGCGTAAATACCTGACTGGCGTCTGGGCTTGCCTGAAGCTCGGTGTGCCTTTCGATTCATCCGAGCTATTCAGCAATGAACACCTGAAAAACGCTTGACCACTAACAGAGTATCTACAGTTCGTCTTCCCTGCAAGGATTACGGCGCACTTATATCTGCCGTAGTTTTTCCGCTGCCTGGCGCAGAGTCTCTTCACGCTTGGCGAAACAGAAGCGCACCAGACGCTGCGCCGGATCAGGTGCCTGGCAGAACACCGACACCGGGATCGCCGCCACGCCATGCTCCCGGGTCAACCACTGGGCCATCGCCACATCGTCCAGATCCGGGCGAATCGCCGAATAGTCGACCAACTGGAAGTAGGTGCCCGGCGACCGGGTGAAGGCGAAGCGCGAAGCGGCCAGCAGGTCGCAGAACAGGTCGCGCTTGGCCTGGTAGAAGGCAGGCAGCTCTTCGACATGCCCGGGATGGGCCGCCATGAACTCGGCCAGACCATGCTGCAACGGCATCACGCCGCAGAAATTCACGTACTGGTGGATCTTGCGCAGTTCGGCGGACAGCGCAGGCGGCGCCACCACGTAGCCGGTCTTCCAGCCGGTGACGTGATAGGTCTTGCCGAACGAGCTGACCACGAAGGCCCGCTGGTAAAGCTCCTCGTGGGCCAGCAAGCTGGCATGCTGGACACCGTCGTAGATCAGGTGCTCGTAGACCTCGTCGCTGATCACATGGATGTCGCGGCCACGGATCAGCTCGGCCAGCCTGTCCAGGTCGGCGCGAGTCAGCAGCGCGCCGCTGGGGTTGTGCGGCGAGTTGAGGAAGATCAGCCGGGTGCGCGGGCCGATGGCGTCGCTCAGGCGCTGCCAGTCCACGGCGAAATCCGGCAGCGCCAGCGGCACGTGTATACAGCGGCCACCGGCCAGTTCCACAGAAGGCTCGTAACTGTCGTAGCAGGGGTCGAGGACGATGGCCTCGTCACCCGGGTGGATCAGCGCCTGCACCGCGCAGAAGATCGCCTCGGTGGCGCCGGGGGTGATGGTGATCTCGCTATCGGCATCGCGCTGCACGCCGTAGCTGCGCGCCAGCTTGGCCGCCACCTGCTGGCGCAGGCTCGGCAGCCCGGTCATCGGCGAATACTGGTTGCGCCCTTCCAGCACATGCCGCGCGACGGCCTCACGCAGGGCCTGCGGCCCGTCGAAATCGGGAAACCCCTGGGACAGGTTGATCGCGCCGACATCGGTGGCGAGCTGGGACATGGTGGTGAAGATGGTGGTGCCGACGTTGGGCAGCTTGCTGGCGAGCATGACGTGCTCCTGATGGACGACAGGGTTAAAGCCGATAAAAGCGCCGGAAGGCTTGAGGCTGAACGAAAAGCTAGCTGGCGGCCTGCACCTCGTCCAGCCTTCAGCCTTCCAGCGCTCCTATCGGCTTTACCGTTTCTTGTCCTTGCGCTTCTTCTCGGCTTTCTTGTGGTGGCTCATCAGCCGGCGCTTCTTGTTCACCTGGCGGTCGGTCAGGGTGTTCTTCTTGTCCTCGTAGGGGTTTTCGCCGCCCTTGTACTCGATGCGGATCGGCGTGCCGACCAGTTTGAGCACGCGCCGGTAGGTGTTTTCCAGGTAGCGCGAGTAGGCCCGCGGGACGGCATCGACCTGGTTGCCGTGGATCACGATCAGCGGCGGGTTGGCGCCGCCCAGGTGGGCATAGCGCAGCTTGATGCGGCGTCCGTTGACCAGGGGCGGCTGGTGCTCGCGCACCGCGTCCTCGAGGATCTGCGTCAGGCGGCTGGTCGGCCAGCGGGTAATGGCCGACTGGAACGAGGCCTGCACCGACTTGTACAGATGGCCGACGCCGGTGCCGTGCAGCGCCGAAATGAAATGGATATCGGCGAAATCGACGAAGAACAGCCGGCGTTGCAACTCGGTCTTCACGTAGTCGCGCTCGCTGGGCTCCATGCCGTCCCACTTGTTGAGGGCGATGACCAGGGCACGACCGCTCTCGAGCACGAAACCGAGCAGGTTGAGGTCGTGATCGACCACGCCCTCGCGGGCGTCCATGACGAACACCACGACGTTGGAATCCTGGATCGCCTGCAGCGTCTTGACCACCGAGAACTTCTCGACCGCCTCGAAGATCTTGCCACGCCGGCGCACGCCGGCGGTATCGATCAGGGTGTACTTCTCGTCATCCCGCTCGAAGGGGATGTAGATGCTGTCGCGGGTGGTGCCGGCCTGGTCGTAGACGATGACCCGGTCCTCGCCGAGCATGCGGTTGACCAGGGTCGACTTGCCGACGTTGGGACGGCCGATGATCGCCAGCTTGATGCCGTCCTTCTCGCTCGGGCCGGGAATGCGCTTGGCTTCCTCGCCTTCGGCGACCTCTTCGGGCTCTTCGCCGTCGGCCAGCTCGCCGGCATCCTTGGGAAACTCGCCCAGGGCGGCTTCGAGCATCTGGGTGATGCCACGCCCGTGGGCGCCGGCGATGGCCAGGGCTTCGCCCATGCCCAGCGGGGCGAACTCGGCGCGGGCCAGATCCGGGTCGAGGTTGTCGACCTTGTTGACCACCAGGAAGCTGCGCTTGTTGCGCTTGCGCAGGTGCTCGCCGATCATCTGGTCGGAAGCGGACAGCCCGGCACGGGCATCCACCAGGAACAGCACGGCATCGGCTTCCTCGATGGCCTGCAGGGACTGCTCGGCCATCTTCGCGTCGATGCCCTCCTCGTCACCGGAAATACCGCCGGTGTCGATCACGATGTAGGTGCGCCCCTGCCACTTGGCCTCGCCGTACTGGCGGTCGCGGGTCAGACCCGAAAGGTCGCCGACGATCGCGTCGCGGGTTCGGGTCAGGCGGTTGAACAGGGTGGATTTACCGACGTTCGGCCGGCCCACCAGGGCAATTACGGGAACCATTCGGCTCTCCACTTCGTTATTTCAAAAAATACAAAAGCCGCTGCACAGGCAGCGGCCGCAATTCACGCACGTTCCGACCGGGTTGCATGGCCAGGCCATGCAACCCGGTCGCGGGCTCACTTGATGGTCAGGGCCACCAGCTTGCCGCCGTTGCCGAAGGCGTACAGCCAGTCACCGACCACCAGCGGACGGGCACGCAGGCCGTCGCTGTCGATCCGGATACGACCGACGAAGCGACCGTCGACCTGACTGATCAGGTGCAGATAGCCCTCGAAATCGCCAAAGGCCACATAGCTGGAGAACACCTGCGGAGCGGACAGCTGGCGGCGGGCCAGGGCGTCGTTGGTCCACAGCGCCGAAGCCGAGCGCTCGTCGATGCTTTCCACGGTGCCGCTGGCCAGGGTGACGTAGACGTTGCCGAAGCCCTGGGCCACGCCCATGGAGCTGGAAGCCTCGCGCTGCCACAGCACACGGCCGCTCTCCAGATCCAGCGCGGCGACACGGCCCTGGTAGGTCACCACGTACAGCTGGCCACCGGACAACAGCAGACCGCCATCGATATCGACGATGCGATCCAACTCGGAACGGCCCTGGGGAATGGCGACGCGCTGCTCCCACACCGGGATGCCGCGCTGGACGTCGAGGGCGATGACCTTGCCGCTGGACAGGCCGGCGATGGCCAACTGGTTGGTCAGCACCGGGCTGCCGGTGCCGCGCAGGGTCAGTACCGCCGGCGTGTTTTCGAAGATCCAGCGCCGCTCGCCGTTGTAGGCGTCCAGGGCGATCAGGGTATCGTCCTGGGTCTGCACCAGCACGGTGTCGCCGTTGATCGCCGGGGCCGACAGCACTTCGCTGGTGGCCTTGGCACGCCATCTTTCTTCGCCGGTGGAGGCGTCCAGGGCGATCACGTCGCCCTTGAGGGTGCCGAGCACGACCATGCCGTAACCGGCGCCCACCGCGCCGGATACCGGCACGTCGAGATCCTTCTTCCAGGTCACTTTGCCGGTCGTGCGCTCGATCGACATGATCAGGCCCTCGACGTCCGCCGCGTAGATCTGCTCGCCATCGACGGCCGGTTCGAGAATGTTGTAGGTCTCGCCCTGCCCCTCGCCGATCGAACGGCTCCACTCTTTCTGCAGTTGCACTTCTGCCTTGAAGTCGGGCAGCTCGGCGGGCGGCAGTTCCTTCTTGCTGTTGCTGCTGCAACCCACGACCAGTACGGCCAGGGCCAGCAGTGCGGCGTTCTTCCAGCGCATCACGTCATGCATCCCCTTTGGCCAGATCGTCGATCTTCATTTGCAGACCGCCCACGGCAGCCTCTTCGGCAAGCGCGCCCTTGGCCTTCAGGTAGGCGGCATGGGCGTCATCGGTGCGGCCCAGCTTCACCAGCAGGTCGCCCTTGAGTTCTTCGCGGCTGGCCAGATAAGCCTGGTCGGCATCGCCTTCGAGCAGCTTCAGCGCCTCATCGGCCTTGTCCTGGGCCGAGAGCACCCGGGCCAGACGCTGACGCGCCAGCTCGCCGAGGGTTTCGTTGGCCGGCTTGTCGAGGACGCTGCGCAGTTCGCTGGCGGCATCCTCGAGCTTGCCCGATTCCACCGCCACCTTGGCGACGAACAGACTGCCGTACTGGGCGTACTGGGTGCCGCCGAAATCGCTCTTGAGCTGACCGGCCAGCGCTGCGACCTTGGCCGCATCCGGCTGGCCGCTCGGAGTCAGCGCGCTTTCCAGCAACTGCTGGTAGAGCATGGAGGCGCCCTGGGCCTGATTGGCCTGGTGCTTCTGCCAGCCCTGCCAACCCAGCACCACGATCAGCGCCAGGGCGCCGCCGGCCAGCAACGGCTTGCCGTTGCGCTGCCACCAGTCCTTGAATACGGCCAGTTCATCATCATCGGTACGCGAAACCACCCCAATACTCCTTAATCGCTAAATCGCTTGAGCCTGCTTGGTGCAGGACGCCAGGTGGTCGGCAAGAGCCGACCAGGCAATGCTTTGTTGTTCGCTGTCGTCGCGCAAAGGCTTGCAACCTACCACGCGCCTGGCCAGTTCGTCCTCACCCAGAATCAGCGCATACCGGGCGCCGCTCTTGTCGGCCTTCTTGAACTGGCTCTTGAAACTGCCGCCACCGGCGTTGACCAGCAGGCGCAACCCGGGCAGCGCCTCGCGCAGTTCCTCGGCCAGGGCCAGGGCCGCCAGCTCGGCCGGCTCGCCGAATGCGCAGATGAAGGCATCGGCCGGGCGATTCAACTCGGCCGGCACCCGCTGCAGGGTTTCCAGCAGCAGCACCAGACGCTCGACGCCCATGGCGAAACCGACACCCGGGGTCGGCTTGCCGCCGAACTGGGTGATCAGGCCGTCGTAACGGCCGCCGGCGCACACGGTGCCCTGGGCGCCGAGCTTGTCGGTGACCCATTCGAATACGGTACGTCCGTAGTAATCCAGGCCACGCACCAGCTTGGGATTGATCTGGTAGGCGATGCCCACGGCGTCCAGACGCGCCTTGAGCCCCTCGAAGTGCACGCGCGACGCCTCGTCGAGGTAGTCGTGCAGGGTCGGCGCATCGGCGAGCAGCGCCTGGGTGCTGGCCACCTTGCTGTCGAGGATACGCAGCGGATTGGTGGTCAGACGGCGCTGGCTGTCCTCGTCGAGCTGATCGAAACGCGCCTGCAGATAGTCCACCAGGGCATCGCGATAGACCGCGCGCGCCTCGCTGGAGCCCAGGCTGTTGAGCTGCAGGGTCACCGCATCGCTGAGGCCGAGCTGCTTCCACAGGCGCCAGGTCAGGGTGATCAGCTCGGCATCGATGTCCGGCCCGGGCAGGTTGAAGACCTCCACGCCGATCTGATGGAACTGCCGGTAGCGGCCCTTCTGCGGCTTCTCGTAGCGGAACATGGGGCCGGCGTACCACAGCTTCTGCACCTGGCCGCCGCCGCTCATGCCGTGCTCTAGCACGGCGCGCACGCAGCCGGCGGTGCCTTCGGGGCGCAGGGTCAGGGATTCGTTGTTGCGGTCGAGGAAGGTGTACATCTCCTTGTCGACCACGTCGGTACCCTCGCCGATGCCCCGGGCGAACAGTTCGGTGAACTCGAGGATCGGCAGGCGGATTTCCTGATAACCGTAGCCATCGAGCAAGCGCGCCAGGGTGGTTTCCAGGTAACGCCAGGCCGGGGTCTGCTCCGGCAGGATATCGTTCATGCCACGAATGGCTTGCAGGGACTTGCTCAATTCGATTCCTTAGATACGCATCAGCCGCGCACGATCACCGCCGCATCGGCGGCGACCTTCTCGGCGGCTTTCTCGCGGATCAGCTTTTCCAGCTGATCCACCAGGTTTTCGTTGTTCATTTTCTGCGCCGGCTTGCCGTCGATGTAGATCAGGTTGTTCGGCGTGCCGCCGGTGAGGCCGATATGGGCCTCCTTGGCTTCGCCCGGCCCGTTGACCACGCAACCGATCACCGCGACGTCCATCGGCACCAGCAGGTCCTCGACCCGGGTCTCCAGCTCGTTCATGGTCTTGACCACGTCGAAGTTCTGCCGCGAACAGCTCGGACAGGCGATGAAGTTGATGCCCCGCGAGCGCAGACGCAGCGACTTGAGGATATCGAAGCCGACCTTGATCTCCTCCACCGGGTCGGCGGCCAGGGAGATGCGGATGGTGTCGCCGATACCGTCGGCCAGCAGCATGCCCAGGCCGACGGAGGACTTTACCGTACCGGAGCGCAGGCCGCCCGCTTCGGTGATGCCCAGGTGCAACGGTTGTTCGATCTGCTTGGCCAGCAATCGGTAGGCCTCGACGGCCATGAACACGTCGGAGGCCTTGACGCTGACCTTGAAGTCCGGGAAGTTCAGGCGATCCAGGTGCTCGACATGGCGCAGGGCCGACTCGACCAGCGCCTCGGGCGTCGGCTCGCCGTATTTCTTCTGCAGATCCTTCTCCAGCGAACCGGCATTGACCCCGATACGGATCGGGATGCCCTTGTCGCGGGCGGCTTCGACCACCGCCCTGACCCGGTCTTCACGACCGATGTTGCCGGGGTTGATGCGCAGGCAATCGACACCCAGCTCGGCAACGCGCAGGGCGATCTGATAATCGAAGTGGATGTCGGCCACCAGCGGCAGGTTGACCTGTTGCCTGATCCTGCCGAAGGCTTCGGCGGCGTCCATGTCGGGCACGGAAACCCGGACGATATCGGCACCGGCCATTTCGAGGCGACGGATCTGCTCGACCGTGGCGGCGACATCGTTGGTATCGGTATTGGTCATACTCTGCACGGCGATGGGCGCATCGCCACCCACCGGCACCGAGCCGACCCAGATCTTGCGTGACGGCCGACGCTTGATCGGCGATTCACCGTGCATATTACTGCCCACCCAACTGCAAACGTGCGGTTTCGCCGGAAATGAACGGGGTCACGTCCACGGCGTTGCCGTTATAGGAAACCTGGGCCCCGCGGGCGAAGCCGAGACGCAGCTCCAGCGGCGCCCTGGCGCGTACATCGAGGCTGTCGCCGGAACGCTTCAGGCCACTGGAAACGATCTTGCCCGTGGCATCGGTGATCTGGATCCAGCAATCGGCCGTGAACCTGATGCTGACCAGCCCTTCGCCGGCGACCGCGGGCGCTGCAGGCGGGGTTGCCGCGGGTGCTGCAGGCGCACTGGCAGCCGGCGCAGCGGGTGTTTCCGCCGCGGCCGGAGCCTGGGCCGGGTTGGCGGGCGCAGCAGCGCCAGCGGCTGGCGGATTCTGCTCGAGCAGTTCACCGGCGGTGGCTTCGGGCTCGGCGCCTTCGGCCTGTGCCGCCTCGTCGGCCGGCAGGCTCGGCAGGGGCAGCTCGGTACCGTTCTGGGCCTCGGCGACGGCCTGATCTTCCGGCTCGTCGAGGGGATGGATCTGGGTGGTGCCGTCGGCGCCATCGACTTCCACATGGCCGATGCCGCTGCTGCTGAAATCGTCGAGCTGCCAGCCACCCTGCTCCTGCCACCAGTAGAAGCAGGCGCCCCCCAGGGCCAACAGCAGCAGGAAGCTGACCAGACGCAGGATGCCCTGCGAATAGCGCACCGGCTCCTCGATCCGGCCCAGGGCATGCACGCTGCTGCCAGCCGCATCGCTGCCGGTGAACTGGTCGAACTCGCTCACCAGGGTGCTCTGCTCCAGGCCGAGCAGCTTGGCATAGGCCCGGATATAGCCACGGGCGAAGGTGTGGCCCGGCAGCTTCTCGAATTCACCCGCCTCGAGCTGGCTCAGGCGCATGGGCGTCAGATTGAGCTGAGCAGCCACTTCCGCTACCGACAGGCCCTTGCTTTCACGGGCGACACGCAAGGACTCGCCAGGGTTGACGCGATGAGCTGCTGCAACTTCGGGTTGGGCCGCTTTCATCATTGCTCCGACAGGTATTGCTGATATTCCGGCGTACCGGGATAAAGACGTTTCAACTGCAGGCCGATGCTGGCGGCCCGGTCACGATCCTCGAAGATCCTGGCCAGACGCGCGCCCAGCAACAGGCTGCGGGCATTCTGTTCGGACACGGCGCTGAAACCTTGGTAATAGCTGCGCGCCGGGACGTACTGTTGCTCTTCGTAGGAAATGTTCGCCATCTCCAGCAACGCCCGCGGTTGACGGCTGTTCAGCCGCAGCGAACGTTCGAAATAGGCTTTGGCCTGCTCACGCTGCTTGAGCATCAGCGCGGTCATGCCGAGGTTTTCGAAGATCCGTGCGCGCTCGGGATAGAGGCTGTCCTCGGAGGCCTGACGATAACGCTCGAGCGCTTCGGTGTAGCGTTTCTGTTCGAACAGGAAACTGCCGTAGTTGTTCAACAGGCGAGCATCCTTGGGATTCGCCGACAGCGACTTGCGAAAGTGCTCGTCGGCCAGCTGCGGCTCCATCTCGCGCTGGAACACCAGGGCCAGCGCCGCATGGGCATCGGAGCCCGACGGATTGATATCCAGCGCATTCTTCAGTGGAATCTTGGCGCGCCCGGTTTCGCCCTGCTGCAGGTAGCCGATGCCGAGCTGGACGAACGAATCGTAGGCCTTCTTGCGGCCCTCCGGCGTTTTCATCGGATCGACGTCGCCGGTCGACACGCAACCGACCAGCAAGGTGGCGACTAGCAGGAACAGCGCAGGACGCAACGCAATCATGGAGATCCTCTCAGGTACGATTGGCAGCGGAACGCGGCGACTCTGCCTCGCTACTCAGCTGGCGCACGGCGATATAGCGCTCGCTGCGACGGGTACGATCCATCACCTGCCCGACCAGTTGGCCGCAGGCCGCATCGATGTCTTCGCCGCGGGTGGTACGCACGGTGACGTTGTGCCCGGCCTTGTGCAACAGATCCTGGAAACGCCGGATCGCATTGTTGCTCGGCCGCTCGTACCCCGAATGGGGGAACGGATTGAACGGGATCAGGTTGATCTTGCAGGGCACGTCCGCCAGCAGCACGATCATCTGCTCGGCGTGCTCGAGTCTATCGTTCACGTCCTTGAGCAGGGTGTACTCGATTGTCAGCACACGTTTCTCGCCGAGGCGCGACACATAGCGCTTGCAGGCCGCCAGCAGCATGTCCAGCGGGTACTTCTTGTTGATCGGCACCAACTGGCTGCGCAGCTCGTCGTTCGGCGCGTGCAACGACAGCGCCAGGGACACGTCGATGACCTCGGCCAGCTTGTCGATCATCGGCACCACGCCGGAGGTGGACAGGGTCACCTTGCGCTTGGAAATGCCATAGCCGAGGTCGTCCATCATGATCTTCATGGCGGCGACCACGTTGTCGAAGTTGAGCAGGGGCTCGCCCATGCCCATCATCACCACGTTGGTCACGGCACGGTCGATCTTCGCCGGCACGCTGCCGAACGACTTGTTGGCGATCCACACCTGGCCGATG
This sequence comes from Phytopseudomonas dryadis, assembly GCF_004327355.1. GTDB lineage: Bacteria > Pseudomonadota > Gammaproteobacteria > Pseudomonadales > Pseudomonadaceae > Aquipseudomonas > Aquipseudomonas dryadis. Next base: position 9,783 of record NZ_QJUM01000012.1, read on the forward strand.
ATCTCGGCCGCGGTCAGATCGCTGTTGAACCCCTGCTTGCCGGTGGAGCAGAAACTGCAGTCCAGGGCACAGCCGGCCTGCGAGGAAACGCACAGGGTGCCACGCCCGCCCTGGGGGATGTACACGGTTTCCACGCAACTGCCCGACGCCACACGCACCACCCACTTGCGCGTGCCATCGGTGGAAATATCTTCGCTGACCACTTCCGGGCCGCGAATGCAGGCACAAGCCTTGAGCTTTTCGCGCAAGGCCTTGCCGACGTTGCTCATGGCGTCGAAATCATCGACGCCAAAGTGGTGAATCCACTTCATGACCTGACCGGCACGGAAGCGCTTTTCCCCGATGCTGTCGAAGAACTGCTCCATTTCCGGCTGGGTCAGGCCCAGCAGGTTGATTTTGCCGTTGCTGTCGGTCGTCATGGCTTCACCCTCGCACGCATCGCCTCAGCGAATGCGGGCGCATACCTCGGTAGCGGAGAAGAAGTAGGCGATCTCGCGAGCGGCGGAAGCCTCGGAGTCGGAGCCGTGCACGGCGTTCTCGTCGATGGACACGGCGAAGTCGGCGCGGATGGTGCCGGCGGCGGCTTCCTTCGGGTTGGTGGCGCCCATCAGTTCGCGGTTCTGGGCAATGGCGTTCTCGCCTTCCAGCACCTGGACGATGACCGGGCCGGAGGTCATGAACGCGACCAGATCCTTGAAGAAGCCGCGCTCGCTGTGCTCGGCGTAGAAGCCGGCGGCCTCGCGCTCGGACAGTTGCAGCATTTTCGAAGCGACGACGCGCAGGCCGGCCTTCTCGAAGCGGGTGACGATCTCACCGATGACGTTTTTAGCGACGGCATCGGGCTTGATGATGGAGAAAGTGCGTTGAACAGCCATGTGAAACTCCAGAAACGATGATTAAAGCCAAAAATTAAACCCGCGAATTATACGCGGGTTCCATTCAAAAACATAACAGCGGCCCTTCGCGGCCCCGCCTGGCTGGCAAGGCCGTCTCAGCGCCTCACTGCACTTCTTCGATCCAGGCGGCCTGAATGGCTTCGAGTACCTTTTCGCCGCCGCGTTGCGGATCGTCGGAAAATTCCGGCAGCGCCAGCACCCAGCGCTGCAACTCGACGAAATTCACGTAACGAGGATCGACCTCCGGCTTGCTCTCGGCAAGCTGGATGGCAATTTCAAGTACATCAACCCATTTCAGGCTCATGACGGCAGCTCCCTGATCAATCAGTGCGGCGCTTCGGCCGCGTGGTTGAGCGAATACTTCGGAATCTCGACGGTGATGTCCTGCTCCCCGACGATCGCCTGGCAGGCCAGGCGCGACTGCGCCTCCAGCCCCCAGGCCTTGTCCAGGTAGTCTTCCTCCAGCTCGTCGGCCTCGTTCAGCGAGTCGAAACCCTCGCGCACGATGCAGTGGCAGGTGGTGCAGGCGCACACACCGCCGCAGGCGCTTTCCATCTCGATATGGTGCTCGTGGGCCAGCTCCAGGATGGAAATCCCCGGTTCCGCCTCCACCACCAGCCCATCCGGGCAGAATTTTTCGTGGGGCAGGAAAATTACCTGAGGCATCAGTTATTCCTCGATCTCATTCAGGTTGCGCCCGGCCAACGCGGCTTTTACCGTCGAATCCAGGCGGCGGGCGGCAAAGGCATCGGTCACCTGCGACAGACGCTTGGTCTGCTGCTCGATGGCCAGACCATCGGTGCCGTTTATCAAATCACGCAATTCTTGCATCTGATACTCGATCGCCAGGCGCTCGTCGGCGTCCAGAAGACGCTCGCCATCGGCCTCCAGGGCGCCCTGCACCGCTTCGAGCAGACGCTGCGCGTCGACCTGCTGCTCGCGCAGCACGCGGGCGGCCTTGTCGCCACCGGCATGCTGGAAGGAGTCCTGTAGCATGCGCGCGACCTCCCCATCGGTCAGCCCATAGGAAGGCTTGACCTGGATACTCGCCTCGACGCCCGACGCCAGCTCCCGGGCCGCGACGCTGAGCAGGCCATCGGCATCGACCTGGAAGGTCACGCGGATCTTCGCCGCGCCGGCGACCATTGGCGGAATACCGCGCAACTCGAAGCGCGCCAGGGAGCGGCAGTCGCTGATCAGCTCGCGCTCGCCCTGCAGCACATGGATCATCATGGCGCTCTGGCCATCCTTGTAGGTGGTGAAGTCCTGCGCCCGCGCCACCGGGATGGTGGTATTGCGCGGAATCACCTTCTCCATCAGCCCGCCCATGGTTTCCAGCCCCAGGGACAGCGGGATCACGTCCAGCAGCAGCAGTTCTTCGCCATCCTCGCGGCGGTTGCCGGCCAGGGCGTCGGCCTGGATCGCCGCGCCGATAGCGACCACCTGGTCGGGGTCGATGTCGGTCAGCGGCGGCCGGGCGAACAACTCGCCGACGGCCTGGCGCACCCGCGGCACGCGCGTGGAACCGCCGACCATGACCACGGCGCCGACATCCTCGACCTCGATTCCCGCGTCACGCACGGCGCGGCGGCAGGCCTTGAGGCTACGCGCCAGCAACGGCTCGATCAGCGCCTCGAACTGGCCACGGGACAGCTGCGCACGCCAGTCGCCGTAGCGGACCTCGACGGATTCGGCCTCGGTCAACGCTTCCTTGGCCGCGCAGGCGGTCTGCAGCAGGCTGCGCTGGGCACCCGGCTCGATATCGGCGGACAGGCCGGCCTGCTCGACGATCCAGCCGGCGATGGCATGGTCGAAATCGTCGCCGCCCAGGGCGCTGTCACCGCCGGTGGCGAGCACCTCGAAGACGCCGCCGGTCAGGCGCAGGATGGAGATATCGAAGGTGCCCCCGCCCAGGTCGTAGATCGCCACCACGCCCTCGGCCTTCTGATCGAGGCCATAGGCCACGGCCGCCGCGGTGGGCTCGTTGAGCAGGCGCAGCACATTCAGGCCGGCCAGGCGCGCCGCGTCCTTGGTCGCCTGGCGCTGCGAATCGTCGAAATAGGCCGGCACGGTGATCACCGCCCCCACCAGCTCGCCACCCAGCGAGGCTTCGGCGCGCTCACGCAGCACGCGGAGGATGTCGGCGGAGACCTCCACCGGGCTCTTGAGCCCCTGCACGGTGTCGATGAACGGCATGTGCGACTCGCCCGCGACGAAACGATAGGGCAGTTGCTCGCCCAACTGCTTGACGTCGGCCAGGCCGCGGCCCATCAGGCGCTTGACGGAGAGAATGCTGTTGAACGGATCACTCGCCGCATCGCGGCGGGCAGCCTCGCCCACCTCGACGCGATCGGCGTGATAGCGCACCGCCGAGGGCAGGATCAGGCGCCCCTGGCTATCGGGGAGTGGCTCGCTCAGGCCGCTACGCACGGCGGCGACCAGGGAATTGGTGGTACCCAGATCGATCCCGACAGCCAGACGACGCTGGTGTGGCTGTGGGCTCTGTCCGGGCTCAGCGATCTGCAATAAGGCCATGGTTAGTCGGTGCTTGTCTGGATATCAGGCGCAGCCACGGTAGCTGCACGAGCGTTAATCGTCGAGGCGCTCTTCCAATTGGCGCACCTCGTGGGAAAGCTTGTCGAGAAACTGCATGCGGCGCATCAGGCGTTCGGCCTCTTCTCGGCGCTCGACATCATCCCAACAAACGGCGAAGCGTTCGTTCAAGGCCTGCTGCGCCACCTTCAGGCGCCGCTTGAAAGCGGCCACGCCGGCCAGGTCGGCATCGTCCTGCAGCTCTTCGAGCTCTTCGCGCCACTGCATCTGCTGCATCAGGAACTCGGGGTCCTGAACGGTGACCTCCAGCGGCAACTCGGGGCCACGCATCGCCAACAGGTAGCGCGCACGCTGCGAATCGCTCCTGAGGGTGCGGTACGCCTCGTTGAGGCTCGCCGAACGCTCGAGCGCCAGGCGCTGCTCACGCTCGGAAGCATCGGCGAAACGATCGGGGTGTACGCTGCGGGCCAACTCGCGGTAGCGCGTCGCCAACTGCTCGAGATCCAGGTTGAAACTCGGCTGCAACTCGAACAGGGCGAAATGGCAGGGACCGGCGCTCTTCATCAGATATTGAAGCTTTCGCCGCAGCCACATTCGCCACGTACGTTGGGGTTGTTGAACTTGAAGCCTTCGTTCAACCCTTCCCGGACGAAATCGAGCTCGGTGCCGTCGAGATAGACCAGGCTCTTGGGATCGATGATCACCTTGACGCCATGGCTCTCGAACACCTGATCCTCGCTGGCAGTCTCGTCGACGAACTCCAGCACATAGGCCAGACCCGAGCAGCCGGTGGTGCGAACACCCAGGCGGATGCCCTCGCCCTTGCCGCGCCCGTCGAGGGAGCGCCGGATGTGCTGGGCGGCAGCCGGAGTCATGCTGATTGCCATCGACGAACCTCCTTAGAGCAAGCCTTTCTTCTGCCGGTAGTCGCGCACGGCCGCCTTGATGGCGTCCTCGGCGAGCACCGAGCAGTGGATCTTCACCGGCGGCAGCGCCAATTCCTCGGCGAGCTGGGTGTTCTTGATGGTCTCCGCCTCATCCAGCGTCTTGCCCTTCATCCACTCGGTGGCCAGGGAACTGGAGGCGATGGCGGAACCACAGCCGTAGGTCTTGAACTTGGCGTCTTCGATCACGCCCTGCTCGTTGACCTTGATCTGCAGACGCATCACGTCGCCGCAGGCCGGCGCGCCGACCATGCCGGTGCCGACATCGGGATCTTCCGCGTTCATCTTGCCGACGTTGCGCGGGTTCTCGTAGTGGTCGATGACCTTTTCGCTGTAAGCCATGTTATCAATCCTCTTTCATCAGGCGCCGCTCACCGGCAGCTTTTAGTGTGCTGCCCATTCCACCTTGGAAATGTCGACACCTTCTTTGAACATATCCCAGAGCGGCGACAGTTCGCGCAGCTTGGTGACCGCCTCGCGTACCTTCTGCGCGGCGTAGTCGACTTCTTCCTCGGTGGTGAAGCGACCGAAGGTGAAACGGATGGAGCTGTGCGCCAACTCGTCGTTGCGGCCCAGGGCACGCAGCACGTAGGACGGCTCCAGCGAGGCTGAGGTACAGGCCGAGCCCGAGGAAACCGCCAGATCCTTGAGCGCCATGATCAGCGACTCGCCTTCGACATAGTTGAAGCTCAGGTTCAGGTTGTGCGGCACGCGGGCGGTCATGCTGCCGTTGATGTACAGCTCTTCCAGGCCGTCGACCTGCTTGAAGAAACGGTCGCGCAGGGCCAGGATCTTCTGGTTCTCTTCGGCCATTTCTTCCTTGGCGATACGGAAGGCCTCGCCCATGCCGACGATCTGGTGGGTCGCCAGGGTACCGGAACGCATGCCACGCTCGTGGCCGCCACCGTGGGTCTGGGCTTCCAGGCGCACACGCGGCTTGCGCCGTACGTACAGCGCACCCACACCCTTGGGGCCATAGGTCTTGTGCGCGGAGAAGGACATCAGGTCGACCTTCAGCGCCTGCAGGTCGATGGCGACCTTGCCGGTGGACTGGGCGGCATCGACGTGGAAGAACACGCCGCGCGAACGCGCCAGCTCGCCGATGGCGGCGATGTCGTTGATCGTGCCGATTTCGTTGTTGACGTGCATGATCGACACCAGAATGGTGTCTTCGCGCAGCGCCGCCTCGACCATGGCCGGGGTGATCAGGCCGTCGCTGCCGGGCTCGATGTAGGTGACTTCGAAGCCTTCGCGCTCGAGCTGGCGCATGGTGTCCAGCACCGCCTTGTGCTCGATCTTCGAGGTGATCAGGTGCTTGCCCTTGCTTGCGTAGAAGCCGGCAATGCCCTTGATGGCCAGGTTGTCGGATTCGGTGGCGCCGGACGTCCAGACGATCTCGCGCGGATCGGCGTTGACCAGCTCGGCCACCTGGCGACGGGCGTTTTCCACCGCTTCTTCGGCTTTCCAGCCGAACACGTGGGAACGCGACGCCGGATTGCCGAAGTTGCCGTCAACCAGCAGGCAATCCATCATTTTCTGCGCAACGCGCGGATCGACCGGCGTTGTCGCAGAGTAATCGAGGTAAATCGGCAATCTCATAACGGTTCTCCTAATCAGGTATCAGGCCGGCGCCTTGCGTGCTCAATCGACGGTGGACGCTTCAATCTTATCCAGTTGGGTCGCCCGCCCATTGCAGCGGCGCTGATCCTGGCGCTGGGCGACTTCCTGCACCTCGCGGCGCGTGACCAGATCGGCCAGGCTGATGCCACTGAGGAACTCGTGAATCTGCTGGCTCAGGTCGCACCACAGATGATGGGTCAGACAGATGTCGCCGGAATGGCAATCACCCTGCCCCTGGCAGCGCGTGGCGTCGACGGACTCGTTGACCGCGTCGATCACCTCGGCGACCTGGATACCCTGCATGCTGCGCGACAACTGATAACCGCCACCCGGGCCACGCACGCTGGACACCAGGCTGCCACGGCGCAATTTGGCGAACAGTTGCTCGAGGTAAGAGAGGGAAATACCCTGACGCTCGGAAATATCGGCGAGGGATACCGGCCCATTCTGCGCATGCAGCGCCAGATCGAGCATGGCGGTGACGGCATAACGGCCTTTGGTAGTCAGTCGCATGAAGGGTTACCAAGGAATCACAGAATGTAGCGCGATTATCCTATTCCCGAGTATTTAAGTCAACTATAAGACCTATCGAAATACTCGGGTATAGACGCCGCCAGCCCACCGGGAGGGCGCAAAGCATAGCAAAGCCGCGCCTGCCGCGCATCAGGCAGCCGGCTTGTCGTCCTGGCCCTTGCAGACGCCGTCGAAGTCCTCGTCGCGCAGCGCCGGCAACTCCTTGGCGCGATAGTCGCTACCCAACGCGCCAAGTGCATCGCACATCCCCTCCAGACGGCTATCGACCGCATGCAGGTGGTCGAGCAACTGGGCGATGGCCCGGGCGACCGGGTCCGGCATGTCCTGCCCCACGCCATAGGCATCGAAACCGAGCTTGTCCGCCATGGCCTGACGCTTGGCCTCGCGCTCATCGTCGGCATCGCTCTTGACGATGATCTTGCCGGGAATCCCCACCGCCGTGGCGCCGGCCGGCACCGCCTTGGTCACCACCGCATTGGAACCGATCTTGGCCCCCGCGCCCACGGTGAACGGACCGAGCACCTTGGCCCCGGCGCCGACCACCACGCCATCTTCCAGGGTCGGGTGGCGCTTGCCCTTGTTCCAGCTGGTGCCGCCGAGGGTCACGCCCTGATACAGCGTCACGTCGTCGCCGATCTCGGCGGTTTCGCCGATGACGATGCCCATGCCGTGATCGATGAAGAAACGCCGACCGATGACCGCTCCCGGATGGATCTCGATACCGGTCATCCAGCGGCTGAAGTTCGACACCACCCGCGCCAGCCACTTCCAGCCCGAGCGCCACAGCCCATGCGCCAGCCGATGCAGCCAGACCGCATGCAACCCCGGGTAGCAGGTGACCACCTCGAACGCGTTGCGCGCCGCCGGATCACGGTGGAAACCCCCCTGGATATCTTCCCGCATGCGCTCAAACATCAGTTCTTCCCCTGCCTATGGTGCTCGCCGCGCGCTGCCTTGATGGTTTCGGTCAAGATGCCGCGCAAGATATTCATTTCCAGCTTGCTGATCGCACTGCGCCCGTACAGGCGGCGCAGGCGGCTCATCAGGTGCCGCGGGCTGTCCGGGTCGAGAAAGCCGATCTCCACCAGCGAGCGTTCCAGATGGCCGTAGAAGGATTCCAGCTCGTCGGCCGTCACCGGCTGCGCATCCTCGGCCGCGATACCTTCCTGCTTCGGCGTCTTGCTCGGCAAGCCCTCGGCCGCCAGCGCCGCCATGCGCACTTCGTAGGTCAGCACCTGAACCGCCGCGGCCAGGTTCAACGAGCTGAACTGCGGGTCGGATGGGATATGCACATGGAAGTGGCAACGCTGCAGCTCCTCGTTGGTCAGCCCGGCATACTCGCGGCCGAACACCAGCGCCACCTCGCCCCCCTCGGCGGCCTTGCGCGTCGCCGCCAGGCCGCATTCGCGGGGGTCGAGCAGCGGCCAGGGAATGCGCCGCTCGCGGGCACTGGTGCCGAACACCAGCGCGCAACCGACCAGCGCCTGTTCCAGGGTCGCGACGACCTCGGCGCCCTCGAGCACATCGGTCGCCCCCGAGGCCCGCGCCACCGCCTCGCTACTGGGGAAGTCCTGGGGATCGACCAACACCAGGCGCGACAGCCCCATGTTCTTCATGGCCCGGGCCGCCCCGCCGATATTGCCGGGATGGCTGGTGTTGACCAGAACCACACGAATGCTCTGCAGCAACGGAAACGCTCACGACGGATAAATGAGGTGACAAATCTTACAGAAGCCCCCCGCCTTATGCCATGCAAGACACAGGGCCACCGCACTATGCGCTCGAAGAGCCGGCGACTGCATGGATGCAGGAGGTAGAGCGAAGCAGGAGCCCGAGCCGAAAACAGCGCTGGAAAGCTGGAGGCTGAACGAAAAGCGGCTCGAGCACGACGCGAAACAGCGGTTTCTCGTCCGGCTTTCCAGCCTCCAGCGCTTTTCATCGAGTGCGGGCCATGCCCTAACGCCATAGCGCGATTGCCCTGATGCAAGACACAGGCGACACTTCAAACGATGCGCTTTTCTGCTAGAATGGCCGGCTTTATTACGACCCAGGTGAACATCCATGCAGCCCATGCTGAATATCGCTCTGCGCGCAGCCCGTAGCGCCGGTGAAATGATCTTCCGCTCAATCGAACGCCTGGACGTCATCTCGGTGGATGAAAAAGACGCCAAGGACTACGTCACCGAGATCGACCGCTCTGCCGAGCAACTGATCATCCAGGCGCTGCGCAAGGCCTACCCGACCCACAGCTTCCTCGGCGAGGAAGGCGGCCTGATCGAAGGCAGCGGCGACGGCAATGATTACCAGTGGATCATCGATCCGCTCGACGGCACCACCAACTTCGTGCGCGGCGTACCGCACTTCGCCGTCAGCCTGGCCTGCAAATACCGCGGCCGCCTGGAGCACGCGGTGATCATCGACCCGGTGCGCCAGGAAGAATTCACCGCCAGCCGTGGTCGTGGCGCCGCGCTCAACGGCCGCCGCCTGCGCGTCAGCACCCGCAAGAGCCTGGACGGCGCCCTGCTCGGCACCGGCTTCCCGTTCCGCGACAGCCAGCTGGACAACCTGGAGAACTACCTGGGCATGTTCCGCAGCCTGGTCGGCCAGACCGCCGGCGTACGCCGCGCCGGCGCCGCCAGCCTGGATCTGGCCTATGTCGCCGCCGGCCGCTTCGATGCCTTCTGGGAATTCGGCCTGTCCGAGTGGGACATGGCAGCCGGCGCCCTGCTGATCCAGGAAGCGGGCGGCCTGGTCAGCGACTTCAGCGGCGGCCACGAATTCCTCGAGAAAGGCCAGATCGTCGCCGGCAACACCAAGTGCTTCAAGGCCGTCCTGACCGCGATCCAGCCGCACCTTTCGGCGTCGCTCAAACGCTAGGAGCAGCTGTAAGCTACAAGCTTCAAGCAAGGCACTGCCCCGCCCCGTCTGAAGCTGTAATCCATTAAAAAGGCGCTCCGAAGAGCGCCTTTTTCCATCATCCAGCCAGCGATGGCTGTTTGTTTACTCAGCGGAATCGGCCAGCACCAGCTTGCCTTCGCGCACCGGGATCTGACGACCCGGTTCGTGCTCCATACGCACTTGGCCGACCTGGCCATCGAGGTCGTACTTCACGTCGTAGCCGACGATCTTCTCACTGGTATCGGTCACGGTGTTGCAGCGCGTTTCGGTGGTGGTGTAGGTATCGCGGTTCTGCATGCCTTCCTGCACCTTGTTACCGGCATAGCCACCGCCCACCGCACCGGCCACGGTCGCGATCTTCTTGCCGTTGCCACCACCGACCTGGTTACCCAGCAGACCGCCGACCACCGCGCCAATGGCGGTGCCCGCCAACTGATGCTGATCCTGGACCGGACGCTGACGGGTGACGGTCACGTCCTTGCACTCCTCACGGGGCGTCTTGATGGTTTCGGTCACCGGCTTGACCGCCAGAACCTCGGCATATTGAGGGCCACCGCCGACCAAACTGTAGGTGGCGACAGCGCCACCCGCAGTGACGCCGACAGCACCCAAAACAGCTCCAACCAACAGCGACTTGTTCATGTGAACCTCCTGACCACTCAAACGGCGCCTGTGCGCCTGACTCCCTGCCTTGGAAAGGCAAAGCGGGCGACAAGTTCCCTTGTCGCCCGCCCTATTCACCCCGTGTGCAGTGCGTCACACCCTCACGGGCGGTCGTCCACCCCTTCCGCGGTGACGGCCGGCGGAATCAGATCCTCGGACGTCAGCTTCAGCCAGATCAGCACCGGCGCGCTGATATAGACCGAGGAGTAGGTACCGACCACCACACCGATCAGCAGCGTCAGCGCGAAGCCACCGAGGCTGTCGCCACCGAACACCAGCAACGCGACCAGCGCCATGGCGGTGGAGGCCGAGGTGGCGATGGTACGCAGCAGCGTCTGGGTCACCGACACATCGATGTTCTCGATGATCTCGGCCTTGCGCAGCACGCGGAAGTTCTCGCGGATACGGTCGTAGATGATGATGGTGTCGTTGAGCGAGTAGCCCACCATCGCCAGCACCGCGGCCAGCACCGTCAGGTCGAAGGGCACCTTGAAGAACGCCAGGATGCCCAGGGTGACGATCACGTCGTGCGCCAGCGAAGCCACGGCGCCGACACCGAATTTCCACTGAAAGCGGAAGGCCAGATAGAGCAGGATACCGCCCAGCGCCAGCAGCATGGCCAGGCCACCCTGATCGCGCAGCTCTTCGCCCACCTGAGGCCCGACGAACTCGACGCGCTTGACCTCGAAGCGGGTGTCCACGTCGATCTTGCGCAGCGCATCGGCCACCTGCGCCCCCAGGTCGGGCGAATCGCCCGCCAGACGCACCAGCACATCGGTGGTGGAGCCGAAGCTCTGCACCACGGCGTCCAGGTAGCCGGCCTGGCCCAGCTCGCGCTTGATCAGCTCGAGATCGGCCGGCTGCTCGTAGGTCAGCTCGATCAGCGTACCGCCAGTGAAATCCAGGCCGTAGTTGAGGCCATGCTTGAACAGGCTACCCAGGCCGATAAGGCTGATAACCACGGTAATGGCGAACGCGATATTGCGTATCGCCATGAACGGAATGCGCGATGGAAATCTCATAGCCTCACCTCAGATCCACAGTTTCTTGAAGTTACGGCCACCGAAGATCAGGTTGACCATCCCCCGGGTGAACATGATCGCGGTGAACATCGAGGTGATGATGCCCAGCGACAGGGTCACCGCGAAGCCCTTGATCGGCCCGGTGCCCAGGGCGAACAGGATGGCCCCCACCAGCAGCGTGGTCAGGTTACTGTCGATGATCGCCGTATAGGCGCGGTCGAAACCTTCGTGGATTGCCCGCTGCACCGACAGGCCGTTCTTCAGCTCCTCGCGAATCCGCGAGTAGATGAGCACGTTGGCGTCCACCGCCATGCCCAGGGTCAGCACGATACCGGCGATACCCGGCAGGGTCAGGGTCGCGCCGATCACCGACATCAGCCCCACCAGCAGGATCAGGTTGAACCCCAGCGCCACGGTCGCCAGCACGCCGAAGAAACGGTAGATGGCGATCATGAACAGCGACACCAGGATCATCGCCCACTCGGTGGACTCGATACCCTTGGTGATGTTCTCGGCGCCCAGGCTCGGGCCGATGGTGCGCTCTTCGGCGAAGTACATCGGCGCGGCCAGGCCGCCGGCACGCAGCAGCAGGGCCAGTTCGGAAGACTCGCCCTGGCCGTTCAGGCCGGTGATGCGGAACTGGCTGCCGAGCGGCGACTGGATGGTCGCCAGGCTGATGATCTGCTTCTCTTCCTTGAACGAATCGACCTGCACTTCCTGCTCGACACCGTCGACCACCTGACGCACGTAGCGGGTCAGCGGCTTCTGCTCGATGAAGATCACCGCCATGCTGCGACCGACGTTATTGCGGGTCGAGCGGTTCATCAGCTCGCCGCCATGGCCGTCGAGGCGGATGTTCACCTGCGGCCGGCCGTTCTCGTCGAAGCTGGCCTGGGCATCGGTGACCTGGTCGCCGGTAATGATCAGCTCGCGCTCGAGCTGCACCGGCGGACGGCCTTCCTCGCGGAAGCCGAACGCCTCGGTGGTGCCACGCGGCGCATTGGCGTCGGCGGCCAGGCGGAATTCGAGGTTGGCGGTCTTGCCGAGAATGCGCTTGGCTTCGGCGGTGTCCTGCACGCCCGGCAGCTCGACCACGATGCGGTTGGCGCCCTGACGCTGCACCAGCGGCTCGGCGACACCCAGCTCGTTGACCCGGTTACGCACGGTAGTCAGGTTCTGGCGGATCGAGTACTCGCGAATTTCGGCGATCTTGGCTGCCGTCATGGTCACGCGCAGCACTTGCTGGCCGCCACGTTCCTGGGCATTCAGTTCGAAATCGTTGAAATCCTTGCGGATCAGTTGCTGGGCTTTTTCCAGGGTCGCGCTATCAGCGAAGCCCAACTGGATGGCGCCGCCCTGCTGCGGCATGCTGCGATAACGCACACGTTCCTTGCGCAGCAGGCTCTTGAGCTCACCTTCATAGACCTGGCGACGCACGTCCAGGGCCTTGTCCATGTCGACTTCGAGCAGGAAGTGCACACCACCCGACAGATCGAGGCCGAGCTTCATCGGGCTCGCCCCGAGGTTGCGCAACCAGTCGGGCGTGGTCTGCGCCAGGTTCAGGGCGACCACGAAGTTGTCGCCGAGGGCCTTGCGCACGACATCCTTGGCCGGCAACTGATCGCTCTGCCGCACCAGACGCAGCAGACCACTGCGGCCCTGCTCGCCAACGCTCGATGCCTTGACCTCGATACCGGCATCGACCAGCGCCTGGCTGACTCGATCCAGATCGGCCTGGGCGATGGTCTGCGCCGAGCTGGCGCCACTGATCTGAATGGCCGGGTCGTCCGGATAGAGATTGGGTGCGGAATAGATCAGGCTGATCGCCAGCACGGCCACGATCAGCAGGTACTTCCACAAAGGGTATTTGTTGAGCATGAATGACGCCGCCCGCTTAAGACGCGGGGCGCATTGAGCGCCCCGTCGAGTGGAGAAACTGGAACCGATGGATTCAGATGGCTTTCAGAGTGCCCTTGGGCAGGGTTGCCGCGATGGCCACTTTCTGGATCTTCAGCTCGACGGTGTCGGAAACTTCGAGCACCACGAAGTCATCGACCACCTTGGAGACCCTGCCGGCGATGCCGCCGGAAGTCACCACTTCGTCGCCCTTCTGCAGGTTGCCCAGCAGGCTCTTGTGCTCCTTGGCGCGCTTGGCCTGGGGACGCCAGATCATCAGGTAGAAGATGACCAGGAAGCCGACCAGGAAAATCCACTCGAAACCGGTACCAGCCGGGCCGGCAGCACCAGCGGCATCAGCGTAGGCAGCGGGAATAAAAAAGCTCATTTGACACTCCTGTTGAAAGTTCTTTAAGCCATCGGTTCATCAGTCCAGCGGCGGTGTTGGCAGACCGCGCCGGGTATAGAAGGCATCGACAAAGGCGGCCAATGTACCCTGTTGAATTGCCTCGCGCAAACCAGCCATCAAGCGCTGGTAGTGGCGCAAGTTGTGGATTGTATTCAACATACTGCCGAGCATTTCGCCGCACTTGTCCAAATGGTGCAGATAGGCGCGCGAGAAGTGTTTACAGGTGTAACAGTCGCAGGTCGGATCGAGCGGCGAATCGTCGTGACGGTGGAAGGCGTTGCGGATCTTCAGCACGCCGGTATCGATGAACAGGTGGCCGTTGCGCGCGTTGCGCGTCGGCATCACGCAGTCGAACATGTCCACGCCACGGCGCACACCCTCGACCAGGTCTTCGGGCTTGCCCACGCCCATCAGGTAGCGCGGCTTGTCGGCCGGCATCTGCCCGGGCAGGTAATCCAGCACGCGGATCATCTCTTCCTTCGGTTCGCCGACCGACAGGCCGCCGATCGCCAGGCCGTCGAAGTCCAGTTCGCTCAAGCCCTCCAGCGAACGCATGCGCAGCGACTCGTGCATGCCGCCCTGGACGATGCCGAACAGCGCCGCCGAATTATCGCCATGGGCCTCCTTGGATCGCTTGGCCCAACGCAGCGACAGTTCCATCGATGTCTTGGCCACGTCGAACTCGGCCGGATAGGGCGTGCATTCGTCGAAGATCATCACGATGTCCGAGCCCAGGTCGCGCTGCACCTGCATCGACTCCTCCGGTCCCATGAACACCTTGGCGCCATCGACCGGCGAGGCGAAGGTCACGCCCTCCTCCCTGATCTTGCGCATCGCCCCCAGGCTGAACACCTGGAAGCCACCGGAGTCGGTGAGGATCGGCCCCTGCCATTGCATGAAGTCATGCAGATCGCCATGGCGCTTGATCACCTCGGTCCCCGGCCGCAGCCACAGGTGAAAGGTATTGCCCAGGATGATCTGCGCTCCGATGGCTTCGATGTCGCGCGGCAGCATGCCTTTTACCGTGCCGTAGGTGCCGACCGGCATGAACGCCGGCGTCTCGACCACACCACGGGGGAAAGTCAGCCGTCCGCGCCGGGCCTTGCCATCGCTGGCCAGCAGTTCGAAAGACATGCGGCAACTGCGCGTCATAGATGATCCTCGGGCCCGCGCGGGGCGGGATTGCGGGTGATGAACATGGCATCACCGTAACTGAAGAAGCGATACCCCTCGGCGACGGCCTGGCCATAGGCGGCCATGGTCTCCGGGTATCCGGCGAACGCCGACACCAGCATCAGCAGCGTCGACTCCGGCAAATGGAAATTGGTGACCAGCGCGTCGACCACGTGCAAGGGACGGCCGGGGAAGATGAAGATATCGGTATCGCCGCTGAACGGCCGCAACTGGCCATCGCGCGCCGCACTTTCCAGGGCGCGCACGCTGGTGGTGCCCACGGCGACCACACGCCCGCCCCGCGCGCGGCAGGCGGCGACCGCTTCGACCACGGCGGCGTCGACCTCCAGCCATTCGCTGTGCATCACATGGTCTTCGAGGCGCTCGACCCGTACCGGCTGGAAGGTGCCGGCCCCCACGTGCAAGGTGACGAAGGCGGACTCCACGCCCTTTGCGGCAATGGCGTCGAGCAACGCGCGGTCGAAATGCAACCCCGCCGTGGGCGCGGCCACCGCGCCGGCATGCCGGGCATAGACGGTCTGATAGCGCTCGCGGTCGGCGGCTTCATCGGCACGGTCTATATAAGGAGGCAACGGCATGTGCCCGACGCGTTCGAGCAACGGCAGCACCGGCTCGTCGAAACGCAGCTCGAACAAGGCGTCATGCCGCGCCAGCATCTGCGCTTCGGCGCCGCCCTCGAGCAGGATCGTCGAACCCGGCTTGGGCGACTTGCTCGAGCGCACATGGGCCAGCACCCGGTGCTGGTCGAGCACCCGCTCGACCAGCACCTCCAGCTTGCCGCCGGAGGCCTTGCGGCCGAACAGGCGCGCGGGGATCACCCGGGTGTTGTTGAACACCATCAGATCGCCAGGGCGCAGATAATCGAGCAGATCGGCGAATTGCCGATGGGCGAGCGCCCCGCTGGGGCCATCCAGGATCAGCAGGCGGCTGGCTCGGCGCTCGGCGAGGGGATGACGGGCGATCAGAGCATCGGGCAGCTCGAAATGAAAGTCGGCAACGCGCATGGTGGAAGGGGGTCATCTTGCAGGGCGGAGAAGCTTACCGGAATTCATTCACGCTGACCACGCAAGCGCATTGACCAACGACACCTCGCTCCCTATACTGCGCCGCCATTGTGCCCCGGTGGCGGAACCGGTAGACGCGGCGGATTCAAAATCCGTTTTCGAAAGAAGTGGGAGTTCGAGTCTCCCCCGGGGCACCATGTATCCATTCAACCGTTACCCTTTGGTGACGGCTCGCACCAAAGCTGCACTGCGCGCTCCCCCACTGCGCAATCAGTTAGCCATTATAAAAAACCAACTTGGAAGCCGCGGAAAAGCCTCACGAATCCTGCGTGGGATTATGCGTGCCCGAGGGGTTGGCATTTGCGCCAAAGTTAGCGTAGAGTTCATTCACTGTGTTTGCATGGGTCGCCGTGAATCGTGACCTGATGCAGTAGATCGTCCAAGATCCGCTACATCCCGCTCGACTTTCATTACTCCTTGCAACCAGTCTTCAGTCCTCTACGTATGGAGGCTGTCATCAACTCTAGTTCCAAGGAAATGAGACATGTCGAATCGTCAGAACGGTACCGTCAAGTGGTTTAACGACGAGAAAGGTTTTGGTTTTATCACTCCAGAAAGCGGTCCGGATCTGTTCGTACACTTCCGCGCTATCGAAGGTAACGGCTTCAAGAGCCTGAAAGAAGGCCAGAAAGTTAGCTTCGTCGCTGTACAAGGTCAAAAAGGCATGCAGGCTGACCAGGTTCAAATCCAGGAATAATGCCGCTGTCTGAAAAACCCCTGATGCATATCAGGGGTTTTTTTATGTCTTCGAATTAGCATCCCGACGCCAGTCGATACCTACCGAGCCAACCATGCCGAAACACGC
This sequence comes from Phytopseudomonas dryadis, assembly GCF_004327355.1. Taxonomy (GTDB): domain Bacteria; phylum Pseudomonadota; class Gammaproteobacteria; order Pseudomonadales; family Pseudomonadaceae; genus Aquipseudomonas; species Aquipseudomonas dryadis. Next base: position 26,281 of record NZ_QJUM01000012.1, read on the forward strand.
ACTGCGCCCGCAGGGCGACTTCCCCGCCGCCGGTCTGGGCCGCCGCCTTGCCGCCCTGCTCTATGACAGCTTCCTGTGCATAGCGCTGTTGATCGTGGTGACCTTCCTCTACAAGCTGGCACTGATGGGCATTTATGGCGAAGAGCGACTCCGGCAGCTATCGGATGCCGGCGCCCTGGACGGCGACCCGCTGCTTTCCACGCTGCTGATATTCAGTCTGTTCGGCTTCTTCGCCAAGTTCTGGACGCACGCCGGTCAGACCCTGGGCATGCAGGTATGGGGCATCCGCGTGGAGAATGCCGACGGCACGGCGATCAGCCTGTGGCAGGCGCTGTTGCGCTTTATCGTCGCCATCGGCTCCTGGGCCGTGCTGGGCCTGGGTTACCTGTGGATCATCTGGGACAGGGACAGGCGCAGTTGGCACGACATCTATTCGGACAGCCGCGTCGTGCGACTGCCGAAAGATGCCCACAGGAAGTAGCGCCCGGACCGGGCGCTCCCGGCGATAACGGCCGCTAACCCGCCCGGCGCAGCAGCAACAGCCCGGCGATGGCGCAGACGCCCGCCGGGATCAGCACCGCGAACAAGGGCGAAAAGCCGAACACCAGGCTCGACGGCCCGAGCAGATCCTGGGCGATGCGGAACACGAAGCCCACCAGCACGCCGGTGAACACGCGCTGCCCCAGCGTCACCGAGCGCAACGGTCCGAAGATGAAGGAAATGGCCATCAGCACCAGCGCCGCGGTCACCAGCGGCTGCAGCACCTTGGTCCAGAACGCCAGCCAGTACTGGCCATTGTTCAGGCCCTGCTCCTTGAGATAGTGGATGTAGCGCCACAGGCCACTGACCGACAACGCTTCGGGCTCGAGCACCACGGTACCGAGCAGCTGCGGATTCAACTCGATCTCCCAGCGCTCGCTCGGCACCTCGACCACCTCGGTGCCGCGCTCCTTGAACTGGGTCGTGGCGACGTCCTGCAACTGCCAGTAGTCCCCTTCATAGGTGGCGCGCCGGGCAAAGCTGGCCGACAGCAGCTTGCGTTCGTCATCGAAGCGGTAACGGGTCACACCGAACAGCACGCCATTGGGCTGCACCGCGTTGATGTGCACGAACTCCTGCCCCTGGCGATGCCACAGACCGCGCTTGGCGCTCTGCGCCTCGCCGCCGCCCTGGGCCATGGAACGGTTGGCCTGGGCCATGTTCTCGCTCCACGGCGCCAGGTATTCGCCAATCAGGATGCCCACCAGCATCAGGGCCAGCATCGGCTTCATCACGCCCCAGACGATCCGTCCAATGGAGATGCCCGCGGCGCGCATGATGGTCAGCTCGCTGTTGCTGGCCAGGCTGCCGAGGCCGATCAGGCAACCGACCAGGGCCGCCATCGGCAACATGTCGTAGATGCGCCGCGGCGCGGTGAGGAACACGTACCACAGGGCATCGCCCAGGCTATAGCTGCCTTCGATATCGCCCAGCTCGTCGATGAAGGCGAACAGCAGCGCCAGGCCGACGATGATGCCCAGTACCGACAGTATGGCGAACAGCACCTGCGTGCCGATGTAACGATCCAACCTACCCACGAGCGATCTCCCGCACCACACGACGGCTTGCCAGCTTCAAGCGCAACGGCTCCCAATACAGCAGCGCCAGACCGATCAGCAGGAACAGCCCATGCACCCCCCACAGACCCAGCGCCGGCGGAATGCGCCCCTTGTCCAGCGCACTGCGCGCCGCCACCAGCAGGCCCAGGTAGGTCATGTACAGCAGGATCGCCGGCAGCAGCTTGAGGAAACGCCCCTGGCGCGGGTTGACCCGTGACAACGGCACCGCCAGCAGCGTGACGATGAACACCAGCAACGGAATGGACAGGCGCCACTGCAATTCGGACTGCAGGCGCGGCTGATCGCTGCCGAACAGCTGCAAGGTGGGAATGGCCTCCCGCTCGCTGATATCGGCACTCACCGACGGCTTGGGCAACAAGACACCGTAGGTGTCGTACTGGATGGCGCGGTAGTCGGCCTGGCCGGGGTTGCCGTCGTAGCGGAAACCGTTTTCCAGGATCAGGTAGCGACTGCCGTCGGCCTGCACTTCCTGGCGCCCGCTCTCGGCCACCAGCACGGTAATGCCGCGCTCCTTGTCGCCCTCACGGGACAGGCGCTTGTCGGAAATGAAGATCCCGCCCAGCTCGGCGCGATCCTCCGACAACTCCTGCGTATAGGTGACCCGCGAACCGTTTCGCATGGACTGGAAACGTCCCGGCACCAGGGTATCGAACTCGGTCAGGGCATCCTGCTCGTTGAAGATGCGCGCCACCTGGGATACGCCCTGGGGCGCCAGGCCCATGCTCAGCCAGGCGACCAGCAGGGCCACCACGGTGGCCGGCGCCAGGCTGTAGACCAGCAGGCGCTGCTGGCTCATGCCGGTGGCCGAGAGCACGGTCATTTCGCTGTCGAGGTACAGGCGGCCATAGGCCAACAGGAAACCGAGGAACAGCCCCAGCGGCAGGATCAGTTGCAGGAAGCCGGGCAGACGAAAGCCCATGATCAGAAACAGCACGCCCGGATCCAGGATCCCCTGGGCCGCCTGGGCCAGGTACTTGATGAAACGGCCACTCATGATGATCACCAGCAGCACGGCGCTCACCGCACTCAACGTAACCAGCACCTCACGGGACAAATAACGGAAGACGATCAAACAGACACTCCAGGGTTGTCAGGCTCGAGCGGCTATGCTCAAACTAGCCGAACGGCTTGCCGGTTCGCCCCGCGGGAGCGAACCACCGAAAAAATTGCCATCATTATCCTGCAATACCGACTCGTTGTCTTGGGGACACCACGCATGGAATTTATTGTCAAAAGCGCCCGCCCGGAAACTCTGAAAACCGCCACCCTGGTCATCCCGGTCGGCGAAGGGCAGGCGCTCGGCGCCACGGCCAAGGCGGTGGACAGCGCCAGCGGCGGCGCCATCGCGGCGCTGCTCAAGCGCGGCGACCTGGCCGGCAAGCTCGGCCAGACCCTGCTGACCCACGGCCTGCCCGGACTCAAGGCCGAACGCGTGCTGCTGGTCGGCACCGGCAAGGACGCAGAACTGTCAGACCGCCAACTGCGCAAATTGATCGCCGCCATTTACAGCGTACTCAAGAACCTGGGCGGCAGTGACGCCCTGCTCGCCCTGCACGACGTGCAGGTCAAGGATCGCGATGCCTATGGCAAGGCCCGCCTGCTGGTGGAAAGCCTGGCCGACGCAGGTTACCAGTTCGACCGCTTCAAGAGTCAGAAAGCCACGCCCGCCGCACTGAAGAAGATCACCCTGCTCACCGACAAGGCCAGCGCCGCCACGGTCGAGCTCGCCAGCAGCCAGGCCCGGGCGATCGCCATCGGCATGGCGCTGACCAAGGACCTGGGCAACCTGCCGCCGAACCTCTGCCACCCCAGCTACCTGGCCGAACAGGCCAAGGAACTGGCCAAGGCGCACAAGAACCTCAAGGTCGAGATCCTCGACGAGAAGAAACTGCAGGCCCTCGGCGCCGGCGCCTTCCTCGCCGTGGCCCAGGGCAGCGAACAGCCGCCACGTCTGATCGTGATGCAGTACAACGGCGGCAGGAAAGGCGAGAAACCGCACGCCCTGGTCGGCAAGGGCATCACCTTCGACACCGGCGGCATCAGCATCAAGCCGGCCGCCAGCATGGATGAAATGAAATACGACATGTGCGGCGCCGCCAGCGTGTTCGGCACCCTGCGCGCCGTGCTGGAAATGCAGCTGCCGATCAACCTGGTGTGCCTGCTGGCCTGTGCCGAGAACATGCCCAGCGGCAGCGCCACGCGTCCGGGCGACATCGTCACCACCCTGAGCGGGCAGACCGTGGAGATCCTCAACACCGACGCCGAAGGCCGCCTGGTGCTGTGCGACACCCTGACCTACGCCGAGCGCTTCAAACCGCAATCGGTGATCGATATCGCCACCCTCACCGGCGCCTGCATCGTCGCCCTGGGCAGCAACGTCTCCGGCCTGATGGGCAATGACGACGGCCTGGTGCAGGACATCCTCGCCGCCGGCCGCCACGCCGACGACCGCGCCTGGCAACTGCCGCTGTACGACGAGTACCAGGAGCAACTCGACAGTCCCTTCGCCGACATCGCCAACATCGGCGGGCCCAAGGCCGGCACCATCACCGCCGGCTGCTTCCTCTCGCGCTTCGCCAAGTCCTACAAGTGGGCGCACCTGGATATCGCCGGCACCGCCTGGATCAGCGGCGGCAAGGACAAGGGCGCCACCGGCCGGCCGGTGCCCCTGCTGACCCAGTACCTGCTCGACCGCACCACTCAGGAGCAGCGCTGACATAATCACGGGCCGCCGCGCCGGGAGCGCTTGTACTCCTGGGGTGGCGGTTCGTCTGAGTCGCTGATGCCCGATATGCCCCGAATAGAATTCTATGTATTGTCTTCGGCCACCACGGCCGAACGTCTGCGCGCGGCCTGCCAACTGGCGGGCAAGGCCTGGCGGCATGGCTTGCCGGTCTTCCTGCGCGGCCGCGATGCCGACCAGTGCGCCGAGCTCGACCAGTTGCTGTGGCAGTTCCGCCAGGAAAGCTTCATCCCCCACGGCCTGCACCAGGATGATCCGCAGGCGCCGGTGGTGATCGGCCTGGACGAGGCGCCCGCCGCGGCGCAAGGGGTGCTGATCAACCTCGGCAGCACGCTCAGCGCCCATGTCGATCGCTTCAGCCGGGTGATCGAGATCGTCAACCAGGAGCCCGACCTGCTGACCGCCTGCCGGGAGAATTTCCGCAGCTACCGGCAACGTGGTTATGATCCCAAACGAGTCGAACTGTAGCCCGCGCCATGGACAACCCGAAACCGCCCCACACCCCCGGTAACCTGCTCAACGACCTGGAGTCGATCCGCGAGTTGCTGGATGACGACCTCGATCCGCCGCTGCTGACCGAGCAGCTCGATCCGGACGATATCCCGCTGTTGTCGGATATCGTGCCGGCAAGCGAACCGCCGCTACCGCGACAGCCGACGCTGACCGATTTCGCCGAGCCGCCCGCCGGCATGGCCTCCACGGATGAGCTGCGCAGCACCGTGCAACGGGCCATCGGGCGCGACAACGAGATCAACCGCCTCGACAGCGAATTGCGCGCCGCCGCGCAGTTGCTGCTGCAGGATGTCATCGACGACTTCGTGCCGCAGATCGAAGCCGAACTCAAGCGGCGCCTGCAGGCGCGCCTGGCTCGCCTGCTGCCGCCACGCAAATAGCCTTACAGCAGCCACAAGCTGCAAGCTTCAAGCCGCAAGAGAAAAGCCAAAGCAAGAGGCTGTTAACTTGTAGCAGGGTAATCACGCGATGGCGTTAGGGTATCGCCCGCACTCGATGAAAAGCGCTGGAGGCTGGAAAGCTGGACGAGAAACCGCTGCTTCGCGTCGTACTCGAGCCGCTTTTCGTTCAGCCTCCAGCTTTCCAGCGCTGTTTTCGGCTCGGGCTCCTGCTTCGCTCTACCTCCTGCATCCATGCAGTCGCCGGCTCTTCGAGCGCATAGCGCGATTGCCCTGACTTGTAGCTTGCCGCTTATGGCTTGTCGCTCAGACAAGTTATACTTGCCGGCTTTTCCGATCAGACGCCAGAAGGGTCCCCCCGCGCATGGACAAGACCTACCAGCCCCACGCCATCGAAACCGCCCTGTACGAGAACTGGGAGGCGAAGGGCTACTTCGCCCCGCAGGGCTCGGGCGAGCCCTACACCATCATGATCCCGCCGCCGAACGTCACCGGCAGCCTGCACATGGGTCACGGTTTCAACAATGCGATCATGGATGCGCTGATCCGTTTCCGCCGCATGCAGGGACGCAACACCCTGTGGCAACCGGGTACCGACCACGCCGGTATCGCCACGCAGATGGTGGTGGAACGTCAGTTGGGCGCACAGGGCATCAGCCGCCACGACATCGGCCGCGAAAAATTCCTCGACAAGGTCTGGGAATGGAAAGCCGAATCGGGCGGCAACATCACCCGGCAGATCCGCCGTCTCGGCTCCTCGGTGGACTGGACGCGCGAGCGCTTCACCATGGACGACGGCCTCTCCGAAGCGGTCAAGGAAGCCTTCGTGCGCCTGCACGAGGATGGCCTGATCTACCGCGGCAAGCGCCTGGTCAACTGGGACACCAAGCTGCACACCGCGATCTCCGACCTGGAAGTGGAAAACCACGACGAGAAAGGCAGCCTGTGGAACCTGCGCTACCCGCTGGCCGATGGCGCCAGGACGGCAGAAGGCGCGGATCACCTGATCGTCGCCACCACCCGCCCGGAAACCATGCTCGGTGACGCCGCGGTCGCCGTGCATCCCGACGACGAACGCTACAAGGCGCTGATCGGCCAGTACGTCGAACTGCCGCTGGTGGGCCGACGCATCCCCATCGTCGCCGACGACTATTGCGATCCCGAATTCGGCACCGGCTGCGTGAAGATCACCCCGGCCCACGACTTCAACGACTATGAAGTCGGCAAGCGCCACAACCTGCCGCTGATCAACATCTTCGACAAGGATGCCGCGGTTCTCCCCGGGGCGCAGATCTTCAACATCGACGGCAGCGTCAACGCCCTGCTCGATGCCAGCCTGCCCGCCGAATATGCCGGCCTCGACCGCTTCGAGGCGCGCAAGCGCATCGTTGCCGCCTTCGAGGCCCTCGGCCTGCTGGAAAAGATCGAAGACCACGCCCTGAAAGTGCCGAAAGGCGATCGCTCCGGCACCATCATCGAACCCTGGCTGACCGACCAGTGGTACGTCTCCACCCAGCCGCTGGCCGAGAAGGCCATCGCCGCCGTGGAAAGTGGCGAGATCCAGTTCGTGCCCAAGCAGTACGAGAACATGTACTTCAGCTGGATGCGCGACATCCAGGACTGGTGCATCAGCCGCCAGCTGTGGTGGGGCCACCGTATTCCGGCCTGGTACGACCAGGCCGGCAACGTCTTTGTCGGCCGCGATGAAGCCGAAGTGCGCGCCAGGCACAACCTGGGCGACCTGCCGCTGCGCCAGGACGACGACGTCCTCGACACCTGGTTCAGCTCCGGCCTGTGGACCTTCTCCACCCTCGGCTGGCCCGAGCAGACCGAAGCCCTGAAGACCTTCCACCCCACCGACGTGCTGGTAACGGGCTTCGATATCATCTTCTTCTGGGTCGCCCGGATGATCATGCTGTCCACCCACCTGACCGGGCAGATCCCGTTCAAGACCGTCTACGTCCACGGCCTGGTGCGCGATGGCCAGGGCCAGAAGATGTCCAAGTCCAAGGGCAACGTGCTCGACCCGCTGGACATCGTCGATGGCATCGACCTCGACAGCCTGCTGGCCAAGCGCACCACCGGCCTGATGCAACCCAAGCTGGCCGAGAAGATCGCCAAGCAGACCCGGGCCGAGTTCCCGGAAGGCATTGCCAGCTACGGCACCGACGCCCTGCGCTTCACCTTCTGCTCGCTGGCCACCACCGGTCGCGACGTGAAGTTCGACATGGGCCGCGTCGAGGGCTACCGCAACTTCTGCAACAAGCTGTGGAACGCCGCCAATTTCGTCATCGAGAACACCGATGGCCAGGACACTGGCATCAATGGTGAAGAAGTTGACCTGTCACCGGTCGATCGCTGGATCATCTCCGCCCTGCAGCGTTGCGAGCAGGACGTGACCCGCCACCTCGACGCCTTCCGCTTCGACCTGGCCACCCAGGCCCTCTACGAATTCGTCTGGGACGAGTACTGCGCCTGGTACCTGGAGCTGGTCAAGCCGGTGCTGTGGGACGAGAGCGCCCCCATCGAGCGCCAGCGCGGCACCCGCCGCACCCTGGTGCGCGTGCTGGAAGTGATCCTGCGCCTGGCGCACCCGTTCATGCCCTTCATCAGCGAAGAGATCTGGCAGCGCATCAAGGCCCAGGCCGGCGTCAGCGGCGACACCCTGATGCTGCAACCCTGGCCGGTGGCCAACGAGAGCCGTATCGACGCGGCGGCCGAAGGCGATATCGAGTGGGTCAAGCAGTTGATGCTCGGCGTGCGGCAGATCCGTGGCGAGATGAAGATCTCCATGGCCAAGCGCATCGACATCATCGTCGCCAACGCCAGTGCCGAGGATCTGCGCCGCCTCGACGACAACGCGCCGCTGCTGAACAAGCTGGCCAAGCTGGAGTCGGTGCGCGTGCTGGAGGCTTCCGAGGAAGCGCCGATGTCCGCCACCGCCCTGGTCGGCGAGATGCAGGTACTGGTGCCCATGGCCGGGCTGATCGACAAGGAAGCCGAACTGGCGCGCCTGGACAAGGAAATCCAGCGCCTGCAAGGCGAAGTGGCACGGGTCGGCGGCAAGCTGGCCAACCCGGGCTTCGTCGCCAAGGCCCCCGCCGAGGTACTGGACAAGGAACGCGCCAAGCTGGCCGAAGCCGAACAGGCCCTCGGCAAGCTGCTGGAACAGCGCGAGAAGATCGCCAGCCTCTGATCCGCCCGCGCGGAGGGAAACGGCCTGCCGTGGTGAAAACCCGGCAGGCCGTTTTCGTTCCAGCACCTTGCGCCCAGCCGGCCAAATTCGTCCCCGCTCTTCGCCGGTGCAGCGCTGACGCGCCGGCCTGCTCGACAGGCTGCGGACGGTACTCGACAGGCGCCGGCGTGGCACGGATGCCAGCCACACAGTATCCTCACGGCTCACTCATCGACCCGGCGCTTTCCCGAATGGATGTGAGCAAGACCAAGACCAGCTTCTACCGCCGCCTCTACGTCGCCTGGCTGATCGACAGCGGCGCCGCCGACAACGTCCCGGCGCTGATGGCCGCTACCGGCATGCCCCGGCGCACCGCCCAGGACACCCTGGCGGCGCTGGACGAGCTGGATATCCGCTGCGACTTCCAGCAACGGGACGGCGAACGCAACAACGCCGGGCGCTACGTCATTCGCGACTGGGGCGCCATCGACAAACGCTGGATCGCCGGGAACCTGCAACGGATCAAGACCGTGCTGGGCTACCCCTGAGAGCCGCCGACAAGGATTCGCAATGACCCTCGATCTCCTCATGGTGCTCGGCCTGCTGCTGGCGGCCGTGGTGCTGTTCGTGCTCGACAAGCCGCGCATGGACGTGGTCGCCCTGCTGATCATCGTCGCCCTGCCGCTGACCGGGGTGCTCGACATCCAGCAGACCCTGGCCGGCTTCAGCGATCCCAGCGTGATCCTGATCGCGGCAATGTTCGTCATCGGCGAGGGGTTGGTACGTACCGGCATCGCCTACCGCCTGGGTGACTGGCTGGTAGCCAGGGCCGGCAGCAGCGAAACACGCCTGCTGGTGCTGCTGATGGTGGCAGTGGCCGGCCTCGGCTCGGTGATGAGTTCGACCGGGGTGGTGGCGATCTTCATCCCCGTGGTGCTCGGCGTCGCCGCGCGCCTGAAGATCGCCCCCGGACGCCTGATGATGCCCCTGGCCTTCGCCGGGCTGATCAGCGGCATGCTGACCCTGGTGGCGACGCCGCCGAACATGGTGGTGCACAGCGAGCTGCGCCGCGCCGGCCTGGACGGTTTCGACTTCTTCAGTTTCACCCCCATCGGCCTGACCGTGCTGGTGCTCGGCGTGCTGTACATGCTGGCCACCCGGCGCTGGCTGCAACGCGATGAGGCGGGCACCGAGGCCGCGCCGCCGCGCCTGGCCCTGACCGATCTGGCGCGTACCTACCGCCTCAGCGAACGCGAGCGACGGCTGCGCGTACGCGCCGACTCGCCCCTCGCCGACCAGGCGCTGGACGAGTTGCAACTGCGCTCGCAGTACGGCATCAATGTCATCGCCGTGGAGCGCCAGCGCCAGTTCCGCACCCTGCTGCTGATGGCCACCGGCAACACCCAGCTGCAGGCCGACGATATCCTGCTGGTCGACCTGGCCAGCCCGGCCATCGCCCTGCTCGGCGCCTACCAGGAACTCGGCCTGGAAGCCCTGCCGCTGCCCAGTTCCTACTACAGCGTGCATTCCCACGAACTGGGGCTGGCCGAAGTGGCGTTGCCGCCGGACTCGCAACTGCCGGGCAAAAGCATCCAGGAACTGGGCCTGCGCAGCCGCTACAAGCTCAACGTGGTCGGCCTGCGCCGCCATGGCAAGGCCCTCGAAGGCCTGCTGGTCGACGAGAAGCTGAGCCACGCCGATACCCTGCTGGTGGCCGGCAGCTGGAAGCAGATCCATCATCTGCAAGGGCTCAACCGCGACTTCCTGGTACTCAGCCTGCCGGCCGAGGTCGACGAAGTGGCGCCGGCGGCGCGCAAGGCGCCCTACGCCCTGTTCAGCCTGGCGGTAATGGTCGCGCTGATGATCAGCGGCCTGCTGCCCAACGTCATGGCCGCGCTGATCGGCTGCCTGCTGATGGGCGCCTTCCGCTGTATCGACATGGCCAGCGCCTACCGCGCCATTCACTGGCCGAGCCTGATCCTCATCGTCGGCATGCTGCCCTTCGCCCTGGCGCTGCAGAAAACCGGTGGCATCGACCTGGCGGTGAACGGCCTGGTCGGCGCCCTCGGCGAAGCCGGGCCACGGGTGATCCTCGCCAGCCTGTTCGCCGTCACCGCGCTGATCGGCCTGTTCATTTCCAACACCGCCACGGCGGTACTGATGGCCCCCGTGGCCATCGCCACCGCACAGGCCCTGGACGCCTCGCCCGTGCCCTTCGCCATGATCGTCGCCCTGGCCGCCTCGGCCGCGTTCATGACGCCGATCTCCTCGCCGGTGAACACCCTGGTACTCGGCCCGGGGCAATACCGCTTCGGTGATTTCGTACGTATCGGCGTCCCCTTCACCCTGCTGGTGATGATCGTCAGCGTGGTGATGGTGCCCTGGATATTTCCGCTTTAAGGCGATAGCGGCCGTAGGATGGGTGAAACCCATCAATATGCCGATGGGTTTCACCCATCCTACGGGCTGAACCGCTTCTAGCGCATAGGATGGACAACGCTCTTTTTGTCCACCATTGCGATTGCGGAGCGGTGGACGGGTCGGGCCGCGTAGGTGAAGCGTCGTCCACCCTACGAACGTCCGCTATCGCCTTGAAACAGCCCGCTACGCCGCGTGAAAGAAGCGCCGTTTCGCCCGCACCAGCCAACCGTCTTCGGTCTTGTCGGCGGCCAGGCGCCGCAGATTCGCGGTCACCGCCGGCACATAGTTCTGGTCATCGTTGCGGATATGCCCGAACAGCCAGCGACCGAGCAGGCTCATGAGTTCGTCGGCGATGTCCTCGCCCTGCGCGAAGCGCGCGCGGTAGTCGCCGACCCGCTTGATGAACACATCGTGAACCCGCTTGTGCGCCTTGCTGAATACGTAGCCCGCTTCCTCGAGCATCGCCTCCTCGAAGGCGAAATGCGAGGTGGTGTAGTCCACCAGTTCCTCGATCACCAGCGCCACGCCGTCACGCGCGCCCTTCTGCTGAGCCAGGTGAAGCTGATTGATCATCTCGACGATTTGCCGGTGCTGGCCGTCGATCACGGCGATGCCGGTGTCGAGGTCGGCGCTCCAACTGAGATAAGCCATGGCTGCCTCCCGCGGCTGCAAATAAGCACAGCCAGTCTAGGCGCGGCAACAGCGGCGCCTCTTGATCTGAATCAGTACGCGGCACGACGGATGAACCCGGCGAACGCGGGTTCGTGGGGCGGCCACAGGGGGGGGGGAACACGCCGAGCCGAGGACCCGACAACGGCCGATCATCAGCGAGCCCGAGGCGCTGAAGCGCCTGCCTAGCGGTGCCATCGTGGTTTCCCTGCAAAGCGGCCGCGCCTGTGGGAAAATGCGCGGCTTCTTCGTCCAACGATCAGCCAGCATGTGCGCATCCGCCAAACGTCCGCCGAAACAGCGCAGCAGCACAGCCGGCCAGGCGCCCGACAGGGGTCGCCTGCATCCGCGCAACCGTCATCAGGGCCGCTACGACTTTCCCGCGCTGATCGAGGCCAGCCCGGAGCTGGCGGCGTTCGTCATTCTCAACCCGTACGGCAAGCAGAGCATCGACTTCGCCAACCCGGCGGCGGTCAGGGTGTTCAACCGCGCCCTGCTCAAGCGCTTCTACGCCATCGAACACTGGGACATTCCAGCGGACTATCTGTGCCCGCCGATTCCGGGGCGCGCCGACTACCTGCATTACCTGGCCGACCTGCTGGCCACTGACAATGCCGGCGCAGTGCCGCGCGGGGCCGCCGTGCGCGTGCTGGATATCGGTGTCGGCGCCAACTGCATCTACCCGCTGCTGGGCCATCGCGAATATGGCTGGCGCTTCGTCGGGGCGGATATCGCCGCCCGGGCCATCGCCTCGGCGCGCACCATCGTGCAGGCCAATGCCGGCCTGGGCGAGCACATCGAACTGCGCCTGCAGCAGGACCCCGGGCATATCTTCGACGGCCTGCTGCAGCCCGACGAGCGCTTCGACCTGACCCTGTGCAACCCGCCCTTCCACGCCTCGGCCGAGGAAGCGGCCAGCGGCAGCAAACGCAAGTGGCGCAACCTCGGCAAGCTCGACCCCACGCGCAAACTGCCGCTGCTGAACTTCGGCGGACAGGCGGCCGAGCTCTGGTGCCCGGGTGGCGAAGCGGCTTTCGTCGCGCGCCTGATTGGCGAAAGCGCAGGCCATGGACAACAGGTGCTGTGGTTCAGCACGCTGATATCCAAGTCGGGCAACCTGCCCGGCGTGTATGCCGCCCTGAAGCGGGCCGGCGCCCTGGACATCCGTACCGTGGAGATGAGCCAGGGGCAGAAACAGAGCCGCTTCGTCGCCTGGACCTTCCTCGAGGCAGCCCAGCGCCAGCGGTGGTCGCAAGGCCGCCGCTAAGCGTACTAGTGTCGCGACACAGATCAAATGTCGGTCGCGCGGTATCTATACGGGCTTCAGCAATGAGCGTGCAGCACTGCCACATTCGTGTGGGAGCCGCGACCTCGCGGCGAATCGTGGCCATAGCGCGTTCTTGCAGCATGGCTGCCAGCGCATCGCGCCGGGGTCGACGCGCCTACAGACGAACCCTGATTCCGAACGGGCTCTTGCTGGCCAGGGATCAAGACGGTATCCACGGGAGTCCGACATTTCACGGTTGACACGACACTAGCCGGCGGCGCGTGGCTCGCGCACGATCAGGCTGTCGCACGGCACCCACTGCAGCAGCTCCCGGGCCGAGCTGCCGAGCAGCACGTTCATCAGGCCACTGCGGCCGTGGCTGCCCATGACCAGCAGATCCACGCCGTGCTCGCGCACGTAGCGGCTCAGCGAAGCGCCCAGCGAACCCTGCTCGATGACGATCCGCGTGCGCTTGCGCAAGTCCGCCGGCAGATCGCTGGCGGCGAGGAAGGCCGCGTAGTCGCCCTCTTCGATATGGCGCCGTGTTTCACCGTCGATCACCCGCTCCAGGCGATCGGACATGGGCACGTCGGTGGCGTGATAGAGCACCAGTTCGCGCCCCGGAAAGTAACGCGCGGCGGCGTGCAGGGCGTGGCGTGAGGAATCGGAGAAATCGGTGGCGATGACGATCCGCTCGTAGCGCCCGCGCGGCCGCTGGCGCACCACCAGCAGAGGCTGCGGCAGGCGCCGCGTGAGGGCCTCGACGGTGGAGCCGAGCAGCAGGCGCCCCCAGAACTCGTTGCTGGCGACGCCGGTCACCACCAGGCCGCTGCCGCTCTCGCGGGCCGCCTGCACGATCGCCTGCACCGGATCGCCGCGGGCGATGCGCATGCGTACGCGCACCTCGAGCCCGGCCAGATCGTCCCGCAGTTGCTGCTCGGCGAAGCGTTCCAGTTCGGCATCATCGCCGGTGGCGACCCAGCCCAGCACCAGGTCGGGCGCCTGGCGGGTCTCCAGGACATTGAGACCGACCAGCATGGCCTGCCACTCGCCGGCCAGTTGCGCGGCGCGATCGAGGGCACGGTCGCAACGCACGCTCAGGTCAGTGGCCAGCAGCACACTGGCCGGCAGCGCATTCATCCAGGGTTGCTCGTTCATCTCGCCTCCTTTTACGCGACCGAGGACGCGCATATCCTTACGAAAAACGCGTCAACCACCCTAGCAACTGAACGGCATCAGGAACATCGGAAAATCGTAAGCAAAAGCGAGTCACGCTCGAAAGCGGCGCAACAGCATCAAGGCCAGCCCCGCCAGCCACAACAGCGATATACCGTAGTTCAGGCGCTGGTAGAGACCGAAACCCTGGCCGTTCTCCAGCGCAACAGCCATCAAGGGCAAGCTGCCCAATGCGCCCAGAGTACAGAGCAGCGAGAACAATGCGAACCCGCGTGAACCTAACACACGCCTGCCCAGAAAGACCCACAGGGCACTGGCGAGCAGCAGGCTAAGCGCCATGATCAGCCCCGCCAGGTTATGCAGCGTCTGGCTGGTGGAGGGGGCTTCCAAAGCACAGCCGACATCGCACGAGAAGAAGCCCGTGGCAAAACTGCCAAGACCATGGATCATGATCAGCAACCCACTGAGTCGCGAACACAGGCTATCGAAACTCAGCAGCACGGCGACACCGAACATCATGAACAGCGCACCCAGCGGATAATTGTTGATCAGCGGCGAGATGAACTGGGTGGGTGCGCCTTCGGCGCCGAGCAAACTCATGGCTTGATCGAGATGGTTGTAGCCGGGATACAGCGCCCCTGCGAGGGTGACGCCAAGAACCAGCCAGAAGGGAGCGAGGAGACCGGCCAGATAGCCGAGCGAGAGCGTCCGGTGCGACTGCATGGGGTAGATCCTTTTATGCCGATGAGTTTCACTCACTGACGCAGGACATACCTCGGAGGGCACACCTTGCCTCACGGCAAGGTGCATATTCCGGCACGCCATCACCTGGACTCATGAAGCGCTATCCACCCAACGACCTCAGCTCGGCGTATCAGGATAGCGGCGCTCTTCGGGCGCCGGCGGGAAGTACTGGTAGAGCCAGGTTTCGCTGAGCACTTCCTTGTTGTCGACCCGGCGCAGGTAGGCGCGCATGTTCACCGGCTCGACGCTGTCGCTGGTCGGGAACCAGTCGAACTGGGCGCGGAAGCCGGTGATCTCCGGGTGCAAGGCGAGGATATTGAAATCCTTGACCTCGCCGTGGGAGGCCTCGACCACCACTTCGATGCGTTCCTTCCAGTCCATTTTCTCCAGCGGGCCGCCGGTGAAGTCGATGGCGAAGCGCCGTGCCCAGACCTCGGGCCAGTGTTCGCCCGGCGCCCAGCCCAGGGTGAAGCCGCCCATGCCGGAACGGGTGGCCAGGACCTGGGCCAGGCTCGGCTTGACCGGCGGCAAGGCGGCCCAGTACAGCTTGTAGCCGAAGTTCAGCGAGGTGCCGGGCTCGATGGCCTGCTTGGGGTTCCAGAAGCAGACGATGTTGTCCATGGTCTCGCCGGTGGTGGGGATCTCCAGCAGGTCGATGCTGCCCTCGCCCCACGGCGTGGTCGGCTCGACCCACAGGCTCGGGCGGCGGCTGTACCAGACCACGGTGTCCTGGTAGGACTTGAAGTCGTGGTCGCTCTGCACCAGGCCGAAGCCCTTGGGGTTGGTGTCGGCGAAGGCGTTGAACTGCAGCTTCTCCGGGTTGTTCAGCGGCCGGCAGAGCCACTCGCCGTTGCCGCGCCACATGGACAGCCGGTCGCTGTCGTGGATGGCGGTGGCGATGAAATCGCACATGCGCCGCTCGTGGCCGCCGCAGGCGAACATGCTGGTCATCGGCGTGATGCCGAGCTGCTTGATCGCCTTGCGCGCGTTGATATGGGCGTCGATGTCCATCACCACCTGAGTGTCCTGGCAGTCGATGTCGAAGCGGAAGGCACCAGTGGCGCTCGGCGAATCGAGCAGCGCATAGAGCACGAAACGGGTGGCGTCCTTGGCCGGCGTCTCGAACCAGAACTCGGTGAAGTCGGGAAACTCCTCCGGCGTGTCGGTGAAGGTATCGATGGCCAGCCCCCGCGCCGACAGGCCGTACTGGCCGGTATTGTCCACCGCGCGGAAGTAGCTGGCGCCGAGGAAGGAGACGATGTCGTACTTGGCGATGTTCGGCTGCTTGAACACCTTGAGCCCGGCGAAGCCCAGGTCGCCCTCGAGCTGCGAGACGTCCACGCCGCTCTTGCCGTACTCGAACAGTTCCGGACGGAAATGCACTTCCCGGGCGACCCGGCTCTCGGGGTCGACGGCGTGCATGCGCACCGGCTGGCGAAAGCCCATGCCGACGTGGAAGAACTGCACGTCCAGTTGACCGCCCAGCTCGTTCCACAGGGAGTGCTCGGGGTCGTACTGGATGGCGTTGAACTGCTGCGGGGTCAGCTCGGCGAGGGTCTTGGGCAGCACCTCGACGGTGCTCTTGTAGGCGCTGCCAGCCATGCGCTTGGCCCGGCTCTGCAACTGCTTGAAGTCGAAAGGCTCGGCCTTGCCGTCGGCGGTTTCGGCGAAGCTGCGCAGGCTGAACAGCCCGGCAGGAAGACCGGCACAAGCGGCCATCATCATGGAAGCTTTCAGGAGGTTTCGTCTATGCATGGGCGTCCCTGGAGTAATGGAGGAATCTGCACGCCGCCCACCAAGGGCGATAAAAAAATACCTACAACAGATGGCCCTGACGTGCGGATGGTTCCGCTCGGAATTATTCATAGCCATAAGCTTGAAGCTTCAAGCGGCAAGTTAAAAGCGGGTCAGGCGTAACATCCACGCTTGGTTTCTGGCTTGAAGCTTGAAGGATGGTGAAGAAGTTCCTAGCGTTTGTCGTCGAGCAATTTCCTGATGGTCTTGCGGTCGCGCTTGTCGTCCCGCTCGCCGAGCAGTTCAAGAAAGGCGAAGGAGTCGAGACCATCGAGCGTGGTCTTCGGGCTGACGATCCTGCGGCGCGGGTCGGCGCCGCGCTCGAGCAGCAGCTTTACCAACTCCGGCTCGCCATAAAGGATGGCGCCGTTGAGGGCGGAGAGTCCCATCTGGTCGGGCTCATCGACCGGGCAGCCAGCCTCGAGCGCTTTTTTCATCTGCGCCAGCGCCATTCCCTTGCGCTCTTCGGACTCTCCATAGGCGGCCGCCATCAAGGTCAGGGTCGGCGCCTGCGCGGTCGCGTTGCCGAGCATGCAACCCTGCTCGTCCATGGCTTGCAGATCGAAATCGCGCTGCAGTTCATCGCCGTGGGCGAGCCCAGCCAGCATGCAAAGGCCAACAACTTTATAGCGCATAGCGTTTCTCCAGATGGCTGTAGCCCATGCCCACGCCCTTGCTCACCTTGAGCTGCACCGCCACCCGTTCCTTGAGCGCCTCGACATGGCTGATCACGCCGATCATCTTGCCGCTGGCATTGAGGTTGTCCAGAGCATCCAGAGCCACTTCCAGGGTTTCGCCATCCAGGGTGCCGAAGCCTTCGTCGAGAAACAGCGAGTCGATCCGGGTCTTGTGGCTGACCAGGTCGGACAGCGCCAGGGCCAGGGCCAGGCTGACCAGGAAGCTCTCGCCGCCGGACAGCGTGCGGGTGTCGCGGGCCACGTCGCCCTGCCAGGTGTCGATCACCTCCAGCTCCAGTTCGCCCAGGGATTTGCGCGCCAGCTGATAGCGACCATGCAGACGCCGCAACTGCCCGTTGGCCAGGTGCACCAGATGGCCGAGGGTCAGGCCCTGGGCGAAGCGCCGGTACTTGGCGCCATCGGCCGAACCGATCAGGCTGTTGAGCTGCTGCCAGCTGTCGTACTCACCCTGCTGCGTGGCGATGGCCTCGAACAGCGCCTGCTGATCGAGCCGACGCTTGTCGTCGCCCTGCAGTTGGCCGTGGATTTCGCCCTGGCGCTGGCCGAGCTGTTTCAGCGTCGCCTGCAAGGCCTGCAGGCGCTCGTCGAGGTCCTCGGCGCTGTGCCCGGTCTGCGGTTCGGCACGCAGCGCGGCCAGTTGCCCTTGCGCCGCGGCATGCAGCGCCTGGGCTTCGGTCCGGGCCTTTTCCAGGCGCTGCCTGAGCGCCTGTAGCTGCTCACGCTGGCGATCGTCGAGCAGCGCCGCGAGAAACTCGGCCTCGTCGGCGAACGGGCTGTCGCCCAGCGCCGCCTGCCATTGCCCGGCCGCGGCCTGTGCCGCCTGCTGCTGAGCGGCCAGGCGCTGGGCAATGGCCGCCAGCGTGCCCTGCAGTTCCAGCGCCCGGTGCTCGGCGGCCCGGCAGTCGGCCTGGGCCTGTTCCAAGCGCTCTTCGGCCTGCGTCTGTCGCGTCGCCACGAATGGCGCGCCACCGGCCTGCTGCCAGCGCGATAGCCAGTGTTGCGCCTGCTTGTGCGCCTCGGCCGCCTGCAGTTCCAGGCCCGGCTGGCGCTGCGCCAGCTGTTGCCGACGCTGCTGTGCCTGTTGCCACTGGTCGACCTCCTGCTGGCGCGCAGCCAGCCAGGCCGCACCGTCTTCCGGCAGGCCGTGGCCGAACGCGGCCAGTTCCGCCGCCAGGCCGCTTTCGGCCTGCCGCAGGCGCTCATGCTGGGCGGCGAACTGTTCCTGTAGAGCCTGTTGCGCCGCCTGCAGCAGGTCGCGTTCGTGCTCCAGCGCCGCCTGCTGCTGCAGCGCGGCGGCATGCTTGTGGCCGGCGATCTGCGCCGCCTGACGCGCCTGCTCCAGCTCCTGCTTGAGGCCATCGAGCAGGCTCAGGGTACGTTGCACCTCGACCAGTTCGGCGATCTGCCGGGTCTTGGCCGCGGCCAGGGCCCGCTCGTCCTCGGGCAACGGGTCGAGTCGCTCGCCCTGGCGCTGCCAGGCACTCGCCAGCGCATCCAGCTGCCGTTGCAGCTCCTGTGCCTGCTCCTCGCCCTGCGCCACCTGGGTCTGCAAGGCCGCCACCTGATTGCCCAGGTTCTGCCCCTGCTCGGCCAGCGCGTCCAGGCTTTGCCGGGCGGCATCGCGCTCACGGCGGGTTTGCGGGACGTCCAGCGCCTGGTAGGCCGCCACCGCCGGGTGCTCGTGGGCGCCGCACAACGGGCAGGCGTCGCCGGGCTGCAGCTGGGCGCGGTAGGCCTCCAGGGCCTGGATGCGCTGCTCCTGTTCCAGCAGTTTCTCCTGGTCGTTCAGGCGCTGTTTCATCTGCCGATAGCGCTCGCGCAGGCTCGCACGCTCGGCCTCGCGTTCGCCGAGGGCCTGGCGCTGCTGTGCCAGGGCGGCGGCGACCCGCTGCTGTTGCTGCAACAACTGACTGCGCCGCTCGTCCAGCTGCGCCAGTTGCTCCAGGGCGACGCCCCGGCCATGCACCGCCTGCCAGGTCGCGCGCCAGTCCGCGTCGCTGCGCCCGTCGAGCGCCGTATGCCAACGCGCCTCGACCTCGGCGGCCAGTTTCTCGGCCTGGGCCTTGCTCTGCGCAGACGCCGCCAGGGCCTGGGCATATCCGTCCAGAGCGGCCTGCAACTGCTCGAGCTGAGCGGCCCCGGCGTGTTCCCGCTGCCGCAGTTCCTGGCTACTCTGCCGCAACTGCTGGCGCAGCTCGAAGGCGTGTTGCCAGCCGCTCAGTTGCGGCTCCAGCTGGCCCAGGCTGGCCGAGGCCTGCAACTGGCCATCCAGTGCCTGGCATTCATCCCCCAGTGCCTGCAATGCCTGCTGCCTGACCAGGGCCAGGGCGGCACTGGTCCGTGCCGCCTCGCCCAGGGCCTGCTGCAGCCGCGCGTTCAGCGCTGCCTGTTCGCGTTGGTGGTTCTGTTGCTCGTCCTGGCTGGCGGCCAGGGCGCGGGCCGCCTCGCAGTGAGTCCGGTACACCGGCTGCAGGCGCTGCGCCGGCTCGCTGTTGTGCAAACGCGCCAACTCGCCCGCAGCCTCACGTTCGGCCTGGGCAGCCGCCTCGACCTGTGTCGCAGCGCCGCTCACCTGCTGCTCGGCCCGGCCCAGATCGACCAGCCACTGGCGTTGTCGACCCGCCTCAGCCAGTTGCGCCTGCGTTGCGCTTTCCTCGCTGGCCAACTGCCGGACCTCGTCGGCGAGCGCCTGGCGCTGCTCGGTGCCGAGCAACTCGACGCCCTCGGCCCGTGCCCGCAGTTGATCCAGGCTGGCCTTGACCTCACGGGTCTGTTCGAACACCCGTTGCGAGATCAGGCCGTAGATTTCCGTGCCGGTGAGTTCTTCCAGCAATTCGGCGCGCTGGTTGGCCGAGGCTTCGAGAAAGGCCGCGAAGCCGCCCTGGGCCAGCAGCATCGACTTGGTGAAGCGGCCGAAATCGAGGCCGGTCAGGCGCTCCACCTCACGGGGTTTTTCGCTGAGCTTGTCGGTGATGATCTGCCCATCCAGCTGCGCCAGCTCGGCCTTGGCGCCTTGCAATGCACCGTCGGCCCGGTCCCGCGCCCGGCGCTGGCTCCAGAACGCCCGGTAGCCCTGGCCGCGCACCTCGAACTCGACCTCGGCCAGGCATTCGGCGGTATGCCGGGTCATCAGTTCGTTCTCGCCACCGACCCGCTCCATACGCGGCGTGCGGTGATACAGCGCCAGGCAGATGGCGTCGAGCAGCGTGGTCTTGCCTGCCCCGGTCGGCCCGGTGATGGCGAACAGGCCGTTGCTGGCGAAGGGCTCGGCGGTGAAATCGATCTTCCACTCGCCCTTGAGCGAGTTGAGGTTCTTCAGGCGCAGGCTGAGGATTTTCATGAAAGCGGGACTGGGCTCGGGTCACGGCAGAATGGCTATTGTGGCACCGTTGCGCCGGGATCGCCCATGCCGTAGCGCCGGCCTTGACCTTGCTACGGCCCGCCTGCGCCCGTCATGGTCTCGATGGGCGCGAACCAACCGGCCTGACGCGCATCGTAACAAAAACGCCCTGCGCCACTGGCAGGGCGGCAGGTAACGTGATCGTTCGTTCACAAGGAGAGAGATTCGCCATGGCCCGTCCCGTCCACCACCTCCTGGGTGGTATCGCCCTCAGTCTCGCCGCTCTCGGCGCCCAGGCCGCCGACGCCCTGCCCCAGGCGCAGTGGCCATTCACCGCCGAACCCCGGGCCAGCTTCGACGAGCCCTGGGCCATGTCCTTCCTGCCCGACGGCACGCTGCTGGTGACCGAAAAGCGCGGCGCTCTCAAGCACTTCGACCCGAAGAGCGGCAAGGCCGGTGATATCGCCGGCGTACCCGAAGTCGCCTACGGCGGCCAGGGCGGTTTCGGCGATGTGCTGGTGCACCCCGACTACGCCAGCAATGGCTGGGTCTACATCAGTTACGCCGAAGCCGGTGATGGCGATACCCGCGGCGCGGCGGTGGCCCGCGCCAAGCTGCAGCTCAACCAGGACGGCAGCGGCGCGCTGACCGAGCTGAGCGTGATCTGGCGACAGACGCCCAAGGTCAGCGGCGGCGGCCACTACGGCCATCGCCTCGCCTTCGGCCCGGATGGCAAGCTGTGGATCACCTCCAGCGAGCGGCAGAAATTCACCCCCGCCCAGGACATGCAAGGCAACCTGGGCAAGATCGTCCGCCTCGACGACGACGGCAGCCTGCCCGGCGACAACCCCTTCGCCGACCAGGGCGAGGTGGCCGCCCAGGTCTGGTCGCTGGGTCATCGCAACATGCTCGGCATCGCCTTCGACGCCCAGGACAGACTCTGGGTTCACGAGATGGGCCCGGCCGGCGGCGACGAGCTGAACCTGATCAAGCGCGGCGAGAACTACGGCTACCCCGAGGTTTCCAACGGCAACCACTACGGCGGCAAGCCGATCCCCGACCACGACACCCGCCCTGAATTCGAAGCGCCGAAGATCACCTGGAACCCGGTGATCTCCCCGGCCGGTTTCGTCATCTACCAGGGCCAGCGCTTTCCCGGCTGGGACGGCAGCGGCCTGATCGGCGGGCTGTCTTCGCAGTCGCTGGTGCGCGTCGCCTTCGATGGCGACAACGCCCGCGAAGTGGAGCGCTACGCCATGGGCGCACGCATCCGCGAAGTGGAGCAAGGCCCCGAAGGCAGCCTCTGGCTGCTGGAGGATGGCAGCGGCGGCCGTCTGCTGGAACTGCTACCCAAGAAGCAGCCTTAAGCGGCAAGCCAAGCGGGGGGAGAGTCGATCGCCTTGGCGGCCCCCCGCTACTGATAGCCGCTGGGCTGCATATTGCGAATCGCCGTGATCTTCCACTCGCCGCCGTCGCGCACCACCACGAAGGTGCTCCACATACGGCGCGGCGTGCCGTCGGAATTGGGCAGTTCGTAGCGGGCGTCGGCAATCGCACTGTCGGCGTCGACCAGACGCACGGTTTCCACCGTGAGGGTGCGTCCGCCGGGGTTTTGCGCGGAGCTGCGCTGCATGCCGCTGAGGGCGCCCTCGATGCCATGGCGCCATTCGCCGGAAGACACCAGTTGGTCGATGTCATCGGTGAGCAGCGCGCGAATGGCCGTGGCGTCCTGCTCTACACGGGCCTGCTGGTAGCGATCCACCAAGGCGGTGATGGCCTGGATATCGGCGGTGGAAGTGGTCGCCGGTTGGCTGAAGGCGATGCCGGGCAAGGCGCTCAGGAGCATGAAGCAGATGAGTGTTTTCATCGTCGAACTTCCTTGGAGGTGGAAGACTGCTGGCGCTCGGTCGAAGGGGAACCGGTGGCGCCCCCCGCGGATTCCCTTCTGTCCCAGGCGTCGATAGGCCGCGTCGCAAGCGAATGCCTGCTTGCGCCTTGGCCACGCGCCCCAGTCCCGTTTGCGCCCGCTGGTTGTCCGTACAAGAGGGTCTGTCGAGGTTTCAGCACGCCCCCTTCGGGCGGGCGCTGAGACGTCACCAGAAGACCCTAGTGCCGATTGGCGCACCCTTCAACGCGCGTTTCACCGTTCAATTGTTTCAAGGTTTCAGCCAGCCTGCCAGGCGCGGCCCGGGAGGCTCTGCTGGCAAGCCCGCCGCTGCGCATGCGCCACCGCCTGGCCTCAGTCCTGGCCTTCCCGCAGTTCGCTCGCTATCTGCCGGTACAACCCACGCAAACGCTGCTCCTGCTCCGGCGCCAGCGTCTCGGCGGCGAGGCGCTGGTCGAACACCTGTTCGGGATCGAGTTCGTCGAGGGTTTCGCGCTGCTCGCCATGCCAGCTGGCGAGCGCATTGCCGCGCGCCCGGCGGATGCGCAGCACCTCCACCGGCAGGTCCTCGCACAAGGCGGCGATGCGCACCTGCAGGTCACTGAGGTAATCGTCGCCTTCGACCTGCACCTCCAGCCACACAGGGCGCTGCGGTGTGCCTGCCCGGGCGGCTTCGGCGAGTATCGGCGGCAGGCTCTGCAGTGAGCCACGCAGCGATTGCAGAGGCTGGAAATTCGGCACCGGCAAGGCGCGCACCTGGCGCAGGCCGCTGGCGTCCACGTCCACCAGCAGCACTTCCTTCTGCTGGCGGGCCTCGTCGAAACTCAACGGGATCGGCGAGCCGCTGTAGCGGATATGCTCCAGGCCGCCGACCTTCTGCGGCCGGTGTATATGCCCAAGAGCGATGTAATCGGCGGCGGGAAAGGACGACGTCGGGAAGGCTTCCAGCGCGCCGACGTAGATTTCCCGCACCGACTCGCTGGCACTGGCGCCGACGGTGGTCAGGTGGCCGCTGGCGATGACCGGCAAATCACCGCCCAGTTCGTCACGGCGCGCCAGGGCCAGCTCAAAGAGAGCCTGGTAATGCCCGTGGATCGCCTGCTGCAGCGACAGCTGCTTGTCCGCGGCGCTCTGCCCGGCCTCGCTGCGCAACACGTCGCGCGGACGGATGAACGGAATGGCGCAGAGCAGCGCGGCGGGCTGGCCAGCGGCGTCCGCGAGCACCAGCAACTGCTCGTCCAGACGCTCGCGGACGCCCGGAACCACCCGGGTGCCGAGCTGCGCCAGCAGGGTGCGGCTCTCGCCGAGCATCGCCACCGAGTCATGGTTGCCGCCCAGCACCACCAGCTGGCAGCCGCTGTCACGCAGCGCCACGACGAAGTGGTTGTACTGCTCACGGGCATAGCTGGGCGGCGACCCGGTGTCGAACACATCGCCGGCGATCAGCACCAGGTCGACCTGCTGCTGGCGCACCTGCTCGATCAGCCAGGCACAGAAGGCCTGGTGCTCGGCCTGGCGCGTCTTGCCCATGAAATGCTGGCCCAGGTGCCAGTCGGAAGTGTGCAGAAGACGCATCGTGAAGGGTGAGTTCCTAGTGTCGTGTCAACCATGAAATGTCGGACTTCCGTGGATAGCGTCTTGAGCCCTGGCCCGCAAGAGCCCGTTCGCAATCAGGGTTCGCCTGTAGGCGCGTCGACCTCGGCGCGATGCGCTGGCGGCCATGCTGCAAAAACGCGCGATGGCCACGATTCGCCGCGAGGGCGCGGCTCCTAATGTTGCACGCTCATTGCTGAAGCCCGTGTAGATACCGCGCGGCCGACATTTGATCGGTGTCGCGACACTAGTTCTGTTGCCGTTTCGGCGCAAGCCGTGTCGCCAGGCGGGAAAATCCTGCCAACCATGCCCTTTCGCCCCGTTCAAGGCAATCGCACGGCACCCGGTTCACATCAGGTTACATACTCGCAGGCGCCGTAAAACCTGCGCTTGGAGCAATTTCGGCGCCATTCGCCGAGCCCCCGACGTTATTGAGGAGAACCTTGGGCCAAGGCCTTCGGTCGGAAATTTCACCCCCCTACCGCCCTTGCTGAGGAGTATCCGCCGATGAAACCCGCCTCCGCTCGCCCCTTCTCGTTGTTCGCCCTGTCGCTCGGCATGCTGAGCCTGCTGCAGCTTCCCGGGGCTCTGGCCCAGACACCCGCCCTGGACGTCCCCTACGTACCGACGCCGGAACCGGTGGTGGCGCGCATGCTGGAGATGGCCGATGTCGGCCCGGATGACTATGTCATCGACCTCGGCTCCGGCGACGGCCGCATCGCCATCTCCGCGGTACGCGATCGCGGCGCCAAGTCGGCCTACGGTATCGACCTCAATCCCGAGCGTATCGAGGAAGCCGAACGCAATGCCGAGCAGGCGGGCGTCAGCGACAAGGTCAGTTTCGAGCAGGGCGACCTGTTCAAGAAAGACATCTCCGAGGCCAACGTGCTGACCATGTACCTGTTGTCGACGGTCAACATGCGCCTGCGCCCGGTCATTCTCGACACCCTCGAGCCCGGTACCCGGGTGGTCTCCCATGCCTTCAGCATGGAGGACTGGGAACCCGACCGCAGCGACATCGTCGGGGGTGCGCGCGTCTACCTGTGGATAGTACCGGCCAAGGTCGCCGGCTCCTGGCGGGTCGAGGCGGACGGCGAATCCTTCAATGTCGAACTGACCCAGCGCTTCCAGGAAGTGGCCGGCAGTACCGAAAGCCAGCAAGCCGTGCGCGGACGCCTGAACGGCAACGAACTGCGCTTCACGGTCAACGACAAGCTGTATGTCGGCCAGATCGAAGGCGACCGCATCAACGCCGTGTCCGCGGAAGGCGCGGTCGCCGGCTGGAGCGCACAACGGAGCTGAGCATGAATACCTCCCCAGCGGCACGACAACCCGGCCTCTCGGTCACCGACGGTGTGGCCATGCTGGTCGGTGTGGTGATCGGCGTCGGCATCTTCGGCTTCCCGCCCCTGGTGGCCCAGCACGCGGCCAGCCCTGGCGCCTATATCGGCCTGTGGCTGGCCGGCGGCCTGGTGATGCTGATCGGCGCGCTGTGCTATGCCGAACTCGGTGCCGGCTACCCGGACCGCGGTGGCGAATACCACTACCTCAACCTGGCCTGGGGGCGGCAGATCAGCCTGCTGTTCGCCTGGGCCCGGGGCACGGTGATCCAGACCGGCGCCATCGCCGCGGTGGCCTTCATCTACGGCGACTATGCGCAACGTCTGTTGCCACTGGGCGAGCACGGCAATGCCTGGCACGCCACGCTGGTGGTACTGGCCCTGACCGGCCTGAATATCCTCGGCACCCACGAATCCAAGCGCCTGCAGGTGCTGTTCACCAGCCTCACGGTGGGCGCCCTGCTGCTGGTGATCGTCGCCGGCCTGCTGCTCGCCGAGCCCGCCGCGGCCAGCACGCCGACCGCGCAGAGCGGCGACGTCAACCTGGCCGGCATGCTCGGCATGGGCATGGTCTTCGTGCTGCTCACCTACGGCGGCTGGAACGAAGCCGCCTACCTGTCCGGCGAACTGCGCAATCCGGGGCGCAACATGAGCCGCGTGCTGCTGCTCGGCACCCTGGTGGTCACCGCGGTCTACCTGCTGGCCAATCTGGTGTTCATCAACATCTTCGGCCTCGAGGGCCTGCGCCAGTCCAATGCCGTGGGCGCCGACCTGATGGCCATAGTCGCCGGGCCCTGGGCCGCGGTGCTGCTGAGCCTGCTGATCTGCCTCAGCGCCCTGAGCACGCTCAATGCCACCATCCTCACCGGCTCGCGGGTGTACTACGCGCTCGGCCGCGATGTGCCGCAGCTGTCCCTGCTCGGCGCCTGGAACGACCGCGCGGCGACCCCGGTGCGGGCGCTGCTGGTGCAGTGCGCCATCACCCTGCCGCTGATCCTGTTCGGCGCCCTGAGCGAGAACGGCGTACAGACCATGGTCGCCTACACGGCCCCGGTATTCTGGTTGTTCATGTGCCTGACAGCCCTGTCGTTGCTGCGCCTGCGGCGCCTGCAGGGAAACCGCGAACGGCCGTTCAGCGTGCCCCTGTACCCGCTCACGCCACTGCTGTTCGCCGGCAGTTGCCTGGGCCTGTTCTGGGCCAGCACCCTGTATGCCGGGGTCGGCGCCCTGCTCGGCCTGCTGGTGCTGGCCGCCGGCCTGCCGCTGTTATTGCTGCAACGCCCGGCCGAGCAGGCCGTGTCGGGTTCTTCGAGTTGAGCGGGAATCTGTGTTACACAGGGGCTCCAGCCTTCAGGAGATCCCCACGCATGCAACCTCCCCGCCCCATCGACCTGCTGATCTGCGATTGCGACGGCGTCCTGATCGACAGCGAGATCATCGCCGAACGGCATTTGCACAAGGCGCTGGCCGAGCACTATCCCGTTCATGAGCTGGACGTGGTGCTTGCCGGCACGTTCGGGTTGCAGAGCCGCGACATCGTGGCCCGGGCGGAAGCGCATTTCGGCACACTGCTGCCCGAGGGGTTTCTCGAAGAAAACCGCGCCATCATCAAGGCACTGATCCGCAGTGAAGTACAGCCGATCGCCGGCGTGCACGACGCCCTCCTGAAGATCGACCTGCCCCTGGCCGTGGCCTCCAACAGCCACTTCGACGCGGTGACCTTCGCCCTGCAACGCTGCGATCTGACCGAACGCGTCAACCGCGGCGTCTTCAGTGCCGACCAGGTCGAGCGTCCCAAGCCCGCGCCGGACCTCTACCTGCTGGCCGCACGCACCGCTGGCGTCGACCCGCGCCACTGTCTGGTGGTGGAAGACAGCGTCACGGGGGCGACCGCCGCGCTCACGGCCGGCATGCAGGTGGTCGGTTTTCTCGGCGCCAGCCACATTCCCCCGGAGCACGGCGAGACATTGCGCCAACTGGGCGTCGAGCACCTGATCGGGCGCATGGATGAACTGCCGGACCTGGTCGCGCGACTGCAGGCAGAGGCGGCGAGTTCGGGCGCCAAAGCCTGAATCACATCACCCAGTCCTTCACCACCATGTGCGTCTTCACCTTGGTCACGCCGGGGAAATTCTCGATCTCGCCGCGCACCTCGGCCAGGCGCTCCATGGACCCTGCCTCGAGGTAGATCAGCATGTCGGTTTCGCCGCTGATGCCCGAGCAGCGGCGTACTTCCGCGAATGCCCGCATGCGCTCGACGTACTGCTCGCAACGCCCACCCTGATAGAACAGTTCCAGGTAGGCGCGCACCGCCACCGTGGAGGGCTCGGCGATACGCGCGTGATAGCCCTGGATGACGCCAGACGCTTCCAGCTGGCGGATGCGCTCGCTGACCGCGGAGCGCGATAGATTGATCCGCTGGGCGATCGCGGTGACGGTCAGGCGCGCGTCGCTGCGCAGCAGGGCGATGAGGCGTTGATCGAACTTATCCACTCGGGCTCTCGTGCAGGAAACAGGGTGACGGGCAGTTCCGCCATTTCGTCGGTCATCGCCGACGCTTCGCCAGCAGCCTTTGCCAGGACCTGGATTTACCATGAGTCCCTTGGCGGCCGACCAGCGGGTCAGCGTCGTCAACACGCCGTGAATGGGCGCGGCCGAGCAGCCAGAGCATACAACATGAGTCGACTGAATCAGGAATTGGGGCTACTGCAAGGCATTGGCCTGCTGTGCACCTCGCTGCTGGGGACCGGCATCTTCGTGGTCCCCGCCCTGGCCGCCAGCGCCGCCGGCGACGTGTCGCTGTGGGCCTGGCTGGTCCTGATCCTGCTGGTGCTGCCGGTGGCCTTCACCTTCGCCCAGCTGGGACGTCGCTACCCCCATGCCGGCGGCGCCCCGCACCTGATCGGCCGCGCCTTTGGCGAGCGCATGGAGCGGCTGAGCGCCTTCCTGTTTCTGGCGGTGCTGCCCGTGGGCCTGCCGGCCGCGCTGAACATCGCCAGTGGTTTCTGGCAGGCCCTGTTCGACCTCGGCGGCCCCGCCACCCTGGCCATCCAGTTGCTCACCCTGGGCGCCATCCTGCTCCTCGGCCAGCGTCCGGCACGCACCTCGGGCGGCGTGCAGGTCGCCATCGCCCTGGTCATCATCGCCACCATCGCGCTGATCTGGTGGCTGGGCGACCTGCCCCATGCCGGACAACCGCTGCTGCCACCTCTGCAAGGCGCCTGGCACCTGCTGCCGGTTGCCCTGGGCGTGATGTTCTGGTGCTTCGTCGGGATCGAGGCCTTCACCCACCTGGGCGAGGAGTTCCGCAATCCGCGCCGCGATTTCCCCCTGGCGTTGCTGCTCGGCGTGCTGCTGGCCGGGCTGGTGTACTGGGCCTGTTCGGTCGCGGTACTGAGCTTCCACGCCTATGGCGATGCGCGCAGCGATGCCGCGTCGTTGCCGCGCATGCTCGACCTGTTGCTGGGCGAGAAGGCCCGCTGGCTCAGCGCGAGCATCGGCTACCTGGCCTGTTTCGCCTCGATGAACGTCTACATCCAGGGGTTCTCGCGACTGATCTGGAGCCTGGCCGACGAGGGCAAGCTGCCGCGGCGCCTGGCCGTGCGCAATGCCCAGGGCGTACCCGGCCGCGCCCTGCTGCTGGTGGTCGCCAGTTGCGCCCTGTGTGCGCTGCTGGCCTGGAGCCTGTCGCTGTCGCTGGATCAGTTGATCCGCTACGCCAACGGCAACTTCATCCTCATCTACCTGCTCAGCATGGCGGCCGGCTGGGTGCTGCTCGAAGGGCTGTGGCGCTGGCTGGCCGGCCTGAGCGCCCTGCTCTGCGCCGCCATCCTGCTGATGCTGGGGGTCGATGCGCTGTACGCTCTGGGGCTGCTCGGCCTGCTGATGCTGCTCGAGCACCGACGTGAGCAGCGCAGGCAGAATGCGCCCGTGGGGTGACCGCCGGCGCCCTCTGCCTCTATCCTTGGGCAGGACTCGCTGAAAGGAAGCCCGCATGCCGCGCGTACTCAAAGACCTGAGGATCATTCTGCTGGCCAACCTGTGGATCGTGCCGGTGCTCGCCGTACTGGTCGCGGCCCTGTTCTATTTCGTGGCGCCACCACCGCCCATGCACGCCAGCCTGGCCACTGGCGCCGCCGGGGGCGGTTACCACGCCTTCGGCGAAAAGCTGCGCGACGAGCTGGCCAAGGAGGGCTTCACCCTCGAGCTGGTCCCCAGCGGCGGTTCCCTGGACAACCTGGGCAAACTGCGCGCCAACGAGGTGCAACTGGCCCTGGTGCAAAGCGGACAGGAACTGGCCCTGTCCGCCGCCGAGCGTGACGAGCTGCTCGGCCTCGGGGTGATGTATCAGGAGCCCCTGTGGCTGTTCATCCGTGCCGAGCGACCGTTCACCCAGGTCAAGGATCTGCTCGATCTGCGCGTGGCCATCGGCACCCGCAACAGCGGTTCCGGCGCCGTGGTCGGCGCGCTCCTCGACGCCAATCGCATCACCGCGCAGCATTACCCGGCGTCCTGGCAGGCCATCGGTGGCAAACGCGCCGCCGAGGCGCTGATCGCCGGCGAGCTGGATGCCGGCTTCTTCCTCGGCCCGGCAGAGAATGCCCTGATCCAGCAGCTGGCCAGCCAGCCGCAGCTGCGCCTGGTCGGGCTCGGTCGCAGCAGCGCCTACCAGGCGCGCCTGCCCTACCTGAGCCGCCTCGACGTCGGCGAAGGCCTGCTCGACCTGGCCAACAACACGCCGGCGCAGGATATCGTCACCCTCGGCCCGGTCGCGACCCTGATGGCCAACGAGGCCTTCCACCCCTCGCTGACCCCACTGATTCTCGCCGCCGCCCGCGAGGTCCTGAAGGACGGCAACCTGCTCGACGCGGCCGACCACTACCCGGCTGCGCCACCGCGCACGCTGCAAACCCTCGACGAAGCCGAGTATACTACAAGAACGGCCTGCCGATCCTGCAGCGCTTCCTGCCGTTCCGCATCGCCTCGCTGGCCGACCGCTACATCATCCTCGCCATCCCGCTCCTGGTCCTGCTGTTCCCGCTGTTCAAGGCCATCGGCCCGCTGTACCGCTGGCGCATCCGCGCGCGCATCTATCGCTGGTACAAACACCTGCGCGACATCGACCGGCAGTTGCACAGGGGCAGCCTGCCCGCGCACCTGGACGACGAGATCGAACGCCTGGAGCAACTGGAGGACGAACTGGCCAAGGTGGACGTGCCGCTGTCCTACTCCAACGAGCTGTACGAACTGCACGTGCACCTGCGCTACGTCATCGAGCGTCTGCAGGCGCTGCAACAGCGGCGGGCGACCACGGGGGCGACAGTCGGGTAAACTGCGCATCAATCGGGCCCCGCTGGCGCGGCCCCTTGCGTTAACGCCTGAAGAGACCGCACATGCCGATCCGTCACTGCATCGTCCACCTGATCGACAAGAAACCCGATGGCAGCCCTGCCGTTCTGCACGCCCGCGACAGCGAACTGGGCACTTCGCAGGCCATCGAGAACCTGCTCGCCGACCTCAACGACAGCTACAACGCCAAGCAGGGCAAGGCCTGGGGCCTGTTCCACGAAGAGTCGGGCGCCTACCCGTTCAGCGGCTGGCTGAAGGCCTACCTGGAAGAGAGCCGGGACTTCACCGCCTTCAGTCGTCAGGCGGTGGAGCACCTGCAGAAACTCATGGAGGAATCCAACCTCTCCACCGGCGGCCACGTGCTCTTCGCCCATTACCAGCAAGGCATGACCGACTACCTGGCCATCGCCCTGCTGCACCACAGCGAAGGCGTGGCGGTGAACGACGCGCTCGACGTGACGCCGGCCAAGCACCTGGATCTGGGTCAACTGCACCTGGCGGCCCGGATCAACCTTTCCGAATGGCGCAACAACGCCACCTCCAAGCAGTACATCTCGTTCATCAAGGGCAAGAACGGCAAGAAGGTCTCGGAATACTTCCGCGACTTCATCGGCTGCCAGGAAGGGGTCGACTCGCCGGGCGAGACACGCACCCTGCTCAAGGCCTTCAGCGACTTCGTCGAGAGCGAGGACCTGCCGGAAGAACAGGCCAGGGCCAAGACCGACACCCTGGTCGACTACGCCACCAGCCAGGCCAGGATGGGTGAGCCGATGACCCTGGAAGAACTCTCCGGGCTGATCGACGAAGAGCGCCCCAAGGCGTTCTACGACCATATCCGCAACAAGGACTACGGCCTGTCGCCGGAAATCCCCGCGGACAAACGCACCCTGAGCCAGTTCCGCCGCTTCACCGGGCGCGCCGAAGGCCTGTCGATCAGCTTCGAGGCGCACCTGCTGGGCTCCAGGATCGAGTACGACGAAGCCAAGGACACCCTGATCATCCGCAACCTGCCGACTCAGTTGACCGACCAGTTGAAACGCCGCAAGGACTAACCTGACCTGAGCCTGCTGCACTGCGTCGGCAGCGGGCTCCAAGAACGAGGGTTGCACAATGAGCATGAAAAGGATTTTGCTGGTTCTGGCGGTATTGGCGACCTGGCAGCACTGGGATCGCATCGAACCCCTGCTCGGCCTCAGGGACAATGCCCGGGTCGCCGGCCAGGGCGAGGTCATCCTCTACGCCACCTCCTGGTGCGGCTACTGCGCCAAGACCCGGGAGTTCCTCGGCGACCGCGGCATCGCCTATACCGAACACGACATCGAGAAATCCGCCGATGCCCGCCGCGCCTACGAAGCGCTGGGCGGCCGCGGCGTGCCGCTGCTCAAGGTCAACGACACGGTGATCCACGGCTACAACCCCCAGGGCATTCTCGCCGCCTATTGAACGAACCGGGCAACCATAAGGCTGAAGCGGACGACCGATAGGAGCGCTAGAGGCTGGAGGCTGAACGACAAGCAGACCGCATAGGCTCTTTCGTCCAGCGTTCCAGCCTCAAGCGTTTTTGATCGAAGGCCGAAGGCCGCTCCCGCCTTTGATCAGCCTATCCGCGCGCTTGCCCTGTCGGTGCGCCATTCGATCGGTGATGCGGCGCTAGATCCGCTGCCGTCTCAGCGCGCTTCGATACGGAAGCCCAGCCGTGGGAAATGCACGTGCACCACGCCGGCGCGGGCATCCTCGCGGCGCAGGATCAGCTCTTCCACGCCAGCGAACAGCAGCTCCCCTTCCACGGCATCCACGCCGTAGTCGATGGCGGAAATCGCCACGGCCTGGCCACTGGCGAAAGCGTTGGGCTCGGCGAAGGCTTCCTCCGGCAGGGGTGCCGGGCCGGCCTGGTGCGCCACCTCGATGGCCTCCTCGCTGCTCATCGGCAGCGCTTCGCCATGCCCCAGGGCCAGCACGCGGTCGAGCCAGGCGGCGACTGCCGGGTAGGCATCGACCAGGGGTGCGGTCACCGGAGTGGCGCGCAGGAACCACAGCGGATGGGCCATGGCGATATCGGCCAGGCTCGCCTCACCGAACAGGAAATCGCCAGCGCCGGCCGCCAGTTGCGCCTGCAGGCGCGCCATGAACACCGGCCACTGATGCCTGGCCTGTTCGACCGGCAAGCGGCTGGCCTGGCCACCGGCGAACAGCTTGGCACGGTCGGCGACGAAGGCCTGGACGAACTCGGCGGGCAACTTGGCGAAGCGCACGGCGATGGATTCGGGCTGGAACACCAGACTCACCGCATGCTGGAACACCACCGAATCGGCCCACTGGGCGAAGGCGGCGATGGCGAAGGCCTGCGCGCCAGGCAGCAGTGGCGGCTGTGCCCTGTGCACCTCCAGCCGGCGCGCGATCAACGCCGTGTCGCAATAGATATCGGCGCCGATCTGCAGCACCGGGGTCTTGCGGTAGCCGCCGGTCAGGGCGGTGAGATCCGGCTTGGGCATGATCGGCGGGATCTGCACCGAGCGCCAGGCCAGTTGCTTGAAGCCCAGCAGCAGGCGGGCCTTCTCGGCGAAGGGTGACGTGGGGTAATGGTGCAGGATCAGCTCATGCATGGCAGGCTTCCAGTGGACGGAATGGCTGTGCAGCTTACTCCGGCCGCCCCACCGGGCACAGACAGTCAGGCTGATGGTTGTTCATCACGCACATGCATCAGGCCGCCGGTCGCCACCAGGGTTTCCTTGGCCGCCTTGCTCAGGCGCTTGATCGCCCGCTCGCGGCGCAGCGCGGCGCCCTTGCCGGCACAGATCTCGCTGTAGACCAGCGCCACCGCCGGGCTGGAAAAGAAGAAACGCGCGCCCTTGCCGCTCCGATGCTGGGCGAAGCGGCGCTGCGGATCATCGCTGATGCCGCAGTAGAGCGCGCCGTTACCGGCGCGCACCAGGTAGACGAACCAGCACTTGTCCTGCGTTACGCTCATGCCGCTGCGAACGTCAGGCGAACCATTCGCGGGCGGATCGCCACAGGCACATACCGACGAAATACGCCGAAGACAGCCCCCACAGCACCAGCAGCCAGAGCGGCTGGCTGGGGAACTGCAGGATCAGCAGCGCGCAGGAGAACATCCAGAGCATGGTCACGGCGATGTTCAGCGGCATGAACTGCCTGACCCGGAACGGGTGCAGGAACTTCATGCGCGTCAGCGTCAGGGCCGCCAGCAGCAGAATGGTGATGAAGGTCACCCAGGGTTCGAAATCGAGCAGGTACAGGTACACCACCACCACGTTCCAGGCGGCGGGGAAGCCGACGAAGTAGTTGTCCTTGCTCTTCATGTTGACGTTGCAGAAGCAGAACAGCGACGACAGCAGGATCACCCCCACGGCCAGGAGCAAGGTGTACTCGGGCAGCGGGATGAAGCGATAGACGAAGATCGCCGGAATGAACACGTAGGTCAGGTAGTCGATCACCAAATCCAGGGTCGAGCCGTCGAAGTGCGGCAATACCACCTTGACGTCGAACTTGCGCGCCAGGGTGCCATCCAGGCCATCCACCAGCAACGCCAGGCCCAGCCACAGCAGGCAGCTCTCCGGGCGTCCCTCGAGTACCGCGAGCAAGGCCAGCATACCGAGGATCACCCCGCTGGCCGTCACCGCATGCACGCTCCACGCCTTGGCCTTGCTCGCTGATAGCAACATAACACTCATGATCGAAACTCTCTGGCGGACGGGCTTTCATTCAACGAATAGACCAATTGCGCGCAATCCGCCTCTCGTCGATGAAGATTCAGACTGGAAAGCCTACCACTCCGTTCACCCGCGCGCCTCAACGCCGTGCCGCGCAGCCGACGTCCGGGCGGCCTGAAACTGGCGCAAGCCGTTGCTCGCCTGCTTGCGCACGGCCCTCTTCATCAGCGGCGTCCAGCCGATCAGCCAGCCCTGCAAGCCTAGTGCCTGTGCGGCCCAGCGCCACAGGTCGAAGTGGTCATGGTGCTCGACGATGAGCCCGTCGCGGATCACGAAGGAGGCGCGGATGCGATTGACCACCGTCCGCCCCGTCTGGCTGAACAGGTAGGTGGCCACCCAGGTCGCACTGGCGCTGTGCTCGTCCGCCTCGATATCGCCGAAGGTCAGGGAAAAGTCCCTGGCGCGGCTGGTCAGCATGCGCCACATATCGCCGGCATCGGCGCCATGCAGGGTGCCGAACGCCGGATCGCTGAAGCGCACGTCCGGGGCATAACACGCCACCATCCGCTCGGCATCCAGTTGCTGGAAGGCCTGATAGAAGCGGCCGATCAGTTCGACATTGGCGTGGGACATGGCGATGGCTCCAGGGAAGGAACCACAGTATCGCCATAAAGCGCGGGCTCGGCGACGGTCATATCGACCATTTTCGCAGCGCCCTGAAACGCGCAAGGGAGCCCTGAGGCTAATGCCGATCAGATAAGGCTTTGTGCGCCTACAGAAGAAGGGCGGCAAACCGCCGCCCGTGTAGGAGCGTCGACCTCGACGCGATGCAATGGCGGCCATTCCACAAAACCAGTGGTGCGATCCGCAATCGCCGCGGGGTCGCGGCTCCCACAGGGCCAGGGCAAACCGCCGTTTTGCGGGCCAATGCCTAACTGACTGGTATTAGCCCTGAGGCTCCCTTGCGCTGAACGTCTGGCGTTCTCAGTGCAGGATCTGCCCGAGGAACAGCTTGGTACGCTCGTTCTGCGGATTGTCGAAGAAGGCATTGGGTTCGGCCTGCTCGACGATCTCGCCCTTGTCCATGAAGATCACCCGATCCGCCACGGTGCGGGCGAAGCCCATCTCGTGGGTCACGCAGAGCATGGTCATGCCGTCCTGGGCCAGGCCGATCATGGTGTCGAGCACCTCCTTGACCATTTCCGGATCGAGTGCCGAGGTCGGCTCGTCGAACAGCATGATCTTCGGCTTCATGCACAGCGCCCGGGCGATCGCCACACGCTGCTGCTGGCCGCCGGAGAGCTGCCCCGGGTACTTG
This sequence comes from Phytopseudomonas dryadis, assembly GCF_004327355.1. Classification (GTDB taxonomy): domain Bacteria; phylum Pseudomonadota; class Gammaproteobacteria; order Pseudomonadales; family Pseudomonadaceae; genus Aquipseudomonas; species Aquipseudomonas dryadis. The sequence goes on from NZ_QJUM01000012.1 coordinate 61,994, forward strand.
TGGGCCTGCTCCGGGATACGCACGCGCTCGAGAAAGTGCATGGCGATTTCCTCGGCCTTGCGCTTGGGCATCTTGCGTACCCACATCGGCGCCAGGATGCAGTTCTGCAGCACGGTCAGGTGCGGGAACAGGTTGAAGTGCTGGAACACCATGCCCACTTCGCGGCGCACGGTCTCGATGTCCTTGAGGTCGCGGGTCAGTTCGGTGCCATCGACCACGATGCTGCCCTGCTGGTGTTCCTCCAGGCGGTTGATGCAGCGGATGGTGGTGGACTTGCCCGACCCGGACGGCCCGCAAAGCACGATACGCTCGCCCTGGCGCACATCCAGGTTGATGTCCTTGAGTACGTGGAACTGGCCGTACCACTTGTTCACGCCCTGCAACTGAATGATCGGCGCGGCGTTGGGTTGCTGGTTTGCTTCACTCATAATTAACTCCTCTCAAGGGGCTGATTCAGGATTTAGCGAGCTAGAGCCAGGCAAGGGCTAGGTGCCCCCGCAAAAACAGTCGAGGGAGAGGAATGTACGGCTGTACATGAGCATCCCGAGAGTGTTTTCAACGCCGCCTGGCCGACGCGCAGCAAATTACTGAACAGCTCCTAACGCTTGTGGCCGGTGTCGAGCTTCCTCTCCAGATGCAGGGAGTAGCGCGACATACCAAAACAGAAAATCCAGAAAATCAGGGCGGCGAACACGTAGCCCTCGGTCGCCATGCCCAGCCAGGCCGGGTCGGCCGCGGCCTGCTTGACGCTGTTGAGCAGGTCGAACAGGCCGATGATGATCACCAGGCTGGTGTCCTTGAACAGGGCGATGAAGGTGTTGACGATGCCCGGAATCACCAGCTTGAGCGCCTGCGGCAGGATCACCAGGCCCATCATCCGCCAGTAGCCCAGGCCCATGGCGCCAGCCGCTTCGTACTGCCCCTTGGGGATGGCCTGCAGGCCACCGCGCACCACTTCGGCGATGTAGGCCGACTGGAACAGGATCACCCCGATCAGCGCACGCATCAGCTTGTCGAAGCTCATGCCTTCGGGCAGGAACAACGGCAGCATCACCGACGACATGAACAGCACGGTGATCAGCGGTACGCCACGCCAGAACTCGATGAAAGTGACGCAGACCACGCGCACCGCCGGCAGGTTGGAGCGCCGCCCCAGTGCCAGCAGGATGCCCAATGGCAGCGCACCGGCGATGCCGACGGCGGCGATCACCAGGGTCAGCATCAGACCGCCCCAGCGGCTGGTGGGTACGGTTTCCAGACCGAACACGCCGCCGTGCAGCAGGCTCCAGGCCACCACCGGGTAGATCACCAGGAAGGCGATACCGTAGATGACCTTGCGCGGGAAGCGGGAAATGAACAGGGGCGCCGCGCCGATGATCGCCAGCCAGGCGGTCAGATCCACGCGCCAGCGCAGCTCGCTGGGGTAGAAGCCATACATGAACTGGCTGAAGCGCGCCTGGATGAACACCCAGCAGGCGCCCTCCTTGGTGCAGTCGGCGCGGGTGGTGCCCACCCAGTTGGCGTCGATGAACGCCCACTTGATCAGGGGTGGCACCATCAGCCAGATCAGGTAGATGGCGAAGAAGGTCAGCAGCGTATTGATCCAGCTGGAGAACAGGTTGCTGCGCATCCAGGCGAGCGCCCCAACGCTGGCGCTGGGTGGCGGCTGATCCGGTTTGAAAGTATGGGTCGTGCTCATTGCGCTAGGTCCTCACCGCTCGATCAGCGCGATGCGCTTGTTGTACCAGTTCATCAGCAGGGAAATGCTGATACTGATCGCCAGGTACACGCTCATGGTGATGGCGATCACCTCGATGGCCTGGCCGGTCTGGTTGAGTACCGTGCCGGCGAACAGCGACACCATGTCCGGGTAGCCGATACCGGCCGCCAGGGAAGAGTTCTTCGCCAGGTTCAGGTACTGACTGGTCAGCGGCGGAATGATCACCCGCATGGCCTGGGGAATGATCACCTTGCGCAGCGTCGGGCCCGGGCGCAGGCCCAGGGAGCGGGCGGCTTCGGTCTGCCCGTGGCTGACCGAGTTGATCCCGGAACGCACGTTTTCGGCGATGAAGGCCGCGGTGTAGACGGTCAGCGCGATGGTCAGGGCCAGCAGTTCCGGGATCATCACCCAGCCGCCGACGAAGTTGAAGCCCTTGAGCTCGGGTACCGACCAGTGCAGCGGGCTGCCGAAGACCAGGGCGAACAGCGTCGGGATGACGATCGCCAGGCCCAGGCCGGCCCAGAACTTGTGGAACGGCACGCCGGTGGCTTCGAAACGCTTGTTGGCCCAGCGCGTCATCAGCACGATGGCGACGAGGGTGATCAGCAGGCCGGCCACGAATGGCCAGAACGCCCCGGTCGGCTCGGCCGCCGGCATGTTCAGGCCACGGTTGCTGAGGAAGAAGCTGTCGCCCACGTTGATGCTGGTGCGCGGTCCGGGCAGCGGCAACAGCACGGCGAAGTACCAGAAGAGGATCTGCAGCAACGGCGGAATGTTGCGGAAGACCTCGATGTAGACGGTGGCCAGCTTGCTGATCATCCAGTTCGGCGAAAGCCGCGCGATACCGATGAGGAAGCCGAGAAAGGTGGCCAGCACGATACCGATGAACGAAACCAGCAGGGTATTGAGCAGGCCGATGACGAAGACGCGGGCATAGCTGTCCGCTTCGGTATAGCTGATCAGGTGCTGGGCGATGCCGAAGCCGGCACTGCGCTCGAGGAAATCGAAGCCGGAGGTGATGCCCCGGTGTTGCAGGTTGGTCTGCGTATTGTGGAACAGGAACCAGCCCAGCGCGATCACCCCTGCGACGGTGATGATCTGGAATAGCCAGGCACGCACACGTGGATCGCTCAGGGAAAACCCTTGCGGTGCGCCGATTTGTTTTTGCATGGGAATGCCCCAGGTATAACGGAACGAAAATCGCCCGGCAGGGGACTGCCGGGCGACAGGTCAATCAGCGCACTGGTGGAGCGTAGTGCAGACCGCCTTTGTTCCACAGAGCGTTGAGGCCACGCTCGATCTTCAGCTCGCTGCCGGCGCCGATGTTACGGTCGAAGATTTCGCCGTAGTTACCGACCTGCTTGACGATCTGAACGACCCAGTCCTTCGGCAGTTTCAGATCCTTGCCATATTCACCGTCGGCACCCAGCATACGGGCTACGTCGGGGTTCTTGGTTTCCTTGGCCAGGGCTTCGACGTTCTTCGAGTCGACACCCAGCTCTTCGGCGTTGAGCATGGCGAACAGCGTCCACTTGACGATGGCCATCCAGTCTTCGTCGCCACGACGAACCAGCGGGCCGAGCGGCTCCTTGGAGATCACTTCCGGCAGCACCACCCAGTCGTCCGGCGCGCCCAGCTTGATACGCTGCGCATACAGCTGCGACTGGTCGGAGGTCAGCACGTCGCAACGGCCGGCTTCCAGGGACTTGGCGCTTTCGTCGGAGGTGTCGAAGGTGATGGGGGTGTATTTCAGGCCGTTGGAGCGGAAGTAGTCGGAGACGTTCAGCTCGGTGGTGGTGCCCGCCTGGATACAGATGGTCGCGCCATCCAGTTCCTTGGCGCTGGCAACGCCCAGCTTCTTGTTGACCAGGAAGCCGATACCGTCGTAGTAGGTCACGCCGGTGAAGACCAGGCCCATGCCGCCGTCGCGGGAGCTGGTCCAGGTGGTGTTGCGCGAGAGCATGTCGACTTCACCGGACTGAATGGCGGTGAAACGCTCCTTGGCGGTCAGCGGGCTGTACTTGACCTTGGTCGCGTCGCCGAATACCGCAGCGGCCACACCGCGGCAGATGTCGACGTCGATGCCCTGGTAGTTGCCTTGTGCATCCGGTACCGAAAAGCCCGGCAGGCCATCGCTGACGCCGCACTGAACGAAACCTTTCTTCGTGACTGCATCGAGAGTAACACCGGCATGGGCGAAGCCACTTGCGCCCAGCACGGCGGCGGTGGTCAACACAGCCAGGGTGGTTTTAACCATCTTCATTCAAAAATCTCCAGTGCTCTTGTTGTGTTGGAGTCTCAGCCCTACCACCGTACCCTTTTGGGGCATGCAGGAGCCGTTGGCAGCAACGGTTCCGACCGGGGATCAGACCTCGGCGCGGGTTGGGCGACCCTTTCCCGGATCGCTCGGCAACCCTCGCCAGCCCATTGGTCGAACGGGCCTGAGACGGATAGCTAATTTGCAAATCACCGGGCATGCAGCGCCTGGCGAACCTTTTGGAAACCCCATCAAATCGGCTTCCCCGTCTGCTCCGTAACCGCCGGCGGTGTTACCGCAGGCGGCCAACGACATCAGTCCTCCTCGTTATAGCAAAGCCCATACCAGCACCCTGCTTTGCGCAGACTACGGGCAGGTCAAGCAGAAAACTTGTAATCTTGCGACATCTTTTTCACTGATTGGCTCATTGCCCCAGACTGAAGCGCACCAAAGAAGAGCAATAGCCCCACAATGGAGCAACCCATGAATGACACCCTGCTTCTGCAGCCCCCACTCGCCGCCGACGCCTGCGTCATCTGGTTGCACGGCCTGGGCGCGGACCGCTACGACTTCCTGCCGGTAGCCGAAATATTGCAGCAATCGCTGCGCACGACCCGCTTCGTGCTGCCCCAGGCCCCCACCCGGGCCGTCACCATCAACGGCGGCTGGGAAATGTCGAGCTGGTACGACATCCTGGCCATGAGCCCGGCCCGGGCGATCAACCGCGAGCAACTGGAACAGTCGGCGCAACAGGTGATCGATCTGATCGAGGTGCAACGCGACGACGGCATCGATCCGGCCCGCCTCTTCCTCGCCGGTTTTTCCCAGGGCGGCGCGGTGGTGCTGCATACGGCGTTCCTGCGCTGGCAGGGCCCCCTGGGCGGGGTACTGGCCCTGTCGACCTATGCGCCGACCTTTTCCGAACAGGTACAGCTGAGCGACCGGCAACGCGACCTGCCGGTGTATTGCCTGCACGGCAATCAGGACACCGTGGTGCGGCCCGAGATGGGGCGTGCGGCCCATGACTGGCTGCGCCAGCGCGATGTCGCCGCGACCTGGCAGGAATACCCCATGGGCCACGAAGTGTTACCCGAGGAAATAGGCGATATCGGCAACTGGCTGGCAGCCCGTCTGTAGCCGGGAACGACGGACGGCACGCCCGTCCGAGACGCTTGCAACGGCTGATCGCCGCGCCATGACATTGCCTGAACCGTTCCCGGCGGCGGCGGTCACATGGATTCGTGAGCGCTGTCACATGCCGATGGTCGATCAGGCCCGAGCGGAGGATTGCCAGCGCCAGGTTCAGGGCCTATTGTCAGCCGAATATGGCCATACGTCACAGGGAGCGTTAGTGATGCCCATCGTCTTTTGCCGTCCGGGGCCCTGGTCACGATGAAAGCGGCACAATGGCAAGCCGATCTGCAACAGATACGGCATCAGCGGCTGTTCGACAAGGTCGCCATCGGCAGCATCGCCCGGCTGATCGAAGAGTTCCGTCCCTGTGATCTCGACGCTGGCGAAGTGCTGCTTTCGCCTTTCAACCGCAATCAACACCTCTACCTGCTGACCAAGGGCTCCTTCAAGGTCTATCTCGGCTCATTGGACAATCAGCCGGTCACGACCCTGCACCCCGGCGATTGCGCGGGCGAAATCAGTTTTATCGACAATGAGCACCCGTCGGCCTACGTGGTGGCCACCGAGCCGAGCAGCGTGCTGCGCCTGCATCGCGAATCGCTGGTCACGCTGTTCCAGCAATCTCCGCAGCTGATGCAGAACCTGCTGGAACTGCTCTGTGACCGCGTCCGCCAGGGCAACCGGCAGATCATCGACAGTGAACAGAATGCCAATGTCGACAAACTGACCGGCTCGTTCAATCGCCGCTGGCTGGAGCACGTCTTCGAGCGCGAACGCACCCGCTGCCTGTTCAGCAGCCAGCCAATGAGCCTGCTGATGCTCGACGTCGACCATTTCAAGGCCTACAACGACCAGCACGGGCACCTGGGCGGTGATTACGCCCTGAGCCTGGTCGCCCATACCCTGCGCAACCAGTTGCGCACCAAGGACAGCCTGGTTCGCTTCGGCGGCGAGGAATTCGTCATCCTTCTGCCGGACCTGCCCCTGCAGCAGGCCGCCGACATCGGCGAGCGCCTGCGCCAGAGCCTGGAACAGATCACTTCGTTCTATTCCCCGGTGGGTATCCTGCCCGGGGTGACCATCTCCCTCGGCCTGGCCCAGATGACGGCCAAGGACAACCTGCAAACCCTGATCGCCCGCGCCGACCTGGCGTTGTACAAGGCCAAGCAGCAGGGACGCAATCAGCTCTGCAGTTGAACGATGACGCTGCTCCCCTCCGCCCGCCACTGTCTTCGCCATCGGCCGCAAGCGCCTAGCAAGCCCGGCCGCCAAGCGTCCCGGTTGGTCCGCGCCTGTTCCTTGTACCGGCTTTGCGGGTCGATCCCGGTCGGCCACAGGGCGGCCGGCCGGGATGCCAGGCCGGAAAAACACTCGGCCAGTGCGGTACTTCGCCGCGCCCGCTTCTTGCTTTACACTGGCTGCCGTTCACTCCTTAACCAACCGACGAGATGACCGTGCTAAAAGCACTCAAAAAAATATTCGGCAAAGCCGAGGGCGAGCTACATAGCCCAGTCACCCCGACCGTTGCGCCCGCCTCGCCACCTGCCAGCGACGCCCCTGACCAGCGTCAGGCCCGTCAGCCGAAACCCAAGGCCGCCGTCGCGCCCGCTCCGGCCCGAACGGAAAACAGGACTGAAAAGCCACGCCGCGAGCGCGCCGCCAAAGCGGTCGATACCTGGAAGCTCGAGGATTTCCAGGTCGAGCCGGTGGCGGGCAAGACCCGTTTCCACGACTTCCCGCTGTCCGCCGAACTGATGCACGCCATCCATGACCTCGGCTTTCCCTATTGCACGCCGATCCAGGCCGGCGTTCTGGGTTACACCCTCAAGGGGCAGGACGCCATCGGCCGGGCCCAGACCGGCACCGGCAAGACCGCGGCGTTCCTCATCTCCATCATCACCCAGTTGCAGCAGACGCCGCCGCCCAAGGAACGCTACATGGGCGAACCGCGGGCGCTGATCATCGCGCCGACCCGCGAGCTGGTGGTGCAGATCGCCAAGGACGCCGCCGAGCTGACCAAGTACACCGGCCTGAACGTCATGAGCTTCGTCGGCGGCATGGACTTCGACAAGCAGCTCAAGCTGCTCGAGTCGCGCTTCTGCGACATCCTGGTAGCCACCCCCGGGCGCCTGCTGGACTTCAACCAGCGCGGCGAGGTGCACCTGGACATGGTCGAGGTGATGGTGCTCGACGAGGCCGACCGCATGCTCGACATGGGCTTCATCCCCCAGGTCCGGCAGATCATCCGCCAGACCCCGATGAAGGGCGAACGCCAGACCCTGCTGTTCTCCGCCACCTTCACCGAAGACGTGATGAACCTGGCCAAGCAGTGGACCACCAACCCGGCCATCGTCGAGATCGAGCCGGAAAACGTCGCCAGCGATACCGTCGAACAGCACGTCTACGCCGTCGCCTCGGCAGACAAGTACAAACTGCTCTACAACCTGATCGCGCAGAACGACTGGATCCGGGTGATGGTTTTCGCCAACCGCAAGGACGAAGTACGCCGCATCGAGGAGCGCCTGACTCGCGACGGCATCAGTGCCGCGCAGATGTCCGGCGATGTGCCGCAGCACAAGCGCATCAAGGTGCTGGAAGGTTTCCGCGAAGGCAGCATTCGCGTGCTGGTCGCCACTGACGTGGCCGGCCGCGGCATCCACGTCGACGCCATCAGCCACGTGATCAACTTCACCCTGCCGGAAGACCCGGACGACTACGTGCACCGCATCGGTCGTACCGGCCGCGCCGGCAGCAGCGGCACCTCGATCAGTTTCGCCGGCGAGGACGACGCTTTCGCCCTGCCACCGATCGAGGAACTGATCGGCCGCAAGATCCAGTGCGAAATGCCACCGGAAGAACTGCTCAAGGCAGTGCCGCGCAAGCACTGAGGCAAACAGTAACCCGGGTCGAGCGCAGCGCCACCCGGGGCACTGATCCAGCCGTTGTACATCCAGCAGCATTGCTCTAATCCATGGCATCGAATAAATTGCGAACCATTCGCAATTAATTCGAATCGCCATGCCTGCCGAAAGCCGTCCCGATTCCCACCAGCAAACCGCGCTGAGCCTGCTCTACAGCGACCATCACGGTTGGCTGTTCGGCTGGCTGCGCCGGCGCCTGGGCTGTTCGCACAACGCCGCGGATGTCGCCCACGACACCTTCACACGCATTCTTGCTTCCAGCGAAAGCCTCGGCCTGCGCGAACCGCGTGCCTTTCTCGCCACGGTGGCCCGGCGCCTGCTGATCGACCGCGCACGTCGTCAGCGTATCGAACAGGCGTATCTGGATGAACTGCTGCTGATGAGCAGCGACCTTGATGGTTTTCCCTCAGCTGAACAGGTGGCCTGCGCCATCGAAGCCCTGGAGCAGATCGCCCGTGCGCTCGACGGCCTGCCGGCCGGGCCACGCGGCGCACTGCTGCTGCGGCACCTGGACGATTACAGCCATCAGCAGATCGCCGAGCATTTCCAGGTATCGACAAAGACCGTACAGACCTGGCTGGTCAAGGCCATGCTGCATTGCCACAGCGTATTCGCGGATCGTGCGCCATGAACCAGCACGGCATGTCACCCGCCATTCTCGAGCAGGCCGCCGAGTGGTTGGTCAAGCTGGATGCCGGCGAGTGCCGCCAGGCCGAACTCGACAATTGGCGAGAGGCGGCGCCAGAACATGCCCGCGCGCTGCAAAGCTTGCAGGGCATGCTCGGCCACTTCCAGCAGATAGCTCCTGGCCCGGCACGTGCAGCGTTGCGCGCCGCCCACCGCAAACCTGGCACGCGCCTCGGCACCGCTCTGGCACTTTGTACGGCCCTGCTTTTGCCCGGCTGGCTCCTGTGGCAACACACGCCGCCCAGCTATCTGCTCGCAGATATCCGCACGTGCACCGGGCAGTGGCACAGCCAACGCCTGGACGACGGCAGCCAGATCAGCCTCAATGGTCGCAGTGCGGTGGATCTGCGCTTTGACGCACGTGAGCGCAGGCTGCAACTGCTCCAGGGCGAAATCCTCGTCGACGTGGCAGCCGACCGACAGCGGCCTTTCATCGTCGAAACCGCCCATGGTCGCATTCGCGCACTGGGTACCCGCTTTATCGTCCAGCAGGATGGCGATGGCACTCGTCTGCTGATGCTCGAGTCGAAAACGGCGGTCAGCGCCGCCGGCAGTTCGCAGGAAACCCAGGTAGCCGCCGGGCAGCAGGTTCGCATCGACCAACATGGCGTAAGCACGCCAGGCGCCCTGGATACCCGTGGTCTGGAGCAGGCCTGGCAGCAGCGGCAACTGGTCGCCCAGGATCGTCCCCTGCCCGAGGTGCTGGAAGAACTGGCCCGCCACCACCGCGGCTACCTGCGCTTCGATAACCAAGCCTTGCGCGACCTTCGAGTCTCTGCAGTTCTGCCTCTGGACGACGGCCCTCGTGCCCTGCGCTTACTGGCGCAGAGCATGGGCCTGACGGTCAGCCACTACAGCCCGTGGATCACCGTAATCGAACGAGCCGAAAGCTCACGCTGATACATCACCCAAGAACGCAGCCAAGCCCGCGAAAAGCTATTTGCAGCACCGCAACCGGTACGCCGTGCCCGCGTAGCGAATCGCTGGCAAGCCAGCGCTGAGCGAAGCGAACTCATGAATCGAGCCCTGAGGATCTGTTGACGTTTCAGCACGACTGCGCCGGATCCAGCATCGCTAATAAAAATACTTCCCAATCGCTTCCAGTTTTCATTCCTGGCCCGTCCTGAGAGATACAAGCCAACCGAAAACGGAGAGCGTCATGCGCTTTGCCATAATGCCCCAACACAAATCCTCGAAGACTTATGCGCCGCTGGCGCTGGCCATTCACCTGGCCCTTGGCGGTATCGCTGCCATCAGCAGCCAGCCCCTGCTGGCCCAGCAACAAAGCCAGGCCTACAACATTCCGGCTGGAGCATTGGGTGAAGCGCTCAGTCTTTATGCGCGGCAGTCCGGCATCGCCATATCCTTCGACGCCAATCAGGTTCGTGGCCTGAGCAGCCCAGGGCTGCAGGGCGACTATGACGTTTCCACAGGCTTTGCACGGTTACTGCAAGACAGCGGTCTGCAGGCGGTAGCCGGCGCAGACGGCTATGTGTTGATTGCCCGCCCGGCACCACAAGGGGCAATGGAGCTGGGCGCGACCCGTGTGACCGGCGACGGGCTCAAGGGGCTGGCAACCACAGAAGGCACCGGTTCTTACACAACAGGAGCGACCACCACGGCGACCAAACTCCCATTGACCATCAGAGAAACGCCACAATCGGTTACCGTGGTCACCCGCCAGCAAATGGACGATCAGGGTGTCATCAACATCGGCGATGCACTGCGTAACACGCCAGGCATCTCGGTGCAGGCCTTTGACAGCGACCGAATGCTGTATTTCACCCGCGGCTCCGACATCACCAATTACCAATACGATGGCGTCAACACCATCGTCGACAACATCTACGAAGGTTCCCCGCTCGGCGATACGGTCGCCTATGACCGGATGGAAGTGATCAAGGGGGCTACCGGTCTGATGACCGGCTCGGGGGACCCGTCGGCGACCGTCAACCTGATACGCAAAAAACCGACCTCCGATTTCAAGGCGTCGATCACCGGCATCGCTGGCTCCTGGGACAACTACCGAACTGAAGGTGATATCTCCGGACCGTTGAACGACACAGGTACCGTGCGAGGCCGCCTCGTGGGTGCCTATCAGGATCGCAAATCCTACCTGGATCATTACCAGCAGAAGAACGACGCGCTCTACGGCGTCCTTGAGGCCGATCTGATCCCGGATACCTTGCTGACCGTAGGCATCGACAGATATACCAAGACACCACGTGGCGTGTCCTGGACCGGCAACCCGGTGTACTTCGCCGATGGTTCGCGCACCAATTTTTCGCGATCGCACAACCCAGGGGCCGATTGGAGTCGCCGCGACTTTGAGGCCACGACGTACTTCGCCACCTTGGAACAGGCCCTGGCCAATGACTGGAACCTCAAGGTCAGTGTCAATCACCTGGAAACCGATCACGATACCCGCCTGGCTTCGGCCGGGGGTGGTAATCCTGACCCCGTGACTGGCGAAGGCATGTTCCTGTATTGGGGGCGCTGGGAAGGTCATCGCGTACAGAACACTGCCGACCTCAACCTTTCCGGGCCCTTCAATCTGTTCGGTCGCGAGCATGAACTGGTCGCAGGTTTCATGGCTTCCCATTCGAAACTGACCGGCGACACCTTCGACGGCAGCGCCTTCAGCATGGTGCCGGGCAGTATTTTCGACTGGGACGGCAACCTGCCGGAGCAGAACTTCCCGGTGAACGGCGACTATGAGACCACCCAGAGCCAGAATGGCGTCTACCTGGCCACCCGCCTGCGCCCGACCGACGATCTGAGTCTGATCCTTGGCACCCGGGTCAGCACCTTCAAGTACGACAATGACGAAGACTATTTCGCCACCTCCAGCCAGCAGGACGTCCGCACCGGCTACAAGGAACACGGCGTCGTCACACCCTACGCCGGCATAGTGTATGACCTTGACGACAGCTACTCGGTCTACGCCAGCTATACCTCGATCTACCAGCCACAGATCAACAAGGACATCAGCGGTTCGACCTTGCCGCCGGTTGAAGGCGACAGCTACGAGGTCGGTCTGAAAGCCGCGTACCTGGACAACAGGCTGAATGCCACCCTGGCCTTGTTCCGTATCGAAGAGGATAACGTTGCGGAAAACATAGGGACCAACCCCGTTACCGGCGAGGGTATCTACCGTGCCATAGAGGGCGCCACCACCAAGGGCGTGGAGCTGGAGCTGAGCGGCGAACTGCAGGAAGGCTGGAATATTTCGGCGGGCTACACCTACGCCCGTAGTCGCGATGCCGACGAGCAGCGGATCTTCGGTTTTCCATTGGCCACCAACCAACCCGAACACCTGGTGCGCCTGTTCACCACCTACCGTCTGCCAGGCGAATTGAACCGGGTGACCATCGGCGGCGGAGTGAAATGGCAGAGTGTCTTCTACGGCAACATTTATAACGCCACCATCGAAGACAACACCCTCATCAAGCAAAACTCATACACCCTGGTCGACCTGATGACCCGCTACCAGCACAACGAACACCTGAGCTTCATGCTCAACGCCAACAACGTGCTGAACAAGAAATACCTGACCGGCCTGGGCAACTTCGACACCACCTACTACGGCGAGCCGCGCAACCTGATGCTCACCAGCAAGTGGGATTTCTAGAGGCCATACGCTAGAGCGTTTAGCCTGATCACCATCAGTTCGGCTTGTAGCGCGCCCACAGCTTGTCGAATTCACGGCCATATTCGGCTACCAGATACGCATCGTCGGTCACCAGCAGGTTTTCCTCGTTGCTGGTGCTCGCGCTGCGCGTCCAGTTGAAACTGCCATTGAGCAGCAGACGGCGGTCGAACAGGGCGAACTTGTGGTGCATGTGGAAGGGGCTGTCATCGATGCGCAGCGGCACGCCCTGATCGATCAGGCGCTGGATATCGCTGCCCACGTCGAAGCGCTTTTCACTGTCACTGATGATTCGCACGGCCACGCCACGACGGTGCACGGCAATCAGTTCGTCGCTGAGCTGGTCATCAGAAATGGTGTAGACGCACACATCCACCGACTCGCGGGCCTGCCGACACAGGTCGCGAATGCGCTGACGGCAACTTTCCCCGGGGCTGAAATGCGCCGTGGCATGCCCACGAATCGGCGAACAGCGCACTTCCAGGGTCTTGATCACCTGCTCCAGCCACTTCAGCGCCGGTAGCGCGTTCTCTGGGTTGCCGATCAGTTCGCGGGTCAGCGCGAACGCGCGATTACGCAGGTATCGCACCTGATCCGCCGAGAGGTCGTTGCCAAGTTCGCGTAACTCGTCACGCTCCTCATTGCTCAGCCTGAGATCGGCGAGGCTATCGCGCAGTTGCTGGTCAAGGCGATTGAAGTCCATTTTGTCCCCTTATCGAGTACGACGTGCGCGGCGCTTCTGCCCGCCACGCTGCCATGAAGCGTAAAGGCCGCCGCACAGTGCGCCGGCCAGGTGATATTCGAACGACACGCCCTGCTGCGGCAGCAGGCCGAAGAAGAAGCCGCTGTAGAGCAACAGAGCCAGGGCCGCCAGCAGCAGATCCGCGAAACTGCGACGGAACCAGGCGCGCCCCAGCAGCAGCCCCCACAGCCCGAACAGCCAGCCGCTGGAACCGACATGGATGCCTTCGCGGCCGAACAACCAGACCAGCAGGCCACTGGCGACGATGATGAACAGGCTGGCGCGGATGAAATCGCGTCGCGACTCGAGCACGGCCAGGCTGCCCAGCACCATGAAGCCGCTGAGATTGCCGAACAGGTGCAGCCAGCCGCCATGCAGCCAGGGCGCCAGCAGCACCCCCGGCAGCGCGCCGACCTGCCGTGGAATCAGGCCCCACTGGTTGAGGACATAACCGCTCAGGCTGTTGCACAACTGCACCAGCACCATCGCCGCGGCGATGCCGAACAGCAGCTTCAGACGCGGCAGCAGCCACAGCTTCACGGCGTCTCGTCGTCGTTCGGCGCCTGCCCGAGCATGCGGCCGATGTCACGCAACTGGCCGGCCATCTCACCCATGCGCTTATGGGTGCCGAGGTCGATGTCGATCTTCTTGTCCATGGCGTTGAGCAACGGCAGCACACCACCCTGCAGCCCCTCGGCCAGGCGTTCGAGCAACTGCTGCAGGCCGGGCTGAGGCGGTGCCTGCAGCGCCACCTCGACCTTCGGCTGGATCTCGCGCAAGCGCTCCAGGCCGGCCAGCAGTTCCTGCCAGGGCAGCTCGGCCGCCGCTGGTTTGCTCCCGTCCGCCCGGTTCAGGCCGCGCACGCCCTCGACCAGGTCGTTGAGCTGCGCCACCACCCGTCCACCGATGTCCGCATCGCTGCCGCCCATGGCCTTGTTGCGCATGAAGTCGCGCTTGATCTGCGTCCAGCGTTCGAGCTGTTCGGGGGTCTGGTTGCCGCGCAGCTCGGCGAGCTTGAGCAGGTTCTCCTCGGCGCCGGTGGTGAGCAACTGCGACTCGCCCTGGTAGTGGTCGGCGATCAGTTGCAGCAGCTCGGCGTCGTTCATCACCGCGGAGATCTTCTCGGCCATCTTGTTCATGTTGCGGTAGCTGCCCTGCAGCTTGAACGCCGGCTCGGTGCGGTACTGGTCGGCCTGGGCGGCGCTGGCGATGTACTGCTGGTTGACCTTGAGCACCACGTCGCGCACCTGCATCAGACGCTGCAGGGTGGCGACGATCTCGTTGATCTCGGCGCCGCTGTAGCCGTGGCTCAGTTCGTTGCTGGAGAACGGCTTGCCTTCGGCCTTGGCGACGAAGCGGTAGACGTCGGCCATGTCGCGGGTGGCCAGTGGCGCCAGCACCGGGTTGGAGGTCAGGCCGTTCTCGATGTAGCTGAGGGCGAAGGCTTCCTCCATGCCGCCAAGGGTATCGCCGAGGTTGTAGATGTCGGCGCGGTTGGCCAGCATGTCGGGGATCTTGAACACGTCGCCGGACTCGGTATAGGGGTTGCCCGACATCACCACGCAGAACTTCTTGCCGCGCATGTCGTAGGTCTTGGTGCGGCCCTTCCACACCCCCTCGATGCGCCGGGTGCCGTCACACAGCGAGATGAATTTCTGCAGGAACTCCGGGTGGGTGTGCTGGATGTCGTCGACGTACAGCATCACGTTGTTGCCCATTTCCAGGGCCAGGTTGAGCTTTTCCAGTTCCTGCCGCGAGGTGGCGTCCGGCGCCTGGGCCGGATCGATGGAGCGCACCTCGTGGCCGAGGGCCGGGCCGTTGATCTTCATGAAGATCAGGCCGAGGCGATGCGCCACGTACTCCATCAGCGTGGTCTTGCCGTAGCCCGGCGGCGAGATCAGCATCAGCAGGCCCATCAGGTCGGTGCGCTTGCTTTCGCCGGCGGTGCCCATCTGCTTGGCCAGGTTGTCGCCGATGAAGCTCAGGTAGACGTCGTTGATCAGCTTGTTGCGCACGAAGGAGGACAGCGGCCGCGGCTTGAACTCGTTCAGGCGCAGCGCCTCGCGCTCACGGTTGACCACCTCCTGGCGCAGCGCCTGGTAGCGCTGCAGGGCCGGCAGGAAGGTCTCGCGGTGATGGCGCAGGCGCTGGAAGAAATCGTCCAGGGCGAAGGCCAGGGTGCCCTCCTCGATGCGCGGGTGATCGCCGATCAGCCCGTCGACCCGCACCTGCAGATCCGCCTCGGTGACGCGCACCGGCAGGTCCGCGTCGATCAGGCTCAGGGCCACGGCCTCGGGCACATAGGCCAGCCAGGTGGCGTTGTGCTCGGCGCCATAGGCGCGCAGCCAGTTCTCGGCCAGGGCCCAGCGCTGGTCGGGGCGCCCGCGCAGGCGCTCCTGGGCCTGCTGGTAGCCGTCCCACATGTGCGCCGCCTGCAGGTGCTGGCGCAAGCCGTCGAGCAGGTCGCGGGCATACTTGCTGACCACGAACTCGACGCGCTCGGCGGCCAGTTCCTCGACCAGGTACTCCGCCGTCTCGCGCAACAGGGCCGGCTCGAAACGCATCGGATGGCGCGCCAGGAAGCTCTGCAGAGCCGCCAGCACTTCGCCGCGCAGTTGCACGATGCCCTCGTCGCGGCCGAACAGCTTGCGGATGTTGGCGCAAGTATGCGCCCGCTCGGCCCAGTGGGCGGCGTCCATGTCCTCGCGCCAGCGGTTCCAGAAGAACAGGGCGAAACCGCGGGCCAGGGGGGTATAGGTCAGCAGGCCGGCGCCTTCGCGCAGCGCCAGCAGCTTGAGCAGGATGGCCATGGCGTCCTGGTCGTGGATGCCCTTCTGGTAGCCTTCCTTGTAGCGCGGCGCGGCGAACTCGCGGATGCGCTTGATCAGTTCCTCGGGCTGGCTCATGTGCGCCTTGAGCAGATCCAGGCTGAGGCCTTCGGCATTGCGCACGGCGGCATCGAGCACCAGCCCGGCCAGGTATTCGCCGCGGTACAGCGCCGCCGACTCGGACTCCAGCGCCACCTGCCAGTAGTCGCGCAGCGATTCCAGCTCGTCGTCGCGCAAGGGTTCGAGGAAATCGGTGCCGGTCAGGTGCAGGTACAGCTGCTCGCCCCGTGGCAACAGGGTCAGATCCAGTTCCTGGGTGTTGACGGCGAAACGGTGGCGCGGCCCCAGCTTGATGACATCGCCGCCCTCCTCGAACAGTTCGCTCTTGTCACGCAGCGCCCGCACCGCCTGATCGCGGGCGCCCTTCAGGCGCGCCTCGACGTCGTCGGCCTTGACGCTGTCCTTGAGCTCGCGCAGGCGCTCGGCCAGTTCGCGCAACTTGAGGATCAGCGGGTCGGCGGCGAAGAAGGCGTTGAGTTCCTCGGCCTGGTCGAAACGCGCGGTGCGCCGGGCGAGGCTGTCGAGAATACGGCGGGCGGCGTCGAGCAGCGCCTGGGCCTTGCGCTGACGCTCGTCGAGCAGGGTCTGCTTGTGCGCCTCGAAGGTTTCCAGCAGTTCCTCGCGCTTGGCCAGGATGTCGCCGAGGAACTGCTCGTGATCGCCGAACTGGCTTTCCAGCTCTTCGAGCTGCACCAGCAGCCGCGACAGTTGCTCGTCGCAGCGTTCGGGGTCCTGGGCCAGCGCCAGGGCATTGGTGATGCTCTGGCCGAACAGTTTGAACTGGGCGCCGAACTGCGCCACGGTTTCCGCCGAGCCGAGGCCCTTGCGCCGCTGCTCGGCTCGCGCCTTGGCCTGGTTGAGCCGGGCATAGACTTCGGAAATGGCGTCGACGATGCGGGTGCGCTCGGTGGCATCGTCGATCTGCAGCGAGGCCATCAGCCCCGAGAGCATGTCCAGGTTGTCGGCCATCTCGCCCAGGCCGGCCAGCGGCTCGGCCAGCTGCGCCACGGTCTCGGCTTTCTGCGCCTGGGCATCGAGCGCCTGCAGGTTGTCGTGATAGGGCTGCAGCGCGGCATCGCCGGCGAGGTAGCGCGAGGTCGCCGCCGCGGTCTGCTCGCGGGCCTCGAGCAGCGCCGCTTCCATGGCGTCGATGCGCGCCACGTCGATATAGCGGTAGTCGCGAATGGTCAGCAACTGGCCGCGCTGGGCGGTGATGGCGTTGAGCGCCTCGACGAACTGCTCGACCCGCTCCCAGTTGTCCGAGCGCAGGCTCTCGAGCAAGGCTTTCTGCCGGCTCTCGGCGCTGGCCATGGCCGTGGCCGACTGCTGGCGGATACTCTCGACCTTCTCGAACTCGTCGAGCACCAGTTCGCCGGTCGCGGCGATCTCGCGCAGCAGCGGCGCCATGTCCGCGCATTGCGGGTCGCTGAGCCAGTGATAGACGTCGAACAGCCGGCGGGTGTTCTGGCACAGCAGGGTGTAACGCGGCACCGACACTTCGCGGCTGTCGATCTCGCGGCTGAGGTTGAACAGGTCGGAGACGCCGCGCACCAGCTCGGCGTTGCCGATCCGCCCGAAGAAACCGCTGCGCGCCGGCTGGCGGGCGGCGTATTCCTCGCTGCAGAACGGCGTCTGCCAGATCTGCATGGGGTGGATGCGCGTCGGCTCATCGCCTTCGGCGGAGAAGATCACCATGCGCCCGTCTTCCAGGCGCGCATAGCCATGGCCGAAGATCGGGTTCTGCAACTGGCGGGTGACCATGTTGTAGGTCAGAAGCACCGCCCGGCCTTCGCCCGGATGGTAGAAGATGTACTGCACGTCCTCGCCGTTGGGCGAGCGCACCGAACGCTTGAAGCGCATGCCGGCCATCGATTGCTCGAAGGTCTTGTGCTCGCCGTTCTGCAGGTAATAACCGCCGGGGAAGATGATGCCGTGGTCTTCGGGCAGTTGCACGCAGGCCAGGCCAATGGCGTCGATGCGCTCGACCTTGCGGGTCAGGCGGTTGAACACCAGGTAGCGCCACTGCTCTTCGCGGTAGGGCAGGATCTTCAGCAGGATCAGGCTGCCCAGGGCGGCGAACTCGACCTCGGCATCGTCCAGTGACTGGGTCTTGTCCATCACCTCTTCGCGGTAGATGCCCTGACCCTTCTCGGTATTGTTCTCGATCTTGATCGTCAGGTCGCCGCCGACCGTCTCGACGAATACCGTGTCGAGAATATTCAGGTGCGGGAAGCGCCCGTTGACGGTCATCTCGCGGGTGGTTTTCTGCCACTCGAAGTCGAATGGCGCCGGCAGGGCGATATCGCGCTCGCCGCGGTTATCGATATAGCGCACCTCCTTGCCGTCGATCGACAGCGACCAGCGGAACACGCGGATATCGGTGATGCGCTCGCCGATCTGGAAACTGGCCAGCAACTTGCCGTCGCGAATCGCCAGTTGCAGCAGCCGGGTGTTCTTGTAATAGGTGTAGAGCTCGTTGAAATCGTTGACGAAACCGCTCTGCGCCAGGAAGGTGCCGTCGAGCGGGATCGACTCGGCCTCATAGCCCTCGTTCTCCTCCACCAGGCGGTAGAGGGAGAACACATCGGCGACCGTGGTTTCCTTCTTCAGCCCGAGAAACACGTTGTAACCGAACAGCAGCCAGTCGCCGACCTGCACGATGTCGCGGGCGATGCAGTTGTTCTCGGTGCGGATGCGTACCCGACCGGTGACCTCCATCTGGCTGCTGCCGAACTCCTGCAGCCGCTGTTCGTTGAGGATTTCGGTATTGCGGCGCAGGCGCTGGCCCTGCTCCTGCAGGCGCTTGTGCAGCACCTCGTAGGCGCCGCCTTCGGCAACGGCTTTGTCCAGCAAATCCTGTGGCGTTGCGGGCTGTGCATCCGACATCGTGGTCTTCCCGAATCTGCGCTCATGAGCGCGCCTACCGCGAGGCGCGAAAAACGATTTCTAGCGGTGCTCAGGCACCGATCTTGCGGCCGATCTCGGCGAGCTTGTCGCGCATCGGTGGGTCGAGTTCTTCCGGCTTGATGCGGGCGATGATCCGCGTCAGCACACGGATCTCGTTGTCGTCGATCACGCCGTCGCGCTCGGCGATCTCCAGCAGCGAAGCCAGCTCGTGCACGTCCAGGCGGCCGTCGTCGGCAAAGCACTGGATCGAGCGAAAGGCCATTTCCAGATGGTCTCTAGACATGAAACGTTCCTTGTAGATGGGTAGGGCCATCCCGCGCCAGAGGCTCGGGCCCACCGTGGGAGGCGCTTAAGCGGCGACAGTCGCGGCAGCCCCCCACAGCGGCGAGTCACACTTGCCCGGCGTCCGGCTGCGTGGGCTTGTCCTGCGCCACGCGGCCCTGCAGCAGCCGCGCCAGCACGTCCTGTACCACCGGGCTCTTGCCGACCACGCCCTCGATGGCCTTGCCCACCGACAGCGACTTGGCGAACGAGTTGAAGAAGTCGCCTTCGCCGCCGACGATCTCGATCTTGGCCTTGCCCAGGGCAGTGGCCAGGACTTCGGCCTGATCCTTGGCGATGTCCTTGTTCGCGGCGATGGCGGCCATGGCCTCCTCGAAGCTCTTCTCCAGCTGCATGCGGAACTCTTCGTGCTGGCGGGCGTTGTCGCTGAGTGCGTCGAGCGCGCCGAACTTCTTGCCCAGGCCTTCGGCCTCGGCATTCAGGCGCTCGAGCAGCACCTGCGCCTCGGCCAGGCCCAGATCCTGGGTCGCCTTGGCCTTGGCCGTACCGAGCTGCTCCTCGCCCCGCGCCTGGGCGCCGAGCTTCTCTTCCAGTACACGGGCATCGGCCAGACCGTCCTTCTCCTTGGCCGCCGCCTGCGCCTCGGTGACACGCGCCTGGGCCAGGCCCTTCTCCTGCTCGCCCTTGGCTTCGGCGATCAGCAGCTCGGCGTGCACGCGCGCCTCGGCCAGGCCTTCCTTCTCCTTGGCCGCGGCGGTGACTTCACGCACCCGCGCATCGGCCAGGCCAGGCGCCGCGCGCTCGGCCTCGATGCCTTCGGCGAGTTTCTTCTTCGCCTCGGCGCTCTTGGCCGCGGCTTCCAGCTCGGCCTGGGCGAGGTTGTTGATTTCCACCGCCTTGTGCTTGGAACGGGTCTCGTCGGCCTCGGCCTGCTTGACCTGGCGCACCAGCTCCTGCTCGGCCTCGGCCTGGGCATTGAGCACCACGACCTGCTTCAGGCGCTCGGCTTCGGACACCTCGCGCACTTCCTTGATGCGCTCTTCTTCCTGGGCCACGGTCTTCTCCACCGCGACACGCTCACGCACCACGGCGGCGATGTTCTTGCGCTCTTCCTCCAGCGCCTTTTCCTTCTCGATGCGCTGCAGCTCGACCTCGCGCTCGCGGGCGACCACTTCCAGATCCTTGGCGCGGGTGACTTTCTCCACCTCGATGACCACGGCCCGCTGGCGGTTCTGCTGCGCCACTTCCACTTCGCGTTGATGGTTCTCGGCGCGGATATCCAGCTCCTGCTGGGTCTGGATGCGCGCCTGCTCGGCCTTGAGCCGTTCTTCCTCGCGCACCTTCAGGGTTTCCGCCTCCTCGCGGGCGCGGATGGTCTCGATCTCGCGCTTCTGCCGCGCCTCGGCATCGGCCTGCTGACGCTCGAGCGAGAGCGTGGCCTCGCGGGTTTCGACGTTCTTCTTCTTGATCGCCAGCTCTTCGTTGCGCTCCAGCTCGTTGGTGATGACGTTCTGCGCGGCGGTCAGCTGGGTGATCTTGCGGATACCTTCGGCGTCGAGGATGTTGCTCGGGTCGAGGGAAGTCTTGGAGGTCTGCTCCAGGTAGTCGATGGCCACGTCTTCGAGCACGTAGCCGTTGAGGTCGTTGCCGATCACCTCGACGATGCGGTCGCGGAAGTCCTGGCGGTTCTCGAACAGCTCGACGAAGTCGAACTGCTTGCCGACGGTCTTCAGCGCCTCGGAGAACTTGGCGTTGAACAGCTCGTTGACCGCGGCGCGGTCGGAGGCACGCTCCACGCCAATGGCCTTGGCCACCTTGAGCACGTCTTCCTGGGTCTCGTTGACGCGCAGGTAGAAGGCCACGGTGATGTCGGCACGCATGTTGTCGCGGCAGATCAGTCCATCCTTGGCCCGGCGGTCGACTTCCAGGGTGATCAGGGAGATCTTCATGAACTCCTTGAGGTGGATGACCGGGTACACCAGCGCGCCGGTGAAATGCACCTTGGGCGTCGACGACATGTCGTTGACGATCAGCGCCGTACCCTGGGGAACCTTGATGTAGAAGGCCTTGAACAGGGCCAGCAGGCCGACGATCAGCAGGATGACCAGGCCGACCCCGACCAGCACGGGCATCAGCGACGGTGGAAGGTTATACATTGCGCTCAATCTCCTTTGATACGGGTGGAACCGGTTTGCCGCCTGAAGCAAGGTCGCGCGAGCTGGAGCACTGCACGCAGACCAGGTTCCTAGACGCCCCGGAACTCATCCTCAGTTATGACCCGGTAGGCATGCTCGGCCTCCAGATACTCCAGTAAAACGACACGGTCGCCACGCTTGAAACCCTGGGCCTCGTCGGCCCGGACCCGCAGGATCAGCCCCGCTCCGCCATCGGCCAGCAGCGCCTCGCCGTGATTCGGCGTCACCCGGCCGCTGCGCACCACGGCGGTCTGGCCGAGCACGCTCTTGCTGCTGGTGACTTCCAGCTTGAGGAACAGCGGACGCAGCGGCGCGCAGATGACACCGCACACCGGCAAGGCGAGCAACAGCGCCACCACGGCCAGCACAGCGCCCAGCGGGTAACGCAGCCAGCCCAGCGGCAGCTGGCTGAGCACCAGCAATTCGGCGAAGTAGCAGAAGCACCAGGCGAAGAAGAACAGCAGGGTCAGCACCAGGGTCAGCGGCACCCCGCTGAGCTTGAGCTTGGAAAGCAGCACCGCGGTGGAGCCTTCCAGCGCGGAGTCGGCGTCGACGTCGAGCACATCGATCTCGAGCAGACCGAAGGCGACGATGATCCAGTACACCACGGCCAGGCACAGCAGGAAGCTGAACACGAGCGTGGGAAATGCCAGCGAGATCTGCAGGAAGATGTCCATGATTTCCTATCCCTGAGCAACAAGGCGGAGCCTGCGCCCCGCCATCCTCGAACGTCAGGACCTGGCCTTGTCCTTCAAGCGTGCCAGCACGTTATCGGCGTTGGCCTTGTCCGCCACGATGCCGGCGGCACGCAGCTTGGCATCCAGCGAGTCATCGATGCTGGAGGCTTCGGCCAGTTCGGCCGCGGCTTCCATCTTCGCCGCCCGCTCGGCCTGCTGCTGCTTGATACGCTCCAGCGACTCGACCGCCGTGTGCAGCTTGGCCTGGGAACCGCCGTAGCGCTGGGCCACGGCCATCTGCGCCTTCTGCACGCTCTCGGTGGCCTTGACCGTATCCACCTGCTGCTTGAGACGCTTGATATTGGCTTCGGCCTGGCTCACCGCCTTGCGCAGTTGCGCCACGCTGGCGGCATAGCCATCGGCCTGCTCGCGCTCGCTGGCCAGGTCGGTTTCCAGGTTGGCGATCTTGCCGGCCACTTCGCCCGCCAGCTCTTCGTTGCCGGCTTCCAGCGCCTTGAGCGCGTACGACTCGTACTCGGCGACCTTGGCGGCCGTCTTGCCGGCGCGCTCGGCGGCCAGTTTCTGCTTGGCCATGATCTCGGCCAGCGCTTCCTTGGACTTGCGCAGCTCCTGGTCGGCGTCGCGGATTTCCTGATCGAGGATACGCAGGGCCTGCCCGTCGACCAGGGCTTCACCCACTTCATTGGCACCGCCGCGCAGCGCCGTCAGCAATTTGCTCCAGACGTTCATTGGTGTTTCTCCTTCACACACTGGCCTTGAGGAAATCTTCGTAAGCTTCACTGGCCCTGATCACGTTGTCCGCCAGCACCTCGATCTCCAGCACCACGTTGGGCAGGGTCGACGAGGCGCTCAGCGCGCCGAACATGGTGTAGCAGGTCTGGCCGTCGGGCAGGGTTTCCAGGCCCACGCTCGACAGCGGGAACAGCTTGTGGCTGCGCAGCACTTCTTCGTTGAAGGCCGTGGTGTCACGCACATCGCTGACCGGCCAGAGCAGCGCCTCGACGATGATCTGATCGCCGAACACGGCGATGAACAAAGGCAGGTCGCCGTATTCGGTCATGGTCACGTGCAGACTGGCGTCGGCACCCTGGATCAGTTCGATGGCCGCGCGGCCATCGGCAAACGGCTCCACCCCTGACAGCGCATCGAACAACGTTTGTGCAGTCCAAACCTGAGGCATGCTCACCCCCTCCTCCATTGAAACCAGCTCCGAGCGGGGCTGGCGCAGTTTCCGTTCGACCGCCGAAAGCCGCTGGGCGTGCTCCGGCAGTATCCAGACTTCCTTCTTGACCAGCCCCTGATCACGCAGGCGCTGGCGAAAAAGACGCTGGTAATGAGCTGATGATTTGTTTTCCATGAAACGCAGGATAGATCATCACATGTAATGCATCAACACATCACATGTAATTATTTCGAGTCTACCGGAAAGGCGGCCGCAAGCGCGCGATGGCGCCACGTCCCAGGGGACGGGTTCGCTATTTAAACCGATTGCGCCGCGCCCATGAACCGGCAAATTCGCCAACTCCATCGCAGTTGTGCGCTCGGGATTGCAGCGCGAAACGGCGCCATCAATGGGCCAGCCTTGGCAAGCCGGGACGAATGCGTATGATGCGGCGCTTTTGGGAAAAAGCCGTATGCTGTCGCGCTGCCTCCTCACGCTGCTCTGCCTCACCCTCTCCACCGCCCTGTACGCCACCCCACCACGCACCTTCAACGAAGCGAAGAAAATCGGCTGGACGCTCTACGAACGGCAGTCGGTGGAGTTCTATTGCGGCTGCTCCTTCAAGGGCAATCGCGTGGACCTGAAAAGCTGCGGCTATGTGCCGCGCAAGAACGCCAACCGCGCCGCACGCATCGAATGGGAACACATCGTGCCGGCCTGGCAGATCGGCCATCAGCGCCAGTGCTGGCAAAACGGCGGGCGCAAGAACTGCAGCCAGAACGACAGCGTCTTCCAGCGTGCCGAGGCCGATCTGCACAACCTGGTGCCGAGCATCGGCGAGATCAATGGCGACCGCAGCAACTACGACTTCGGCTGGCTGCCGCAGGCGCCCACCCAGTACGGCGCCTGCCCGACAGTGGTCGACTTCAAGGCGCGCAAGGTCATGCCGCGCAAGGAGGTACGCGGCATGATCGCCCGCACCTACCTGTACATGAGCGACCGCTACAAGCTCAAGCTGTCGAGACAGAACCGTCAGCTGTTCACCGCCTGGAACAAGACCTACCCGGCACAACAATGGGAGCGCCAGCGCAACCAGCTGATGGGTTGCGTCATGGGCTGGGCCAACCCCTATGTCGGCCAGCTGGACAAGCGCCTGTGCCAGCAGGCGCCGATTGCAGCGCTCAACCGACGCTGAGCGGCGCAGTCGCCGCGCGACGAAAAGCAAGCGAATAGCCCCGGCAACCCGTAGCCCGGCGTAGAGCGAAGCGAAACCCGGGAGCGATACCCGAGACCCGCCCCAGACTCAGGCGCCATCCCGGGTATCGCTTCGCTCAACCACAGGCTACGAAAGCGTGCCCGCCACAGAGGAACCCTCGAGGCGAAACGATGGCCGCACGCGCAGCTTCGACAACAGCGAACAGGCCGCAAACACGAAAGGCCGGCCCCCTGGGGTGACCGGCCTTTCGAGCCGTAACGCTGTCGCTTACAGCGGCTTGCCGCGGTTGCCGTGCCCGGCAACGAAGGCCTGCACCGCCTGCAGGTCGTTGGCCAGCACCGTACAGCGCTCTTCACGCTCGAACAGGTCGGCCAGGTGCGGCGGCAGTGCCGGCGACTGATCGACAGCGGCCCGCTCCACCGCTTCCGGGAACTTGACCGGGTGCGCGGTGCCCAGCACCACCATCGGCAGCGCCAGGCTGCGCCGGCATTCGCGCGCGGCACGCACGCCGATGGCGGTATGCGGGTCGAGCAGCTCGCCAGTGGCCTTGTACACCTCGGCGATGGTCTCGCAGGTCTGTTCGTCGCTGACCGCCAGGGAATCGAACAGCTTGCGGGCCTCCGTCCAGCGATCATCCTCGACGCTGAAACCGCCACCGCTCCTGAAATCGGCCATCAGCGCCGCGATCGCCGCGCCATTGCGCCCATGCAGGTCGAACAGCAGGCGCTCGAAGTTCGACGACACCATGATGTCCATGGACGGCGACAGGGTCGGATACAGATCGCCCTTCACGTACTGATTGCCGCTCATGAAGCGGTGCAGGATGTCGTTGCGATTGGTGGCGACGATCAACTGGCTGATCGGCAGGCCCATGTTGCGCGCCAGGTAGCCGGCGAAGATATCGCCGAAGTTGCCGGTCGGCACCGAGAAGGCCAGCGAGCGCGCCGGCCCGCCCAGCTGCAGCGCGGCATGGAAGTAGTAGACGATCTGGGCCATGATCCGCGCCCAGTTGATCGAGTTCACCGCCACCAGGCGCGTGCCCTTGAGGAACGACTGATCGGCGAAGCTGGCCTTGACCATCTCCTGGCAGTCGTCGAAGTTGCCTTCGATGGCGATGTTGTGGATGTTGTCGCCCAGCAGCGTGGTCATCTGCCGGCGCTGCACCTCGGACACCCGCTGGTGCGGATGCATGATGAAGATATCGACGTGCTCGCAGGCCTTGCAGCCCTCGATGGCCGCCGAGCCGGTATCGCCACTGGTAGCGCCCATGATCACCACCCGCTCGCCGCGCTTGCTGAGCACGTGGTCGAGCAGACGACCGAGCAGTTGCAGGGCGAAATCCTTGAACGCCAGGGTCGGGCCATGGAACAGCTCGAGCACCCACTCGTTGCCGTTCAACTGGCGCAGCGGCGCCACGGCGGCGTGCTCGAAGACCCCGTAGGTTTCCTCCAGGATGCGTTTGAAATCGGCATCGGCGATGCTGCCGGCGACGAAGGGCCGCATCACCCGGAACGCCAGCTCGTGGTACGGCAGGCCGGCCCAGGAGGCGATCTCCTCCAGGGTGAAGCGCGGCAGGTTTTCCGGCACGTACAGGCCACCGTCGGTGGCCAGGCCCGCGAGCAGGACATCTTCGAAATTCAGGGCCGGTGCCTGGCCGCGAGTGCTGATATAGCGCATATCTAAAACCTTTTATAAAGCCGATAAAAGCGCTGAAGGTGGTAGGCTGGACGCAAAAGCCGTTTCGTCCAGCCTTCAGCCTACAGCCTCAAGCGAGTTGCTCCACCCGGATACGCACGACACTGCCGACCACGTCATTGAGCGCCTCGAGCGCGGCGATCGCCTCGTTCATGCGCTGCTCGGCCACCCGGTGGGTGACCAGGATCATCGGCACCAGACCATCCTGCTCTTCGACCTCTTTCTGCATGATCGATTCGATGTTGATACCGCGCTCCGACAGGATGCTCGCCACCTGGGCGAGCACGCCGGGACGGTCCTTGGCCTGGATGCGCAGGTAGTAGGCGCTCTCGCAGGCGCCGATCGGCAGGATCGGATGGTCGGACAGCGAATCGGGCTGGAAGGCCAGGTGCGGCACGCGGTTGGTCGGGTCGGTGGTCAGGGCGCGCACCACATCGACCAGATCCGCCACCACCGACGAGGCGGTCGGCTCCATGCCGGCGCCGGCGCCGTAGAACAGGGTGCTGCCGGCGGCATCGCCATTGACCATCACCGCGTTCATCACGCCGTTGACGTTGGCGATCAGGCGGTCGGCGGGGATCAGCGTCGGGTGCACGCGCAGCTCGATACCGGCCTCGGTACGACGCGCCACCCCCAGGTGCTTGATGCGGTAGCCCAGGGCTTCGGCATAGTTGACGTCAGCGGTGGTCAGTTTGGTGATGCCTTCGGTGTAGGCCTTGTCGAACTGCAACGGAATCCCGAAGGCGATGGAGGCGAGGATGGTCAGCTTGTGCGCGGCATCGATACCCTCGACATCGAAGGTCGGATCGGCCTCGGCATAGCCCAGGGCCTGGGCCTCGGCCAGCACGTCCTCGAAGGGGCGGCCCTTCTCGCGCATCTCGCTGAGGATGAAGTTGCCGGTGCCGTTGATGATCCCGGCCAGCCAGTTGATACGGTTGGCCGCCAGGCCTTCGCGGATCGCCTTGATCACCGGAATGCCACCCGCCACCGCCGCCTCGAAGGCGACGATCACGCCCTTTTCCCGCGCGCGGGCGAAGATCTCGTTGCCGTGCACGGCGATCAGCGCCTTGTTCGCGGTGACCACGTGCTTGCCGTTGTCGATGGCCTTGAGCACCAGCTCACGGGCCACGCTGTAGCCGCCCATGAGCTCGATGACGATATCGATCTCGGGGTTGCTCGCGACCGCGAAGACATCCTCGGTAATCGCGATACCGGTGGTCTGGTACTGCGGCTTCGGGGTGCGCGTGGCGATGTGCGCCACTTCGATCCCACGCCCGGCACGACGCGCGATTTCCTCGGCGTTGCGCTTGAGCACATTGAAGGTGCCGCCGCCGACGGTACCCAGCCCACAGATGCCTACTTTGACCGGTCTCACACTGAACTCCCCATCTGCACCGCATAAAACGGCCGGAGCAGGCTCCGGCCGCGGAAAAAGAGCCGCACCTTACGAAGCGGCTGTTTAATAGTCAATCAGTCGCCGGTCACTTGGCTTCCAGCGCCAGGCGAGCCAGTTGCGGCGCCGGCTGATAGCCCGGAATCATCTTGCCGTTCTCCAGGATGATGGCCGGCGTGCCGTTGACGCCGATCATCTGGCCCAGCTGGTACTGCGCGGCGACCGGATTATCGCAAGTCGCCTCGTCGACGGCCTGACGGGACTTGGCCTTGTTCATCGCCGCCTGGCGATCCTTGGCACACCAGACGCTGGCCAGCTCCTTCGCCCCCTTGCTGCCCAGGCCCTGGCGCGGGAAGGCCACATAGCGCACTTCGACGCCCAGGCGATTGAGCTCGGGCACTTCGCTGTGCAGTTTCTGGCAATAGCCACAGTCGGTATCGGTAAATACCGTGATATGGGCCTTCGGCGCCTGGGGCGCGAACACCACCATGTCCTTGGCCGCAATCGCATCGATCTGCTTGGCCACGGCGCGGCCTTCCTCAATCTCGGTGAGGTTCAGCGCCTGACCGTCCTTGAACTGGAACAGGTAGCCCTGCATGACGAACTGGCCATCGGCGCTGGCGTACAGCTGGCGACCACCCTTGAGCTGCACCTGATAGACACCGGGCATCGGGCTCTCGGCAATGGCTTCGATCGGCAGGTCGGGCTGGATCGCCGTCAGGCTCTGGCGAATCAGCTGATCGGGATCGGCAGCCAGGCTGATGCTGCTGGCCAGGCCGAGGGCCACAGCCGCGAAAATACGGGTCACGCGCATGGGGTACTCCTGGCGACGGACTAACGGGGGATGGCGAAGATTAACATAATAGAGGCTGGAGGCTGGAGGCTGGAGGCTGGAGGCTGGAGGCTGGAGGCTGGAGGCTGGAGGCTGGAGGCTGGAGGCTGGACAGGGTTTTGCTCGGGCCCTGCCCCAGTCAAGCTTTTTCGTCCAGCCTTCAGCCTTTAGCGCCTTTATCGGCTTCAACCCCGTAGCCTGGGTCGAGCGCAGCGATACCCAGGTGAAACCTCCCCGGGCGTCGCACCGCTCGACCCGGGCTACCTGGCTTTTTCGTCCAGCCTTCAGCCTTCAGCCTTCAGCCTCCAGCGCTTTTTTCGGCTTCCCGCTTCAGGCTTCAAGCCGCCTCACCCCCTGGGATGATGCTCGGCATGCAGCGCCTGCAGGCGCGCGCGCGCCACATGGGTATAGATCTGCGTGGTCGACAGGTCACTGTGCCCCAGCAGCATCTGCACCACGCGCAGGTCGGCACCATGGTTGAGCAGGTGGGTAGCGAAGGCATGGCGCAAGGTGTGCGGCGACAGCGATTTGGCGATACCCGCCACCCGCGCCTGGTGCTTGATGCGGTGCCAGAAGGTCTGCCGGGTCATCTGCTCGCCACGCTGACTGGGGAACAGCACGTCGCCGGGCTTGCCGTCGAGCAGGAACGGCCGCGACTCCCTGCAGTAACGCTCGACCCAGGCGATCGCCTCCTCGCCCATGGGCACCAGGCGCTCCTTGCTGCCCTTGCCGAACACCCGCAGCACGCCCTGGCGCAGATTGACCTGCTCCAGGGTCAGGCCGATCAGCTCGCTGACCCGCAAGCCACAGGCATACAGCACTTCGAGCATGGCGCGGTCGCGCAGGCCGATCGGATCATCCAGGTCGGGCGCCGCCAGCAACGCCTCCACATCGGCCTCGGAGAGCGACTTGGGCAGCGGCCGGCCGAGCTGCGGCATCTCCACCTGCAGGGTCGGATCGACCTCGATCAGGCCCTCGCGCAGCAGAAACCGGTAAAAGCCCCGCATCCCGGAAATGAAGCGCGCCGTGGAGCGTGCCTTGTAGCCTTCGTTCATGCGCCAGGCGAGATGATCGAGCAGCACCTCGCGTCCGATCGCCGGCAGCTCCAGGCCACGCGCCCGCAGCCAGCCATTGAACAGGGCCAAGTCACTGCGATAGGCCGCCCGGGTGTGCGCGGAAAGGCCTTTCTCCAGCCACAGCGTCTCGATGAAACGCTCGATCAGCGGATGCTCGACTGCGGACATCGGTTACCCCTGAAACAGCAAACAAAGGCTTGGCGGCGCCAGCGCCACGCACACGAATCAGAAACCAGGCAGCACCGGCACCGGCTTGCCGTCCTCACCCATCGCCACGAAGCTGAAGGCCCCATGGATGGCACGTTCGCGGCGGGTGCCGTACATCTCCTCGACGAATACGTCGACCTGCACCTTCATGCTCGTGTTGCCGACCGCACTCACGCGCCCGACCAACTCGACGATGGAACCAGCCGGAATCGGATGATTGAAATCAATGCGATCGGACGACACGGTTACCAGCGGCAAGCGACAGAAACGCGTGGCCGTGATGAACGATACCTCGTCCATCCAGGCCATGGCCGTTCCGCCAAACAGGGTGTTGTGATGGTTGGTGGTCGGCGGAAACACCGCCTTGGCCACGCGGGTCTCCGAAAGCTCGGTACGCCGCTGAATTTCCTGCTCTCTGGGGGTCATCACTCAGAACCTGTTCACGATTTTGGTGTGCGCAATGGATACGAAAACCGCACCCGTATGAATGGCCTCGACAAGGCGATAGCGGACGTTGAGCTGCAAGCCACAAGCTTCAAGCTAGAAGCGAGGCAGCCTGTAGGATGGGTAAAACCCATCAATTGCCGATGGGTTGCACCCATCCTACGGCCGTCTGCTCCCACCTTCTTTGCCGTTTCAACAAACGCCAGAAACGAAAAAAGCAGCCCAAGGCTGCTTTTTTCGAGAGGGAAGCGTGGCTTAGGCCAGCTTCTCCTTGATGCGTGCCGCCTTGCCGGACAGGTCGCGCAGGTAGTACAGCTTGGCCTTGCGCACGTCGCCGCGACGCTTGACCGACAGGCTGTCGACCAGCGGGCTGTAGGTCTGGAAAGTACGCTCCACGCCGACACCGTTGGAGATCTTGCGCACGGTGAAGGCACTGTTCAGACCACGGTTACGCTTGGCGATGACGACGCCTTCGAAGGCCTGCAGACGCTGGCGGTCGCCTTCCTTCACCTTGACCTGAACGACGATGGTGTCGCCCGGCGCGAAGGTCGGGATCTCTTTGCTCATCTGCTCAGCTTCGATCTGCTGAATGATCTTGTTGGTCATGCTGCGCTCCTAAGACGGGCCGTCGGGCCGGTCATCGATACATTAATTATCGTCCCGCTGGCGGATGTATTCCTCCAGCAGCTTCTTCTCTTCTCCAGAAAGCGAGCGGCTATCCAGAAGATCGACACGGCGTTCCCAGGTGCGCCCCAGGGACTGCTGCAAACGCCAGCGCCGGATGTGTTCGTGGTTGCCGCCAAGCAGCACCTCGGGAACACGTTTATCCGCATACACCTCCGGGCGGGTGTAGTGCGGGCAGTCGAGCAAGCCATCCGTGAAGGAGTCTTCCTCGGCCGAATCTGCATGACCCAATGCACCAGGCAAAAGGCGCGTTACCGCATCGATCAGCACCATGGCCGGCAGCTCACCGCCAGACAGGACGTAATCACCGATCGACCATTCCTCATCCACATGCGTTTCGATGAAACGCTCGTCGATGCCTTCATAGCGGCCAGCGATGAGGATCAGACGCTCCTCCTTCGCCAACTCGCGAACCGCCGACTGGGTCAGCGGACGACCTTGCGGCGACAGGTAGATCACCTTCGCCTCACCGCCACAGGCCTGCTTTGCATCGAGCAAGGCATCCTCGAGCGGCTTGATCTTCATCACCATGCCCGGGCCGCCACCGAAGGGGCGGTCGTCCACGGTATGGTGCCGATCCGTGGTGTAACTGCGCGGATTCCAGCAGGTCAGCTGCAACAGCTGCTGCCTGACCGCACGGCTGGTGATGCCGTACTCACTGATGGCGGCGAACATTTCCGGGAACAGCGTGATGACCTCGACGCGCAGGCTCGGCATGGCGTCTAGAAGTCCGCATCCCAATCGACCCGCACTTCGCCAGCGTCCAGATCGATCGACAACACGCACTGCTCCGTATAAGGCAGCAGGCGTTCACGATCATCGAGGCTGTCGACGCAAGGCTTGACCACCATCACATCGTTGGCACCGGTCTCGAACAGATGGTCGATCCTGCCGAGCAACTGCCCCGTCTGATCGATGACCTTGAGACCTTCCAGCTGATACCAGTAGAACTCGCCTTCGCCGAGTTCCGGCAGCTGGCTGCGAGGCACGCAGATCTCGAAACCGGCGTAGGTACGCGCCACTTCGCGATCGTCGAGCCCCTTCAACCTGGCTACCAGCACCTTGCCCTGCAAGCGCCCACCGGCCAGTTCAACCTGTTTCACCTCGTTATCGCGCCGCAGCGTCCAACGAGGGTAATCGAGCACGTTATCCAGAGGATCGGTAAAGGAAAACACCTTCACTTCCCCCTTAACGCCATGCACCGAGACAATCTTGCCGAGAACCAGTAAATCCTCGGCTGGAGCTGGCGTCGTACTCATAAAGTGCTTAGGCGGCAGCCTTGGCAGCTTCTTTGAGCAGCTGAGCAACACGCTCAGACGGCTGTGCGCCCTGGCCGAGCCAGTAAGCGGCACGCTCCTGGTTCACGGAGAGCTTGACTTCAGCACCCGAGGCGATCGGGTTGAAGAAGCCGATACGCTCTACGAAGCGACCGTCGCGCGCATTGCGGCTGTTGGTCACGGTCAGGTGGTAGAAGGGGCGCTTTTTGGAGCCGCCACGAGCGAGACGAATAGTTACCATGTGAACATCGTTCCTGTAGTCGGTGCTAACTTGAGGCACACATCAAAAATGGGCCTAGGCCCGAAAGGCCGCATATTCTAAGGGCAAAAGCGGCAAGCTTCAAGCCACAAGCTACAAGTAAAAGCAGAATCCCAGAGACCTAACATTCTTGCGGCTTGAAGCTTGGGGCTTGCAGCTGATTTTCTAGAATTTCGGCATGCCACCGCCGCCGCCCGGAAGCATGCCGCCCATGCCGCGCATCATCTTGGCCATGCCGCCCTTGGCGGTGAATTTCTTCATCATCTTCTGCATCTGCTTGTGCTGCTTGATCAGTCGGCCGATGTCCTGCACCTGGGTGCCGGAACCCATGGCGATACGGCGCTTGCGCGAACCGCTGATGATCTCGGGATCGCGGCGCTCGGCGGGGGTCATGGAGTTGATGATCGCCTCCATCTGCTTGAACTGCTTCTCCGCCACACCCTGGGCGCCGCCCATCTGCGACAGGTTGACGCCACCCATCTGCGGCAGTTTGTCCATCAGGCCGCCGAGGCCGCCCATGCTC
Source organism: Phytopseudomonas dryadis (assembly GCF_004327355.1). Lineage (GTDB taxonomy): Bacteria > Pseudomonadota > Gammaproteobacteria > Pseudomonadales > Pseudomonadaceae > Aquipseudomonas > Aquipseudomonas dryadis. Next base: position 94,842 of record NZ_QJUM01000012.1, read on the forward strand.
TTCATCTGCACGAGCTGGTCACGGAAGTCTTCGAGATCGAAGCCCTTGCCCTTCTTCAGCTTCTTGGTGAGCTTCTCGGCCTTCTCGCGGTCGAGGGTCTGTTCGGCCTGTTCGATCAGACTGAGCACGTCGCCCATGCCGAGGATGCGCGAGGCGATCCGCTCGGGATGGAAGGGTTCGAGCGCTTCGCTCTTCTCGCCCATACCGATGAACTTGATCGGCTTGCCGGTAATGGCGCGCACCGACAGCGCGGCACCGCCACGGGCATCGCCGTCGACCTTGGTCAGCACCACGCCGGTGAGCGGCAGGGCATCGTTGAACGCCTTGGCGGTGTTGGCGGCATCCTGGCCGGTCATGGCATCGACCACGAACAGGGTTTCCACCGGCTTGACGGCCGCGTGCAGGGCCTGGATCTCGGCCATCATCTCGGCATCGACGGCCAGGCGACCGGCGGTATCCACCAGCACCACGTCGATGAACTTGAGCCTGGCTTCGCGGATCGCCGCCTCGGCGATCGCCACCGGCTTCTGGCTGATGTCGGAGGGGAAGAAGGTCACGCCGATATCGGCCGCCAGGGTTTCCAGCTGCTTGATCGCCGCCGGCCGGTAGACGTCCGCCGAGACCACCAGCACGCTCTTCTTCCTGCGCTCCTTGAGGAAGCGCGCCAGCTTGCCCACGGTGGTGGTCTTGCCCGCCCCCTGCAGACCGGCCATCAGCACCACCGCCGGCGGCGTGACGCTCAGGTCGAGGTCTTCGTTGGCCGCGCCCATGAGGCTTTCCAGCTCCAGGCGCACGATCTTCACGAAGGCCTGGCCGGGCGTCAGGCTCTTCGATACTTCGGTGCCGACCGCGCGATCCTTGACCCGGGCCACGAAGTCCTTGACCACCGGCAGGGCGACATCGGCCTCGAGCAACGCCATGCGCACTTCGCGCAGGGTGTCCTTGATATTGTCTTCGGTCAGCCTGGCCTTGCCAGTGACATTGCGCAGGGTCTGCGAGAGGCGATCAGTTAGATTTTCGAACATGCGCGTTCCTTTCGGGCCTGTCGGGCCGGGATGGGCTGGCAGCAAACGCGGGATTATAACCAAGACTGGCGGGTTATCGACGGTTGTTTATCGGAGCTCCCGCGGTCTAGGGTCTGTTGACGTTTCAGCACGACCGCGCCGGTGCCCGTTTTGCCGCGAGGCAAGGCACGAGCCGCGAAGTTTAGCGAGCTAAATGAGCCGGCGAGAAACGCCGCATCGCGGCAAAACGGGCCTGGCCCTACGGGGTGCGCGGGAAATCTCGCCATGCGTTGTTGGAGGACTTGGCAAGGGAACGCCATTCCCGGCGTCCTCCGCCTAGCGGATCGCCGCCCGGCCTGGCGAGATTTCTCGCGGCAACGCGGCTTGCGCTGAAACGTCAACAGACCCTAATGCGACCCGGTAGCATCTGCGCTCTTTTGTGCGACAGCCGTTGTATGCCACACTCAGCGCCTTTCGGCCTTGCCCATTCAGGATCTATGCACCCTCTGTTGCCCAGCCTCGCCGCTGCCTGCCTCTACTTCGGTGCCGCCAGTTATCAAGGCCTGCACCTGACCCGCCGCAGCACACCCAGCAAGCGCCTCCTGGCGCTGCTCGGCGTGATCGCCCTGCTGTTCCACGGCGGCAGCCTGTTCATGCAGATGCACAACAGCCTCGGCCTGACCCTGGACTTCTTCAATGCCGCCAGCCTGATCGCCTTCACCGTGATCGTCCTGACGCTGCTGGCCTGCCGCCGCATGCCGGTGGAGAACCTGCTGCTGTTCCTCTTCCCGCTCGGTGGCCTGACGGTGCTGGCGGCGCAGTTCATGCCCAGCGGCACCACCCAGCCGCTGGAAGAAGCGCCGGGGATTCTCTCGCACATCCTGCTGTCGATCATGGCCTACGGCATGCTGACCATCGCCATGTTCCAGTCGCTGCTGCTGCTGATGCAGGATCACCAGCTCAAGCACAAGCACCCCTCGGGGCTGATCAAGAACTTCCCGCCCCTGCAGACCATGGAGAGCCTGCTGTTCGGCTTCCTCTGGAGCGGCTGGCTGCTGCTGTCGCTGTCGCTGCTGTCCGGGCTGATCTTCATCGACAACCTGTTCACCCAGCACCTGGTGCACAAGACCATCCTGTCCTGCTTCGCCTGGGTGGTGTTCGCCGTGCTGCTGTGGGGACGGCACCAGCTCGGCTGGCGCGGGCACAAGGCCATCCGCTGGACCCTCGCCGGATTCTGCCTGCTGATGCTGGCCTTCTTCGGCAGCAAACTGGTTCGCGAATTCATCCTGCACGTCTGAATCGGATCGACCGTGGAAACGCCCCACCCCGGCCCCTTGCTCGGCCTGCTGCTCCTGCTACTGGCTGCCTCGGTATTCTTTACCTGCGCCCGCACCGTGCTGTTCAGCCTCAATCGCTATCGCCTGCGTCACCGCGCCCGCCAGGGCCACCAGGCGGCAGCCCGCCTCAACGCCCTGCTCGATCAGCCGCAGCGCCTGTCGGCGACCCTGCGGATCGGCAACATCTGCAGCACCGTGGGCGCCTCGGTGGTGGCCACGCTGCTGGCGCTGCGCCATGGCGGCGACGCCACCCTGGCCATCCCGCCCTTCATCCTGACCCTGGCCACCCTGATGCTGGCCCACCCGCTCGGGCGCATGCTGGCCGCCCTGCCGGCGCCGCTGTTCGCCTACCCGGCCAGCCAGGCGCTGTCCCTGGCCAATACCCTGCTGGCGCCGCTGAGCACCCCGCTGCTCGCCTGCGCGCGCATGCTGCGCACGCTCAGCGGCGGCAGCCGGCTGGCGGCCGAGCGCGACGACAGCCTCAACGCGGAAGAATTGCGCAGCACCCTGCTGGCCGGCGATCCGCAGTTGCCGCCCGAGCGACGCGCCATGCTGCTGGGCATCCTCGACCTGGACAGGATCACGGTGGACGACATCATGATCCCGCGCCACGAGGTGGGCGGCATCGACCTGCAAAGCGAGAGCAGCGGCCTCGCCGAACAGGTCGGCAATGCCTCGCACACACGCCTGCCGGTGTTCCGCCACGACATCAACCAGGTCGAAGGCATCGTGCACATGCGCCGCATCGCCGCCCTGCTGAGCCGCGCCGAGCTGAACGAGGCGACCCTTCTGGCCGCCTGCGACGAGCCCTACTTCGTCCCCCAGGGCACCTCACTGGCCGTGCAGTTGATCAATTTCCAGCAACACAAACGCCGCACCGGCATCGTCGTCGACGAATACGGCGAAGTGATGGGCATCGTCACCCTGGAAGATATCCTCGAGGAAATCGTCGGCGACCTGAGCGCCGTGGAGACCGCCCACCCGAGCGAGATTCATGCCCAGCCGGACGGCACCCAGATCATCGAAGGCAGCGCCTACCTGCGCGAGGTGAACAAGGCGCTCGGCTGGAACCTGCCGTGCGCGGGGCCGAAGACCATCAACGGCCTGGTCACCGAGATTCTGGAAAGCATTCCGGATAACGCCGTGTGCCTGCAGGTCGGCCGCTACCGCCTGGAAATCCTGCATGCCGCGGAGAATCGCGTGGCCAAGGTGCGCGCCTGGGAATGCCCGGTCGACCGCGACGACAGGTAGCCGCTACAAGCGGATCGGCGGCCGACCGAGCCTCCTAGAGTTCGACCTTGACCGCCTGGGCGGCCCGTAGCGCCTTGGCGCGCGCCGCTTGCAGCGATGCGTCGCGGGCCAGGGCCACGCCCATGCGGCGCTGGCCACTGACTTCGGGTTTGCCGAACAGGCGCAGGCCGGTATCGGGCTCGGCCAGCGCCGCAGCGAGGTTGCCGAAACCGACCTGCCGGGATTCGCCTTCGACCAGGATCACCGCCGAGGCCGATGGGCCGAACTGCCGGATCGCCGGAATCGGCAGGCCGAGGATGGCCCGTGCATGCAGGGCGAACTCGGACAGGTCCTGGGAAATCAGCGTGACCAGCCCGGTGTCATGGGGGCGCGGCGAAATCTCGCAGAACCACACCTGGTCGCCCTTGACGAACAGCTCGACGCCGAACAGGCCGCGACCGCCCAGGGAGCCGGTCACCGCCAGGGCGATGCGCTCGGCTTCGGCGCGGGCCACCGGGCTCATCGCCTGGGGCTGCCAGGATTCCTGATAGTCGCCCTTCTCCTGGCGGTGACCAACCGGCGCACAGAAGGTGGTACCGCCAACGTGGCGCACGGTCAGCAGGGTGATCTCGTAGTCGAAATCGATGAAGCCCTCGACGATCACCCGGCCCTTGCCGGCGCGGCCGCCAGCCTGGGCGTAATCCCAGGCCTTCTGCACGTCATCGGCGCCCTTGAGCACCGACTGGCCCTTGCCCGAGGAACTCATGATCGGCTTGACCACACACGGGAAGCCGATGGCCGCCACCGCCCCCTGGAACTCCTCGAAGGAGTCGGCGAAGCGGTAGGGCGAGGTCGGCAGGCCCAGCTCTTCGGCGGCCAGACGGCGGATGCCTTCACGGTTCATGGTCAGTTGTGCCGCCCGCGCGCTGGGGATCACGGTATAGCCTTCGCTCTCCAGCTCGACCAGGGTGGCGGTGGCGATCGCTTCGATTTCCGGCACGATGTAGTGCGGCTTCTCCAACTCGATCACCGCGCGCAAGGCGGCGCCATCGAGCATGCTGATCACATGGCTGCGGTGGGCCACCTGCATGGCCGGCGCGTTGGCGTAACGATCCACGGCGATGACCTCGACACCGAGGCGTTGCAGCTCGATCGCCACTTCCTTGCCGAGCTCGCCCGAGCCACACAGCAACACGCGGGTCGCGCTGGGCGACAGGGGGGTTCCGATACGGGGCATAACAGGATCCTTAGAGTGGCAGGAAGAAGTCAGGCGGCGATTTTAATCGCGGCCGGCGCCGACCGCGAACAAAATCGGGCTTTAAGCTACAAGCTAGCGATGCGCAGCCCCGTAGCCTGGGTCGAGCGCAGCGATACCCAGGGCGCGATTTCCCGGGTGTCGCTGCGCTCGACCCGGGCTACGTTACTCGAAGTCGTTTACCTCGCATGATTGCGTAGCCTGTCGAGACGTTCGGCGGATTACGCCTCCGGCTAATTCGCCCGCAATATGCGCGCAGAATTGCCACATTCGTGTAGGAGCCGCGACCCCGCGGCGAATCGTGGCCATACCTCGATCTTGCAACATGGCCACCATCGCATCGCGCCGGGGGCGACGCTCCTACTGCGCCGAACGAGCTCTTGCAAGCCAAGGATCAAGACGGTATCGACGAAGCGAGCGGTGCCCACGTTTTTGCTTTTACTTGCAGCTTGAAGCTAAAGCAGAATGCCCTTGTCCCTGGCCCGCTCGTGGCACAGGTGCAGGACCTGGCGGCGTTCGCCGTTGTCCATGCGGCTCCAGCGGGTGATCTCCTCGACAGTGCGCTGGCAGCCAATGCAGATGTCGTCCTCGTCCAGCGCGCAAACCTGCACGCAGGGCGAAGCGACCGGGCGCTCGGCGGTCTGCATCAGTCGTCCTGCTGCGCCAGGTCGCGGGCATAGCGCTGGGCGTTGTGCACGTAATGGGCGGCGCTGGCCTCGAGCATCTTCTTCTGCTGTTCGCTGAGCTCGCGCACCACCCTGCCCGGAGAGCCGACGACCAGGGAGCCGTCGGGAATTTCCTTGCCCTCGGCGATCAGCGCGTTGGCGCCGATGATGCAATGCTTGCCGATCCTGGCGCCGTTGAGCACCACGGCATTGATGCCGATCAGGCTGTAATCGTCCACGCTGCAGCCATGCAGCATGGCGTTGTGGCCCACCGTCACGCCCTTGCCCAGGGTCAGTGGCGAGCCCATGTCGGTGTGCATCACCGCGCCATCCTGAACGTTGCTGTTCTCGCCGATATGGATCAGCTCGTTGTCGCCACGCAGCACCGCGCCGAACCAGACGCTGGCACCCGCCTCGAGGCGTACCTTGCCGATCAGGGTGGCGTTGGGCGCTACCCAGCTTTGTGGGTCCAGCTCCACGCGGGACGCTCCCAGGCGGTAATTCATCGGTATCTCCTCGGCAGGCTCAGCTCAGGGTGATGAAATGCTCGGGCGGGCGGTGCATGTCGATGCCGGCGTCGTACACCAGGTTGACCAGCTCGACCAGCATGATCGCCGTCAGCCCCCAGATCTTGTACTCGCCGTAACGGTAGCTGGGCACGTACCAGCTCTGCCCCAGGTAATCGATACGGTGCGTCACCTGGCGTGGGTCATCGCGGAAGAATGCCAGGGGCACGGCGAACACCGCGGCGATCTCGCCATCATTGGCCTGGTAGTCGACGAAATCCGGCACCACGCCGACATAGGGGGTGACCTGGATGCCGTGGCGCGAGACCAGGGTGCTGAGCGGCCCGACGACCTCGACCAGCCCCGGCGGCAGGGCGATCTCTTCCTGCGCTTCACGCAGTGCGGTGGCGATCAGGTCGCGGTCTTCCGGATCGCGGCGGCCACCGGGAAACGCCACCTCGCCGCCATGGGTGGACAAGCCACTGGCGCGCAGGGTGAGCACCACTTCGGGCTCGTCGCTGCGGGTGAGGGGAACCAGCACCGCGGCCTCGGGGAAGCCGCGGTCGGCCTCCATGAGGCGCGGACTGTAGCCGCGAACGCGTTGGAGTAGCTCGTCCAGCATGACCATTCTCGGTATTTTTCTGCCCCGGATAATGGCATGAAAGACGCGCCCTGCCCAACCCCTTGCGGCGTCGAGACCTTCAGCTCTTGAGGCGATAGCCGGTCTTGAACATCCAGCCCACGGTGAGGATGCACGTCAGCAGGAAACCCAGGATCATGCCCAGGCTGACCAGCACGTTGACGTCGGATACGCCGTAGAAGCTCCAGCGAAACGCGCTGATCAGGTAGACCACCGGGTTGAACAGGGTCAGCGTCTGCCACACCGGCGGCAACATGCTGATGGAATAGAAACTGCCGCCGAGGAAGGTCAGCGGCGTGACGATCAGGGCCGGCACGATCTGCAGCTTCTCCCAGCCGTCGGCCCATACGCCGATGATGAAGCCGAACAGGCTGAAGGTCAGCGCCGTCAGCACCAGGAACGCCAGCATCCACAGCGGGTGGAGGATCTCGAAGTCGACGAACAGGCGGGCGGTGGCGAGGATGATCAGGCCCAGCACGATCGACTTGGTGGCGGCCGCGCCCACATAGCCGATCAGGATCTCCAGGTAGGAAATCGGCGCCGACAGCACCTCGTAGATAGTGCCCGAATACTTGGGCATGTAGATGCCGAACGAGGCGTTGGAAATGCTCTCGGTGAGCAGCGCCAGCATGATCAGGCCGGGGATGATGAAGGCGCCGTAGCTGACGCCATGCACCTGGGTCATGCTCGAGCCGATGGCCGAGCCGAACACCACGAAGTACAGCGAGGTGGTGATCACCGGGGTGGCGATGCTCTGCAGCAGGGTGCGCCAGGTACGCGCCAGTTCGAACAGGTAGATGGCGCGGATCGCATAAAAATTCATGCCTGCTCCCTCACCAGACTGACGAAGATGTCTTCCAGCGAACTCTCGCTGGACTGCAGGTCCTTGAAGCCGATGCCGTGCTGGGCCAGTTCCTGCAGCAACTCGGCGATGCCGGTCTGCTCCTGCTGGCCATCGAAGCTGTAGACCAGCTCATGGCCCTCGTCGCGCAGCGCCAGCTCGGCGCGCCGCAGGGCCGGCGGCAATTCGCTCAGCGGCTGCTGCAGGTGCAGCGTCAGCTGCTTCTTGCCGAGCTTGCGCATCAGGGTGTGCTTGTCCTCCACCAGGATGATCTCGCCCTTGCGGATCACGCCGATGCGGTCGGCCATTTCCTCGGCCTCTTCGATGTAGTGGGTGGTCAGGATGATGGTCACGCCACGCTCGCGCAGCCGGCGCACCATTTCCCACATGTTGCGCCGCAACTCGACGTCGACCCCGGCGGTCGGCTCGTCGAGAAACAGGATGTCGGGCTGGTGCGACAGCGCCTTGGCGATCATCACCCGGCGCTTCATGCCGCCGGACAGCTCGAAGATCCGCGCCTCGCGCTTCTCCCACAGCGACAGGTCGCGCAGCAGTTGCTCGAGGTAGGCCGGATCGGGAGCCTTGCCGAACAGGCCACGGCTGAACCTGACCGTCGCCCAGACGCTCTCGAAGCCTTCGTTGAACAGCTCCTGCGGCACCAGACCGATCTTCGAGCGCGCGGCACGGTAGTCGCTGACGATGTCGTGGCCGTCGACACGCACCGTGCCCGTGCCGGGATTGACGATGCCGCAGATGATGCTGATCAGCGTGGTCTTGCCGGCGCCGTTGGGGCCGAGCAGAGCGAAGATCTCGCCCCTGCGGATGTCCAGGTCGATGGTTTTCAGCGCCGGGTGCCCGGACGCATAGGTCTTGCTCAGCTGTTGAATCGATATGACCGGTTGCACGGCGTCGCCTTGTCGATGAAAGCAGGCACGTATTGTAGAGAAATGCCGAACGCGCCGCTGCAACCGCAGACGATGTCCTCAACACGACCCGGCCAGCTGGGTTACCCTTGGGCACGCTGGCGTCGCCACGCCGGGCGCTTGCCGGACAGGCGCCGAGCCCGCCGCGGATAGCCGCCGGCATCGGCTTCCCCCTGGCCTGGCGCGAACAGCCTGGCACGGCTGCCGCGCGGATACCGCGAATCCGGAACGCAGGCACACCGAGGCAGTCGGATACACGGCACACTATTGAATACGCCCCTAGCCGGGCACTCGACACAAGGACTACGCAATGGCTTTCAAAAACCTGATTGGCGGCATGACCCTGCTTGCCGTGCTCGTCGGCTGCAGCTCGAACGACACCGCCCCCACCGAGGCCGCGCCCCCCGCCCACAGTGACGGCACCTGCAGCGCCGACAGTGTCCAGGGGCTGCTCGGCAAGGTGGCCACCGCCGACACCGTCGAACAGGCCCGCCTGCAATCGGGTGCGCGTACCGCGCGGGTGCTCTCGCCCGGCGACATGGTGACCCTGGAGTACGATTCCCAGCGCCTGAACATCGACATCACCGAAGCGGAAATCATCGAGCGCATCGCCTGCGGCTGATGGCCGCGATGGCTCCCTCTGCGGCACAATCGGCCGACTCGCCACGGCACAGGTTCGGCCCATGCAGATCGATGAAGAACTGACGCTGAAGAAGCTGGAGATCTTTCTGGCCTTCATGCGCAGCGGCAACCTCTCACGGGCGGCCAACGAGCTGGCCACCAGCAACGTCAGCGTGCATCGCGCCATCCACTCGCTGGAGAGCGCGTTGCGCTGCCCGCTGTTCAAGCACGAGGGGCGCAACCTGATCCCGCTGGAAAGCGCCTATGTGCTGGAAGAGCGGGCGCAGAAACTGGTGCAGGACGTGCTCGACAGCGTGCGCCTGACCCGTGAGGCCGCCGGCTTCTCGGCCGAGCGCTTCAAGCTCGGCTCGCTCTATTCGCTGACGGTGAAGACCGTGCCGCAGTTGATCATGGGCCTGAAGATCCGCCGCAGCGAGCTGAACATCGACCTGACCCTGGGCTCGAACGTCGACCTGTTCTACCGCCTGAAGAACATGGAGCTCGATGCCATCCTGGTGGCCCTGGACGACAATACCGCCGACAGCGACTGCGAGCACCTGCCGCTGTTCTCCGATGACGTCTACCTGGCAGCGCCCACCGATTCGCCCTTCGCCAACGTGGCCGAGGTCGACCTCGCCGACCTCCACGAAGCCACCTTCATCACCCTGACCCAGGGCTTCGCCACCCACCGCGACGGCGAACGGGTGTTCCAGCAGGCCGGCTTCGCCCCCAAGGTGGCCATGCAGGTCAACGACATCTTCACCCTGCTCAGCATGGTCAGCTCCGGGGTCGGTTATGCCCTGCTGCCCGGACGCATCGCCGCCGTGTACGAAAACCGGGTCCGCCTGATCCCGCTGCAGGCCCGTTATCGCCTGCAGCAGCAGATCGGCGTGGTGTTCCTCAAGTCGCGCGAGCGCGACCCCAACCTGCTGGCCCTGGTCGCCGAGTGCCGCATGTACCAGAGCCGCCATCGCTCGCCGCTGGACGCCCAAGGCAACCATTAACCTGGCCGTAATGGTCAAGGGAGACGCTTAATTGATCTGCAGGCACCCGCAGGCTAGCTTGACAGGCAGTTCGGGTAGAACAGCCCGAAGGATGGCCACCAGGGATGGCGGGCCATAGCAAGAAAGACCCGGTGACCCGAAATAAAAACAACAATGAATCGCCACGGGCGGTTCTGAGTGTCAACTAGGAGAAACTCCATGAACGCCCTGTTCCGTTCCTCGGCGACCGCGCTGCTGCTCGCCTCCAGCACCCTCAGCCTGGCCGACGTCACCCTGCGCGCCTCCCACCAGTTCCCCGGCAACTCGGGCGATCCGCGGGATGAAATGGTGCAGATCATCGCCCGCGAGGTGGCCGCCGCCGACGTCGGCCTGAAGATCCAGATATTCCCCGCTTCGTCGCTGTACAAGGCCAACGAACAGTGGGGCGCACTGACCCGCGGCCAGCTCGACATGACTGCCCTGCCCCTCGATTACGCCTCGGGCCGCGTGCCGCAATTCTCGGCCACCCTGATGCCCGGCCTGGTACACAACTACGAGCATGCCCAGCGCCTCAACGAATCGGAATTCATGAAGGACATTCATGCCCTGACCGAGAAGAATGGCGCGATCGTCCTGGCCGATGCCTGGCTCGCCGGTGGCTTCGCCTCGAAAGAAACCTGCATCACTTCGCCAGACACCATCAAGGGCCAGGTGATTCGTGCTGCGGGACCGGCCTTCGAGCAGATGCTCGCCGCCGCCGGAGCGTCCATTTCCTCGATGCCATCCTCGGAGATTTACACCGGCATGCAGACCGGCGTGCTGGACGCCGCCAACACCTCCAACGACAGCTTCGTTTCCTACCGCCTGTACGAGCAGGTGAAATGCCTGACCGCGCCGGGCACCAACGCCCTGTGGTTCATGTACGAGCCGGTACTGATCTCGAAAAGATCCTTTGATCGTCTGAATCAGGCGCAGCAAGACGCACTCCTGGCCGGTGCCAGCAAAGCGGCAGCCTACTTCGCCGAAGAAGGCCCCAAGGGTGAGCAGCGCATGAGCGAAACCTTCACCAAGGCCGGGGTGAAGGTGGTGACCCTGAGCAAGGAAGACCATGACGCCTGGATGGAAGTGGCCCGCGAATCCTCCTACAAGCACTTCGCCGAGAAGGTCAAAGGCGGCAAGGAACTGCTCGACAAGGCCCTGGCCGTGCAGTGACGGCCTGAGCTGGCCGCCCCGCCAGGGCGGCCCGTGGTGATCATGAAACCGCGCGGCACCGCCCGCACGGTCGCAGGGTTCAAGGAGATAGCATGTCCAGACGATTCATTTACGCCGTCGAGGCCCTGTCACGCCTGGGCGGCGCCTTCGCCGCCCTCTTGCTGATCGTGGCCATGACCGTCATGTGCCAGATGATCCTCATGCGCTACCTGTTCAAATCCCCGACCATCTGGCAGACCGAAGTGGTGGTGTTCTCCGCCACCGCGGCGATCTTCATCGGCGCCCCTTACGTGCTGATGAAGAAGGGCCATGTCGGCGTCGATGTGGTGGAGCTGCTGCTGTCCTCGGCCAATCGCCGGCGCCTGCAACTGCTCGGTGCCGTGCTCGGCCTGAGCTTCTGCGCCCTGATGAGCGTGGCCTGCGCCATCTATGTCTATGAGGCCTGGGAGGGCGGCTGGACCACCTCGACCATCGCCGCCATCCCGCTGTGGATTCCCGCCACGCCGATGCTCGTCGGCTTCTGCCTGCTGTGCCTGCAGTACCTGGTGGAAATCATCAAGCTGTGGAGCGCCCGGCTCGTGCCCGCCACCATGACCCAGGCGGACGCGAGTATCGATCCCACCACCCTGCTCAAACCCCAAAAACCGCTGGGAGAAGTGAAATGAGCCCGTCCCTGGCTGGCGTCTTGCTGATCTGCACGCTGTTCCTGTTCCTCGGCACCGGCATGCCGATCGCCTTCGCCCTCGGGCTGGCGGCCATGGGCGGACTGTTCATGGCCATGGGCCCCGACGTCATCGGCGTGGTGGCCGAGACCATGTTCGCCGGTATCGGCAACCTGGCGTTCGTGTCGATCCCCATGTTCGTGCTGATGGGCGCCATCGTCGCCGGCACACCGGCGGGCGCGGATCTGTACCGCGCGCTGGATCGCTGGATGTACAAGATTCCGGGTGGCCTGGTGCTATCCAATATCGGTGCCTGCGCGGTGTTCTCCGGCATGACCGGCTCGAGTCCGGCGACCTGCGCGGCGATCGGCAAGATGGGCATTCCCGAGATGATCAACCGCGGCTACCCCGCCTCGGTGGCGACCGGTTCGATCGCCGCTGGCGGCACCCTGGGTATCCTGCTGCCGCCGTCGGTGACCATGATCGTCTACGGCATCGCCACCGAAACCTCCATCGGCCGCCTGTTCCTCGCCGGGGTGATGCCCGGGCTGATGCTGACCGCCCTGTTCATGTGCTGGGCGATGATCGATGCCCGCCGCAAGGGCTTCCGCTTCGGCGCCGGCGACGTGGTCTACACCCTGCGCGACAAGTTGGTCGTGCTGCCCAGGGTGCTGCCGCTGATGCTGATCATCGTGGCCGTGCTCTATGTGCTCTATGGCGGCGTGGCGACCCCGTCCGAAGCCGCCGGGGCCGGCGCCATGCTGACCCTGCTGGTCGTGGTGGTGGTCTACCGGCTGTTCAGGATGCGCACGTTCGGCAACATCTTCGGCGCCGGCATGCGCGAGAGCGTCATGATCATGATGATCCTGGCCTCGGCCGAACTGTTCGCCTTCGCCCTGTCCTCGCTGTACATCACCCAGTCGGTGGCCGAGGCGATCGCCGCCCTGGAGGTCAACCGCTGGGTGCTGATGGGGCTGATCAACCTGTTCCTGCTGGTGGCCGGGCTGTTCCTGCCGCCGGTGGCGGTGATCGTCATGTCGGCGCCGCTGCTGTTTCCCATCGTGGTGCAGGCGGGCTTCGACCCCTACTGGTTCGCGGTGATTCTCACCATCAACATGGAGATCGGCCTGATCACTCCGCCGGTGGGGCTGAACCTGTTCGTCATCAACGGCATCGCCCCCGAGATACCGACCCGTGACATCCTCTGGGGAGCGCTGCCCTATGTGCTGGTGATGGTGCTGGCGATCTTCATCATGTGCCTGTTCCCGCAGATCGCCACCTTCCTCCCGGATCACGTGATGGGCCCGGCCATATAGCCAGGCTGCTGTCTTTGGGCGGGTCTTGTGCGCAAGCCTGCCTTTTTATGACTCACGGCCAAGTCTGCCCGGAAATCGTGCCCTCTCCCCCGGCCCCTCTCCCGGAGGGCGAGGGGTGAACAGCGATAGTGTTCGCTCCGACCTGCCATACCTGGCAGCCACCCTGGGGGCCGTCGCAAGCGACGTCAAAAATGGCTCCCGGCCATTTTCTGGGGTGATGCGGCGTGCCAACTCACTGCCTGGGGCCCGCTCCGAGCCTGGACGCCAGGGCCTGCACGGCGGCCTCCGCCCGCCTGATCGAATCCTCCAGGCGCCCATCGGCGAACTCGTCGTATTCGATGGCCACGCCGTGGACTTCGCTCACGCCGATGTAGGCGAAGGCGCTGCGAACCGACGCCTCCACATGGTTGTGCCCGGCATTACGCCCGCCCGCGTCGTATCCGTGATCCCCCCGCGAAGACAGGATCACCAGGCGCTTGCCCGCGTCCGCCAGCAGCGGCCAGTATGGATCGCCCTCCCGGCTGCGGTCGAAGCCGAAGGTGCGCCCCACGCGCACGATGTTGTCGATGTAGGCCTTGAACTGCGCGGGTGGCGCGAAGTTGTACATCGGCACACCCGCGACGATGAGATCCGCCTGCAGCAGTTCGTCGACCAGGGCATCGCTGCTGCGCAGTTCCTCCCGCATCCAATCAGCGCGCGCCCGTTCGGGGGTGAACGCCGCCTGTATCCAGCGCCCGGTGACAGGCGCCGGCGGTTCCTGGCCCACGTCGCGGTAGATCACCTGCGTCTCGGGATGCAGGGAGAGCCAGCGCCGGACGAAGCCGGCGCTCAGGCGGCGGGTGTGCGACCCGTGGCGAACCTCATCGGAACCGCCGGGGCGGGCGCTGGCGTCGATATGCAGTAGCGTGGTCATCGTCGAATTGCTCCTCATGGATGAAACGGTGTCATTCATCTCAGTGCCGATCAGTTAAGGTTTCTGTAGGCGCAGGAGGCTCCTACGGAAGAGCGGAAAACCGCCGCCCGTGTAGGAGCGTCGACCTCGGCGCGATGTGCTGGCGGCCATCCCACGAAATCCGTAGTGCGATCGACAATCGCCGCGGGGTCGCGGCTCCTACAGAACCAGGGCAAATCGCCGTCTTGCGGGCCAGATGCTTGACTGACTGGCATTGGTCACTCATCTGGAGTTTCGATGGAGCAGCAAACGACGACAAACGACATGTTCTCAATCGACGGATGACATGAGATCATCCATCGATGACCTCGAGACTACCGCCCCTGAGCTCCCTGCGCGCCTTTGAAGCGGCAGCGCGTCTACGCAGCTTCAAGAAGGCCGCGGAGGAACTGGCCGTCACGGCGACGGCGATCAGCCATCGCATCCGTGTGCTGGAGGAGGATCTCGAACGCCCCCTGTTCGTCCGCAAGGTACGGGCGGTCGAACTGACCCCGGACGGCCAGACCCTGCTCACGGCGACAAGCAGCGGCTTGCAGACGATCGCCGCGGCCATCGAGCAGGTGCGCAGGCCACGCCGGGCCTCGATCACGCTGTCCACCACACCGGCATTCGCCACCAAGTGGCTGGTGCCCAGGCTGGCCGCCTTCCAGGCGGCACATGCCGACATCGACCTGCACATCCACGCTTCCAACCTGCCCGTCGACCTCAACGCCGGCACGGCGGATCTGGCCATCCGCTACGGACACGGCCACTACGAGGGCGTCAGCGCCACCTTGCTGCTGGAGGATCACTTCGCCCCCGTGGCCAGCCCGGCGCTGCTGGCGAGGATCGGCCAGGATGCAGGGCAATGGCCGCTGATCCACTTCGACTGGCATCGCCCGCCGCCCGTGGAACTGACGTGGAGCGCCTGGGCCCGCCACACCGGGCGCAGTCCGGCGGCGCTGTCGGCCGGCATCCGCTACTCCGAGGAAAGCCATGCCATCCAGGCGGCCGTCTCGGGCCAGGGCGTCGCGCTACTGAGCCTGCTGCTGGTCGAGGATGAGCTGCGCCTGGGGCTGCTACGGATCGCTGCCGAACCCAGGCTGCGGGGCATGGCCTACCACGTGCTCAAAGCCAATCGGCGCCCGGTGCCCGACGCGGTTTCGACGGTAGAGGCCTGGTTGACCGGGATCGCCCGCCAGGAGCCGCCACCGACCTGCACCGCCTGACGCAGCGAGCGACAGGCTATGCCCTGTCGTGCTCCTCGCGAAGCAGGGCGACCAGGCTGTCCAGGCGCGTCCCCTCGAAGGCGAGCACACGGCCCTCGAGGAACAACGGGCGGGCCAGGCCGCTGAGCACGCTGCCCGGCGGCAGCTCCACCTGCAGGCGGACGCCGCGCTCGTAGGCGCCGGCCACGGTGCCGGCCCAGTCGATGGGCCGGCACATATTGAAGGCCAGATCCTCGCGCAGGCTCCGCGCATCGCGTATCAGCCGGGCCGTGCTGCCGCTGAGGTAGCGCAGATGCGGCGCCTGCAAGGGGACTTCGGCGAATGCCTCGTCCAGGCGTCGTGCCGGTTCTTCGAGCAGGCGGCAGTGCGAAGGCGTGCTGACCGCCAGGCGGCGCACCGCCGTGGCGCCATGCGCCAGCGCCACCTGGCCGAGCGCCGCCAGCGCCTGCTCGTGGCCGGAGATCACCAACTGCCGCACGGCATTGATATTGGCCAGGTAGACCTCGTCGCCGCGCCCCTGGGCCTGTTGCAACAGCGGCTCCAGTTCGGCGACGTCCAGGCCGAGAATGGCGCTCATGCCATAACCCCGGGGATGGGCGTCGTGCATCAGTTGGCCACGCAGGGCCACCAGACGCAGGGCATCCTCGAACGCCAGGCTGCCCGCCGCCACTGCGGCCGGATAGGCGCCGATGGACAGCCCGGCCACATAGTCCGCCTGTGCCCCGGCCTGATGCAGGCACTGCCAGGCCTGCACCCCGACCATCAGCAGGCAGAGCTGTACCGCGCGGGTGGAGCGCAGCGACTCGGCACTGTCCAGCTCGCTGAGCGACTCGCCGAGCACATCGCCGCAATGGCGCAGAAACGCCGGCGGCAGAGCCTGCAGCATGCCGACACGCTGGGCCCCCTGGCCGGGAAAAACCAGCAACGAACTCATCTCAGCCCTCCTTCCAGGGATCGCTCAGCAGCAACGGGCCCTGCTCGCTCTTGACCATGACCCGTGCCGGTGCCCTGGCCCATTCGGCCAGGGCCACGCCGCCTCTGGGGGTCTGCAGCTGGACATCGATGCGGCAGGGTGCCCGGGCCAGTTGCGCCAGCAACCGGCGTGCGAATGCAGGGTCCAGCGGCTCCGGGGTACGCAGCAGCAGATCCAGGTCACTGCCGGCGTGGGTCACGCGTCGGCCGCAAGCCAGTTCGAATGCGGCGCTACCGGTGACGCCCCAGGTCAGGCCGGAGCCCTCGAGGATGTCACGGGCCAGGCACAGCGCCTGCCAGACCGGCAGCCCGGCCGCGTCTGGCGGAGTGCAGGCACGCAGTTGTTCGGGGCACAGCGCGCGGCCCACCGCGGCCAGGGGCAACCAGCAGGCATAGCGCTCGCCGCGCTGCTCGCCACGCAGCCCGACGGCGACCCAGCCGGGCCGCGGCGGCGCGCGGCGTACCACCGCCGGCGGCTGCCCGTGCAGCGCGGCCTGGCACCAGTCGGGAGCATCGCCCGGCAGATGCTCGTGGGTCAGCCCCCACAACAGGTCATGGGGGCGGACCCGGCCGTCCCACCCGGGCCTTACCACTGTTCGCGCAGCCGCTCCCTGACGCGTTGCGAGGCCGCGCGCAAGGGCGCCCCGAGGCGTCCGGACAGATCGCGCGGGCCATGGTAGATATGCTCCAGCGCCTGCCGCAGAACCGTGGCGACCTGGGCGACATCCGCCGCGTCGGGCTCGACCACGCTGCCGATATCGAGGGTCTTCCACAGCAGCCCCAGAGACGCATAGCTGTCGACGTCGTAGGCCATGGGCGGATTCTCCGCCGCCAGTGCCTCCAGCGCCTCGACACTGCGCAGGGTGATGCGCGCGGCGGATTCCTTGCCCATGGCATGCACCTGTACCCCCGGATCACGCAGGGCGATCATCCGATTGGCCTGGTAGCCGTGGGCGAGAAAGCCACCGGACATGGCCTTGCCGACCAGCAGGGCGATGACCGGATGCCCGGCCTGACGGGCCCGGGCATAGCTGTCCACCGCGGCGGCCAGCGCCTGGTGGATGCCCAGCGCCTCCTCGCGGCGACCATAGGCCTGGCTGGGTACATCGACGATGGCCACCAGCGCCCGTTTCTGCGCCGCGCCGGCATCCGCCTGCAACGCCTCCTCCACGGCCTGGGCCAGCCCCCAGCCTTCGAGCAATCCGGCCTCGCCCTGGCGCGCGCGGGGAAACGGGTTCTGCCCATCGGGCACCAGGGTCAGGTAACGCGCCGGATGCTCGCCCAGCACGGCATCGACCCAGCGTAGCGAAGCGGGCAGTCCGGCCTGCAGGCCGTCGCCTCCACTCAATGCCTGCAACCAGATGGCGCCACGGCTGGCGTGTGCGTTGCTCATGACCGTTCTCCTTGCAGCAGTCGGCGGGCGCCCTCGGCGTCGATCTGGCTCGCCGGCGCCTGACCCAGGCGCCGCAGATAGTCGCCATGCCGGCGACTGCGCTGGACAGGTGGATGGCCCTGGACGAACAGCTCGATGAGCGCGCCGCGCAAGGCCTCGACATCGTCCTCGACGTAGCGATCGGCGAGGCCGCAGGCCTGACGCTGCTGGCCACCGGACAGGCTCCAGATGAACGGCCGATCACGGGAGTCGTACTCCTCGACACCGGCCTCCTGTTCGATCACCTGCGGGCCGTTCAATCCCAGGCGCGCCTCACGGGTCATCACCAGGTAGCTGCACAGCCCGGCGGCGATGCCCATGCCGCCGAAACACCCCACGCTCCCGGCGATCAGGCCAATCACCGGCTGGTACTGGCGCAACTCGACGATGGCCGAATGGATCTCGGCGATGGCCGCCAGCCCGAGGTTGGCCTCCTGCAGGCGCACACCCCCGGTTTCCAGCAGCAACACGGCGCGCGTGGGAATGCCCTGGCGGTTGTCCTCGACAGCCAGTTCCAGGGCGCCGGCGATCTTCGCCGCGCCCACCTCGCCCATGCTGCCGCCCTGGAAATTGCCCTCGATGGCGGCGACCACCGCTGGCTGCCCATCCAGGGCGCCCTTGGCGATGACCACGCCATCGTCGGCCTGGGGCACCACGCCCTGGCGCGCCAGCCAGGGCGACATGATGCGCTGGAACGGATCGAGCAACTCGCGAAAGCTGCCGGCATCCAGCAGTTGCCGCGCCCGTTGCCGGGCGTTCAGTTCGACGAAACTGCGACCGGCGAGCAAACGCTGCACATCAGTCATGTCCGACCTCCTCCAGGCCCTGCTCCAGACGCAGACGCACCACACCGGGCGTGGCGCCGAAGTCATGGATCACGATGTTCAGCGCCGGCCACTGCTGTTCGCTGAACATGCGCTCGAACAGTTGCTGCCAGCGCGGCGCGCTGCCGTTCACCGAGGTCACCACCTGGATCGCCAGGGTGCCGCCGGCGCCAGGCTCGAGCAGCGCCTCCAGATCGCCGGAACCGACACAGCCGACCAGCGCACGACCGCGGGCGGGCTGCCCGGCGGCAAATTCAAAGGACAGGGTTTCCATCATCAGACACTCCCAATCTGCGCCGGCAGTCCAGGCTGCAGGCGGTCGAGGAACAGAGAAGCGGCGAGCAGGTCGGCCGCACCACCGGGCGAGGCGCGCAGGCGCAGCATGTCGCGTTCGAGCTCGCCCAGGCGGCGGCGGCCGGCCAGGCTGGCGCAACCGCCGGCCTCGAGTACCGCACGGGCACCGTCCTGCATGCAGGCCAGACCGGCCAGCCCGGCGCGGTAGAGCACGCAGGTGTCGGCCAGACCGCTCATGATCGCCAGCAGGGCGTCCAGCCGCGCGTTCTGCTCGCCGGCACCGGCCTCGCGGCTACGCGCCAGCTGCGGCAAGGCCTGCCGGATGATCGCCGGGAAGCCCAGTTGCGCCTCCTCGCGGGCGCCGTGCACGCCGTAGCGGCGGCAGACCTGCGCACCATGGCTGGCATGCCCGGCCGGCGCGCCAGGGTCGGGCAGCAAGGCCAGACGGGCGGCGCGCAGGGCCACCGCTGCCGGCCCGAGAGCCGAGCTGTCCAGGGCGGCGGCGGCCGTGAGCAGGCCCAGGGCCCAGATCGCCCCACGGTGGGTGTTGACCCCGCCGGTGACCCGCAGCATGTCCGCCTCGCCCTCGCGGCCGAGGCGGCCCAGGGTTTCACGCAGAGGCTGGCTGAGTTCACCCGCGTCGCGCGCGGCATCGGCCATGGCCCCGAACATTGGCCACAGCGACAGCGCCGACGCCTGCATCAGCCCCAGGTGCAGGTCGCTGTGGGCGCCGCTGCCGCGGCGGTCGACCAGGCCCGGCTTGGGCGACAGCTCGGCCTCGTCGATCAGCGCTTGCACCGCCAGGTCCGCCAGCCAGTCGCCGAGCGACAGCTGCGCTGGTACCGTCGTGAGTGCGTTCATCACCAGCTCCTGAACTTGGCCGGCGGCTGGTACAGGCCGCCGGACCACTCGACCAGTTCGGCGATGCTCTTGGCCGCGAGCAGTTCGCGGCGGGCATCGCTGCGCCGGATGCCGAGGTCTTCCGGCAGGGCGATCAGGCCTTCGCGGCGCATGCGCCCGGTGTCTTTCGGGTCATGGCGCAGGCCGATGGCGGTGATGCCGGCCACGGCGGCGATCATCGCCTGGCGCTCTTGCAGCGAACGCGCCTTGTACAGGTAGGCGATGCCCTCTTCGGTGAGCAGATGGGTGACGTCGTCGCCATAGATCATGATCGGCGCCAGCGGCATGCCGGTCTTCTTCGCCATGTCCACGGCATCGAGGCGCTCGACGAAGGTGGGCTTGCCGCCTTCCTGAAAGGTCTCGACCATCTGCACCACCAGCTTCTTGCCGCGCTCGAGCAGGGTCACCGGGCCGTTGCCGTCCGGGGTGCACATGTCCAGCCAGGCCGGCGTGCCGTGACGCCGCCCGCGCGGGTCATGGCCCATGTTCGGCGCCCCGCCGAAGCCGGCCAGGCGGCCGCGGGTAACGGTGGAAGAATGGCCATCGCCGTCCACCTGCAGGGTGGCGCCGATGAACAGATCCACCGCGTACTGTCCAGCCAGTTGGCACATCATGCGGTTGGAGCGCATCGAGCCGTCGCGGCCGGTGAAGAACACATCCGGACGCTGGGCGATATAGCCCTCCATGCCCAGCTCGGTACCGAAGCAGTGCACGCTCTCGACCCAGCCGGTCTCGATGGCCGGGATCAGCGTCGGGTGCGGGTTGAGCGTCCAGTTGCGGCAGATCTTGCCCTTCAGCCCGAGGGACTCGCCGTAGGTGGGCAGGATCAGTTCGATGGCCGCGGTGTTGAAGCCAATGCCATGGTTGAGCGACTGCACCTTGTGCTTCTCGTAGATGCCGCGGATCGCCATCATCGCCATCAGCACGTGCACCGGCTTGATATGGCGTGGATCGCGGGTGAACAGCGGCTCGATGTAGAACGGCTTGTCCGCCACCACCACGAAATCGACCCAGGAGGCGGGAATGTCCACCCGCGGCAGCTCGTCGACGATCTCGTTGACCTGGAAGATGACGATGCCATCGCTGAACGCGGTGGGCTCGACCAGCGCCGGCGTATCCTCGGTGCTCGGCCCGGTGTAGACATTGCCGTGACGATCGGCCTGGAAGCCGGCCACCAGCGCCACGTTGGGGATCAGGTCGACCAGCAGGCGCGAATACAGCTCGATGTAGGTATGGATCGCACCGACTTCCATCTGCCCGTCCTCGAGCAGTTGGCCGATGCGCAGGCTCTGCGGGCCGGCGAAGGAAAAATCGAGCTTGCGCGCGATGCCGCGCTCGAACAGATCGAGGTGCTCGGCGCGACTGACGCTGGGCATGATCATGTGCAGGTCATGCAGGCGGGCGGGGTCGACCTGGGCCAGGGAGCGCGACAGAAAGTCCGCCTGCTTCTGGTTGTTGCCTTCGAGCACCACCCGGTCGCCGGGCGCGATCAGCGCTTCGAGGGCCGCGACGATCCTGTCGCTGGGCAGAATCACGCCATCTGCGAGGCTGCGCACCTGATCGAGGCGCCGCGCCTTTTCAGCACGACGGCGCGACCACTGCGGCGGCGGGGCGATTGTTGCTGTCATTGAAGACTCCACGGGTTCCGCTGGGTGATTGCACAGTAGAAGCCGGAGCCGGCAGTCATCAATCACGCTCGGCGTCATATCGTTACGATCAGGTTAACGATGCAGCCACCCAGCCCGACGGTTAACGCCACCGCGCAGACCGGGCATACTGCGCCACCGTCACCCAGCAGCCCGGTTTCCCATGCGCATTCACGTCACCTTCATCGACCGCGTCGGCATCACCCAGGAAGTGCTGGCCCTGCTCGGCGGGCGCAACCTCAACCTGGACGCCGTGGAAATGGTGCCGCCCAACGTCTACATCGACGCGCCGACGCTGAGCCCCGCGGTACTCGACGAACTGCGCGAGGCGCTGTTCAAGGTGCACGGGGTGCAGGCGGTGACCATCGTCGACATCCTCCCCGGGCAACGGCGGCGCCTGCAGCTCGACGCCCTGCTAGCGGCCATGAGCGATCCGGTGCTGGCGGTCGACGGCGGCGGTCGGGTGCTGCTGGCCAACCCGGCACTGATCGCGCTCTGTGGCCAGGAGCCCGAGGGCCAGGCCCTGGGCGAGCTGTTCAACGAACCGGACCTGCAGAACGCGCTGCTGACGCAGCATTTCCGCCTGCCGCTGCGCGAAGTGACCCTCAATGGCCAGGCCCTGCTGCTCGATGCCATGCCGATCAGCGAAACCGCCGGTACCGACCAGTTGGCCGGCGCCCTGCTGACGCTCTACGAACCCAGCCGCATCGGCGCGCGCCTGGCCGCCCTGCACCACGACTACGCCGAAGGCTTCGACTCCCTGCTCGGCGACTCACCGCCGGTGCGCACCCTCAAGGCCCGCGCCCAGCGGGTGGCGACGCTCGACGCACCGCTGCTGATCCATGGCGAGACCGGCACCGGCAAGGAACTGGTGGCACGCGCCTGTCACGCCCTCAGCGCCCGCCGGGCCGCCCCCTTTCTGGCCTTGAACTGCGCCGCACTGCCGGAGAACCTGGCCGAGAGCGAACTGTTCGGCTACGCCCCGGGGGCCTTCACCGGCGCCCAGCGCGGCGGCAAGCCCGGCCTGCTGGAGCTGGCCAACCACGGCACGGTGTTTCTCGACGAGATCGGCGAAATGTCGCCCTACCTGCAGGCCAAGCTGCTGCGCTTTCTCAGCGACGGCACCTTCCGCCGGGTCGGCGGCGAGCGCGAGGAACGGGTCGATGTGCGGATTCTCAGCGCCACCCACCGCGACCTGGAGCGCATGGTCAGCGAAGGCGGCTTCCGCGAGGACCTGTTCTATCGCCTCAACGTGCTCAACCTGGAAGTGCCGCCGCTGCGCGAGCGCGGCCAGGACATCCTGCTATTGGCGCGCCACTTCATGCAGCAGGCCTGCGCGCAGATCCAGCGCAGCCAGTGTCGGCTGACCCCGGAGACCTACCCGGCCTTGCTCGGCAACCGCTGGCCGGGCAACGTGCGCCAGCTGCAGAACGTGATCTTCCGCGCCGCGGCGATCTGCGACAGCAACCTGGTGCAGATCGACGATCTGGATATCGCCGGCACCGCCGTGGCGCCAGGGATCGAGGGCGAAGAAGTCGAGAGCCTGGAGGCCGCTGTCTCCAGCTTCGAGAAGGGGTTGCTGGAAAAACTCTACGCCAGCTACCCATCGACCCGACAACTGGCCGCGCGCCTGCAGACCTCGCACAGCGCCATCGCCACGCGGCTGCGCAAGTACGGCATCGGCGGCAAACGCTAAGTTTCAGCGATCTCATCATTCGTCGGCGCACGGCGAGGCCCGCAGCGTCCGAAGGCTATCGCCGTTCAGCCCGCTTCCCCGGGCGCATGGACCGGGAGAGAGGGCTGAAAGGGCGCTGGATCAGCGAGCAGGAAGCGCTATCCCCCTGCCCTTCAAGCGCTACTCGCCGCCGGCACCAGCTCCGCCATCCCCCGCACCGTCAGCGCCGTCGGCACCACCCGTACCGCCACTACCTGCGCCACCGCCGGTGTTGGGGCCTGTGCCGGGCATGGTTTCACTGCCGGTTCCCGTACCTGTACCGCTTCCCATACCCGGCCCGGTGCTGCTGCCATCGGTGCCCGGCGTCAGGGTGCCGTCGTCCATGTCATTGCCCATGCCATCGTCATCCGAAGGCACGCTCGGCGGCGGTGGCGAGATCGGATTGGTCGGCCCGGTCGGGGCAGGCGCGCCGGAATCGGCCATGGCGGGCAGACCCGCCCCGGCCAGCAGGCCACTGAGCAGCAGTACGGAAAGCTTCATGTTATTCATTGTTGTCACCTTCGTGTCAGTACGTCCGATGGCTGCACGTCCCTGGCGATCCAGGCATGACGAGCAGGCTCTTACAGACGACCGGCACGCCGCTTGCGGGGTTCGCCTCCGTGGATGGACGGTCGCCGCGCCGCCATCAGGCTGTCAGCGCTACGATGAATTCGGCCACCCAGGGCTCGGCGTCCTGCTCGGGGGTGACACTCTCGCTGGCATCCAGGCGCAGCATCGGCAGCACCTCGCGAATGCCCAGTTCGGCGTACAGTTCCCGCACCTGTTCGCCACCCGCGCAATAGGTATCGCCGTAGCTGGAATCGCCCAGGGCGATCACCGCCCCCGGCAAACCGCTCCAGGCCGGCAGATGATCGCGAATGGCGTAGTACAGGGGCTGCAGGTTGTCCGGCAACTCGCCCATGCCGGTGGTCGAGGTCACCGTCAGGAAGGCCTGGGGAGCGAATGCCTGCAGATCCGCCAGGCTGGCGCGCGGGTCGTGCCGGGCGTCGCAACCGGCCTCCTGCAACAGCCGCGTGGCGTGCCGGGCAACCTCTTCGGCGGTGCCGTAAACCGAACCGGAAAGAACAGCGATCTTCATGAAAACTCCACTTGCAGATGAAAGATTCCGGGAGACGTTTTTAACGGCGTGCAGCGGCGGCCAGCAGGCTGGCTACCCGGTAGGCAGACCGGAGCAAACACCATCGCTGCTGAACCATAAAAACGCCGGCCAGTATGCCTAATGCCAGCCAGTTAAGCGCTTGGCCCACAAAGAGACGCTTTGCCCTGGCCCTGTGGGAGCCGCGACCCCGCGGCGATTGCTGGTCGCACCACCGGTCTGCGGGATGGCCGCCATCGCATCGCGCCGAGGTCGACGCTCCTACATGGGCAGCGGTCTGCCGCTCCTCTGCAGGCGCCCCTGCTTCTGAAAAAACCTTGTCTGATCGGCATTAGGGTCTGTTGACGTTTCAGCACGACCGCGCCGGAGCCCGTTTTGCCGCGAGGCAAGGCACGAGCCGCGAAGTTTAGTGGGCTAAATGAGCCGGCGAGAAACGCCGCATCGCGGCAAAACGGGCCCGGCCCTACGGGGTGCGCGGGAAATCTCGCCATGCGTCGTTGGAGGACTTGGCAAGGGAACGCCATTCCCGGCGTCCTCCGCCTAGCCTGGCGAGATTTCACGCGGCAACGCGGCTTGCGCTGAAACGTCAACAGACCCTAGGTCAGTATGCCGCAAGTGGACAGCCTGACCGGATGTTCTAGAATGCGCCATCCGGATCGGGAATATCCCTCATGATCAATGCCAAACTACTGCAACTGGCGATTAACGCCTCGAACGACGGCATCGTGATCGCCGAGCAGGAGGGCGAGGACAACATCCTCATCTATGCCAACCCGGCGTTCGAGCAGCTCACCGGCTACAGCAGCGACGAAATCCTCTACCAGGACTGCCGCTTTCTCCAGGCCGGTGATCGCGATCAGCCAGCGATCGCGGCCATTCGCCAGGCGGTGCGCAGCCAGCAGCCCTGCCGCCAGGTGCTGCGCAACTACCGCAAGGACGGCAGTGCCTTCTGGAACGAGCTGTCCATCACCCCGGTGTTCAACGAAGGCGATCAGCTCACCTATTTCATCGGCATCCAGAAGAACGTCACCGAGTACGTCAACGCCCAGGAGCGGGTGAAAAAGCTCGAAGCCGAGGTGCTCGCACTGCGGCAGGAGCTGGATCGGCTGAACGGTCGCACCACGCGGTAACGAAACACGCAAAAGGTTGTCACAACTAGACAACCATCCTTGCGCAGAATGCCGCCATGCGGGAATCGCCTCTCCTTACGCCACTCGAACTGGAGTTCATCCAGCACCTCAATGACGCGCCGTCATCCAGGCCGGAGCCGGACAGCGGCCTGCAGGTGGATGCCGCCACGCAGACCACCGCCCTGCTCGCCAACTGCGCCGCCAAGGAACAACTGACCATCGAGGCGCACTTCGCCAATCAACGGCTGTCCTTCACCCCCCACCTGGTCAAGGACGAGCAGGACACACCGCACCTGGAACTCGGCGTACCGCAGATTTTCGAAGAAGGTTCGCTCAACCGCGCCTGGCGTCTGTCGCTGGAAAAGCCGCTGGCGCTGCTCGACCGCAACGGCGAGCCGAGCCACCTGCGCGTGCACGAGGTCTCGATGAGCGGACTGCTGCTCGAACAGACCGCCGACACTCAGCCCCCCGAGCGATTCAGCCTGGATCTGCCCCTGCACGGGCAACCGCCGATCACCCTGCAGGGCAGCCTGATCCGCACCACGGACGAGGGGCTGCTGGCCTACGAGATCAACACCCTGGACGAAGACAGCAGTACGCGCCTGCAGAAGTACCTCTACCAGCAGCACCGCCAGCTGTATCCCCAGGCGCATCGCGCCTGAGCCATGTCCTGCGGGCGCGTCAGGTATCCAGGTGGCCGGCGAGGAACTGGCGCAGACGGCGCTGCATCAGGCGCCCTTCGCTGCCCAGGCAGGCGATGGGCGACCCCCTGAGGCTCTCCTGCAGCAGATCGGCGCCCTCACCCGCCATCACCAGCGGACACTCGAGCGTCAGCGCCAGGCGCTCCAGCGCCTTCGGCGTGTCGTCGTTCGGCGCCTGGTTGGAGAACACCACCACGGCCAGAGGCCGCATCTTCGCGCAGACCAGCGGTAACTCCTCCAGCGACTGACCGATGCCGAGGACATGGATGACCACCTCGCCCGGGTTCAACAGCAGGCCGCTGACCAGCAGCTCCAGTTCCCGGCAACGTCCCGGCAGCGCCACCAATAGCAGCCGGCCGCCCGGCTGGTCGCGCAGGTTGTGCAGCCGCTGCAGCACGCGGCCGCGCAGAAAGGTGTCGAAGAACAGCCACTCGCTGCTGCGCCCCCGCTGATCCTGGCGCAGCAACAGGGTCTGCCAGAGCGGCATGAGGATATCCTGGAACGCCACCGACAACGGATAGCTGGAAAACACCTGCCCGTACACGCGATCCAGTTCGGCCTCGTCGAAGGCCTGGATCGCCTCGTGCACACGGCTCTGCCACTGCGCCCACTCGACGGAGGTGGCCGCCTCGTAGACCGGCGCGCTGGTCACCTGGGCCATGCTGCTCCTGGCCAGGATCTTGCCGACCTTGCTCACCGGGACGCCACGCTCGATCCAGGCCAGAACACTGCGCACCGTTTCCACGTCGACCTGGGAATACAGGCGATGGCCACTGTCGGTACGGATCGGCTGAATCAACCCGTAACGTCGCTCCCAGGCCCGCAACGTCACCGGATTGACCCCCGTCAGCCGCGCCACCTCACGAATGGGAAACAGCTCCTGCTGTTTGAGGACACTCGAAACGAACGCCTGGGTATCAACGAGATCGGACATGGGGAAATCGCCACGCGGTCAGAAGCCTGCAAGTGTACTCCAGCTCCCGTTACCTTTCATTGTACGAACCTTGTACAAGCGGCCGTCGGCAGCAGCCGGCGTCCCGGACGCACCAGGATGTGGCCTTCGCCCCGGTCATCCTGCACCTGGACAGTGCCTGTAGCGGCCGGGCGCAACCCCGCCGCTCGATGGCCTGGTGGGCATCGGACGAACGGCCCGTCGCCCGAGCCCGGCCGTGCAGCGGCTTACCGCGAACTCGCGGGCCGTATCCAACACGGCGCTGGCTAATTTCCCGAAAACAGGAATAATCCTTGCTGGTTCAAGGGGTCTGTTGTCGGCAACAGACCCGAGCACGCGACTCATCACCCCGAGTCGCGCGATGCGCACGGCCCTACCCTGGCCACGCGCCCTGACTGGAGATACACAATGTCTACCGAACCCGTCACCCTGATGGTGGCGCGCCGTGTTGCCAACGGGCGCTATCATGACTTCATGGCCTGGCTGCGCGAAGGCGAGCAACTGGCTACCGACTTCCCCGGCTATCTCGGCTCCGGCGTCCTCGCCCCCCCACCGGGCGATGACGAATTCCAGATGGTCTTCCGCTTCACCGACGAACAGACCATGAGTACCTGGGAGCATTCGGCCTCCCGCCGTGCCTGGCTCGCCCGTGGCAAGGGCCTGTTCGCCCAGCCCCACGAGCACCGGGCCCTGGGCATCGACGCCTGGTTCGGCAGTGGCCACCGGCAACCACCGCGCTGGAAGCAGACCGTTGCCATCTGGCTGGCGTTCTTTCCCGTGTCGCTGGCCTTCAACCTGCTGTTCGGCAACCTGCTGGCGGACGTCGCCCTGGTGCCGCGCGTGCTGCTCAGCACCCTGGCGCTGACCCCGCTGATGACCTACCTGTTCATCCCCCTGGTCACCCGCCTGCTGGCGCCCTGGCTGCAGGGCAACCGCTCCGGCAGCCTGCTGCGCCGCATCAGCCCGTCCACCGGGCGCTGAAACGGCAACAGCTCCCAATGCGGCGGCCCGGCGCAAGGCACGGCCGCCCCCTTACCCTGCACACCCCCACCGTCTGCAGGGTTGTACAGCTTCGGTGCCTGCTATAACTTTGCAGGGCCCGGGGCCACCGGGCGCCCTCCCTCTCCATCCGCGGCCCAATGCCCATGAGCGTCAGCAACGCCCCGATCCTCATCACCGGCGCCGGCCAGCGCGTCGGTCTGCACTGCGCCGAGCGCCTGCTCGCCGACGGCCATCGCCTGATCGTCACCTATCGCCATGAAAAACCCGCACTGGCGGCGCTGCGCGAGCGCGGCGCGCTGACCTTGCACGCCGACTTCGACAGCGAAGCGAGCATCCTGGCCTTCATCGAACAATTGCAGGGCCACACCGACAGCCTGCGCGCCATCGTGCACAACGCCTCGTCCTGGCCTGCCGATGAACAGGCCAGCGATTTCCAGCAACTGTTCACCGTGCACATGCTCGCGCCCTATCTGATCAACCTGCACTGCGCGCCCCTGTTGGAGCGCAGCGCCGAAGCCGACATCGTGCACATCAGCGACGACGTGGCGCGCAAGGGCAGCGCCAAGCGCCCCGCCTACTGCGCCAGCAAGGCCGGCCTGGACAGCCTGACGCTGTCCTTCGCCGCCCGCTTCGCGCCGACGATCAAGGTCAACGGCATCGCCCCGGCGCTGCTGATGTTCAACCCCGAAGACGACACCGAATACCGCGCCAAGGCATTGAGCAAGTCCGCACTGGGCTTCGAACCCGGCCCCCAGGTGATCTACCAGAGCCTGCGCTACCTGCTGGATACGCCCTACATCACCGGCACCACCCTGACCGTGAACGGCGGCCGCCACCTCAAGTGAGGCGCCGCGAGGACCCTGACGATGAACCCTTCACTGCCCGACCATTACCGCGACATCCTCCTCGGCCTCGGCGAAAACCCGGATCGCGAAGGCCTGCTGGACACCCCGAAGCGGGCCGCCAAGGCCATGCAGTACCTGTGCAACGGCTATGAGAAGAGCCTGGAAGAAGTGGTCAACGGCGCGCTGTTCAGCTCCGACAGCGACGAGATGGTGATCGTCAAGGACGTCGAGCTCTACTCGCTGTGCGAGCATCACCTGCTGCCCTTCATCGGCAAGGCCCACGTCGCCTACATCCCCACCGGCAAGGTGCTGGGCCTGTCGAAGATCGCCCGCATCGTCGACATGTACGCGCGCCGCCTGCAGATCCAGGAGAACCTCACCCGGCAGATCGCCGACGCCATCGCGCAGGTGACCCAGGCCGCCGGCGTGGCCGTGGTCATCGAGGCCCAGCACATGTGCATGATGATGCGCGGCGTGGAGAAGCAGAACTCGGTGATGAACACCTCGGTGATGCTCGGCGCCTTCCGCGAGTCCTACAATACCCGCCATGAATTCCTGCAACTGATCGGACGGAGCAAATAACGATGCCCAGACTGGAACCCGGCATGGCGCGCATCCGCGTCAAGGATCTGCGCCTGCGCACCTTCATCGGTATCAAGGAAGAGGAGATCAACAACAAGCAGGACGTGCTGATCAACCTGACCATCCTCTACCCGGCCGTCGACGCGGTACGCGACAACGACATCGATCACGCCCTCAACTACCGCACCATCACCAAGGCCATCATCGGCCACGTGGAGGGCAATCGCTTCGCTCTGCTCGAACGCCTGACCCAGGAGATCCTCGACCTGGTGATGAGCCACGAAGCCGTGCGCTACGCCGAGGTCGAGGTCGACAAGCCCCACGCCCTGCGTTTCGCCGAATCGGTCTCGATCACCCTCGCCGGCCATCGCTGAGCGCCGGGCGGCGGCGCATCCCGTCAGCCGCGCCGTGGAGCTGGCCCATTGCCGAGCCCCCGGCAGGCTTTTATCATCGCCGCCATGTCCCTGTCGGCACAGAGAGCACCGCCATGACCGATCAAGAACGCCTGGAAATCGAAGCTGCCGCCTTCCGCCGCCTGGTGCAGCACCTGCGCAGCCGGCCGGATGTGCAGAACATCGACCTGATGAACCTCGCCGGCTTCTGCCGCAACTGCCTGTCCAAATGGTACAAGGCCGCCGCCGACGACCTCGACCTGAACGTGACCCCGGATCAGGCCCGCGAAGAGGTCTACGGCATGCCCTACGCCGAATGGAAGGCCAGGTACCAGACCGAAGCCAGCGCCGAACAGCAGGCCGCCTTCGGCGCCCGTAACCCGAAAGGACAAGCATGAGTACCCTGAACGACTTCCGCGCCCGCCTCGGCGCCGAACATTTCGCCTTCGCCGAAACCCTGGCGTTCATCGCCGAACACTACGATTACCAGCCGAGCGCCTTCAGCAATGGCGCGCTGAACAACGCCGCCGGGCAGAACGAAGGCTCCTGCAAGACCCTCGGCCTGGCCCTGCTCGAAGGCCTGAGCCAGGAAGAAAGCCTGCTGTGCTTCGGCGAGCATTACCGCAGCGTCCTGGCAACACCGGACGGCAACGACCACGGCAATATCCGCGCGCTGATGAGCAGCGGCCTGAGCGCCGTGCGCTTCGAGCGGCAACCGCTGACCCGCAAGGACTGAAACCTGGGCCTGCCGCCGTCCGTGGATAGCGTCTTGCTCCTTGGCCTGCAAGCGTCCGGCACGTAGCAGCGTCGACCCCGGCGCGATGCGGTGGCGGCCATGCTGCAGGAATCGCGGGATGGCCACGATTCGCCGCGAGGTCGCGGCTCCTACGGGATCGCGGCACACCACCGACCGCGTAGGAGCGTCGACCCCGGCGCGATGCGATCGTGGCCACTCCGCAGAATCCGTGGTATGGCCACGATTCGCCGCGAGGTCGCGGCTCCTACGGGATCGCGGCACACCACCGACCGCGTAGGAGCGTCGACCCCGGCGCGATGCGATGGCGGCCATGCTGCAGAAATCGCGGGATGGCCACGATTCGCCGCGAGGTCGCGGCTCCTACGGGATCGCGGCACACCACCGACCGCGTAGGAGCGTCGCCCCCGGCGCGATGCGATCGTGGCCACTCCGCAGAATCCGTGGTATGGCCACGATTCGCCGCGAGGTCGCGGCTCCTACACGAGTCTGGCAATAGCGCACTGGCGTGCAGGTCCCTCAAAGGCCATCCAGATAGCGCTCCACGTCCAGCGCGGCCATGCAGCCGGCCCCGGCCGAGGTGATCGCCTGACGATAGACCTGATCGGCCACGTCGCCGGCGGCGAACACGCCGGGAATACTGGTCGCCGTGGCGTTGCCTTCACGGCCGCCGTTGACCTGCAGATAACCGTCCTTGAGCGCCAGTTGCCCGTCGAACAGCGCCGTGTTCGGCGTATGTCCGATGGCCACGAACAGCCCGTCGACCTGCAGGGTGCGGGCGCTGCCGTCCTGCTGGCGCAGGCGTACGCCGGTCACCCCCGAGGCATCGCCCAGTACCTCGTCCACTTCGGCGTTGAGAACGAGTTCGATGCGGCCTTCGGCGACCCGGGCCTGCAGTTTGTTCTGCAGGATCTTCTCGGCGCGAAAGGCGCCGCGTCGGTGCACCAGGGTCACGCGACTGGCGATGTTGGCCAGGTACAGCGCCTCCTCCACCGCCGTGTTGCCGCCACCGACCACCGCCACCTCGCGGTTGCGGTAGAAGAAGCCGTCGCAGGTGGCGCAGGCCGATACGCCCCGGCCCATGAACGCCTCTTCGCTGGGCAGACCGAGGTAGCGGGCACTGGCGCCCGTGGCGATGATCAGTGCATCGCAGCTGTAACGGGTGCTGTCGCCCATCAGGGTGAAGGGCCGGCCAGCCAGGTCCACCGCCTGGATGTGGTCGAAGACGATCTCGGTCTCGAAACGCTCGGCGTGGGCCTGCATGCGCTGCATCAGGTCCGGGCCGGTAAGGCCGTGGACACCCCCGGGCCAGTTGTCCACCTCGGTGGTGGTGGTCAGTTGGCCGCCGGCCTGCAGCCCGGTGATCAGCAAGGGCTTGAGGTTGGCGCGCGCCGCGTAGACCGCGGCACTGTAGCCAGCCGGACCGGAACCGAGAATGATCACCCGGGCATGGCGTGTAGCAGACATCACGAACTCCTCACGGCACGGCTGCCGCCAGCATAAAAAGGAGCCATCGAAAAGCGGGAAGGCAAGGATGGCTCCGCAAAGGGATGCCGTGCAGACTAAGGTGGCGTACCGCCTGACGGAAATGCCGTTTGCCAATCCCGCGCATAGCCGCAGCCTATGATGACGCCGGTAACGGCTGGTAGCGCCGCCGCGCTTTCCCCGGGAGGGCAAAATCGGTAAGGTCGCGCGACGTTCTGCTCCCAGGAGACATCGACATGCCCGCCCCCGTGCTGTCCGGCCCGCAATACCTCAGAGAAGGCCTGAAACTGGTGCTGAGCCCCGGTCTTCGGCTCTTCGTGCTGCTGCCGCTGGCGATCAACCTGCTCCTGTTCGTGCTGCTGATCGGTTTCGCCACGCAGCAGTTCAGCGGCTGGGTCGACGCCTTCATGCCGAGCCTGCCGAGCTGGCTGAGCTTTCTGCAATACATCCTCTGGCCGTTGTTCGTGGTGCTGGTGGTGCTGATGGTGTTCTTCAGCTTCACCATGCTGGCCAACATCATCGCCGCGCCCTTCAACGGTTTTCTCGCGGAGAAGGTCGAGGTGGTGGTGCGCGGCGAAGACACCTTCCCGCCCTTCAGCTGGGCCGAGCTGCTGGCCATGGTGCCGCGCACCCTCGGCCGCGAGGCCCGCAAGCTGGCGTACTTCCTGCCCCGGGCGCTGGGCTTGCTGATCCTCTCGTTCATTCCCGTGGTCAACCTGGTGGCCGCCCCGCTGTGGCTGCTGTTCGGCGTGTGGATGATGGCCATCCAGTACATCGACTACCCGGCCGACAACAACAAGATGAGCTGGCAGGACATGCTCGCCTGGCTGCGCGAGAAGCGCTGGCAGTCCCTGGGCTTCGGCGGCATCACCTACGCCGCGCTGCTGATCCCCGTCGTCAATCTCCTGATGATGCCGGCCGCGGTGGCTGGCGCCACCCTGTTCTGGGTGCGCGAAGGCGGCGCGCGCAGCGTCACGCAAACGCCACGCTAACGTCACAAAGGCTACATGGCGGCGGCCGACACTGTCGTCATGAGCACTCCCGCGCTATTCATCGCCCTGGTCAGCGAGACCTTCACCCCGGAAATCAACGGTGTGGCCAATACCCTCGGCCACCTGGTCGGCGGCCTGCGGGCCCGCGGTCATCGCCTGCAACTGATACGCCCCCGGCAGAGCAACGATGCGCGCCCCTGCCAGGACGCCGACCTGCTGCTCACCCGCGGCTGGCCGCTGCCCGGCTACCGCGGCCTGCAATGGGGACAGTCGGCGCGGCACAAGCTGCTGCGGCTGTGGCGCAAGCAACCGCCCGACGTGCTCTACATCGCCACCGAAGGCCCGCTGGGGCTGTCCGCCCTGCGCGCCGCCAGGCGCCTGCGCATTCCGGTGATCAGCGGCTTTCACACCAACTTCCAGCAGTACACCGGCCACTACGGCATCGCCCTGCTCACCCGCCTGCTGACCAACTACCTGCGCTGGTTCCACAACGCCTCGCACATGACCCTGGTGCCCAGTCTCAGCCAGCGCAGCGAACTGCAGCGCCGTGGCTTCGAACGCCTGGAACTGCTCGCCCGCGGCGTGGACGCGGGGCTGTTCAACCCGGCCAGGCGCAGCGATGAGTTGCGCCGCCAATGGGGCCTGGAGGAAACGGATATCGCCGTGCTGCATGTCGGCCGGTTGGCCGCGGAGAAGAACCTCGGCCTGCTGGCCAGCACCTTCGACGCACTGCGGGTGCGCTACCCGACACAGCGCCTGAAGTTGATCGTGGTCGGCGACGGCCCGCAACGCGCCAGCCTGCAACAGCAACTGCCGGACGCCCTGTTCTGCGGCGTACGGCGTGGCGAAGCCCTGGCCGAACACTACGCCTCGGCCGACCTGTTCCTGTTCCCCAGCCTCTCGGAAACCTTCGGCAACGTGCTGCTCGAAGCCATGGCCGCGGGGCTCGGCGTGGTCGCCTTCGACCAGGCCGCCGCGGCGCAGCACATCGAGCATGGGCACAACGGCGCCCTGGCCAATGCGGACGACGCGCAGAGCTTCGTCGACGCCGCGCAATGGCTGCTGGAGACCCCGGAGAACCTGCGCCGGGTACGCCTCAACGCTCGTCAGCACGCAGCCCGGCAAGGCTGGTCGACGATCGTCGAACGCTTCGAGGAACTGCTGCGCACGGCCATGCTGCCCAACACCCCGCGCAACGCCAGCGCGGCGCCCCGGCCCCTGCCAGGCGCGCAGCGCAGCGGCTGATCAGGCCAGGCTGCTCAAGGCCGCGCGGCTGAAGGGCAGGATATCCGCCTCGCGGCCGTCGCGCACCTTGACCGCCCAGTCCGGATCGACCAGCAGCGCGCGGCCCACGGCGACCAGGTCGAATTCTTCCTGGCGCAGGCGTTCGAGCAGCCCCTCGAGCCGGGCCGGCTGGGCGACCTTGTCGGTGGCGACCATGAACTGCAGGAACTCGCCATCGAGACCGACACTGCCGACGGTGATGGTCGGCTTGCCGGTCAGCTTGCGCGTCCAGCCGGCCAGGTTCAGGGGCGAGCCGTCGAACTCGGCTTCCCAGAAACGCCGGGTCGAGCAATGGAAGATGTCCACGCCCGCCTCGCTCAGCGGCTGCAGGAAGGCCGCCAGTTGCTCCGGGGTCTGCACCAGACGCGCGCCGTAGTCCTGCTGCTTCCACTGGGAGAAGCGGAAGATGATCGGGAAATCCGCACCCACGGCGGCGCGCACCGCCTGAATCAGCTCGATGGCGAAACGCGAGCGCTGGGCCAGATCACCGCCGTAGCCATCGCTGCGCTGGTTGCTGCCGGCCCAGAAGAACTGGTCGATCAGGTAACCGTGGGCACCGTGGATCTCGACGCCGTCCATGCCGATGCGCTGGGCATCCCGGGCGGCCTGGGCGAAGGCGGCGATCACTTCGTGGATATCCGCCTCGCTCATGCCATGCACGACCACGCGGCCATCCTTGACCTTCTCGCAGGGGCCATAGCCCGGCACGCTGGCATCCGGCTCGGTTCCCAGCTTGCGCACGTTACCCACGTGCCAGAGCTGCGGCACGATCCGCCCACCCTCGGCATGCACCGCCTCGACCACCTGGCGCCAACCTTCCAGGGCATCCTCGCCATGGAAACGCGGCACGTCGGGATAACCGTTGGCGGCCTTGTGGCCAACCGTGGTGCCCTCGGTGACGATCAGGCCAACGCCTGCCGCCGCCCGGCGCCGGTAGTACTCGACCACCTTGGCATTGGGCACGCCACCCGGCGAGAAGGAACGGGTCATCGGCGCCATCACTACGCGGCTCGGCAGCACCAGCTTGCCGAGCGTGAAGGGGCGGAACAGGACACTGGCGGGGTTGCTCATCAGGACTCCTCGGGCGCCAGACAACAGGCGCTTCAACCCCGGCGGACAGAGTGGCCGGAGCGTGGCGGACGGGAAGTGGCGGCGCACGGGAGCACCGCCGGAACGTATCGGAGCGCCAGAATAGAGTGGCTCAAGGCAGGTTCACCAGCACTATCGATGGCGGTGATCATGGCGAATGAAGACAGGTTGCTTTCGATACCCAGGGCATTGCGCTGGCGGCCAGCAAGACCGACGGGGCACAGGCGTAACGTGAAAGGATCTATCTCAACGCAATGGCCACTATCGCATCGCCCCGAGGTCGGGGCTCCTACGGGGTCGCTGACAGCCCCCGTGGTGTAGGAGCCGCGACCCCGCGGCGATGGGTGGTATGGCTCGGTTGGGCATGGCTGTCAGCGCCAGGCGGGGGAATCGGCTCGGTGGCGGATCAGCGAGCGCTTCAGCCAAGCGCCTTTTCGATGGCCTGGATCAGCGCCGGATCATCCGGGGCCGTACGCGGCGAGAAGCGCGCCAGCACGCGGCCATCCTGGCCGACCAGGAATTTCTCGAAGTTCCAGGTGATGTCGCCGGGGAACTCGGCGCCCTCGCCCGCCAGCAGGCGGTACAACGGATGGCGACCACTGCCGTTGACTTCCAGCTTGCTGCTCAGGGGAAAGGTCACGCCGTAGTTCAGGCTGCAGAACTGGCTGATCGCCTCTTCGCTGTCGGGCTCCTGCCCGGCGAACTGGTTGCAGGGCAGGCCGAGCACGCTGAAGCCCTGGGACTGGTATTGCTGCTGCAACCGCTCCAGGCCGGCGTACTGTGGCGTCAGGCCACACTTCGAAGCGACGTTGACGACCAGCAACACCTTGCCCTTGAAGGGTGCAAGAGGCAGATCCTGGCCATCCAGTGCACGCAGATTGAGGTCGTGAAAGGCGCTCATGACTTGCTCCCGGGTAACGCAAACGAAGGTCGATCAGGGGACGAAAAAGGCGCCTCAAAGGCGCCCTTTTAGCCACGACAGCTTAGCAGTCACGTATGGCGGGCGGCCACCAATGGCAGGCCATGGCCCGACATACGGACGGCGATCAGTGGTGGTGACCACCTTCGCCGTGGACATGCCCGTGGGCCACTTCTTCGGCGCTGGCGTCACGCACGTCGACCACCTTGACCGCGAAGTTCAGGCGCTGACCGGCCAGCGGGTGGTTGCCGTCGACGATCACGTCGTCGCCGTCCAGTTCGCGGATGGTGACGATCTGCATGCCGCCGTCCGGGCCGGAGGCATGGAACTGCATGCCGACTTCCAGCTCGTCGACGCCTTCGAACATGGAGCGGTTGAGGGTGGCCACCAGTTCGGCGCTGTACTCGCCGTAGGCTTCCTCGGGTTCGACGGCCACTTTCACTTCGTCACCGGCCTGCTTGCCGACCAGTGCCTTTTCCAGGCCGACGATGATGTTGCCGGCACCGTGCAGGTAGACCAGCGGCGCGCCGCCAGCGGAACTATCGATAACCTCACCGGCATCGTTGGTCAGGGTATAGTCGATGGAAACGGCCTTATTGGCGGCGATCAGCATGGGGCGAGACCTTTTGCTCAGGAATGTAGAAGACCGGAGTTTAACCAAGGGGGCGCACGAAAGCGACCCGAGCCCTGACGGACGGGCCGCGGGCAACGCTGTGGCATGGGCTCGCCGCGCCGCTTCATCACGGCCGCGGCACGGCGACTGACGATGCCGGCACAACAGACCCTGGTTGATTTTCGTCAGGACGAGGACGGTCACTGGGTGGCAGTCTTATCTTGTGGCCATACTCAACACCTGCGTCACCAGCCGCCATGGCAGAATCGCGCCTGGGTGCTCGACGAAACCCAGCGCCGCGCCCACATAGGACAGAACTTCAGGTGCGGCTGGTGTGTCGCAGCAGTAGCGCACGGCACGCCCACCGCCAGTAACAACAACAAGGACACTTGAATGCCCTCACGCAATATTCTGGTGATCAACTGCGGCAGTTCATCGATCAAGTTCGCCCTGGTCAAACCCGACCAGGCGCAGTTCGCCATCAGCGGCCTGGCCGAACGCCTGGGCAGCACCGACGCGGTGCTGCACTGGCAACGCGATAATGCCAAGCACAGCCTGGCCATCGCCGGAGGCGATCACCGCAGCGCCCTGGCCCACCTGCTGCCCATGGTCCAGGAAGCGGCCGACGGCCAGTTGCACGGTATCGGCCACCGCGTGGTACATGGCGGCGAGCGCTTCACCAGCGCCCAGCGCCTGGATGCCGAGGTGATCGATGCGATCCGCGCCATCGCGCCACTGGCGCCGCTGCACAACCCGGCCAGCCTGCTGGGTATCGAGGCCGCCCTCGCGCTCTATCCCGAACTGCCCCAGGTCGCGGTGTTCGACACCGCCTTCCACCAGACCCTGCCCGAGCACGCCTACCGCTACGCGGTACCGCAACAGCTGTACCGCGAGCATGGCGTACGCCGCTACGGCTTCCATGGCACCAGCCACCGCTTCGTCAGCCTGCGCGCCGCCGAGGTCACCGGGCTGGCCGTCACGGACAGCAGCTGGCTGGTCGCCCACCTGGGCAATGGCTGCTCGACCTGCGCCGTGGTCGACGGCCAGAGCCGCGACACCAGCATGGGCATGACACCGCTGGAAGGCCTGGTGATGGGCACCCGCAGCGGCGATGTCGACCCCAACCTGCACAGCCACCTGGCGCGCACCCTGGGCTGGAGCCTGGAACAGACCGATCGCATGCTCAATCACGACAGTGGGCTGCTCGGCCTCTCCGGGCTGTCCAACGACATGCGCAGCCTGGAGCAGGCGCGCGAACAGGGCCATGCCGGCGCCACCCTGGCCATCGAGGTGTTCTGCTACCGTTTGAGCAAATCCCTGGCGGCCATGAGCTGCGCCCTGCCCAGGCTCGACGGCCTGATCTTCACCGGCGGCATCGGCGAGAACTCGCCGCTGATCCGCAGCAAGACCGTCGCCCACCTGCGCCTGCTCGGCCTGGCCCTGGACGAGGACGCCAACGCCCGCTGCATCCGTGGCGTCAGCGGGCCCATCCAGGCCGCCGACCACCCGCGCGTGCTGGTGATCCCCACCAACGAGGAGCGGCAGATCGCCCTGGACACCCTGGCCCTGCTCGATACCTGAATAGCCACGAGCGCCGACCTGCCACCTGGACCGGCATGCCGGGCAGGGCGACAAAGCCCGGGCCCGGTCGCCACGCTCGGCAGCAAACGACAGGCGGCGCTCGCCTGACAAGACTGGAGAAACCATGCATACCTTCTTCATCGCCCCCACCGGTTTCGGCGTCGGCCTCACCTCCATCAGCCTGGGCCTGGTCGGCGCCCTGGAGCGTGCCGGGCTCAAGGTCGGCTTCTTCAAGCCCATCGCCCAGCCCCACCAGGGCGATGCCGGGCCGGAGCGCTCCAGCGAGCTGATCGCCCGCACCCACGGCCTGCACTCGCCCAAGCCACTGGCCCTGGCCCATGTCGAACGGCGTCTGGGCGATGGCGACCTGGACGAGTTGCTCGAAGAGATCATCAGCCTCTATCAGGAGGCCGCCCTGGGCAAGGACGTGGTCATCGTCGAAGGCATGGTGCCGACGCGCCAGGCCAGCTACGCCGCGCGGGTCAACTTCCACCTGGCCAAGAGCCTGGACGCCGATGTGATCCTGGTGTCGGCGCCGGAGCAGGAAAGCCTCAACGAACTGTGCGACCGCGTGGAAATCCAGGCCCAGCAATTCGGCGGGCCGAAGGACCCCAAGGTACTCGGCGTGATCCTCAACAAGGTGCGCAGCGACGATGGCCTGGAGGCGTTCGCCGAACGCCTGCACGAGCATTCCTCGCTGCTGCGCCATGACGATTTCCGCCTGCTCGGCTGCATTCCCTGGCTGGAAGAGCTGAACGCGCCACGCACCCGCGACATCGCCGACCTGCTAGGCGCCCGGGTGCTCAATGCCGGTGACTACGAACAGCGGCGCATGCTCAAGATCGTGCTCTGCGCCCGGGCGGTGGCCAACACCGTGCAACTGCTCAAGCCCGGCACCTTGGTGGTGACCCCCGGCGATCGCGACGACATCATCCTCGCCGCCAGCCTGGCGGCGATGAACGGCATGCCCCTGGCCGGCCTGCTGCTGTGCAGCGATTTCGCCCCCGATCCACGGATCATGGAACTGTGCCGCGGCGCCCTGCAGAGCGGCCTGCCGGTGATGACCGTGAGCACCGGCTCCTACGACACGGCGACCAACCTCAACCGCCTGAACAAGGAGATCCCGGTCGACGACAAGGAGCGCGCCGAGAAGGTCGCCGACTTCGTCGCCAGCCATATCGACCACGACTGGCTCGCCGCCCGCTGCGGCACGCCGCGCGAACTGCGCCTGTCGCCACCGGCGTTTCGCTACCAACTGGTGCAGCAGGCCAAGGCGGCGAACAAGCGCATCGTCCTGCCCGAAGGCGCCGAACCGCGCACCGTGCAGGCCGCGGCCATCTGCCAGGCGCGCGGCATCGCCCGCTGCGTGCTGCTGGCCAAGGCCGAGGACGTGCACGCCGTGGCCCAGGCCCAGGGCATCGAACTGCCGCCGGGGCTGGAGATCCTCGACCCGGACCTGATCCGCGAACGCTACGTCGAGCCCATGGTCGAGCTGCGCAAGGGCAAGGGCCTGAACGCGCCCATGGCCAGCGCGCAACTGGAGGACAGCGTGGTGCTGGGCACCATGATGCTGGCCCTGGACGAGGTCGACGGGCTGGTGTCCGGGGCCGTGCACACCACCGCCAACACCATCCGCCCGGCCCTGCAACTGATCAAGACCGCCCCCGGCTACAAGCTGGTGTCCTCGGTGTTCTTCATGCTCCTGCCGGATCAGGTGGTGGTCTATGGCGACTGCGCGGTGAACCCTGATCCGAGCGCATCGGAACTGGCGGAAATCGCCCTGCAGAGCGCGGCCTCGGCCACGGCCTTCGGCATTCCGCCACGGGTGGCGATGCTCAGTTACTCCACCGGCGACTCGGGCAGCGGCGAAGAAGTGGAAAAGGTGCGCGAAGCCACGCGCCTGGCCAGGCAGGCCAACCCCAACCTGCTGCTCGACGGCCCGTTGCAGTACGACGCCGCCGCCATCGAAAGCGTCGGCCGGCAGAAGGCGCCCAACAGCCAGGTGGCCGGCCGCGCCACGGTGTTCGTGTTCCCCGACCTGAATACCGGCAACACCACCTACAAGGCGGTACAGCGCAGTGCCGACTGCATCAGCGTCGGCCCCATGCTGCAGGGCCTGCGCAAGCCGGTGAACGACCTCTCGCGCGGGGCCCTGGTGGACGACATCGTCTACACCATCGCCCTGACCGCGATCCAGGCCGCCAACCTGCCGAAATGAGGCGCCGCCCCGGCGCCCAAGGAGGGGCGCCGCCGGCAGCATCTGCACGGGCTTGCAGTTCGCTGGGCAACGGTTACCCTGTGCGCCAGTCGCCCCGGCCGGGCTCAGCAGACCGTTGCAAAACTACCTGCGTTGCCATCGCCCACGTTTTTCCATGGCCTGTTTAGTGCGGGCCGGGGATCATCGGTTTTCGGAGACCCGCTCTGCCATGCTGCACATTCTGCCCGCTCCCCTTCGCGGCCTGCTCGGAGCCAGCCTGCTGGCCCTCAATACCCTGTTCTGGTGCTGGCCACTGTTCGCCGTGACCCTGCTCAGGATCGTCCTGCCGTTCGCCGCCGTAGAGCGCCTGTGCAACCGGCTGATGAACGTCATCCACGAAGCCTGGATCAGCGGCAACAAGGCCTGGATGGACCTGCTGGGCGCCACGCGCTGGCAGGTCGAGGGCCTGCAACGCTTCGATTACCAGCATTCCTACCTGGTCACCAGCAACCACCAGAGCTGGGTCGACATTCTGGTGCTGCAGTACCTGCTCAACCGGCGCATCCGCCCGTTGAAGTTCTTCCTCAAGCAGGAACTGATCTGGGTGCCGGTCATCGGCCTGTGCTGGTGGGCGCTGGGTTTCCCGTTCATGAAGCGCTACTCCAAGGCCTACCTGACCAGGCACCCGGAGAAGAAGGGCAAGGATCTGCAGACCACGCGACGCACCTGCGCCAAGTTCCGCAACAACCCGGTGGGCATCTTCAACTTCGTCGAGGGCACGCGCTTCACCCGGGCCAAGCATCGGGAACAGCAATCGCCCTACCGCTACCTGCTCAAACCCAAGGCCGGCGGCATCGCCTTCGTGCTCGACGCCATGGGCGAGCAGTTGCACGGCATCATCAACGTCACCATCCACTACCCCCAGGGCAGCCCCGGCTTCTGGGCGCTGCTCAGCGGCGAAGTGCACGAAGTGGTGGTGAGCCTCGAGCACCTGCCGATTCCGGCGGACTTCATCGGCCGCAACTACGATCAGGACGAAACCTATCGCCTGCGCTTCCAGCAATGGATCAACCAGCTGTGGGCCGACAAGGACGCCCGGCTGGCCGACCTGCACGGGCTGACGGCCGGACGACAGCTGGCGGATACGAAAAAGGCCTCCTGAGCAGGAGGCCTCTTCCATTGGCCGCAGAACGCGACGACGCCCGCTTACAGCGGACGCAGGTTGATTTCCACGCGGCGGTTCTGCGCGCGGCCGGCTTCGTTGGCGTTGCTCGCGATCGGCTGGCTCGGGCCGGCGCCATAGGCGGAGATGCGCGACGCCGCGACACCGTTGTTCGACAGGTACGAGGCCACGCTCTGGGCCCGGCGGTTGGAGAGGTTCTGGTTGAGCTCGGCGGAGCCGGTGCTGTCGGTATGGCCGACGATGTTCACCCCGTTCTTGTTGAACTCCTTGAAGGTCAGCACCAGGGAGTTGAGCGTCGGGTAGAAGCTACTGGAAATATCCGCCGAGTTGCTGGCGAAGGTGATGTTGCCCGGCATGATCAGCTTCAGGTCATCGCCGTTACGCTGCACCTGCACACCGGTACCCTGCAGTTGCTGGCGCAGCTTGGCTTCCTGGGTATCGACGTAGTAGCCATAGCCGCCGCCCGCCGCGCCACCCACGGCGGCACCGATCAGCGCGCCCTTGCCGCGATCCTTCTTGCTCGATGTGGCGGCGCCGACCGCCGCGCCGGTCAACGCGCCGAGCCCGCCATAGATACCGGCCTTGCCCGCCTGGCTTTCACCGGTATAGGGGTTGGTCGTACAGCCGGCCAGAACAGTCAGAACCGCGCTTGCGGCTAGCAGATGACGCCACTTCTTCATGGATGATTCCTTTGCATTCGTGCGTGTTGTGTCAGGTTTCTTGTGGCCCGCCATAACTGGCGGCGCCCCTTCGAGCCGGTAAGCACCGTCAAGTTCCCGGCAGAGCCTACACTAAAGCCGGTTTCTCAAGCCCGGACGAATGGATTTTCGCGCATCTCGTCACCCAGCCGGGTATCGGCACCATGGCCGGTCACCACGCAGGCGTCTTCATCCAGGCGGTACAGGCGCTGCCTGATCGAGCGCTCGATGGTCGCGTAATCGCCGCCCCACAAGTCGGTACGGCCAATGCCACGGCGGAACAGCGTATCGCCGGCGATCAGCAGCTTGGCCCGGGGAAACCAGAAACTCATCGAGCCCGGCGTATGCCCTGGCGTGTGCAACGCCACGCCACAGCCACAGGCCAGCGCCTCGTCATCGACCAGCCACCGGTCCGGCGCCGGTACCGGCACGTAGGGCACGCCGAACAGGCGACACTGCATTTCCAGGTTGTCCC
Organism: Phytopseudomonas dryadis; assembly: GCF_004327355.1. GTDB lineage: Bacteria > Pseudomonadota > Gammaproteobacteria > Pseudomonadales > Pseudomonadaceae > Aquipseudomonas > Aquipseudomonas dryadis. The sequence continues at coordinate 137,970 of NZ_QJUM01000012.1, forward strand.
AGAGGAACTGATCGTCCTTGTGCAGGTGCAGCGTCGCCCCGGTCTTCTCCTTCATCTGTCCCGAGGCGAGAAAATGATCGAGATGGGCATGGGTGTGAATGATGCTGACCACCTTGAGCCCCAACGCCTCCAGGCGCGCCATGATCAGCTCCGGATCGCCACCCGGATCGACCACCATGGCCTTGCCGGTCAGCGGATCGCCGATGATGCTGCAGTTGCACTGCAACGGGCCGACGGGAAAGGTTTCGCGGATCAGGCTGGGGACAGTGGAGGGCATGGATGTTCCTGTGCAAGGCGGTCTTGATGAGGTCAGGAATACAGGGTGGCCGCAATGACCCTGCCCGTTCAAGCGCCTGGCCAGATATCTTGTGGCGCCGTCGGCAGAACGACCTCAACTCAGCAGCCCCAGGCCTTTGGCCCGCGCCACCGCCTGGGTGCGCCGCTCCACGTTGAGCTTGCTGTTGATATGCCGGGCGTGGGTTTTCACCGTATGCAGGGAGATGAACAGGCGGTCGCTGATCTCCTGGTTGGAGCAGCCCTGGGCGATCAGTTGCAGCACGGCCAGCTCCCGGCTGCTCAAGGCTTCGGCAAGCGCGCTTGGCACCGCGCCACTGCCGGGCGGACCGGGTGGCATGCTCGGTAACTCGCCGAGCAGCATCCGACGCAGTGGACACTGCGGATAACCGCGCAGGCGCTCGATCAGCCAATCGCCCTGCTGGGCCAACAGACAGTGGAACGGTAGCAGGGCGCCACCGGAGACGGCCTGCACACAGATCCCCAGTTCCAACTGCGCCTCGCGCTCACGGCCCGCGGCTCGCAACAACGCCGTCAACTGCGTGCGGGCCATCAGCCCTGGCAGGCTGTCGCCGCCCTCCGCGCGAGCCTGGCAGAGGCCGCGCAGGCGTTGTTCAGCCTCCTCCTGGCGGCCAGTGACGGCGGCCAGGTTCGCCTGCAGCAAGGCGATATGCACGGGCAGTTGCGGATGGAACTCCGGCGCCGCGGCGGCGGCCTCGCCGCAATAGGTTTCGGCCAGGCGCTCCAGCCAGGTGCCGGCGAGTTCGGTCCTGCCCTGGGCCAGCCACAACTCGCACTTGTTCAGGGTGATGATCGCCAGGTAGTAGATCGCCGGCACGTCCCATATGTGCATCAACCGCTCGGCCTCGGCCAGTTGCGCGAAGGCTTCGGCGAAGTTCCCCGCCCGCCCCTCCAGGGCGGCCAGCGAACAGTGCCCCGGCAGCAGGCTGATGTCGCGACAGGCGCGGGCGTCATCGATAGCGCCGCGCAGGCGCTCGCGGGCCTCCTGCGGGCGCAGGCGCAAGGCGAGCAGATGGCCCTGATAGATGCGCAGCCGTGCATGGGCGACGTGGGGCCGCTGTGGCAGATCGCGCAAGCGGGCCAGCCCCTGCTCCACTTCGTCCTGCGCCCGCAGCACCTCGCCACGCATCTGCAGGGTACGCGCCCGGTCGTAATGGGCCAGGGCCTCGAACAGCGGGTTGCCGACCCGCTGCGCCAGCTCCAGCGCATGGCGATTGAGCCCGCGGGCCTGCCAGAAATCGCCCTGCACGATAGCCAGGTTGCCCAGCGTCGACAGGCACATCAGACGCTGCCCGTAGCGCTCCTGGGGCAGGTCGATCAGCGCCGCCTCACAGTACTGCCGGGCCCGCTCGCTGTCGCCACGACCACGCGCGATCACCCCGCTCAGCGCCAGCCATTGCGCCATCAGGCTGCGTTGCTGGGCGGCACTGGCAGCCGGAACGAAGCGTTGCAACTGGCCGACCAGTTCCTCGGCCGCATCCAGCTGGCAGGCCAATGCCAGCGCCCAGCCGTACAGGACGATCAACCGCGGCGTGCTGGCCAGCAGGCTGTCGGGCAGGTTGGTCTTCCAGCGCAGCAGGGTGGCGACGTTCTGCTCACCGAGCAGTTTTTCCTCGGACAGGTTCTGCACCAGGTTGGCCGCCACATCGGGCTGCCCCGCGCGCAGGGCCTGCTCCACCGCTTCGTCGATCAGGCCCTGGGCGGCGAACCAGCCACAGGCGCGCAGGTGGCGCGCCGCGGGAGATGGCCCCGCCGGCCGCGCGCGCAGCAGATCGGAGAACAGATGATGGTAACGAAACCATTTGCCCTGCTCGTCGAGCGGCACCAGGAATACCTGGTGCGCCTGCAGATGCCGCAGGATCGCGGCGCTGTCGTGGCCGTCGCGCAGGGCGTCGCAGAGTTCGGCGCAGAAGCGCTCCTGGCCGGCGGTCTGGTACAGGAACGTCTGCACGTCCACGGGCTGCCGCTCGATGACCTCCTCGAGCAGGTAGTCGCGGATCAGCCCCTGGGCCCCATGGGGCTGCGCCAGGCCCGCCACGGACTCGGCGGACTCGTCCGCCGCCAGCAGCCACAGGCGCAGGCCGGCCACCCAGCCTTCGCTGCGCTGCTGCAGGCTGGCCAGTGCCGCGGCCGACAGGCTGGCGCCCTGCCGCGCCAGCAGCGAGGCGATTTCCTGGTCATTCAGGCGCAGGTCCTGCTCATGCAGCTCCAGCAGTTGCTGCGAGAGGCGCAGACGCGCCAGGTGCCATTGCGGACGCTGACGGCTGGTGACCAGCAACAGCAGGCCGTTCGGCAAATGGTTGAGCAGGAACTGCAGACAGCCGTCGAGAACCGCGCCCTGGGCCAGGTGATAATCGTCGAGCACGATCAGCAGTGGCTGGCCGGGCTCGAGGCGCACGGCCAGTTCGTCGAGCAGCCCGTCGAGCCACTCCTCGAAGGCGAAGGGCTGATGGCGCTGGCGCAGTTTGAGCAGGTTCAGGGCTTCCTCCCCCAGCCCGGGGAAGAACGGTTGCAAGCCACCGAGCAGACGTTCGAGAAAACGCCCCGGTTCGCTGTCACGGGCACTCAGCCCCAGCCACAGGCTTTGCCAGTGCGCCGGCAGGCGCTCGCAGAATTCGATGGCCAGGGAGCTCTTGCCGAAACCCGCCGGGGCGCTGATCAGCAGCAGGCGTCCCTCCAGCCCTTGCTCCAGGCGCTGGCACAGGCGCGGACGCTGCACATAAGCCGTGGGCAGCGGTGGGCGGAAGAAATGCCCCTGCCGATCGACGGCCGACGGAACGGGGCAGGCAAAGCGCGGAGAGGGAAGCAGGTCGGTCATCACCCGGGTTCTTGGACAGGCCGGCGGCAGGTCGCGCGGATACCTTGAGACTAGACCCTTGCCTGGCGCATTTGAAGCCTCGATAAGCGCCATGGATGATTCAGGATGCGTCAGTCCCGCTCGGCCGGGAAGCGGGCAACGGCGCTGGCGCAGAGGGAAAAAAGCCGGGCCCTGGCTAAGGCCGACCAGATGAGGTTTTTTGTAGGAGCAGGGGGCGCCGACAGAAGAGCAGCGAACCGCTGCCCATGCAGGAGCATCGACCTCGGCGCGATGCGATGGCGGCCATCCCGCAGACCAGTGGTGCGACCTGCAATCGCCGCGGGGTCGCGGCTCCCACAGGGCCAGGGCAAACCGCCGTTTTGCGGGCCCAATGCCTAACTGACGGCATTAGGCCCATCCCTTCGCTTGGCTCAGCGGACGCCGGCCTGGCGCAAGGCCGCTGGCGTGTAGTCGCTTTCCCTGGCGGGATAGTCGAACTCGTAGGCACGCTTCTCCTCGTTCTTCATGCCCAGCGCCAGGTAACGGCCGGAGAGCAGGTCGTAGAGGGTTTCGATGCTGTACCACGGCACCTGCTTGTCGTAGTAGTACTGGGCATGGGCCTCGGCCACGCGCCACAGGGTACCGCGACCGTCGTAGTGATCGATCGCAGCGGCCTGCCAGGTGTCCTCGTCGATGTAGAAATCGCGTTTGGCATAGATGTGCCGCTCGCCCTGTTTCAGGGTCGCGGTCACGTGCCAGACACGGTGCAGCTCATAGCGGGTCAGATCCTGGTTGATGTGGCCGGCCTTGACGATGTCGCTGTACTTGAGCTTCGGCGAATCGAGGCGGTAGCTGTTGTAGGGAATGTAGATTTCCTTCTTGCCGATCAGCTGCCAGTCGTAGCGATCCGGCGCGCCGTTGTACATGTCCAGGTTGTCCGAGGTCCGCAGGCCATCGGCCGCAGTACCCGGGCCGTCATAGGAAACCTGCGGCGCACGGCGCACACGGCGTTGACCGGCGTTGTACAGCCAGGCCATGCGCGGCTCCTTCACCTGATCGAGGGTCTCGTGCACCAGCAGCACGTTGCCCGCCAACCGCGAGGGCGCCGTCACCCGCTGCTTGAAGTAGAACAGCACGTTGCTCGGCTTGCTGGTATCGGCATCCTTCAACGACCCGCGGAAGGCGAACTCTTCCTGCAGGCTGACCGGACTGTAGGAACCGTTGGCCTGCGGGGTCACCTGGACGACGTTGCGCCGCACGCTGCCGCCGCGATAGCGGGTGATGTGGTTCCAGATCGCCTCCAGGCCGTCCTTCGGAATCGGGAAGGGGTTGGCCTGGTCGAAGTTCTCCAGGCCGTTACCGCCCTGCACCAGCCGGGTATTGACCGCGTTGTTCCTGGTCGCGGCGATGATCCTCTCCGGCACCGTGGCGGTACGGTGCGTGGTGAAGACCGGCATGCGGTAGGTTTCCGGATAACGCTTGAACATCGCGTACTGCCCGGGGGTCAGCTTGTCCTTGTATTGCTCGACGTTCTGCGCGGTGATGATGAACAGCGGTTTCTCGTCGGGGAACGGGTCGGCCAGGAAGCCGGCGGCGTCCACCGCGCCGGCATTGACCGGCAGCCCACCGGTCCACGCCGGGATGCTGCCATCGGCATTGCCGGCCATTTCCGCGCCGAGCGGCGTCAGCGAGGTGCCCAGCTTGGCGGCCTCCTGCGGAGAAACCGCGGCCATCACGCCGCAAGCCAGCAACGACAGGGTCAGGGCGCCGGTCTGCAAGAGTCTTTTTGTTGTTTTCATAGAATCTGTCTTCCTCGAGAATACGGGCCGCTTAGAAGTTCATGCCGAAGCTGAGCGAAATGAAATCACGGTCGTGGACGGTGGAGTACTTGCCGTCGAAAAAGTCGGTATAGGCCAGGCTGGCGGTGTAGGTATTCTGGTATTCGGCATCGAGGCCCAGGCTGATCGCCTTGCGACCTTCCTCGAAGTTGCCGCCAGGGCCCGGGGAATAGCCTTTCACGTCATGGGACCAGGCCACGTTGGGCTTGAAGTTGACGCCGGCGATCACGTCCGGGTACTCCCAGATGGCCCGGGTCCGGTAGCCCCATGAGTTGCTGGTGGTGAAACCGTCACGATCGCAGCCCTTGGCGATGTTGCCCTGATCCGGGTTGGGACCCGCCGTGCCGGTGTTGACGGTGACGCACATGTCGCCCGCCGAGCCGAATACGGGGTCGCGTCCGTAACGGACATCGCGTGTGCTCTCCAGACCACCCACGTGCGTCCAGCCGATTTCACCGACCAGGGTCAGACGCGACGCGCCCATGACCTGATCGAAGAAATGCGTGAAGGTCGTCTGGATCTGGGTGATTTCCTTGCGGTTGTAGCCGTGCAGCAAACCGTCGGCCCCTGCGCTCAGCGGCGAAACGTCGCCGTAGGGATTGACCACGACACCCGGGGCGACGGTGATCGCCATGTCCTTCAGGCCGGCATAGAGCACATCGGTGCTGTTCAGCTGCACCGGCGCATTGGGGCGATAGCTGATTTCACCACTCCATGCGGTACCGGTGGGCAGGGTGGTGGAGAAACTCAAGCCGTACAGGCGGATGTCTTCCGGGTACTCGGCGAAGTAGCCACCCGAGCCGGCCAGCGGCAGGGCGCCGAGGCGTGCCGCGTTGGCGGCGCCGACCGTGCCGGCCAGCGCGCTGGCGACGGCATTGGCCGTCGCCAGGCCGGCAGCGCTGGGCGCCACGCCGCTGAATATCGGCGCCCGGCTGTGGTAGTTCATGAAATAGGCGCCAAACTCGGTATCGAGCGGTTCGAACAGATAGCGAAAGGCAACGCCCCACTGGCCAGAGTCGCGGGCATCCTGATCGCCATGGCGACGCACGATGACCCCTTCATCGGGATTGCCCCAGGTCGCGCCGGCGCCGACGAGTTGCTGAAGCACGCCATTGGCGAGGGCGGCATTGCCGCCCGTCGCGGCCAGCAGCGAGTTGTAGACCGTGTCACGGGTGCTCAGCACGGCCAGGTTGTTGTCGCAGCCGTCGGAGATGATATCGACCTGGGAAAAGAATGTGCCGCAGTTCTCGGTGATGGTCTGATCCCATTCGATCTGATAGAAGGCCTCCATCGACAGCCTGTCGGTCAGGCTCTGCGACACATAGAACATATTGACCGGGATGAGCGCTTCCTTGACCTCCGCGCCGGGCCGGCGGAAAGCCGCTACGTCGACCGGATTGATCGAGTTGATGCTGTTCTGCAGGAACGTGCTTTCCCCCCAGCTCACCACCTGCCTGCCCAGACGCACGGTGCCCGGCTGATCGGCGATGGCATAGTTGTGATAGACGAAGGCATCGAGGATCTCGCCGCCTGACGACTTGGCGCCCTCCTTGCGGTTGGAATCACTGATGTCCTTGAACTCGCGGCCCTCGTCCTTGAGTTCGAAGTCGTACCAGTACTTGCCACGCACGAAAACCCCGGTATCCCCGTACCTCAACTCGAGGTCATGGATACCCTTGAAGATCTTCGAGAAGGTCTCGCCACGCTTGAAATTCAGGCGCCCGTCGTCGGAGGTCTGGGACAGCCCTCGCCCACCGTTGTTGGCGCCGATCAGGTCCTTGTCCGCCTTCGCGGTCGACCAGCTGGCGCCCACGGACAGCGCCGAGTCGAATTGCCCTTCGATTTCACCGATATTGAAATTGACGGCGAATGCCGGGCTGGCGAGGGTTGATGCGAGGCTGACGGCCAGCGGCAGTTTTGCCAGACGCCAGAACGGCCTTGTTGTGATTGTCATCGACGCTACTCCGTTTGTTTTTGTTATGGCTGCTGTGACTATAGCCAGCGGGCGGAACTGCTTGATCCCTCGAAAGTGTGATTTGCAGTGCCCGAGACACTCTGGCTCGCTGGTTTCGGCGGATCAGTCCCATCCGCGACAAGCCAAGAATGGCTTGAAAACAGCAATTAGCAAGCCAAACGCTTGTTTGACTGATCAGTCACATTTCGGCGGTACGCAAGCCGTGCCTTACAGGGTCGACAGGAAGGCGCTTCCAGCCGCCTGCCACTGGGCGATATCCAGGCGAATGCGTTTCTTGTCCAGCTTACCCACACTGGTCTTGGGAATTTCGGTAACAAGCGCGATCTGCGTGGGAATGGCCCACTTGTTGATGTGGCCCTGCTCGACGAACGGCTTGAGGTGCTCCTTGAGGATCTTCGCGTCCAGTGCCTGCCCGTCGTGGCCGACCAGCAGGGCGAAGGGGCGCTCGCCCCATTGCGGGTCGGCTACGCCGACCACCGCCACTTCACGCACGGCGTGGTGGCGACTGATCAGGTCTTCCAGCTCCAGCGAGGACACCCACTCGCCGCCGGTCTTGATCACATCCTTGATCCGGTCGCGGATATCGATGAAACCCATGCTGTCGAGCGTCGCCACATCGCCGGTGTGCATCCAGCCATGGGCCCACAGCTCCTCGCCCTTTTCCGGCTCGCGGAAATAGCCCTGGGTCAGCCAGGGCGCCCGCAGCACCAGCTCGCCCTGGGTCTCGCCATCGGCCGGCAGGAAGTTGCCATCGGCGTCCATGATCGCGGCCTCGACCAGCGCCACCGGAACGCCGGCCTTGATACGGTAGGTGATGCGTTCGTCCTCGCTGCCGGCACGCAGTTCCTCGTTGAGGTAGCCGCAGGAAATCAGCGGGCAGGTTTCCGACATGCCATAGGCGGCGGTCAGCTGGATGTTGCGCGCTTTGGCGGCATCGTAGGTGGCCCGATTGAGGGCGCTGCCGCCGATGATGATTTTCAGCCCCTGGAAATCGTGCCCCTGGGCGCCCGGGGCGTTGAGCAGCATCTGCAGAATGGTCGGCACGCAATGGGAGAAGGTGACCTGCTCGCCCTTGATCAGGCTGCACAGCATCTCCGGCTCGTAGCGCCCGGGGTAGACCTGCTTGATGCCGAGCAGGGTCGCCACGTACGGCACGCCCCAGGCATGCACGTGGAACATCGGCGTGATCGGCATGTACACGTCATCGCTGCCCATCAGGCGGATGCTGTCCAGGCAGCCCACGGTACTGGCCATGGACAGCGTGTGCAGCACGAGCTGGCGATGGGTGAAGTACACCCCCTTCGGATTACCGGTGGTGCCGGTGGTGTAGAAGGTGGTGGCGACCGAGTTCTCGTCGAAATCGGCGAACGCGTACCTTGGGCTGGCCGCCGCCAGCAGTTGCTCGTATTCGCCGACCAGGCCGGGCAGATCCGCGCTTTTGTTTTCGCCATCGGTCAGCAGCAGCGTCTTGTCGACGCTCTCGAGCTGGGCGGCGATCCCCTGGTAGAGCGCCACGAAGTCGCTGTTGACCAGTACGAAGCGGTCTTCGGCGTGGTTCATGGTGTAGAGGATCTGCTCGGGCGACAGACGGATGTTGATGGTGTGCAGCACGGCACCGAGCATGGGCACGGCGAACATGCACTCCAGGTAGCGGTGGCTGTCCCAGTCCATCACCGCCACGGTATCGCCCGCCTTCACCCCCGCTTCGCTGAGCACGTTGGCCAGGCGCGCGACACGCTCGTTGAAGGTCGCGTAGCTGTAGCGCAACCGGTCGCGGTAGACGATCTCCCGGGTTTTCTCGTAACGGCTGCCGGACAACAGCAGGTGCTTGATCAGCAAGGGATAGTGATGGGCGCTGGCGGATGGCGCGAGGACACGGGTCGACAACATGGGCATACCTGTCTGCTGGACTATTGTTATGGGCTCGGGGCGCTGCGCGCGGTATCGCCGCCCCCGGGTTAGCAGGATGTGGATACGGACACTAGCGCCGTGGCAGAGCCCTCGCCATCAGCCTAAAGAATGATTTGCAATGTGACCGTGCATTAATTTTCGGTCACGATATAGAATCGAATCCAACAAGCGGTCTTGAAACACCGCCGAATCGAACCCTATGCGCAGAGGTAACAGCATGTCCGATATCGTCATCGTCAGCGGCGCCCGCACCCCCATGGGCGGTTTTCAGGGCAGCCTGTCCAGCGTCTCGGCCGTGGAACTGGGCGCCATCGCCCTGCGTGAAACCATCGCCCGTGCCGGTATCGCCCCCGAGGACGTGGAGGAAGTGATCATGGGCTGCGTCCTGCCTGCCGGACTCAAGCAGGGCCCCGCACGCCAGGCCGCACTCGGCGCCGGCCTGCCCAGCGCCACCGGTTGCACCACCATCAACAAACTCTGCGGTTCGGGCATGAAAGCGGTGATGCTGGCCCACGACCTGATCAAGGCCGGCAGCAACCAGGTGATGCTCGCCGGCGGCATGGAGAGCATGTCCAATGCCCCCTACCTGCTGGAGAAGGCACGCGGCGGCTTGCGCATGGGCCATGGCGAGGTCAAGGATCACATGTTCCTCGATGGCCTGGAGGATGCCCGCAGTGGCCGGCTGATGGGCTCCTTCGCCCAGGAGACCGCCGACCAGTACGGCATCGGTCGGGAAGAGATGGACGCCTACGCCATCGAGTCGCTGAAACGCGCGCAGACGGCCATGGCCGCTGGCGTGCTGGACGCCGAGATCGTTCCGGTCAGCGTCTCCACCCGCCAGGGCGTGGTCCTGGTGAACGAGGACGAGCAGCCGCGCAATGCCAACCTGGCAAAGATCCCCACCCTCAAGCCCGCCTTCAGCAAGAGCGGCAGCATCACCGCCGCCAACGCCAGTTCCATCTCCGACGGCGCCAGCGCGCTGCTGCTGATGACCGCCGAACAGGCCGAAGGGCGCAGCCTGCGGCCGCTGGCCAGAATCGTCGGGCACGCCACCCAGAGCCAGGACCCCAGCGAGTTCACCCTCGCGCCGATCGGCGCGATCAGCAACCTGTTGCGCAAGGTCGGCTGGAACAAGGACGAGGTCGACCTGTTCGAGATCAACGAGGCCTTCGCCATGGTCACCATGCTGGCCATCCGCGAACACGGCCTCGACCCGGCCAGGGTCAACATCTACGGCGGCGCCTGTGCCCAGGGCCACCCGGTCGGCTCCACCGGCTCGCGGATCATCGTCACCCTGCTCAATGCCCTGCGCCAGACCGGCGGCAAGCGCGGTATCGCCTCGCTCTGCATCGGTGGCGGCGAAGCCACGGCAATCGCCGTGGAGCTGCTGTAAGACAGGGCTCGTGCCGCCTGGGGTCGCCAGCAGCCTGGCCCGACCTGCCGAACCGGGCGATGGCTGCAGGTCGGAACTCACTTCAGCTCGGTGAACGCCAGCTTGATGCCCAGCCCCACCAGCACCGCGCCCATCAGGCGGTCGAACCAGTGCCCCAGGCGGGCGAAGCCGCTGCGCACCCGCTGCTGGCTGAACAGCAGCGCCACCAGGCAGAACCACAGTGCCGTGGCCACGGCCAGGTAGACGCCGTAACCGCCCTGAACGAGCAGCGGGGTGTGGGGGTTGATCACCACGGTGAACAACGACAGGAAGAACAGCGTGGCCTTGGGGTTGAGGCCGTTGGTGACGAAGCCGGTGACGAAGGCGCCCTTGCCCGTGCGCGGCGTGGCCGGCGCCTGTTCCTCGCAGGCCTCGACCCGGGCCGGCCTGGCCCGCAACGCCTTGCAGCCGATGTACAGCAGGTAGGCCGCCGCCAGCCATTTCAGGGCGTTGAACAGCACGATCGACTGCGACACGATCAGGCCGATGCCGAGCAGCGAGTAGGCGACATGGACGAAGATCCCGCTGCCCACGCCCAGCGCGCAGAACACCCCGGTACGCCGGCCATGGGCGACGCTTTCGCGCACCACGATGGCGAAATCCGGCCCCGGGCTGGCGACCGCCAGCAGGTGGATCAGGGCCACGGTGAAGAATTCCATCCAGTACATAGCGGCTCCGCAACGGGGAAGAACAGGAAAAGCTTCTGATAGGCTGCACTCTACGCCCCCACCCGACTCGCACAAAAGGTACAGCTGATGAGCAATGCAAGCCGCGCGGTATTTCTCGACTACGCGTCACTGGATCTCGGTGACCTGGACATGGCGCCGTTGCGGGAGGCGTTCGGCGAGCTGATCCTGCACGACAGCAGCACGCCCGATCAGGTCGTCGAACGCCTGCAAGGCGCCCAAGTGGCGATCAGCAACAAGGTACAGCTCGATGCCAGGACCATCGCCGCCTGCGCGGAACTCGAGCTGATCCTGGTCGCCGCCACCGGCACCAACAACGTCGACCTGGGCGCCGCCCGGGAACAGGGCGTCAGCGTCTGCAACTGCCAGGGCTACGGCACCCCCTCGGTGGCCCAGCACAGCCTGATGCTGCTGCTCGCCCTGGCCACCCGCCTGCCGGACTACCAGCGCGATATCCGCGCCGGACGCTGGCAACAGTCGCCGATGTTCTGCTTTCTCGACCACCCCATCGTCGAGCTCGAAGGCAAGACCCTGGGCCTGCTCGGCCATGGCGAACTGGGCGGTGCCGTGGCCAGGCTCGCCGAAGCCTTCGGCATGCGGGTGATCTTCGGCCAGTTGCCCGGGCGCCCGCCACGCGCCGATCGCCTGCCCCTGGATGAGCTGCTGCCCCAGGTCGACGCCCTGACCCTGCACTGCCCGCTCACCCCTGAGACCCGCAACCTGATCGATGCCAGGGAACTGGCCCTGATGAAACCCGGCGCCTTCCTGATCAACACCGCCCGCGGTGGCCTGGTCAACGAACAGGCGCTGGCCGACGCCCTGCGCGCCGGGCACCTCGGCGGCGCCGCCACGGACGTGCTGACCGAGGAACCGCCCAGGAACGGCAACCCGCTGCTGGCCGAGGATATCCCCCGGCTGATCGTCACCCCGCACAGTGCCTGGGGCAGCCGCGAGGCGCGCCAGCGGATCGTCGGACAACTGGCCGAGAACGCGGCAGGTTTTCTGTCTGGCCAGGCAAAGCGGCAAGTGAACTGAAGGCTCCCCGCTTCGCTTGTAGCTTTAGGCTTGCAGCTTGAGGCTGGCCCCCCTACCCTTCGCGCTTTTGCCGGGGAGGTGTCATGGATCCGCGAAGCGAAGTGCTGCTGCGTCAGGCCGAGTTGTTCGGCGGTTCGCTGCTGCTCGCCGGCCTGCCGGCCGACGACCTGCTCGGCCGCTTGCCGGCGGCGCAAGGCTGGAGCTGGCATGCGGGCGACCAGGCCCTCCTTGAAACACGCTTCGGCGCACGCTGCAGCTTCGGCGTGACGCCAGCGCAGAGCGCCTTCGACGCGGCGGTGCTGTTTCTGCCCAAATCCCGCGAGCTGACCGCCTACCTGCTCGATGCCCTGGCGGCGCGGCTGTCCGGGGGCCTGCTGTATCTGGTCGGCGAGAAGCGCGCCGGCGTGGAGCGGGCGGCCAGGCAAATGGGCGCCTACGGTACGCCGCGCAAGCTGGACAGCGCCCGCCATTGCCAGCTCTGGCAGGTACGCGTGGAGCAGGCGCCGGCAACGCCGCAACTGGATGCTCTGGCGCAGCATTACCAGCTGCAACTGGATGACGGCCCGCTCAGCGTGGTCACCCTGCCCGGGGTGTTCAGCCATGGGCGCCTGGATGTCGGCAGCGCCCTGCTGCTCGAACACCTCGGACAATTGCCCAGCGGCCACCTGCTGGATTTCGGCTGTGGCGCCGGCGTGCTCGGCGCGGTGCTGAAACGCCGCTACCCGGACAGCCGGGTCACCCTGCTGGACGTCGATGCCTTCGCCGTGGCCAGCAGCCGCATGACCCTGGCCGCCAATGGCCTGGAGGCCGAGGTCGTCAGTGGCGACGGCATTGCCGCCGCGCCCCATGCCCTGAGCGCCATCCTCAGCAATCCGCCGTTCCACCAGGGCGTGCACACCCACTACCAGGCCAGCGAGGACCTGCTGCGCCATGCCGCCCAGCACCTGCGGCCCGGCGGGCAGATACGCCTGGTGGCCAACCGCTTCCTCAGGTACCCCGCGCTGATCGAGCAATACATCGGCCCCTGCCAGACCCTGGCGGACGCCGACGGTTTCCGCATCTACCAGGCCAGCCGCGGCTGAAACCCGGCCTGCGTCAGGTGCGCGCAGTGCTTGCCCAATCGCCCCTACTTGGGCAGAATGCGCGCGTCCTAGGGGAGTAGTCTCCCGCGAGCGCCAGCTCGCCCGGCATGCATCAACATACTTGGTCGATGACCATGGTGCGTGCGACCCAAGGCCCGCCAAGACGGGCTTGCGCCATTTCGGCCACTGCAGGCACGAAGCGAGCGCTGGGTTTGACAAGACCTATGACACGAACACCTTACCCGGGGCGGGGAGGTCGTACGTGTCATAGCCGTGTCGACCCGCCCCTTTAGGAAAACCTGATGCTGGAATCCCTCTTCGTCCCCACGCTGATCGTCGCCCTGGCGGAAATCGGTGACAAGACGCAGCTGCTCGCCCTGCTGCTGGCCGCCCGTTTTCGCCGGCCGTGGCCGATCATCTGGGGCATGGTCGCCGCCACCCTGGCCAATCACCTGGTCGCCGGCGCGGTAGGCAACTGGGTCGCCGGCCTGTTCTCGCCCGCCCTGCTCAGTTGGATTCTCGCCGCCTCGTTCATCGCCGTGGCCCTGTGGACGCTGATACCGGACAAGCTGGATGACGACGAAAGCTCCAACCTGAAACGCTACGGTCCGTTCCTCACCACCCTGATCGCCTTCTTCCTCGCCGAGATGGGTGACAAGACCCAGGTGGCCACGGTCATGCTGGCCGCCCAGTATCCGCACTTCCTCATGGTGGTGATCGGTACCACGCTGGGCATGCTGATCGCCAACGTGCCGGTGGTGCTGGCCGGCAACTTCGCCGCCGACCGCCTGCCGCTGACGCTGATCCGCCGCCTGGCCGCCGCCGCGTTCGCCGCCCTGGCCATCTATGCGGGCTACCAGGCCCTGATCCTGAGCGGCTACCTCGGCGCCTGACGGCAACGCGGCGCGGGCCTCAGCCAGCCCGCTGCCGCAGGTAGCCATTGTCGGCGAACCACTGGATCGTATGCTGCAGCGTGTCGTCCACCGATTGCCGCGCGACGAACCCCAACTCCTCCCGGGCCTTGCGGCCATCGAGGAACTGGCTGCCGGACATCAGCGCGATGGCGGTCTCATCCAGCCACGGCCAGGCGCCGGTCAGGCGATAGCGCAAACGCCCCCAGGCCGCCAGGCCGTTGGCCTTGCTCAGCGATAACTCGACCGGCATGGGCACCCCCAGGCGCTCGGCGATCCGCGCCGTCAGGTCGGCCATCTGGATGTTCTCGCCGGTGATCAGGTAACGCTCGCCCACCCGGCCGCGCTCCAGGGTCAGCAGCAGCCCGCGCCCCGCTTCACGGGCATCGACCAGGTTGCGCTGCCCCGGCACATAGCCACGCATCTCGCCGCTGTCGATGGCCGTGATCAGGCGCCCGCTGCTCGGCCCCGCATCCAGCTCGCCCAGGCTCAGCCCGGGTATGCCGATCATCACCGGCAGGCCGGCCCGGGCCTGTTCGCGGGCCTGTTCGTCCAGCGCCCATTTCGACAGGACATAGGGGTTGCGCCAGCGCGGCATGCCCTCGTAGAACAGCCCCTCATGACCGGGCAACCCTTGTGGGTGGCGCGGCAAGGCGATGGCCGAACCGACATAGACGATGCGTCCCACCCCGACGGCCTGGCAGGCGGCGTAGAAATGCTGGGTCTGATCCAGCGCGCTGGCCACCTCGTCCTGCCAGCGGCGTGGCCGGCGCGGATAATGACCGGCGCAGAAGATGACCCCGTCCACGCCGTGCAGGGCGCGGCTCAGGGCACGTTGATCGAGCAGTTCGGCGGCGCGGCACTCGGCGCCCAGGTAAGCCAGGCGCTCGATGCGCGAAGAGAGGCGATGAATGAGCACCAGCTCATGGCCCGCCGCCTTGACGGCCCGGGCCGTGTGATGGCCGAGCAGGCCGGTGGCACCCAGTACGGCAATTTTCACGACGCCTCCTCTCGGCCGCGGCCAGGTTCTCAGCTCCCCTTCTTGGCCTGCTCGTACAACGGCATGACCTTGGGAATGGCCGCCTGCAGCGAGGCGATCCGGCTCACCGACGAGGGGTGCGTGCTCATGAACTCGGGCGGAGCGCCCTCGCTGGCCGCGGCCATCTTCTCCCACAGGGTGACGGCGGCATTCGGATTGAAACCGCCACGCGCCGCCAGCTCCAGGCCGATCAGGTCGGCTTCGTTCTCGTTGCCACGGCTGTTGGGCAGGGTCATGCCGTAATTCACCGCGGCGTCGGCCAGGGCCATCTTGTCCTCGGTCACGCCCAGCAGTGCGGCGGCGCCCTGCTTGGCCAGGCTGATGCCATAGGCCTTGGACATCGCTTCGCGACCGTGTTCGCGCAAGGCATGGGCGATCTCGTGGCCCATGACCGCGGCGATTTCGTCATCGGTCAGTTTCAGCTTCTCGATGATCCCGCTGTAGAAGATGATCTTGCCGCCAGGGCCACAGTTGGCGTTCAGCTCGGGGCTGTCGATCAGGGCGACCTCCCACTGCCATTGCGCCGCATCGGGACGGAAGATCGGCGCCTGCTTGATCAGCCGGTCGGCGATGCTCTGCAGACGCTTGGCATCGGCGCCGGTCTTCTTCAATACACCCTTGCTCGAGGCTTCGCTCAGGGTCTGCTGATACGACTGCGCGTACATCTGGTTGACCTCATCGGTCGACAGCATGCTGAACATGTACTGCTTGCGCTCGACCCCCACGGCGCCGCCGCTGGTGGTGTTGACGACCTGGCATCCTGCCAGCAGCAAGGCCGCAGCCAGGGTGGTGAAGGACAACGACGGTTTCATGCTGAATCTCCATAGGACGTAGGCAACGTATGCTAGGGTCTGTTGCCGTTTCAGCGCAAACCGCGTTGAAACGGCAACAGACCCCAGGTGTCGAAGGTCGCTCGCAAGCCAGGCCCTCAGGCAGGTGTCAGGCACTCCGGGCCATCGAGGCGCGGATCGTTGACCAGGTTCGCCAGCACCCGCTCGCGCAGCACCGGCTGGGTGCCGGCGAGCAGGTCGCGCAGGCTGTCCAGCGGCGTGTCCGTGGCCAGCCACAGGGCCTGCTGGGCTTCGCTCAGGATCAGCGGGCGGCGCAGGCTGGCCGCCGCCTGGGTGACCACCGCGGTGCTCAGGTAGACGTGCCCCTCGACCGGGTAGGCCTCCCACAGGGCGGCGAAATACAGCATCGGTTCCTGGCCGCTGAGCCAGTAGGGCCGCTTGCGCGCCGCACCGCGCCATTCGTAGAAACCGTTGGCCGGTATCAGGCCGCGGCGCAGGCGCAGGGCTTCGCGGAACATCGGCTGCTCGGCCAGGGTTTCGGCCCGGGCCTGGGCCGGGGTCTTCGACAGATCCTTCAACCAGGGCGGGGTCAGCCCCCAGCGCGCGCGCACCAGCGAACGCGCGCCCTGCGCGTCGGCCCGCTGCAGCAGCACCTGGCTGCCCGGCGCGAGGCTCCAGTGCGGCGGCTGATCAGCGGGAAATCCGGGCGACGCGGCGAACGCGGGCGTCCAGCGAAACAGGGCAAAACGTCCACACATGAGGCGACTCGATTACAGCTGAGCGGTCGATCGCCAGCGGGCGCGCGGGCGCCCTAGCATAGCAATACACCTTGGAAACTGTCCGGTTCATCGCCCGGCAGCGGTTGCGCGCCATTGTACTCAGCGATCAACCGGCGTGCGCGCTCGGCGTCGGCATCGTCGACCAACAGCCCCAGCAGGCCGCACGCCGGCAGCTCACCGACGGCGCCGACCAGATGCCGCCCGGTGAGATGCGCCTCGATCCCTTCGCTGGCCAGCATGCTCTGCAGCAACTCGCCTTCCATCAGGTCCTGCGGCTCGTAGATACGCTGCATCACTCGTTCTCCCCACGCACGTCCAACTCCCAGGCCACACCGTCGGTACTGAGCGAGAACAGGATCGGCCGGCAGCACACCGGGCAATCCTCGATGTATTGCTGATCCCCCGCGGAAAGATCGAGCAGCGCCTCGACCGGCTCACCGCAATAAGGGCATTGGTAGTCCTGGGTTTCCAGCATCGACGCCTCCGTGTGACTTGCAGGGTATAATCGACGGTCTATTGCCGCTCCGGCGGCCAATCCACTCAAACGCAGCGACAATCACAAGAGATCATGATGGGCGAATTCGATAGCATCCGACCCTATGCCGACGCGGAAATTCCTGCGGTACTGGCACGCCTGCTGGCCGACGATGCATTCCTCGACATCCTTACCCAGTTCCGTTTCCCGCGTCTGGCGGGTTCGTTCGGCTGGCTGCTCAAACCTCTTATAGCCTATCGACTGCGGGCGCAGTTCCGCGCCATCGACTCGATCGGCACGCTACAGGATAGGATCGAGCCCTATGTCGACCGTACCATCGAGAACGCCACCGACGGCGTGACCTACTCCGGGGTGGAAACCCTCAAGGCCGGCAGCGCCTACCTGTTTCTCGCCAACCACCGCGACATCGTCATGGACCCGGCCTTCGTCAACTACGCGGTGTACCACGCCAAGCTGCAGACGCCACGGATCGCCATCGGCGACAACCTGCTGCAGAAACCCTTCGTCAGCGACCTGATGCGCCTGAACAAGAGCTTCATCGTACACCGCTCGATCAGCGGCAGGCGCGAGAAGCTGGCGGCCTACCAGTTGCTGTCGGCCTACATCAACCATTCGATCCGCAACGACGGCGAATCGATCTGGATCGCCCAGGCCGAAGGCCGCGCCAAGGACGGCGACGATCGCACCGATTCGGCGATCCTGAAGATGTTCCACATGAGCCGCAAGGACGAACCCTTCGCCGACGTGATCCGCAGCCTGCGACTGACCCCGGTATCGATCAGCTACGAATACGACCCCTGCGACCAGGCCAAGGCGCGCGAACTGTTCACCCGCGCCACCACCGGCACCTACAGCAAGGGGCCGGGTGAGGATGACCAGAGCATCGCCCTCGGCATCACCGGCTACAAGGGCCGCGTGCACGTGCACTTCGGCGATCCGGTCAGCGAAGGCTTCGACGACAGCAAGCAGCTGGCCGCCATCATGGATGCGCACATCCTCACCGGCTACCGCCTGTTCCCCGTGCACTACCTGGCCTACGCCATGTGGCAGGAGCGCGATGCCGGGCTGGCGGTGCCGAGCGCCGAGCAACTGTTCGACGCCCAGGAACTGGCCAAGGCCCGGGAGCAGTGGAACAGGCGCCTGGCCGACTGCCCGGCCGAGCAACAGCCCTATCTGGTCCTGCAGTACGCCATGCCGGTGCGCAACCAGTACCGCATCAAGGCCGGCCTGCCGCTCTGAACGACTCCGGCCCCTGATGCCAGTCGGTCAAGCCTTTGGTTCGACCAGGCTCTGTAGCCGCGCCCCGCGGCGATGGGTGGCCGTGACACGCTTCGTGCGATGGCCGCCAGCGCATCGCGCCGAGGTCGACGCTCCTACACGGACGGCGGTTCGCCGCTCTTCTCAGGCGCAACAGAGGCTATCGCGGTTCCCCTTCTCGCCGTTGAGAGAGCGATGAATCCAAAAAATGACCGGGAGTCATTTTTGACGTCGCTTGCGACAGCCCGCAGGGTGGCCGCCAGGGATGGCAGGCCGGAACACTATCGCTGTTCACCCCTCGCCCTCCGGGAGAGGGGCCGGGGGAGAGGGTGGGGTGTTTGGCGATTTCTGGGCAGACTTGGCCGTGAGTCATAAAAAAGCCCCGACGAATCGGGGCTTTTGTCCATCGGCAACCGGCCTACTGGCCGCTGAGAATCTGCGTCAGGGTCGGGTCCTTGAAGGCGCGGGTCAGGGCATCGCTCAACACGTCGCTGACCAGCTTGGTGTTGGTCTCCTGGTTGGGCGCCATGCCGAAGCGCTGGTTCAGCGAGGCGCCGTAGCGGCCGCTGTAACGACGGTTGCTGTTCTGCACATCGGCACGGAAGGTGGCGGTCATGTCGGCCTCGGTGACGTACAGCCCCTCCTTCGGCGACTGATACTTCAGTTCGGCCAGGGTCAGGGTCAGTTGCGGCGCGTTGTAGGCATTGGGCGACGGGGTGAAGCCCAGCAGGCGCACGGCGGCCTCGGCCTGGGCCTGCAGCTTCGGCAGTATGTCCTGGCCGGTCACGCTGATCGCACTGGTTTCCGGGTACAGGCCACCACGGGTTCCCAGCACGGGAGACGGACGACCATCGGCTACACGCACCACGACCGGCTGGCCCTGGCCGACCGCGGTCAGCGGTCCGTTGATCCTGGGCTGCGGGCTGAGTTGCTGAGGGCTGTGGGCGCAGCCAACGAGGGCCAGACCGATAATGGCAAGCAGACCAAACAACAGGCGATGCATACTCGTTTCTCCATGGAGGGGCGCATTAAGGCACCGCGCAGTATAACCAATTCTTCGGACTCGCAATGAGCCGGGCAGGTTCCGGCCACGGGCGATCGAGCCACGCCGTCAAAGAACCGAAAAGAGTGTGGGGGCTGGATGGTAAGCCGGGCTTTGCGTCGAGTCTTCCAGACTCCAGCGTTTTCCTCGAAACACATGACCGCCGGATGACGCCATGGCGCGCCCCCGGTTCCGGTCACATGCCCGTAACAGGCCGTGGGTATAAGACTTTAGTCGCTTTGCCTGATGAGTATTTCTTCTGATGCGCCCACTTCGTAAGCGTCTCGCCGCCCAGCCACGACCGCGTATCTTCGCCCGTCTCGACGAGCACGGCATTTGCCGGGCTTTTCGCCTGAGCGCCCAGGCGCCGGGCTCTGCGCACTGGCGGGAGGTCAACGAGCAGCGCCTTTCCTGGCTGGACAAGCCCCTGCCCGACAGCGCCCTGGCTGTCCATTAGCGGCGCGACCCGACCTTGTCGGTGGCGAACGCCGCGCACAATAAAAGTCACGCCCAAGCGATCAATTTTCTCGCTTTCGCCTTATAATCGCGCCCCGATTATAAGGACGCCTCCTGATCGGCCTCGCCGTACCGCTGATGCACTTCGAGCCATCGGCCACGCCACAGAGAGTCGCCCACTTCGTGCTGCTCGATACCAGTAGCCCTTCCCGCTCTGCGCAACGATTACCGCTTTGCAGCGGAACAACTGCCGCCGGGGATCGCTCAACAGGCACATGAACTTTTGAGGTTCGCGTTCCAAAAGGACGTGAAAAAAACGGTTTCAACAACTTCACGAGAGTGTGGCGAACATATGAATCATCTTGCGGCAGGCAAAGACGACCCCCTTCCGTTACCCAGCGTTCCAGGACAGCTCGACAACCGCTGACAGGCGTCTGCGACGCCCAGGCCCCAAGGCCATCGATTGCAAGCTGATTTTTTTGGAGACGTGGTAATGGCGCAGAACGATTACGAAGCAGTAGATGTGGTGCTGGTCGGAGCCGGCATCATGAGCGCGACCCTGGCCGTGCTGCTCAAGGAGCTCGACCCGGGCATCACCCTGGAAGTCGTGGAAGCGATGGACTCGGGTGCGGTGGAAAGCTCCAACCCCTGGAACAACGCGGGCACCGGCCACGCCGGGCTGTGCGAGCTCAATTACACTCCCGAGTCGGCCGACGGCTCCATCGATATCAAGAAAGCGGTCAGCATCAATGCCCAGTTCGAGGAATCGAAACAGTTCTGGGCCTACCTGGTGGACAAAGGCACCTTCGGTTCGCCCAAATCCTTCATCAACCCGGTTCCGCACCTCAGTTTCGTCCGTGGCCAGAAAGGCATCGACTACCTGAAGAGACGCTTCGAGGCGCTGACCGCGCACCATGCCTTCGCGGACATGGAATACACCGAAGATCGCGCCACCATGACCCAGTGGATGCCACTGATGATGCCGGGCCGCGATCCCCAGGAACCGATCGCCGCCACCCGCGTGCTGAACGGCACCGACATCAACTTCGGCGCCCTGACCAAGGGCCTGCTGGACCACCTGGGCGCGCAGGACAACGCCCGCGTCAGCTGCAGCCAGAAGGTCACCGGCCTGACCCGCAACGAGCTGGGCTGGCGCGTCGGCATCAAGAACCTGAAGAACGGCAACCATCGCGAGCTGCAGGCCCGCTTCGTGTTCCTCGGCGCCGGCGGTGGCGCCCTGCCGCTGCTGCAGATGTCCGGCATCGCCGAGGGCAAGGGTTTCGGCGGTTTCCCGGTAAGCGGCCAGTGGCTGCGCTGCGACAACCCGGAAGTGGTCAGCCAGCACCAGGCCAAGGTGTACAGCCAGGCCGAAGTCGGCTCGCCGCCCATGTCGGTACCGCACCTGGACACCCGTGTGGTCGACGGCAAGAAGTCCCTGCTGTTCGGACCCTATGCCGGCTTCACCACCAAGTTCCTCAAGAAAGGCTCGTTCCTCGACCTGCCGCTGTCGGTGCGCCTGAACAATATCGGCCCGATGCTGGCCGTGGCCCGTGACAACTTCGACCTGACCCGCTACCTGGTCAAGGAAGTGATGCAGTCGCAGGAACAGCGCCTCGATACCCTGCGCGGTTTCTATCCGCAGGCCAAGGCCAGCGACTGGCGCCTGGAGATCGCCGGCCAGCGCGTGCAGATCATCAAGAAGGACCCCAAGAAAGGCGGCGTGCTGCAGTTCGGCACCGAGCTGGTGGCCGCCAAGGACGGCTCCATCGCCGCCCTGCTCGGCGCTTCGCCGGGCGCCTCGGTCACCGTCTCGATCATGCTCGACCTGATCCGCCGCTGCTTCCCGGAGCAGGCTGCCTCGGCGCAGTGGAGCAGCAAGCTGAACGAGATATTCCCGGCGCCTTCCGCCGTGCTGACCAGCGACGCCGAGCAGTATCGCGCCGTGCAGTCGCGCTCGGATGCCGTGCTGCAACTGAGCGAGCCGGTACCGGCCTGAGCAGCTACAAGCGGCAAGCCACAAGCTGCAAGCTGCAAGCTGCAAGCAAAGGCGGACCGGGGGCTTCCCCACTCCTTCGTTTGCAGCCTGTGGCTTAGCGCTGCCGGTACGGCATCTCAGGCCGAGGTGAGCAGGGGATGGAAGCTGAAATAGTGACGCAACGCCTCGACCATCTCGACGTACTCCGCCGGCGGCGCGATCAGCGAGAAACCGGAATCGAAACTGCCCGGCGTGACGTCTTCGCGGCACCACAGGCAGGTGGCCGTGAAGTCGATATGCCGTACCGCGTCCGCTCCCGGAATCTTCAGGCGCATGTCGAAACACCCGCCGACCAGCATGGGTAACTGGCTGATCAGCATCAGCCCATCCAGCGACACATTGCCGAGGTGCCCCATCGGCTTGTCGGTGATGAGATTGAACACATTGAGGTAGTACGGCAGCTGGTGCCGTTCTATATGTCGATTGGCATGCATAATGGCAAATCGCTATGAATGTCTGCCGAGTATGGCCGCAGCGCCCGGCTTAGCGCCAGCCCCGGGAACGACCTTCGGATATCCGGTTGCGCAACCCACATGGACGGCGCCGAATTCAGCGCCACGCCAGTCGCCTCGTTCGCCGCTGCCATGCACCTGTAAACGGCGCCTGGCGCCACGCACCCACGCCCTGCGGCCCGTCCCGACCGGCTAGAGCGCCGCCGGCGAAGCCTTGGCCGGCTCGGGCACACCATGATGGCCGAGTTGCCGCAGGGTTTCCAGTCGGGCGCGGGCGCGGAAGGCGTACTCGCTGCTCGGGTAGCGGGTGATGATGAACTGATAGGTCTGCGCCGCATCGACATACAGACTCTGCCGCTCCAGGCACTGGCCACGCAGCAGCGAGATTTCCGGCTGCAGGTAGCTGCGCGAACGGCTCATGCGCTCGGCACGGGACAACTCCAGCATCACCGCCTCGCACTCGCCCCGGTCATAGGCCCGGTAGGCCTTGTTCAGATGGTGGTCGAGCGACCAGCGGGTACAACCGACAACACTCAGCACAAGCGCCAGCAGCAATGGAATTCGCATAGGTTTCTCCTCCAATGAGCGAGCTATCGGCGCGCGCCGGAAAAACTGAACCGGTACACGGGATGAAAGGTTTTCAACCCCTGAATGGCGATGGTCTTCTACGCTGATTCAGGTCAACGCGCCCCCTCTGCCGATGGGGTGCAATGCAGCCCACCCAACCCAGCGAGGTCGACCCCCATGCAACTCGAACAACTACTGGTCGTGATCGACGCCAACCAACCCAGCCACCCGGCCCTTGAACGCGCCGCCTGGCTGGCGCGCAGAACCAGCGCCAGCCTGCACGTACTGTTGGTCGAGTATAGCGCCGCCCTCGACGGCAGCCTGCTCGAGAACAGCCTGCAGAACAAAGCCCGCGAGGCGCTGCTCGAACAGCGCGGCAAATGGCTGCAGGATCTGCTCACCCCGCTGCGCGACGAGGGCCTGCCGTTGCAGCAGGACGTACGCTGGGGCAAGCGCCTGCACGAAACGGTGCTGGAGAAGGTCGCCGAGCTGCAGCCGGATCTGGTACTGAAATCCGCGGCGCACAACAACCTGCTGCGGCGCCTGTTGCTGACCGACAGCTGCTGGCAGTTGATGCGCCATTGCCCGGCCCCGCTGTGGCTGGTGCACCACGCCGAATGGCGCGGCCACAACCTGTGCACCGCGGTCGACCCGCTGCACCAGGACGACAAGCCGGCCGCGCTCGACCACCACCTGATCCAGACCGCCCAGGGCCTCGCCACGACACTCGACCTGCACGCCGACTACGTGCACTGCCATGCGCCCTTGCCACGCGCCCTGCTGAGCAACGTCGAACTGCTGGCCGACTACCAGCAATACATCGCCGACGAAGCGGCGCAGCATCACCAGGCCTTCGAACGGCTGATACGCCAGTACGACATCGCCGCCGACGCCGCCCACCTGCTCGAAGGTGCACCGGAAAACGTGCTGCCGCGCTTCGTGCGCAAGCAGGAAATCGACCTGCTGGTGATGGGCTGCATCGCCCGCGGCCGCCTGGATACCATCCTCATCGGGCACACCGCCGAACGCCTGCTGGAATCGGTGGACTGCGACCTGCTGGTGGTGAAAATGCCGGCGAAAAGTAGTGCAGAGGAACAATGACTACAGCGCGGCGGCGTAGTAGCCTCGCGGTCTGCTTCAATTCAGGAGTCCGCGCATGACCGTTCGCCGCACCAAAATCGTCGCCACCCTCGGCCCAGCCAGCAACTCGCCGGAAGTACTCGAGCAACTGATTCTCGCCGGGCTGGATGTGGCCCGCCTGAACTTCTCCCACGGCTCGCCGGAAGACCACAAGGCACGGGCCCAACTGGTGCGCGACCTGGCCGCCAAGCACGGGCGTCACGTCGCCCTGCTCGGCGACCTGCAAGGGCCGAAGATCCGCATCGCCAAGTTCGCCGACAAGCGCATCGAACTCAAGGTCGGCGACCGTTTCACCTTCTCCACCAGCCATCCGCTGAACGAGGGCAACCAGCAGGTCGTCGGTATCGACTACCCGGATCTGGTGAAGGATTGCGGCGTCGGCGACGAACTGCTGCTCGACGACGGCCGCGTGGTCATGCGCGTCGAAACCACCACCGCCGATACCCTCAACTGCGTGGTGCTGATCGGCGGCCCGCTGTCCGACCACAAGGGCATCAACCGCCGTGGCGGCGGCCTGACCGCGCCGGCCCTGACCGAAAAGGACAAGGCCGACATCAAGCTCGCCGCGGAAATGGATCTGGACTACCTGGCCGTGTCCTTCCCGCGCGATGCCGCGGACATGGAATACGCGCGCAAACTGCGTGACGAATCCGGCGGCACGGCCTGGCTGGTGGCCAAGATCGAACGTGCCGAAGCCGTGGCCAACGACGAAACCCTCGACGGCCTGATCAAGGCCAGCGACGTGGTCATGGTCGCCCGTGGCGACCTGGGCGTGGAAATCGGCGATGCCGAGCTGGTGGGCATCCAGAAGAAGATCATCCTCCACGCCCGCCGCCACAACAAGGCGGTGATCGTCGCCACGCAGATGATGGAGTCGATGATCCAGAACCCGATGCCGACCCGCGCCGAAGTCTCCGACGTCGCCAACGCCGTGCTCGACTACACCGATGCGGTGATGCTCTCGGCGGAAAGCGCCGCCGGCGCCTATCCGCTGGAAGCCGTGCAGGCCATGGCGCGTATCTGCCTCGGCGCGGAACGGCACCCGACCGGCAAGAGCTCGAGCCACCGCATCGGCAAGACCTTCGAACGCTGCGACGAGAGCATCGCCCTGGCGGCCATGTACACCGCCAACCATTTCCCCGGCGTGAAGGCGATCATCGCCCTCACCGAAAGCGGTTACACCCCGCTGATCATGTCGCGCATCCGCTCCTCGGTGCCGATCTACTCCTTTTCCCCGCACCGCGAGACCCAGGCCCGCGCCGCGATGTTCCGCGGTGTCTACACCATCCCCTTCGACCCGGCGGCCCTGCCCCTGGGCGAAGTCAGCCAGGCGGCGGTGGACGAGCTGCTCAAGCGCGGTCTGGTGGAACAGGGCGACTGGGTGATCCTGACCAAGGGCGACAGCTACCACACCATCGGCGGCACCAATGGCATGAAGATCCTGCATGTCGGCGATCAAATCGTGTAATTCGCAGTTGAACGCAAAAGGCCGCTCATCGAGCGGCCTTTTGCGTTCAGCCGTTGCGTTTCACTTCTGGTCGTAGCTCTGGATCAGGTTGGAATAGGCCGGCAGGTGGCCGCCGAGGATGCCGCCGAAGCCCTCGACATCGTTGCGCCAGTCACGATGCAGCTCACCGCCGACACTGAACCAGTTGACCAGTTGCGCCCCGGCGTGAGCCATACGCGCCAGCGCCGCATCGCGCACGGCGGTGTTGAAGGTGCCGGAGGCGTCCGTCACCACGAAGACTTCATAACCCGCCTCCAGCGCCGAGAGCGTCGGGAACGCCACGCAGACGTCGGTCACCACACCGGCGATGATCAGTTGCTTGCGCCCGGTCGCCTCGATCGCCCTGACGAAATCCTCGTTGTCCCAGGCATTGATCTGCCCCGGGCGGGCGATATAGGGCGCATCGGGGAACAGCGCCTTGAGCTCCGGCACCATCGGCCCGTTGGGGCCTTCCTCGAAGCTGGTGGTGAGGATGGTCGGCAGCTCGAAGAACTTGGCGATGTCGGCCAGCGCCAGGACATTGTTCTTGAACTCGTCCGGCGAGTAGTCGCGCACCAGGGAAAGCAGACCCGCCTGATGGTCGATCAGCAATACGACGGCATCGTCCTTGTCCAGACGCTTGTAAGTGAATGCCATGGGGAAAACTCCTGTTCGGATGACGAGAGAAGCAATTTCATCTCGATGAGTTTTCAGCGTAATTGCCAAGGTCCCCGGCGATCGACCACACAGCGGGAAAATAGCTTTTCGTAAAAAACGAACAGTATCTCGCCGCGAAGGCATTACCCTGATGACGTCGAATCAGGAACGCACACATGAAGCTCGATCTGCAGGAAATCGAAACCTATCTGCGCGTGGTGGAACTGGGTGGGGTCAGCCGGGCAGCGGAAGACCTGGGCCTGTCGAAATCGGTGGTGAGCAAGCGCCTCAGCGATCTCGAGCAACGCCTGGGCGCCAAACTGCTGCACCGCTCGACCCGCAAGGTCGCGGCAACGGACAACGGCATGCTCTTCTATCGACAGGCCAAGGAGGTGCTGCTCGACCTGAACGAAGCGGCAGAGGCGGCGGCCTTCAACGACAGCGGCCTGCGCGGACGCCTGCACATGCTGGCGCCGATGAGTTTCGGAACGTTGTGGCTGGCGCCCCTGATCGCCGACTTCATGGGCCAGCATCCACAACTGGAAGTCAACCTGCGCCTGGACGACCGGATCAGCGATTTCGAGCGCGAGGGCTATGACCTCTGCGTACGCGTTTCACGCATTGGCGATAGCGCCCTCATTGCACGCAAACTGGCCAGCAGTGCACGGATACTCTGCGGCAGCCCGGACTACCTGGAGCGCCATGGCATTCCGGAACATATCGAGGAGCTGCATGAACACGACTGCATCGGCTACAGCAACGTCTCCTCGCGGAAGTTCTGGTCATTCGAGAATGCCGATGAACAGGGCGAACTGGCGAGTGTCGCGCCGCGGGGGCGGTTCTCCAGCAACAACGGCGAAGCGATGCGCGAGTTGGTACTGGCTGGCCAGGGCCTGGCCCTGCTACCCAGCTTTCTCGTCCATCACCATCTCGAGGCCGGCTCGCTGATCGAGGTGTTGCCTCGGGCACGCCCCAAGCCCTACTCCATCTACGCCATGTACCCGCGCTCCAGCCGAGCCTCGCGCAAGGTGCTTGCGCTGTGCGACTTCCTGCAGCAACGCCTGCTCGGCGCGCCCTGGGAACAGGGCTGATACTGATGAAACGGGAAAAATCCGGCTTACGCCGCGGCCTGAGCGCCGTCTTCGCGCCCGACCAGCCGATGCCTCCGATGGGCGCCAAGCCGTCAGGGCGCGTGCGGTAGAAACAGGTCGCAATACATCTGGCTGCGCGGCAGGCCGGCCAGGTACAAACGCCGGGTAAAACCTTCGACGCTATCGGGATGGCCGCAGAGCAAGGCAAGGGTTTGTCGCGAAACAGGCCGCAGTTCGGCCAGAGCCGCAGGCAGCTCGGCCGCAGTCCACAACCCGACCTGCACCTGTGGATGCCTGGCGGCCAGCGCTGCCAGGGGCCCGGCCAGGTAATGCGCGTCCTGGTCATGCGCCAGGTGAATGACCCGGATGGCGCCCTGGTGCCCCTGGCGCAATGCCTCGCGCAGCACCCCATACAGCGGCGCCAGGCCGGTGCCCGCCGCGACCAGCCAGAGCGGTCGTGACTGCCAGTCGGGGTCGTAATGCAAGGCACCGCCACGCAATTCGCCCAGGCGCAGCTCGTCCCCCACCGCGAACTGCCGGGCGGCGTCGCTGAAGGCACCGCGCCGGCGGCAGTCCAGATGGAATTCGAGAAAGTCGTCGTCGCCCGGCAGGCTGGCCAACGAGTAGGGACGGGCGATGCCGGTGGCCGTCCACAGCAACAGATGCTGGCCGGCGCGGTAACGCAGCGGCTGCTCCGGCTGCACGCGCAAGCGCAGCACCTCGTCGCTCAACCAGTCGCACTGGACGATGCGTGCCGGGCGCCCATCGCGCCCAGGGTCGAAGGGCTGCACCTGCAGATCCTCGACCACCCGGCACTGGCAGGCCAGTCGCCAGCCCTGCTGTCGCCGTGCGGCGTCCAGCGCCTGCGGCTGCATGTCCAGCGGCTCACCGGCGAGACAGCGCACCAGGCAGGCGTGGCAACTGCCGGCGCGGCAACTGTACGGCACCGCAATGCCAGCGCCGAGCAAGGCGTCGAGCAGGTTGGCGGAAGGCGCGACGGCCACGCGGGTGGCCCCGACCAGCAGCTCAGGCATCCGCCTGCTCCCAGGTCGAAGCGCAGCGATTGCGCCCGGTGCGCTTGGCCTGATAGAGCGCCTGGTCGGCGCGGTGCAGGGCTTCATCGAGATCGTCGTGCATGGCCACCAGCGTCATTCCCACGGACAGGCTGAGATTATCCACTTTAACGCCGATCGGTTCAGCCTCTCTGAATGCCTGCCGCAAGCGTTCGCAGCAGGCCATGAAGGCTTCGGCGTCGGTATTGGGCACCAGCAGCACGAACTCCTCGCCACCGTAACGGGCGACCACGTCACCCTCACGCAGGCAGGCCGTGGCCACCCCGGCGAATGCCTGCAGCACCCGATCCCCCGCGGCATGGCCGTACCTGTCGTTGATGCGCTTGAAGTGGTCGAGATCGATCAGCGCCAGGCCGAGCCTGCGCCTGGGGCCAAGGCCGTCCAGTTCGCGGGCGGCCAGGCGCAGGAAATGCCGACGGTTGCACAGGCCGGTGAGTTCATCGGTGGCGGCCAGGTCCTCGAGCTGGCGCATCATCCCGCGCAGGGTTTCTTGGTGCGCCTGCAGGGCGAAGCGGCGCTGACGCATACGCTGGCGCATGCTCTGCATGTAGGAGGCGAACAGGCTCAACCAGAACAGTACCAGCCCCAAGGCGCAGACCTGCAGGGTGGCCAGGCCCGGATCGCGCATGCGGAAACGGTAGGCATCGAAGAGATTGATGGCGACGAAGCCGAAGAAGGCCAGCGCGGTACAGCGGAAGAACACCCGGGGCGGCAACTGGAACAGACCGAACAGCAGGGCCAGCGGGTAGATCAGCAACAGGCTGCCGCGCCCCTCGTCGAGCATGGCCACCAGGGCGGTGAGCAAGGCCAGGCCGACCAGTACCTGGGCCTCGGTGAGGCTGGGGTCACGCAGGCGCAGGTTGAGCCCGGAGACGAACAGGGCGAAGAAAAGCACCTGACTGACCGCCGCCAGCCCCAGCAGGGCCAGCACCGTCGGGCCACGGGCACTGAACAGCCCATGGTAATGGGCGATCGCCGCCAGCACGGCGATCATCAAATAGGTGGCAACAGCCATGCCGAAGCGTTTCAGCAACAGGCTTTGCAAGGCTTTCTGGGTAACCCGGCGGTTGCTGGATGTCATGGGCTCCATCCCATACTGGCAACTAGCCGCCACTGTACTCGCGCCCCGGGCAAATGCCTAGCTGCGCGTTGCTCGGCCCCGCTGGCGGGCGATAGCCGCCCGCAGCGCCGCCCGACGGGTGTCCCGGCCGCCTGCCCCGCGGTATACTGCCGCGCCTTTCAGACGGCGCCGGCCATGCTCCGGCGCCCCATAAAGTTCCTGCCCGACAAAGGAGCGCCCCACATGACCGTGATCAAGCAAGACGACCTGATCCAGAGCGTCGCCGACGCCCTGCAGTTCATCTCCTACTACCATCCCGTGGACTTCATCCAGGCCATGCACGCGGCCTACCTGCGCGAAGAATCCCCCGCCGCGCGCGACTCCATGGCGCAGATCCTGATCAACTCGCGCATGTGCGCCACCGGCCACCGGCCGATCTGCCAGGATACCGGCATCGTCACCGTGTTCGTGCGCGTGGGCATGGACGTACGCTGGGACGGCGCCACCATGGGCCTGGACGACATGATCAACGAGGGCGTTCGCCGCGCCTACAACCTGCCGGAAAACGTGCTGCGCGCCTCGATCCTCGCCGACCCGGCCGGCGCCCGCAAGAACACCAGGGACAACACCCCCGCGGTGATCCACTACTCCATCGTCCCCGGCAACACCGTGGAAGTGGACGTGGCGGCCAAGGGCGGCGGCTCGGAGAACAAGTCGAAGATGGCCATGCTCAACCCGTCCGACTCGATCGTCGACTGGGTGCTCAAGACCGTACCGACCATGGGCGCCGGCTGGTGCCCGCCGGGCATGCTCGGCATCGGCATCGGCGGCACCGCCGAGAAAGCCGCGGTGATGGCCAAGGAAGTGCTGATGGAGTCCATCGACATCCACGAGCTGAAAGCCCGCGGCCCGCAGAACCGCATCGAGGAACTGCGCCTGGAGCTGTTCGACAAGGTCAACCAGCTGGGCATCGGCGCCCAGGGCCTGGGCGGCCTGACCACCGTGCTCGACGTCAAGATCATGGATTACCCGACCCACGCCGCCTCGCTGCCGGTGTGCATGATCCCCAACTGCGCCGCCACCCGTCACGCCCACTTCGTGCTCGACGGCTCCGGCCCGGCCGAACTGCAAGCACCGCCTTTGGACGCCTACCCGGAAATCGTCTGGGAAGCCGGCCCGTCGGCTCGCCGCGTCGACCTCGACAGCCTGACCCCGGAAGACGTGCAGAGCTGGAAGCCGGGCGAAACCATCCTGCTCAACGGCAAGATGCTCACCGGCCGCGACGCCGCGCACAAGCGCATGGTCGAGATGCTCAACCGGGGCGAAGAACTGCCGGTGGATCTCAAGGGCCGCTTCATCTATTACGTCGGCCCGGTCGATCCGATCGGCGACGAGGTGGTGGGGCCGGCCGGCCCCACCACCGCGACGCGGATGGACAAGTTCACCCGGCAGATCCTCGAGCAGACCGGCCTGCTGGGCATGATCGGCAAGTCCGAGCGCGGCCCGACCGCCATCGAGGCGATCAAGGACAACAAGGCCGTGTACCTGATGGCCGTTGGCGGCGCCGCCTACCTGGTGGCCCAGGCGATCAAGAAGTCCAGGGTGCTGGCCTTCGCCGAACTGGGCATGGAAGCGATCTATGAGTTCGACGTGAAGGACATGCCGGTCACCGTCGCCGTCGACAGCAATGGCGAGTCGGTACACATCACCGGCCCGGCGATCTGGAACAAGAAGATCGCCGACAGCCTGGCGGTGGAAGTGCAATAAGCAGCCTCAAGCTGCAAGCCACAAGCGGCAAGTAAGAGCAGTTCACTGTTCTCCCTTGCAACTTGTGGCTTTCCTAGACCGTAGCCTGTGGTTGAGCGAAGCGATACCCAGGGCA
>NZ_QJUM01000013.1 GCF_004327355.1 Phytopseudomonas dryadis
CCTTGCGAAGTGAGGTTCAAGACGGTATCTGCAGGGTACGACTTGCCCCGTAGCCTGGCGTTGAGCGCAGCGATACCCAGGGTGGGCTTTCCCGGGTGTCGCTGCGCTCGACCCGGGCTACGCAAGGATCGCGTTCCTGTCGAGACGTTCGGCGGGCTCAGCTCTAAGCGCGCAGAATGGCCACATTCCTGTCCTGTGGGAGCCGCGACCTCGCGGCGAATCGTGGACATACCGCGATTTTCGCAGCATGCCCACCATCGCATCGCGCCGGGGGCGACGCTCCTACTGGTCAACCCTGACTGTGAACGGGTTCTGGCAGGCCAAGGATCAAGACGGTATCTACGGTTCCGGCACCAAAGGCTCCCTGCCTGCTTCCCGAATCCTGCCTCGGTTGCCGTTGCTCCAATGCCTTGAACTTCATCTCCGCGCGCCGCTTCCTAACCAGAGTGTCGGCAATTCCAGGGCCTGCGACGCGAGCCCGATACCGACGTGCGGCCAACGGGCCGCCGCGATCCCGAATCAGACCAGGAGTGCGTAAGATGACCCGTAATACCCAGAACCAGTTCGCCATGCGAGACCCCCGGACCCAGTACCCCCAGCCCGAGTTTCCCCAGCAGCAGCAACCCGAGCCGGGCCTTGGCCAGGATATGGTTCCCGAGCCGGATCATGGCGAGCAGAGCTATGTCGGTTTCGGCCGGCTGGCCGGGCGCAAGGCGCTGATCACCGGTGCCGACTCCGGTATCGGCCGTGCCGCCGCCATCGCCTTCGCCCGCGAAGGCGCCGACATCGTGCTCAACTACCTGCCCGAGGAGGAGCCCGACGCGCGGCAGGTCGTGGAGTTGATCGAAGCCGAGGGACGCCGCGCCATCGCCCTGCCGGGCGATCTCAAGGATGAAGCCTTCTGCGTGTCGCTGATCGAGCAGGGCGTGGCGGCCCTTGGCGGCCTGGACATTCTGGTCAACGTCGCCGGCAAGCAGATTGCCCGGCAGCACATCGCCGAGCTCACCACCGAGCAGTTCGACGACACCTTCAAGACCAACGTCTATGCCCTGTTCTGGCTGTGCAAGGCCGCCGTCCCGCACATGCCGGCGGGCGCGAGCATCATCAACACCGCCTCGATCCAATCCTACGATCCGTCCAAGACCCTGCTCGATTACGCCTCGACCAAAGCGGCCATCGTCGCCTTCACCAAGGCCCTGGCGGGCCAGGTGATCGAACAGGGCATACGGGTCAACGCGGTGGCCCCGGGGCCGATCTGGACGGTGTTGCAACCCAGCGGCGGCCAGCCCCAGGAAAAGATCCCGACCTTCGGTTCGCAGACCCCCCTGAAGCGCCCGGGCCAGCCAGCGGAGTGTGCGCCGCTGTACGTGCTGCTGGCTTCGCAGGAATCCAGCTACATCACCGGTGAGGTGTTCGGCGTCACCGGCGGCAACCCGCTGCCATGAGCGCGTATCGGCAGAGCGGCTGGCGGCCCGGCCGTTCGGCTGCCTGTCGGCATGGCCTGTTTGAAGCGACAAAAGGCCGGGTTTCCCCTGTACTGTGCAGGTTCATGGATAATCGAGCGACACCTTCACGCCGGTAGTCGAGCATGAACCAACTGTTAGCCATGCGGGCGTTCGTCCGCGTCGTCGAGACCGGCTCCTTCAGCCGCGCCGCGGACCAGCTCGCGCTGCCGCGTTCGACGGTCAGCAAGCTGGTCACCGACCTGGAAAGGCATCTGGGCAGCAAGCTGATGCACCGCACCACCCGCGCGGTCGCCGCCACCTCGGACGGGCTGGAATACTTCAGTCACGCCATGCGCCTGATCGCCGAGCTGGACACGGTGGACAACGCGCTGCGCGGCAAGACGCTCAAGCCCAGCGGGCACCTGAGGATCGATGCGCCAGCCTCATTCGCCAACTGCCTGCTGATCCCGGCTCTGGCCGATTTTCACCGCGAGTACCCCGGTATCACCCTCGCCCTGGGGATCAGCGATCGAACCGTCAATATCGTCGGCGAAGGCGTGGACTGCGTCATCCGCGCCGGCAGGCTCGATGAGATGGCCATGATCGGGCGCACGTTCGTCGAGCTCGACTACGTGACCTGTGCGGCCCCGGCCTATCTCGAGCGAATGGGGACGCCTGCCTCGCCCCTCGATCTCCAGGCCGGCCATGTTCAGGCCGGCTACTTCTTCGCGGCCACGGGCAAGGCGGCCCCCCTGGTTTTCGAGCGCGGGACGCAGCGCTACGAAATGGCCAGCTGCAGCTTTTCGACCAATGAAGGCAACGGCCTGCTCGAGATGCTGCGCGCCGGCCTGGGGATCGGGCAGCATTTCAGGCGCTGTGTCCAGCCCTACCTGGACTCGGGCGAGTTGCTGCCGCTCTTGCCGGACTGGTCTCGAGCGCCCATGCCCCTGCACCTGGTGTACCCACCCAATCGACATCGCAATGCCCGCCTGAAGGTGTTCGTCGATTGGGTGATACGCACGTTCGCCTAGCGCATGATCCGGCGGCGTGCCGTTGCTTGCGCCGCAGCGCGCCGCGCCGTCAGGGCAGGATGGCGGTCACGCGGATCTCGATCCGCATGGCGGGAAGTCCCAGGGCCGCGACGCCCACCTGTGTCCAGATCGGGGCGTGGTCGGGCATGTAGTGGCGATACAGCCGGGCCATCTGCTCGTTGACCTGCGCCGGGAATCCGCCCACATGGTAGGAGTTGACGTGGACCACATGTTCCCAGCCCGCGCCCGCGGTCGCCAGGGTTCGTTCCAGGTTGCGAAAGGCCTGGGCGATCTCGTCCTCGAGCGACTCGGGGATCTGCAGGTCGTCATCCCAGCCGCCCTGGCCCGAGGTTTCCACGCGGTTGCCGATTCTGAGCGCTTGCGAGTAATGCAAGGCGCTCAACAGCTGTTCCCCGTAACCGGGGGTCACAAAGAATTCGGGGGTGTTCATGTCGTTCCTCTGCGGGTCGGGATGGTCGAGGGTGGTTCTGCCAGGTCTGTCACTGGCGGGGCCGCGCCGGGAGGGATGCTAATGGGGTCGGTGGCGAACAAAAACCCTGATTCATGTCATGACCATCCATCCCCATGGATAATAGGCTCGGTGCGTTTCATCGCCGCCGATAGCGGCTCACCAGCCGTTCCGCCAGGCTGTGGAAAAACCGCCTCAACGGCCTGCCGGGCCGGAGTCGCCGTTGTCGGCAATAGAGTCCGACTATCCCGGAGCAAGACTGCGGTTATTAGTCCTCTGCCGAAAGGGGGTCTAGCCTTAGGGGTCACTGGTTTTAAGCAGCCAGTGACTGTCGAGGAGATAACAATGATCAGCAGCCTGGTGCGGCCACCGTGGGCCATGGCGCTGGCGGCCCGAGCCCTTGCCATGGGCATTGCTGCGCGGCGATGGCATCACCTGCGCGAGCGTTGGCCCTGCATGGCTGCTTGCACCGATCGCGCGTCCGGCCTTGCAACCGGCCCGGGCAGCGGCTGAGCACGACTGAAGGAGAGCACCGATGTCCAACCAAGCGAAATGCCCGTTCAACCACGCCGCTGGCGGCGGTACCACCAACCGTGACTGGTGGCCGAACCAGCTGAACCTGAAGATCCTGCACCAGCATTCGTCCTTGTCCGACCCCATGGACGAGGGCTTCGATTACGCCGAGGCGTTCAAGCGCCTCGACCTGGCGGCGGTGAAACGGGATCTGCACGCGCTGATGACCGATTCGCAGGACTGGTGGCCGGCGGACTTCGGCCACTACGGGCCGCTGTTCATCCGCATGGCCTGGCACAGCGCCGGCACCTACCGCACCGGTGACGGCCGGGGCGGCGCCGGCAGCGGCCAGCAGCGTTTCGCGCCGCTCAACAGCTGGCCGGACAACGTCAGCCTGGACAAGGCGCGCCGGCTGATCTGGCCGATCAAGCAGAAGTACGGGCGCAGCATTTCCTGGGCCGACCTGATCATCCTCACCGGCAACGTCGCCCTGGAGTCCATGGGGGTCAAGACCTTCGGCTACTCCGGTGGCCGTGCGGACGTCTGGGAGCCGGACGAGGATGTCTACTGGGGCTCGGAAAAAACCTGGCTCGGCGGCGACACCCGTTACGGCAAGGACGAGCAGGAACCCGGCGAAGGCGTGCTGGTGGCCGACGCGCAGAAGCACGGCAGCGAGGAAGGGCGCACCGACAGCCAGGGGCGCAACCTGGAGAATCCGCTCGCGGCGGTGCAGATGGGCCTGATCTACGTCAACCCGGAAGGCCCCGAGGGCAACCCGGATCCCGTGGCGTCGGCCAAGGACATCCGCGAGACCTTCGGCCGCATGGCGATGAACGACGAGGAGACCGTGGCGCTGATCGCCGGTGGCCACGCCTTCGGCAAGACCCATGGCGCCGGCCCGGCTTCCCATGTCGGCGCCGAGCCCGAAGCCGCCGAGCTCGAGGAACAGGGGCTGGGCTGGAGGAGCAGCTTTGCCAGCGGCAAGGGCGGGGATACCATCACCAGCGGCCTGGAGGTGACCTGGACCTCGACGCCCACCCGCTGGAGCAACCAGTACCTGGAGAATCTGTTCGGCTTCGAATGGGAGCTGACCAAGAGCCCCGCCGGCGCCCATCAGTGGCGGCCGAAGGACGGCGCTGGCGCGGGCAGCGTGCCAGATGCCCATGACCCGTCCAGGCGTCATGCGCCGAGCATGATGACGTCCGACCTGGCCCTGCGCTTCGACCCGGCCTACGAAAGGATCGCCCGGCGTTTCCTGGACAACCCGCAACAGCTGGAGGACGCCTTCGCCCGCGCCTGGTTCAAGCTGACCCACCGCGACATGGGACCGCTGGCGCGCTACCTGGGGCCGGAAATGCCGGCCGAAGAACTACTCTGGCAAGACCCCATTCCGGCGCTCGATCATGTGCTGGTCGACGAGGCCGATATCGCCGCGCTCAAGCGCAGGGTGCTCGCCGCGGGGCTGACGGTCTCGCAACTGGTCTCGACCGCCTGGGCGGCGGCTTCCACCTTCCGTGGTTCCGACAAGCGCGGCGGCGCCAATGGCGGACGCCTGCGCCTCGCCCCGCAGAAGTTCTGGGAGGCCAACCAGCCCGAGCAGCTGGACGCCGTGCTGAGCACCCTCGAAGGCATCCGGCATGAGTTCAACGCCGCGCAAGCGGGCGGCAAGCAGATCTCGCTGGCCGACCTCATCGTGCTGGCGGGTTGCGCCGGGGTCGAGCAGGCCGCGAAGAATGCCGGACATACGCTGACGGTACCCTTCTCGCCAGGGCGCATGGACGCCTCGCAGGAACAGACCGATGTCGAGTCCTTCGCTTTCCTCGAGCCCATCGCCGATGGCTTTCGCAACTACCTCAAGGGCCGTTACCGGGTATCGGCCGAGGCGCTGTTGGTGGACAAGGCTCAACTGCTCACCCTGACGGCGCCGGAAATGACCGTGCTGGTTGGCGGCCTGCGGGTCCTCGACACCAATGTCGGGCATAGCCGCCATGGCGTCTTCACCGAGCGGCCGCAAGCCTTGAGCAACGACTTCTTCACCAACCTGCTCGACATGGGCGTGGAGTGGAAGCCGCTGTCGCCGGACAGGGAGGTCTTCGAAGGCCGCGACCGCCAGACCGGCGCCGTCAGATGGACGGGCACCCGGGTCGACCTCGTGTTCGGCTCGAACGCCCAGTTGCGGGCCCTGGCGGAGGTCTATGCCAGCAGCGATGCCGAGGGGAAATTCGTCAAGGACTTCGTCGCCGCCTGGAGCAAGGTGATGGACCTCGACCGCTTCGACCTCGCCTGACAGGCCCCTGCCGCATCGAGCCGCCCCGATCCGCTGAACCCGGTCGGGGCGGCTGTCCATCCGCTAGGCTCCAGGGTGCCTTGGAGGGCTCCCGGCGCCAGCGCAGTGATCGAGGCATCCCGCGTGATGCGTGGCGTTCCGGCCTGAGCCTGCCGCCATGCCGCCTCACGGCGCCAAGGCCCTAGATATCCAGCACCAGCCGGGCCGAGCGGCTGCGCGAACAACACAGGGCGATCTGCCGATCCGCTGCCTTCTCCGCTTCGCTGAGCACATGGTCCCGATGATCGCCTTGCCCCTCGAGCAGTCCCGTCAGGCAGGCTCCGCATATTCCCATTTCGCACGACAACGGCACATCGACGCCCGAGGCCATCAGCGCCGCGGCGATGCTCTGGTCCGCGTTCACGGTCAGCGTTCTGCCGCTGCGTGCCAGCCGCACTTCGAAGCTGGCCCCGGTCCGCTCCTCGGCGCAGGCCGCGAAGGCTTCACTGTGGACATGTTCATCCGGCCAGCCGAGGTGGTGCGCGCGCTCACGCAACGCGGCCATGAACGCCTGTGGCCCGCACAGGTACAGCCGGCTGCCCGGCCGCCTGTCCAGCAGTTCGGCCGGCAGATGCTGGCGAGGGCTGCGGCCTTGCGAGCTGTGATGCAGGTGAATGCTCGCAGGGGCGAAGCGTTCTCGCAGGCGGTCGGCGAAGGCCACGTCCTGCGGTGTGCGCGTGTAGTAGTGCAGCGAGAAGGAACGGCCTTCGGCCTGCAGGGTTTCCGCCATGGACAGCAGCGGCGTGATGCCTATGCCCGCCGCGACCAGCAGGCAGTGCTCGGCGAGCCGCAAGGGAAAGGCGTTTCGCGGTGGCGATACCTGTAGCTGGCAGCCCACGGCGAGCTGACTGTGGATGAACTCGGAGCCGCCACGGGAGCCGGGCTCCCGCTTGACGCACAACAGGTAGTGGTCCCGCTGATGGGGGGCGTTGGCCAGGGAATACTGGCGCACCAGGCCATTGGGCAGATGCAGGTCGATGTGGGCCCCGGCTTCGAAGGCCGGCAACCTGCCCGCCACGGCCTCCAGGCGCAGGCTGCGGTTCGCGCGGCCCTGGGGCTCGATGGCGCTGACCGTCACGGCGATGGTCGACATGGAACCTCCTGGGTTCAGCGCAGGAAGAAACTGCTCAGGCCCTGGGCGCGCAAGCCCCGGCGGTAGGCGATGGAACTCACGTCCGCCGGGATATGGGCCTCCAGCAGCGGGTCCAGCGGCAGGCATTCCGGTTTCTGCGACTCCACCACCCAGCGATCCTCCTCGAACACCCGCAGGTTGAAGGCGTGCACGCTCTCGACCGGCAGGTCCTGATCGAAATTTCGTGCTATGGGGGCGAACATCCTGGTCCGGCGTGCCGATACCGGGGAGGCGGCGTTCATGATCACCAGCCGCCCATCCTCGGGAAAGTGGACCGTCAGGGTCGCCGTGAACGGCAGGTGCACCTGGAAGTGGCGACGCCAGACGAA
Source organism: Phytopseudomonas dryadis (assembly GCF_004327355.1). GTDB lineage: Bacteria > Pseudomonadota > Gammaproteobacteria > Pseudomonadales > Pseudomonadaceae > Aquipseudomonas > Aquipseudomonas dryadis. The sequence goes on from NZ_QJUM01000013.1 coordinate 7,246, forward strand.
GCCGTCCGGAGCCTTGCCATCCACCCCGATGGGGTAGTTGCCGACCGTGCTGTAGTAGTCGGCCTCGAAGCCTTTCTCGGTGGGGCGGGTGCTGTAGGGCGGCACCTGCGCGTTGTCCGGGTCGGCGAAGGTCGCGGTGTGAACCCAGGCGAAGTGGGCCACATCGATGAACCCCTCCAGCTGCCGCCCCGCGAATGCCGACACCTCGAAAGCGGGGCAGAGGATCTGCTGAAAACCGGCGTCATCCCAATGGGGCATCAGCGGAATGTCCGCCGCCAGGCCCTCTCGCAGATCGGCCGCCGAGTGCGCCAGGCATACCCAGATCAGCCCGTAGCGCTCCTCTGCCGCATAGGCGCGCAGGTTCATCTTGGCCGGGACGTTCTGATCGGGGCTTGCCGGAATCCGATTACAGCGTCCAGCCTGGCCGAAGCGCAGGCCGTGGTAGGGGCACACCACTCCCTCACCGTCATTGTGGCCCATGCTCAAAGGCACGCCCCGGTGCGGGCAGACATCGCGGGCAACGACCAGCTCACCCGCCACTCGATACAGCACCAGGGGCTCATCCAGCAAGGTCGCCTTCACCGGAGCTGCGCCGACCTCGGCGCAGGCGGCTACGGGATACCAGTGTCGGGCCAGCAGCCTCCAGTCATGTTCCTCGAAGGTGCAGTTCAGGGGGAGGGCGAGTGTCGTGTCCATGGTTCGGTCTCGTCAGGGCTCTAGGGGCGGGGTGCTCTCTGGCATTCCTCTTGGCTGGACTTTAGCCAGTGGAATGTGATGCACTCAAACAGCGATTTCTCACCATGCCGTTGCAAAAAACAGAACGCCCCATGCCGACTCTCTCTCGCTTCACCCGTTACTTCATCGAGGTTGCCCAGCGGGGCAGTATCCGCAAGGCCGCAGAGACCCTGCACGTTTCCGCGTCGGCGATCGATCGGCAGATACTCAAGGCGGAAGACGACCTGGGGGTGAAGCTGTTCGAGCGCCTGCCCGGCGGGCTCAGGCTGACCGCGGCTGGAGAGCTCATGCTGGTGACCGCCAGGCAGTCGGAAAAGGCCTTCCAGCGCACGCTCGAACAACTCGACGAGTTGCAGGGGTTGCGCCGGGGGCATGTGGACATCGCCATGATCGATGCCCTGAGCGAAGGGTTCGTGGCCGAGGCGGTCGCCGAACTGGTCGGCCAATACCCACGCCTGACCTTCGGTCTGCGCACCGCCAACAATCAGGACGTGCTGAGCCAGGTGCTCGCGGCTGAAGTCGATTTCGGGCTGCTGCTGGACCCACCACCGAGTGGGGATTTGCAAGTCAGGAGCGTTACCGACATCCCACTGGGTATCGCCATGCCCGTGGGGCATCCACTCTCCGGCAGGTCTGCCGTGCAATTGGGCGACGCCTTGAGCCACCGCCTGCTGCTCCCGGCGGAGCCCCTGATCGTCCACCAGCATGCGAAGGTCCTGTATCAGCGCCAGCACGTGGATATCCAGCGCCTGACCTCGTGCAACGATGTGCGCACCATGCGCTCGCTCATTCGCCAGGGAGTTGGCGTCGGCTTGCTCTCCTGGCTGGATGTGGCGAGCGAACTGGGGGCGGGAACGCTGGCCTTCGTGCCACTCAAGCCGGGGCATGCCGAGCCACTGCGCTTGAGCCTGTGCGTCGCCTCCCACAGGCAGCTATCGAGAGCCGCCCAACTCGCCCTGGAGGCCATGCAGGCGCGCATCGAGCGGATTCCGGCGCGGCTCTGAAGCCATGCCGACGAGGCTGTTTCCGCTGGCCTGGGGGGCGCGCGGAAAATCCCGACCTGCGTTGTTGGAGGGCTTGGCAAGGGAAAACGCGGACGGCTAGTCCATTCCCTGCGTCCTCCTCCTAGCGGATCGCCGCCCGGCCTGGCGAGATTTCTCGCGGCAACGCGGCTTGCGCTGAAACGTCAACAGACCCTAGGCATCGCTGTCCGCCGACAGCGCCACGTCTTTCTGTGCCTCCAGTATCCGTAGCCGCTCGCCCAGGGCCTGGCTGATCGAGCCATAGGCGCTGCTGCCCAGCGCCAGGCGCAACGGCGGATGGCTGGCGTCTGCCGCGACGATCATGGCCGCCACGGTTCTGCCGGCATCGCCCCGGATGGCGAAGGCGCCGGATGCCAGCGCACGGCGAACCTCGCCGGCCGGGGTGTCTTCATAGCAGGCCATGCTGTCCGTGCGGTCCAGGCCCGCGGCGAACTGGGTGGCGGTCGGGCCGGGTTCGACGAGCACGAAATCGATGCCGAAGGGGGCGACTTCCCTGGCCACGGATTCGACGAACCCCTCGATCCCCCATTTCGTGGCGTGGTAGAGGCTGAAACTCGGGTAGGCGATCTGCCCGCCCTCCGAGGACACCTGGACGATCCGCCCGCCGCCCTGCTGGCGCAGGTGCGGCAGGGCGGCGCGGATGAGCTGGATGGAACCCACGAGATTGGTCGCGATCTGCCGCTCGAGCTGCTCGTCGCTGGCCTCTTCGGCAGCCCCGAAGAGGCCGTAGCCGGCGTTGCTGACCAGCACGTCGATCCGCCCGAGCCGGGCGAAGGCATCCGCGAGCACGCGTCTTATCGCCTGGGTGTCGGTCACATCCAGGGTGACCAGTTGCAAGCGCTCGGGGTAGCGGGCCTGCAGGTCATCCAGCGCCCCCGGCCGCCGCAACGTGGCGAGCACACGGTCGCCGCGTGCGAGCAGGCGTTCGCAGAGCAGGCGGCCGAGGCCGCTGGATGTGCCGGTAATGAACCATGTCTTGGCCATGATCTGACTCCAGAGAACGTGAATGGGCTACGACTGGCTCAGGCTATGGCACTATAATTGTTATGAGAATGGCCAATAAACAGTATGGGGAGGTGAAATAAATTCACCAATGAGCAAGCCGACCTTCGCCGAACTCAGGGCCTTCATGGCGGTGGCCGAGCACCGCAGCTTTCGCCGCGCCGCCGACCTGCTGGGGCTCAGCCGTTCCTCGCTCAGCCATACCGTGCGCGGCCTGGAGCAGCGGCTGGACACCCGCCTGCTGCACCGCACCACGCGCAGCGTCGCGCTGACCGAGAGCGGCGAGCGCCTGCTGCGGCGCCTGCAGCCCCTGCTCAACGAACTCGACACGCTGCTGGAGGATGTCGCCGACGCCCAGGGGCGAACCACGGGCACGTTGCGCATCAATGGCAGCGAAGGGGCCATCCGGCTGCTGCTGCAGAGCGTGGTGCCGGCCTTCCTGGCCCGCTATCCCGGGGTCGAACTCGACCTCGTGGCCGAGGGGCGCCTTGTCGATATCGTCGAGCAGGGTTTCGACGCGGGCGTGAGACTGGGGGAGGCGGTGCCCCTGGATATGGTCGCGGTCCGCGTCGGCCCCGCCAGCCTGCGTTTCCTGGCAGTGGCTGCGCCCGGCTACCTGAGCGGCTGTCCGGCGCCGCAGGTGCCCGACGAACTGGCCCTGCACCAGTGCATCAGGCAGCGCTTGCCCAGCGGCAAGCTCTATCGCTGGGAGTTCCACAAGCAGGGGCAGGAGGTGGCGGTCGACGTCCGCGGATCGCTGACCCTGGACAACAGCCAACTGATGGTGGAAGCGGCGGCGGACGGCCTGGGCATTGCCTACGTGCCGGAACCCTACGCGCGAGCCCTGCTGGACGAGGGGCGGCTGGTCGCGGTGCTCGAGGACTGGTGCCCGCCGATCCCGGGGCTGTTCCTCTACTTCCCCGGCAACCGCCAGGTACCGGCGGGGTTGCGCGCCTTCGTCGACCTGCTGCGCGAGACGGCCGGGTAAGTCGCGCCAGGGCGGGACGCCGGCGAAGCGGCTTGCCGCGCACGGTGGCCGTGCGGCGGGAACCTGCCGTTCATCCCGTCGGGGTTCGCGCCTTGCGGTACTGGCTGCTGAGCTGCCGCGCCAGCGCGATGAAGTTGAGCATGGGCGGCGATTGATTGAAGCCACGGCTCACCAGGGTGATCGGCGCGACGAGCCGGGGTCTGGCGTCGCCTATGCGCCGGTAGGCGACGCTGCCCGCATGGAAACCTTTCATGGACGCCGGCACCACCGAGATGCCGGCACCCGCGGCCACCAGGCTGACGTTGGTCAGCATGCGCTCGATTTCGCAGGCGATGGTCGGTTCGAAGCCGGCATTGCGGCAGGCCTGCACCAGGTTGGCGTACATGCCCGGCGCCCCGGGCCGCCGCACCAGGATGAAACGCTCGTCGGCCAGGTCCTTCAAGGATACGGCCGCCTCGCCCGACGTCGCCTCGCCCGCGAGCAGGGGGTGGTCCAGCGGCAGGATGAGCAGCAGTTCCTCGTTGCACAGCCGATGGAAGCGGGCGCCCTGGGGGCGCGCGACCGGTGCGCGGAGGATACCGATATCGACCTGTCCGGCCATGACCCTGTCGGTCAGCTCGCCGGCGTTGCCCTCGTGCAGGAAGAGGTCCACGCCGCGGTATCGTTCGCGGTAGCTGCGCATGATCCGCGGGATCAGGGGATGCGAGGCGGCGGAGCTGGTAAAGCCGACGTTCAGCGTACCTTCGATGCCCTGGGCGGCGCGGGCGGCCTTGCGTGCCGCCAGCTCGACAGTGCGCAGTATCTCTTTCGCCTCGTCCAGGAACACCTTGCCGCCTGCCGTGAGATCGACGCCCTTGGGGTGGCGTACGAACAGCGCGAAGCCGAGCTCCTGCTCCAGCGCGCGGATCTGCTGGCTCAGCGGCGGCTGCTGCATGTTCAGCCTGGCGGCGGCGCGGGTGAAGTGCTTTTCCTCCGCGACCATGGCGAAGTAACGAAGGTGACGGAGTTCCATGCGGGGTTCACCGGGGGCTCGAGTGGGTGGCCGTGCGGCGCGAGCGCCACACGATAGCGTATCCGTGCGGCGCTGCGCCCCCCGTTCGGCGACCGGGCGGTGACACACGCCAGCATGATCAGCTATCGGCGTGGCTGGTCCGCTATCGCCCGGCTGTTCCTGGCGCTGCTGCCGGGCGACTGGCCGCCGTGTATCAGCTACCGTCGCGCGCCAGTTTGTCGAAGGCCTTGTCCAGCGCCGCCTCGGCATCCAGCAAATGCTGGCGTCGCTGGTTCATCCAGTCGCGGTCGGCGCTCAGCGACTCCTGCGCCTTGGCCAGCATGCGCCTGACCTCGGCCGGCTGAGGCCCGCCAGTGCCCTTGCGCGTCGCCACCATGGTGCGTGGCGACAGCGTCGCGCGGAATGCCGCTTCATCCAGCGGCAGGCGATCGGTTTTCCATTGGTATTTCTGCGCGGCCTTGGCGTACAGCCTCTGCGCGTCGGCATAGGGGAAGTTCTTCGGCAGCAGCCCCTTCTCGCGCGCCTCGCCGACGATCAGCGAGGCGAAGCTGTGGCCGATGCGGAACGGCACCTTGTGTTCGCGCTCGAGGGTGTCGGCCAGCTCCATGGAGGTGGTCCAGTCGGCGTCGAGTTCTTCCATGGCGCGCTCGGGGTCGATCACCAGGGCGGCCAGGACCGCGTCCAGGCGCTTGAACATTGCCGTGGCCGAGGTCAGCGCGCCCAGGGATTCGAAGGCGGCCTTGTAGTCGGTCATGCCGGTGGTGACGTTGTGTGCGCGCAGGGTGGTCGCGCCGGCCAGGCCGACTACATCCGAGGCCGCCTCGCGGGTGCGCATCAGCAGGCCGGGATTGCGCTTCTGCGGCATGGCGCTGCTGCTGTAGGTCGACCCTTCTTCCAGCAGCAGCCAGGGGCGGGTCTGGTGGTACTGGGTGTGGATATCGCCGACCAGCGCGCCGACGCGGATCGCCGAGGAGGAGGCGATGCCGACCGCTTCCAGGGGGATGTCGAAGGTCGACACCTGGCTGGCGTCCAGGGAATTCTCGCGTACGCCGTCGAAGCCCAGCAGTTCGCCCAGGCGTTCGCGATCCAGCGGCCAGCCGGAATTGGCCAGCACCGCGGTGCCCATGGGGCTGAGGTTGAGACGGGCATACAGGTCGTGGATGCGCTGGGCGTCGCGCTCGAAGGCGGCGTCGAAGGCCAGCAGGTAGTGCGCATAGCTGATCGGCATGGCCTGCACGCCGTTGGTGTAGGCGGGGACCAGGGTGTCCACATGCTTGGCGGCGATCTTCAGCAGGCGTTCGCGGGTGGCACTGAGGGCGTCGCCGTAGTCCAGCACCTGGGCGCGCAGCACGGCCAGGCGGTAGGTCGCATACATATCCTGGCGGCTGCGCCCGGAGTGAATCAGCGAGGCCTCGGGGCCGATCCTGTCGATCATGATCCGTTCGACTTGCAGCACGTCGCCGGGACGCTTGCCGTCCGCCTGCCGGCCCTGCTCGATCACATGCTGCACGCCGCCGGCGATGCGGCCGCCGAGTTGCGCATCGACGATGCCTTGCTCGGTCAGCATGACGATCGAGGCCTTGTTGATGCGGTTCAGCCAGTCGAACTGATCGTCATCGGCAGCGCCCTTGAGCGCGTGCTTGTCGACGCTGGCGCCAACCTTGGCGGCCTGGGCCGCACAGTCGGCGGTGCTGCGGCAGGGCAACTCGGCAGTGTCGGCTGCCAGGGCGCCATGGGCCAGGAACAGGCTGTAGGCGACAGCCAGGTGAATCGGGGCTTTTCTTGTTTTCATTGGCTTTCCTTTCATTTCGACCGGGATCGCCCCGGCACGCTGTTGGCCGAGGACGACGGCGTCGTCACCCGTGCATGCGCCGCATCGCCGGCCTGGAGCGATGGATGCTAGCGCTGGCCTTTGTGGATATGAAATATATTAAAAATATTGATTGGATATCTTTAAGGTCTTACGTGGATGAACCGGCGCGTCCTGCCAGGCGACCGTCCGGGGAGGGCGGCGGGTGCTCACCCTCCAGGCGATCTCCACGACCACGGGATTTCTGCCATAAGCGTGGAAAAGGGCAGTCCCCGAGCGGGCGAGCCCGACCACCGAGGTGACCGCCTGCTCGACGCCGGGAGCCTGAGCGAATGGGGGCGCGGGGGCGAACCCCTTAGTCCGCCCTGTCTTCGTCGCCGCGAAGCAACGGCAGGGTAATGGTGAATGTGCTGCCCAGCCCGGGGCCGGGGCTGGTGGCCTGCACCGAGCCCTGGTGGGCCTCGAGCAGCTCGCGAACCACAGTCAGGCCGATGCCCAGGCCGGCGCCATTGAAGCCGATGGCGTGCGCGTCCTGGATGAACGGGTCGAAGATATACGGCAGTGCCTCCGCCGTGATGCCGATGCCGTCATCGCTGAGGGTCAGCACCAGCCGCTCGTCGGTGACCGCGGCGGACAGGGCTATGGTGCCGCCAGCGGGGGTGTATTTGCAGGCATTGCCGAGCAGGTTGCTCAGCACCTGGGTGAGGCGCAACGCATCGCCATTCACCCACAGCGGGCGCTGCGCTATCCGGTACTCGAAGCGCTGCTTGCGCCGTTCGATGATGGGGCGGATTGCCTCGGCCGCCTCGTCGAGGGTCATGGCCATATCCATCACGCGTCGCTCGAGCCGGAGCTTGCCGGTGTTGGCCCGCGACACGTCCAGCAGGTCGTTGATGAGCCGCGAAATATGCTGGATCTGGCGCTCGATGATCTGCTGCATGCGCGGCAGTTCCGTGACCTTGACGCGAACCAGCAGGCCTGCGGTCATGGCCAGCGGTATCAGCGGGTTGCGCAGTTCGTGGGCGACCATCGCCAGGCGGTTCTTCTGTTGTCGGTAGGTGTGTTCGGCAGCGCTCTGCAACTGGCGGGCACCGAATACCGCCAGCACCAGTTGCTCGTTGGCCTCGCGCTGTTGCAGGTTCTGCCGCTCGTACTCGGCCAGGGCGTTGTCGTAATGGCGCAGTTGCGCGTCGTCCGCCCCGCTCGGCGAGCAGTCCTCGGCCTGGCCCGCCGGCCCCGGGGCCGCGTGCGGCATTACGCCGGTACCCCGGCCTTTGCCACGGTACATGGCGCTGTCGGCGCAGTCGATCAGCGACTGCGGGTCGTCACCGTCTTCGGGATACAGGCTGATGCCGATACTCGCGGTCAGCCGCAGCATGTGCTCGCCAAGCATCCGCGGGGTCGCCAGCGCGGCAATGATTTTCTCGGCGACCAGCAAGGCATCCGAGCGCTGGGAAACCTCATTGAGCAGCACCAGGAACTCGTCACCGCCGTAGCGGGCGACCGTGTCGACCTCACGCACCGCACTGTTGAGGCAGTGGGCGGTTTCCTTCAGCGCCTCATCGCCGACCTTATGCCCGAGGGTGTCGTTGATCCGCTTGAACTCATTGAGGTCGAGAAACAGCAGCGCCAGGCCCTCATTGCGCCGTTTCGCCCCGGCAATGGCCTGCACCATGCGTTCGATCAACAGTTTGCGGTTGGGCAGCCCGGTCAGCTCGTCGAGCTTGGCCCGCAGCGCCACTTCGTGCCGTTCACGGTCGGCCTGTTCGGCATCGGTCTGCGCGCGCAGCGCGGCGAGCACCAGACGCTCGTTGGCTTCCAGCAACTGTTCGACCCTGTGGCTGTGCTGCAGGCGGTTCTGCGTGGCCAGCAGTTCCTCTTGCAGCAGGCTCAGGGCCGCCTCCGCCTCATGGGTTTGCTGGGTGAGCCGGGCCAGTTCACGGGTGGCCTGCTCATTCCCCGTGCACCCTGTGCTCATGGTGCCCGCTCGAGGGTGGCGGCGTATGCGTCGACGGCGGTTTTCCGGCTGGGCCTGGCGCTCAGCAAGCCTTCGGTGTCGCTGAGCCGCCCGTCGATATGGATGCCCTGGTCGTCGATGCGGTACAGGCGCAACTGGTCGGAGTGCCTGCTGGCCCGCATCTTGACCACCGCCATGACGCGCAGCAGCTGGCTTTCGATTTCGATATAGCGCTGCACGATGATCGCATCGGTCAGAAACGCGGTGCCATAGGGGCTGAAACGCAGGTCGGTGTAGCGGTCCTCCAGCTCGCAGGTCATCATCACCGTGACACCGCTGGCGGCCAGGGCGCTGACCAGGCTGGCCAGGGACGAGCGGAAATCCTCGCGAAAGGTCGGCGCCAGGGACAGCTCGAACCCCGACAGGGAGTCGATCACCACGCGGCTGGCGCCTGTCCGCTGGATTTCCGCCAGCAGCAGATGAACGAGTTCCTCGATCGACAGATCCGGGGCGCGGCTGTCCACCAGACTCACCGCGCCGCTCTCGATCAACGCCGTCAGAGCGGGGTTCTGCAAGCGCTCGGGGCGTTGTTCGAATACGGCGATGATGCCGTGATCCCCCACGCGCGCCCCTTCCGTCAGGAAGGCTGCCGCGAGGAGGCTCTTGCCTGAGCCGGAGGGGCCGGCCACCAGTATCGAATAGCCTGCCGGTATGCCACCGCCGAGCATCTCGTCCAGCGCAGGCACGCCGGTCAGCAGGCGTGCCTGGTGGGCCGGTCGCTGCGCTTTGTGCGCAGCGGGCGCCACGACGGGGGCGAACACCTGGATACCGGCGCGGCCGATGCGAAAGGAGTGCAACCCCGGCAGTGTCGGTTGGCCGCGCATCTTCATGATTTCCATCTTGCGCACCATGGAATTGCGCTGAACGCTCTGGCGCAGCCAGATCAGGCCATCGGCCACGGTGAAGATCGGGTTGGTATCGGTTTCGGTGAAGTACTCGCCGATCAGGAAGGTGGTGGCCTGCCAGGTGGTCATCAACATGCCCAGCTGCTGCACGAACTGCGGCAGGTTGTTGTTGGGGTTGTTCTGCGTCTGGCTGGCGAGCACCACGGAGCGGAACGAGTCGACGAAGACCAGCGACGGTCCGTAGCTTTCCACCTCGGCGACGATGCGCCGCAGCACCTCGTCGAGGTCGCCGGCCAGGGTGTCGTCGGCCAGGTTGATGTAGCGGATGGAGTGGTTCACCGCCTCGCTGTCGAAGAAATCGAACTGCTGCTGGTAGCGCAGCATCTTCAGGGGCGGCTCGCCCAGGACGGTGAAGTACAGCGCCGGGCGCTCGGTGGTGGCGAGGGCGAACATCATCTGGTGCGCCAGGGTGGTCTTGCCGCAGCCTGGCGGGCCGGCTATCAGATTGAAGGAGAACTCCGGCAGCCCGCCGCCGAGCACCTCGTCCAACCCTGGCACGCCAGTGCGCAGGCGGTTGATCAGCACTTTATCGGTCTGCTGGGGGTTGCTCATAGCAAGGTGTCCTGCGGGGGTGGGCCGCACAAGGAGTTTTCCCACGCGCAGCGAAGCAGGCGTTCGGCAAGCGAAGCTCCAATCAGGGAAATCAGAAGATCGTTGAGGGTTTTCAACAGGTCGTTGCCACATTGGCTCACTGCCGTGCTGTCCTGCGCCAGCAGTACCTCGCGCAAGGGGGCGAGATCCAGGCCATTGGTGGCGTGGCTTTGCACATCCGCCAGGCAGGCGTGGCGTACCGCACACAGGGCCAGGCTGCGCTTGTACAGCGCGGCCACGCCCTGATGCCCGATGATGGGGGTCAGCGCGCTGGCGATATCCATCAGGGTCGCCAGGGTCGCCTCTACAACGCTCGACCCCGGGTCGCCACGCGACCCAGCCCAATATACAACGGTGCTGCCGTGGTCGCGTTCCATGGACTGGGTCACTTAGTGAATGCATTTGAAGCCGAGTACCGTTCGCCCAAACCTCTCGAGCGAGTCGGGTGGCTACGGCCGTTCCTCCTAACGGTGCCACGTGCGCCCGGAGGGCGTCTGTGTGCTAGACCACTTAGAGTGGACTGTAGCACGCTATTCAGCGGCTACTTCGTTTGTGGTGACCGCAGGAGCCATGGGCGCTCGGGATCGATCGGCTCCGTCTGTCGATTCAGGCCTTGCCGCCGTTGCGACGACACCGAGGACGGGCCCGGCCCTCGTCGGCGTCGTCGTGTTCAGGGGGTGGCGCTCTACTTCGCCAGCGCCGCCGCGCCGGGCGCCGCGTAGGTCCCGTTGCGCGTGGTGTTATCGCTGCCATCCCAGCATTCGATGTTGCGCAGATCCGGCATGACGTCACGGTGGAACACCGGCTCCAGACCTTGGCGGCGCTGATCCAGGTAATGCTTGAGCAGGCGCGCCACGCTGCCCGTCAGCGGCAGCACGGCGAGCGCCAGCAGGGGCACGAACACATCGGCCATGGCCCACTCCCCCAGACCCTCTCGCGGAGGGAAAGGGGCGTCGGGTTCATGTGCCGATCAGCTGTTGCCGGTGACCGTCCAGGCGATGGTGCGACCTGCCTGGCTCGCGGAACGAACCGCCAGCGCCGTTCATCCCTCTCCCTTCGAGAGAGGGGCCGGGCTGGCTTTGCTTGCTTATCCCTACGCCTGTGGACGATTTTGGCTCGAGCAGGGCGCGTTCGGCTCAGGGTTTGTCGAGCTTGCGCGAGACCTCCCGATTGGCGCGCTCGAGCTTTTCCGCTTCCTGCTCCTTGGTCTTGATGGAGGTCGGGGTGACCACGCGATCGACGGTTTCGGTCTTGTCGCCATGCCGTTGCGTTTCTTTGTGCACCACGTTCACGTCATCGCCTTCGAGATCCTTGGCGGGCTGGTTCGGTGGTGTCGGGTCGATTTCCGAGGCCGATGGCCTGGTCTTGTCGCTCATGGTTCGTCTCCTGCTTGTGAACCTCATTGGAGAGGGTGCGGAGGCCCGAGTTCGACCTGTTTGGCCAGGGCAGGGGTTGCGAGATGTTTGCGGGGTCGGCTGCAAAAACATCGAATTCCACGGCCGGTTATCGATCCCATGAGGAGGTGATCCGCCGTTGACAGGAGAGGGTGATGGGAGAATTCAAGATTTATCTGGCCGATCGGCTGCAGTGCCGGACCAGGTCCCCGGTTCTGGCGCAGGCGGCCTGGCATCGATCATCGCGCGATCCCGAGGTCGCACAGGCCGGCGGCCTGGTACGCATGGAGGAAGGGGAACTGGTCATCGCGGAGATGCATCCCGAGGCCGGCGTCGGGCATGGCTGGCCGGACGGTCGCGACCATCAGGCCGATCTGCGCGATGTCTGGGACAGCCTGATGCGTGTTCTGCGCCAGGCTGGCTGGGACGATGCCGGTCTGGCTGACGCGCTGACCGCCTTCGGCCTGAACACCGAGAAGGTGGACGGCCTGAAGGACGAACTGGCGGGCCGTCGGGTCGTGCCATCCGCCGCCGAGCTGGTGGTGCTGCTGGATGCCGTGCATGCACGGCGCAGCTTCGATACCGCGCAGGGCGACGTCACGGTCGGGCGTTCCGGCTGATCCGCTGGCGTTCGAGCAGGCCCCTCGTGCGACCACCCCGAACGTTGCCGTCAGCGACGTCTTGCTGGGACGGAGACCGCGCAGCGCATCCGTGGATCCATCCTTCGCACTACTTGCTTTGCTCGGGCGAGGACGGCGGGTTCGGCATACCGCGCGGCCCGGCGAAGCCCCAGGCGATCAGGCCGATCACCGGTAACAGGACGATGGCCAGCGACCAGGCGAGTTTGGCCGAATGACCGGCCGAGCTGCGCGATAGATTGAGGATCACCACCAGGTCGATGAACGCCAGGATTACCACCACCGCCAGCCAGAAGTACCAGGTTGGATCAGACATCGTCGTGTTCCTCTGAAATGTCGCCCGCCACGTGCGGCACGAGCAGTGCGCCTGCGCCGTTTTATCGGGCGTCAGTGTTAGGAAGGAGGGGCGCCTGGCTTGGTTCGATCCTTCGCACGGGCGGTCCGATCAATGGTGCGTCTACTGGCCGTTTGATGCCGTGCAACATGCACGCCCGAAAATCGGCGACCTTGCATTCTGCACTCCCTGGATAACGGGAGATATCCATAACGTTTTGGTTTTTAAGCATTTTGTATGCGGCTTCGGTTTGGCATAAGTGATGCACTCTCTTAATGGTCAGCCGATAAATGCATAAGGAATGCTTCCAATGAATGTTGCCATCAGAGAACTCTTCGCCGCACTGCCTGATCATCACGTCGCCATTACGCCTCGTCCGGATGGCATGCTGCTGTTGACGCTCAGCAAGGATGGGGAGCCGGTATTCGTCAAGGCGATCGAACGCCAGACCGTCATCTGCAAGGAGCGAGTGGATGCTTTGCTGCACGAAATCATGCGTGACCGCAAACTGGTGAGCGGCGAGATCAGTTGGAAGGGCCAGGGTGCCCAATGGGTGAACCGCAAGTTGCCGACCTTCACCGGCGCGCCAGTCAACCCGACCGCCGCCAAGATGATGTGGGCACGCCGCAACCTGGAAACGGGCCTCAGACACGCCGTCTGAGCGTTTCAGCGTTGCCATGAACCCCGGCTTGCCGTAATGCCAGTCAGTTAAGCATTGGGCTCGCAAAACGGCGGTTTACCCCGGCCCTGTGGGAGCCGCGCCCCCGCGGCGATTGCGGGTCGCACCACTGGTTTTGTGGGATGGCCGCCACCGCATCGCGCCGAGGTCGACGCTCCTACACGGGCGGCGGGTTGCCGCTCTTCTGTAGGCGCCCCTGCTCCTACAAAAACCTTATCTGATCGGCATTCCGGCTTGCCGGGGCTTTTTTGCAGATGGCCGCCGTTGGGCGGCCGCGTGGGGTTCGGAGGTTCGCATGATGATGTCGGTGCTTGAGCAAAGACGGATTATCGAGACCGCCTTTCTGCCCCTGAACTGCCGTTGCAGCGTGTGCCATGACGATTCGATGGTGATCGAAATAAGCGACCCGCTGACCCACGAGGTGCTTATCAAGGTCACCGGGATTGCCCGCTCGCGGCTCGCCTCGTCGCGGGACATCTCCCGCTTCGTGCTGCAACTGCGCCACGATCTGCGCGCCGCGAAGGACAGTTCCAGGCTGGCCTGATCGAACCGCCCCCGGCATCGCCGCACAGGCCTCCCTGACCGTGCGGCGGCGACCCTTACGAACCCACGGTCGAACCTCGGTCCATCTGGCTGTCGAGGTTCTTGCCATCGCCCTCGTAGTCGTCGTGCTGGCCGTCCCAATAGGTGTGGCCCCGGTCGACGAAATAGTCGTATTCGTCGCTGCGGTAGTCGAAGATGCTCTGGTCGTCGGGGGCGTCGCGCTGGCCATAGCTGTGCATGTAGGCGTCGAGGAATTCGTAGCGCAGCAGGCCGTCATCGCTGAGCAGGCCGTCCTGCTCCAGATCGTTGAACAGGTCCTTGAGGTCGTCGCGGTAGGCGTCGAGTTTGTTGTTGTACTTGATGTCTTCGATGATGCTGAAGGGCAGGGTGGCGATGGTCAGTAGGGCGGACACCCAGAACAGCGGGCCGACCGCCGCCCGTGCGAAGCTGAGCTTGGCCAGGGCGCCGAACGAGGCCGCGCCGCCGCCCACGCCGAAGGCCCCGGCGGCCACGGTGATGGCGCCCTGGGCGATCATGGCGGCGTCGCCGCTGTCGGCGCCTTTCTTGATCATCAGCCCGCCGAGCACGGTGTCGGCCACGCCGACGAAGGTGTTGGCACCGGCATCGAGGATGCGCAGGAAGGCGCCGGCCCCACGGCTGAAGGCGGTAGAGTCGGGCAGCAACGGCGTACCGGAGAAGCCCTGGCGCATGCCCTTGATGACTTCCTTGTAGTCCGCCTGGGACAGGTTGAGTTTCTCCGCCATCTTGGCGTCGTCGGCGAGGGGCGCGCTGGACAGCAACTCGTCGATGTTGTCCAGGAAACGCGCGCCGATCTCGGAGGTGAAGGGGCGGTTCTGCGGGGTGTCCTTGCCGAAGATTTCCGGCAGTGACTTGTCCAGGCCGAGCATGGCGTTGAGATGGCTGCCGTTGATCGTGTCGATGACGCGGCTGCCGAGGTTGACGAAGTGCTGGCTGGCGCCGAAGAACGCGACCATGTCCTTGGCGATCGCCAGACGCTCCTCGGGGGTGCCGCCCAGCTTGCCGCCGGCCATCTGGTAGATGCCCGATGCCAGCGAGATCAGCCCACCGGTCGAGCCCAGCGCACCGTTGCTGTTGAGCACGCTGATGGTCGAGAGCATGCCGCCGCCGGTCTTTTCGTTGAGCGCCTGGTAGACGTCCTTCTTCATCAACTGGTCGATGTCGCCCTGGGTCACTTCGCCGTTCTTGATGAAGCGGTCGCCCAGCTCCTGCAGCGCCTTGCCGAAATCCTTGGCGGTCTGCTTGTCGCCGAGGAACTCGTTGATGAACTTGTCGATGCTTTCGACGGTGCGCCGGGGCAGGTCCACCCCGGCTTTCTTCAACGCGGTGAGCAACGTCTTGACCACGTCCTGGGTGGCCAGGGCCAGGTTGTCGTCGTTGATCAGCGCGGGGTTTTCCATGAGTTTGTCGAGGTCGACGATGGCTGCGTCGAGCTGCAGCTTCTGGGCGAACTCGGCGGCTTTTTCCGGGTCGAGCACGGCGAGTTGCGCATAGGTTTCGCGGATGTCGGCCTCGGCCAGATCCTGCTTGTGCTCGGCCTCCAGCCCTTGGATGTGCCTGACGTAGTCTTCGCTGAAGGCCATGTCCTGGAGCTTCTTCACCACCTCGTCCTTGTTCGGCAGGGCGTCGACGGCATCCTTCTGCGCCGCGATGAAATCCTTCTGCACGCTGTCGCTGGCGAACAGGGTGGTGAGCTGTTCGTCCACCTTGCGGCCATCGATGATCGACTCGAAATCGTCGCCGCTGGCGCCCGCGGTGCTCTGGCCCTTGCCGATGTCCAGGGTCACCATGTCCAGGCCGCCCTCGAGGGTGCCCTGGGCACGCAGGGCGCGGTACATCCTGGCGCGGTCGTCGTCCTCCTTGATCGAGCCGTCCTCGATGCCTTTTTTCCAGCCTTCGATCACCTTCTGCCAGGTCAGCTCGTTGACGCTGAGGGCGCGCGAGCTGTCGTCGGGGTCCGTTTCGCTGGTTTCCATCGAGCCGATATCGAGTTCGCCGGTGAGGGGCAGGTCGCTGTCGCGGCGGGCGTCGTCGATCTTGCCGCTGTCGTTGCGCCGCCCCGAGTCCTCGGCCACCAGGCGGTCATAGAGGTCGGGGCTGAGCTCGCGGGAGACCACGATCTTGCGCCGCTTGTCGCCGTCGACGATTTCCGCCCGCACGAAGCCGTCGCCGATCTCGCCTTCCGGGCCGATGAGCGCGCCGGCGATTTCCTCGCTGGTCAGGTAATCGTCCGGGTGTAGCATGGCGTAGCCTTCCTTCTCCTGGGCGTTGGCGGTGAGCATGATCTCGGCATGCTGCTTGAGCGCGGCGAACATCTCCGGGCTGACCGCTTCGGAGACGGCGACCTTCTCGCCGCTCCAGGTCTGGTAGGTGATGATGCCGTTGTCGCCAAGGCTGCCCTCCCAGGTGATACGCGCGTAGTCGGCATAGGCCGGTGGCTCGCCATCGCGCTCGAGCAGCCGGTGACCGGCGCCCTGGGCGCGATCCATGGCGCCACGGGAGGCGTCGTCGCCGATCAGTTTCTGCATCTTCGCCAGGTAGTCGAACAGGCCGGGGTTGTCGTCCCTGTGCACCACCACCTTCTCGTCGCCGTTGTGGTAGCGAATCAGCCCAGGGCCCATTTCGTCCACGGCGCCGACGCCCAGGCCGCTGTAGCCTGGCCAGGTTTCGTTGTCGCTGGCGCGGCGGTAACCGTCCTCTGCGCTGGCCTCGATGCCGTCCAGCGAATCCTTGAAGGCCGAGACCTTGTCGAACATCTCCGGGTTGTCGGCCCTGGCCAGTACCGTCCAGTCGCCGTCCCGGTTGCGAAAGCGCAGGACCCCGGGGGTGACGCTTTCGATGGCCGGGTAGTCGCGCAGGCTTTGCGCGGCCTTGTCGTCCTTGCCGGCGCGGCGGTCGCCACCTGCCGTCGCCTCGTTCAGGGCCTTGAGCGTTTCGAAGTCTTTCTTCACCTGCTCGTAGAGCGCCGGTGAGGTGGAACGCAGGACGATGACCCTGTCGCCATCCTGGGTCTCGTAGCGAATGGTGTCGTTGGCGACTTCATCGGGCGGGCCGATGTACTGGTAGTCGGCGAAGTCTGGCGCCTTGCCATCCCGCGGGGCGGCGCTGTAGCCGGGCTCGGATTCGCTGCGCGGCTTGAGTCGGGCGAGGGCCAGGGAGTTGTCGAAGGTTTTGCCGGGCGTGGGCGTGGGGCTCTTGGACAGACGCTGGATGCTGCTCATGGGGTGGGCTCCATTCGACCAGATGCGTGATAGAGGCCTGACGACAACGACTCCCATCATGAAGCCGAAACAAGCTTGAACCCGGACTGTGCCGCCACTGGATGACAGCGATGTTGCAGCCCGGTCGTCGACTTTGCGCACACAAAAGGCCCGCAAGCCCCGCCGTCCGGCCTTCTCGAGGGCATGGCAGGGCTGTTTGCAGAAGAGCGGGCCTGGTCTGTTTAACAGTTTTTCACACTACTCACGGGCGGACTGCCGTTAGTGTCGTGCAATCAGGAACGCTGGCGGGCGTGAGCCGGGCCGGGATTTCGTGGGGGCTTGCCGTTGCCGGCTCAGGCTGCGGGCGGGTTGGGCATCAGCGGCGGGATTGAAGGGGTGAGCCATGACGGTCGATAACATTGGTCAATTCGATGGGCTACCCGGGCCGAATGAGCCGGGGCTCGAATTCGATGCGGTGCTGCGGGGCGCCTGGCAGGGCGAATGGACGCGCCGCGAGCAGGCGCGCGACGAGGCCAGGGCGGCAGGCGATGAGGCCCTGGCCCAGCACTACCAGAACGAGCTCGACGTCTTGCGCCTGATGATGCCCAGCGCCGAGCCCTTGCCGCCGCTGGCGGGGCCGACGTCGGAGATCCCGCTGCAGCAACGGGCGGTGACCGAGCAGATCCCGCCGGTGACCCAGGACGAGTTGCCCGCGGTAGCGCCGGGCGCGCTGGAACTCGGTGGCACGCCGCCAGAAGGCAACAGCCTGACCTTCGTCAACGATGGCGATACGCCGCTGACCATCGAATTCACCGCCAACGCGGGCGAGGCCGGGATCGAGTCGATCACCCTGCAACCGGGCGAAAGCCTGGTGCAGTCGTTCCCCGAAGGCTGGTCCGGCAACTTCCGCAGCTCGGCCGGCGATGGCGCCCATGTGACCCTGGGCGAGGTGGCCTTCAACGGTGGCGTGAACGGCGACCAGACCTTCTACGACGTCAGCTACATCGAGGGCAACAATGCGCGCATGACCATCGCGCCCAGCGAGGGCGGGCCGGTGTCCGGCACCCTGGAGGATATCGTCAGCGACGCTCCTGACGGCATCAAGGCCCGCGATGCCGACGGCAACGTCTACGGCCTGAAGAAATCCACCACCTCGGAAGTGTTCGACGAATCGGTGGTCGATTACTACCGCTCGGCCGTGGGGGAAGGCGAGGGCTACGTGGTGCCCAAGGACGACATCAGCACCCTCGGCACCGCCTCCAACAGCCTGACGGTACGGATCGCCTGATCCAGCCGGAACTCAAGCGCCGCCTGGACGATGCGGATGTCCCGCGATACCGGCGGCGCTGTAACCCACCATTTACGCTGTGCGGGCGATCGCCGCTCAGTTGATGCTGCCGATGAAGTTGGCCAGCTCCGGGGTCTGCGGGGCGCTGAACAGTTCTTTCGGCGGGCCGATCTCGTGCACGCGGCCGTGGTGCATGAACACCAGCTTGTCGCCCACTTCGCGGGCGAAGCGCATCTCGTGGGTGACCATGACCAGGGTCATGCCTTCCTTGGCCAGCTCACGCACCACGCTGAGCACTTCGTTGACCAGCTCGGGATCGAGGGCCGAGGTGATTTCGTCGCACAGCAGCACCCGCGGCGACATGGCCAGAGCGCGGGCGATGGCCACGCGCTGCTGCTGGCCGCCGGAGAGCTGCTCGGGATAGGCGTTGAATTTCTCCGCCAGGCCGACCCGTTCGAGCATCTTCTCGGCGATGCGCCGGGCTTCCTGGCGTTCGGTCTTCTTCACCACCTGGGGCGCGAGCATGACGTTTTCACCGACGCTCAGGTGCGGGAACAGGTTGAACTGCTGGAACACCATGCCGACTTTCTGCCGCAGCGCGCGCAGGTCGGAACGCTGGGCGTCGAGGTACTGGCCGTCGACTTCGATGACGCCGTCGTTGATCGACTCCAGGCCGTTGAGCGTGCGCAGCAGGGTGCTCTTGCCGGAGCCGCTGCGGCCGATGATGGCGACCACCTCGCCTTCCTCGATGTTCAGGTCCACGCCTTTGAGCACGTGATTGGTGCCGTAGTATTTGTGCAGTGCGGTAACGCTAAGCAGCGACATGCAGCCTCCTTTCCAGGTAACGGGCGCCCAGCGAGAGCGGGAAGCAGAGAAGGAAATAGCCCAGGGCGACCAGGCCGTAGATCAGGAAGGGTTCGAAGGTGGCGTTGGCGATCATGCCGCCGGTCTTGGTCAGTTCGGTGAAACCGATGATCGAGGTGACCGCGGTGCCCTTGACCACCTGCACCGAGAAGCCCACCGTCGGCGCCACGGCGATGCGCAGCGCCTGCGGCAGGATCACGTAGCGCAACTGTTCCAGGCGGTTCAGCGCCAGGCTCGCCGAGGCTTCCCACTGGCCGTGGGCGACCGACTGCACGCAACCGCGCCAGATCTCGGCGAGAAAGGCGCTGGTGAACAGGGTCAGGGCGATGGCCGCGGCCATCCACGCCGACACGTCGACGCCGAGCAGGGCGATGCCGAAGAACACCATGAACAGCTGCATCAGCAGCGGCGTGCCCTGGAACAGTTCGATATAGCCCCGGGCCAGGATGCGCAGGACGCGCAGTTGCGAGATGCGCCCGAGCATCACCAGCAGGCCGACCAGGCCCCCGCAGGCGAAGGCCACCAGCGACAGCAGCAGGGTCCACTGCAGCCCGGTGAGCAGGTTGCGGATGATGTCCCACAGGGTGAAATCCATCAGCGCCTCCCGACGATCAGGTAGCGGCCGACCAGGTTCAGCACCTGCCGCAGCAGGATCGCCATGGCCAGGTAGAGCAGGGTGGTCAGCAGGTAGGTCTCGAAGGACCTGAAGTTGCGCGACTGGATGAAGTTGGCGGCGAACGACAGTTCTTCGGTGGCGATCTGCGAACAGACCGCCGAGCCGAGCATGACGATGATGATCTGGCTCGACAGCGCCGGCCATACCTTGGCCAGGGCCGGGCGGATGACCACGTGGCGCAGCGCCTCGAAACGACTCATGGCCAGGGCCGAGGCCGCCTCCAGCTGGCCATGGGGGATCGCCTGGATGCCCGCGCGGATGATTTCCGTGGAGTAGGCGCCGAGGTTGATCACCATGGCCAGCACCGCGGCTTCCCATTCGCTCAGGCGTATGCCGAGCGAAGGCAGGCCGAAGAAGATGAAGAACAGTTGGACGATGAACGGGGTATTGCGGATCAGCTCCACGTAAGCGCCGAACAGCCAGTCGAACGGCCGTAGCCGCCAGGCGCGCACCACGGCGCCGACCACCCCGATGGCGACGCCGGCCAGGGTGCCGATGGCGGTCAGCTCGAGGGTGAACAGGGCGCCCTTGAGCAGCAGGTCGCCCTGCTGCAGAACCGCAGCGAAATCGAATTGATAGGCCATCGGGCTGGGCCGCTCAGAGATCGGCGGGCAGCGGTTGCTTCAGCCACTTCTCGGCATTGGCGTTGAGGCTGCCGTCCTGCCTGGCTTCGGCGATCAGGGCGTTGACCTTCTCCAGCAGCGCCGGCTGGTTCTTGGCCATGCCGACGTACACCGGCGAGTCCTTGAGCTTGATCTTCAGCACCGGCACCTTCTTCGGGTTCTTCTCGGCGATGGCGGCCATCACCACGCTGCCGCTGGCGATCAGGTCGACCTGGCCCGAGAGGTAGGCGGCGATGGTCGAGTTATTGTCCTCGAAACGCTTGATGGTGGCGCCCTGCGGGGCCACGGCGCTGAGCTCCATGTCTTCGATGGCGCCACGGGTCACGCTGATGGTCTTGCCGGCCAGGTCGTCGGTGCTGGCCACCGTGCTGTCTTCGGGGCCGAACACGGCCAGGTAGAAGGGCGCGTAGGCCGCCGAGAAGTCGATGACCTGCTCGCGCTCGGGGTTCTTGCCCAGGCTGGAGATCACCAGGTCGACCTTGCCGGTGGTCAGGAAGGGGATGCGGTTGGTGCTGTTGACCGGGGTCAGTTCCAGCTTCACGCCGAGTTTGTCGGCCAGCAGTTGCGCGGTGTCGATGTCCAGGCCGCGTGGCTGCATGTCCGGGCCGACCGAGCCGAACGGCGGGAAGTCCTGGGGCACGGCGACCTTCAGTGTGCCGCGCTGGGCGATGTCGCTCAGGGCGTCGGCGTGGGCGGCCGATTGTGCCAGGGCGCTGCCGCAGAGAGCCGCGGCCAGTAGAAGATGACGGAATGTACGCATGGGGGAGACCTCGTGTCACGGCAAGTGAAAGTACCGAGCACAGTGCACAGGGCATGCCAGGGCGGACGAAAATGCCGTGAGAACGGCTTTCTCCGTTGCACTTCAAGGTCTTACTGGTCTGAACAGTTGATGATCCCTGTGCGAATCGGGTCTGCTCGCTTGCTCCCTTGTGGCGCAAGCCCTGCAGGGCGCGATCCAGTGTGGTGCGGCACTTGCCTGGAAGCGTGAAAAGGCCGTAAAAGGGATGTTTTCGAACCCACTGGTCTGAACAGATGCTCGATACCCAAGGGCGAGGCGCCGTCCCGGAACAGGCCCTGCATGCCATTCAGAAACTGATCCGTGATGGCGGCTATCGCCCCGGCGACGTGCTGCCTTCGCAGCGCGACCTGGCCGAGCGCCTGGGGGTCAGCCGCGCCTCGTTGCGCGAGGCGCTGTCGTCGCTCAGCGCGCTGGGGATGGTCAGCGTGCAGCCGGGCAAGGGCGTGTACGTGCAGTCCGCCCCGGGTAACGGCGGCGGCAAGGCGGCGGGGTTTTCCTGGCCGTTCGCCGAGCAGGTGTCGGCGTCCGATACCTTCCAGTTGCGCTATGTGCTCGAAGGCTTCGCCGCCGGCATGGCGGCCAGCGTGCTGACCGCGCTGGACATCGACGAATTGGGCGACAACGTCGAGGCCATGCGCCTGGAATTGCGCGCGCAGCACTTCGAGGCCGCCGCGCGGCTGGATTTCGAGTTCCACCGGCGTATCCTCCAGGCCAGCGGCAACCTGGCCATCCAGCACATCATCACCGCCAGCGAGGCGGTGTTCCTGGAAAGCCAGAAGCTGCCCTTCATCCGCCCCGAGCGGGCCATGGAGACCTGGCAGGAACACCGCAAGATCCTTCGTCACCTGGCCCGCCACGCCAACGACCCGGCGCGCAAGGCGATGCAGGAACATATCCGCAACGCCGCCTCGCGCACCGGGATCGTCTTTCCGACATAGGCCTCGACTGCGCCCGTGCCGCGCTTGCAGGCGCCGCGATCCGCGGCGTATGGCGGCCTGTACGGCCCTGGAAGGTTGCCAATCCCTGGGCGGCCGGTGACAGCGGCCGGGATCGAGGCTTGGGCGTGGACGAGGCTTTGCGTTAAATTGCGCGCTTTGTTTGATGATGGATGCCTCGATGAAAGTCGCCACTATCCTCCAGGGCGTCTGTGCCCTGTTGTTGTTCGGTGCCGCCGCCTGCCTGTTTCTGCAAGCCGGCCATGGTTCGCTGATCTATTTCTCTTCGGGTGTCGGCATCCAGCCGCTGGAGATCGGCAAGCTGCTGATCCTGCTGGTGCTGCTGCTGGAAACGTTGTTCATCGCGCTGGTCATCGATGCCCGGGCCAGGAGGCGCCGCCTGATATGGGCCGTGCCCCTGGCCTGGTTGCTGCTGCTGGTGGTATTCCCGCTGGGCATCGAGGGGCGCCTGTGGTCGGAGGCGAGCTATGCCGATGGCCGGCCGATGACCGACGAGCGCAGTGGCGAGCGCGTCAAGTCCTGGGATGCCTTCTTCGGTTACGTGCCGCTGTGGCGGGCGCGATTCGAGGCCAGGCCGCCCTACGACCGCTATGAAACCACCGACCTGTACAACCGCCGTGCCTACGATGGCAACCTGCTGTGGGGAACCGGGCTACTGTACGGCCTGAACCGCCGCAGTATCCCTCGCTTCGACGACGGATCGGGCCAGGTCTACGAATGCGAGCTCGAGCGCACCCGGCATGTGCTGGGCTTCTACTGGCGTGATCGCGCAGGCTCCCTGCTCGAGTACGCCGAGCCGGACGCGCTGCCTGCCGACAGGTGCCGGCTGATCGGCATGCCGGCGGTCGGCTCGCAGATCCGCAGCCGTGTCGATCAGAGCAGGCGCATCCGGTTGATGCGATAAAAGCGGAAAATTGTGGCCTGGATGGGATTTGCGACGACCAATAAGTCTATTTCCCTTTTTCTCAGGCGGGTAATCGACATTACACTGTCGCCCGCACATTCGATGACGAGGTAAACGCGTTGATCATTCACCCTAAAGTCCGTGGCTTCATTTGTACCACCACCCACCCGCTGGGTTGCGAGCGCAACGTGGCCGGGCAGATCGAGGCCACGCGCAAGCTGGGCGTGCGAGACGACGGTCCGAAGAAGGTGCTGGTGATCGGCGCGTCCAGCGGTTATGGCCTGGCCGCGCGCATCACCGCCGCGTTCGGCTTCGGCGCCGATACCCTGGGCGTGTTCTTCGAGAAGCCCGGCAGCGAGACCAAGGCCGGCACCGCTGGCTGGTACAACTCCGCCGCCTTCGACAAGTTCGCCAAGGCCGAAGGCCTGTACAGCAAGTCGATCAACGGTGACGCCTTCTCCGACGAAGCGCGGGCCAAGGTCATCGAGCTGATCAGGAACGAAATGGGCGGCAAGGTCGACCTGGTGATCTACTCCCTGGCCTCGCCGGTACGCAAGCTGCCACAGACCGGTGAAGTGGTGCGTTCGGCGCTCAAGCCGATCGGCCAGGCGTACCGGTCGACCGCCATCGACACCAACAAGGACACCATCATCGAGGCCGCCATCGAGCCGGCCAGCGAGCAGGAAATCGCCGACACCGTGACCGTCATGGGTGGCCAGGACTGGGAACTGTGGATCGACGCCCTGGCCCAGGCCGACGTGCTGGCGCCCAGCGCGCGCACCGTGGCCTTCAGCTACATCGGCACCGAGATCACCTGGCCGATCTACTGGCACGGCGCCCTGGGCAAGGCCAAGCAGGATCTGGACGAGACAGCCGTTCGCCTCGACAAGCGCCTGCGGGCCAACGGCGGCGGCGCCAACGTGGCGGTGCTGAAATCGGTGGTCACCCAGGCCAGCGCGGCCATTCCGGTGATGCCGCTGTACTTGTCGATGGTCTTCAGGATCATGAAGGAAAAGGGCCTGCACGAAGGCACCGGCGAGCAGCTCAACCGCCTGTTCCGTGATCGCCTGTACCGTGCCGACGGGCAACCGGGCGCGGTCGACGGCGAAGGCCGCCTGCGCCTGGACGACTGGGAGCTGCGCGATGAGGTACAGGATGCCTGCAAGGCCCTGTGGCCGCAGGTGACCAGCGAGAACCTGTTCCAGCTCACCGACTACGCCGGTTACAAGCACGAGTTCCTCAGCCTGTTCGGTTTCGAGCGCAGCGATGTGGACTACGATGCCGACGTGGCCACCGACGTGACCTTCGACGTCGTCCAGCTGTAAGCCTCAAGCGGCAAGCCACACGCGACGGGTCACGCGCCACAGCGCGGGGCGCAGGCTCTCGCGCTTTGCAACTCGAAGCTTGCAGCTTGAGGCTTGCCGCTGCTCCTAGCCTACCGGTTCATCGGTATTGATATAGTCCGGCACCTTGGCCAGGGGCAGGCGACGGGCCTGTTCCACGCTGATGCCCGGGCGCTTGGGTAGGGGTTCCAGGCGCTGCGGCTGGCCGCTTTCCAGGGCGCGCTCGATGGCGGCGAGGATCCTGACGTCGCGCCAGCCCTCGTCGCCGTCCGGCTCGGGCTCGCGGTTCTGCAGGATGCAATCGGAAAAGTACTGGGTCTGGCCGGCGAACTGGTCGACCACCGGGTGCAGGCGTTCCTGGGTCTTGCCATCGATGATCGAGCGGTAGGCGATGGCCACGCCCTTGCCGAAGCCGAAGCAGGGCGAGGCCTCGAACTCACCCTGGGTGCCCAGTATCTGCAGGCGCTGGCTGCTCGGCAGGCTGTAGCTGACGGTGAAGGTGGCCAGGCGCTCTTCGGCGAAGCGCAGGGTGACGCTCACGGTGTCGGGGGTATTGATCTCGCGGCCGGGCGTCTGGATGGCCACGGCCCGGACCTCCAGGGGTTCGTCGTCGAACAGGTTGCGCACCGCATTGATCGGGTAGGGACCCATATCGGTGACAGGACCTGCCCAGTAGCCATTCTGCATGCGGTGGTTGGCCGGATCGGCGACCTGGGTGAAGGTGGCGGTGAACAGGCGCGGATCGCCGATCTCGCCGGCGCGGATACGGCTGACCATCTCCACGGTGCCCGGCTCGAAGTGCAGTCGGTAGGCGATCATCAGCTTGGCGCCGGAGCGCTCGGCGGCGGCGGTGATCGCCTGGCAGTCTTCCTCGCTGGTGGCCATGGGCTTTTCCAGCAGGACATGGATACCGGCTTGCAGCGCCGGCTCGGCGAATTCGCGGTGGCGGAAGTTCGGCGTCGCCAGATAGATGGCATCGATCTCGCCGGACGCCAGCAGGGTGGGAAACTCTTCGTAGCTGTAGCTCTTGATGTCGTACAGCGCGGCCAGCCGATCGGCCTTGACTGGGTCGCCGGTGACCAGTGCGGTCATCACCGAATTGTCGGTCTGGCCGACCCCGGGCATGAACGCGCCCTGGGAAATCCAGCCGCCGGCTACCACTGCATAACGAATCTTGCCTTGTGCATCGGGCATTTCAGATCTCCTGTGCATTACCGAGCCCTGTGCTCGGCTCCTATGGAGTCGGCAGGCGTCGGCCGTTGAAGTTCAGTAAAAACGCCGGTCGGCACGCGCCGGGCAATGCCCAGGGAGCGGGAGCTGATCAACATCTGCCGCGAGGAAAAGGCCGCGGGCCGCAAGGTCTTGGTCTATTCCGTCTACAGCGGCACGCGGGACATCATCAGCCGGCAGATGACGTGCTTGGCCCTGATGGCGAAAAAGATCCGCGTGTCTCAGAGCACATCGGGTGATGTCCCGGAATCGGGGCTCAATGTGCTCAACCAGGATGGCGACTCCATCGAAGTCGCTTTGGCCCGGCAGCTTGTCGCGGCCTGATCCATCGGATATCTGTGCTGGCGACCCCGCGTGCATGAACACCGCCAGGTCAGCATGACGGGCTGGTCATCAGAGCTGTCGTTGTATTCCAGACATTGCTCTGCGAAAATTCGCGGTTTTGTGCAATGGTTAGTTCTCGGAAACGATCCTTATCAGTAAGGAAGGTGCGCACAAGGCGGGCGGAACTAAACAGGCCAAGCCATTTGATGAGGGGGCTGAACAGGAGCAATGAGCAACATAGTCTTTACTCATCGCATTCACAGGGCGATCTTGCATACTGTAATTATCTCTGCCTGCCTTATTCTGATCGGGGTTGAAGTTCTCTCTATCTGCGCGCAGCGTCAGGCACGCCTGCATCAAGCGGAAGTGAACGTGCTGAACTTGTCCGTGTCTCTAGCACAACATGCTTCCGACAGCCTGAAGATCGCCGACGCGACGCTTGGACCACTCGCGGAAGCGATGGCCAGACCTGTTCAGCCCAATCAGCAAAGCCTGCATGAAATACTCGTCAGTCAGGTTGCCCGCTCCGATCGAGTTCATGGAGTTTTTGTATATGACGCGGAGGGGAACTGGGTTAATTCGTCATTGGCGCAGCAGACTGGCTCGCATAATAATGCTGATCGTGAGTATTTCATGCATCATAAAGAAAACACTACGGCTCTGCCGTTCATCGGAAGACCGGTGCGCTCCCGCTCAGACGATAGCGACATCATAACGATCAGCCATCGTTATAACCAACCGGATGGAAAGTTCGGCGGCGTCGTACTTGCCAGCATCAAGTCCGACTACTTCAGGAGTTTCTACAGAACATTGGATGTTGAGGACAACGGGAAGATTGATCTTATCCGAGAAGACGGCATCATCCTCGCCGGCGTTCACGGCCATGATGGTTCAGATGAAATGGCGGTTCCCAACCGGGAAGCTTTCGACGCAATCAAGCACCTTGGAAAAGGTAATTTCATCCATCGTGACGATAGTGAGCAAACTGTCAGAATTGCCGCATTCTCATCTGTCCCTGAGTTTCCCCTTTTCGTCTTCGCTGGAGTGGATCGGCGTGAGGTACTTTCCGGTTGGTGGTTGGCAACCCTGTCTGGCGTCGTTGGGACAGTGGTCTGCATATCCTTGCTTATCGCTGCCGCCATTTGGCTGGATCGCCAACTTGTAGCAACCCAGCGCAGGGAGATTCACTTCCGTAGAGAATCGGAAGTTGACGGCCTCACGGGTATTGCGAACCGACGGATATTCGACAGTCATCTCGCTGCCAGGCTAACGGAGAGCTCTTCATTTCCCATATCGTTGAGTCTGTTGCTGATCGACGTCGATCATTTCAAGCAGTTCAATGACCGATACGGCCATGCGGGTGGAGATGACTGCCTTCGTCAGATTGCCCATGCGCTACAGTCGGTTCAGCGACGAACGAATGATCTTGTGGCCCGTTATGGCGGTGAGGAGTTTGCCATTCTCCTGCCTGACTGTGATCTTCACCAGGCTCATACAATGGCGGAAGAGGTCAATTCGAAGATAAGGAATCTTGCCATCCAGCACGATTCGAGCCCCCACGGTATAGTGACAGTCAGCATTGGCGTCGCAAGCACAGTCATCGCCAATGAAATCACGCCGAGGGCATTGATTGAGCAGGCCGACACAGCACTTTATCGGGCCAAGGAAAACGGGCGCGATACCGTCTGCTCGTGAAACCGGAGCCAAAACGATTAACTGACTTCTTTCGGCGACCTGGAGTCTGTTCACCCTCCCTTGAACAGCGCCAAAAATGGCCAGATGGACGAACTGCAAGCTGCTATTAGGCTTGCGCCCACAGTGCATTAGTGACCGTCGACTCTTCTCCATTGCGTCCATCACGCCGGATCAGGCCTCGCGAGTCGCCACAGACGCGATGCCATGATGGATGGCTCCGCTACAGGGATATGCTGTATATCTAAGGCCGTGGTTGAAGTTGGGACGAACGCGACGGCACGCCAGGATGCGAGGATATGGCAGGGATCACACGAGGGCGGCCCATGCGTACCGATAACGGCCAATCGCGTAGCAATTTCGCTCGCCGCGCGCTGCTGCCCAGGGTACTCGGGCTGCCCGTTGGCGCCATCTGCGTCAGCGTGCCGCTATGGGAGTTGCAGCGCCCCGTGTGGGTGTGGCTGGCCCTGCTGCTGTTCGCTTTTGTCTGGCCCTGGCTGGCCTTCGGCCTCAGCCGTATCTACCGCGAGCCGGCGCGCATGGAGCGCTGGCATATCCTCTTCGACTCCTTCGCCGCCATGTTCGCCCTGGTCGCCGCCGGTTTCAGCCCGCTTGCCGCCGCGGTGTTCGTCGCCATGCTCACGGCCAACAACGTGGCCGCCGGCGGTATTCGTTTCGTGGCCCGGGCGCTGCTCGCACAACTGGCCGGCGTACTGGTCGGGATGCTGTTGTTCGGCGCCACCTTTCACGCCCCCGTCACGCCGCTGCACCTGTATGCCTGCATGCCCATGCTGCTGTTGCATCCGATGATGGTGGTGACCCTGTATCGTCTGGCGCTGAGCCTGGGCCAGAGCCGCAGGGCCATGTGGCTGGCGATGCGCTACTGACCCGTCTGGGCCAGATGATCCATGGCTGCCTACGGCAGATCGATGCCGCCGGTCGCTACGGCGGCGACGCGTTCTGCGTGCTGCTGCCCATGACCGGCCTGGAGGATGCCCATGCGGTGCTGGAGCGTCTGCGGCAGCAGGCATCGGAGTCCGAGTGGGGCGATATCGAACTGAGCATCGGCATCGTCGCCTATCATCCGCAGATGCAGTCGGTGGAAGACTGCATCCGCGCGGCGGACAAGGCGCTGTACCTGGCCAAGCACCAGGGCCACAACCGAGTGATCAGCAGCAATGCGTCGCCGTTCGATGGCGAGCGTTTCTCCGTGTCGACCCTGGTCTGAGGCCCCGGAACCTTTGTCGGGCATTGGTGGAAATCATCGCGCTGATCCGTGGTCTGTATCCGCGCCGCCATGCGCGGCGCCCTCGATCAATCGCCATTGGCCCATGGAGCGTTCCCGATGAAAGCCCTGTTTTCCAGCCTGCTGCTTGCCGCCGTCGTGCCGGCATTCGCCGACGACACGTCCAATCCGCGCTGCGCGGCGAAGGAGGCGGATATCGAGCAGCAGATCCGTATCGCCGAGGAGGCTGGTCAGAGTGGCCGGGTCAGGGGCTTGAATACCGCGCTGCAGCAGGTGCGCAGCCACTGCACCGATGCCGGGCTGCAGCGCGAACTGCAAGACAAGGTGAACGAAGCCCGTGCCGAGGTGCGCGAGCGCGAGGCGGATCTGCGTGAAGCCGAACTGGACGGCGACGCCGACAAGATCGCCAAGCGCCAGGCCAAGCTGGAAGAAGCCCGTGGCGAACTGCAAGAGGCCGAGGCCGCCCTGCATCCCTGAGCAGCGCGCCACTCTGCATCGCCGGAGTCAGGGTTGACCAGTAGGAGCGTCGGTCCCGGCGCGATGCAAAAATCGCGGTATGGCCACGATTCGCCGCGGGGGCGCGGCTCCTCCCACATGTGGCCATTCTGCGCGCTTGTTGCTGAATCACGCTGGGCCGCGTAGGTGACAACTCAGCGGCGATTGAAGGGTTGCCGCCCACCCTGCCTGCTGCGTACCCGAGCAGCGCCGCAGCCTGGCGTGGGAGGGGCTTTGGCGGCGATGGCCGATCGCCGCTGAAGCGCCTCCCACGCAGAGCGGATCTTGCCGCGCGCTCCGATCAGGTTCTGAAACGCCCCACCAGGCCATTGAGCTCCCCTGACAACACTTCCAGGCGTTGCGAATCGCTACGCGCCGAGAGCGCCAGTTCCTCGACCAGTTGCGCGTCGGTCTGGATCTGCGCGATGTGCCGGTTGATGTCTTCGGCGACCTGGTGCTGTTCTTCGGCGGCGGTGGCGATCTGGGTGTTCTGGTCGCGGATCTCGTCCACCGAATGGCGGATCTGTTCGAAGCTGTCGCGGGCCTGCTGGATACGCTCGACGCTGTTCTGCGACATGCTCAGGCTGTTCTGCATCTGCCGGGTGACATCCTGGGTGCGCCGGGCCAGGCCGCCGAGCAGGTTGTCGATCTCGCCGGTGGAGTCGGCGGTGCGCTTGGCCAGGGCGCGGACTTCGTCGGCGACCACGGCGAAGCCGCGGCCCTGTTCACCGGCCCGGGCGGCTTCGATGGCGGCGTTGAGCGCCAGCAGGTTGGTCTGCTCGGCGATGGAGCGGATGGTGTCGAGGATGGCGTTGATGTTCTTGCTGTCCTGCTCCAGCACCTGCATGGCCTCGGTCGACTGCTGCAGGTTTTCGCTGAGCTTGGAGACGCTGCCGGTGGCCTCGTCGATCTGCAACTGGCCATCGTGAACCTGGCGTTGCCCGGCATCGGCCGAGGCGGCGGCCTGGCTGCTGGAGCGCGCCACTTCGTTGGCGGTGGCGACCATCTCGTTGAAGGCGGTGGACACCAGCTCCACGGCTTCGCGCTGGCGCCCGGCGGCATCGTTCATGTCGCGGGCCACACGGGTGGTGGCGTCGGAGGCGCTCTGCAGGTCGGCGGAGGCGCTGCCGATGCGTTGCACCAGGGTGCGGATGGCGCCGAGGAACTGGTTGAACCAGCGCGCCAGCAGGGCGGTTTCGTCATTGCCACGGACGTCCAGGCTGCGGGTCAGGTCGCCTTCGCCCTGGGCGATGCCTTCCAGGCCCCCGGCGACGCTGCGGATCGGCCGTACGATGAGCCCGGCGAAGCTGGCGCCGACGATGGCGAACAGCGCCGCCAGCACGGCGGCGATGACGCCGATCTGCCAGGTCAGGCTGGTGGCCTTGGCCATCACCTCATCGCGCTCGATCAGGCCGACGAAACGCCAGCCCAGGGATGGCGACGACCAGACGTTGGCCATGTACGGCACGCCCTCCAGTTCCACTTCGACCAGGCCTTGCTCGACCTTGGCCAGCTCGGCGTAGCCGCCGCCCAGTTCGCTGAGCAGCTTGAAGTTGTGCGAGGCATCGCGCGGGTCCACCAGCACGTTACCGGTGTTTTCCAGCAGCATCAGGTAGCCGCTGTGGCCCAGCTCGATCTGCTTGACCAGGTCGGTGAGCTGCTTGAGCGACACGTCCAGGCCGAGTACGCCGGCCGGCTGGCCCTGGGCATTGGCGATGGTGCGCACGGTGCCCATCAGCACCACGTCGTCCGGGGCCCAGTAGTAGGCCGAGGTGCGCACCGTCCTGCCCGGCGCGGCCATGGCCGCCTGGTACCAGGGGCGTACGCGCGGGTCGTAGTTGCTCAGGCCCGGATCGTCCGGCCAGATCGCGTAACCGCCGTCCGGCTGGCCGACCGAGAGGTAGGCCGTGGTCGGATGGCTGGCGGCGAACTGGGTGAACATCTGCAGCAGCGCCTGGTTGGCCGGCGGCAGCGGGGTCTGCGCGGCATCGGCGCCGCTGTAGTTCTTCAGGGCGTCGGCCTCGACCACCAGAGGGCTCTTGGCCAGGTACTCGACGTTCTGCGCGATGGCGTCGAAGAACTGGTTCATGGCGTTCTCGATCTGGCGGATCTCCCGGCTGCTGCTGTCGAGAAAATCCTCCTGTGCCTGGCTGCGCAGGTTGACGATCACCACCACCGCGACCAGTACCACGGGCACACAGGCAATGGCCGCGAAGGCCCAGGTCAGTTTCTGTTTGATGTTCACGAGGGGGTTCCTGCTGGGTCGGAAGGCGTTGTTATTGGGCTTGGCAGCTCGAACGGGAAAAGGAAACGCAATGCTTTCGGGGTCGTTGTGAACACTGGATCGGCTGGGGCTGGGGAAACTTGAACGGTATTTGGTATGCCGGCTCAGGGTTCGCCTGCAGGCGCGTCGACCCCGGCGCGATGCGATGGCGGCCATGCTGCAAAAACGCGATATGGCCACGATTCGCCGCGAGGGCGCGCCTCCTGCACATGTGGCAATGCTGCGCGCTTATTGCTGAATCCCGTGTCGATACCGTGCGATCGACATTTGATCGGTGTCGCGACCCCAGGCTAGGGCCTGTTGACGTTTCAGCGCGGCCGTGCGTGAAACGTCAACAGACCCTAAGAGCGCTGCGCTGCGTCGGATTGCCCTGCCGAAATCCTGCGCTCGCGGCGCCCGGCATGCACGAACACCACCACGAACAGCAGGCTGAGCAATACCACGATGGTCGGCCCGGGGGCGCTGTCGATGAAAAAGCTCAGGTATACGCCGCTCAGGGCTGCGCCGACGGCGATGCCCACCGCAGTGAAGAGCATGGCGCCCATGGTGCGGGTGAGCAGGAAGGCAATGGCGCCGGGGGCGATCATCAGCGCCACGGTGAGGACGATGCCGATGGCCTTCAGCGCGCCGACGATGGTCAGCGACATCACCGCCAGCAGGCCGTAGTGCAGCAGGCGCACCGGCAGGCCGACGGTGCGCGCCTGCACCGGATCGAAGGCGTGCAGCAGCAGATCGCGCCACTTCAGGGCGATGAACGCCACCACGGCCAGGCCGATCAGGCCGCTTTCCAGGATATCCGGCCAGTCGATGCCGAGCATGTCGCCGAACAGGATGTGATCCAGGTGCACGTCGCTGTGAATCTGCGTGTACAGCAGCAGGCCGAAGCCGAACATGCCGGAGAACACCACGCCCATCAGGGTGTCCTGCTTGATCCGGCTGTTGTCCTTGAGGTAGCCGGAGGCCACGGCGCAGAGCATGCCGGCGATGAAGGCGCCGAGCGAATAGGGCATACCGACCATATAGGCGACGACCACGCCGGGAAACACGGCGTGGGCGGTGGCGTCGCCCATCAGCGCCCAGCCCTTGAGCACCAGGAAGCACGACAGCAGGGCGGCGGGAATGGCCACCAGCACGGCGATCAGCAGGGCGTATTGCATGAAGTCGATTTGCAGCGGTTGCAGCAGCATCTCCATGCTCATGTCTCCAGCCGTGCCTGGGCGGCGCGGCGGCGGGCCGCGAGCAGGCCATGCTTGGGCGCGAAGCAGAAGGCCAGCAGGAATATGCCGGTCTGCAGCACGATGATGATCGCCCCGGTGGCGCCATCGAGAAAGTAGCTGGCGTAGGCGCCGAAGAAGCTGCTCAGGCCGCCGATGCCGACGGCGATCAGCAGCAGCCGCTCGAAACGGTCGCTGAGCAGGTAGGCGGTGGCGCCCGGGGTGACCACCATGGCGATCACCAGGAAGGCGCCGACCGTCTGCATCGCCGCCACGCTGCAGGCCGACAGCAGGATGAAGAACACCGCCTTGAGCAGTGCCGGGTTGAGGCCGATGGAGCGGGCATGGTGCTCGTCGAAGAACACCACCATCAGATCCTTCCAGCGCAGCGCCAGCACCGCCAGGGTGATGCCGGCGATCAACAGCAACTGCAGGGTATCGCCGGGGGTGATGGCGAGGATGTTGCCGAGCACGATGGTCTGGATGTTCACCGAGGTCGGCGACAGCGAGACCATGAACAGGCCGAGGCCGAAGAAGGAGGAGAAGATCAGGCCGATGATCACGTCTTCCTTGAGCTTGCTGCGCTGGTTGAGGAACAGCATGGCGCCGGCGGCCAGGGTGCCGGCGCCGAAGGCGCCGAGGGCGAAGGGCAGGCCGAGCATGTAGGCGCCGGCGACGCCGGGCACGATGGAGTGGGCCAGGGCGTCGCCGATCAGCGACCAGCCCTTGAGCATCAGGTACACCGACAACAGCGCGCAGACCATACCGACCAGGGTCGAGACCCACATGGCATTGACCATGTAGCCGTAGGAAAAGGGTTCGAGCAGGATGTGCACTATTGATCCTTTTCGTCGACGCGACCGCGGATGGTCGACTTGCCGTCGTAGAGCACCAGCGGGCGTTCGTCGTCGGTGATGATGCCGATCAGCGGGGCGCTGCGGCCTTGGCCTTCGCCAGGCAGCTCGAAGTGGCGCAGCACGCCGCCGAAGGTGCGCTCGAGGTTTTCCCGGGTGAACACCGATTGGGTCGGGCCGTAGGCCAGCACGGTGCTTGCCAGCAGCACCGTGCGGTCGCAGAACTCCGGCACGCTGCCCAGGTTGTGGGTGGAGACCAGCATCACCCGGCCTTCGTCACGCAGTTCGCCGAGCAGCCGCACGATGGCGTCTTCGGTCTTGACGTCGACACCGGTGAACGGCTCGTCGAGCAGGATCACCCGCGCATCCTGGGCCAGGGCGCGGGCGAGGAACACGCGCTTCTTCTGGCCGCCGGACAGTTCGCCGATCTGCCGTTTGCGCAGCTCGCCCATGCCGACCCGGGCCAGGGCGGCGGCCACCGCCTCATGGTCGGCGGCGCGGGGCCGGCGCAGCAGGTTCATGTGGCCGTAGCGGCCCATCATGACCACGTCTTCGACCAGCACCGGGAAGTTCCAGTCGACGTCCTCGCTCTGCGGCACGTAGGCGATCAGGTTGCGCTTGAGCGCCGCCGCCACGGGCATGCCGAGCACCGTGATGTCGCCCTGGGCCAGGCGCACGAAACCCATGATCGCCTTGAACAGCGTCGACTTGCCGCTGCCGTTGATGCCGACCAGGGCGGTAACGCTGCCGCAGGGGCTGGCGAAGCTGGCGTCGCGCAGGGCGGTGTGGCCATTGCGGTAGGTGACGCTGATCCGCTCGACGTTGATGCCGCTGCCTTCGTCCTGTCCGGCGCCGGCCTGGGCGCTGTGCTGCATCATTCGGCCAGCCCGTCGACGATGGTCTGCGCGGTGACGCGCAGCAGGTCGAGGTAGGTCGGCACCGGGCCGTCCGGCTCGCTGAGGGAGTCGACATACAGCACGCCGCCGTATTTGGCGCCGGTTTCACGAGCCACCTGCTGGGCCGGCGAGGCGGAAATGGTGCTTTCGCTGAACACGGCGGGAATGGCGTTGGCCCTGACCGCGTCGATCACCTTGCGCACCTGCTGCGGCGTGCCCTGCTGATCGGCGTTGATCGGCCACAGGTACAGCTCCTTGAGGCCGAAGTCCCGCGCCAGGTAGCTGAACGCGCCTTCGCTGGAGACCAGCCAGCGGCGCGCCTCGGGGATCGACTGCAGGCGTTCGCGGATCGGCGCCACGGCGGCCTGGATGCGCGCCTTGTAGGCCTCGGCGTTGGCCTGGTAGGTGGCGGCGTTGGCGGCGTCGTACCGGACCAGGGCATCGCGGATGTTGACGATGTAGATCATGGCGGCGTCCGGCGACATCCAGGCATGGGGATTGGGCTTGCCGCCATAGGGGCCGTCGGCGATGCCGATGGGAATGATGCCGTCGCTCAGGGTCACCGCCGGTACGCCCTGCAGGCGCTGCAGGAAGCGCTCGAACCACAGCTCCAGGCTCATGCCGTTGCGCAGGATCAGCTGGGCATCGCGGGCCTTGAGGATATCGCCGGGCGTCGGCTGGTAGTTGTGGATCTCCGCGCCGGGCTTGGTGATCGACTCGACCACGGCGGCGTCGCCGGCGACCTGGCGGGCCATGTCGGCGAGCACGGTGAAGGTGGTGATGACCTTGAACTTGCCTTCGGCGCCGGCCAGTGGCGGCGTCAGGAGCAGGCAGAGGGCGGCGAGCAGGGGAGCGAAGGTGCGCGACCGATTGAACATCTTCATCCTCGTATGGCGTGATCGGGTAAATCACCGGGATGAACTCAGCGACCCCGGACAGGGTGTCACTCTACTGATAATTTTACGTCAATGAAAACTATTGGCATTAGAGATTTATTTTCGATGAATAAAGGAGCCGGGATGGGGCTAGGGGTTGCGGTCGAGCCTGGTGGCTGGCGCCGCTGCGGGCAGCGCTGCGCCCGACCCGAGCCTCGGACCGGACCTGTGCCCGCGCAACCGTGTCGCGGCTGACCATCGCCGCGGGGGCGCGGCGCCTGCCAGAGCGGCGCGAATCACCGATCCGGCGGGCGCCCTGCCCTGGCCCCGGAACGAGGCGATTGCAGGCGCTCAGCTGCCGGTCTTGATCTTGGTCCAGGCGCGGGTGCGCACGCGTTCGATCTTCTGCGGCAGGGGCTCGACGCTGTAGAGGGTTTTCTGCGCTTCGGCGGTCGGGGTCAGGTCCACGTTCTCGCTGATCGCCTTGCTGACCAGCGGCATGGAGTCCTTGTTCGGATTGGGGTAACCGAGGAAATCGCTGATCGGCGCGATCACCTGCGGGTCGAGCAGGTTGTTGAGGAACTCATGAGCTTCCTCGACGTTCCCGGCGCTGGCGGGAATGGCGAAGGTGTCGAACCAGATCGGCGCACCCTCCCTGGGCAGGCGCCAGTCGACCACCACGCCGTTGCCGGCTTCCTTGGCGCGGTTGGCGAACTGGTAGAAGCTGCCCGAATAGCCGATGGCCACGCAGATATCGCCGTTGGCGATGTCGGTCATGTACTTGGCCGAGTGGAAGTAGGTGACGTACGGGCGGATGCTCAGCATCAGCTCGGTGGCCTTGTCGTAGTCCGCCGGGTTGGTGCTGTTGGGCGGCAGGCCCAGGTAGTGCAGGGCGATGGGCAGGATCTCGTTGGGCGCATCGAGCATGGCCACGCCGCACTGCTTGAGCTTGGCCATGTTCTCGGGCTTGAACACCAGGTCCCAGCTGTCCACGGGCGCGTCGGCGCCGAGGGCGGCCTTGACCTTGTCCGGGTTGAAGCCGATCAGCACGGTGCCGTACATGTAGGGCACGCCGTACTGGTTGCCGGGGTCGTTGCTCTCCAGCAGCTTGAGCAGGGCCGGGTCGAGGTGCTGCCAGTTGGGCAGCTTGCGCTTGTCGAGCTTCTGGAACACGCCGGCCTTGATCTGGGTGTCGAGGAACATGTTCGACGGCACCACCAGGTCGTAGCCCGAGTTGCCGGTGAGCAGCTTGGCTTCCAGGGCCTCGTTGGTCTCGAAGGTGTCCCAGGTCAGCTTGATGCCGCTGTTCTGCTGAAAGTCCTTGAGGGTCTGCGGCAGGATGTAGTCGGCCCAGTTGTAGACCCGTAGTTCCCGCGCCTCGGCCATGGCGGCGCCGGCCAGCAGGGCGGTGGCGCAGAGCGTGGCGCCGAACAGGCTGTGGAGGTTTTTCATCTGCATGTGCTCCGTTGTAGGCGTTTTATCGGCCGTGTCGTGTGGGCTCAGGCGCCCTCGAAACCTTCCAGTACGTTCACCGCGTTGATGCCGATCTCTTCGACGGCGTAGCCGCCTTCCATGACGAACAGCGTGGGTTTGCCGAGCCGGGCGATGCGCTCGCCCATGCGCAGGTAGTCGGGGCTGTCGAGCCTGAACTGGGAGATCGGGTCTTCCTTGAAGGTGTCCACGCCCAGGGACACCACGATCACCTCCGGGGCATAGGCGGCGATGCGTTTGCAGGCGCTCTCCAGGGCCGCGCTCCAGGGCTCCCAGGCGCTGCCGGCGGCCAGCGGCAGGTTGAGGTTGAAACCCTCGCCGGCGCCTTCGCCCTGCTCGTCGGCATAGCCGAGGAAGAAGGGGAATTCGAAGGCGGGGTGGCCGTGGATCGAGGCGAACAGCACGTCGTCGCGAGCGTAGAAGATCGACTGGGTGCCGTTGCCATGGTGGTAGTCGACGTCGAGGATGGCGACCCGTTTGCAGCCCTGATCGAGAAAGGCCTGGGCGGCGATGGCGGCGTTGTTCAGGTAGCAGTAGCCACCCATCAGGTCGGCGGCGGCGTGGTGGCCCGGCGGGCGGCACAGGGCGAAGGCGCTGTGGGCGCCGTCGCCGATCAACTGCTGCCCGCTCAGGGCGACCTGGGTGGCCGTCCAGGCGGCCTGCCAGGTGCCGGCGGTGATCGGCGCGCCGCCGTCGAAGCTGTAGTAGCCCAGTTGCCCGTGCAGGTTGTCCGGCACCACGCTGCGCAGGGTGCGCGCCGGCCAGGTGAAGGGCATCAGGTCGCCGTCGCGGCCCATGGCTGCCCAGCGCGCCCAGGCGCCTTCGAAGAAAGCCAGGTAGTCGCGGTCGTGAATGCGTTCGACCGGTGCGCGGCCGAAGTCGCTCGGCTCGATGACGTCACCGAGTTTCTGCTGGCGCACCCGGGCCAGCACGTGGTCGGCGCGCGAGGGCATCTCGAAGCAGGGCTTGAGCTCCCCGTCGATGATTTCGCAGCGACCGTGATGCAGGTGATGGTCGTCGCTGTAGATCGTCAGCATGGCAGGCTCCTTGGCCGGGATACGCCTGCATTCTTGGCCAGGCCCAGGCCTGGCTGGAACGACAGGAACGGCCAAAAGGGGATCGATATGGCCACGAAATGGCGCAGCCGTGATCCGCTACGGTGCGCGGCGCCGGGGTCACGACAGCGTCGGGCGGCGGTAGCGGCTCGGCGAAGTACCGCTCCAGCGCTGGAAGGCGTGGCGGAAACTGGCGGTTTCGCTGTAGCCGAGCTCTTCGGCGATACGGGCGATGGGCAGGCGCTCCTGTTCCAGCAACTGGCGCGCCTGTTCGAAGCGCAGTTCGTCGAGCAGGGCCTGGTAGCTGGTGCCGACCTCCTGCAGCTGCCGGCGCAGGGTGCGCGAAGAGCAGCGCAACTGCCTGGCCAGCCCGTCGAGCCCGGGAGCCGCGGGCAGCTGGCTGGCCAGCAACTGGCGCACGCGGGAGATCAGCGCCAGGTGGGAGACGAACTCGCGGTTCAACTGCCGGCAGCGTTCCAGGGTGTCGCGGTGGGTGACCGGATCGGCCAGGGGCAGGCGCCTGTCCAGCCAGTGGCTGGCGAAGACCAGGGCGTTGTCGGCCGCCTGAAAGTGCACCGCACAGGGGAAGTTGTCCGCGTACTGCGCGCGGTAGGCCGGCGCGGCATGCATGAACCGCGCTTCGCGCAGGGGCAGCGCCTGGCCCAGCAGGTCGTCGCAGATCAGCTTCAGCGACGCCAGGCAGAACTCGGTATTGAAGGTGGCCAGCTCCGGCGCTTCGCGGTAGTCGCGGGCTTCGAGCCAGGCGTGTTCGCCGTCACGCCGCAGGCGCAGCTCGAACAGGGTGCCGAGCAGGGCGGGGAAGGCCAGCGCCACGTCCAGCGCTTCGCCCAGGGTGGCGGCGGACAGCAGGCTGAAACCGAGCAGCCCGTAGGAGGACACATGCATGCGCTGGCCCAGCTCCAGGCCCAGATCACGGCGCCGGGCGATGGCGTTGAGGAACACCCGGCGCTCCTGACCGATGCTGATGTGCATCTGCGGGCGTTGCAGGTCGTCCTGGCTGATGCCGCTGCCGGCCAGCAGTTCTTCACGGCTGATGTGGCCGTCGCGACAGAGGGTGTCGAGTGCCAGGACAACCGCGTGCAGGGTGGTCAGGTGCGAATGCGGCATGGGTCACGCCATCCGTTGGGATACGCGATGATCCAGCAATAAGCATGCCTGTGTAGCGATGGCCCCCCTCGCTCGGCAACGCCCTTCGCCGCGGCCGCGACGCCGCGCCAGCGGAGCCGCCCGGATGGGGTGCTTGGTAACGCTCGACGAGCAGTCCGTAGCCTGGGTCGAGGAAGGTTTTCGGGTGGCCCGGGGTAGCTGGCTATTCAGCCTTCAACGCGCCACGTAAAGCAGGAACGCCCCCGGCGGCAGCCCGTAGCCTGGGTCGAGCGCAGCGATACCCAGGTTGCCATCTCCTGGGTGTCGCCGTGCTCGACCCGGGCTACCGAGGAAGGTTTTCGGGTGGCCCGGGGTAGCTGGCTATTCGGTCTTCAAAGCGCCACGTAAAGCAGGAACGCGCCCGGCGGCAGCCCGTAGCCTGGGTCGAGCGCAGCGATACCCAGGTTGCCATCTCCCGGGTGTCGCTGCGCTCGACCCGGGCTACCGAGGAAGGTTTTCGGATGGCCCGGGGTAGCTGGCTATTCGGTCTTCAAAGCGCCACGTAAAGCAGGAACGCGCCCAGCAGCAGGCGGTAGATCACGAACGGCAGCATGCCGATGCGATCCATCGCCGCCAGGAACAGCTTGATGCACAGGAACGCCGAGACGAAGGACAGGCCGGCGCCCCAGGCCATATCGGCCCAGTGCGCATCATGGCCTTCGCGAACCATATGCAGGGCCTTGAGGCCGCCGGCGGCGAGGATCAGCGGGATCGACAGCAGGAAGGAAAAGCGCGCGGCGCTCTGCCGGTCGAAACCGAGCAACAGCGCCGCGGTCATGGTGATGCCCGAGCGCGAGGTGCCGGGGATCAGCGCCAGCATCTGCGCCAGGCCGATCAGCAGTGCCTGGCGCCAGGTCATGTGGGTCATGTCGGCCTCGCGGCTGCCCTTGACGTCGGCCCACCACAGCAGCAGGCCGAACAGAATGGTGGTGGTGGCGATGACCAGCATCGAGCGGGTGTACTGCTCGATCAGCGGTTCGAGCAGCAGGCCGACCAGCGCCGCCGGCAGGGTCGCCAGGATGATCAGCCAGCCCATGCGGCTTTCCGCGCTGGCCTGACGACGCAGCAGGTGCCGCAGCCAGCCCTGGACGATGGCCATGAGCTCGCGGCGGAACGCCAGGATCACCGCCAGCAGGGTGCCGACGTGCACGGCGACGTCGAAGGCCTGGCCCTGGTCTTCCCAGCCGAGCAGCTGGGCGGGGAGGATCAGGTGGGCGGAGGAGGAGACCGGGAGGAATTCGGTAATACCCTGGATGAGGGACAGGATGAGCAGGTGGAACCAGTCCATGGGGATCCTTATGCGGAGAGAGAAGCGCGGACTGCGGGTATGACCCGTGGATCGGGGTTTTTATCCGCGCCGCCGGTAGCGGCGGGCAGAACGGCGAAGACGCGCATGCCAGACCGCCACCGCGGCGAATGCGCCGGGGCTGCGCGCATTGAACCCCGGCCAGCTGCCTCGTGTCGCGAGATTGGCGGGCAAGGGCGTGGATTTGCTATGTTGTGCGCCCCGCGAAGCGCCAGCTCGCCTGGCCTGCAGTACCTGCCCGAGAAAGCCAACATGCACTCCGTAGCACCGGCGGCGCCTGCCCGCCCCCTGACCCGCAGCGATTACAAGACCCTGTCCCTGTCCGCGTTGGGCGGCGCCCTGGAGTTTTACGACTTCATCATCTACGTGTTCTTCGCCACGGTGGTCGGCAAGCTGTTCTTCCCGCCCGACATGCCGGAATGGCTGCGCATGCTGCAGACCTTCGGCATTTTCGCCGCCGGCTACCTGGCCCGGCCGCTGGGCGGCATCGTCATGGCGCACTTCGGCGATCTGCTCGGACGCAAGCGCATGTTCACCCTGAGCATCTTCATGATGGCGGTGCCGACGCTGATCATGGGGCTGCTGCCGACCTATGCGCAGATCGGCATTCTCGCGCCCCTGGCGCTGCTGCTGATGCGCATGATCCAGGGCGCCGCCATCGGCGGCGAAGTGCCCGGGGCCTGGGTCTTCGTCGCCGAGCACGTGCCGGCGCGCCACGTCGGCTATGCCTGCGGCACGCTGACCTGCGGCCTGACCGTGGGCATCCTGCTCGGTTCGCTGATGGCGACGCTGATCAACACCCTCTACACCGAGCAGCAAGTGCTCGACTGGGCCTGGCGCCTGCCGTTCCTGCTCGGCGGGGTGTTCGGCCTGTTCGCCATGTACCTGCGCCGCTGGCTGCACGAAACGCCGGTATTCGCCGAAATGCAGCAGCGCAAGGCCCTCTCCGACGAGCTGCCGCTGAAGACCGTGGTGCGCGATCACCGCCGTGGCGTGGTGGTGTCGATGCTGCTCACCTGGTTGCTCTCGGCGGGCATCGTGGTAGCGATCCTGATGACTCCGACCTTCCTGCAGACCCTCTACGGCTTCGACGCCGCCACGGCCCTGAGGGCCAACAGCCTGGCCATCGTCATGCTCAGCATCGGCTGCATCGCCAGCGGCGCGCTTTGCGACCGGGTCGGTGCCGGGCGGGTGCTGGTCGTCGGCTGCCTGCTGCTGGCGGCCAGCACCTGGATCTTCTATTCGGGCCTGCCGGCCAATCCCCACTGGCTGTTCCCGCTGTACGCCCTGGTCGGCCTGTTCGTCGGCACCATCGGCGCGGTGCCCTTCGTCATGGTCAATGCCTTCCCGCCATTGGTGCGCTTCACCGGCCTGTCGTTCTCCTACAACCTGTCCTATGCCATCTTCGGCGGACTGACGCCGATGATCGTTTCCCTGCTGGTCAAGTGGAGCCCGCTGGGCCCGGCCTATTACCTGATCGCCCTGTGCGCCCTGGGCTTCGCGGTGGGGGTGGGGCTGTTGCGCGGCGGCAGGTGAGCGCGATCCGCTCTTTCGTTCCAGCCGGCTCAGCCGGTATGGTGCGCTCACGAACGAAACGCTATGGAGAAGCCCATGAGCCTTTACGGTGACTACGATCCGCAGAACATCTTCGCCCAGATCATTCGCGGCGACATGCCCTGCTACAAGCTGTACGAAGACGATGACGTACTGGTCTTCCTCGACCTGTTCCCGCAGGCCTACGGCCATACCCTGGTGATCCCCAAGCGTGCGGCGGCGCGCAATATCCTGGAGATCGATGCGGACAACCTGGCCAGGCTGGCGCTGGCGGTGCAGAAGGTCGCCCGCGTGCTGGCCGACGAGTTGCAGCCCGACGGCGTGCAGGTGGCGCAGTTCAATGGCGCCCCGGCGGGGCAGACGGTGTACCACATCCACGTGCACGTGATTCCGCGCTTCAGCGGTGAAAACCTGCAGATCCACGCCAGCGGCAAGGCCGACCCCGCCGAACTGGAGAAGCTGCAGGCGCGCCTGGTGCCGCGCTTCCAGGATCTTTGAAAAAGCAGCCATAAGCTTCAAGCTTCAAGCCAGAAGCAAAGCATGGGGGTTACGCCGAACCGCTTTTAACTTGCCGCTTGAAGCTTGCAGCTTATAACCGGCGTTTCAGCCACTGGCCGAGCCATTCGTAGCCGCTGACCATGAGGATGCCGAGCAGCACCAGCAGCGCACCGGCGACGAAGTTGAGCTCCAGCGGTTCATCCAGCAGCCAGACGCCGAATACGATGCCGAACAGCGGGGTCATGAACGACAGCACGCCGAGCCGCGAGGCGAGGTAGTGGCGCAGCAGCCAGAACCAGGTCAGGAAGCTGACGAACGAGACCAGCAGTACCTGAAAGGCCAGGCTGCCGAGCGCCACCGTGGTCGGCTCGAAGCGCAACTGACCGGTGGCCACGGTGGCCAGCATCAGCAGCACGAACGCCCCCACCAGTTGGTACAGCAGCGTCTGCGTGGCCGGGGCGCTGGACAGGCGCGAGCAGCGCACCACCACCGTGGTCGCGCCCCAGGCCATGGCGGCCAGCAGACCGAGAGCATCGCCCAGCATCTGCCGGCCGATGTCGCTGTCCCCGGCGTCCGGTGCCCGGCCGGCGAATGAAACCACGATACCGCCGAACGCCACGGCGATCCCCAGCCACTGCAAGGGTTTCAGGTGCTCGGCGGGCAGGCGCCAGTGCAGGCCCAGCGCGGCGAAGATCGGCGCGGTGTAGAGAAAGATCACCATGTGCGAAGCCGTGGTGTGGTGCAGGCCTTCACCGACCAGCAGGAATTCCAGGGAGAACAGCAGGGCGACCAGCAGGCCGGGCCGCCAATGGCCTTCGCGCAGGGACATGCCCTCGCCGCGCCAGAGCATCAGCAGCGCCACCAGCACGGCGGCGATCCCCGAGCGCAGGGCGATCTGCAGGATCGGCGCGACATCGGCGGCGGCCGCCTTCAGCGCCACCTGCTGCAGGCCCCAGATGGCACAGAGCCCGATCATCAGCCCGCCCGCCAGTGCGTCGATCTTCTTGCGCGTGTCCATGAGGTGCCTGCTGGCCAGGGGTTGTTGAGGTCGCGACGCGGTCGTGCTGAAACCTCAACAGACCCTCGAGGGCGGCATTATGCGGCTGGCAATTTCTGTTGATATAGTCCAAACACGACAACCCATAGCGGTTATCCGCCACTTCAGCCAAGGGTCTCCATGGGCAGAAACGCCGTGCACCTGGCGATACCGCCGTTCAACGACAGGCTCCCGGCGCCGGTGTACTTCCGCACGGCCAGCGTGCCGGCCCAGGCCAGCTATCCGCGACACCGGCATTGCTGGGGCGAATTCGTCTATGCCTTCAGCGGGGTCATGGAAATCGAGGTCGCCGGCCGCCACTACCTGGCGCCGCCGCAGTACGGTATCTGGCTGCCGCCGAATCTCGAGCATGTCGGCTTCAACCGTCATGAGGCCTGTCACTGCTCGCTGTACGTCGCCGCCGAGCGTTGCCAGGCCTTGCCCGGCGAAGCCTGCGCCCTGACGGTCAGCCCGCTGGTCCGGGCACTGCTCGATGACCTGCGTGAATCCCCCCTGGCCACGGGGCAGGAGGATGCGCATGAACGCCAGTTGCAGGTGCTGCTGGACAAGCTGGCGCGGGCACCGAAGGCCGGCAGCTACCTGCCCGGTTCCAGCGATGCGCTGCTCGAACCGGTGTTGCGGGCGCTGACCGCCAACCCTGCCGATCCCCGTTCGCTGGCGCAGCTGGCGCGACAGGCCAATACCACCGAGCGAACGCTGATGCGCCGTTGCCAGCGTGACCTGGGCATGTCGTTCGCGCAGTGGCGCCAGCGCCTGAAGGTGGTCGCCGCCCTGGCGTTGCTGGAACAGGGCCTGACCGTCGAGGTGATCGCCCTGGATCTTGGCTACAGCAGCGCCTCGGCTTTCATCGGCATGTTCCGTCGGCTGATGGGCGTTTCGCCCGACGAGTTTCGCAAGGGCAACCTGCCACGTCGCCCATGAGGGGCACTCCCGGATGCGTCGTATTTGTGGCACTGTCGTCGCCCGGAGGCTGTCAGAACCCCCGGGGACAGGGACATTCGCCGCCGCGCGACGTGCAGCGGAACGTCCATGCCCACCTGCCTATTTCTCATGGAGGGAACCCATGCGTTC
Organism: Phytopseudomonas dryadis; assembly: GCF_004327355.1. Taxonomy (GTDB): domain Bacteria; phylum Pseudomonadota; class Gammaproteobacteria; order Pseudomonadales; family Pseudomonadaceae; genus Aquipseudomonas; species Aquipseudomonas dryadis. Next base: position 51,938 of record NZ_QJUM01000013.1, read on the forward strand.
GATTTATGCGGTATTGCCATTGCTGGTCATGGCCGGTTGTTCGTCGTTCCAGGCCGATCCCGAGCATGTCAGCGCGGTCCCGGCCGAGCGCCTGCGCGCCTACCAGACACCACTCAGCGGCGGTGGCGAGGTGGTGGTCAACCGTGATCTGGGCCTGATGGGGGGCGGTTGCTATGTCGCCGTACTGATCGACCGCAAACTGGCGGCACGTATCGGCATGGGCGAAGAGGCGCGGTTCCAGGTACCGGCGGGCAACCGCATCGTCGGCATCGCCACCGACACCGAGGACGATACCCTGTGTGGCAAGGGGCGCCTGCGCCGCGAGGTGGCGGTCAAGGTCGAGGCCGGAGGCCGTGAGGACCTGCGTATCGTCAGCCAGAACCGTGGCGGTTTCGACATCAAGCCATTCAAGCCCAAAGCCAAATAAAGCCGGATTGGCCTTCAGCGCCGCGGACCTGACGAGGTAGAATCCCGCCAGCTTTGTCAGGTACAAGGACCACCTGTGAAGAATTCTCCCATCGCGATCGTGGGCGCGGGTACCGCCGGGCTGGCGGCTGCCACCTTGCTGGCCCGCCAGGGCTGGCGGGTCGAACTGCTGGAGCGTGTGCCGCAGTTGCAGCCGGTAGGCGCCGGCATTCTGCTGCAGCCCTCGGGGCTGGCGGTGCTGCGCGATCTCGAACTGCTCGAGGAATGTACCGGCCTGGGCGCGCCGGTCAGCCGCCTGTTCGGTACGTCGGCCTGTGGGGAACGGGTGATCCTCGATACCCGTTATCAGCACTGGCAGCCCGGCTGCCATGGGCTGGGCATCCACCGTGGCGTGCTGATGAGCGCCTTGCTCGCCGCGGCCACGGGCGCCGGCGTGCTGCTGCGCACGGGGGTTGCCGTTCGCCGCTTCGAGCAATCGCCGCAGGGCGTCAGCCTGTTCGCCGACGATGGCCAGGGCGGCGAGGCGCCCTGTGGCGATTATGCGGCGCTGATCCTGGCCGATGGCACGCGTTCGCGACTGCGTGCGCAGATGCAGGTGCGGCAGTGGGTCAAGCCCTATCCCTGGGGCGCGCTGTGGAGCATCGTGCCCACGCCCGAGGGCGGCGATTCCAGCGACCTGCGCCAGTGGTACCGGGGCTGTTCGCAGATGTTCGGCATCATGCCCACCGGGCGCACCCAGCAGGCGCGGCAAACGCTGTTGAGCAGCCTGTTCTGGAGCCTGCCAACGGCCGCCTACCCGGCCTGGCGCGAGGCCGGGCTGCCGGCCTGGAAGGCCAGCGTCGAGCGGCTTGCCGGGCGCCAGGCCGAAGCCTTCCTGGCCCCTATCGAAGCCCCCGAGCAACTGGCCCTGGCCACCTATGCCGATGTACGCATGCAGCACTGGCATGACGGTCGGGTGCTGGCCATCGGCGATTGCGCCCATGCCATGAGCCCGCAGCTGGGGCAGGGCGCGAACATGGCGCTGGTGGATGCGGTGGCCCTGGCCGCGGCTCTGCGTCCGGCCGCGGCAAGCGCCGCGTCGCCGGACTGGGCCGCGGTGTTCACCGAGTACGCCGATGCCCGTCGCCGGCACCTGCGCTACTACCGCCAGGCCAGCCGCCTGCTGACCCCCTTGTTCCAGTCCGATAGCGCCACCCTGGCGGTGCTGCGCGACAGCGCCCTGTTCCTGGCCCGGCACCTGCCCATGGGCCGCCAGCACGCGGTCACCACCCTGGTCGGCGCCCGCACCGGCTGGCTGTTCGGCCGCAGCGCCGAGTCCTCGCTGCATGCCTGGCGGGGCGATGAGCAGGTGCCCGCGCCGCTGTCCTGACGGCCGTCGTCCGGGGCAATCCCGGCCTGCCCGTCAGTCAAGCATTTGCCCCGCAAAATGGCGGTTCGCCGAGCTGTGAGCTCGCGGCGATTGGTGGCCACGCCACGGACTTTGCGCGATAGCCGCAATCGCATCGCGCCGAGGTCGACGCTCTTACACGATCGGTGGTTTGCCGCGATCTCGTAGGAGCCGCGACCCCGCAGCGAATGGTGACCACGCCACAGACTCTGCGCGATGGCCACCATCGCATCGCGCCGAGGTCGACGCGCCTACACGGGCGGTGGTTTGCCGCGATCTCGTAGGAGCCGCGACCCCGCGGCGAATGGTGACCATACCGCGATTTTTGCAGGATGGCCACGATCGTATCGCGCCGAGGTCGGCGCTCCTACACGGGCGGTGGTTTGCCTCGATCTCGTAGGAGCCGCGACCCCGCGGCGAATGCTAGCCACGCCACGGACTCCGCGGAATGGCTGCAATCGCATCGCGCCGAGGTCGACGCGCCTATACGATCGGTGGCTTGCCGCGATCTCGTAGGCGCCGCGACCCCGCGGCGAATGGTGGCCACGCCACGGACTCCGCGGACTGGCTGCAATCGCATCGCGCCGGGGGCGACGCGCCTACACGGGGGCCGCTCTTCTGTAGGCGCCCGGGACAGGCCTCTGGCCTTGCCGGGCCCAGCCCAGGCGACCTGCTATTGAGCGCTGTTCGCGGCGGGCTGGATCTTCCAGGCCCAGGCGAAGATCAGCAGGCCGGCCACGGCGGTGGCCGCGCCGATATAGCCGGTCGAGGTCCAGCCGAAACCGGCGCTGATGGCCAGGCCGCCGAGCCATGGGCCGAGGGCGTTGGCGATGTTGAAGGCGGCATGGTTGGAGGCGGCGGCCAGGGTCTGCGCGCCGGTGGCGACATCCATCAGGTGCGTCTGCAGGGCGGGGGATAGGGCGGCGATGGTGCCCAGGGCCAGAATCGCCGGGAAGATCGTCCACAGCGAATGGGCGGCGGCCGGCAGCAACAGCAGCACCAGTGCGCTCCACAGCAGGATCCAGGCCACCGATTTGAACTGCAGGCGGTCGAACAGCCAGCCGCCAGCCATGTTGCCGAGTATGCAGCCGACGCCGAAGGCCGCCATGGCGAAGGGGATCACGCCCGGGCTGACCCGGGTCACTTCGAGCAGGGTCGGCGCCATGTAGCTGAACACGCAGAACATGCCGGCGAACCCCACCGAGCCGATGCCCAGGGCCAGCCATACCGGCGCGCGGTTGAAGGCGCGCAGTTCGTTGACCGGGCTGCTGCGTACTTCGTTGCGGTCCAGCGGCAGGAAGATGGCGACCATGACGATGGTCAGCAAGGCGATCACCCCGACCAGGGCGAAGGCATAGCGCCAGCTGACGCTCTGGCCGAGCCAGGTGGCCAGCGGATTGCCGATCAGGATGGCGACGCTGAGCCCCATCAGCACGCGGCTGACGGCCTTGGCCCGTTTGTGCGGGGGCGCCATGGAGGCGGCCACCAGCATGGCGATGCCGAAGTAGGCGCCATGGGGCAGGCCGGCGAAGAAACGGAAGACCATCAGCGCGTGGTAATCGGGCGCCAGGGCACTGGCGAAATTGCCGACGGCGAACACGCCCATCAGCAACAGCAGCAGGTGGCGACGCAGCAGGCGCGCGCCGAGCAGCGCCAGGATCGGCGCGCCGACCACCACGCCGAGGGCGTAGGTGCTGATCACGTTGCCCACCTGCGGTTCGCTGATACCCAGGTCGACTGCCACATTGGGCATCAGGCCCATGATGGCGAACTCGCCGGTGCCGATGGCGAAGCCGCCGAGCGCCAGCGCCAGCTCGATCAGCAGGATGGCGCCCGCGCTGAGCCGGGGCAGTGGGTCGTGGGTATTGCCGCTCATGGATCAGCCTCTGCACGCATGCCTGAATCGGGCGGCGCATTATTCACCGATTGCTTGCCCGAGAGAATCGCAATCGGCTTTATTTCGCGGCTTTCGACGGGATTCAGCGGTAACGCTGGACGATGGCGTCGAACTCGCCGTCCTCTTTCATCCGCACCAATGCCCGCAGCAGTTGCATGCTCGGCACGTCGGGTTCGTCGCGGACGATGCAGGACACCAGGTCGCTGGCCAGTTCCTGCACCGCATGCAGTTTTTCGCCCCGTTCGTGCTGGCGATTGAACCAGTGCAGGGACAGGTCGTTGCTCACCGCATAATCGTAACGACCCGCGGCCAGCTTGCTCAGGACCAGGCCCTGGGTACGGGCGTCGTCGCGGCGCAACTGGCCACTGTCGAACAGCGCCTGCAGCGGCGGGTAGCTGAAGCCGAGCACGGTGCCGATCGCCTGGTCATGCAACTGCCGTGGATCGACCGGCTGCGGCGTGCGGCTGACCAGTACATCGTGCTGGGTCATGAAGGGCACGCTCCAGACGTACTGATGGTGCGATTCGCTCAGCCAGCCGGGATTGACGTAACAGCGCACATCGATCTCGCCCTGCACCAGCATCTGCTGTACGCGCAGGCGCGGCAGCACCAGCAGCTCGGCGCTGCGCCCGATCTTTTGCGCCAGGCGCAGCTGCAGGTCGTAGAGGATACCGCCGACCGCCTCGCCCTGGCTGATGTCGACCATGGGCATCACCCCGCTCTCGGTCACCGAGAAGCGCAGCGGGCGCTCTGCCGCGCCAGCACAGCTGCTCAGGAGCGAAACGAAGAGGGCGCAAGTCAGCAGGCGCATGAGGTGGGTCCGGGCAGGGATGTCGGGTGCGATAGCAGGCTGTTGAAAAACTATCTGCGTTGCCATCGCGGCGTTAAAAACAGGCTCGGAATGCTCATTTACACCAGTAAACTCCGCTTCCTCGCCTGTTTTTGCCTTGCGCTGGCTGCCTCGCCTACGTTTTTCAACGGCCTGATAGTACGTTTTCCCGTCGACGAGCGGCAGATCCGCCGGTGTCGATTGCCGGCGAGGTCGACGAGCACTGGGAGGATCGCAGAGGCGACGAAGTTTTGCCACGGACGAAAAAATCAGGTTACTGTTTTAAAAGGCTTTTTATATGGGTCGATTGAGGTGGCTTATTGGATTGATGCTTTCAATCAATGGGCTCTTCGATCCATATGGGGCTACTATCTGTCCTGTAAATTTTTCAACCCTCCGAAGGAGTTCACTGATGTCCTTGATCAACACGCAAGTACAGCCTTTCAAAGTCAACGCATTCCACAACGGCAAGTTCATCGAAGTCACCGAAGAAAGCCTGAAAGGCAAGTGGTCGGTACTGATCTTCATGCCGGCAGCCTTCACCTTCAACTGCCCGACCGAGATCGAAGACGCTGCCAACAACTACGCCGAGTTCCAGAAGGCCGGTACCGAGGTGTACATCGTCACCACCGATACCCACTTCTCGCACAAGGTATGGCACGAGACTTCCCCGGCCGTCGGCAAGGCCCAGTTCCCGCTGATCGGCGATCCGACTCACCAGCTGACCAACGCTTTCGGTGTGCACATCGCTGAAGAAGGTCTGGCTCTGCGCGGCACCTTTCTGATCAACCCGGAAGGCGTGATCAAGACCGTCGAGATCCACTCCAACGAGATCGCCCGTGACGTCACCGAGACCCTGCGCAAGCTGAAAGCTGCCCAGTACACCGCCGCTCACCCGGGCGAAGTCTGCCCGGCCAAGTGGAAGGAAGGTGAGAAGACCCTGGCTCCATCCCTGGACCTGGTCGGCAAGATCTAAAAATGGGCGTAGAGCTGCTGCGCTAGGCATTGCTACGTTGAAATCAGGCTCGGGCTGCTCATTTACAGCTCGTAAACTCCGCGCCCTCGCCTGATTTCGCCTTGCACTGCCGTCGCTCGCGACGCTCTCCATCCCATTTTCACCTTTCCGAGCCTACTAGGCTTTCAGAGGTGCCCAACGCCCGGGCGTAACCCGTCCGGGCGTTTTATTGCCAGAATTTCGTCAACGAGGACATGCACATGTTGGACGCCAATCTTAAAAACCAGTTGAAGGCCTACCTCGAAAAGGTCACCCGGCCGTTCGAGATCGTCGCGTCCCTCGATGACAGCGACAAATCCCAGGAACTGAAAGGCCTGCTCGACGACATCGTCAGCCTGACCGACAAGATCACCCTGAAGACCGATGGCGACGATGCGCGCAAGCCGTCGTTCGCGCTGAACCGCCCCAACGGCAACATCAGCCTGCGTTTCGCCGGTATCCCGATGGGCCACGAGTTCACCTCGCTGGTACTGGCCCTGCTGCAGGTCGGTGGCCACCCGTCGAAGCTCGGCACCGAGCTCATCGAGCAGATCGGCAATATCGAAGGCGAATTCAACTTCGAGACCTACTTCTCGCTGTCCTGCCAGAACTGCCCGGACGTGGTGCAGGCCCTGAACCTGATGGCCGTGCTCAACCCGAACATCCGCCACGTCGCCATCGACGGCGCACTGTTCCAGGATGAAGTCGAGCAGCGCCAGATCATGTCGGTGCCGAGCATCTACCTCAACGGCGAACTGTTCGGCCAGGGCCGCATGGACGTCGAGCAGGTGCTGGCCAAGATCGACACCGGTGCCGCCGCCCGCGATGCCGAGAAAATCAGCGCCAAGGACGCCTTCGACGTGCTGGTCATCGGTGGTGGCCCGGCAGGCGCCGCGGCGGCCATCTACGCCGCCCGCAAAGGCATCCGCACCGGTGTCGCGGCCGAGCGTTTCGGTGGCCAGGTGCTGGACACCATGGCCATCGAGAACTTCATCTCCGTGCAGGAGACCGAAGGGCCGAAACTGGCGCGCGCCCTGGAAGAGCACGTCAGGCAGTACGAAGTCGACATCATGAACCTGCAGCGCGCCAGCGCCCTGGTTCCGGCCAGCAGTGAAGGCGGCCTGCATGAAGTCAAGTTCGAGAGCGGCGCCAGCCTCAAGGCCAAGACCGTGATCCTGTCCACCGGCGCCCGCTGGAGAGAGATGAACGTGCCCGGCGAGAAGGAGTACCGCAACAAGGGCGTGGCCTACTGCCCGCACTGTGACGGCCCGCTGTTCAAGGGCAAGCGTGTGGCGGTGATCGGCGGTGGCAACTCCGGCGTGGAAGCGGCCATCGACCTGGCCGGCATCGTCGCCCATGTCACCCTGCTCGAGTTCGACAGCAAGCTGCGCGCCGACGCCGTGTTGCAGAAGAAGCTCTACAGCCTGCCCAACGTCAAGGTGATCACCAGCGCCCTGACCAGCGAAGTGAAAGGCGATGGGCAGAAGGTCACCGGCCTGGTCTACAAGGATCGCAACTCCGACGAGTTCGTCCCGGTGGAGCTGGAAGGCATCTTCGTGCAGATCGGCCTGTTGCCGAACTCCGAGTGGCTCAAGGGCTCCGTGGAGCTGTCGGATCGCGGCGAGATCATCGTCGATGCCCGTGGCGAAACCTCGCTGCCCGGTATCTTCGCCGCCGGCGACGTGACCACCGTGCCGTACAAGCAGATCGTCATCGCCGTGGGCGAGGGCGCGAAGGCTTCGCTCAGCGCCTTCGACCACCTGATCCGCTCCTGATCGACAGGCGCGGCAGGTAAGCAGGCGGGCCCATCAGGGCCCGCTTTTTCATGGCCGCGATAAAAGCCCTCTCTCCCCTAATGCCAGTTAAGCTTTTGATCCGAAAAACGACGGTTTGCCTGGGCCTGTAGGAGCCGCGACCCCGCGGCGATTGCTGGCCGCGACACGCTTTGTGCGATGGCCAAGAGCGCATCGCGCCGGGGGCGACGCTCCCACACGGGCGGCGGCTTGCCGCTCTTCTGCAAGCGCCCTCTGTTCCTGCAAAAAGCCTGTTTCGCACAATGGGAGATGGGGCAAAACCTTGACTGCATTACCCTCTCCCCAGCCCTCTTCCGGAGGGCGAGGGAGCGGATCGCGGTCCTGCCTGGATTCGACTGGCGATCCGCCAGTGCCATTCATCATCCCGCTTGCCTGGGACACAGCAGCCGTCAAGCGCTCTCTTCGTCGCGGATCAGGACATAGGTCGTGCCCTGGTCATCGTCCAGGCGTTCGCAGACGTAGTACATCACCACCTCGCCGAGCCCGGGCGTGGCCGCCAGGTAGTCGCCGGGCTGGGCGGTGAAGAATGCCCTGGAGCCGGGCTTGGCTTCGCAGGCGATAAGGGCGGTGACGAACAGCGCTGGGTCGTTGCCGTCGAAGTAGGCCTCACGCTCATGGGCATCCCATTCCTGCGGTGGCTCGAAGGGGCCGGTGAACAGTACCTTGGCGTCGCCCAGGTCCTTCTCTTCGGCTTCGCTGTCCTCTTCGTCCGGACGGTAGAGGGTGCAGTCCTGGGATTCGGCGGCATCGAGCACGCGCTGGCGGTGTCGCTCATCGGCTAGGTTCACGGGGGGCTCCGGGCGGTAAGGGGGCGGTCGATAGCTCGCGCTGCGAGTCTGACAGTGTGGGCCGCGACAAGGCGCCCGGCAATGGCCGCGTGCATCACGCCCGGTTTCGCCGGGGCATGGAAACTGCGATCCTGAGCGTCACCGTGAACAGCCCAGGGGGTGCCATGAATATCAGCTCGGACTTCGACAGCGGCAACATTCTCGTGCAGGACGCCAGCGATCCGCACCAGGTGCTGCTGGCCATGCGCGCGGATCTGAACAGCCCCCATTTCCAGTGGTTCCACTTTCGCGTCGATGGCATGACGCCGGGCGAGCGCTACGATTTCAGCATCGGCAACGCCGGCCAGTCGGCCTACAGCCATGCCTGGAACGGCTACCACGCGGTGGCTTCCTACGATCAGCGCGACTGGTTCCGGGTGCCGAGCCGCTTCGAGGACGGTGCCTTGCGTTTCGGCCTGGAGCCGCGGCAGGCGCGGATCTGGTTCGCCTATTTCGAACCCTACAGCCGCGAGCGCCATGCGGCTCTGATCGGTGAGGCACTGCGTATTCCCGGGGTCGAGCTGTTCGCCTGCGGCAGCAGCATCGAAGGGCGTGCGATCGAACTGCTGCGCGTGCGCCGGCATGCCTCGGCCACGCGCAAGATCTGGATAATCGCCCAGCAGCACCCCGGCGAGCATATGGCCGAGTGGTTCATGGAGGGCATCGTCAGGCGCCTGCAGGCGACCGATGACGCCGAGCTCGATGGGCTGCTGCAGCGGGCCGAGCTGTACCTGGTGCCGAACATGAATCCCGATGGCGCCTTTCGCGGTCACCTGCGCACCAATGCCGCCGGCCAGGACCTCAACCGCGCCTGGCAGTCGGCGAGCGCCGGGCGCAGCCCGGAGGTGCTGTTCGTGCAGCAGGCCATGCGCGAGGTGGGTGTCGATCTGTTCCTCGACATCCATGGCGATGAGGAAATCCCCCATGTGTTCACCGCCGGCTGCGAGGGCAATCCCGGTTATTCGGCACGCCTGCAAGCGCTGGAGGACGAGTTCCGCACGCGCCTGGTGGCGCTGGGCGCCGAGTTCCAGACCCGTTTCGGTTACCCACGCAGCGCGCCGGGGCAGGGCAACACCGCGCTGGCGTGCAACGCGGTGGGGCTGGAGTTCGATTGCCTGTCGTTCACCCTGGAGATGCCGTTCAAGGATCACGACGACAGCGCCGATCCCGTCACCGGCTGGAATGGCCGGCGTTCCATGGCCCTGGCCGGGGACGTGCTGAGCGTGGCCGCGGCCATGGTCGAGCGCCTGCGCTGACCGTCCAGCCGCGCCACGGGCCAGGCCCGTTCTTCTACGTGGCCCTCAGCCCGGCACGTCGAACAGGCCCGGCTGGCTGGCTTCGCCCTGCGCGGGGGCTGTAAGTCGAGCCATTGGCGGGACGGGGCGGGGCTTGTCGAGGCGCGCGGGCGTCGACGGCAGCGACGGCAGGCGGCTGCGCTGCACGTGCCACCAGCTCGGCAGCAGGCCGCGTACCGTCGCCAGGTTGAAACGGTCGTCGATCAGGTGCACCACGCCCCGGTCGTCCAGGGTGCGGATTACCCGGCCGGCGGCCTGCACCACCTTCTGCAGGCCGGGGAACAGGTAGGTGTAGTCGTAACCGCTGCCGAACATGGCGTCCATGCGCTGCTTGACCTGCTCGTTGATCGGGTTGATCTGCGGCAGTCCCAGGGTGGCGATGAAGGCGCCGATCAGCCGCTCGCCGGGCAGGTCGATGCCTTCTCCGAAGGCGCCGCCGAGCACGGCGAAGCCGATGCCGCGCCCGCCCGCCTGGAACTGCTCGAGGAACTGCTGGCGCTGGCCCTCGTCCATCTGCCGCGACTGCACCCAGCACTGGATCGCGGGGTGGTCCCGGGTGAACACTTCGAGCACCTGCTGCAGGTAGGCATAGCTGCTGAAGAAGGCCAGGTAGTTGCCGGGGCGCTCGGCGAACTGCCGGGCCAGCAGGGCGGCGATGGGTGCCAGCGAGCGCTCGCGATCCTGGTAGCGGGTCGACAGGTTGCTCACCGCGTGCACCTGCAGCTGTTCGGCCAGGAAGGGCGATTCGACGTCCAGCCAGGGCGTGTCCGCCGGCAGGCCGAGCAGGTCGGCATGGTAATGCGCCGGGCTCAGGGTGGCGGAGAACAGCGTGGTGCTATGGCTGGCTGCGAAGCGCGGGGCGAGAAAGGGCGCCGGCACGATATTGCGCAGACACAGGGTGCAATGGCTGCGCCCGCGCAGGGCCGGCTGCCGGCTGATGTCGAACAGCGAGTGCGGGCCGAAGGCTTCCGCCAGGCGGCAGAACAGCATGGCATCGAGGTAGAACTGCAACAGTTCGCCGTCGTTGCCGGTGGGCTGATCGGTCAGGTGGTCGGTGATGGCGCTGACCGCCTTCTGCAGCGCCATGAGCAACAGGTCGGGCGGCAGCGGGTAGACCTGATAGGCCTCGTGCTGATCCTTGTGCAACTGGTTCCAGTGGCGGCTGACCCGCTCCAGCACGCTCTTCAGGCCCTTGGGCGCGGCCCTGCGCATGGCTTCGAAGCGCGCCTGGTCGAGCTCCGCGGTGTACATGCTGCGCGCCCGCTCGATCAGGTTGTGGGCTTCGTCGACCAGCAGGGTGACGCGCCACTCGTTGAGCTGGGTCAGGCTGTAGAGCAGGGCGCTCATGTCGAAGTAGTAGTTGTAATCGCAGACCACCACGTCGGCCCAGCGGCTCAGTTCCTGGCTCAGGTAATAGGGGCAGACCTGATGGGCCCGGGCGACCTCGCGCAGCGCTGCCTGATCCAGCCAGCCGAGGTTGACCGCGGCCTGGCGCGCCGCCGGCAGGCGGTCGTAGAAACCCTTGGCCAGCGGGCAGGATTCGCCGTGGCAGGCCTTGTCCGGGTGCTCGCAGGCCTTGTCGCGGGCGACATGCTCGAGCACCCGCAGGGGCATGCCTGGCTGCGTACTGCGCAGGCTTTCCAGGGCGTGCAGGGCCAGGCGCCGGCCGGGGGTCTTGGCGGTGAGGAAGAACAGCCGATCCAGGCGCTGCTCGGCAAAGGCCTTGAGCTGCGGGAACAGGGTGCCGAGGGTCTTGCCGATGCCGGTGGTGGCCTGGGCCATCAGGCAGTGGCCGTCGCGGGCGGCGCGGTACACCGATTCGGCCAGTTGCCGCTGGCCCAGGCGGAATTGCGCATGGGGAAACGCCAGGGTCCGCAGTGCTGCATCGCGGGCCAGGCGGTGGGCCTGTTCCTGCTCGGCCCAGGCGATGAAGCGAGTACATGACCGTTCGAAGAACTGGCGCAGTTGCGCAGCCGTGAAACGCTCGCGGAATGAGGTCTCCTTCTGCGTGATGACGTTGAAATAGACCACTGCCAGGTCGATTTCGTCGAGATCGCCGCTCTGGCACAGCAGCCAGCCATAGACCTTGGCCTGGGCCCAGTGCAACTGCCGGTGGTTGTCCGGGATGCGGGCGATATCGCCGCGGTGGGTCTTGATCTCTTCCAGCAGGTTTTCCCGCGGGTCGTAGCCGTCGGCGCGGCCGGCGACGCGCAACGACTGGAACTGGCCCAGCAGCGCTACTTCCGCCTGGTAATGGGCGCCGCGGCGGCTGACCACGGTGGCGTGTCCGGCCATGCCTTCCTGGGCCGTGGGCGAGGGTGTGAAGCGCAGGTCGAGGTCGCCCACCTTGGCGGTGAATTCGCACAGCGCGCGCACCGCCACGCGGTAGCTCAAGCGTCGGCCCACTGCACGTAGCAGACATCCACCTGCATGCCGTGTTCGGCGCAGAACGCCAGCCAGCGCCGCTGGTTGTCCTGCAGGCGGTCGCCGGGCCCCTTCACTTCGATCATGCGGTAGCGTTTTTCCCCGGGCCAGAACTGGATCAGGTCGGGCATGCCGGCGCGGTTCGCCTGGATATTGCCGAGCAGGCGCAGGAACCAGGCTTTCAGGTGGGCGGGCGGCAGGCAATCGAGGGCCTGTTCGAGCAGGGTTTCGCTGAGCACGCCCCAGTGCACGAAGGGCGACTGGATGCCGAACTTGTCCTGGTAGGTCTGGCGTATGCGCTGTGGGTAGGTGCCGTCGTCGAGTCGCGCCAGGCACTCGGCGAACAGCGGGGCGCGACGCCCATGGAAGTCCGCGGCGAGCAGGTCGGCGGGGCCGAACTGGAAGGGGTGGAAGAACGCGCCGGGCAGCGGGGCGAAGATCGCCGGCCAGCAGAGCAGGCCGAAGAGGCTGCAGATCAGGGTGTTCTCGACATAGTGAACCGGCGCATCGGCCTGCTGCAGGTGTTGCTGCACGGCGTGCTCCACGCCGAGCGCCGTTGCCCTGCTCAGCTGCAGGTCCAGGCGCGAGGCCGACGGGGTGCTGCGTTTGCCGGCTCGGGGCAGACCCAGCTGCCGGGTCAGGCGCACCAGGGCACGCTCGGCCAGTTGCACTTCGCCATCGCTGCAAGGCGCGGCAAGCGTCTCGCGGGCCAGTTCATAGGCTTGCCGATACAGCCCGGCCCGTTCCAGCACGCGGATGCGGCGCTGGCGGGCGGCGCTGTAACCGCTGCCGGCATAGACGTGCAAGGCCAGATCGAACTCGCCGCTGCGCTCCAGATACTGGCCGATGCGAAACAGCAGCTTGGCCCGGCGTTCGGCGATGTAGGGGGTGGCATGCGGCTGCTCGCCGATCCGTTCGAGCACCTCGGCGATCGGCTCGCCGGCTTCGAAGGCCTCGCGGCAACGCTGCAGGTGCAGGTAGTCGTCGATGTCGCCACGGCAGCGCCAGGCGCGCGCGTCCCGGCTCAGTTCGACCTGCTCGTAGCGGAAGATGCCCAGGTCGCTGAGCACGAATTCCGACCAGTCCTGGCGCAGGTTGCCGAAGAACATCAGGCGCAGGCGTTCGCACAGATCGTCGATGGTCAGGCTGTAGAGGCGGTCGTCGAGGTTCGCGCACCAGTTGGCGAAGGACTGCGTTTCGCTGCAGTGAGGCTGCAATTGCAGCAGCAGGTCGTCCTTGCGCGCGCGGCGGTCGCTGAGCCGGTCGGCGAAGTGAGCGACGATTTCGTCCTTGCGCAGCAGGGCCAGCAGTTCGTCCAGCGTCAGGGCGGCATCGTCGACGATCCAGCCCTGGTCGAGCAGCGCCAGGACGGCCTGCCGGCAGCAGCCGATCTCTTCGTAGCCCAGTTTGCTGGCGCGAAAATGCACGCCCTTGCGCATGATCATGCGCACCAGCAGGGCCTGGGACGGTACCTCGAGCGTGCCGAATGCCCGTACGAAGCCGTGCTCGCGTTCGTCCAGCAAGTCGGCATGGCGCTCGCCTATCCAGGCCAGTACCTTGTGGAAATTGTGCAGGTAGTAGAAGCGTGGATCGCTGGAGAGTGGCATGCTGGCAGGGCTTTATACTGTTCGTATATACAGATATCAGGCCGTTGCGCATCTGGCAACGGCCAAGGGATGGACGGCCACGGACCCTGGCGAGATTTTCCCGGGGACATCGCCGCAGCGGGAATCTGTGCTGTCAACGCGCAGGCTTATGGTTTTACACTGCATCCCGACAGCCCCTTTCGCAGCCAAGGCGCCCATGAGCCGCTCCGTTCCCCTATCCGTTGGCACGCTGCACGAACGCCACTACGAACTGCTGGTGCAGGCGGTCGTCGACTACGCCATTTTCATGCTCGATCTCGACGGTCATATCATTTCCTGGAACACGGGCGCCGAGCGGATCAAGGGCTATGCGGCAACAGAGGCGATCGGCCAGCACCTGTCGATCTTCTATAGCGAAGAGGATCTGCGGCAGCGCAAGCCCTGGATGCTGCTGGAAAAGGCCTTGCGCGACGGGCGTTCCCAGGATGAAGGCTGGCGCCTGCGCAAGGACGGCTCGCGGTTCTGGGCGCTGGTGGTCCTGGATGTGATTCACGACGCCGAGGGCCAGGTCATCGGGCTGGCCAAGATCACCCGCGACATCACCGAGCGTCACGAAGCCGATCTGCGTTACGACGCCCTGCGCGCGCAACTGTTCCAGGCGCAGAAACTCGAGGCCCTGGGCCAGCTCACCGGGGGCATGGCCCATGACTTCAACAATCTGCTGACCATCATCCTCAGTGCCGCCAAGCTTGCGGAGCGCACGCGGGATCCGCAGCGTCTCGCCGATCTGCTCGACAGCATCCGCGATGCCGGGGAGCGGGGCGCGCAGATGACCCAGCACCTGCTGACCTTCGCCCGCCGCGAGCGTCTGCCGAGCCAGCGCATCGACCTCAACCGGCTGCTGCCCGAGGCGCGGATGTTCCTGGTGCAGGCGCTGCCCCGGGCGATGAGCCTGGAGATGGAGCTGGCGCCCGCGCTGCATCCGCTAGATGTCGACCCGAGCCAGTTGGAGATGGCCATGCTCAACCTGTTGCTCAATGCCCGTGATGCCATGCAGGACAGTGGTGTGGTGCATCTGCGCGCGCAGAACCGCCTGATGAGCGGCGAGTGGGACGACCTGCATGGCGAGTGCGTGCTGATTTCCGTCAGCGACCATGGCCCGGGGATCGACCCGGCGATCCAGGGGCGCCTGTTCGAGCCGTTCTTTACCACCAAGGAGGTGGGCAAGGGAACCGGTCTGGGGCTCAGCCAGGTCTATGGTTTCGTCCGCCAGGCGCAGGGTGGCGTACATGTCGAGAGCGTGCTCGGGCAGGGCACCACGGTGACCCTCTGTCTGCCCGCCGCGGAACGCGGGCAGACGAGCGACTGTACTTGAAAAGCCACACCCCCTAGTATTCTCGCCCATCCGCTTTTTCTTTCAGCTGCCTACTGAGAAAAACGTCCCAATTCAGGGAATGATCGGGCCTTTGGGCCGTTGGATGTTCCCGCGCGGCTTGCGCTGAAACGTCAACAGACCCTAGGCTACTTCCGCATAATTTTTATTGAGGCAGGCCAGCACTTGGAACAGTTAAAACGCCTTGAAAGTGGGATCGAAGGGCTGGACGCTCTGTTGAAGGGCGGCCTGGTCGCCGGCGCATCCTACATCGTCCAGGGACGCCCCGGTTCGGGCAAGACCATCCTCGCCAACCAGATCGCCTTCAACCATGTGCGCGAGGGTGGCCGTGTCCTGGTCGGTACCCTGCTGGCCGAGTCCCATGAAAGGCTTTTCCAATATCTCTCCACCCTGAGCTTTTTCGACCCGAGCAAGGTCGGCGCCGAGATCCAGTTCGTCAGCGCCTTCGATACCCTGGAGAGCGAAGGGCTCGACGAGGTGGTCAAGCTGCTGCGGCGCGAGATCAGCCGGCAGAAGGCCACCCTGCTGATCGTCGACGGGCTGCTCAATGCCCGTTCGAAAGCGGAAACCCAGATCGATACCAAGAAGTTCATTTCCGAGCTGCAGGGCCATGCGGCTTTCGCCGGTTGTACCGTGCTGTTCCTCACCAGCTCCCGGCTGGATGACGGCAGTCCGGAACACACCATGGTCGACGGCGTGATCGAACTCGGCGAAGAGCTGTTCGGCGCCCGTTCGGTACGTCGCATCCATCTGCGCAAGACCCGTGGCAGCGGCGCCCTTTCCGGCCTGCATGAATGCGAGATCACCGATCACGGACTGGTGGTTCACCCGCGTCTGGAAAGTCTCTACAGCCAACCGAGCCTGCCGGACAGCGACAGCATGAGGCGTATCGCCAGTGGCATCGACACCATGGACCGGCTGATCGGCGGCGGTTTGCCGGAGTCGTCGGTGACCCTGATCATGGGGCCGTCGGGTATCGGCAAGACCAGCCTCGGCCTGAACTTCCTCTCCCAGTCGACCCCCGAGGCGCCGGGGCTGCACTTCGGTTTCTACGAGACGCCACAGCGTCTGCGCTGGAAGGCGCACGCCATCGGCATCGACATGCAGTCGATGGAGGATAGCGGCGCGCTGCACATCCTCTGGCAACCGACCACCGAAGGCCTGCTCGATGGGCTCGGTGCGCGCCTGATCAAGGCGGTCGAGGAGAAGGGCATCAAGCGCCTGCATATCGACAGCCTCGGCGGCATGGCACGGGTGGCCACCGGCACCTCGCGCCTGATCGAGTTCTTCAGTGCGCTGATGAGCCAGTTGCGCGCCATGGGGGTGACGGTATTCGCCACCTGGGAAATGCGCGATCTGTTCGCCGCCGAGATCAACGCGCCCGCGCCAGAGCTGTCGAGCATCGTCGACAACCTCATACTGATGCGCTTCGTGGAAATGGACTCTGAACTAAAGCGGTTGCTGTCCATCCTTAAAATGAGGGACAGTTTTTACGACTCCTCGCTTCTGGAAGTGGTCATCAATGATCATGGTATTGAACTAACCAAGGCCTTCAGACATGCAGCGGGTGTTTTATCGGGTACCGCTACGTCGGCTACTGACGCCTGAGCGGTTCGATCGGGCCTACGGACTATGACGACCATCCTGATAGTCGACGACGAATATCTGATCGCGGATATTCTCGGCTATGCCATGGAGGACGAGGGCTACATGGTGGTCAAGGCGAGCAATGGCCGCAAAGGCCTGGAAGTGCTCGACCGTGAACGGCCCGAACTGATCATCACCGACTTCATGATGCCGGTGATGGACGGGCTCGAGTTCGCCAAGGCCATCCGTGCCAGGCCCATGTCCGCCGATCTGCCGATCATCCTGATGAGTGGCGCGCAGGGCAGTGTCGGCCGTGCCAGTCCCGATCTGTTCGCCGCCGTGTTCGACAAGCCCTTCGATATCAACCAGGTCGTCGCCACGGTGAAGGCGCTGATCGGCCCGAGCTGATCCGTCCACTGCAGCCATGGGCTGTTCCCGTGTCGTGCTTCCCGCCCTGAGCCCTGTCGGCTTGCCCC
Organism: Phytopseudomonas dryadis; assembly: GCF_004327355.1. Lineage (GTDB taxonomy): Bacteria > Pseudomonadota > Gammaproteobacteria > Pseudomonadales > Pseudomonadaceae > Aquipseudomonas > Aquipseudomonas dryadis. Next base: position 68,873 of record NZ_QJUM01000013.1, read on the forward strand.
ATGGTTTTTCCTGAACGCCCGTCCGACCGCCATGGTCGAACGTCAGCTGGCATGTGTGCTCACCCATGCCTCTGTTCAGAAAAGGAATATCCATGAGTGAAACCGCAGAACGGATTCCCTCTGGGAGTCAGGGACTGGACAGCATACTCGGCGGCGGTTTGCCGCCCAGTCGGCTGTATCTGCTCGAGGGATCGCCCGGCTCCGGCAAGACCACCCTGGCCCTGCAGTTTCTGCTGCAAGGCGTAGCCCGCGGCGAGCGCTGCCTGTATATCACCCTCTCGGAAACCAGCGAAGAGCTGCAGGCCGTGGCGGCCTCCCACGGCTGGTCGCTGCAGGGTATCGACCTGTTCGAGCTGGCCTCGGCCGAGGAGGTGCTGGGCGATGGCCGCGAGCAATCGATCCTGCATCCGTGGGAGGTGGAGCTGGGCGGCACCATCCGCCTGATCCAGAACGAAGTGGAACGTATCGCGCCGGCGCGGGTGGTGTTCGACAGCCTGTCGGAGTTGCGCCTGCTGGCCCAGGACTCGCTGCGCTATCGACGCCAGGTGCTGGCCTTGAAGCAGTTCTTCGCGCCGCGCCAGGCGACCGTGTTCCTGGTCGATGACCTGACGGGCAACAAGGGCGAGCGCGATGCCCACCTGCACAGTTTGTGTCATGGCGTCTTCACCCTGGAGCGCCTGACCCTGGATTTCGGCGCCGCCCGGCGGCGTCTGCAGGTTCAGAAACTGCGCGGCGTCGACTTCGCCGCGGGGCTGCACGATTTCGTCATCCGCAAGGGAGGGCTGCGGGTGTTTCCGCGCCTGGTGGCCGCGCAGCATCACGTCCCCTTCGACGGCAGCCCGGTTGCCAGCGGTATCGCCGGGCTGGATGCGTTGCTCGGTGGCGGGCCGTTGCGTGGCACCAGTACGCTGGTGACCGGCCCGGCCGGTTCGGGCAAGACCAGCCTGGCCCTGCAGTACCTCAACGCCGCCTGCCTGCGTGGCGAGCGCTGCACCCTCTACGAATTCGACGAGCGTATCGGCACCCTGCTGATCCGCTCACAAGCCATGGGCCTGCAGTTGCGCGAGCACATCGCCAGTGGCCTGCTGACGATTCGCCAGATCGATCCGGCCGAGGTCTCGCCCGGCGAGTTCGCCTGGCAGGTGCGTGAGGAGGTGGAGCGCAACGATTGCCGCCTGCTGGTGATCGACAGCCTGAGCGGTTACCTGGCGGCGATGCCTCAGGAGCAGCAACTGATCCTGCAGGTGCACGAGTTGCTCTCCTATCTCAGCCAGCGGGGCGTCAGCACCTTTCTGATCAACCCGCAGCACGGCCTGGTCGGCAGCATGTCGACGGGCAACCTGAATATTTCCTATGTCGCCGATGCGGTCGTGCTGCTGCGTTTCTTCGAGGCGCAGGGGCGTATTCGCAAGGCGGTGTCGATCATCAAGAACCGCAGTGGCCTGCATGAAGACAGCATCCGCGAGTTGCGCATCGACCGCCAGGGCGTGCGCGTCGGTGACGTCCTGGTGGATTTCAAGGGTGTGCTCAGCGGTACCCCCGAGTATCTGGGCAACGCTTTGCCGCTGATGGAAAACCGTGCTGGTGAGCGTTGACCGATCGCCGGCGTTGCGCGTCCTGATCTGTGCGCCCTACGGGCGAGACGCTGCCAGCGTGGCGACGCTGCTCGAGCAGAATGGCTACGCCACCCGGATCTGCGCAAGCCTGGGCGAGGTGGCCGAGGTGCTGGACGATCGGGTCGGCGTGGTGCTGGCCACGGAAGAAGCTTTCGCGGCGCGGACCGAGTCCTTGCAGCGCAAGCTCGAAGCCCAGGCGCCCTGGTCGGATGTGCCCTTCGTGCTGCTCGCCGCGCGCCAGGGCGATAGTGCCTGGGGCAGTGAACGGGCACGGCTCAGGCTGCCGCGGATCGCCACCAACACCATCGTGCTGGAGCGTCCGTTGAGTTCGCTGTCGCTGCTCAGCAGCGTGGCCTCGGCGCTGCGTGGGCGGCAGAAGCAGTTCCAGATTCGCGATCAGTTGCGTGAGCTGGCCGACAGCCGCCAGGCCTTGCTGGCAAGCGAGAGCGAATTGCGCCTGATCACCGACTCGCTGCCCGTGCTGGTGGCCTTCATCGACAAGCAACTGTGCTGCCGTTTCGTCAATCGTGCCTGCGAATCCTGGTTCGACCTGAGCCCGGAGCATGTACTGGGGCGTAACGTGCAGGAAGTGATCGGCCACACCCGTTTCGATCAGCGCCTGGCTGGCATGCAAGGCGCCCTGGCCGGGGTCGAGATGCGCCTGCAGGTGCCCTGGCCACGCGCCGACGGGCGCCGTCGGGTGGCGGATGTGCGCTACCTGCCACGGCGTGATGGTGCGGGCGAGGTGGACGGTTTTCATGTGTTCGTACTGGATATCACCGACAGCAAGAAACTCGAGGAGGGCCTGCGCGATACCGCCGAACTGCTCGAGCAGAAGGTCGATGCGCGCACTGCCGAACTGCACGAGGAAATGGCCAGCCGCGCCCAGGCCGAGGCGGCACTGCGACAGAGCCAGAAGATGGAGGCCGTGGGTCAGCTGACCGGCGGCATCGCCCACGACTTCAACAACATGCTCACCGGCATCATCGGCGCCATCGATATCATGAAACGGCGGATCGCCAGCGGTCGCGTCGATGATCTCGATCGCTTCATGGATGCGGCGACCATCTCGGCCAACCGTGCCGCCGGGCTGACCCAGCGTCTGCTGACCTTCTCCCGTCGGCAGTCGCTGGAGGCCAGGCCCATCGATGTCCACCAGTTGCTGGGGTCGCTCGAAGAACTGATCCGGCGCACGGTCAACGAACGCATCGTGCTGCACATGCGCTACGAGCATGGCCTGGCGCTGGCGCTGGCCGATGCCAATCAACTGGAAAGCGCCATCCTCAACCTGACCATCAACGCGCGCGACGCCATGCCGTTCGGTGGGCAGTTGCAGTTGCATACGTCCCTGGTCGAATTGGACGAGGCGGATATCGTCACCTTGCCGGATCTGCAGGTGGGCCGCTATCTGCTCATCACGCTGACGGACAGCGGCTCCGGGATGAGCGCCGAGGTGCTGGAAAAGGTCTTCGACCCCTTCTTCACCACCAAGCCCGTGGGCCAGGGAACCGGCCTGGGGCTGTCGATGGTCTATGGCTTCGCCCGGCAGAGCGGTGGCCAGGTGACCATTCACAGCGAACCGGGCGCCGGCACCACGGTGCGACTCTACCTGCCGGCGGTGGAGACGTCCGCCAGCCATGGCCTGATCGAGGAGGAGAGCGTTTCGCCGAGTGGGCGCGGCCAGCGCGTGTTGCTGGTCGAGGACGATGCTGCCGTCCGCCTGCTGGTGGCCGAGGTACTGGACGAACTGGGCTACGACACCGTGGATGCCGCCGAGCCGCAAGCGGCGATTGCCTTGCTGGCCTCGGACATGACGCTCGACATGCTGGTCTCCGACGTCGGCCTGCCGGGGATGAGCGGACGCCAATTGGCCGAGATCGCCCGCCAGCACAGGCCCGAGCTGCCGATCCTGTTCGTCACCGGCTATGCCGATCATTCCAGCACGGTCTTGCCGGGCAGCAATATGGACATCATCAGCAAACCGTTCTCCATGACCGACCTGGCGAACAAGCTGAGCGATATGCTGGCGACCAAGGGCTGAACGCAGAATTGCCACATTCGTGTAGGAGCCGCGACCTCGCGGCGAATGGTGGCCACGCCACGGATTCTGCGGAATGGCCGCCATCGCATCGCGCCGGGGTCGACGCTCCTACACGGTTGGTGGTTTGCCGCGATCCTGTGGGAGCCGCGCCCTCGCGGCGAATGGCGGCCACGCCACGGATTCTGCGGAATGGCCTCCATCGTATCGCGCCGGGGGCGACGCGCCTGCACGGTCGGTGGTTTGCCGGCTAATGAGGTCGGGGGCAATTCGCTGCGCGTCGAGCCGATACTGACTTGCTGTTCCCGCCGTATGTCATGACACTCACGAAGTTACGCCATCTGTGCGCCAGTTCGCATTGATATCACTTTGACAGCCATCGTCCCGCAACTTTTTCCGCATAAAGCTGGCCGGCGTGGAATCAAAGTGCTGCGCCGTAGTCCTAACTCCTGACAATAAGCAGCGGTATCAGCACAGCCGTCCGGATTCTTGGAGTATCAGTATGGAAGTCGATTCGTTTGCCCTCTCTGCAGGCATGTCCATGGTGGCCAGCAGCAGGCAGACGAGGCGCTCCCCGCGGTACCGATAGCCGGGATTTCCGCTGTCCGCGCCACGTATGGCGGGCGTTGCCCTGCGCATACGCAGTCACACTCCATTATCGAGTCGTGGCCACTCACTGCCTGCACATATCCATTCAATATCATTGTGCCGCCATGATGATGCGGGGGAGATATTAACCATTGAACGGTAATTACAGCCTATGAAAATGTTGAAGGAATCTCTCAAGAAGATATTGCCCCGCAGCGGCATCGACAACTTGAAACAGTTGCAGAAACGGCTCGCCATGGGCTGGATCAGGGCACTTTCGAAGTCGGCGACATTGAGACGCTTTCATTACTCGTTCTTTTCCGCGGCATTCGATCGCGAGGCTTACGCCGTAGTGGTCGGTCACCTGCAGCACGAGGAAAACCTGTCCGGCGCCGAGCCGGTGAACTACTTCCTGCGCCGTGCCGTGCACCGTATCGAGAAGGGGCTGATCATGCAGCCCAGGCGCGAGGTCTTCGCCCTGGATTACATCGGCGATACGGTCGACAGTTACATCGCCTCGCTCAACGGCAACGTGGATCGAGACGAAGTCAGCTGGGCCCACGATGTGCTCGCCGAGTACTTCGCCGTGACCGGTGAGCATCCCGTGATCAATCGAGCCCGCGAGAAATTCGCCCGTCTCGAGCGTCCGCTCAGCTCGCCAGGCAGTCTGCGTAATCCTGACACCGAGCGCGTGCCTTTCGCCGCTGACGTGAGCACGTCGAGCGTGGATTACACCGCCATGCGCCAGCTGTCGATGAAGCGCCGTTCGGTACGCTGGTACGAGAACCGGCCGGTGCCCCGGGAGGTCATCGACAAGGCGGTCGAGGTCGCCGTGCAGTCGCCGAGTGCCTGTAACCGTCAGCCGTATCGCTTCCTGATCTTCGACGATGCCGCCTCGGTGGCCCAGGCTTCGCGCCTGCCCATGGGCGTGGCCGGTTTCGATCACAACTTCCCGGCGATCGTCGCGGTGGTCGGTCGTCTGCGCGCCTACCCCCATGTGCGCGATCGCCATGTGATCTACATCGATGGCGCGCTGGCGGCGATGTCCTTCATGTTCGCCCTGGAAACCCAGGGCGTGTCGTCCTGCTCGATCAACTGGCCGGATATCCCCGAGCGCGAGCTGGCGGCCAGCAAGCTGCTCAAGCTCGAGCCCGACGAGCGCATCGTCATGTTCATCTCGCTGGGTTACGCGGCAGAGGGCGGTCTGGTGCCGTATTCGCAGAAACTCTCCCTGGACGAAGCCCGCAGCTATGGCCAGCTGGAGATGCCTGCTAAATGAGTGCATCGCGTGTCCAGGAGGGCATGAAATACCTCCTCAATTCCGGCTGGATGCTGGCCGAGAAATTCCTGATGCTGGCCATCGGCCTGGCGACCACCGTGGTACTGGCTCGCTACCTGGGCCCCGAGGACTTCGGTTACCTCAACTACGCGCTGGCGCTGCTGGGCCTGCTCAGCATCGTGGTGCACCTGGGGCTGACCGGCCTGGTGGTCAAGGAACTGCGCAGCCACCCGGAAAACGAAGACCAGATTCTCTCGACGGTATTCATGATCAAGGTGGGCTGCTCGGTGATCGCCTTCGCGATCATGATGGGCACCTACCTGATCGGCAACGACCAGAATTTCCTGGTGTTGCTGTTCACCGCCCTGGCGCTGTTCTTCACCCCATTCGAGATGCTCATCGACTGGTTCCAGGCGCGGGTACAGGCCAAGTACGCCGCCGTGGCCGGGTTCGTCGGGCAGCTCGGTGGCAACGGCCTGAAGATGATTCTGGCCATCGCCGGGGCGGGGCTGGTGTACATCGCCCTGGCCCACGTGGTGGTGGTGATGGTCACCTCGGCGATCCTGGTCTGCTATGCGGTGATGCTCAAGCGCGAGTTCCGCTTCGACTTTTCCTGGACGCTGGGCAAGACCCTGCTCAAGAAAAGCCTGCTGATCTTCCTCGGTTCGCTGTCGGCGGTGATCTACCTGAAGGTCGATCAGATCATGCTGCAGTACATGCTCGGCGAATACTCCGTGGGTGTGTATTCGGCGGCCTCGCGGCTGTCGGAAGCCTGGTACCTGATCCCGACCATTCTCATGGCCTCGGTCTTCCCGAAGATGATCGACCTGAGCAAGACCGATACGGCGGGCTACAACCGCTTCATGCAGGTGGCGCTGGATGTGCTGTTCTTCATGGCCTTCGGCCTGGCGGTGGTGGTGTTCTTCCTCTCCGACTGGATCGTGCAGGTGCTGTACGGTGCTCAGTACGCGGACGCCGGGCCGGTACTGGCGATCCATATCTTCGCGGCGACCTTCGTGTTCATGCGCGCGCTGTTCAGCAAGTGGATCATCATCGAGGAGGCCTTCATCTTTTCCCTGGTCACCCAGGGCCTCGGCGCCCTGAGCAACATCGTGCTCAATTACTTCCTCATCCGCAGCCACGGCGTCGTCGGCTCCGCCTGGGCAACGCTGATTTCCTATTCCATCGCCGGTTACGTGAGCCTGCTGCTGTCACGCAGGACACGGCCGCTGTTCGTCATGATGACCAAGAGCATTTTTCTGCATGCCTTCATCAGCGTGCCCCAGTTGATCCGTGAATTCAGGAGAACGTGATATGTACGTCGAGATTCGCAAGGCCGGTTTCGTCAACAAGGGCGCCGCGCTGATGCTGCACGCCGCCCTGCAGCAGGTGCGGCAGAATCTGCCTGCCGCCAAGGTGGTGATGGAGCCTGGCCGGGCCAAGAGCCCCTATCCCTATGTCAATCGCGCGTCCCTGGGGCTGTATCAGAAGGCCTGGCTGTGGCGTGCCGGCATTCCCTTCGGCGACCTGGCCGCCTTCGTCCCGGCCGGTATCCGGGAGCAGTACGGCGTGGTGCTGGACAAGGAAGTGGACGTGGTGCTGGACGCCGCCGGCTTCGCCTACAGCGACCAGTGGGGGCCGGCTCTGTCCGAGGAGCTGGCGCGCTCGAGCAAGCGCTGGAAGAAGAACGGCAGCAAGGTGATTCTGCTGCCCCAGGCATTCGGCCCGTTCCGTGATCAGAAGAGCAAGGAGGCGGTGAAGGCCTTCGTCGACAACTGCGACCTGATCTTCGCCCGTGAGCAGGTGTCCTACGACTACCTCACCGAAGTCGTCGGCGAGCGTGCCAACATCAAGCTGGCGCCCGATTTCACCAACCTGATCAGCGGTGTATTGCCGGCCTATTTCGATCCCGAGGTTCATCAGGTCTGCCTGGTGCCCAATTGCCGCATGCTGGACAAGACCAATGACAGTATTGCCAAGGGCTATGCGCCGTTCCTGCAGCGCGCGGCGAAGATGCTGGTGGAGCGGGGTGCCAAGCCGTTCCTGTTGATTCATGAGGGCGAGGGCGATGCGCGCCTGGCCGAGCAGGTGTCGCAGGCGGTCGGTGGCCTGCCGATCCTGCGCGAGACCGATCCACTGGCGATCAAGGGCATCCTCGGCGCCTGCCGCGGCACCCTCGGCAGTCGTTTCCATGGCCTGGTCAGTGCGCTCTCGCAGGGCGTGCCGTCACTCGCCACCGGCTGGAGCCACAAGTACCAGATGCTGTTCGCCGACTACGGTTTCGCCGAAGGCGTGCTGGACATCAACCTGTCGGACGAGGAGCTGTCCAACGCGCTCGACTACCTGACCGAGCCGGCGCAGATGCAGGCGCTGTCGAGCCGCTTGCAGGAGCATTCCGCCGAGCTGAAAACCCGTACTCAGGCCATGTGGGACGAAGTGTTCGCGCTGATCGCGCAGAAGCAGGGTGTGCGCAGCGAGAAGCCGCTGGCGGTAGCGGCAGGCCGTTGATCCGGTTGGGTAGGGTGCCACCTGTTTCTGTTATGAAAAACGCCCCGGATGATCGCTCATCCGGGGCGTTTTCGTTGCGGCGGTGGCGTCAGGATTTACGGTCGTATGCGCGCTGTTCGCTGACCCGTACCGTGCTGTTCAGGCCATTGCGCGCCACGTAGTAGAAGAACTGCGGGATGCCGACGATATAGCGCTTGAACAGGCGGCGCGGCTCCATCGCCAGACGGAACAGCCACTCCATGCCGAGCTTGCGTACCGCCTCCGGGGCGCGGCTGAAGCGTTGCGCCGAGAAATCCAGGATGGCGCCACCGCAGATCATCAGGGCCGGGCATTGCAGTTCACGCTGCAGCAGGGCGGCAATCTCTTCCTGGCGCGGCATGCCCATGGCCATGACGATGATCGGGGTCTTGCCCAGGCGCCGGTGCTGCCTGATGAAATCGATGTAGTCCTGGGTCGGCTGGAAGCCATCGATGGCATGGAAAGGCTTGCCGCCGAACAAGGTTCTGGCGCCCTCGCTGAGCCAGGGCTCCTGGGTGCCCATGGCGAACAACTGGTAGTTGTCGCTGTTGCTGTCGCTCAGCAGGTGGTCGATCAGCCGGGGAATGAAATCCGAACCGTTGAGGTTGGCTTTCGGCTGCAGGCCGTTGAGCGAGCAGGCCAGCTTCACACCAATCCCGTCGCGCAGCAGGTAGTTCATCTGCATGAAATTGCGCCGCACAGCGGGGTTGTTATGCGCAATGTTGTAGCCGTGCTGGTTGAGGAAACCCAGGATCATCGGCTTTTTCGGCGTGCGTAACTCGTCGAGCAGTGAATCCACATCGTCTTCTTCCAGCAATTTCAGTTTGTGGATCAAGGGATCGTAGAGTTTGGGATTGGAATTATTCACGGGCGAGCCTCTGCATGGGGGGGTATGGGTATTCACTTCGGTTCGCGGCGGAATCGTTTTTGTAAGAATCTTGGCGGGACGAAATGAGTGAGATGCAAGGGTATTGCGTCGAGCGCAGCGCCGGTTTCCGCAAGGGCCGGGCACGGGAACGGTACGGCGTTGGCGCTGTACGGTTATCGGTGTGTGGCAGGTACAAGCCTGCGGCTATACGAGCATCGGGCTGCATGACAGACGCCCCTGCTGAACCATCCCCACGTACACCGATTACGCAGGGGTCATGGTGTTGGTCTGCCGGCAACCAGGGAAAGTTCACGTGCACTGCTGCATTCCCTGGCTGCCGGGTTTTTCAGGCCGCGGAAACCTTGAGTTCCTTGACCCGTCCGTAGTTGTCCGAGAAACGGATGATGTCGTCCTCGCCCAGGTAGGTGCCGGATTGCACCTCGATCAGTTCCAGAGGGATCATGCCGGGGTTTTCCAGGGCATGGATCTGGCCGATGGGGATGTAGGTCGACTGGTTTTCGGTGACCATGTAGGTCTCCTCGCCGTTGGTCACCTGGGCGGTGCCGCTGACCACGATCCAGTGTTCGGCGCGATGGTGGTGCATCTGCACCGACAGCTTGGCGCCGGGCTTCACGGTGATGCGCTTGACCTGGTAGCGCTGGCCATTGTCGATGGAGTCGTACTTGCCCCAGGGGCGATAGACCTCGCGGTTGTTCAGGTACTCGCCGCGCTGCTCCTGCTTGAGCTGCTCGACGATACGCTTGACCTCCTGGGCCTTGTCCTTGTGCGCGACCATCACCGCGTCCTTGGTCTCGACGATGATCAGGTCTTCCACGCCCACGGTGGTGACCAGGCGGTAGTCGGCGTGCACGTAGGTGTTCTGCGTGTCGTGCTGGAGCACGTCGCCCTTGAACACGTTGCCTTGTTCGTCCTTGGCGCTGACGTCCCACAGCGCGGACCAGGAGCCGATATCGCTCCAGCCGGCGTCCAGCGGCACCATGACCGCATCGGCGGTCTTTTCCATCACGGCGTAGTCGATGGAGTTCTCCGGGCAACTGGCGAAGGGCTCCATGCCGATGCGCACGAAGTGCATGTCGCGCTCGCTCTGCGCCGATGCCAGGCGGCAGGCGCTGAGGATTTCCGGTTGCCAGCGCTCCAGCTCTTGCAGATAGCGGCTGGCGCGGAACATGAACATGCCGCTGTTCCAGAAGTGCTCGCCCGAGGCGAGGTAGCCCTTGGCGGTTTCGCTGTCCGGTTTTTCCACGAAGCTCTTCACGTCGAAACCGCCATCGCCGGCGGCGGCCCCTTTTTCCAGGTAGCCGTAGCCGGTTTCGGCATGGGTGGGGACGATGCCGAAGGTCACCAGCTTGCCGGCCTCGGCAAACGGCAGGGCGGTCTTGATGCTCTGGTGGAAGGCCGCCACGTCCTTGATCAGGTGGTCCGCCGCCAGTACCAGCAGCACCGGGTCATGCTCGTCCTCCAGCGCCTTGATGGCCGCCAGGGCCACGGCGGGGGCGGTGTTGCGGCCCACCGGCTCGAGCAGGATGCTGGCCTTGTCCATACCCAGCTGACGCAACTGCTCGGCGGCGAGGAAACGGTGCTCCTCGTTGCAGATCAGGTAGGGCAGGGCGATGTCCAGCCCGTCCAGGCGCTGGATGGTGGCCTGCAGCATGGACAGCGAATCGTCGGCCACGGGCAGGAACTGCTTGGGATTGAGTTGACGGGACAGGGGCCAGAGTCTCGAGCCGTTACCGCCGGAAAGAATGACAGGAATCATCGTGGAGCTCCTCCCATGGAGAGTGATTGCCGTAGTTTGAATTCCCTGAACAGGATCGGAAGTATCAGGACCGCATCCCGTGCGTAGCGTCCGATCAGCCTGCGTGGTTCGGTGCCGGCACGGTGCAGCCATTCCAGGCACCAGCGCTGCATCCATTGCGGCGCGCGACGCGTCCTGCCGGAGAGGAAGTTGATCGAGGCGCCGACGCACAGCCCGATGCCGACCGCCTGGTCGGTCTCGAGGATTTTCAGCGCCAGTATTTCCTGACGCGGGCAGCCCACCGCCAGCACCACCAGGTTCGACGGATGATCGATGACGAACGACAGGCAGGCCTGCACTTCCTGCTCGTCTTCGATGAAGCCCATCGGCGGGTTATGGTGGTGGAAGGTGATGTGCGGGTAGCGTTCGCGCATGTGCTGCATATCGTCCACCTCGCAGCCGATCACCGTCACGTGCCAGGCGCGCTCTTCGGCCAGTTGCACCAGCTCCTCGGTCAGGGTGCTGCCAGGAATGGCTTCCGCCACGTCGACCCTGAGCAGCCTGAGCATGGGCAGCAGCACGCGGCTGTCGCACACCCGGTGGCGGGCCACGGCGTAGGCGCGCTTGAGGTTGCGGTCGGTTTCCAGCTGCACCACGTGGTTGACGTTGGGTGTGACGACATAGCTGTACTTGTCGGTGCTGTGATCGGCCAAGTCCTCGATCAGACCCTGTTTTGAGCCACCATAAAACTCGATGTCAAAGGCTTTCATCACCACCTCTTCGGGACACTTCTTCAGCTGTGTCATGGATAACGGTTGCTGTCGCTGCGTGCTCATCTGCCCAGTGCCGATTTCAGCAGTTTGCTGTGGGTATGCACGTAGTGCAGGACATACAAAGAGATACTGTGCAGCGGCGATAGTTTCATGACCTCCCGACGGATGCGCATATCTTCCTTCAGCGCGTCGAAACGACGGCTGGTGGAAACCCCGGTGGTATCGAAGATGCACAGCGGCGCGGGGATCTTCAGCACGTCGCGCTGGTGATCCTGACCCTGCAGGAATTCGACGATCATGCAGTAGTCCGCCGACAGCTTGTAATCCTCGCGGAAACGCACGTTGCGCAGCCTTTCGTTCTCGAAATACATCGCCTGGTGGCTGGACGGCATGCCCAGCACCAGGTGCTCGATCTTCTTCGCGCTCTGTGCTGTGAGGCGCCCGGCGGCGTTCTGCAGGTAGTAGTCGCCGTAGACATAGCGCGGCTTGCTCGGCGCCTGCTCGATGGCGTCGGCTACCGTCTGCAGCACGTTTTCGTCGTAGAACGAATCGCCGCTGTTGAGGAACAGGGTGTAGCCCTCGGTCGCCGAGCCCTTGATCAGGCCCTTGTTCATGGCGTCGTAGAGGCCCTTGTCGCGCTCCGAGGTGATCTCGGCATAGGGCTCGTCGATGGTCGCCAGCCACTCGGCGCCACCGTCGTTGGAGGCACCGTCGACGACGATCCAGCGGAAGTTGCGGTAGGTCTGGGCCGCCACGCTCCGGTAGGTCTGCTTCAGGCCTTCCAGGTTATTCCAGTTGATGGTCACGATACTGAAGGTTGTCATGGCGTGCGCCTCTGAAGACTGGAGTAGTGGATTTTTCGGTTGCATGAGCTTTCGAGTAGTAGAGGAAACTGGCGGCGGCGATGCCCAGGACATCACCGCCATACATCAGGGAGTTGGACAGGAACATGTTGAGCATCTGGAACCAGAACACCAACTGGAAGGCATTGAGCAGGTTGCCCTTGTTCGGGCAGTTTTTCATGATGCGCAGGAAGCCGGCGTAGAACACGAAGGCGATCACCGGCGTGAGGAAGCCATAGCGGTAGTACACACCGACGATGCCGACATCGGACAGATAGAAATGCGGGTTGTAGAGCGTCGAGAAACCGCCGTTCCACTGCAGCGACAGCGAGCCCAGGCCGATGTACCAGTTGTCCGCCACGGCGCCGAGGATGATCGCCGTGGTGGTGTCGCGCACCCCGGGGCCGGTGGTGGCCTCGTCCAGCAGCGCCTCGAACTTGACGTACTGCTCGTAGTAGAACTCCGGGAACAGGAAGTACGAGGCCACCAGGATGGTGCTGGCCAGCAGGCCCAGCTTGAGCAGCGAGTCGATACGGTCGCGGAAGATCCACAGGCCGGCCAGGCACCAGATGATCATGGTCTGGCGGGTCTGCAGCACCAGCCACAGGTACGAGGCGAAGAACAGCAGCGTGGCCACCTTCGCCAGCGAGATACGGTCTTTCATGCTGTACATCAGCATGAAGGCGCTGATGGTCACGTAGCTGGAGCCGATACGGAAGCGGTTCGGCCGCAGCAGCACCTCGCCCGCGTCCTTGGCGTCGACGGTGAAGGAGACGTTGCTGTTCTCCGGGATGATGCCGAAGTAGTAGCAGTAACCGACGAAGGCGCAGGCCAGGCCCGAGTAGAGGAAGAAGGTCTCCAGGCGCTGTTGCGACGGCGCGGTCTTGATCAGCAGGAACAGGGCCGGGAAGAACACCAGATAGGCGAAGCTGCGTCGCTCTTCGAGCAGGCCATAGAGAAAGGGCTGGCCGAAGTTGAGGTTGGCCATGATCGCCGAGAGGATCGGCAGGGCCAGGCCCATGAAGATGATCCACAGGCTGGCCTTGGACTGGTACACCCGCTTCCACACCAGGAACAGCGCCGCGGCGCAGCCCACGATGCCCAGCAGGTACAGCTCGCGCAGATAGGGGATACCCGCCTTCTTGTCATCGGTCAGGAAGAAGCATGCCGAATTCAGCAGAAACAAGATGAACAGCAGGTTGCGGTATGCAAGAAGTTGCTTGAACAAGCTCGCGTTCCCATATCGAAGTGGTCGTTGTCCGCAGGGCGACAATCCGTTCGCCTGGCTTGCGGCTTTCAGTACAGGGCCTGCAGATAGGCCCGTGTATTGCCGTGTACCCCTGGTTCGTCCCTGACCTGCTGCAGCGGCCACCAGCGATAGCGGCCGTGCTGCACCTCGGGTGGCTGCAGCCCTTGCCCTGCCGCGAGGTCGATGGCATAGGCGATGACCACGTAGTGGGTGTCCGGGCGCTCGCCGAAGACGCTGTCCTCGTAGAAGTGCTCGTAGACGCCCAGCAGCGCCGCCTCGGCGCGATGGAAGGTCTGGCCCAGCTCGTCGCTGGTCAGGCGCTCGAAGGCGGCATCCAGGGTTTCGTTCTTGAGGATGCGCCCGCCCGGGGCGAACCAGCTGCCCTGCGCCGGACGGTTGCGGCGCTCGCCCAGCAACAGCTCGCCCTGTGCGTTGCGAACCAGCAGGTCGATGGACACCAGCGGCGTGCTGGCGACCACGCTCTGGAAGGTATCGGCGGGCAGGAACATGTCAGCCCCTGACATCGTCGATGTGCTCGACGAACCAGCGATAGGCGTCGCGCAGGCCGCTTTCCAGGTCGATGCTGGCCGTCCAGCCGAGGCTGGCCAGGCGCGACACGTCCATCAGCTTGCGCGGCGTGCCATCGGGCTTGCTGCTGTCGAACGTCAGGCGCCCCTGGAACTCGGTGACCCGGGCGATGGTCTGCGCCAGCTCGGCGATGGTGCAGTCCTGGCCGGTGCCGACGTTGATGTGCGAGAGCATCGGCTGGGTGTGCGCCTGGTAGGTGGCGTCGTCCAGGTTCATCACGTGCACGCTGGCCGCCGCCATGTCGTCGACGTGGAGGAACTCGCGCATCGGCGTGCCGCTGCCCCAGATCACCACCTCGTCGTCGCCACGCCGGGTCGCTTCATGGAAGCGGCGCAGCAGGGCGGGGATGACGTGGCTGTTTTCCGGGTGGTAGTTGTCGTGCGGGCCGTACAGGTTGGTCGGCATGACGCTGCGGTAGTCGCGCCCGTGCTGGCGGTTGTAGCTTTCGCACAGCTTGATCCCGGCGATCTTGGCGATCGCGTAGGGCTCGTTGGTCGGCTCCAGCACCCCGGTCAGCAACGCCTCTTCGCGCATCGGCTGTTCGGCATGCTTGGGGTAGATGCACGAGGAGCCGAGGAACAGCAGCTTGTGCACGCCGGCGTTGTGCGCCGCCTGGATGACGTTGGCCTCGATCATCAGGTTCTGGTAGATGAAGTCGGCCGGGTACTGGTTGTTGGCGTGGATGCCGCCGACCTTGGCGGCGGCCAGGTAGACCTGGTCGATGCGCTGCTCGGCGAAGAAGCGCTGCACGCTGGCGGCATCGACCAGGTCCACGCTCTCGCGCGGCGCCGTGACGATGCTCTGGTAGCCCAGGCTCTGCAGGTGACGCACGATCGCCGAGCCGACCATGCCGCGATGGCCGGCGACGAAGATGCGCTGCTCGAGAGAAGTCGCGGTCATGCTCAGTTCTCCACGGATACCGGAAGCTCGTGGCCGTGCTCGCGGAGCAGGGCATGGCGCTGGGCGACCTTGAGGTCTTCGCGAACCATCTCGGCGCACATCTGCTGCACGGTGATTTCCGGTGTCCAGCCCAGCTTGGTCTTGGCCTTGGTGGGATCGCCGAGCAGGGTTTCCACTTCGGCGGGGCGGAAGTAGCGCGGGTCGATGCGCACCACCACGTCACCGACTTTCAGGGCCGGGGCCTTGTCGCCTTCGATGCGCTCGACGACGCCTTGCTCGTCCACGCCAGTGCCTTCGAAACGCAGGTGCACGCCCAGCTCGGCGGCGGACCAGGTGATGAACTCACGCACCGAGTACTGCACGCCGGTGGCGATCACGAAGTCGTCCGGCTGGTCCTGCTGCAGCATCATCCACTGCATGCGCACGTAGTCCTTGGCATGGCCCCAGTCACGCAGCGAATCGATGTTGCCCATGTACAGGCAGGGCTCCAGGCCCTGGGCGATGTTGGCCAGGCCGCGGGTGATCTTGCGGGTGACGAAGGTCTCGCCGCGACGTGGCGACTCGTGGTTGAAGAGGATGCCGTTGCAGGCATACATGCCATAGGCTTCGCGGTAGTTGACGGTGATCCAGTAGGCGTACAGCTTGGCGACCGCATAGGGCGAGCGCGGGTAGAAGGGTGTGGTTTCCTTCTGCGGGATTTCCTGCACCAGGCCGTAGAGCTCGGAGGTGGAGGCCTGGTAGAAACGGGTTTTCTTTTCCAGGCCGAGCAGGCGGATCGCCTCGAGGATGCGCAGGGTACCCATGGCGTCGACGTCGGCGGTGTACTCGGGGGCTTCGAAGCTCACCGCGACGTGGGACTGGGCGCCGAGGTTGTAGACCTCGTCGGGCTGCACTTCCTGGATGATGCGCGTCAGGTTGGACGAGTCGTTGAGGTCGCCGTAGTGCAGGACGAAGTTCTGGTTCTGTACATGCGGATCCTGGTAGATGTGATCCACGCGCTGGGTGTTGAAGGACGAGGCGCGGCGCTTGATGCCGTGCACCTGGTAACCCTTCTCGAGGAGGAACTCGGCGAGGTAGGAGCCGTCCTGACCCGTGATACCGGTGATGAGCGCTACTTTCTGTTCCATTGCAATACCTGCGATGTTCAATTTAAGGGAGGCTGGGGCAAGCTAAAATCAGTTGGGCATCACGCGTTTGAGCAGCAACTGCAAGCGTTCGACGACGCCGAAAAGAATGATCCGTACGGATGGGAACTTGTAAAAGAAACGGTAGATGTCGTACTCCGTTTTCGGCCTGGACAAGCTGGCGCTGTCGATCCCGGCCGAGTCGATCAAGGCGATGCCATCACCTTCGATATCGTGCAGGATGCTCAGTTCCATGGGCTTCATGGATAGGCTGAAGTTATGCAGCCCGGCGGCCTGGGTGCGGGTCAGTTGCAGGCCGCTGCGGCAATCCTTGCAGCCATACAGATTGACCGTGAAATCGTAGCCTGCGAGCTTTTCGTTCTGCCGTTTGAGGCAGGCGGGCAGCAGTTCGCAGAAGGCGTCGTACACCGACAGACTGTTTTCCCGTTTTGCGAACTGGTAGTCGATTGGCTGCTGCTGGATTGGCACCTGAAAGCGTGACGAGGCGATGTTGAAATGCTGGCCGGGGTCGCCGAAATTGGTGCTCAGCGAGCGGAACGGATAGACGAAGTACAGATCCCTGGAAATGATGTAGGCGTTGTACAGCTTGAGCCAGGAGGATTCCGGCCAGCTGCGGATGTCCGCCGGGATGTTGTCGATATGGCCGATGTCGCTGCCGTTGCTGTCCAGCCAGCTGCGGAAACCCTGCCAGTGCCGGCGCGACCAGGCCTGGCCCCAGGAGGCGGCCAGTTGCATGAAGTGCACGTCCGAGTCGCCGTCGTCGACCGGGGTGAAGGGCAGGTTGGCGGTCTGGTTGAACTGCACGCTGTACAGGCTGATGCCGGCGACGCCGGCATCGTCGGCATAGGCCTCCAGCGCGCGCGAGGCGTATTCGTAGAAGAAGGGCGAGACGAACAGGTCGTCCTCGAGAATGATCACGTCGTTGTATTGTTCGGTGAGATCGCCGCAGCTGAGGACGTGCTTGCGCAGCCCCAGGCGTTCCTGGTGGGCGATGATGCGCTTCTCGCCGAAGGGCCAGTCGAAGGCTTCCGCGACCTGGCGCGGTTCGGGGTTGCCGGAGTTGTCCAGGCTGATCACCAGGCGCACGTGACCCGACGGGTAGCGCGCCTTGCGTAACGAGCCGAGCAGCCGGCTGAGGCTCTTCGGGCGGTTGTAGCCGATGACGACGATGGTGGGCGAATGTTCGGTCATAGGGTCGAAGTCAGTCTCGAAATGGGTTGAAGGTCGATCACCGGCGCCTGGGCTGCCGATCCGCTCGGTCGTGCCAGCGGCGGGATTCGTGGAGCACGATGGCGATCAGGCTCAGGTAGACCAGAATGCTCGCCGTGGCGAAGGCCATGACGGTCTGCTCGGCCTGCTCCAGGAGCAGGGCGCCCGCCATCAGGGCGGCGACGCGCAGTGCGGTGCTGACTGCCTCGAAACCGAGGAAGCGGCCCTGCAAGGCCAGCGCCGGTACCGCGACCGTGCAGGGACGGCTGACGAATACGCTGTATTCGGCCAGGGCCAGCCAGCGGGCGAACTCGCCGGCGGTGCGCCATTGCTCGCCGAACACCAGGGCGAACAATGTCGGACCGAAGCAGAACACCACCGCGAATGGCACCAGGCCGACCAGCGCCAGGGCGGCGGTGGCCTTGCTCAGCATGGCCGTGATCGGTTCGTGGTTGTGCACCGCGGCGCTGATTCTGGGGTAGTAGACGTCCGCCACGGATTTGCCGATGAGCTGGGTCGGTACGTTCAACGCCTGTTTGCACAGGGCGAAGAAGCCGGCGGCCACCGGGCCGAAGAAGGCCGCCAGCACCAGGGTCGGCAGGTTCTGCGAGACGGCGTTGATGAGGATCTGTGGAGCCCGGAACAGCGGGAAATCATGGTACTGCAGGGCCAGGTCGCGTATGCCCAGCGGTAGTGCCTCGGCAGCCGGTTGCGCAGGCTGTGCCGAGCGGCTGCGCTGCAGGCCCCAGGTCAGCATCAGGGTATGCAGCAGCGGGCCGAGGGCCGTGCTGAGCAGTAGCGCCGCCGGCGTTGCATGCAGCAGGCCGACGCCGATGCGCAAGCCGTTGTGCAGCAGGGAGTGCTGCACGGCCACACCGGCGGTGAGGCGATAGCGCTGCTTGCGGATCAGCCATTGCTGGGTGATTTCCAGTGCGGCGCCGGCCAGCATCACCAGCGGTAGCAGCATCATGAACGGGGCGATCTGCGCCACGCCCATGCGCGCGGCCAGCGTATCGCCGAACAGGGCGATGAAGGCTGCGCTGAGCAGGGCGAAAAACGTCGCCACCAGCAGCGACAGCCTGACCAGCCCACGGGCGTCGCTGTCACGCTTGGGCAGCACGATGGCCACCGGGTAGGTGAGTGCAGCGATGGGAATGAGCATGAACGCCAGGCTCATGAACACGCCCAGCACGCCATAGGCCTGTGGCCCGTAGATGCGGGTGATGACCGGCATCAGGGCCAGGGTGATGACCTGCGCCCCGGCGGTGCCGGAGGCGACGGTGGCGATATTGCGCAGCACCGGGCTGCGCAGCCCGCCCCGCAAGGCCATGCCGAAGCGCATCCGCGCAGTGACGGGCGCGATGGCCTTGGGTTCGATGACGTCCATTGTCAAGCCGGCCTCAGCCATGCACCTGTTTACGGCCGATGCCGTAGTAGTCGAAGCCTTCCCGTTCGATCTGGCCCAGGTCGTACTGGTTGCGCCCATCGATGATCAAGGGTTGCTTGAGCAGCTTGCGCAGTGCCTTGAAGTCGGGCCGGCGGAAGGGCTTCCACTCGGTGACCAGCACCAGGGCATCGGCGTCGATGGCGGCTTCGTACTGGCCTTCGACGATCTGCAGGCGGTTTTCGCTGAACCAGTGCTCGGGGAACTCCCTGACCGCGGTTTCCCGGGCGATCGGGTCGAACGCCTTCACGTTGGCGCCGGCATTGATCAGGCTGTTGATCAGCACCACGCTGGGCGCTTCGCGCATGTCGTCGGTGCCCGGCTTGAAGGCCAGGCCCCAGACGGCGAAGGTACGGCCCTTGAGGTCGCCGTCGAAGTGGCTGCTGATCTTGTTGAACAGCGACTGTTTCTGTTGATCGTTGCGCGCTTCCACGGCTTGCAGCAGCTTGGGTTCGAAGTCGTTCTGATGGGCGATGCTGATCAGCGCCTTGACGTCCTTGGGGAAGCAGGAGCCGCCATAGCCGCAACCGGCGTAGATGAAGTGGTAGCCGATGCGCTGGTCGGAACCGATGCCCAGGCGCACGTTCTCGATGTCCACGTCGAGGCGGTCGCAGAGGCTGGCGATTTCGTTCATGAAGGAGATCTTGGTGGCCAGCATGGCGTTGGCCGCGTACTTGGTCATCTCCGCATCGCGCACGCCCATGAACTTGATGCGCGGGTTGTTGCGGATGAACGGCGCGTACAGTTCGCTCATCGCCCGGCGGGCGCGATCGCTGTCGGCGCCGATGATGATGCGGTCGGGGTGCATGAAGTCATCGACCGCGGCGCCTTCCTTGAGAAACTCGGGGTTGGAGACCACATCGAAGTCGATCTGCAGGTCGCGCAACTCCAGCTGTTCGGAGATGGCGGCGCGTACCAGGTCGGCGGTGCCCACCGGCACGGTGGACTTGTTCACCACGATGCCCGGTCGGGTCATCAGGCGGCCGATCTGCCGGGCGACCTCGAGCACGTAGCGCAGGTCGGCCGAGCCGTCCTCGCCGGGCGGCGTGCCGACGGCGATGAAGAACAGATCCGACTGTTCCATGGCTTCGGCCAGCGAGGTGGTGAACAGCAGGCGACCGGCGTCGTGGTTCTCGGTGACCACGGTTTCCAGGCCCGGCTCGTAGATCGGCAGGATGCCTCGCTTGAGGTTGTCGATCTTCTTCGGGTCGACATCGACGCAGACGACCGTATTACCCATCTCGGCGATGCAGGCGCCCGTGACCAGGCCGACGTAGCCCGTTCCAACGACAGTGATATTCATGGAGGCAAATTCCTTGAGTGAGCGTTAAGCGTTACCTGCCCCTCCCTCCGGGGAGGGGCGAAGTGTCTTGTGCGCCATATGGCGCGGGCAGTCGCCGCTGTTCAGTAGATGTTTCGCGAGAACAGGGTGAAGGGCGTCTTGAACAGGATCTTGATGTCCAGCCACAACGACCAGTTGTTGATGTAGGCCAGATCCTGTTCCACGCGCTGCTGCATCTTTTCCAGCGTCTCCGTTTCGCCGCGGTGGCCGGTGACCTGGGCCAGACCGGTGATGCCCGGCTTGAGGCGGTGACGGGCCATGTAGGCGAGGATCTTGTCGCTGTAGTAATTGTTGTGCGCCACGGCATGGGGACGCGGGCCGACCAGCGACATCTCGCCGCGCAGCACATTGAGCAACTGCGGCAGCTCGTCGATCGAGGTGCGTCGCAGGAAGCGCCCGACCGGCGTGATCCGTGGGTCTTCGCGGGTGGCCTGCTTGACCGCCTGATCCTGATGCATGCGCATGGAGCGGAACTTCCACACCAGAATCACGCCGCCATTCCAGCCGTGGCGCGGCTGCAGGAAGAACACCGGGCCCGGCGAGGAAAGCTTCACGGCGATGGCCGCGGCGATGAACACCGGGCTCAGCGCCAGCAGGGCGAGGAAGGCCAGGGTGCGATCCATCAGTTCCTTGCTGAACACCGCGGCCGGGTGCGAACTGAGCGGGCTTTCGTTGAGGTAGATGGCCGGCAGTTGCTCGATCTGCGAGATCGACTGATTGAGCAGCGGCATGCGCCCGAAGTCCGGTACCCAGACCACATCCACGCTCATGTCCAGCAGGTCGATGTAGAGCTTCTCGATATGCGAGATCTCATCCAGGGTCAGGGCGATGTAGACGCGGCGTACGCCGTACTGCTCGGTCACTTCGCGCAACTGGTGCAGTGCGCCGAGGATCGGGAAGCGGCCATCCTGGGTATGCTCGCCGGCATGGGAGGAGAGCAGGCCGATCAGCGGTACGCGGTTCGAGGCGGTCAGGCGCTCGGCCAGTTCATAGGCCTTGGGACCGGAACCGATGATCACCGAGGCCCGCTCGTTGCGCAGCTTCTGCGAATGCAGACCGGCGAAGTAACGCAACGGGATGAACGCCGCCGCCTGCACCAGGAAGCCCAGTACCGCCCATTCGCGCATGATCTCGAAGGAGAAGCGCTCCAGGCTCTGGCTGAAGTAGGCGATGAACACCAGGCCGGCCAGCAGGGTGGCCCAGCCGGCCAGCAGGTGCAGCAGGCCGACCCCGTAGCTGAAGCGCTTGTGGTACACGCGCAGCAGCATGTAGGCGGGCACCGAGCCGAACACCGTGAGCACGATCAGCAGGCGGTACTCGGTGGGAACCGCGCCGTATTGCTGCATTACCAGGTAGCAGAGCAATGCACTGACCAGAGTAATGGCGCATGACCATTGACCCCAGAACGTCAGTCCCCTGCGATTGGCGGCAGGATTGATGCGTTTGGAAATCATCGTGGGCTGTCCTCATGCAATTCTTCGATGAAGTGGGATGCCCTCGGCACGTGCACGAGGGGCGGCCTGTCCATGTGCGATGCGCATGGCGATACGGTGGGCGTACCCGGCTGTGGCGAACGCTGTGGCGCTTGACTACGTGGGTGCCGCGCCATGTTGCTGAGTTCTCGAAGCATGGGTTTGCCGACCTCTGGCAAATACAAAACCTACGACCTGTGGGAGCAGGTACGCGTTTTCAGGCAGTTAGCTAGACGAAGTGCCGGTGAGCGATGCGCCAGGGCGTATCGATGACCAGGCGTTCGGCCTCTCTCTCGCCCAGTATCCGGGCGGCATGCAGGAGACCTTCTTGTAATTCTGGAGGGCGGTGATCCAGGTTATGGGCATCACTCGCAATAATGCTGACCACGCCTTGCTCCAGCAGTTCGCGAGCGAGACGCATTGCCCGTTCACCGAAGCGGCCGGCCACCGACGAAGCGGTGACCTGCAGCAGGCAGCCTTGTTCGATGAAGGGTTTGAGCTTCGACGGCGTCTGCATCAACGCCTTGTTGCGTTCCGGATGGGCCAGTATGGGGACGACGGCATGGGCCAGTAGCCACTCGGTCAGGCGTTCCGCGCCGAAGGGCAGCTCGCCGTGGGGGAATTCGAGCAGCAAGGCCCGCTTGCCTTCCCACTGGCCGAGAAAGGGGATGCTGCCATCGAGGACCCGGGCCATGATTTCGCTGGCGAAACGCACTTCCGCCGCGGCCCCGATGCGCAGGTCGATCCCGGCCTTGTCCAGTTCCACCGCGAAGTTCTCGCAGGCGTTGCGGATGCTGGCGCTGTCGTTCTCGTAGCGACCACTGTGGATATGGGGCGTGCAGACGATATGGGTGATGCCGTTGGCCACCGCCATGCGGGCCATGTCCAGCGCGGTCGACAGGTCTGCCGGACCGTCATCGATACCTGGCAGAAGGTGATTATGCAGATCGATCATCGAATACCTCCTACGTCCGTGCTGTTCATGGGAAATGGCGGCTGGCGTCAGGCTTTCTGATCGCTGTAGCCGTAGTGGTCGTAGTAGCCGCTGTACTCGCCGGACTTGGCGGCCTTTTCCACGTCGACCTGGTTGAGCACCACGCCCATCAGCGATGCGCCGCTCTGCAGCAGATGGCCGACGCCTTTCTGCGCCAGCGGGATGGAGGTGGACTCGGACTTGACCACGTAGATCACCGCGTCGGCGATGGTCGACAGCAGTACCGCATCGCTGACCGCCTGGCTGGGCGGGGAGTCGATGATGATGTGGTCGTAGCGTTCCTTGATCATTTCCAGGAACTTGGCGAAGCGCGGCGAAGCCAGCAGTTCCAGCGGGTTGGGCGGCACGGCACCGGCCGGCAGCATGTCCAGGTTGGTGTCCATGGAGCGGATGCAGTCCTCGACCTTGGCCGTACCGGCGATGAGGTTGGCCAGGCCGGGCGTGCCGACCGGGAAGTCGAAGCTCTTGGCCAGGGTCGGGCGACGCAGGTCGGCGTCGATCAGCAGCACGCGCTGCAACTGGCCAAGGGCGAAGGCCATGTTGGCGACCAGGGTGCTCTTGCCTTCACCGGGGGAGGAGGAGGTGACCACCAGGACTTTCTGCGCGCGGTTCATGTCGGCGAGCATCACGCTGGTACGAATGGTACGGATCGACTCGCAGAAGCGTTGATCCTCGCCGTGCTCGAACAGGTGCGCGGCGGTGCTCTTGGTCTTGTTGGTGATCAGCGGCACGATGCCCAGAACCGGCAGATTGAGCTTGCTCTCGACGTCTTCGGCGCTCTTGAAGGTGTTGTTGAGGATGTCGCGTACCAGGGCCAGGGCGACGCCGAAGATCAGGGCCAGGCCGGCGGCCAGCACGATCAGCAGGCGCTTGTTTGGGGCGCTGGCTTCGCTGGGGGCGATGGCCTGGTCGATGATCCGCGCGCTGCTGGAGTTGATGTCCTGGGTCGCGGCGGTTTCACGCAGGCGGGTCATGAAGGTTTCGTAGAGCGAGCGGTTGCTCTCCACGTCGCGGGTCAGCTCGCGGACCTTGAATTCCTTGCGCGAGATTTCCTGGATCTGCTCCTTGTTGGTGTTGAAGGAGGCGCGCAGGGAGTTCTCGTTGGCCACGGCCAGCTGGTAGTTGCGTTCGATGCTCGCGACCACCTGCTCGACCTGGGCGCGCAGGCTGGCGGAAGCGGCGCTGAGGTCGGACTTGGCCGCCACCATGGTCGGGTGGCGTTCGCCATAGCGGCGCGACAGCTCTTCGACCTTGGCCCGGGCCCGCGCTTCATCGGCCTTGAACTGCTGAATCAACGGGTTGCCCAGTACCGCGGGAACGCTGGCCAGGCGCTGCCAGCCCATGCTGCTCATGGACTCGACCTGACGATACTGGCTTTCGGCTTCGGCGCGTTGGCGACGGGCGTCGATCATGCGGTCGCCGGTCAGCGACAGTTCGTTGCTGCTGATGGTGGCCACGCCATTGACGTCGACCAGGCCTTCGGCTTCGCGGTAGTTCTGCAGGCGGTTCTCGGCTTCCTGCAGGGAGGCGCGCAGCTCGGTCAGGCGGGTGTTCATCCAGGTGGTCGCCGACAGCGACATTTCCATCTGCGCTTCGAGCTGGCTGTCGATGTAGCTGCTGGCCAGGGCATTGGCGACCTGGGCCGCGGTCAGCCGGTCAGGCAGCTCGACGGCGATGCTGACCAGTTGGCTCTTGCCCTCGACCCAGATGCTGACGCGATCCATCAGCGACTTGGTGACGCTGTCGAGCAGCTCGGCTTCGGTCGGCGGCTTGACCGGTTCCGGCGCATCGACCAGGCCGGTGATCGACAGCATGCCCTGCAGGCTGCGGAAAAAACCGCTCACGTTGATCAGGGGCGCGGGCTGCTGGCGCGGGTCGAAATCGGGGTGTTCGGTCAGGTTCAGTTCACGCACCACTTTCTCGGCAACGGCGCGGCTCTTGATCAGGCCGAGCTGGGTCTGCAGGTATTCGTTCACCGCTCCGGTGGTGTCGTAGACCTGCTGGAAGGAAACCAGCTGGGTGCCCTTGGTTTCGATCATCACCGTCGCGACTGCCTTGTAGACCGGCGTCATGCGCGACACGGCAATGGCCGTCAGCAGGGTGATCAGCACGACCAGCAGGGCAATGGACCATTTGCGCAGCCAGATGGCATTCCAGATGCGCTTCAGGTCGATGTAGTCGGTGTCATCTTCGGACGGCAGTTGCTGCCATTGACGCGTAGTGCGCGCGGGACTGTTCATGATCAGAAAAATCCTTGATCGATGGTAATGGTGTCGCCTGGTTTGACCAGCGTGTCGAGCGTCGCCTTTTCGGCCTTACGGCCTTCATCGGAGCCGCGCACGATGCTGATGCGTTTGGTCGAAGCGCGCTCGGTCAGACCGCCGGCCAGGGCGATGGCGCGATCCAGGGTCAGGCCGGGCTGGAAGGGGTAGCCGCCAGGCGCCTTGACCTCACCGCTGATGTAGAACTCGCGGTAGGTGGTGACGCTGACGGAGATGCGTGGGTCGACCAGATAGCCTTCGGACTTGAGCTTTTCGGTGAGCAGCCGCTCGATGTCGCCGGCGGTCTTGTCACGGGCCTCCACCGAGCCGATGAAGGGGTAGGAGAAGGTGCCGGCATCGTTGAGGCGGATTTCATCGAAGGACAGATCGGGCTCGCCGAACACGCTGATCTTGATCACGTCGCCGGAGCTCAACCGGTACTGGGGGTTGGCCTGTGCACTGGCCGCGAAAACGAGCAACAGCAGCAGCGAAAGGGCTTTGTACAGGTGGGTGACTGACATTCGCTCACTCCTAGGGTTGGTCTGTCTTCCGGCGCGGGAAAAGGGGCGCCCATCGCTCGCCTGTACAGACGAACGGGAAGAGGGGTTGTTTGAATGGCGGCGTCGAGCGCCGCCGTGTCCTAGAGGCTAAGGCTCAGCGAGAGTTGATAGATGTTGCGGTCGTAGGTCTTCTCCCGCAGGCTCGAATCGTTCTCGGTGTGGCGGTAGCCCAGTGATACGTCGACCCAGCGATCGGGCGAGTAGGTCAGGCCCACACCGTAGCCTGTGCGCTTGTCCTCGCGCTCGATGGCCTTGTAGTCACGATCCGAATAGCGGTAGTAGATGTCGGAGCTGATCCGGGCCGTCCACTCGTGTTCCCAGCTCAGGCGGGTGGTGGTGTCCTGAACGGTACTGGCGCCGTCGTCGCCCTCGTCGAAGGCTCGCCGGGTGTTGAGTTTGACGACGGAGTAGGTGCGCGGTTCCCAGGCCACACCGACTTCCCACATCGGGCTGGTGTAGTCCTCGCGTGTGCTGCTGTCGAAGTTCTTGCGCTCGGCGCCCAGACGCAGGGTGCCCGAGGTCTTGGCGGTGGCGTCCCAGGTGGCGCCGAACAGCATGGCGGTGTTGGTGCTGTCGCGGTTGCTGGTGCTGAGCCTGTAGTCGTGGTCGGTGTGACGCAGCTCGACCAGGGAGCGGGTGCTGCCGCCCAGGCGGTGATACCAGACGCTGTTGAGCGTGGTGCTGTCGCGATCCTCGTCGGCGTTTAGGTTGCCGCTGTTGTGGTAGCGGATCGACTCCAGGTTGGCGCCGAAGTCCAGCTGGTTCAGGCCGCTCTGCACGCCGTAGCTGTACACCGCGCCGGCCACGGCGCGTCTGTACTTGTCGTTTTCTTCGTTGTCGGGGTCCGCCAGGTCGGTGGTTTCCTCGATGCGGTGGTAGCCCAGGTTCCAGTCCAGGCGGTGACGCGAGGTGAAGGCCATGGCGCTCTTGAACGTCAGGTGCTGGTTGGTATGGCTGGCGTCGTTATCGGAATGGAAGGTCTGGTTGTCGAACTCGTATTTCAACTGGTAGCCGCTGTTGCGATCTTCGGCACTGAGCAGAAAGCTCGGGTTGATGCTGGTGATCCAGGACGACTTGGCCCCCTCGCGCAAGCCACGGTAGTTATCGTCGTAGCTTTCCGTCAGGTCGAGGGTTGGCGTGAACTCGAAGCCGGCCAGATCGATGCTTTGCGGATCGGTCGCCCAGCTGGCTGTGGACAGCGTACCTGCAAGCGAAGCCGTCAATATCGTTGTGAGTCTCATAGAGCCGAATCCCTTCCCAGGGTTGATATCTTGGAGTGTGCCGAGGGCTGCGTCACGCTCGGGGCCGGGTGAGCCGGCTGCGCTTTTCGCGCTGTGCAGGCTGTGCTGCGGGCCTCCGTATCGCGTTGACTTACTAGCCATTTTTCATGACTCATTGGTTGTCTGCGCTGTGCAGAAGTTCCCCGGTAGCGTGAAACTCGTCACAGCCGTGACGGATAAATCAAAAGGGAACTTTTTGCCTGCCCTCAAGTGGCTCGACCCTGAGGGATATGCCGCAATACGGTGCATGTTCGGTGGGTCGATGAAAAGCACGCTACCGCCCCAAGGCCATCTCTCTCAGGGGCGGTACAATACTGCTGGGGGGAAGTGAACGAACGGAAAGTGTGCGTTCCATGGGACTGATCAAGTCCGACCAAGATGCAGCTGGAGCATTACAGGAATGTTAAGAGCAATATTCATGCCCGTAGTGCCGAGAGGTGGGATAGTGGCAACCTGACATGTTGCTCTCGGTTGAGGATGCTCAGCAGCAGCATCACTCTTTGTTCGCCATCCATCGCCAGAAAAATCGCATCCATGTCCGCCAGGGGGCCTGTTTTGATTTGCACTTTATCGCCAGGATTGAGTGCCTTCGTTTCCGGTTCCTGGGCGGTGCGCTGTTTCAGGCGCTCGATGATCTCGTCATCGATCCGGCAGGGGCGCCCGCAAAAGCCGACGACTTTGCTCACGCCCCGGGTGGAGCGCAGTTTTACCCAGTTATCCTGGGCCTTGAGATGAATGAAAATGTACCCAGGAAAGAGTGGCTGGCTGATTTTCCTGACCTTGCCGGCCCGAATCGTCTCTTTCCGTATGTGCGGGCAGAAACATTCGAAACCCTGTCTGTTCAGGTGTTCCCAGGCCTGTTCGTCATGCCTGGGCTTGCACTGGATCAGGTACCAGGCAATCTCGGGCAGCTCCATATGCGTGTTCATAAAGCCTCCACTGCCATTGCCCGTGAGTTGAGCGTTTGCCGTCGCGCCTGCCTAAAGTCGTTAATCCCTTAGTACAGACCCGATTTGCGGGCTAAGTTCTATTGGCGCGACGAATGGCGGCGTATGAACAAGTGAGTGGTTGGCCGGCAATGGTTTCCGACCGGCGGCGCCCGTAAATGCGCGCTGGCGAACTGTATTTTCCTGTAGAAGCTGCATAGTAGAGGCGCACGGCGTACACGGGAAAAGTTCAATCGGATAGGTAAGCTGATTTTATGGCGCCTGTTTTATGGCGATTGTATATATCCTGTTGTTATGAACTTCTAACTTAACCGCATTGCTTGATGTGTAACTTGCCGCAGGCCTGACAGCTTGGGGCTCTTTGCAGTTTTGAGCGCTTTACGGCGGGCGTTTTATGGGCTATGGCCGCAGCTGTTTCGGCCAGGGAAGTCAACTCACTACTTTCAGGATGACCCCTATGTCGCAGATATTTGCGGTGGTGCTTACTTATAACCGTAAGGACTTGCTTAAACGTTGCTTGGACGCTGTTTATTCGCAAACGAGAAACTGTGACGGCGTTATCGTTATCGATAACGCCAGTTCCGACGGCACCGAGCAGATGGTACTCGATCTGTCGCTGCCCAATCTCAGGCTCTATGTGCTGTCCGCCAATGTGGGAGCATCCGGTGGTTTCAACGCCGGCTTTCGTCTGGCCTATCAGGCGGGGGCCGATCTGGTCTGGATGATGGACGACGACGTCATCCCCAATCCCGATGCCCTGCAGCGTCTGATCGAAGCCGACGAGTTGCTCGCCGCGCGCAATATCGAGCATGCCTTTCTGCTGTCCGGGGCCTACACCCAGGAAGGGCTGGTCAACAATGCCCCGTCCCTGGACGTGCGGCGCAACCGTATCGATTATGAAAACTGGCCGGCCACGGTCGAGCTCGGCGTGGTACCGGTCTGTCGGGCGACCTTCGTATCGATTCTCGTGCCCCGCTCGACCCTGGCCGAGCATGGCGTACCGATCACCTCGATGTTCATCTGGGGCGAGGACACCGAGTTCACCCTGCGTGTGACCCGCAGCAAGCCTGGGTATCTGGTCGGTGCCAGCAAGGTGCTGCATCTGCGCCAGGAGGGCGGTGGGGCGATCAGCATCCGTACCGAGAAGAATCCTGTCCGGATCCGCTACCACCGCCATTTCGTGCGCAACGAACTGTTCATCATGCGCAAGTACGCCAATCAGCGTCGGGTGTTGCTGACCTTTGCCTATCAGGTGTGGGGCATGCTCAGGCTGTTGCGCAAGGGCGAGCTGAACAAGGCGCGGGTGGTGTTGCTGGGACTGGCCGAGGGGCTGGGGTTCTCGCCGCAGGTCGAGTCGGCCGATGCGCCGCTGGAGAGCTTGAACGTGCAGATCCGTTGCGCGTCCTCGCTGGTCTTCGATCTGCAGCTGCTGCCCAGCCTGGCTCCCGTGCTCGAGTCGCAGCCGCTGTACCTGCCATCCGCGATGGCGGGCGCTCAGTAGAGCCTGTCGGTGCGGTCGGCGAGCAATGGCCAGGCCGCATCCTTTTCCGACAGCGTGGTAACCGCCAGTGGCCAGTCGATGCCCAGGCGTTCGTCGTTGTAGCGCAGGCCGCGTTCGGCACTCGGGGTGTAGGCCGTCGACACCAGGTAGCTCACTTCCACATCGTCGCTCAGGGTCTGGAAGGCGTGGGCGAAGCCGGGCGGCACGTACAACTGTCGCTGGTTGTCGGCGGTCAGTTCGAAGGCCTCGTGCCGCAGGTAGCTCGAGGATTCCTCGCGCAGGTCGACGATGACGTCGACGATGGCGCCACGGGTGCAGCGCACCAGCTTGGCTTCGCCGTAGGGGTGTACCTGATAGTGCAGGCCGCGCAGGGTGCCGCGGCGGGTCGAGCGCGAGGCGTTCTGCTGGACGAAGTGGCTGATCAGGCCGTGGCGCTGGAACTCGTCCGCGCACAGGGTGCGGGCGAAATAGCCGCGCTCATCGCCGCGCGGTTGCAGTTCGATCAGCCAGGCATCGTTGAGTGTGGTGGTGTGGAAGATCATGACGGCTCCTGGCTGTTCAGAGGGCGAAGAAAGTCGCGAAAGCGTTGCGTGCCGGCCGCTTCGGGCGCGAACAGGCATTCCTGCTCGGCATACAGGCGGTCGACGGTTCGGCCGCTGGGCAGTTGCACGTCGTCGAAGGTCAGCGGGGTGTCCCTGGCGACC
This sequence comes from Phytopseudomonas dryadis, assembly GCF_004327355.1. GTDB lineage: Bacteria > Pseudomonadota > Gammaproteobacteria > Pseudomonadales > Pseudomonadaceae > Aquipseudomonas > Aquipseudomonas dryadis. The sequence continues at coordinate 98,755 of NZ_QJUM01000013.1, forward strand.
GGGCGCTTGAGCGTGCAGCCCAGGGCCAGGCCGATCGGCAGCAGGTTTTCCTGGCGGATGACCGCCATGTTCTCGGCCACGCCGTAGGCTTCGTAGCCGCCGAAGTCGTCGATGCTGTCACCGGCGTTCAGCGCCTTCTTGGCCATGGCGATGACGCCGACGCTGGGGCCGCCTTGCGGGGTCAGCACCGGGTCCCCGAACAGCACGGCGCGGGCCACCGAGTTGGGCACTTCGAAGTGGCACAGGTGGTAGGGCGTGTAGAAGCAGTAATAGGGCCCCTTGCCCAGTTTGTAGAGTTCGAGGTAGTGGCGTTGCCGCGGATTCTCCAGCGTGCCGAGGACGAACACGCCGGGGCCGGGGCGGGCACCGACCACGTAGTCGACCAGGCCGGGCCGACTGGCGTCCAGGTGCTCGGCGAAGGCCGCGACGGTGTCTTCGATCGGCACCAGCGGCGCGCCCGGATTGCCGCCGGAGAAGTCCGGCCCGAGCATGCCGCGGCGCGCCACGCGCATACCGGTCGCGTTGGCGACGATGGCCTGCTCGAAGGAAATCTTGGTGCCGTCGGCGAAGGAGGCGACCATCGCCGGTTTCTGGCCCCAGCGGCGGGCGAATTCCTGCTGGGTGGTCGGGTTGCGGTAAGGGTCGTGCAGGCCCTTGATGTTGCCGCACAGCACCGGCTTCACGCCCAGCCCGGCGACGAAGCGGTAGAGGTTCATCTGCACGCCGGGCTGGTCGCCATCGGAGAAGGTGTAGATGACCCCGGCGCGATCGGCCCGGGCCTTGAGGATGGGGCCGATGGTGCCATCCAGCTCGGCATTCATCTGGATCACGTGCTTGCCGCTTTCCAGGGCCGCGAGCACGGCATTGGCGGCGAACTCGATGGAGCCGGTGACCTCGATGATGGCATCCAGGCCCGCGGCGCGCGCCAGGGCCATGGCGTCTTCGGTCACGGCCGGGCGACCGTCGGCGATGGCGCGTTCCAGTGCGTCCTGGCTGTCGCAGCGCAGCGCTTCGATGCCGGCCTGGTCGTAGACGCCCACGGCGCCGCCCAGGTTGCGGTTGGCCACGGCGCACAGGCGCATGCCCCGGGTGGCGGTGAGTATCTGCAGGGCGATGCCGCTGGCCTGGAAGCCGGCGCCGATCATGCCGACGCGGATGGGGCGGCCTTCGGCCTCGCGTCTGGCGAGGGCGCTATCAACGATGATCATCAGGCTTCTCCGTTCAGTCTTTCCAGACTTTCCATGGCGCGCCGCTGGCCCAGGCGGTTTCCAGGGTGATCTTGTCGCGCAGTGAATCCATGCTCTGCCAGTAGCCCTTGTGGTGGTAGCTGCCGAGCATGTCGCGCTCGACCAGGCGGTCCATGGGTTCGTTTTCCCAGGTGGTCTGGTCGCCGTCGATCAGTTCGAACACTTCCGGCTCGCAGACGAAGAAACCGCCATTGATCAGGCCGCCGTCCGCGGCGCCTTTCTCGCGGAAGGCTTCCACCTGGGTGAGCTGTTCGTTCAGGCGCAGGGCGCCGTAACGCCCTGGCTGGGTGACGGCGGTGAGGGTGCACCAGCGTTTGGAGGCCTTGTGCGCCTCGACCAGTTGGCGAATGTCGACGTCGCTGACACCATCGCCGTAGGTCAGGCAGAAGGGTTCGTCGCAGAGCAGGCGCATGGCGCGCTTGAGACGCCCGCCGGTCATCGAGTCCGCACCGGTATCGAGGACGGTGACGCGCCAGTCTTCGCTGACGCTCTCCAGCCAGTCGATGGCGCCGGTTTTCAGGTCGATGCTGTAGTCGGTGCGTTGCGCGCGATAGTTGAGAAAGTAGTCGCGGATGTAATCGACCTTGTAGCCGCCCAGGACCACGAAGTCGTTGAAGCCATGGTGCGCGTACATCTTCATGATGTGCCAGATGATCGGCCGGCCGCCGACCTCGACCATCGGCTTGGGCCGGATGGCCGTCTCCTCGCTCAAGCGTGTGCCAAAGCCGCCCGCGAATATTGCAACCTTCATGCTGAGATCCCCCATGACGTATGACGTTCGCCGCCTGCCGCGTGAAAACGGACGGGCGCTCTTCCTGCGGGCCGGACTGCGGCCGCTGTTGCCGTCGGTCGTTGCTCCTTGCAGGACTCTGGCCCGCGAGACCGTGAAACGGTTTCCCGGAAGTGGGCCTTGCCGGCCCGGTGCAACTGCCGGAATCCCTAGCGGGATTGCCAGCGAAGGTCTTCGGACAGGCGCCCGCTGGCGATATGGCCTTGCAGGACGTGCAGGCGCATGAGCGGCGATGTGCGGAATGTCGTGTCGACGAAGTTCATACCCGTGAGACCGTCGATCAATTTGCTGATCGACCTCGACAGCGTCATCCGAGGCTGGTGGTGGGGGGCGAGCTGGGCGAACAGGCTGAAGTCGACCTGGTAGGAGCGACTGTCGACCGGTGCGTCGGTATTGATGCTGACCTGGGTGCCGGGCAGGGCCTCGGCCACGGCGGCGGCGAGGTCGCGTACCTGGTGATTGCGTTCGTTGCTGCCGGTGTTGACGCGCAGCACCCGGCCGCCGTTGCCGGCACCGCGCTGGATGGCCCAGTCGATGGCGCGGGCCATGTCGGCCACATCGATCAGCGGCCGCCACGGCGAACCATCGCTGAGCACGCTGATGCGGCCTTCGCTGAGGGCGCCGGCGACGAAATCGTTGAGCACCAGGTCCAGGCGCAGACGATCGGACATGCCGCAGGCCGTGGCGAAGCGCAGGCTGGTGATGACCATGTCGCCATCGATATCGGCCAGCGCATCCTCGGCGCCGATCTTGGAGCGGGCGTAGGCGGTCATGGGCGCGACCGGATCGCTTTCGCGGCGCGGCCCGCCGAGCGCCACGCCGTAGATGCTGCAACTGGAGGCGAAGACGAAGTTGCCTACGCCGGCGCGCGCAGCGGCCCTGGCGATGGCGATGGTCGCGTCCTGGTTGATCGCTTCGGTCACGCTGGCGAAGCGATCGCCCATGGGGTCGTTGGAGACCGCGGCCAGTTGCACCACCGCGTCGTAGCCCTCGAGCCTCTGCGCCGACAGGTCGCGCACGTCACCGAAGAACTGCTGGGTCAGCAGGCTCTCGGGCAGGGTGCTGGCATTGGTGAGGCAATGGGCGAAATAGGCGTTGTCGAAACCATGCACGGTTGCCGATGGGTGGCGGCTGGTCAGCTCGCGAATCACGGCGGGGCCGACATAACCCATGTTGCCAATAACGAGAATCTTCATAACGCCTTCCTTGTGCCGTCTAGGGACTGTTGCCGCGCACGAGTGGCGATCCGCCAGGCGGACACGCCAGGAATGCCGTTTTCTGTGCCTCAACGCTGTGAGGCTTTTCGCGCAAACCCGCAGGATCGGGTTCGTGTTTACCGCGCTTGCTGCGTTCTCGACGCTCAGGTACGGCTTGTGCCAGGACTTCTGGAGCGTTCTGGCGCGGGTCCGCTGGTGAGGCGCAGGCTGTGTTGAAGAAAATGTCGTGTCCCGTGCTCTGCCTTGCGGCAAAACACGTTCCGGTATGACCGGCAGCAGATCCTGGAACCTGGTACCGCAAACCATCGACCGGACAGATAGTATGCTTTCGTCAAAAAAATGTTTATTTTCCTGATGAATGGAATTTAAAACTATAAATAATTGAATTTTAAATATTTTTATTATTTTTGTGTTGATTGTGCATGATTTTACTGAGATTGGTTTTCATCTGTGGGATACCGTCTGGCGGAATTTCTGGCGACAGACGGCATGCCGCCTATTGTGACCGGCGGCTTGCGCGACTATCGAGGGTGAAACTGCAGAAAAACGCCGTCCTGGCGAAGCTGATCAGTCCGTTTTGCGTTGTACGTCAGGGTTGGCCAGGGTACAGGGTTGATCGGAGAAGAACGCCAGAATATTGGCGAATGCATCGCCGAAGTACAGCTCATACCCTTCGCGCTCGACATAGCCGAGGTGAGGCGTACACAGCACCCGGGGGTGTTGCAGCAGCGGATGTCCGCTATCCGTCAGCGGTTCCTGTTCGAACACGTCGAGCGCGGCATAGCCCGGGCGACCCAGGTTCAGACCATCGAGCAGGGCGCCAGGGGTGATCAATTCGGCGCGACTGGTGTTGACCAGCAGGGCGGATGGCTTCATCCGGGCCAGGTCTTCGGCCGTGACCAGGTGGCGTGTGGCGTCGGCCAGGCGCAGGTGCAGGCTGAGTACGTCGGCCTCGGCAAAGAATGCCTGGCGCGAGGTCGCCGCACGGTGCCCATCGCCTTCGGCGGCCGCGCGCGAGGTTTCGCTGCCCCATACCAGTACCGGCATCTCGAACGCCTGGGCATAGCGCGCCAGGCGCTGGCCGATCTTGCCGTAGCCCCAGATACCCAGGGTCTGCCCGTACAGGCGCTGGCCCAGGTTGACCTGCCATTGTCCGGCATACAGGCCCTGTATGGCCGGCAGCAACTGGCGCCGGGCGTTGAGGATCAGGGCCCAGGTCAGCTCGGCCGGGGCGATGGGCGAACCGCGACCTTCCATGACCGCTACCCCATGGCGGGTGCAGGCGGCGAGATCCAGGTGCGCGGCAACCTTGCCGGTCTGGCTGATCAGCTTCAGCCGCGGCAGGCGCGCCAGCAGCTCCTCGCCAACCAGGGTGCGTTCGCGGGTCAGCACCAGCGCATCGGCGTCGGCGAAGCGTTCGGCCAGTTGCGCCACATCCGCCACGGCATCGTGGTAGAGGCTGACGCGGTGATCGCGCAGGGTGGCGAAGCAATCGAGGGTGCGGATGACGTTCTGGTAGTCGTCGGGAATGACGATATGCATGGCAGGCTCCAAGGCGGTTCAGGCGCCTCGCGGCGCCTGTGGATATCAGCCGGCGCTCCGGGCACCGCCTGTGGCGAGCCCGGCAGAGGCGCCAGATCGGCAAGGCTGTCAGCGATGCCCCGTGCCACGATGGTAGTCGATCCGCGGAGGTGCATGGCAGGGCGAGGGCGATAAGGGCTGGGCTGGCAAGAGCGGATTGTTATATCATAACGATTCGTTCTATCGGGCGGACTCACCTGTCTGCCCGGCTTCCTGCTCTGGATATGCCATGACTCCTGCCAACCTGCCTGCTTCGCCTTCCTTGCGACTCACCTCCATCGACGCCCTGCGCGGCCTGGTGATCCTGTTCATGCTCCTCGATCACGTGCGCGAGACCTTCTTCCTGCACCGTCAGGTGCTCGATCCCATGGATATCGCCAGCACCGAGCCCACGCTGTTCTTCAGCCGTACCCTGGCGCATCTGTGTGCGCCGGTGTTCATCTTCCTCACCGGCCTGTCGGCCTTCCTGTACGGCGAAAAGCAGGGCGGCAAGGCCGCGGTAGGCGCCTTCCTGTTCAAGCGTGGGCTGTTCCTGATCGTGCTGGAGTTGACCCTGGTGAACTTCGCCTGGACCTTCCAGTTCCCGCCCACGGTGATCTACCTGCAGGTGATCTGGGCCATCGGCCTGAGCATGCTGGCGCTATCGGCGCTGGTGTGGCTGCCGCGTGCCGGGCTGATCGCCCTGGGTGTGCTGCTGGTGGCCGGGCACAACCTGCTCGATGGCCTGCATTTCGCCGCCGGTTCGGCCATGCACGTGCCCTGGGCGATCCTGCATGACCGTGGCTGGCTGGAGGTATCCGAGCACCTGCGCCTGCGCACGTCCTACCCGCTGCTGCCGTGGATCGGCGTGATCGCCCTGGGCTATGCCGCCGGCGACTGGTTCGCCCGCGGCAGCGACGCGGCCGTGCGCCAGCGTCGGTTGCTGAACTGGGGCCTGGGTGCCTTGCTGGTGTTCGTCGTGGTACGTGCCGGCAACGGCTATGGCGAGAAAAGCTGGGCAGTGGGCGATTCCGCCCTGCAAACCCTGATGAGCATCCTCAACATCACCAAGTATCCGCCATCGCTGGCTTTTCTCGCCTTGACCCTGGGCCTTGGCCTGCTCCTGCTGCTGGCGTTCGAACGCCGCCAGGGCAGTGCCTGGCTGAAGGTGCTGACGGTCTATGGCGGTGCGCCGATGTTCTTCTATCTGCTGCACCTCTACGTGCTCAAGCTGCTGTACCTGGCGGCGCTGGCGATCTGGGGCCGCAATCAGGGCGATTATTTCGGTTTCGATTCGATCACCGGCATCTGGCTGTGCTCGCTGCTGCTGGCGGCGGCGCTGTATCCGCCGGTGCACTGGTTCGCCGCGCTCAAGGCGCGGCGGCGCGACCTGACCTGGCTGCGATATCTCTGAGCCGGGCGTATCGCCTGGCGCTGTGGCCGCTCGGCCGCCCGTCGGGCCGGGCGAACGCCCGGGTCGTTGTTCCAGTCGGTTGTTTGACCCGCAGTTGAATAGACAGGAGCAAGCACCATGGCCACATTCGATGATCAGTCCCAGCGTCCCACGAGCAATGTGCAGGGATGGGAGCGGGCGCTCTCCATCGGCAGCGGCATCGCCATGGCCCGTACCGGGCTCAAGCGCGGCGGGGTGATCGGCCTGTGCCGCGCAGCCTTCGGCGGCCTGTTGCTGGCGCGTGGGCTGTCCGGCCATTGCCGTGTCAAACGTGTGCTGGACGACGCACGCGCCCTGCGTCCGGAAGTGGACAAGGCCGCCGCGACCATCGAGCGACTGGAGGCCCGGGTGGCCGCGCAGGTCACCTCGACCGCGGCGGCGAATCAGGGCAAGAACGGGGTATAGCGCCGTGGATCGCTATCACATCGTGCCTGTCGAGGTCGGCTGGGCGTTCCAGCGCGATGGCGCGGAGCAGGCCGCCAAGGTCACCGAAACCCGGGAAGAACTGCTGCGCCTGATGCCGGTGTATATGGCCGGCAAGGACGGCACCCTGATTCTGCACCGGGCCGATGGCTCGGTGGAGCGCGAGCTCAGCTATCCGTCCGAGATCGACCCCTTCGCCACGCCCGAGTGAAACCCGCTGCACAGGCCCACTGCTGATCAGATAGGGTTTTGCCGGAGCAAGAGCGGCAAACCGCCGCCGGTGCAGGGGCGTCGACCTCGGTGCGATGCGAGGGTGGCCATGCTGCAAAAATCGCGATATGGCCACGCTTCGCCGCGAGGTCGCGGCTCCTGCAGGGCCAGGGCAAACCTGCATAGGCCGGCCTTGGCGTCTGCTCACAGGCGCCAAGGCCGTTCTGCTGCATCACCGAACAGGAGAAAGGCATGCTCACCCGATACAGCGCAAGCGCGCCCAGCCTGGCCGAGGTCGAAGCCCGGCCGGGCCTGACCCTGGTCGAATTCGGCACTGACAGCTGCGGACACTGCCAGGCTGTGCAGCCGCTGCTGGCCAAGGTCTTCGCCGACTACCCGGAGGTTGGCCACCTGAAGCTCGAGGACGGCAGCGGCCGGCCCCTGGGGCGGTCCTTTCAGGTCAAGCTGTGGCCCACGCTGATCTTCCTGCGTAACGGCCAGGAGGTCACCCGCCTGGTGCGTCCCACGGGCCTGAGCCCCATCGAGGAAGCCTTCGAGCAACTGACCGGCGAGGGCTGAACGGCTCATCGTTTACTCTGAATTTTCCCGGCGTCGATTCACTCCACTGCAGTGAACCAACCAATCGGAGAAGACCATGAGCAAGCCCAGGCAACCCGTGACGCCCGCGGAGATCGACGATACCGAAGACCGCATGGGCTCCATCGAGCCACTGGATTTCAGTGAGCGTGGCGATGAGCGCCAGGGGCGTATCGGTGACCGCCGTCCGCTGGACGAAGTCCGCGAGCAGTATCCGGACGAGCGGGTGCGCGAGGCCGGCATGAGCGGTGGCGAAACCCTGAGCAGCGGCCGCCACGAGGACGGTGTCGATCTCGATGACCTGAGCCCTGAGACCCTGATCGATGAAAGCGGCGCGCGCTCGCCCTTCGAACGGGGCGGGGACGGGCCCGCCGATCAGGATCTGAGCATCGTCGAGGGCGACGATATCGGCGCCGGGCAAGGGCTCGACGAAGCCGAGCTGGCCAGGAAGCGGCCTCTCGATGGCCAGCCATGGGATGGCGAGGCCGACGACCAGGACTGACGTCCGTGCGGGCCGGGAGCCCGTTCTCTCTCGGCCTGATGCTTTCCAATGCCCGTTCATGGCTCGTCGTTTGACAGGTTGCACATGCAGGTTTACCTTTACGTAAAGGTAAAGAAAGGGAGCGGCGAATGCCCAGCACATACAGCATCTCGGATCTGGCCCGCTCGCTCGACGTGACGCCGCGCACCATTCGCTTCTATGAGGAGCAGGGCATGCTGGCGCCACAGCGGCGCGGCCAGGAGCGCATCTATTCGCCGCGGGATCTGGTGACGCTCAAGCTGATCCTGCGCGGCAAGCGCATCGGCTTTTCCCTGGCCGAGTGCAAGGAGCTCATCGACCTGTACGATCCGGCAGGCGGCAATCGCAAGCAGCTCGAGCACTTTCTGCAAAAGATCGCTGCACGCCGGGAGCAGCTCGAACAGCAGATGCTCGATATCCGGCAGATGCAGCTCGAACTCGATACCGCCGAAGAACGTTGCCTGACCGCCATGAAAGCGATCGCCGTGGCTTCCTGAAACCGTCATTACCCGCCATCCAACAACTATAAGAATGGGGAGTCGTTACATGAGCATCAGCCTGCCTGGCCTGAATTTCTTCCTCGGCGAGGACATCGACCTGCTGCGCGACGCGGTCGCCGCTTTCGCCGCCAGGGAGATCGCCCCGCGTGCCGCCGAGGCCGATCGCCACGACCAGTTCCCCATGGATCTGTGGCGCAAGTTCGGCGACATGGGCCTGCTCGGCCTGACCGTCGGCGAGGAGTACGGCGGCGCTGGCATGGGCTATTTGGCGCACATGGTCGCCATGGAGGAAATCTCCCGTGCCGCCGGCGGCATCGGCCTGTCCTATGCGGCCCACTCCAACCTCTGCGTGAACCAGATCAACCGCAACGGCAGCGAGGCGCAGAAACGCCGTTTCCTGCCGCGGCTGATCAGTGGCGAACATATCGGCGCACTGGCCATGAGCGAGCCCAATGCCGGTTCCGATGTGCTGTCCATGAAGCTGCGCGCGGACAGGCAGGGCGACCGCTACCTGCTCAACGGCAGCAAGATGTGGATCACCAACGGCCCCGATTGCGATGTGCTGGTGGTCTACACCAAGACCGACCTGGCGGCCGGCGCCAAGGGCATGACCGCCTTCATCGTGGAAAAGGGCGCGCAAGGCTTCAGCGTGGCGCAGAAGCTCGACAAGCTGGGCATGCGCGGCTCGCACACCGGCGAGCTGGTGTTCCAGGACGTGGAAATCGCCGAAGAGAACGTACTCGGCGGCGTCGGCGAGGGCGTCAAGGTGCTGATGAGCGGCCTGGACTACGAACGCGCGGTGCTGTCCGGCGGCCCGCTCGGGCTGATGCAGGCGGCGATGGACGTGGTGGTGCCCTATATCCACGCGCGCAGGCAGTTCGGCCAGAGCATCGGCGAGTTCCAGCTGATCCAGGGCAAGCTCGCCGACATGTACACCACCCAGCAGGCCTGCCGCGCCTACCTGTATGCCGTGGGCCGGCAGCTCGACGCCTTGGGCAGCGGCCATGTGCGCCAGGTTCGCAAGGACTGCGCCGGGGTCATCCTCTATGCCGCGGAGAAGGCCACCTGGCTGGCGGGCGAGGCGATCCAGATCCTCGGCGGCAACGGCTATATCAATGAATTCCCGGTCGGGCGCCTGTGGCGCGACGCCAAACTCTACGAGATCGGCGCCGGCACCAGCGAGATCCGCCGCATGCTGATCGGCCGCGAGCTGTTCGACGAAACCAAATAAAGTCGCTGGAGGCTTGAGGCTGAAGGCTGGACGGAAAGCGGCCACAGTCCTCGTCTAGCCTCCGGCATATGGCGCTTTTTTCGAGGCTTCTATGACCACCTTGCCCACCCAGATCAATCCCCGTTCCCCCGAGTACGCCGCCAACCGCGAGGCGATGCTGGCCAAGGTCGATGAACTGCGCGCATTGCTCGTCCGTATTCGCGAAGGCGGTGGCGCCAAGGCGCAGGAGCGGCACCGGTCGCGCGGCAAACTGCTGCCTCGCGAGCGCATCGACCGGCTGCTCGATCCGGGTTCGCCGTTTCTCGAAATCGGCCAGTTGGCCGCTTACCATGTGTACGACGAAGACGTCGTGGCGGCCGGCGTGATCGCCGGGATCGGCCGCATCGAAGGCATCGAGTGCATGGTCATCGCCAACGATGCCACGGTGAAGGGCGGCAGCTACTACCCGCTGACGGTGAAGAAACACCTGCGCGCGCAGACCATCGCCCAGCAGAACCGCCTGCCGTGCCTGTACCTGGTGGACTCCGGCGGCGCCAACCTGCCGCGCCAGGACGAGGTGTTCCCCGACCGCGAGCATTTCGGCCGCATCTTCTTCAACCAGGCCGGCATGAGCGCCCAGGGTATCCCGCAGATAGCCGTGGTCATGGGCTCCTGCACCGCCGGTGGCGCCTATGTGCCGGCGATGAGCGACGAGACCATCATGGTGCGCGAGCAGGCGACCATTTTCCTCGCCGGCCCGCCGCTGGTGAAGGCCGCCACCGGCGAGGTGGTCAGCGCCGAGGCGCTGGGCGGTGCCGACGTGCACTGCAGAACCAGCGGCGTCGCCGACCACTATGCCGAGAACGATGCCCACGCCCTGGCGCTGGCGCGGCGCTGCGTGGCCAACCTCAACTGGCGCAAGCTGGGTCAGTTGCAGGCGCTGGCGCCCGTCGCCCCGCGCTACGCCGCCGATGAGCTGTACGGCATCGTCCCGGCCGATGCCAAGCAACCGTTCGACGTGCGCGAAGTGATCGCACGGATCGTCGACGACTCGCAGCTGGACGAATTCAAGGCGCTGTTCGGCACCACCCTGGTCTGCGGCTTCGCCCGCATCAACGGCTACCCGGTCGCCATCCTGGCCAACAACGGCATCCTCTTCGCCGAGGCGGCGCAGAAGGGCGCGCATTTCATCGAACTGGCCTGCCAGCGCGGCATCCCGCTGCTGTTCCTGCAGAACATCACCGGCTTCATGGTCGGGCAGAAATACGAAGCGGGGGGCATCGCCAAGCATGGCGCCAAGCTGGTCACCGCCGTGGCCTGCGCCCGGGTGCCGAAGTTCACGGTGATCATCGGCGGCAGCTTCGGTGCGGGTAACTACGGCATGTGCGGCCGCGCCTTCGAGCCGCGTTTCCTGTGGATGTGGCCCAACGCCAGGATCGGCGTGATGGGCGCGCAACAGGCCGCCGGGGTGCTGGTGCAGGTCAAGCACGAACAGGCGCGGCGCGCCGGCCAGGCATTCTCCGGCGAAGACGAGCAGCGGCTCAAGCAGCCCATCGTCGAGCAGTACGAACGCCAGGCCCATGCCTATTACTCCAGTGCCCGGCTGTGGGACGACGGTGTCATCGACCCGGCGCAGACCCGCGAAGTGCTGGCGCTGGCGCTATCCGCCAGCCTCAATGCGCCAATCGAGCCGACCCGGTTCGGCGTATTCCGGATGTAAAGCCGCAAGCTACAAGCCGCAAGCTGTTCTGCGTTTTCTTGCCGCTTGTAGCTTGAAGCTTGCAGCTCAAGGGGATTTCTATGACCGACTTTGCCACCATCGAACTGCATAGCGACCCGCGCGGTATCGCCACCCTGTGGCTGAACCGTGCGGACAAGCACAACGCCTTCGACGCCGCGATGATCGCCGAACTGATCCAGGCGTTACGCCAGGTCGCGGACGACGACAGCCTGCGTTTTCTGCTCCTGCGTGGCCGCGGCAGGCACTTCAGCGCCGGGGCCGACCTGGCCTGGATGCAGGCTTCGGCCGGGCTCGATTATGCCGCCAACCTCAAGGACGCCCACCAGCTCGGCGAGTTGATGAGCCTGCTCTACCACTTGCCGTGCCCGACCCTGGCCGTGGTGCAGGGGGCGGCGTTCGGCGGGGCCGTGGGGCTGGCGGCTTGCTGCGATATCGCCATCGGCGCCCGTGACGCCTCGTTCAGCCTCTCCGAAGTGCGCATCGGCCTGGCGCCGGCGGTGATCAGCCCCTATGTGGTGCAGGCCATCGGCGAGCGTGCCGCCCGGCGTTACGCGCTCAGCGCCGAGCGCTTCAGCGGCGAGCGCGCCCGCGAACTGGGCCTGCTCGCCGAATGCTATCCCGCTGCCGAGCTGGAGGCGGCGCTCGAACAGTGGCTGGCCAACCTGCTGCAGAACGGCCCGCAGGCCATGCGCGCCAGCAAGGCCCTGCTGCTGGACGTCGGCAGCGGCGTGCTCGGCGATGCGTTGCGCCAGCGTAGCGAAAGCGTCATCGCCGGCATCCGCGTCAGCGCGGAAGGGCAGGAAGGACTCAACGCCTTTCTGGAAAAACGCAAACCGGCGTGGCAGTGATCCGCGGCGACGCACCTGAAGGCATGACCATATGAAAACGACAACCATCAGCACACTGCTGGTCGCCAACCGGGGCGAGATCGCCTGCCGGGTGATGCGCAGCGCCAAGTCCCTGGGCCTGACCACCGTGGCGGTGCACAGCGACATCGACCGCGACGCCCTGCACGTGCGCGAGGCCGACCTCGCCATCGGCCTGGGCGGCGCCCGGCCCGGCGACAGCTACCTGTTGATGGACAAGATCATCGAGGCCGCCCGGGCCACTGGCGCCGAGGCCATTCACCCGGGCTACGGCTTTCTCTCCGAGAACGCCAGCTTCGCCCGCAAGCTGGAACAGGCCGGGCTGATCTTCCTCGGTCCACCGGCCAGCGCCATCGAGGCCATGGGCAGCAAGTCCGCGGCCAAGGCGCTGATGGCCAAGGCCGGCGTACCCCTGGTGCCCGGCTACCACGGTGACGAACAGGACCTGCAGACTTTCCGCGAAGCCGCCGCGCAGATCGGTTATCCGGTGCTGCTCAAGGCCACGGCCGGGGGCGGCGGCAAGGGCATGAAGGTGGTCGAGCGCGACAGCGAGCTGGCCGAGGCCTTGTCGTCGGCGCAGCGCGAAGCGCAGTCGGCGTTCGGCGATGGGCGCATGCTGGTGGAAAAGTACCTGATCAAACCGCGCCATGTGGAAATCCAGGTGTTCGCCGACCAGCATGGCCATTGCCTGTACCTCAATGAGCGTGATTGTTCGATCCAGCGCCGCCACCAGAAGGTGGTGGAGGAAGCCCCGGCGCCGGGCCTGTCGCCGGCGCTGCGCCAGGCCATGGGCGAGTCCGCCGTGCGCGCCGCCCAGGCCATCGGCTATGTCGGTGCCGGCACCGTGGAATTCCTGCTCGACGCGCGCGGCGAGTTCTTCTTCATGGAGATGAATACCCGGCTGCAGGTCGAACACCCGGTAACCGAGGCGATCACCGGGCTCGACCTGGTGGCCTGGCAGATTCGCGTTGCCCGCGGCGAGCCGCTGCCACTGACGCAGCAGCAGGTGCCGCTGCATGGCCACGCCATCGAAGTGCGCCTGTACGCCGAGGACCCGCAAGCTGGTTTCCTGCCCGCCAGCGGTCACCTCGACCTATACCGCGAGCCGGCGGCCGGGCCGGGCCGGCGGGTCGACAGCGGCGTGCAGCAGGGCGACCAGGTGTCGCCGTTCTACGACCCGATGCTGGCCAAGCTGATCGCCTGGGGCGAGAACCGCGAAGAGGCTCGCCAGCGCCTGCTGAGCATGCTGGGCGAGACCGTGGTCGGCGGTTTCAAGACCAACCTGGCCTTCCTGCAGCGCATCCTCGCCCATCCGGCCTTCGCCGAGGCCGAACTGGATACCGGCTTCATCGAGCGCCACCGGGCGCAGCTGTTGCCCGCGCCCGGGGCGTTGCCGCAGGCCTTCTGGCAGCAGGCCGCCGCCGCCTTTCTGGCGACCGATGCCGAGCGGCAGCGGGCGGACGATCCGCACTCGCCCTGGGCGGCGCGCAATGCCTGGCGCAGCGGCCTGCCGGCGCAGATCCCGATGACCCTGGTGTGCGGCGACGTTCGTCGTGAGGTGGTGTTCGACGGCATGGCGGCCAACGAAGCGCGCGTATGGCGCCAGGGCACTACCCTGTACCTGCGCTGGAAGGACGAATGGCAGGCCGTGCGCCGTTTCGATCCCATCGCCGCCGCCGAGGCCGGCAATGCCCAGCAGGGCGGTCTCAGCGCGCCCATGAACGGCAGTATCGTGCGCGTGCTGGTCGAGGTCGGCCAGCGGGTCGAGGCCGGCACCGCGCTGGTCGTGCTGGAGGCGATGAAGATGGAGCACAGTATCCGCGCGCCGGGGGCCGGCACGGTCAAGGCGCTCCACTGCAGTGAGGGAGAGCTGATCGGCGAAGGCGCGGTGCTGGTGGAGCTGGAGGTGCAGCCATGAGCCTGCCCGCCCGCGTGCGCCTGGTCGAGGTCGGCCCGCGCGATGGTCTGCAGAACGAGCGGCAACCGATCGGCATCGCCGACAAGGTGCGCCTGGTGGACGACCTGTCCGCCGCCGGCCTTGGCTATATCGAGGTCGGCAGCTTCGTCTCGCCCAAATGGGTGCCGCAGATGGCCGGCAGCGCCGAGGTGTTCGCCGCCATCAGGCAGCGGCCCGCCGTCACCTATGCCGCGCTGACCCCCAACCTGCAGGGGCTGGAGGCTGCGTTGCAGGCCGGGGTGAGGGAAGTCGCCGTATTCGCCGCGGCGTCGGAGTCCTTTTCCCGGCGCAACATCAACTGTTCGATCAGCGAGAGCCTGGCCCGTTTCGTCCCGGTCATGGACGCGGCGCGGCGCCATGGCGTGCGTGTACGGGGGTATGTGTCCTGCGTACTGGGCTGTCCCTACGACGGCCACATCGAGCCTGAACAGGTGGCCGCCGTCGCCCGCGAGCTGCATGGCATGGGCTGCCATGAGGTGTCGCTCGGCGACACCATCGGCGTCGGCACGGCATCGGCTGCGCGGCGCCTGTTCGAGGTGGTCGGGCGCGAGGTGCCGCGCGAGCGGCTCGCCGGGCATTTTCACGACACCTATGGCCAGGCCCTGAGCAATATCTACGCCAGCCTGCTGGAAGGCATCGCCGTGTTCGACAGCTCGGTCGCCGGCCTGGGAGGGTGCCCCTATGCCAAGGGCGCCACCGGCAACGTGGCCAGCGAGGATGTGCTCTACCTGCTGCAAGGCCTGGGCATCGAAACCGGCATCGACCTGAGGGCCCTGGTCGACGCCGGACAGCGCATCAGTACGGTGCTGGGCAAGGACAACGGTTCACGGGTGGCGCGAGCGCTGCTGGGCGGATGAGCAGAGCAGCCGCTGCCCGCCTTGGAGGCCGTCGCGAGGCCGCCCGATGAACTTCTCGCGAGCGGTAAACTCCTATCTTGGCGAGTTTTTTCGCAGCTACGCGGCTTGCGTTGATACGTCAACAGACCCTAAGCTCGCGCCTTCACTCGATTGCCCTCGGGCGCAGCGAACAAGGAATCAGCATGAAACAGCATCGTTTGGCGGCAGCGGTTGCCCTAGTGGGCCTGGTGCTCGCCGGTTGCGATTCGCAAACCAGCGACGTGAAACTGGAAAGCCCCGCACAAAAGGCTTCCTACGGTATTGGCTTGAACATGGGCAAGAGCCTGGCTCAGGAAGGCATGGATGACCTGGACTCCAAAGCGGTGGCCCAGGGCATCGAAGACGCCATCGGCAAGAAGGAACAGCGCCTGAAGGACGAAGAGCTGATCGAAGCCTTCGCCTTCCTGCAGAAGCGTGCCGAAGAGCGCATGACCGCCATGAACGAAGAGTCGGCCAAGGCCGGGCAGAAATTCCTCGAAGAGAACGGCAAGCGTGACGGCGTCACCACCACCGCTTCCGGCCTGCAGTACGAAGTGATCAAGAAGGCCGACGGCCCTCAGCCCACGGCCGATGACGTGGTCACCGTCCATTACGAAGGCAAGCTGACCGACGGCACCGTGTTCGACAGCTCGGTGGAGCGTGGCAGCCCGATCGACCTGCCGGTTGGCGGCGTGATCCCGGGTTGGGTGGAAGGCCTGCAGCTGATGCACGTGGGTGAGAAGTACAAACTGTACATCCCCAGCGAGCTGGCCTATGGCGCGCAGAGCCCGAGCCCGGCGATTCCGGCCAACTCGGTGCTGGTGTTCGACCTGGAACTGCTGGCGATCAAGGACCAGGCTGCCCAGCAGCCGGCAGAGCCCGAAGCCGAGCCTGCCCAGTAAGCCATGGCTTGCAGGACGACGCCCCGTTTTCGGGGCGTCGTCGTTTTCGGGGCGGGCTGCCTAGTCCGAAAATGCTCTGCAATGCAAGCGCCATGTTACGGTTATGCACATTGCGACAAGCTGTTTCGGTTACCGCCTCAGGGTTTCCAGAGAAATCTTTTGATTTTTTTAACTAATTGATTTAACAGGGATTTATTGGCTGGATAAAAAATGTCCGATCTGTGGCAAGACCGCATGAACAGGGCGTTTGGTAAGCTCATCCAGTAGCTGTTCACAAGGTTATCCACAGCTTTGGTGGATAACCGCAGACAGCCCAGCAAGCATGCGGGCTGACGAGGAGTGACCATGAAAGCACCCTGGAATTTTTCCCGTTACCTGCCCCTGGCCCGGCGTTTTCTGAACCGTGGCCGTTTGCCCGCCCTGTTGATGGCGGTGACCCGCAAGAGCGCTCGCCAAGGCCGGGGCCTTGCCGGCCTGAAGGACGATCTGGGCCTGTTGCAGGAGCTGTGCGTGGCCTGGTGGCGGGGGCGTTATCGGGCGGTCAATCCGCAGGCGTTACTCGCCGTGGTGGCAGGACTGCTGTATTTCGTGACACCGCTGGACGCCATTCCCGACTTCATTCCCGGGTTGGGCCTGGTGGATGACCTGGCGGTACTGGCCTGGGTCTTGCGCACCTGGGACAGCGAACTGACGGCCTTTCGCAACTGGCGCGACGGCCAGGATCGCGAGACCCGTGAGTCCATCGCCCGTTTGCCGGTTGCCGAGCGGGTGGTCGTGGACAAGTCCTGAGGGCTGTTGCGAGCGCGGCTGCCGGGGGACTGCTAAGATGGCGCGGGCCTGACGCCGCGTGGTGCCCGTCAGCGTCGGCCTGGGCATGATGCCACGCCTCACGGAGAGCCGAGAATGAATGTACAAGTGATCGAGCGGGACGGCGAACCGGAATACGCGGTCTTGCCTTGGGCCGAGTATCGGGCACTGTTGCAGGCCGCCGGACGGGAGCTCCCCGCGCCTCGGATCGAGCCGCCGCCAACGCAGGCTCCGGCGTCGCTTGCCGAGCTGCGGGCCCGCCGCGAAGACAAGGGCCTGAGCCGCGAGGAGCTGGCGCGGGCGGTGGGCATCAGCCCGCATTACCTGGGCATGATCGAGAGCGGCGAACGCCAGCCCGATGCGGCGATCCTGCGGGCGCTGGCCTGGGTGCTGGGCGTTTCCGCCTGGGAGCCGGGGCGGTGAGTGTGCGCATCAGCCGCGTGCATTGGCAGGCCTTGCTGGACGCCCTGGAGGATGCCCGCCGCCAGCGTCATCTGCTCACCTATCGGGCTCTGATCGAGCGCCTGGCGTTGCCGAGCCCGGCGATGCAGACCCTGACCGCCGCCCTGGAGCATCTGGCGGCCTTGGATGCGCGTGCCGGTCGCCCGCTGCGCAGTGCGCTGGTGATCAGTCAGGGCGCCAGCCGCCTGCCGCGCACCGGTTTCTTCGACTGCGTGACGCGCCTGGGGCGCTTCGATGGCGCTTCCGACGGTGTGGCGGCCGCCTCCTGGCATGCCTCCGAAGTAGCCCGGGTATTCGAGTTCAGCTACCCGCAGGAGCCCTGAGCGGGCTCGGCATCGAGCGTGTGGGTGTCGATCAGGTGCAGGCTGTAACCCGGGATCGCCTTGGCCTGGCGCTTGGCATCCGAGGCCAGGCTGGCCAGTTCGCTGGCATCCAGCTGGGCGCAATGCTCGGGGTGCAGGTGCACCACGCCGACCGACAGTGACAGCAGCGGATATTCCTCGCGCTGCCCCTGGCGGTTATGGCTGATGAAGCAGCCGGCATCCAGGTGTTCATCCTTGTAGAAGCGCCGGCACTGGCCCTGGAAGTCTTCCAGCAGGCGGTTGAGCCGCGCGCGCCAATCCTGCGAGCCGAACACCAGGAGGAAATCATCGCCGCCGATATGGCCGACGAAGTCCCGGGCCGGGTCGACCCGCTCGTTCAGGCACTGGGCCAGGCACAACAGCACTTCGTCGCCCCGGGCGTAGCCGTAGAGGTCGTTGAAGGGTTTGAAGCTGTCGATGTCCACGTAGCAGATCACCGCCTCGCGGCTCTGCAGCAGCAGGCGGCTCAAGCATTGCTGGATGGGCACGTTGCCGGGCAGCAGGGTCAGCGGATTGGCGTAACGGGCCTGCTGGATCTTCAGTTCGGTGATCAGCTTGAGCACATCGATGACCCGGCCCAGCCCCTGGTAACGGCCGTCGAGGGTGATGATGAAGTCTTCCTCGATACGCTGCCGGGCGCGGCTGGTCAGCAGGCGGCTGACCTTCTGCAGCGACTGGCCGAGCTCGACGGCGAGGAAGTCGTTGCTCATCAGGCGGCTGATCGGCTTGCGGGCGAACAGCTCGGTGGCGAAGGGCTTGAGCAGCGCTTCCGACAGCGAATGACGGTGCACGATGCCCACCGGGCGCTGCTGCGCGTCGAGCACCGCCAGCGAGTTGAGGTTGGCCTGGGCGCGGAAGGCTTCGAGCACCTGTGCCGTGGGCGTGTCGAGGGCGACCGCGGGCTGCTCGTTGAGCAGGGCGGACAGGTCGCTGCCTTCCTCGCCGAGCGTGGTCGGCGTGCTGCCCAGGGTCGGCAACAGTTGGCGCGCATCGCTGGGAGGCTGCTCCTGCGGACGGCAGAGCAGGTAGCCCTGGAGCAGGTCCACGCCCATTTCGCAGAGCACGGCGAGCTCCTCTTCGAGCTCGATGCCTTCGGCGATCACCTGGGCCCGCGAGGCTTTGGCCATCTGCAGGATCGAGCCGACGAACTCGCGCTTGACCGCATCCTGGTGGATGCCGTCGATGAAGTGGCGGTCGATCTTCACGTAGTCGGGACGCAGTTCCGACCACAGGCGCAGGCTGGAGTAGCCGGCGCCGAGGTCGTCCAGGGCGATGGAGAAACCCATGGCGCGGTAGTGGTGCAGGGCCGTATCGAGCAGGCTGAAGTCGTCGGTGGGCGACTGTTCGGTCAACTCGATCACCACCTGGCTCGGCGGGATGCCATAGGTCTGCAACAACTGCAGGGTACGACCCGGCTGGTGGTTGCCGTCGAGCAGCGAGTCCGGGGATACGTTGAGAAACAGCAGGCCACCCAGCTTCAGCTCGCTGAAACGACGGCAGGCGCTCTTGCGA
The DNA here is from genome assembly GCF_004327355.1 of Phytopseudomonas dryadis. Classification (GTDB taxonomy): domain Bacteria; phylum Pseudomonadota; class Gammaproteobacteria; order Pseudomonadales; family Pseudomonadaceae; genus Aquipseudomonas; species Aquipseudomonas dryadis. The sequence goes on from NZ_QJUM01000013.1 coordinate 117,966, forward strand.
CAGGCCAGCTCCAGTTCGCTGAGGCAACCGCTCTGGCGGGCGGCGGCGAACAGGTTGATGGGCGAGTGCAGCGGGCTGTTGGACGGGCCACGGGTCAGCGCTTCGTAACCGAGGATGCGGCGTTCGGCCAGCGAAACGATGGGTTGAAACAGGCTATGCAGGTCGCCGTGAGCGAGGATCTGGCCCAGCGCGCTCAATTGCTCGGTGACGGTCATGGCAGGTCTCTGTGAAAAAGCGAAGGGCGGACGCTCCGCGAGCGATGCCGCTCACGTTTGCTATTGCGCTATTTCACGACAGCTGGATGACTATTTGATGACAGCCATAAGGCGATAGCGGCCTTCGGCCTTCGATCAAAAGCGCTCGAGGCTGGAAAGCTGGACGAAAGAGCCTGTGCGGTTTGCTTGTCGTTCAGCCTCCAGCCTCTAGCGCTCTTATCGGCCGTCCGCTATCGCCTTTGAGCGACCACTCAGCCGATCCGCTTGGATACGCCATCGTGGCACCAGTGGGGCAGGGAAGGAGGCGCCATGTCGAGAGGACAGGGCGCCTGGGGGGAGGGCTTATTGCTTGGCCAGGGTGGCGTTGAGCTTGAGGTAGTCGATCAGGATATGCCCGGTTTCCGCCAGGTAGGCGTCATCTTCCGGCTTGGTCTTCTCGTCCTCGCTGGGCAGCAGGGCATCCTCGTCTTCCTTCTTCAGCTCGGTCAGCAGCGTTTCGCCCTTGGCGCTACGGCGGCTGTTCTCGATCGCCAGCTGACGATTCTCGATATCGGCCTGCTGGGCACGCCGCTTGGCCTCGTTGAGGCTGACGGTCTTCTCGCTCATCAGCTCCTGGGACAGGGCCAGGCGCTCGCGGGCGAAGTTGAAGTCCGGGTTGTTCGCGGTACGGTTGTCGTAGCGCGATTTCAGCTCGGTGAGGAACGGCTTGATCGGATCCAGTTCCGGCTTGATCGCCGGACGGATGCTGTCCCAGGGCATGGCCTCGGGCAGGGCGCTTTCGCCGATTTCCTTGTTGTCCATCACGTCGGGATAGAGGATGTCCGGAATCACGCCCTGATGCTGGGTGCTCTGCCCGGACACGCGGTAGAACTTGGCCAGGGTGAGTTTCAGCTCGCCATGATTGAGCGGCTGGATGGTCTGCACCGTGCCCTTGCCGAAGGTCTGGCCACCGAGGATCAGGGCGCGGTGGTAGTCCTGCATGGCGCCGGCGAAGATTTCCGAGGCCGAAGCCGAGAGGCGGTTGACCAGCACGGCCAGCGGGCCTTTGTAGAAGGCGCCGTCCTGCTCGTCGGCCAGCACGTCGACCCGGCCGTCGCTGTTGCGCACCAGCACCGTGGGGCCCTTGTCGATGAACAGGCCGGTCAGCTCGGTGGCTTCCTGCAGCGAGCCGCCACCGTTGTTGCGCAGGTCGATGACGATGCCGTCGACCTTCTCCGCCTGCAACTCGGTGATCAGCTTTTTCACGTCGCGGGTGGTGCTCTTGTAGTTCGGGTCGCCGGCACGGAACGCCTTGAAATCCAGGTAGAAAGCCGGGATTTCGATGACGCCCAGGCTGTAGGAGCGACCGTCCTGTTCCAGTTTGAGCACGGATTTCTTCGCCGCCTGTTCTTCCAGCTTGACCGCCTCGCGGGTGATGCTCACCACCTTGCTGGTCTGGTCGTTCGGCGCATTGCTGGCCGGTATCACTTCCAGGCGGACACGCGAGCCTTTCGGGCCACGGATCAGTTTGACCACTTCATCGAGGCGCCAGCCGATCACGTCGACCATGTCGTCGTCGCCCTGGGCGACACCGACGATCTTGTCGGCGGGAGCGATCTGCTTGCTCTTTTCCGCCGGGCCGGCCGGTACCAGGCGCACCACCTTGACGTGCTCGTTATCGCTTTGCAGCACGGCGCCGATGCCTTCCAGGGACAGGCTCATGTTGATGTCGAAGTTCTCCGCGTTGTCCGGGGAGAGGTAGTTGGTGTGCGGGTCGTAGGTCATGGCGAAGGCGTTGATGTACGCCTGGAACACGTCCTCGCCGCGGGTCTGCTGCAGACGCGCCTGCTGGCTCTTGTAGCGCTTGGCGAGCAGTTCCTGGATGGCGGCCGGCTCCTTGCCGGCGATCTTCAGGCGCAGCACTTCGTCCTTCAGACGCTTGCGCCACAACTCGTCCAGTTCGGCGACATTCTTCGCCCAGGGCGCCTTCTCGCGGTCGACCAGCAGATCCTCGTCGATGCTGAAGTCGATCTTGTCGACGCCCTTGGCCAGCAGGTTCTGCACATACTGCAGGCGCTCCTGCTGACGCTCCAGCTGGCGCTTGTAGATGAAGAAGCCGGGGCCGAGGTCGCCGTTCTTCAGCAGGTCGTCGAACTTGTCCTTCCAGCGGTCGAACTCGGCGATATCCGTTGCAATGAAATAGCTGCGCGCGGGGTCAAGTAACTTGAGATAGCCCTCGTAGATCTTCTCCGAGCGCTTGTCGTCGAGCGGCGGCTTGTTGTAGTGGTGGCGTTGCAGCAACTCCACGACGTTGAGGCTGGCGATCACCTGTTCGCGATCGGGCTGCAGGTATTCCCACGGGTCCGCCTTGCTGGTCTTGGCCGCAAGGGGCAGAGCGCCCAGCCCGAGGGCCAGGGCCAGGGTGGCACTGATGAGGGATCGCTTCATGCTGATTCGACGCGGGGACAGTTGATAACGCATATTAGGCCATCTTTAAGGGCGCCAGGTTCCATCGGCGCAATGCAAAAGCCCAGCGTTAAGCGCCGGGCTCGGTTCAAATGCACTATGGAGGCAGCGTGAAGGCATTGCAAGGCGTGGAAGGGCAGGTGGAATGGGCCGAGCGTCCCGTTCCGGCCTGTGATGTGGGGGAAATACGTATCCGCGTGGCGGCCGCGGGGCTGAATCGCGCCGACCTGTTGCAGCGTGCCGGGTTGTACCCGCCGCCCCCTGGAGCCAGCGATATTCTTGGTCTGGAATGTGCCGGCATCGTCAGCGAGGTGGGCGCCGGCAGCGCCTGGCAGGTGGGCGACCGGGTCTGTGCCTTGCTCGCCGGCGGCGGCATCGCCGAGGAGGTGGTGGTCGACGCGCGGCACGTGCTGCCGGTACCCGACGGCCTGTCGCTGCACGAGGCCGCCGGGTTGCCGGAAGTCTATGCCACGGCCTGGCTCAACCTGTTCCAGCTGGGCGGCCTCAAGCCCGGCGAGAAGGTCTTGCTGCACGCCGGGGCCAGCGGCGTCGGCTCGGCGGCCATCCAGTTGTGCAAGGCCTTCGGCAGCCCCTGCTGGGTCAGCGTCGGGTCACCCGAGCGCCTGGCCTATTGTGAAAGCCTGGGGGCGGTCGGCGGGGCCATCCGCGGCGAGGACGGCCTCGAGGCGTTGAACGATTTCGCCCCCTTCGAGGTGATTCTCGATCCGGTGGGCGCCAGCTACGCCGCGCTCAACCTGAAGTTGCTGGCCCGCGATGGCCGCTGGGTGAACATCGGCCTGATGGGCGGGCGCAAGGCGGAGCTGGATCTGGCCCTGCTGCTGGGCAAGCGCATTCAATTGATCGGTTCGACCCTGCGCAACCGCGACGAGCTGTTCAAGGCCGACCTGTTGCGCGACCTGCGCCAGCACGTCTGGCCGCTGTTCGGCGAGGGCCGGCTCAAGCCGCAGCTGGCCCGCAGCTTCCCGATAGAGGATGCCGAGGCCGCCTTCGCCACCCTGGAAAGCAACCAGGTCAATGGCAAGCTGGTGCTGGTGGTCGACGCCAGCCTGAGCTGATCCAGCGAGCCTGGCGCGGCGCCCGGTGCGCCGCCTCAGGCCGCCGCTTCGAAGCTGTCGGCGCGGGCCATCTTCCACATCCGCTGGTAGAACTCGCCTTCTATCTCGCTGCCGAGCAGCTCGCCCGGTTTGAGAAAGACGTGCTGCTGGGAGAACAGGCGGATCTCGGTGGCCGACATGCGCTGCACCAGGTGCCGTGCGTCCATCTGCGCGGGGTGGTCGAGGCCGGCGGCGGCGAGCATTTCCGCCAGGGCCTTGAGGGTGTTGCGGTGGAAGTTGTAGACGCGCTGCGCCTTGTCCTCGACCACCAGCGCGCGCTGGCGCAACGGGTCCTGGGTGGCCACTCCGGTCGGGCACTTGTTGGTGTGGCAGCTCTGGCTCTGGATGCAGCCGATGGCGAACATGAAGCCGCGTGCCGAGTTGGCCCAGTCGGCGCCGATGGCCAGTACGCGGGCGATGTCGAAGGCACTGACGATCTTGCCGCTGGCGCCGAGCTTGATCTTGTCGCGCAGGTTCAGGCCGACCAGGGTGTTGTGCACGAACAGCAGGCCCTCGCGCATGGGCACGCCGAGGTGATCGGTGAACTCCACGGGCGCCGCGCCGGTGCCGCCTTCCTTGCCATCGACGACGATGAAGTCGGGCAGGATGCCGGTTTCCAGCATGGCCTTGGCGATGCCCATGAATTCCCACGGATGGCCGAGGCAGAACTTGAACCCCACCGGTTTGCCGCCCGACAGCTCGCGCAGGCGGGCGACGAACTGGAGCAGTTCGATCGGGGTGGAGAAGGCGCTGTGGCGCGATGGCGAGACGCAGTCCTCGCCCATGGGCACGCCGCGGGTCTCGGCGATTTCCGCGGTGATCTTGTGCTTGGGCAGGATGCCGCCGTGGCCGGGCTTGGCGCCCTGCGACAGCTTGATCTCGATCATCCGCACCTGGGGCCGCTGCGCCTGGGCGGCGAAGCGCTGCGCGTCGAAGGTGCCCGCGGCCGTGCGGCAGCCGAAGTAGCCGCTGCCCAGTTCCCAGATCAGGTCGCCGTCGTGCTCGCGGTGGTAGCTGCTGATACTGCCCTCGCCGGTGTCGTGGGCGAAATTGCCCAGCTTGGCGCCCTTGTTCAGCGCGCGTATGGCATTGGCGCTGAGCGAGCCGAAACTCATGGCGGAAATGTTGAACAGCGAGGCCGAGTAGGGCTGGCCGCACTGCGGCCCGCCGATGACCACCCGGAAACTGTCGGGGTCGCTCAGCGGCGCCGGGCGCATCGAGTGGCTGATGAACTGGAAGCCATCCTGATAGACATCGATGAGGGTGCCGAAGGGCTTGTCGCCACCCTCGTTCTTGGCGCGGGCGTAGACCAGCGAGCGCTGGGCGCGGGAGAAGGGCAGCTGCTCGCTGTCGCCTTCGAGCAGGTACTGGCGGATCTCCGGGCGAATGCCCTCGACCAGGTAGCGGATGTTGCCCAGGATCGGGTAATTGCGGCGCACGGCGTGGCGCTTCTGCAGCAGGTCGCCAATGCCGATCAGGCTCAGCAGGGCGCCGGCGAGGGTCAGCGGCCAGAGCCATTCGTGCTGCAGGAATGCCAGGCTGACGAGTGTGAACGACACGCAGAAGGCGAAAAAGGCATAACGGCTGAGCAGGGACAGGTTCATGCAGGCTCCTTGTTGCCTGTGGCGACACGCCTGCAATGTAGACGGCCCGCCACCCGCTCGTCGATGCCTGCGGCAGGCCGGGCGCCTTCTGCCCGGCGCTCTGTTTATCCGAGGGGCAGGCGAAAAAAGGGCGTCTGTGGCACACTTAGGATCTGTTGACGTTTCAGCACGACCGCGCCGGAGCCCGTTTTACCGCGAGGCAAGGCACGAGCCGCGAAGTTTAGCGGGCTAAATGAGCCGGCGAGAAACGCAGCATCGCGGCAAAACGGGCCCGGCCCTTCGGGTGGGGCCGCCTAGGTTGCGCGAGAAATCTCGCCATGCGTTGTTGGAGGACTTGGCAAGGGAACGCCATTCCCGGCGTCCTCCGCCTAGCGGATCGCCGCCCGGCCTGGCGAGATTTCTCGCGGCAACGCGGCTTGCGCTGAAACGTCAACGGATCCTAATTACTTGTGATGAGGTGTTTCTGCTGGCGGCGAGTGCTCGCCGGCCTTGCCAGTGGCACCTTGTTGGCCGCCTTTTGCGGTTTGCCTGATATGTCGCCGCGAATGGCGAAGAACAAGAGGAATACACGTGCATAACGTCGTCATCAGCGGCACGGGCCTGTACACCCCGGCCAACAGCATTTCCAACGACGAGTTGGTGGCGTCTTTCAATGCCTTCGTCCAGCAGTTCAACGCCGACAACGCCGAAGCCATCGCGCGTGGCGAGGTCGAGGCGTTGAGCGAATCGAACAGTGCCTTCATCGAGAAGGCCTCGGGCATCAAGAGCCGCTTCGTGATCGACAAGCAGGGCATTCTCGACCCCCGGCGCATGGTGCCGTACATCCCCGAGCGCAGTAACGAGCAGTGGGGCATCCTCTGCGAAATGGCGGTGGGCGCCGCCGAGCAGGCCCTGGCCCGCGCCGGCAAGACGGCAGCCGATATCGACGGCGTCATCGTCGCCTGCTCCAACCTGCAGCGCGCCTATCCCGCGGTCGCCATCGAAGTGCAGGCGGCGCTGGGCATTCAGGGTTTCGGCTACGACATGAACGTGGCCTGCTCCTCGGCCACCTTCGGCATCCAGGCCGCGGTCAACAGCGTCCAGCTCGGCCAGGCCCGGGCGATCCTGATGGTCAACCCGGAAATCTGCACCGGCCACCTCAACTTCCGCGACCGCGACAGCCACTTCATCTTCGGCGACGCGGCCACGGCGGTGATCATCGAGCGCGCCGATCAGGCGAGCTCGGCGCAGCAGTTCGAGGTGGTCGGCACCAAGCTGCTGACCCAGTTCTCCAACAACATCCGCAACAACTTCGGCTTCCTCAACCGCGCGGCGCAAGACGGCAGCCAGGGCACGCGCGACAAGCTGTTCGTGCAGGAGGGGCGCAAGGTGTTCAGGGACGTCTGCCCGATGGTCGCCGAGCTGATCGCCAGCCACCTGCAGGAAAACGACCTGCAGGTCAGCGACATCAAGCGCTTCTGGCTGCACCAGGCCAACCTCAACATGAACCTGCTGATCGTGCGCAGACTGCTGGGCCGCGATGCCGAGCCCGACGAGGCGCCGGTGATCCTCGACACCTATGCCAATACCAGCTCCGCCGGCTCGGTGATCGCCCTGCACAAGCACCACGAAGACCTGCCCAGCGGCGCGCTGGGCGTGCTCAGCTCCTTTGGGGCGGGCTATTCGATCGGCAGCGTGATCCTGCGCAAGCGCTGAAGCCTCGTCGTCCCCCTCGGCCGGTATGCCCTGTGTACCGGCCCATCCCCTGCGCCGCCGCGTTCGCGGCGCGCCTGCCTTTGCTGCCTCGCCGAACGGGCCCGGGTTGTCCGCTCGTGGAGGCGGCTGCCGGCTCTTATGAGTATCGGAAGTAAGAAAGTTCCCTTGTCATCAAATATTTATATATCGGCAACCGCGCTGACATAAGCCGCCGCGAAGATTCCCCCAGCACGAACGAGCGCGAATGCTCGGGTGTTTTCAGCACTTATTGTCCAATAGGGGAATCTTCGATGATCCGTAAGCACTTCGCCGGTTTCGCAGCCAGCGCCCTGGCTCTGGCCGTTTCCGCCCAGGCTTTCGCCGGCACCGTCACCACCGACGGCGCCGATATCGTGATCAAGACCAAGGGTGGCCTGGAAGTCGCGACGACCGACAAGGCCTTCGGTTTCAAGGTCGGCGGCCGTCTGCAGGCTGACTACAGTTCGTTCGATGGCATTTATACCGACAATGGCAAAAGTGCCGATGCCGCCTACTTCCGCCGCGCCTTCCTGGAAATCTCCGGCGTGGCCTTCACCGACTGGGCCTACACCCTGAGCTACGATTTCTCGCACAACTCCGGGAGTTCGGAAGACGGTTATTTCGACGAGGCTTCCATCGCCTACAACGGCTTCAAGCCGGTGTCGATCAAGGTCGGTCGCTTCGATCCCGAGTTCGGCCTGGAAAAAGCCACCAGCTCCAAGTGGGTGACCGCGCAAGAGCGCAACGCCTTCTATGACGTGATCGACTGGGCCAACGGCCACCAGAACGGCATGGGCATCCAGGCCTCCAGCGCGATCGGCGATTCGCTGTACCTGTCGGGCGGCCTGTTCGCCAAGGACAGCAACGACGAAGACGGCGAAAGCAACAAGCAGGTCAACCTGCGTGGCGTGTTCGCGCCTCTGCACGATGCCGGCAACGTCCTTCACCTGGGCGCCAACTTCGCCCGCCGCGATGTCTCCGACTCGGTCGTCGACACCCGCTTCCGTAGCCGCCTGGGCATGCGCGGTGTCGAGACCTCCGGTGGCAACGACGCCGGCGCGAACGGCAACCGCGTGGTCTTCGCCGGCGCCAGCGGTACCGCTGCCGGCTCCTACGACAATGACACCGCCTGGGGCCTGGAAGCGGCCTGGGCCACCGGGCCTTTCTCGCTGCAAGGCGAATACATGAAGCGCAAGCTGAAAGCCGACGATTCCGCCTTCCAGGACATCAAGGCCGACGGCTACTACGTTCAGGCCGCCTACACCCTGACCGGCGAGTCCCGTGGCTACAGGCTCGGCCGCTTCGACTCGATCAAGCCCGAGAACAAGCAGATCGGCGCCTGGGAAGTGTTCTACCGCTACGACAGCATCACCGTGGAAGACGACAACCTGGTCACTGCCAGCGCCACGCGTGATGTCGGCGACCTGGAAGCCAAGGTGCACAACCTCGGCGTGAACTGGTACGTCAACGAAGCGGTCAAGCTCAGCGGCGTCTACGTCAAGGCCAGCACCGACAATGTCTACAACGCCGTGGGCGCCCTGCGCACCGGCGACGACAGTGGCGACGGCTTCGTGGTTCGTGCCCAGTACGCGTTCTGATCGTTCGGTGTTTCTCCAGTAGTACCGTTGCTCCTTACTTTCTGCCCCGCCCAGTGCGGGGCTTTTTTTAGGCTATGTCCCGGTCATGTGTCGTGGGAATCGTAGAGACCGTCCTGATCCTTGTGTAGGAGCGTCGACCCCCGATGGTAGCCATCGCCCAACATCTGTGGTGTGACCAGCAATCGCCCCGAGGTCGGGGCTCCTACAAGCGTGGCCATCTTCCGCGCTACATGAAAAATCGCTGCCGGTTATTTTTGTGGCCTGCCATCCCTGGCGGCCATCCTGCGGGCTGTGCCGTGGAAACGACACACAACCGTTCCCTGGGTTGGCGATATAGTGGGCACTGACCGCTACCCGGATACCTTCGATGCCCGTCTACAGCCTGCACGCTCTCAACGACCTCGCCGCACCCGTCTGGGATGGCTTGCTGAGCGAGCCCCAGCCGTTTCTGCGCCATGCCTTTCTCAGTGCCCTGGAGGACAGTGGCAGCGTCGGTGGGCGCAGTGGTTGGCAGGCGGCGCATCAAGTGGCGCTGGGCGCGCAGGGCGAGCCGGTCGCCGCATTGCCGGCCTATGTCAAACGCCACTCCTATGGCGAGTACGTGTTCGACCACGGCTGGGCCGATGCCTGCCAGCGAGCCGGCATCGACTACTACCCCAAGCTGCTCGGCGCCATTCCCTTTTCCCCGGTGACCGGTCAGCGCCTGCTCGGCACGCCGCAGGCGGCCGGACAGATGCTCGATGAGGTCACCGCCACGCTCGCGCAGCAGGGGCTGTCCGGGCTGCACATCAATTTCACCGACGCGGCCGCCAATGCCTTGCTGCAGGGGCGGGAGGGCTGGTTGCAGCGCCTGGGTTGCCAGTTCCACTGGCACAACCGCGGCTACCGGGATTTTCAGGATTTCCTCGACGGCCTCAGTTCGCGCAAGCGCAAGCAGATGCGCAAGGAGCGTGAGCAGGTGGCGGGGCAGGGCATCGTCTTCGAGTGGCGCGAAGGCCAGCAGTTGAGCGAGGCCGAGTGGGATTTCGTCTACCTGTGCTACGCCAATACCTACCACGTGCGCGGCCAGTCGCCCTATCTGACCCGGGCCTTCTTCAGCCTGCTGGCCGAGCGTATGCCCGAGGCCATTCGCGTGGTGCTGTCCCGGCAGGGGGCTCGGCCGGTGGCCATGGCCTTCAGCCTGATCGCTGCCGGCCGCCTGTATGGGCGCTACTGGGGCTGCCTGGCCGAATTCGACCGGCTGCATTTCGAGACCTGTTTCTATCAGGGCATGGAGCTGGCGATCGCCCAGGGCCTGCAGCGTTTCGATGCCGGCGCCCAGGGCGAGCACAAACTGATACGCGGTTTCGAGCCGGTGATCACCCATTCCTGGCACTACCTGGTGCACGACGGGTTGCGGGCGGCGGTCGAGGCGTTTCTGCGCGAGGAACGCGAAGGGGTACTGGCGTACGCCCGGCAGGCGCGCGAGGCCCTGCCTTATCGGCAGGCCTGATGCGCTGGGCGGGTGGATCAACCGTCGTTACGACCGCCCCATTCGAGGAAGCGCAACTTGTGGGTTTCACCCTGGCTGTCGGTGTAGACCATGATCACCGGTACCACGCCGGTCTTGTCCGAGACGTCGGTGCGGAACAGCACTTTCTGCACATCGACCTTCATGCCGTAGTGGTAGTCCTCGACCGGCAGCCCGGCGCCGGGTTGGCGCGTGATGTCGGCGGCGAAAACGGCAGGTGCGAGGCTGGACAGTACAGCGGTTACAACGGATGCGATTTTCATGGAGTCGTCCTCAATGCAAGTTGAGGGTTCGCCCGCCCTGGAGCGCCGACGAACCCCGGCAAGCATCAAGCGAAACGCGCGGTGTCCATCGGCTGGTCGGGTTGGGACTCATCGGGGCTGCGGTTTGGCTTGGTACGACGCCATGGAACCAATAAAGCCGGGGCAGGTGAAATCGATGGCTTTTGTAGTCTTCATCAGTGCCAATGATGGATATTAGCAAGCTACCTATCTGAGTGTTCCCGGCGCGCCTGCCCGCGCCGGCGGGCCCGCTCAATCGACGCCGACGAAACCACCGGTCTGGTGCTGCCACAGGCGCGCATACAGGCCGCCACGTTCGATCAGTTCGCTATGGGTACCGGTTTCGATCACCTGGCCCTTGTCGATCACCACCAGGCGGTCCATGCGGGCGATGGTGGAGAGGCGGTGGGCGATGGCGATCACCGTCTTGCCTTCCATCAGGCTGTCCAGGCTTTCCTGGATGGCGGCTTCCACTTCGGAGTCCAGCGCCGAGGTCGCCTCGTCGAGGATCAGAATCGGCGCATCCTTGAGCAGCACCCGGGCGATGGCGATGCGCTGGCGCTGGCCGCCGGAGAGCTTGACGCCACGCTCGCCGACGTAGGCATCGAAGCCATGGCCGCCCTGGCCGTCGTCGAGCAGCGGAATGAAGCCGTCGGCGCGGGCCTTGCGCGCCGCTTCCCAGAGTTCCTCGTCGCTCGCCTCGGGTTTGCCGTAGCGCAGGTTGTCGCGGATCGAGCGGTGCAGCAGGGAGGTGTCCTGGGTGACCACGCCGATGCGCGCGCGCAGGCTTTCCTGGGTGACCTCGGCGATATCCTGGCCATCGATGAGGATGCGCCCGCTTTCCAGGTCGTACAGGCGCAGCAGCAGATTGACCAGGGTCGACTTGCCGGCGCCGGACGGGCCGACCAGGCCGATCTTCTCGCCGGGACCAATGGCGATGTCGAGGCCACTGATCACGCCCTCCTGTTTGCCATAGTGGAAGTGGATGTTGTCGAAGTGCACGGCGCCCCGTTCGACCTGCAGCGGTTTGGCCTCGGCCCGGTCGAGTATGTGGCGCGGCTGGACGATGGTGCGCATGCCGTCCTGCACGGTGCCGACGTTCTCGAAGATGCCATTGACCACCCACATGATCCATTCGGCCATGTTGTTGATGCGGATCACCAGGCCCAGGGCCAGGGCGATGGCGCCGGTACTGATCAGCGACTCGCTCCACAGCCACAGGGCCAGGGCGCCGGTAGCGACGATCAACAGGCCATTGATGCAGGTGATGCTGAAGTCCAGGGCGGTGATGGTGCGCGTTTGCAGGCGGAACTTGTCGAGCAGCTCCTGCATGGCTTCGCGGGCGTAGCTTTCCTCTTCCCGCGAGTGGGCGAACAGCTTGAGCGTGGCGGCGTTGCTGTAACCGTCGACCACCCGGCCCATGACCTTGGAACGGGCCGCGGAGGCGGCCGCCGAGCGCGCCTTGATGCGCGGCACGAAATACCACAGCGAGGCGCTGTAGGCGAGGATCCACAAGGCCAGGGGCACGACCAGGCGCAGGTCGGCGGCGGCGAACAGGTACAGCGCACTGCCGGCGTACACCACCACGTGCCACAGCGCATCGATCACCTGCATGGCCGAGTCGCGCAGCGACGGGCCGGTCTGCATCACCCGCTGGGCGATGCGTCCGGCGAAATCGTTCTGGAAGAAGCTCAGGCTCTGCTTGAGCACGTAGCGGTGGTTCTGCCAGCGAATCAGGTTGGTCAGGCCGGGGTTGATGGCCTGGTGGGTGAGCAGGTTGTGCAGGCCGAACACCAGCGGGCGGATGATCAGCGCCACCAGCGCCATCCACAACAGCTCGTCGCGGTGCTGGGCGAAGAATTCGCTGCTCTGGGCGCCCTGGGCCATGTCGATCAGTTGCCCGAGAAAGCTGAACAGCGCCACTTCGATCACCGCCGCGAGGAAGCCGATCACCAGCACCGCGATCATCAGTGGCCATACCTGTTTCAGGTAATGGGCGTAGAAACGCAGCATGCCGCTGGGGGGCTCCACGTCGGGGGCCGGTTTGAATACGTCGATCAGGGCTTCGAAACGGCGGAACAACATGGGTGCAGTCTGCTCTGGCTGGTGAGCGGGAGGCGGGCTTCCCGGAGGGGTGGCAGGCGTGGCCTGTCAGGCGAGGCTCGAGGCGTAGCGGCGAGCGCGGCGCTCGCGGGTAATCCACAGGCTCTGGCCTGCGGGTTACCCGGGTGCAGGGTATCAGAGGCGTTTGGCTTCAAGAATAAGAATCGGTTCCAGTGGCACGTTTTGCTGGCCGGCGCGGTTGGCGGTGCGCACCTGGGCGATCTTGTCGACCACGTCCATGCCCTTGAGCACCTTGCCGAACACGGCATAGCCGAAGTCGCGCGAGCCGTGGTCGAGGAAGGCGTTGTCGCTGTGGTTGATGAAGAACTGGCTGGTGGCCGAATCCCGCGCCTGGGTGCGTGCCATGGCCAGGGTGCCGCGTACGTTGTGCAGGCCGTTGTCGGCTTCGTTCCTGATCGGCGCCTCGGTCTGTTTCTGGCGCATGCTGGCATCGAAGCCGCCGCCCTGAATCATGAAGCCCGGGATCACCCGGTGGAACTGGGTGTCCTTGTAGAAGCCGCTGTCGACGTAGGCGAGGAAGTTCCTGGTGCTGATCGGCGCGTTCTGCTCGTCGAGCTGGACTTCGATGTCGCCCAGGCTGGTGGTCAGCAGCACGATCGGATTTTCCGCGGCCATGACCTGCACGGCGAACAGCAGCGAGCAGGCGGTGAGGGCAAGTTTTTTCAGCATGTGGACTGATCCTTGTTTGAGGTTGGGGCAGTCTTTTCGACTTCCCGGAGAAAGGCAAGCAGGCTGTGGTTGAAGCGTTCGGGTTGATCCAGCGGGGTGGCGTGTCGCGAATCCTCGATGACCAGCAGCCGCGCGTTGGGCAACTCGTCCACATAGGCCTGTTTCTGCGCCACCGGGGTGTAATCGTGGTCGGCGCTGACGACCAGGGTTGGACAGGTGATGCGCGCCAGGCGTTCCCGTACGCCCCAGCCGATGATGGCGTCCAGGCTGGCCAGGTAGGCACGCTTGTCGTTGCGTGGCCAGCGTTCCTCGAGCTTGCGCCGCAGCTCGGCCTGTTCGGGCTTGGGGAACAGCAGGCGGGCCAGGGCCCTGGCGATGGTTTCCAGGCTCAGCAGGCGCGACAGCGTCCAGCGCCTGGCGATTTCCAGGTAGTCGCGCGGCTTGCGGGCCTTCACTTCCGGGCCGCTGTTGACGATGGTCAGGCTGTGCAGCAGGTGGGGCTGATCGACGCCGAGCTGGAAGCCGATCATGCCGCCCATGGAGATGCCCACCAGGTGCACGCGGGGCAGGCCGAGGTGCTCGAGCAGGGCGGCGGCATCGCTGGCGAAGTCGGCGATGCGGTAGCGCTCCCGTGGTTTGTCGGAACGGCCATGGCCGCGCACGTCGAGGGCGATCACGCGGTGCCGGGCCGCCAGCTCGGGGATCTGGTATTCCCAGTCCAGGGTGCTCGAGCCCAGGCCATGGAGCAGCAGTACCGGCGTGCCGTGGCCATATTCCTCGTAGTGCAGTTGGCACCCGTCGTGATCGAAATAGGGCATGGCGGATTCCTCTCAGGCGGGCGGCTGGAGCGCGGCGAGGTCGGCATCCAGGGGGGCGGCGTCGAAGCGCTGGATCAGCTCGGTGAGAATCTGCGTGGCCGGCCCCAGCGCCTTGTCCTTGCTGGCATAGAGGAAGAACACCGGGCTGCGGCTGCCGCCCTTGTCCAGGGGCAGGGGCTTGAGCAGGCCGTCCTTGAGTTCGCGCTCGATCATGTGCCGTGGCAGCCAGGCGAAGCCCAGGCCATTGCTGATGAAGGTGGCGGCGGTGGCCAGGCTGCCGACCGTCCAGCGCTGCTCGGCGCCGAGCCAGCCGACGTCCCGGGGCTGCTGGCGGCCGGAGTCGCGGATGACCACCTGCATCTGGGTTTCCAGGTCCTGGACATTCAATTGCCGCTGCATGCGGTGCAGGGCGTGATCGGGATGGGCCACGGCGACGAACTCCACCGGGCTCATTTCCGAGCCGAGAAAACCGGGAATGTTGTAGCCGCTGATGGCCAGGTCGGCGATGCCTTCCTTGAGCACCTCTTCGACGCCCGAGAGGACTTCCTCGCGCAGGCGTACACGGCAGCCGCGGCTCTGCGGCATGAAGGCGGTGAGGGCGCGTACCAGGCGGGTATTGGGGTAGGCGGCATCCACCACCAGGCGCACCTCGGCTTCCCAGCCCTGTTCCATGTGCTGGGCCAGTTCCTCGAGCTGGCTGGCCTGCTTGACCAGTTGCCGGGAGCGCCGCAGCAGCACGTCGCCAGCTTCGGTGAGCACCGCCTTGCGTCCCTCGATGCGCAGCAGCGGCACGCCCAGTTGCTCCTGCATGCGCGCCACCGTATAGCTGATCGACGATTGCGAGCGGTGCAGAACCTCGGCCGCCTGGGCGAAGCCGCCATGATCGACCACGGCCTGCAGGGTGCGCCATTGATCGAGGGTTACACGTGGGGCCTTCATAGCATCTCCTGTCGAAGCCGGCCGCGTGCACGGGAAGCGGAACTGGCCCTAAACTGGCAGCCCATCATTGGAGACTGCCCATGAAAAAATGGCCGCAAGCAATCGTTGACGTCGCTGGCGACGGCCCCACGGCTGGCCGCCAGGGATGGCGGGCCGGGAAAAGACTCTGCTGCGTGCTGGCCACCTTGCTGCCGTTGACGGCCCAGGCCTATCCCATCGAACTGGAGAAACAGCTCAACGGCGCCGAAGTCTCGGCCAGCACCCAGGAAATCGACCACAACATGGCCGCGGTGTTGCTGCACAACTACGGTGAGACCGCGGCCGACTGCAAGGCGGTGTTGCGCAATGGTCCCGAGGCGCCGCGCACGCGCAGCGTGAAACTGGCGGCAGGGCAGAACGGCAACCTGACCGTCAGGTTCGCGCGCAGCATCATTCGCCTGCGCGTGCAGCTGACCTGTACGCCACAGTGACGGTCCTTCCTGGCTGCCGGGCAGCCTAGTGCTGGCCGGTCCATAAATCAATATAGCCGATATTTAGCGGCGGATATCTGCGCTTTTTTATCGAATCCTGCGTTCCTGGTCTGGCTTCCATGGCTATTTCAACGCCTCGTTCGATGGCGTGGGGCATGTCTCGGGTACGGGTGAGCGAAGCGGTTTGCCTGACTGGCGATGAATCGTTATGGTGCGCCGCCTGCGCGCGCAGCGGCATCGGCGTGCCTGTCCGCGCCGCATCGGGACCGGGGGCGCGGCGGGCTGATAGCCTGAGCGTTGCCCGCACGCCAAATGATCCATTCGAGGTGCACGATGACGCTTTCCGGACGTGGTGTGGTGCTGTCGATCAGCGCCTCGATCCTGTTCGCCCTGATTCCCGGTTATGTGCAGATGCTGGCGCCGCTGGATGGCCTGCAGGTGTTCGCCCAGCGCGTGCTGTGGTCGATCCCGGCGGTACTGTTGCTGGTGACCCTGCTGCGTCAGTGGCCGGTGCTGCGTGGCGTCTTGCAGCGCCTGCGCCGCGAGCCCCTGCTGCTGGCGGCCTTGCCGCTGTCGGCGCTGCTCATCGGGGTGCAGTGGCTGCTGTTCGTCTGGGCGCCGCTGGCCGGGCGCATGCTCGATGCCACCCTGGGTTATTTCCTGTTGCCGCTGTTGATGGTGCTGGTGGGGCGGCTGTTCTATGGCGAGCGCCTGCGCCCGCTGCAGAAGCTGGCCGTGGCCTGTGCCTTCGCCGGTGTGCTGCACGAGGTATGGCGCATCCAGGCGTTTTCCTGGGTGACCCTGGCTACCGCCCTGGGCTATCCGCCTTATTTCATGCTGCGCCGCTGGATGCGGCTGGACGCCTTGTCCGGGTTGATCCTGGAGATGTTGCTGCTGGCACCGCTGGCGCTCTGGGTGATCGTGCACTGGGCGCCGGCGGGCGCTTTCGGCCAGGCGCCGCAGTTGTGGTGGCTGCTGCCGGGGATGGCACTGCTCGGCGCCATCGCCCTGGCGGCGATGATGGCCTCGACGCGGCTGTTGCCACTGGGGCTGTTCGGCATTCTCAGCTACGTGGAGCCGGTGCTGCTGTTTCTGGTCAGCCTGGTGTTCCTCGGCGAGCGTTTCGATAGCGGTCAATGGCTGACCTACCTGCCGATCTGGCTGGCGGTGTCGCTGGTCGGTTGGGACAGTGCCCGGCTGTTGCTCAAGCAGTGGCGGGTCGCGCGCCCGGGCGGCTGATCAGCCCAGCGTGCGCCGGCCCCGCGAGAAAGCATTCGGCCCCGGAGCGCGAACACGGTAGGCTATACGGCTGATTTTCCGTTTTCATCGAGGTTGCCCCGTGTTTTCCCAATTCGCCCTGCATGAACGCCTGCTCAAAGCCGTGGCCGAGCTTAATTTCGTCGAGCCCACCCCGGTACAGGTGGCGGCCATTCCGCCCGCGCTGCAGGGCAAGGATCTGCGTGTGACCGCCCAGACCGGTAGCGGCAAGACCGCGGCCTTCGTGCTGCCGCTGCTCAATCGCCTGCTCGGCGACGGTGCCGCCCGGCCGCGGGTGAGCATCCGCGCGATGATCCTGCTGCCGACCCGCGAGCTGGCCCAGCAGACCCTCAAGGAAGTCGAGCGCTTCGCCCAGTACACCTTCATCAAGCCGGGCCTGATCACCGGCGGCGAAGACTTCAAGGTGCAGGCCGCCATGCTGCGCAAGGTCGACATCCTGATCGGCACGCCCGGTCGCCTGATCGAGCACGCCAACGCCGGCAATCTGCTGCTCGACGAGGTCGAGGTGCTGGTGCTCGACGAGGCCGACCGCATGCTCGACATGGGCTTCGCCGAAGACGTGCAGCGCCTGGCCGAGTTGTGCGCCAAGGATCGCCAGACCCTGCTGTTTTCCGCCACCAGCGGTGGTTCCGGGCTGCGCGAGATCGTCGCCAAGGTGCTGCGCGAGCCCCAGCACCTGCAGCTCAACAGCGTCAGCCAGCTGGCCGAAGGCACTCGCCAGCAGATCATCACCGCCGACCACAACCACCACAAGGAACAACTGGTCGAGTGGCTGCTGGCCAACGAGAGCTACGACAAGGCGATCGTCTTCACCAACACCCGGGTGCAGGCCGATCGTCTCTACGGCAAGCTGGTGGCCCGCGAATTCAAGGCCTTCGTGCTGCATGGCGAGAAGGACCAGAAGGATCGCAAGCTGGCCATCGACCGCCTGCGCCAGGGGGCGGTCAAGGTGCTGGTGGCCACCGATGTGGCGGCCCGCGGCCTGGATGTCGACGGCCTCGATCTGGTGATCAACTTCGACATGCCGCGCTCCGGCGACGAGTACGTGCACCGCATCGGCCGTACCGGCCGCGCCGGCGGCGAGGGCCTGGCCATCTCGCTGATCTGCCATAACGACTGGAACCTGATGTCGAGCATCGAACGCTACCTCAAGCAGCGTTTCGAGCGGCGCGGCATCAAGGAACTCAAAGGCACCTACCAGGGGCCGAAGAACCTCAAGGCCTCCGGCAAGGCGGTCGGGGCGAAGAAGAAAAAGGTCGACCCGAAGACCGGCAAGAAGCTCGCCAAGAAGCCGGCCGCCAAGGCGCCCAGCAAGCGCAACAGCGCCAACCGGCCGAAGAGCGATACCCCCGCCCTGGTCAGCCAGGACGGCCTGGCGCCCCTCAAGCGCCGCGCGCCCAGCGCCGAGTAGGCGCCTGCCCGGACACCAGTGTCGCATGGTCGATGTGCCCGAGGCGGCGAACGGGGGCAATTGAGCTGCAAGCCACAAGCCACAAGCTACAAGATAGAAGCAAGAGCGATAGAGCGCTCCGAACCACTTTTAACTTGAAGCTTGAAGCTTATGGCTGCTATGGCCTTTGAGCGGCGACTCAGCCCGTTCGCTCGGATACGACATTTGATCCGTGATGTGGCCCTAGTCCATCTGTTCTTCGACTTCGCCGCCGGCCTCTTCCAGCTCGCGCAGGCGCTGGTCGTAGGCATCGCAATCGTTGCCCAGTTCATCGGACCGGGTCTGCGGGTCGAGATCCTTGAGTTCCTCGCGCAGCGCGGCCGCCCGTTCCGGATCGCGCTGGGTGATTTCGGCAACCTTGGCGGCCAGTTGCTCGGCTTTCGCCGTGGCTTCCTCGGGGGTACAGGCCTGAGCCGAGCCATGGGCGCAGAGCGCCAGTGCCAGGACGAAGAGCGGAATCAGTGGCTGGGTCATGATCAAATCCTCACAGTCGGCATGGATATGCCTGTGCGGTTGATCGCCGCGGGTCGCACGAAGTTCAGGCTTTAGGGCGTGTGGGCCGTTGTGCGGTCGACGTGCCCTAACGCACCCGATCCAGGCTCTTTACCGCCAGATCCAGCGCCTTCTGCATATCCAGGCGCGCCGAGCGGCCGATGTCCTTGTCGTGCATGTCGAAGTTACGCTCGGAGGGCAGGATCGGCGCGGTCAGGTCCTCGGCATCGGTCGGTTCGAAGTCGAACTCCTCGCCTATGGTCATGGCGCTTCGGCGCAGCAGCATGCGCAACTGCTCGGGCTGCAGTTCGGGGTTGATCGACAGCATCGCCGCGACGACCCCGCTGACCAGGGGCGTCGCGTAGGAGGTGCCGCAGTGCACGCTGCCCCGTTGCTCCTCGCTGGCGCTGGATGCGCGCACGCAGGCCGCGGCGGTGATGTCCACCCGGGTGTCGATGTTCGAGGCGCTGCGCTTGTTGACGTAGGCCGGGTCGTCCACGGCGACATCGTGGCGTTCGCTGCGCTGGTGGCCGCCGACCACGAGCAACTGATCGGTGACGAAGGAGGAGGGCAGGCGGTACTCGTCGGTGCCGGAGAACGAGGCGCCGTTGCCCGCGGAATTGACCACCAGCACATCCGGGTGCTCGCGGCGCAGCCAGAGGAAGAACTCTTCGAGCAGCTCCTCGTAGCCGCTCATGGCCAGCCCGGAGCGTACCAGTGAGTCGACGGCGTCACCGTCGACGTTCCTGGCGCCGACGCGGTGAATGCCCCAGCTCCAGTTGAGTACCCGCACACCGTCCTCCACCAGGTTGACCGAGGCGGCGATGTTGGCGGTGATACCGGCATCGGCGTTGCGCTCAACGATCACCTCGAAGCCTGGCCCGGCGCCGTCCAGGCCACGCAGAAAGCCGGTATTGCCGCCTTTGTCCCAGCGCGCCGCGAGAATCCCGGCGACCGTCGAGCCGTGGCCATCCGGTCGATTCGCGTCACGACCGTACAGGCGGGTATGCGGGGTATTGTCCTGGCGCTCGGCGGCGCCGAGGTAGTCGCTGAAATCGGGCGCATCGAAATCCACATTGCGTTCGATGATGCCAAGGCGCACCGGCCGGGTGGCGATGGGCGAGCGTTTGGAGGGAATGCGCCGCTGGTAGTAGTTCACCGCATCGAGGAAGCGGTTGGCCACCCACTCGTCCTCATCGGGCTCCTGCCGCGCGGTGTCGCGGGCCGCGACCTCGCGCTCCTCGGCCGAGGACTCTTCGATCACCACCGCGTCCACGCTGAGCTCGCTGCCCAGGCGCAGCACCAGGGCGTCGCGCTCGATCAGGTCGCGCGCCGGCAGGCGCAACTGATAGGTATTGAGCGGCGGGATCGCGCCGACCACTTCGGCATCGTACTTTTTCGCCAGCGCCCGGGCCGTTTCCAGGCCCTCGGCGTCCTCTTCGATGATCAGGCTGACCAGGTCGACATAGGTGTTCAGGCCGTCCATGTTCTGCGCCACTTCCCCTGGTTTGGCGGCCAGCACATGGCTGCCGGCCAGGGACAGCCACACCGGGTTGCTGGTCGCGCCGGCCTGGCTCAGCCACAGTGGGCCGCTGCTTTGCCTGGTGCTGTCGAGGTGGATGCGCAGGCCCTGGCCGTTGCGCTCGATGGCGGCCCCGGGGAGCGCCTTGCCGGCCAGTAGCACCTCCAGGGCGCCGTTCTGGAGGCCCGTCGCGTCCAGGCAGAAGGTCTGCTCCTGCAGCGTCAGCAGGTCGCCGCAACGGTACAGGTGGGTCAGGCGCAGCGGCTCGGCCGCCAGGGCCAACTGGCCGCTGCTTGCCAGAAACAGGCCGCTCAACAGCGCGCCCAGGGTCAGGTGAGGCATGGACATTCCTTCGTGCATAAGGCGATGCGGCTCAGACCCGGGGCATTCGGCCTTGGTTCATGGCTCCTGTTCGCAGATAGGGCGAACCTTAGTCGCCGGCCTGGCGTCACAACTGCATCGAGTGCCTGCGGGCACCGCGCCCGGTACGTCCATCGGGCGCCAGAACAGTGGGAGACGATCACATGACGACTCAGGCGAAAACCCATAACTGGGATCTGATCGAACGTATGCTGCACGAGGTGCAGAACTCTGCCGACAAGCCGTTCGCGCCGCGCCTGTGCGCCGAAGAGCTGGCGCAGGCGTTGCAGCAGGCCGGCAAGCCCGTCGCCAACCTGGACAGCCTCAAGGCCGAGGCGGGCGAGTACGAAGCCAAGCTGCTGGCGGCCGGCTTCATCGAACCACGCCCCGAAGCGGAAGGCGGCAATGGCGAGAACTTCATCCTGACACCCCGTGGCCTGCAACTGCTGAGCATGATCGACAGCAGCTTCCCGGGGGAGGAGCACCCGCGTGAAGTGCTCGACCGGCATGGCCTGGCCGCACTGACACCGGAAGTCTTCGATAGCCTGGCGCCAAGGGCAACGCTGGTCTGAGTCTAGTCGCTGCCGCAGTTGCATGGGCATACTGCCGCCACGGCAATCGGTTGCGCATTTGGTGAGCGACGGGTGGACGCATGAAGTGGTGGGCAGTCGGGCTGTTGCTGATCGCGCTGGACGGCGTGGCACAGGAGCTGAGGATAGGCTTCGGCACACACAAGCCGCCCTATGTCTTCGAAACCGAAGACAAGGGGCTCGAGTACGACATCGTGATTGCCGCGGCGCGAGCGGCGGGGTTCAGCGTACGGCCTTATTACGCGCCCATGGAGCGGCTGCATGTGGCACTGAGCCGGGGCGAGCTCGACGGCATCACCACCACCAACCGCTTCGACGGCGTCGCGGCGTTCTACTCGCAGCCCTATATCCACTACCACAACGTCGCCGTGGCCCTGGCCTCGCGCAATCTTTCCATCGCCACGATCGCCGACCTCGGGCAGTACTCGGTCAGCGCCTTCCAGCGCGCGCGCTTCCTGCTCGGCGCTGAATACCGGCGCATGGCCGAGGCCAATCCGCGTTACCATGAGCAGGCTCAGCAGATCGCCCGTAACCGCCTGCTCTACAGCGGCCGGGTCGAAGTCGTGGTGGCGGACCGGCGCATCTTTCGCTACTTCAACCGTGAAGTCTACGACCAGGTCGACGCCGGCCAGCCGATCGTCGAGTACCCGATATTCCCCGCCACGGCCTATCAACTCGGGCTGCGCGACTCGCAGGTGCGCGATCGCTTCGATCGGGGGCTGGCGAGCATCCGCGCGAGTGGCGAATACACCGAGATCGAGCGCCGCTACGCCTTGTATTGAGGTGCGAAGTGGCGGCGTCGCTCACTGCGCCAGTTCGTCGACCGCCTCATCCGCCTGGGCCGCCAGCAGTTCGCTCTCCAGGGCCCGGGTTTCAACGCTGAAGTCGGTGATCTCGATGGCGCCGCGACCTTCGCCCAGCAGGTGGAAGGAGAACGCCTTGCGGGTATCGAGGTTGTCGAAGGCGAAGCGCACTTCGAGCGGTTGCCCCTTGCTCAGGCGGGGCAGTTCCGGGACGCCGATCAGCACGTCGCGGTCGAATTCCTTGGTCTTCAGGCGCAACGTGGCGCCTTTGTCGTCCATGCTCACGGCGCGAACCTTGAGGGTCACGCTGGTCTGCGTGCCTTCGGGCAGTTCCAGGTACTGGGCGCCGATCAGGTTGTCGGCCCAGTCGTCGCCCGGTGTGGTGCGTAGCCTGATCCGTTCGTTGCTGGCGAACTGCAGGCGCTGGGCGGCCTGGCCCTGGTTGAGCGATTCGTCGAGCAGGGCGGCGCGCTGGCTGACCAGGCGCGCCTGCCTGCCGCTGACGCGGCCCAGGTACTCGGCCGTGTCGGCGATGAAACCGGGGCTGGCATAACGCCGGCAGACCTGCTGGAAATTGCACTCGGTGAGCACGCCCTTGCCGTCGTGCTCGCGCAGCAGGCCATTGGTATAGGAGATGATTTCCCGACCGTGGTGGTAGTCGCGCAGCAGCGAGCGCCCGGCAATATCGGCTGGCATGGGCAGGGCGAAGTAGTCGAGCACCGAGGCGGTCAGGTCGACATGCCCGTAGACGCCGCCTTTCAGGGCCGGCAGTTGCGCCTGCTCCGGCGCGAGCAGCAGATTGAAGCCCCAGGCCGAGGCCAGGCGCACATTGTCCACGCCGTGGGATTCGTCCGAGGTCACCAGCACCAGGGTGTCGTCGAGCACGCCGCGACGCTCCAGGGCATCGAGGAAGTCGGCAACGGCATCGTCCAGGTAGGCGATGGCCGCCTGCTTGGCGTTCGGCTCGCGCGCCAGGTAGGCCGGCGGTGCGGAGTAGGGCTGGTGGGTGCCCACGGTCAGCAGGGTGAGCATCCACGGATGCCGCTGCTTGCGCAGACCCTCCACATAGCCCAGCGCGCCTTCGAAATAGGCCTTGTCGTCCATGCCCCAGGCGAAGTCCAGATAGGGCGCGTTGCGGAACCAGTCGCGGCCCTGGGTCTTGTCGAAGCCCATGCGCGGCATGATCCGATCCTTGGCCATGAAACGCAGCCCGGCGCCTTGCAGAAAGTGCGTGGCAAAACCGTGCTCGCGCAACCGGGCGGGCAGGCATTGTTCGCTGCGCTGGGCATTGGCCAGCAATTCGAGGCCTTTCGGCGTACCCGAATCGAGCTTGTCGTAGTCGCCGCAGAGCATGGCGTACAGGCCGCGAATGGTCTGATGGCCGTGCAGCACGTAATCGCTGGTGAGCATGCCGCGTGTCGCCCACTGGCTGAGACGCGGCATCGGGTCGGCCCGATAGCTGCTGCCGATGGCCTGACGGCTGGCCTCGATGTAGGCCCCGGGAATGCCTTCGAGGGTGATGATCAGCACATTGCGGGCCTTGCCCGGCTCGCCGAGCAAGGGGCTGCCGTCCAGGTCCAGGCGGTTGAGCCCGCTGATATCGGGCGGGCTATTGGCTTGGCCGCTGGCCAGCCAGTCTTCGATGCCCAACTGGCCGGCACTGAGGCTTTCCGCCAGCCACTTGTGCGGCAGATTGAACTGCAGCCACTGATCCGCCTCGCTGGGGCTGCGGTACTGGTAGAACGCGTGGCTGGCGAACAGCCCCGCCGGCAACAGCAACCAGGCGGCTGCCAGGCCGCGCCGCGTCTGCCCGCGCTGGTAGAGGCGCAGCGCCAGAAAGATCACCGATGCCGCGACCAGGGCCAGGGCCGCCAATGGATGGCTGAGGCCGCTGCCCTGGGTCGAGTGGCTGAGGAACTGTGCGTCGGTGAGGTACTGCAGGTCGCTGGGCTCGGGCATGCGGCCGACCGCGGTGACCAGCTCGGCCGTGCCGACGTTGAACACCACCCAGAGCAGCAACAGGGGGATGCCCAGCACCAGGCTGCGACGGTGCAGCAGGGCCAGCAGCAGGCCGCCCATGGCCAGGTCGGACAGGTAACCGAAGGGATGCGACCAGCCCATGGCATAGCGGCTGATCAGCGGAATCAGGATCAATACGCTGGCCAGCGCCAGCAGGGCACTGTCCGAACGTTGCAGCCAGTGGCTGAGAGAACGCACGCTTACTCCTCGGGCAATTGCCATCGATCGAACGGCAAAGCCGGATCCGCCACGGTAGAGCGGCGCCGTCATCATTCTGAAACATGACTGTGCTCATCGCCAGCGCTAAGCAGCGAATGGGGCAAACTATCGAGGCGAGAGAAACGGGGCAGGCGGGGGAGGAAACTGCAACCTGGCGCTTTGTCGGTAAGTCGGGCAAAGCGCAACAGGTCGGGGGGATTACTTCTTGCCGATGGTGATCTGCTTGCTGGCGCCGTAGGTCTGGCCGCTGACACCCTTGGCGATCTGCTGGATTTCACCGCCAGACTTGAGGAACGCTGCCACCTGAGCGTCGATCGACGCGCTGGTTTCGACAGCCGGTGCTGGCTTGGCTTTGCTGTTGGATGCTTTAACGCGCATGACGGCCATTTAACCTACTCGAGAATTAATGTGGCCGCCCATTGTACCCGAACGGCTGGGAAATTGCTCGATAAATAACCAGTTCCGCCCGCGCCGGGCCCGGTGGCCGAGAATCCGCCACGCAACTCAGGTAGACTGCCGGCCTGAAAAAGAGGGCGGGCATCATGGCTGTAATCGGACGAATGAATTCTCTGCAGGTGGTCAAGCACACCGATTTCGGTCTGTACCTGGATGGCGGCGCGGATGGCGAGATCCTCCTGCCCAAGCGCTACATTCCCAGGGACACCCCGAGCGAGGTGGATGACTGGCTCAACGTGTTCATCTACCTGGACAGCGACGACAAGCTGATCGCCACCACCGAGAAGCCGAAGGTGCAGGTCGGCGAATTCGCCAGCCTGAAAGTCGTGGACATCAATCGCGTCGGCCTGTTTCTCGACTGGGGCCTGCCCAAGGATCTGCTGCTGCCCCATTCCGAAGAGAAGCGCCCGCTGCAGATCGGCGATTACTGCGTGGTGCACGTGTTCGTCGACAAACGCAGCAAGCGCATCACCGCCACGGCTCGCCTGGATCGCTACCTCGACAACGTACCCGCCAGCTACCAGGCCGGGCAGGAAGTCGACCTGCTGGTCGCCGAGGCCACCGACATGGGCTTCAAGGCGATCATCAACGGCAAGCACTGGGGCCTGATCCACAAGAACGAAGTGTTCGGGTTCATGCGCAGCGGCATGCAGCACAAGGGCTTCATCAAGGACATGCGCGCCGACGGCAAGATCAGCCTCAGCCTGCAGCCGGCCGGGCAGCAGGCGTCGAGCAGCCTGAGCGAACAGATCCTCGGCAAGCTGCGCGACAACGACGGCGTGCTGCCGCTCAGCGACAAGAGTGATCCGGAGCGCATCAGTGCCATGTTCCGCGTCAGCAAGGGCAACTTCAAGAAGGCCATCGGCGGTCTGTACAAGCAGGGCCTGATCGTGATCCATGATGACCGTATCGAGCTGGTCGCCAGGTGATCGATAGGGCGTCAGCCGAATAAAATCCGCTTGAGCGTAGCGGGGCGGCCATGAATAATGCCCAGGCGCCGTTGTAGCTCAGATGGTAGAGCACGTCATTCGTAATGATGGGGTCGGGGGTTCGATTCCTCTCAACGGCACCATACCTCGCGTAGAAAGCCCGCTTGAATGGCGGGCTTTTGCGTTTCCGCTGTACTCTGAACCCTGTTGGCCTTGGCCGGAAGGTTCTTTCCCTGCCGAACGCTGCTGCCCGATCAGTCTTCCGGGGGCAGCGTCCAGAACAGGTCGACGGTATCGGCGTCCCGGTAGGCGACCGTGACATTATCGGTTTCGCCGATTTCTTCCAGTATCCGTGACCAGACCTCCGCGGATTCGTCCGGGTGGCGCTGCAGCACGGCATGCCTGGATCTTTGCGCGGCCGTGGCGTTGATGATTTTCTGCA
Source organism: Phytopseudomonas dryadis (assembly GCF_004327355.1). GTDB lineage: Bacteria > Pseudomonadota > Gammaproteobacteria > Pseudomonadales > Pseudomonadaceae > Aquipseudomonas > Aquipseudomonas dryadis. Next base: position 144,027 of record NZ_QJUM01000013.1, read on the forward strand.
GGCGTAAGCCCATTAGTTGATAAGCGCTGGGTGAGGGGCTTTGCTTGTCGTTGGTCATGATGGCGGTTTTTTACTGGTTTTATATACAGTATTGCCTGCTGGGGAATGAGGCAACAGCGAGACAATCGGCCTCGGTTTCTCCCGCTGGCGACTGCATCATGGAAACGGCCGTTCCGGCGAGGCAGCATGGCTGATGTCAGTCGGTTAAGTATTTGGCCCGCAAAACGGCGGTTTGCCCAGGCCCCGTAGGCGCTGCGACCTCGCAGCGAATGGCGGTCGCGCCACGGATCTTGCGGGATGGCGGTAGTGCCACCAGGATCAGCCGATGTCGCGACCGCGGACGATGCGCCCGGCCTTGACTTCGTCGGCATAGGCCTTGAGCTGATCGGCGTCCTTGTAGAGGCGGTTCATGAGATGCAGCACGGCCACCACATCGACCCCTTCGATCTGTTCGGCGAGCCGGCTGATTTCACCGGCGGTCTTTTCCAGGTTGGCAGCGGTGCTCTTGAGGTGGCGTTTCAGTTCAAGCGAGGATTTCTTGATACCCATTGGGGCTCCTTGTGATGTGTGTCCGCCCGGCGCGATGAACGCCGGGCACTGAACAGGGCGCGGTTGCTGTTGCCTAATGCCCACAGTCGCCAACCGGAGAGTGGCATGCAGACAATGTCCCGCTGTATTGCAGTCTTTGCCCTGGTGCTGGCTACCAGTACCTGGGCCGACGATCAGACGCCGCAGACCCTCCGCGTCATTCCCAAAGCCTATGTCAGCCCTGGCGCCAGTGGCAGCATCGACAGCTCCGAGCGCTATCGGCAGTACGATATTTACGGCGGGCAGGCTGTGCCGCGCGATAGCGGCTCGAGCCACTACGAGAGCCAGGAGAGCCAGCGCTTCGAAACCCGCGGCGGTATCCGCCAGACCACCGAGTATCCCGGTGGCCATGAGGTACAGCGTTACCCGGGGCAGAGCACCCAGCAGCGCTATCAGCGGCGCTGAGTTCCCTGAGCTTTCAGCCCCGTTAGACTTTGGTCTAGAAAGCCACCGGCTTCGACTAAGGTCGTCTGTCGTCAGCGTAATGCCGATCTAGAGTGTTCCTCACCAGCATCCTGCTGTGGAGGATAACAATAAAATGAACGACAGCATCTACCGGCGGATCGAGCAGAGTCCGCACTTCAAGGAACTGGTATCCAAGCGCGAGCGATTTGCCTGGATACTGTCCGCCATCATGCTTGGCCTGTATGTGGCCTTTATCCTGCTGATCGCCTTCGTGCCCGGCTGGCTGGGTACGCGCATCAGCCCGGACTCGCCGATCACCTGGGGCATCCCCGTGGGCGTCGGCCTCATCCTGTCGGCCTTCGTCCTGACCGGCATCTACGTGCGACGCGCCAACGGCGAATTCGACGACCTGAACCAGGTGATCCTGGATGAGGTGGAAAAATGATCGCGCGCCTACTCAGCACCCTGGGCCTGCTGGCCCTGTCGCCGGCCCTGCTGGCCGCCGACGCTCTGACCGGCGACGTGCAGCGCCAGGCCGTCAACACCCCGGCCATCGTGATGTTCCTCGCCTTCGTCGGCGCGACCCTGTACATCACCTACTGGGCCTCCAAGCGCAATACCTCCACGTCCGACTTCTACACGGCCGGTGGCAGCATCTCCGGTTTCCAGAACGGCCTGGCGATTGCCGGCGACTACATGTCGGCGGCCTCCTTCCTGGGGATTTCCGCGCTGGTGTTCACCTCCGGCTACGACGGCCTGATCTACTCGATCGGCTTCCTGGTCGGCTGGCCGGTGATCCTCTTCCTGATCGCCGAGCGCCTGCGCAACCTGGGCAAGTACACCTTCGCCGACGTGGCCTCCTATCGTCTCAAGCAGAAGGAAATCCGTACCTTGTCCGCCAGTGGCTCGCTGGTGGTGGTGGCCTTCTACCTGATCGCGCAGATGGTCGGCGCGGGCAAGCTGATCGAACTGCTGTTCGGCCTCAACTACCATGTCGCGGTGATCCTGGTCGGTATCCTGATGGTGATGTACGTGCTGTTCGGCGGCATGCTCGCCACCACCTGGGTACAGATCATCAAGGCGGTGCTGCTGCTGTCCGGTGCTTCGTTCATGGCGCTGATGGTCATGAAGCACGTCGACTTCAACTTCAGCACGCTGTTCGCCGAAGCCATCAAGGTGCACGCCAACGGTGAGGCGATCATGAGCCCCGGCGGCCTGGTGAAGGACCCGATCTCGGCGATTTCCCTCGGCCTGGCGCTGATGTTCGGTACCGCCGGTCTGCCGCATATCCTGATGCGCTTCTTCACCGTCAGCGACGCCAAGGAAGCCCGCAAGTCGGTGTTCTATGCCACCGGTTTCATCGGTTACTTCTACATCCTGACCTTCATCATCGGTTTCGGCGCGATCCTGCTGGTCAGCACCAACCCGGCCTTCAAGGACGCCACCGGCGCGCTGCTGGGCGGCAACAACATGGCGGCGGTGCACCTGGCCAACGCCGTGGGCGGCAGCCTGTTCCTGGGCTTCATCTCGGCCGTGGCCTTCGCCACCATCCTCGCGGTGGTGGCCGGTCTGACCCTGGCCGGTGCCTCGGCGGTGTCCCACGACCTGTATGCCAGCGTGTTCAAGAAGGGCAAGGTCAACGAGCGGGACGAACTGCGCGTATCGAAGATCACCACCGTGTGCCTGGGGGTGCTGGCCATCGGCCTGGGTATCGCCTTCGAGAAGCAGAACATCGCCTTCATGGTGGGCTTGGCGTTCTCCATCGCGGCGAGCTGTAACTTCCCCGTGCTGTTCCTCAGCATGTACTGGAAGAACCTCACCACCCGCGGCGCGATGGTCGGCGGCTGGCTCGGCCTGATCACCGCGGTGGCGCTGATGATCCTTGGCCCGACCGTGTGGGTTTCGGTACTCGGCCACGAACAGGCGATCTTCCCGTACGAGTATCCGGCGCTGTTCTCCATGATCGTGGCTTTCGTCGGCATCTGGTTCTTCTCGATCACCGACAAGTCCACTGCGGCGGAGGGTGAGCGGGCTCTGTTCCTGCCACAGTTCGTGCGCTCGCAGACCGGCCTGGGAGCCAGCGGCGCTTCGGCCCACTGATCCACTGCCGGTATGGGGAAGGGCAGCCGCAGGGCTGCCCTTTTCTTTTGTCCGGCGATCGAGCGGGGCGCGTGTGCCTGGCAGGGTATCTGTGCCCGGGGTTCTGGCGCTGTTTGCCGGTTCGGTCACGGCGGGCTTCAGACCAGCGCCGGGATGTGCTGGGTTTCATCGATCAGCGTGCGATTGCGCCCGGCGCTCTTGGCCTGGTAGAGCTGCCTGTCCGCACGCTGCAGCCAGCTTTCCCATTGCTCGCCCGAAAGCAGGACCGCGCCCCCCATCGACACCGTGACCGCGCCGCCCGGGCTTGTCAGTCGCTCGGCGATCTGTGTCTGCAGGTGCCGGGCGGCGCTTCGCAGGCCGTTCATGTCGGTATTGGGCAACAGCAGCAGGAACTCCTCGCCACCGAAGCGAAACAGGCGATCCTCCTCCCGAGAGTGCTGGCCGAGCAGTTCGACGAAGTTCACCAGCACCTGGTCGCCGGCCTGATGGCCAAAGCGGTCATTGATCTGCTTGAAGTGATCCAGGTCCATCAGCAGCACCGCGCTGCTGGCGCGATGACGGCGCTGGCTGGCGACGGCGATCTTCAGTTCCTCGTTCATCACCCGGCGATTGCGGGCACCGGTCAACGGATCGCGCGTGGCCCAGGCCTGCAGTTGCTCGCGTTGATGCTGGGTGCGGTAGGCGAAGATGAACGACAGCACGCTGGCCAGCAGTGCGGTGACCAGGAACGAGAGCATCTGGTAACGGCTTTCGAACACCGTGCCGGGCAGTAGCGTGGCGTAGCTGGCCAGGGCGGCGACCACCAGTATGGTGGCGAGCAGGGCCCGGCCAGGGGAAACCATGAAGAAGTTGAACAGGATCAGCGGGTAGATCCAGAACAGCCCATTGACGCCCAGGCTGAGGGTGATCAGGGTGGCGCCGACGGAGAAGACCCCCGCCAGATAGAGGCCGGGCTTGACCGTATCGTCGGTGCGCCAGGCGTAGAGCACGGCGGCGATGGTCGAGAGCACGATCAGCGTATCGGCGATGCTCACCAGGTAGTTGCCCTGCATGGCGCGGTAAACGGCATAGGGCGAGATGCCCAGGACGCCGAACAGGCCCATGAGTGTGATGATCGATAGCTGGAAATTCTTGCGCAGGCGCGCAAGCAGCCGGTGCAGGTGCTTTGTCATGGCTGTCTGTCGTTATTGTCGTTGTATCAACAGTTGTGAACGTGCCTGTAACCAGGTGTTCAACCCCAAGGCAGCATTGGAGCTTTGCCGGCTTATGGCAAGCGTAGAAATGGCGCAAGGTGCCCGCATATGTGCCAAGCCGGCGGAAACAGGGCGGTTCAGCGCAGCATGGCATCCAGCGGCTTGTTGCGCTGGTAGCGCGTCAGGCGCTCGGCCAGTGGGGCGGGCAACTGCTCGGCGAGGCGGAAATCCAGGCGCTGATAGAAAGGCTGCAGATCCGGGTGACAGAACAGCCAGGTGGGGCCTTCGGCATCATTCAGTGCTCGCTCGACCAGGCTGCTGGCCAGACCCTGGCAGCGATGCGCGGGCGCGACCAGCAGGCTGGTCAGCCATTGGCCGTGGGCCATGTTCTGCAGGCACAGGGCGGCGACGATTTCAGCGTGCTGGGCCACCCATACCCGATGCTCGGGGCGGGTGCGCATGGAGGAGCGATGGCTGCGGTAGAACTTGTCGGCCAGGGGCGTGAGTCGAGGGGGCAGGAGGCGGTAGTCTGGCATCGGCATGGCAGGCGGCGGGCGGAGCCCACCGCGCTAGTGGTCAGGTGGCGGCATGGCTGCCGAGCAGGGTTTTCTCGGTGTGCTTGCCCTTTTTCGCCAGGCGTTTCTCCTGGGCGGTTTTCAGCGGTTTCTTTTTCGCCGACTTCTTCGAATCCATACCTTTGCTCATGATCTACCTCTGTCTGATATGCAGCGGGACGATGCGATGATTGCAAGCGGTTCAGGTCATTTCGAACTGTAGGTCTGCAAGACCGGTAAGCGCCAGTCTACGCCCATTGACGCAAGGGCGTGGCATAAGCTTTGGCTGCCGCATGAGCTTCAGCTGGCGGCCGCATTCTGGCGCAGACGGCGCTCGGCGGTGATCTCGGGGATATCGTCGCGGCGCACGTAGACGCGCAAGGGCTCGGTGATGTTCAGGCGCTCGTCGATGCGCAGGTCGAGCAACAGTTGCAGGCGCTCGCGCTTGAGGGTCATCAGGGCTGGCTGTGCGGCTTGTCCGACGCTGTTCCAGACGAATTCGCAGGTGGGTGTGATGCTGTCATCGGCGACGTCGAGGCCGAAGGAGTCTTCGCTGAAACGTACGATATGCTTGCCGGTCTTGTGGTTGAAACCGACGAAACCCTGCAGTTGGTCGGCGGCTGCGCAGATGCCGGCGGATGTGATGGCCATGGTTGAACCTCGCAGGTGACAGGAATGAGCGTCACAGGCTAAGGCGTCTGCGCGGGTGTGCCTTGCTGCGGATCAATGGATCGATCCGCAGCGAATGATCATCACTGCACGGCTTGCTGCAGGCGGTTGCTGGCGCGCTGGGCGCCCATGCGTTCGGCGGCGCTCAGCGGCGTGAGACCACTGGCATCCTGGCTGGACGGGTTGGCGCCATGGCGCAGCAGCAGGTCGATCACTTCGACCTTGTCGAACATCGCCGCCATCATCAGCGCGGTCTTGCCGTCAGCCGTGGCGCTTTCCACGTCGGCGCCGCCATCGAGCAGCAGTTGCAGCATGTCCAGATCGCCCTTGAACGCAGCGCCGGCCAGGGGCGATTGGCCATTGTTGTTGCGCAACTGGGGATCGGCCTGGTGCTGCAGCAGCACGCGCACGGTGTCCAGGTGGCCATGGTAGCTGGCCAGCATCAGCAGGCTGTCGCCCTTGTGGTTCTGCAGGTCGGCCGGCAGCCCCTGTTGCAGCAGGGCGTCCAGGGAGGCGGCATCGCCTTGGCGGGCCAGGTCGAAGACCTTCTCGGCGAAGGCCAGGGTGTCGTCGTCCAGGGCGCGGGTACTGCGGTCTGTCTGCTCGCTCATGGCGGGTCTCTCATCGGCTGTGATCAACAATGGCGCCAGCATAACGGTGCCGCGTCCTATTGGCCGATTGAGTCTTTCGATCAGGCCGATTCACTCAGCCTTCGGAATCCAGCTGCGGCCGGCCGTCGATGTCGCGAATCGAGTTGGATACCCGGTACTCGGGCTTGAGCAGGGCGCTGCGGATTCGTTCGTAGTCCTCGTAGGAGAGCCCGCTGCGGCTGAGCATTTCCAGGGCAAACTGCTTGATCTCGGCATCGCTGTAGGGGCGTTCGGCCAACGAGGCCTGGCTGGCGCAGCCGCTGAGGAACAGGGTGAAGACGGTGAGCAGGGCGAGCAGTGAGCGTTGCATGGGGAGCACCTGTGAGATGGCCTGGAGGTATGTCGCACAGGCTATTCACTGGGCGGGCCGTGCAGAAATCATTCGCCTCGATAGTGGCTATCGGCGCGCGCGGGCCATACCAGGGGCAGTACGTGCAGGCGCAGCAGCGGCGCCAGGTCCGTGCTCCAGGCCTCGCCCGGGGCGAGCCAGCGCAGCTCTTCCAGTTCGGCGGCGGGGCTGACGGGGTGTGGCAAGCGGGCACGGAACAACTCGGCTTCGACCAGGGTGTCGGCTTCGTTGGCCGCCGCCGCGCTGAACCGGCCCAGGGCTTCGAAGGCTGTCGCCGGCAGGCGCAGCGACAGTTCTTCGGCGAGCTCGCGGCTCAGGGTCTGCAACGGCGTTTCCCCGCTTTCGGCCTTGCCGCCGGGAAGCATGAACATGCGCGTGCCGCGCTTGCGCACCAGCAACAGGCGCTCCTGTTCGTCGAACAGGCAGGCGGCGGCGATGCGCAGGATGGCAGCCGGCATGGGTCAGCGCAGCACGGACGGGGTGGAAACGCCGTCGCGCCTATCGACTTTCACCGCCATCAGCGGCGAGTTGTTGATCCACACGTCGTCGATGACGATGGTATGGCCAACGTCCTCGTTGTCCGCCGCTACCAGCAGGTAGTAGGTGCCGTCTTCCGGCGCCTCGCCATCCCAGCCCATGCTCAGCATGCCAACCACGCTGGAGGCGCGCAGTGGCTTGTCGGGAATCACCGTGCCGTAGGTGTCGAGCAGCAGCGCCCGCGGTTTCAGGGCGAACGTGTCGATGCCCATGCAGGTGTCGTCGCACAGCGAGTTGACATTGAGGCGGTAGCGTTCGCCCTTCTTCAGCGCCAGGGAGTAGACGCGGTAGTTGGACAGCGAGCTGCCGAAGTCCATGGCCGGCCGATGAGCGCCGAACCGGGCCTTGGGCAGGGCGACGCCCGGCTTGAGCGGCAACGGAATGGCCTGGACGTCATGGATGGCTTCCAGGTTGCTGCGACCGATCGGGTCAGGTTCGGCCCGGACGGAGGGTTCGAGAGAGGAGGGCGAGGTATTGGCGCATGCGCCCAGCAGCAGGCAGGCGGCGAGCATGAATGACTTGTGCAATGTGAAACTCCTGTGCGTCTACGGCCCGGTCCGCGCTGCGCGGCAGACAAGGCAGCCGCGCAGTATACAGGGTTGCTGCGGCAATACCGTGATGCATTACCGCAAGTCCGCAGGGTGGAAGGCGCTTTTCCCTTCCACCTCGCAGCGGCTTAGCCGGCGAGGCCGACGTAGACGTTCTGTACGTCGTCGTGGCTGTCGATGGCTTCGAGGAAGGCTTCGACTTCTTCACGCTGCTCGGCCGTCAGGCTGGTGACCGGGTTTTTCGGGCGGTAGCCCAGGGACGCCGAGTTGACGGTGAAGCCCTGTTCCGGCAGCGCGCGGCTGACCAGATCCAGGTCGGTGGGTTCGGTGATGAACAGGCTGTTGCCTTCATCGGCTTCGTCGAAATCCTGGGCGCCGGCTTCGATGGCGGCCAGTTCCGGATCGGCGCCGCTGTCGCTGGAAGCCTCGATCAGGCCGACGTGATCGAAATCCCAGGTCACCGAACCGCTGGCGCCGAGCTGGCCCTTGCGGAACAGCACGCGGATTTCCGCGACCGTGCGGTTGATGTTGTCGGTCAGGCATTCGACGATCACCGGCACCTGGTGCGGCGCGAAGCCTTCATAGGTGGCGCGCTCGAAGTTGACCGTCTCGCCGCTCAGGCCCGCGCCTTTCTTGATCGCCCGCTCGAGGGTGTCCTTGGGCATGGAGGCTTTCTTGGCCTGGTGGACGGCCAGGCGCAGCTTGGGGTTCATGTCCGGGTCGGCGCCGTTGCGCGCGGCGATCATGATTTCCTTGACCAGGCGGCCGAAAATCTTGCCCCTGGCGTTGGCGGCGGCTTCTTTAGGTTTGGCTTTCCACTGGGCGCCCATGTCTGCTCTCTTGATCTGTGTGTGATGAGGGAGGGCACCCTGGCCGGCCAGGGTGCCGCTCGACGAATCCGGCTGCGGATTTTAGTCCGTCCCTCGCGCGCTGGCACCCTGCAAATGCGAAAAGCGCCAGGCGCGCAGGCAATCAGGGCGCTTGCACCAGTTGGTTGACCAGTTCCAGGGCCTTTTCGAACGAGGGGTAGCCGCTCTTGGCGACGTCCAGCTCGGCATAGGCGGCGCGGTATTCTTCGGCCCTGATCGGGTCGGCTTCGTCGATCAGGTAGGGTTCGGCGTAGATCTTGTAGAGCAGGGCGACCGCATAGGGCTGTTTCTGGGCGGCGGCATCCTCCAGCTTGCTCAGCACTTCGTCGGCCTGCGGGCCCTCGCGGATTTTCAGGATGGCCTGGTAGAAGGCCACCTCGCCAAGGCTGTCCTCGCTCTCGGCGCGGCGCAGCAGGGCGTTGGCCAGTTCGTGACCCTCCATGTCGCCCGACACCACCAGCATCTTCGCCTGCAGCATGTCGTTCTGGTGCAGCAGTTGCTTGTCCCGGCAGGCTTCGCCGCTCAGCGGTTCATCGCAGGCGGTCGAGGCGCAGCCGCTGAGCAGCAGGCTCAGCGCCAGCCAGGCAATGCCTTGTCGGCAGTCGTTCATTAGGTGTCCCTCTCTCGAATCTCATGTATCGACCCGTGCCGGAGCGCCGGGTTCATGCGCTCGCCGTCCATCACCCGGCTCTCTCATGGTCATTGCCTGCTGCTCTCTACCTTAGCCGATGCCTGGGGAAGGGCGTCCGGACAGGTTGAACTGTCGTCGGGCAACGGCCCTCTACTCAAGGACACCGCAAGGACACCGTGACATCCACCCTCGAGCCTATGGAGCACAGCATGGAACTTCCCAACAAAGATCTCGGCACACTGTTCGAACAGCTCGGGTTGCCGGCCGATCCGGCCAGCATCGACGCCTTCATCGCCCGCCACTACCCGCTGGCCGACGACGTCAAGGTGTCGGAGGCGCCGTTCTGGAACGAGTCCCAGGCCGCCTTCCTCAAGGAGGAGTTGCTCGAGGACGCGGAATGGGCGCCCGTGGTCGACGAACTCAACGTGCGCCTGCACGAAACGCCGCAGCAATAACTGGGGCGCTGCAGTTCGCGGCGCACCATGGCCGCGTATTCGGCCGGGGCCAGCTGGTACAGCTCGCTGGCGACCCAGGCCAGCCAGCGCTGGCCCAGGGCTTTGGGCCTCGGCCTGGGCTCGCTCGGCAAACTCGGCACGGCTCATCGCGTGTGTTCCCATGGGACTGCCACAGGGCCAGTCTGTCAGCACGGCAACGCTTGGTAAGCCCGGCGCTGCGCGTTAGGCTCGCCGTTCTTGGGTCAGCCAGAGACCAGCAACGATGCCCCCAGCGGTCAATTTCAAAAACAGGATTTCCGCCCAGCGCCCCGGCAGCGAGTCCGCCGGTGCCGATCTGGCCGAGCTGCTCTACGCGTTCGAAAGCGACCGTGGGCGGATCATCAACTCCGCCGCCGTGCGGCGTCTGCAGCAGCGTACCCAGGTCTTTCCGCTGGAACGCAACGCGGCGGTGCGCAGCCGCCTGACCCACTCCATGGAGGTGCAGCAGACCGGGCGTTTCATCGTGCGCACGCTGTACGCGCAGCTGGGCGAGCGTGCCGCGGACTATGGCCTCGACGGCCTGCAGGGGGCCCTGGAAAGCCTGGTGGAAATGACCTGCCTGATGCACGACATCGGCAACCCGCCCTTCGGCCATTTCGGCGAGTTCGCCCTGGGCGAATGGTTCGAGCGTTCGCTGGATGTCCTGTTCGACCGGGCCCTCGAAGAAGAATCGGTCGACGGCCCGCTGCAGGCGCGCCTGCGCGCCGATCTGCGCAATTTCGAAGGCAATGCCCAGGCGGTAAGGGTGGTGGTCAATCTGCAGCGCCTGCGCCTGACCTACACCCAGACCGCCGGCCTGCTCAAGTACCTGCGTCCGGCCTACCAGCCCAAGCCGGCGAAGGGCACGGCCAAGGCCTACCTGAACAAGAAGCCGGGTTTCTACCTGGCGGAGGAGGGCTTCGTCGAGCGCCTGCACCAGGTGCTCGGCCAGCAGCCCGGCACGCGCCACCCGGTGGCCTACATCATGGAAGCGGCCGACGACATTTCCTATTGCCTGGCCGATATCGAGGACTCGGTGGAGAAGGGCATCCTCGGCGTCAGCGAGCTGGTGCCGCTGCTGATCGACACCTTCGCCGCGATGCAGTCGCCGGACGTGCCGATTCCCGGTGCCGGGCATTCGTTCCGGCAGTTGGTGGAGCAGGCCAGGGAGAGTTACCGCAAGGAGCCGATCAACAAGGCCGGCGAGTTCTTCGTCAGGCTGCGGGTCAACATGATCCATCCCCTGGTGCAGCACGCCGCCCGCCAGTTCATCGACAACATCGAGGCGGTCTACCACGGCACTTTGGATCGCGCCCTGATCGAGGACGACAGCCTGCCCCATGCCATCGTGCAGACCTTCAAGGACGTGGCCATGGCCCGGGTGTTCTGCCACCGCGAGGTGGAGACCCTGCAGTTGCAGGGGTATCGCATCCTGCAGGGCCTGCTGGATTGCTACGGGGCGCTGCTCAGGGTCGACGCACAGAGCTTCCTGGAACTGACCGAGGGCACCTGCCGCCGCCAGCCGCACCTGCAGATGCTGGTGCGGCGCCTGCCGGGACAACTGCTCAAGGCCTATCGGCAGGCGCTGCTCGAATGCGCGGAAACGGATCGTGCCGCCTGGGAGTTCTATCACCGCTGCCGGCTGTTGCAGGATTTCATCAGCGGCATGACCGACCAGCAGGCCCAGGACGAGTACCGCATCATGGCCGCCCTGTAGCGGCGCGATGTCCGAGCGGTGAGGCGCGATCAGATATTCTTCCAGATCAACTGCACCCCGGCGACCAGCATGCCCAGGCGGGCGATGCGGTAGAACCAGGTGTGGTTGATGCGTGACTGCAGCCACAGCCCCGTCCACACGCCGATGGGGACGATGGGCGCGAGCATCAGGCTGAGCAGCAGGTTGTCCCGGGTGAACTGGCCGAGCAGGGTGTAGGGAATCAGCTTGAGGGCGTTGGTCAGCAGGAAGAACATATTGATGGTCGCCACGTAGCGCAGCTTGTCCAGTTGCTGGGGCAGCAGGTGCATCATCACCGGCGGTCCGCCGGCGTGGGCGACGAAGCTGGTGAAGCCGGCCATGGACGATAGCAGCAGGCCGCGTCCGGGTTGCAGCGGGCGTGGCGCCGGGTCGCTCTTGAGCAGGCCCATCAGCACGAAGGAAATGGCGATGATGCCGATCAGCAGGCCGATCAGGTTCTCGTTGAGCAATTCGAAGGTCAGCGCGCCGATGCCAATGCCGATCAGCGCGCCGGGCAGCATGACCCTGAGATTGGCCGTGTCCCACTTGCCGAAATAGGCCTTGAGCCCGACCACATCGGCCAGGCACAGGATCGGCAGCATCACCGCCACCGCCTGCTTGGGCGAGGTGGCCAGGGCCAGCAGCGGCACGGCGATACCGCCCAGGGCACCGCCGAAGCCGCCCTTGGACAGACCGGTGAGAAAAATCGCGGGGATGGCGAACAACAGCAGGTCGGCCAGGGTCATGCAAGGGATACCGGGGTCAGCGCGAGGTGTGCAGGGTAGGGGCTGGCGAGGCTTTATCGCAAGTCGCCCGCCTGTCATCCTTGGCCCCCACGCCGCGCCAGCCCGAGAGGAAGCCCCGCCCATGGATACCCCCGCCAGCATCGCCCCTGCCGCCATCGACGCCCGCTACGCCTGCGCCCGGCGCGTGGCGCGCGAGGCCGCCGAGCGCGGCATGGCCTACTACCGCCAGCGCGACAGCCTGAGCGTGTCGCACAAGGGCGACGACCGGCAGGACGTGGTGAGCATCGCCGACAAGGAGCTGGAGCTGTTCATCAGGGCCGAACTGGCCCGGCAGTTTCCCGAGGACGGATTCGTCGGCGAGGAGGGCGGCAGTGCCGATCTGCATGCCCGTTGCATCTGGGTGATCGACCCGATCGACGGCACCGCCTGCTTCGTCAACGGCCTGCACAACTGGTGCGTGTCCATCGGCCTGATGGTCGACGGCCAGCCGCTGCTCGGCGCCATTGCCGATCCCAACCACGATGAGCTGTTCCATGGCTGCGCCGGGCGTGGGGCGTTCGTCAACCAGACGCCGCTGCGGGTGCATGGCGCGCGCCACGTGCGCGAGGGCCTGCTCGGCGTCGGCACCACGCACCGGCCGGGCAAGGAGCATTTTCTGCCTTTCATCAGCCGTTTGCTGGACGAGGGCGGCATGTTTCTGCGCAATGGCTCGGGCGCCTTGATGACCGCCTACGTCGCCGCCGGACGCCTGATCGGTTACTACGAAACCCACCTCAAGAGCTGGGATTGCCTGGCCGGCATGGTGCTGGTCAGGGAGGCCGGTGGGCGCTGCAACGACTTCCTGCGCGGCGACGGGCTGCTGGGCGGCAATCCCTATCTGGTGGCCTGCCCGGGGGTGTACGAGCAGGTCGCGGCGATGATCGGGCCGTCGCTGGACGGCGACTAGGAGCGGCTACAGGTTCCCTGGCAGCGCGGCGGGCACTGCCGTAGCGACAGCCCCTACGCCTGGCCGTGCTGCGCGAACAGTTCCTCGCCGGTGAGGTTGCGGGTCTGGTTGGCGAAGCAGTAGTAGGCGGGCTTGGCATCGATGAACACCTGCAGCTCGAAGCGCCAGGCCTCATCGCCATCGAGCAGACCGACCGGTATGGCATGGAAGCCGCCGGCCTTGAGGCGGTAGAAGAGATGGCTGCCGCATTGCCCACAGAAGCCGCGCTCGGCCCAATCGGAAGAGGCGTGCACGCGCACCTGCTGCTCGCCGCTGATGCGTGGCGGCGTCTCGCTCTCGACCACCATCAGCGGGCCACCGCCCCATTTGCGGCAGGTGGCGCAATGGCAGGCGCTGACGGTCAGTTGCGCGGTACTGATGCTGATGCCGACGGCGCCGCATAGGCAGCGGCCGTGCTTTTCCTGTGTTGCGTTCATCGCGGGTCTCCAGGCTGGTGCGGGCAATGGGCAAGCATAGCCGACGGCAAGCGTGGCGTTTCAATCGTCGGGAGAGGCGTTCTGCACCACGCGGTGAATGAACTGCAGTTTGCCGATCACGGCCGCCGGCAGCACGAAGGGATAGAGGTCGCGCTGGCCCATGCTGCGCGCCAGTTCGTTGAGCATGGCGGCCAGTTCGATCCAGGCGTTGACGAACACCAGGAAGTCTTCGGCCAGGGGATCGTCCGGGTCGTACAGCGCCTCGCGGGTGAAGGGCTGGAACTCCAGTTCGACATCGCCGGCGCGCATGCCGAAGCTCAAGGCGGTGTCCAGGGTATCCATCATGTGCAGGTAATGAGCCCAGGTTTCCGCCCAGTCTTCCCAGGGGTGCATGGTGGCGTAGGCACTGACGAAGCTGGCCTGCCAGTCGGCCGGGGAACCCTGTTCGTAGTGGCGTTGCAGGGCCGCGGCGTAATCCTCGCGCTCATCGCCGAACAGGCGGCGATAGTCTTCCAGCCAGGGGCTGTCCGCGATCAGTCGATCCCAGTAGTAGTGGCCGACTTCATGGCGGAAGTGGCCGAGCAGGGTGCGGTAGGGTTCGTGCATCTGTACCCGCACCTGCTCGCGACGGTCGTCATCGGCTTCGGCGATGTTGAGGGTGATCAGGCCGCCGGCATGGCCGGTCATGGGGTGTTCGCCGTCGACCCCGACCCCGAGAAAGTCGAAGGCCAGGCCGCGCTCTTCATCCTCGCTCTTGGCCACCACGGGCAGACGCAGGGTCAGCAACTGGGCCACGAGCCTGCGTTTGGCCGTTTCGAAGCGGCCCCAGCGGCGGTCGTTGCCTGGCACCGAGAGATCGGGAATGGTGCGGTTGAGGCCGCAGGCGATACATAGCGAGGCATCCTGCTGCGCCGGCAGCAGCCAGTTGCAGCCGGCCGCGGTGAGCAGGTTGGCGCAGCGCTGGTAGCGCGGCCCGTCGTTTTCTCCGTCCACCTGCCAGACATCCGCCTGTTCGGTGGCGGCGAGGGTGACCATCAGGCCACGCTGGGGCTCGTAGCCCAGGGGCGAATGGCAGGCCAGGCACTGGCTGTTGCGAAAGAAGATCGGTTGCCCGCAGGTGCATTGGCCCAGGGCTTTCTGACTGGCGTTGCGCGCCTGTCGGGCGGGGTCGCCGATACGCAGGCCGAGGGCCTTGAAGAAGCGGTTCATGTGCTTATCTCGCAGGGACGGGCGTGGACTGTCGATACCGATAAGAGCCGCGTGGGGCAGGACGGTTCAGGCATTTTGCCGGGGAGGCTGTTGCAGGGGCGTGTCAGCCGGGCCGTTGACGGCTGGTCGGTCACGCAGGGGCAGGAGGGTGCAGGCGGGAAGCGGGTCCGCCAGCGGCAGACCCGAGGTCGAGCGAATCAGTCCTGGCGGCTGGTCACTTCCAGCAGGTGGTAGCCGAACTGGGTTTTCACCGGGCCCTGCACCACGTTGACCGGGGCGCTGAACACCACGCTGTCGAATTCCTTGACCATCTGGCCCGGGCCGAACGAGCCGAGGTTGCCGCCATCGCGGCTGGACGGGCAGCTGGAGTTGTCTTTGGCGACCTGGGCGAAGTCGGCGCCGGCTTCGATGGCCGCTTTCAGTTCGTTGCACTTGTCTTCGCTGGCAACCAGGATGTGGCGGGCAGTGGCTTTGGCCATGGGGAATACTCCGTTCAATGAAGCTGCCGAGCCTACCGGAATCGTCAGGCGAGTCAAATCGGCTGCCCTGCCAAGCGTGCTGGCCCTGCGTGACGCAGCGGCACCGGCGCATCCGCACTTTGTGAGATGTTTCTAAAAATTACACAGGAGTGACGAGCGCGTGCGGCAGCGATGGTAGGCTATGGCCTTCATCTGAACCCGCTGTCATGGAGTTGTGTATGTCGTTCAAGGAGTTGATGCTGGCCAGCCTGCTGGTCACGGTTGTTCCCCCCGCTTTTGCCGACCAGGCCCCCGTGCAGGAACCCGCGGTCACCGAAGCCGACGATGCCGAGTACCTCACCGAGGAGGCGTTTCTCGATAGCCTCAATTTCCGCACGGGCAAGGTGGTGGTGGGCGGCAACCTGGCCACCCTCGATCTGCCCGAGCAGTTCGTCTTCCTCGACGGTGCCGACGCCGAGCGCGTGCTGGTCGAGGCCTGGGGCAACCCGCCGGACGACAGGCTGCCTCTGGGGATGATCCTGCCCAGGGGCGTTTCGCCCCTGGCCGACGATTCCTGGGCGGTGACGGTGGAATACGAGGAGAGCGGCTACGTCTCCGACGACGATGCCGCCGATATCGACTATGGCGACATGCTCAAGGATCTGCAGGACGGCGCCAAGGCCGAGAACCAGTGGCGCAGCGAGAACGGTTATGAACCCATCGCCATCGTCGGCTGGGCCGCCGAGCCGCATTACGACGCCCAGGGCAAGAAGCTGCACTGGGCCAAGGAAGTGCAGTTCGGCGACAGCGACGAGCATATCCTCAACTACAACATTCGCGTGCTGGGGCGCAAAGGCGTGCTGGTGCTGAACTTCATCGCCGGCATGCATCAATTGCCGCAGATCGAGGAAAACCTGCCGGCGGTACTGGCCATGACCGACTTCAACGACGGCAGCCGCTATGCCGATTTCAATCCCGATCTCGACCAGGTGGCGGCCTACGGCATCGGTGCCCTGATCGCCGGCAAGGCCGCGGCCAAGGTCGGCTTGCTCGCCGCGGCGCTGGTGCTGCTGAAGAAACTGTGGTTCCTGCCGCTGCTGCTGATCGGCTGGTTGTGGCGGCGCATGGGGCGCAAGCGCGAGGCCGAGCCTGTGGCGCCGGCGGCCGATCCGCAAGCGAGCACGCCTCCAGTGGAACCGGCCAGGACGGTGATGGACATGAACGACACGCCGCAGGCTGACGACAAGCGCTGATCGCCTGGTGCATTCCTGACCAGCCCCGGCCGCGCAAGCGGCCGGGGCTTTTGTTTATCTGCACTACGCAGGGTGGAAGACGCTTTTCTCTTCCACCAGGGCCAGGTTGCGTCGGGCTCCACAGGCTCGGCGCCGGGCGATGCGATGCTGGCCATCCAACAGAACCTGCGGTGGGCCAGCAGTCGCCACTGAAGCGCGATCGTGCCCCTGGAAGTGGTGTAACTCATCATGGCTTCGGCCACTTGAGTTTGCCGTTTAGTTGATCACGGCCGACAGCTTGGCCTGCGGATTATCGCTGACCGCCTCGAAAGCCTCCAACTGC
>NZ_QJUM01000014.1 GCF_004327355.1 Phytopseudomonas dryadis
TGCAGTCATGCGTAAATACCTGACTGGCGTCTGGGCTTGCCTGAAGCTCGGTGTGCCTTTCGATTCATCCGAGCTATTCAGCAATGAACACCTGAAAAACGCTTGACCACTAACAGAGTATCTACAGCCACAGCCGCGTAGGAGCCGCGCCCCCGCGGCGATTGGCGGGCGCGACGCGGTTTGGCGTGAAACAGCATAGCTTTCCGGCGCCGGGAGCAGCCATGGCCGTCAGCAGCAAAACGCGCATTGCCTGTAGCTTGCCGCCGCTCAGCGGTATAGATCAGCGCGCGTCCAGGGCAGGTCGTGGCTGCCGTCGGCCCGGGGTTTGAGCGCGAGTATCTGGTGCAGGCTCATCCAGCCACGGGCGAAGCCATAGGCGCAGCCCGCCAGGTACAGCCGCCAGATGCGCACCGCCCGCTCCGGTACCAGCCGCGTCGCCTCTTGCAGGCGCGCTTCCAGGCGCGCACTCCAGTGCTCCAGGGTACGGGCGTAATGCAGGCGCAGGTTTTCCACATCCACCACTTCCAGGCCGGCGTCGCCGAGGTGGCGGGTGATGGTCGACAGGTGCGGCAGCTCGCCATGGGGAAACACGTAGCGGCCGATGAATTCGCCAGCGCCGCGTCCCACCGGGCGGCCATCGCTGTGCTTGGCGGTGATGCCGTGGTTCATCACCAGCCCGCCGTCCTTCACCGCCGCGAACAGGCGCTGGCAGTACAACGGCAGGTTGGCGTGGCCGACGTGCTCGAACATGCCGACGCTGACCACCTTGTCGAAGCGGCCGTCCTGGGGCAGGTCACGGTAGTCCTGCAGCTCCAGGCGCACCCGGTCGTCCAGCCCCTCCTCGTGCACCCGCTGGCGGGCCAGTTGCAGCTGGGCCTGGCTAAGGGTGATGCCGTACACCTCGACGCCGAACTCCCGCGCGGCCAGGCGGGCCAGGCCACCCCAGCCACAGCCCACGTCCAGCAGGCGCTCGCCGGGCTGCAGGCGCAACTTGCGGCACAGATGGCGCAGCTTGGCCAACTGGGCCTGTTCCAGGGTCTGCTCGGGCGACTCGAAATAGGCACAGGAGTAGACCATCTGCTCATCCAGCCAGAGCGCGTAAAAGTCGTTGGAAAGATCGTAGTGGTAACTGATGTCGGCGGCATCGCTGGCCTTGTCGTGACGGCTGTAGCTCGCGTCGCTTTCCTCGACCCCGCCCAGCAGTGCCTGACTGAGCGCATCGCCCAGCGCGATCACTTCGTTGATCGCGCCCTCGATCTCGCAGCGCCCCTCGACATAGGCGCTGCCCAGGGCATCGAGGCTGG
Source organism: Phytopseudomonas dryadis (assembly GCF_004327355.1). Classification (GTDB taxonomy): domain Bacteria; phylum Pseudomonadota; class Gammaproteobacteria; order Pseudomonadales; family Pseudomonadaceae; genus Aquipseudomonas; species Aquipseudomonas dryadis. The sequence goes on from NZ_QJUM01000014.1 coordinate 1,305, forward strand.
GCTGGGCCAGCTGCGAGAGCATGCTCGGGTCCCTGACCACCAGAGTGACCTGCGGCTGCGGGCCGAGATCAAGCTGATTTCCGTCCCACAGGCGTATACGCAGTGGCAGTTGCAGGTCACGCAGGACGGGCGGCAAATAGGCAAGCATCGGACACCTCCACCGTTTTGACGAACAGATCAAGCGTAGACCAGTTGTTCGCTGCCCGCGGCTATCAGCGCAGTGAGTCCGTCACGTCCCGGATCGACAGCTCGGGCACCGGGCGGCCCTGGATCAGTTGCTCGTCCACCAGCCGCACCACGTCCGCCTCGCTGCGGACCCGGTACCAGGCGCCGGGCGGATAGACGCTCAGGGTCGGCCCCTGGTCGCAGGGGAACTGGCACTGGGTGCGGGTGATATGCACACCGCCCTCACACTCCAGCCGACCGGCCGCCTTGACCCGCTCGCGCAGCGCCTTCCACAGCGGCAGCGCGCCGCGCCGGGTGCAGCGCGGACCGTTGCACAGCAGCACGCGGTAGGCATGGGTGGGGATCTTCGACCAGGCATGGCTGGCCGGCAGGGCCGGCACGCCGACACAGCCCAGGTGCAGCTCCGTCCGCTCGATCAGCGCGCAGGCCGCGGCGGCCGCATCGGCATCGAGCTGGCCGAACAGGCTGGTGACGAAAACGCGTGAAGGATCGGTCAGCGCCGCCAGTTCGCTGCGCAGCCAGTCGACATGCTGGCTGCCGCTCTGGGCTTCGAGATCGATCACCAGCAGCGTCCCGCTACCCTCACGCACACACTGCCAGAGGTCATCGTAGCCCGCCGTAGTATCGACGATCTGCGCCAACGCATCCTGCCCACGCAACTCGATCAGGCGGCCACGAAACAGCTCGGCGAACGATCCCGACAGCAGATCCGGGCCAGCGAACAGCACCTGGGCGTATGGCGTGGTGGTCATGGGGAGGCTCCGGAAAAAGGGCGGCAGTCTAGCAGCGCTGCAGGGGTGAGGCTTCAAGAGGTGGACTACGGTCAGGACAATCGCGCTATGGCGTCATCGTGTGAAAGACACTCGATGAAAAGCGCTGGAGGCTGGAGGGCTGAACGAGAAACCTCTGTTTTCCTGCGTGCTCGGGCTGCTTTTCGCTAAGCCTCCAGCCTTCCAGCGCTGTTTTCGGCTCTTCGAGCGCGTAGCCTGGGTTGAGCGAAGCGATACCCGGGATGGCCTTGATTCGGTGCACGCCTTGAGAGCGCTCCCCGGGTTTCGCTGCGCTCTACCACGGGCTACAGAGTGTCGAGATCTCCTGGAAAATGCTCTTGAACTCCATCGCTCAGCAGCGCCTGCCAGAGCGCTTCGGGGTCGGTGAACGCCCTGTCGGCCGCGGGCAACGCCGGACGCTGCAGCAGCAGCACCGGCAGGCCACGCTCACGGGCCACCTGCAATTTGTGTTCGGTGGCGGCGCTGCCGCTGTTCTTGCTCACCAGCACATCGCAGGCCAGGCGCTCGAACAGCGCCCGCTCGTCCGCCAGGCTGAACGGCCCGCGGGCGCCGATCACCTCGGCGCGCGGCGTGCCAGGCAGGCTCTGCAGGCAGCGCACCGTCCAGTGCTGGTGGCCGGGAATCTCGTGCAGATGCTCCAGCGGCTCGCGGCCAAGGGTGAACAGCGGCCGGCGGAACGGGCGCAAGGCCTCGATCAATTGCGCCCAGTCGGCCACCTCGCGCCAGTCGTCTGCCGCCGACGCCTGCCAGCCGGGCCGGCGCAACGCCCAGCAGGGAATACCGGCCAGGCGCGCGGCGCGGGCAGCGTTATGGCTGATCTGCGCCGCATAGGGATGGGTGGCGTCGACCAGCAGGCCGATGCCGTGCTGGCGGATAAAGGCGGCCAGACCCTCGGCGCCGCCGAAGCCGCCGACGCGCACCTGGCAGGCCAGGTCGTCGGGCACCTTGCCCAGGCCCGCCAGGCTGTAGCTATGCGCCGGGCCGAGGCGGCGGGCAATGCCCAGGGCCTCGCCGATGCCGCCGAGCAGAAGGACCCTGCTCACGCTGCCGTCCCCGCCGGCTTGCTGACCTGTAGCAGGGTGATCGGCAGCGCCCCGCGCCAGGTATCGAAGCCGCCGAGCGGCTGCGCTCGCGCCACCTCGATGCGGGTCAGCTCGCCGCCGTGCTCGCCGCGAAAGGCGATCAGCGCGGCTTCGCTCTGCAGCGTCACGGCATTGGCCACCAACCGCCCGCCGGGCTTGAGCTGGCGCCAGCAGTTGTCCAGTACGCCGGCAGCGGTGACGCCGCCGCCGATGAAGATCGCATCCGGCGCCGCCAGGCCAGCCAGGGCCTCGGGCGCCCGCCCGGCCACCAGTTGCAGGCCCGGTACGCCAAGGGCATCGCGGTTGTGGGCGATATGCGCCTGGCGCCCCGCGTCGGCCTCAATGGCGATGGCCCGGCAGCTCGGGTGCGCGCGCATCCATTCGATACCGATGGAGCCGCAGCCGGCGCCGACATCCCAGAGCAGTTCGCCGGGCAATGGCGCCAGACGGCCCAGGGTGATGGCGCGCACGTCGCGCTTGGTCAGTTGCCCATCGTGGCGATAGGCGTCGTCCGGCAGGCCAGGCGTGAGCGGCAGACGCCGGGCGCCCTCGCCTGCCACACAGTCGATCGCCACCAGGTTGAGATCGGCCGCGCGATCCAGCGACCAGCTGTCTGCCTGGCCATCGATGCGCCGCTCCCGCGCACCACCCAGGTGCTCGAAGATGCTCAGCCGGCTGGGGCCGAAACCGCGCTCGCGCAGCAACCCGGCAATGGCTGCCGGGCTGCTGCCATCGCTGCTCAGCACCAGCAGGCGGGCGCCGGGATGCACCTGCGCATTCAGCGCCGCCAGCGACCGGCCGACCAGCGACACCAGTGTCGTGTTCTGCAATGGCCAGCCCAGGCGCGCCGCCGCCAGCGAGCAGGACGAAGGCGCCGGCAGGATATGCAGCTCCTCGCTTGGCAACTCACGGGCCAGACTGGCACCGACACCGAACAGCATCGGGTCACCGCTGGCCAGCACGCAGACCGGCGTGCCGCGCTGCGCCAGCACCGGCGCCAGGGAAAACGGCCTGGGCCAGGCCAGGCGCGTGGCGCTGATGCAGCGCGGCAGCAGGGCCAGCTGGCGTTCGCTGCCGAACACCTGGCCCGCCTCGAGCAGGGCATGCCGCGCCGCCTTGCCGAGGCCGGGGTAGCCGTCTTCGCCGATCCCCACGACGGTCAGCCAGAGTGTCATCCGTTTTTCCTCATCCTAGAAGCAGCCATAAGCTGCAAGCCTCAAGCGACAAGCCAAAGCGGTCAGCACCCGGCTTCTGGCTTGCCGCTTGAAACTTGTCGCTTGCCGCTGATCCACGCGGCTTTTCATCCGGGCGGGCAAAGCGGGCATAATAGCGCCTTCGTCGGTGCCCGGCGGACATCCGCGGGCCGAAGAGGGAACACGGTAAAACATTCCAAGCCGTGGCTGCCCCCGCAACTGTATGCAGCGAGCGCATCGCCAACCGCCACTGGGCAACCGGGAAGGCCGGCCATGCGCCATGACCTGCGAGCCAGGAGACCTGCCGACGGATTCAGTCGCGTGTGCCCACACCGGGCGGGGTGCCCCGGTGACAGAATCCGATCACGATCCGCTGAGTGGGGTCGTGGCCGGATGCTCAGGCCGATCCTTCAGCGGATGTGCATGCGACCCGACTGTTGGTGATCCGTTGAAACACACCCTGTACGTGCCGTCCGCTGCCCTTCGCCCCTCGGCCTGTCCGGGGTTGCTGCGTATCGTGCAGGCCAAGGACGGCGGTATCTGCCGGATCAAGCTGGCCTGTGGCCGCCTCGAGGCCGCCCAGGCCGAACGGCTGGCCGAGGCGGCGAACCGGCATGCCGGCGGGGTGATCGAGGCCACCAATCGGGCCAACCTGCAGATCCGCGGCATCCGCGCCGGCACCGAGGACGCGCTGATCGCCGAGCTGCTGGAGGCCGGCCTCGGCCCGGCGTCTGCCGGCGCCGATGACGTGCGCAACCTGATGGTCAGCCCCGCCGCCGGCCTCGACCCGGCGGCGTTGGTCGACGTGTCGCCGCTGGCCGCGCAGGTGCTGGCCACCCTGGAAAACACCCCGCGCCTGCACGCGTTGTCGCCCAAGTTCGCCCTGCTGCTCGATGGCGGCGAGCGCCTGGCCATGCTCGAACACCCCCACGACATCTGGCTTTCGGCCATGCACCTGGAGGGGCGAACGGTTTACGCCTTCGGTCTCGCCGGCTGCCCGCCAGTCGCGGCGGACGATGCCCCGGCCCTGGCAGCGGTGCCCGAGGCGCACGCCCATGACCTGGTGCTCGCCCTGCTCGACCTGTTCCTCGAGCTGGCCACGCCCGAACAGACGCGCATGCGCCATCTGCTCGTTACCCACTCACCCAGCGAGCTGCTGCAGCGCCTGGGCGAACGCCTGGGGGATGTGCTGCTGACAGCGGATGATTGGCGGCGTGGCCCTGCTGCGCCCCAGGCTCATATCGGCATCGGCGCTCAGCGCCAGACTGGCCGACTGCATGTCGGCGGCGTTCCGCCACTGGGTCGACTCGAGGCTGACCAACTGCTTGGCCTGGCCGCTCTGGCTCGCCGCCTGGGCGACGGCAGCCTGCGCCTGACGCCCTGGCAGAGCGTGCTGCTGCCCAACGTCGCCGCCAGCGACGCCGAGGCCGTGCTGCAGGGCTTGCAGCGCCTGGGGCTGATCTGCACCGCGGAGCATCCGCTGGCGCATCTAATCGCCTGTACCGGCTCGGCCGGCTGCGCCAAGGGCCTGGCCGACACCAAGGGCGACGCCCGCCAACTGGCCGAGCGACTGGCTTGCGCCAGCGCACGACCGGGCATCCACCTCAGCGGCTGCAGCCGCTCCTGCGCCGCCGCCCACCGCGCGCCACTGACCCTGCTGGCCGTGGCCGAGGGTCGCTACGACCTGTTCGCCCGCCGCGCCGACAGCAGCGATTTCGGCCAGCCTCTGGCTCGCCATCTGTCACTCGAGGAGGCCGGCGATCTGCTGGCCTCGCTTCCCGATACCTGGAGTTCCAGCCGATGACCGACTACATCCGCGATGGTCAGGAGATCTATCGCCATTCCTTTTCCATCATCCGTGGCGAAGCCGATCTGCGGGCGATTCCGGCGGATCTGGAGAAGCTCGCGGTGCGGGTGATCCACGCCTGCGGCATGGTCGACGTGGTGCAGGATCTGCGCTTTTCCGCGGGTGCCGGCACGGCCGGGCGTCAGGCCCTGGCTAATGGCGCACCGATCCTCTGCGATGCGCGCATGGTTGCCGAAGGGGTGACCCGCGCACGTCTGCCGGCCAACAACCCGGTACTCTGCACCCTCAACGATGCGGGCGTGCCGGAGCTGGCCAGGCGCCTGGGCAATACCCGCTCGGCGGTGGCCCTGGAGCACTGGCGCGAACACCTGCAAGGCGCGGTGGTGGTGATCGGCAATGCGCCCACGGCGCTGTTCTACCTGCTCGACATGCTCGCCGCCGGCGCGCCCAGGCCGGCGCTGATCCTCGGCTTCCCGGTGGGCTTCGTCGGCGCCGCCGAATCCAAGGATCTGCTCGCCAGCAGCCATGCCGAGCATGGCGTGCCCTATGTCATCGTCCAGGGGCGTCGCGGTGGCAGCGCCATGGCCGCCGCCGCGGTCAACGCCCTGGCCACGGAGGTCGAATGATGACCGGCAAGGGCCGCCTGCTCGGCCTGGGCGTGGGCCCCGGCGATCCCGAACTGATCACCCTCAAGGCCCTGCGCCTGCTCAAGGCGGCGCCGGTGGTCGGCTATTTCGTGGCCAAGGCCAAGGCCAGCGTCGGCCAGGGCGGCAATGCCTTCGGCATCATCGAGGCGCACCTGCAGGACAGCCAGCAGCGTCTGCCGCTGGTGTACCCGGTGACCACCGAAAAGCTCGAGCCGCCGCTGTCCTACGAAGCCGTGATCAGCGATTTCTACGACACCTGCGCCAGCCAGGTCGCCGAGCACCTCGACGCCGGCCGCGACGTGGCGGTGATCTGCGAGGGCGACCCGTTCTTCTACGGCTCCTACATGTACCTGCACGACCGCCTGGCCGGGCGCTACCAGGCCCAGGTGATTCCCGGCGTCTGCTCGATGCTCGGCAGCGCCGCGGTGCTCGGCGCCCCGCTGGTGTACCGCAATCAGAGCCTGTCGGTGCTCTCCGGCGTATTGCCCGAGGACGAACTGCGCCAGCGCCTGCGCGACGCCGAGGCGGCGGTGGTGATGAAACTGGGGCGCAACTTCGACAAGGTGCGCCGGGTTCTGCTGGAGCTCGGCCTGCATGAGCGCGCGCACTATGTGGAACGGGCGACCATGGCCAACCAGCGCATCGTGCCCCTGGACGAGGTCGAGCCCATGGCCTCGCCGTATTTCTCGATGATCGTGGTACCGGGCGAGAAATGGCGGGGTTGAAAGAAGCCGGCGGTCTTGTAGGAGCGTCGCCCTCGGCGCGAATCAAGCGTGACTGCAACGCCATTTCCGCGTTGTCCTTTCCATTCGCCGCGGGGGCGCGGCTCCTACAGAAGCCCCTTCCCGCCTGCATGCATACAGCCCTCTCGCGCCCGCCACGGACAATGAAATTTCAATGACTTCTTCACCCGCCCTCGTCATCCTCGGCCCCTCTGCACTGGCCACCGCCCGGCGTATCCAGGCGCTTTATCCACAGGCGGTCATCCACAGCCTGCGCGGCCGCGCCGAGGGCGACCGGCCTTACGATGATTTCGCCGACACCCTGCGCGAGCTGTACCGTGCCGGCACCCCGATCATCGCCCTGTGTGCCGCCGGCATCGTCATCCGCAGTCTGGCCCCGCTGCTCGCCAGCAAGGGCGCCGAGCCGCCGGTGCTGGCCGTGGCCGAAGACGGCAGCGCCGTGGTGCCGCTGCTCGGCGGCCTGGGCGGGGTCAATCGCCTGGCCCGGGAGATCGCCGCACACCTGGGGGTGACGGCAGCCATCACCACCAGCGGCGAGCTGCGCTTCGGCACCTGCCTGCTCGAGCCACCCGCCGGTTACGCCCTGGCCGATATCGAGCAGGGCAAACGCTTCGTCGCCGACCTGCTCGGTGGCGAGTCGCTGCGTATCGAAGGCGATGCGCCCTGGCTGGCCGACGCGCGCCTGCCGCTGGCCGAACCGGCCGGCCGGCGCCTGCTGATCAGCGCCGAACGGCGCGCGCCGCAGCGCGACGAGCTGCTGATCCACCCACGCCTGCTGCTGGCCTGCGTCGACCGCCCGTTCGACGCGCTCGAACAGCGGGTGGCTCAGGCCATGGCGGCGGCCGGCCTGGCGCCACAGGCCTTGGCCGCGCTGCTGGCGCCGCCCGCCGCCATGGCCGATGCCGACTTGCAGCGGGTAGCCCGCGCGCTTGGCGTGCCATTGCGTTTCGTCAGCGCGGATCAGCCATTGCCGCCCCTTCACCAGCGTGCCCCGGGCATCGAGCTGCGGCTCGCCGACTCCCCGGCACAGGCCGCCCGCATCGGTCGTCCGCGCGGCCGCCTGAGCGTGGTCGGCCTCGGCCCCGGCGCCGCCGAGCACATGACGCCGGCCGTGCGCCAGGCGCTGGACGCCGCCGAAGACCTGCTCGGCTACGAAACCTACGTGACCATGGCCGGGCCGCTGCGTGACGACCAGGTGCGCCATTGCAGCGACAACCGCGAAGAGTTGCAGCGCGCCCGTCACGCCTTCGAACTGGCCGCCAGCGGCCGGCGCGTGGTGCTGATCTCCTCCGGCGACCCCGGCGTATTCGCCATGGCCGCCGCCGTGCTGGAGGCCCTGCAGGCGAGCGATGCGCCGGCCGAATGGCACGCCGTCGAGCTGGAGGTCCTCCCCGGCGTCTCCGCCGCCCTGGCCACCGCGGCCAAGGCCGGCGCACCGCTGGGTCACGACTTCTGCCTGCTCTCCCTGTCCGACAACCTCAAGCCCTGGGCGGTGATCGAAAAGCGCCTGGAGCATGCCGGCGCCGCGGACCTGGCCATGGCCTTCTACAACCCCATCTCCAGGGCACGCCCCTGGCAGCTCGGCCGCGCCCTGGAGATCGTCCGCCAGCATCGCGCAACCGACACCGTGGTGGTGCTCGGCCGCGATATCGGCCGCCCCGCCGAAGCCCTGCGCGTGCTCAGCCTGGGCGAGCTGACGCCGGAGATGGTCGATATGCGCACCCTGGTGATCATCGGTTCCAGCACCACCCGCCGCTTTCCCAGGGGCGATGGCGGCGAGTGGGTGTATACGCCGCGCAGCTATCCGGCGCGGTAAGGCAGGCCGAACCCAAAACCCGGTTGCAGGGCCGTTGCAGCGGTCGCGCGCCCTTCCCCTGTCGTTCTCGACTATCCACAGGTCGCAAGCGAAGGCCGGTATACCCGAGCAGCCGCGTAGGTTATCCGCAGGTGGACACCAAGGCCCGTGCCAGACGTGTCCGTAACCAGATAGCCAGCGGGGGCGGACATGAGCGCGATCACCTATACACAGCAACAGGCACAGGTCGATCCGGGGATTCTGCGCAAGGTCATCGCCGCCTCGGCCATCGGCAATTTCGTCGAATGGTTCGATTTCGCCGTCTATGGTTTTCTCGCGGTGACCATCGCCGCACTGTTCTTTCCCCAGGGCGATCCGACCCTGGCGCTGCTGCAGACCTTCGCCGTCTTCGCCGTGTCCTTCGCCCTGCGGCCCCTGGGCGGAATCGTCTTCGGCATTCTCGGCGACCGCATCGGCCGCAAGCGGGTGCTGTCGATCACCGTGCTGCTGATGGCCGGCGCCACCACCCTGATCGGCCTGCTGCCGACCTACGCCAGCATCGGCCTGGTCGCGCCCCTGCTGCTGGCCCTGGCGCGCTGCCTGCAAGGCTTCTCCGCCGGCGGCGAATACGCCGGCGCCTGCGCCTTCGTCATGGAGCACGCGCCCACCGAGCAGAAGGCGCGCTATGGCAGCTTCGTGCCGGTGTCGACCTTCATGGCCTTCGCCTGCGCGGCGGGCATCGTCTTCGCCCTCGGCCTGTTGCTCGATGAGGCGCAGATGCAGGCCTGGGGCTGGCGCGTACCCTTTCTGATCGCCGCGCCCCTGGGCCTGATCGGCCTGTACATGCGCCTGCGCCTGGACGAGTCGCCGGCCTTCCAGGCCCTGGCCGCCCAGGAGCATCCGGAACATTCGCCACTCACGGAAACCCTGCGCAAGCATGGTGCCACCATCCTCTGCCTGTCGGCGTTCATCTCCGCCACGGCGCTGTCGTTCTACATGTTCACCACCTACCTCACCACTTACATGCAGGTGGTCGGCGGCGCGACCCGCCCGACCGCGTTGCTGGCCAGCCTGGCGGCGCTGCTGTTCGCCGCCCTGCTCTGCCCCTTCATTGGCCGCTATTCGGATCGCGTGGGCCGGCGCCGCACCATCCTCACCGCCGGGGTGGCGCTGATCGTCGCGGTGTACCCGGCGTTCACCCTGGCCGCCTCGGGCACCCTGCTGGCCTCGGCGCTGGGCGCCATGCTCCTGGCGGTGGGGGCGGTGACCTGCGGCGTGGTCACCGCCGTGCTGCTCTCCGAGCAGTTCCCCACACGGGTGCGCTACACCGCCTCGGCCTTCACCTATAACCTGGCCTACACGGTATTCGGCGGCACCGCGCCGCTGGTCGCCACCTGGCTGATCGAGCTGACCGGCAACCGCATGTCGCCGGCCTTCTACCTGATCGCCATCGCCTTGCTCGCCCTGGTCGGCGGCATGGCGCTGCCGGAATCGTCGAAGCGCTCGCTGGACTATCAGCCGGGCTAGGTGTTTGCGTGCACAGGGGATTCCTCTCGGCCTATGGGCGCCAACACTTGCGTCAAGCCGCGCTGCAAGTCAGCGTCGACTTGAATGAACGCTTAGAACTCACACCACGCAGGCTTGGACAAACGCCCTGACCAAGGGCGACAGCTCGCCCTTCAGCACAGCACGTTCTGGCTGGAAGAGGGTTGCAAAGAAAAAAGGATGATCACTGAGTTCTACCGCCCGTATCTCGCCAGTCGCGTCATCGGCGGCGCCACGCAACGAGCCTGAGAGGAGAGCTTGCCTGAACGCTGGGTTCAATCCGTAGCGGCAACGATAACCCTCGAATATCTCCGTGGCTCCGTAAATCTCGGCGAGGCCACTGTGGTTGAAAATATTTACTTTCTCAGTGGTTTCGACGAGCGAGCAAGCGAGCGGGGAGATGACTGGACATGCGCTGTCAGGAGACGACTCTGCGTGGTCGGCATCGACCCAACAGAGAACGTTGCGGGCGTACTCGATGATGGCGTGCTGAAATCCACCACATGTACCAAGGAAGGGAACCCGCGCTTCCCTGGCGTAACGGATGGCAAGAAGTGCGCCGTCCATGCTGCGGTAAGGCGTGGCGGGGACGCACCAGATGCCATCGAATCCAGACACGGACTCGATACCGACAATCCGGTCAGTGGGAAGCCACTCAAACGCGACGGACAACCCCAGCAATTTCCCGGTGGCTTGCAATGAAAGCGCAATGCCACGATGCGCAAGCACAGTGTCATCGAACTCACCGACCAGCCCAATTCTAATGTTGTCCACGAATTCCCCTGTGAAGGCTAACGTCCCGCTTGGGTGAAGCAGGCGGCTTGAATCACGTGTTGTTGGCGCTACAAGGCGACACGCTACTGGGGCGCATCTCTTTCAAGTGTCTTCAACGGAACGGGCTTAACCCGCCCAACGACATGACGCGTTGTTATGCCTGATAGCGCAAAGCTTGACAAAGCAAACGCGTTTTTCGGCTCTTGATACCCCCGAAGAAACAATGTCCGGAGCAACGACCCCGTCATGGAGAGTCAGAGCTCAAGAGAGCGCCAGGGCCTCGATATGCCGGTACTCGGCGCCAAGCTCGCTGGCCATCTGCCGCGCTCGACCAAGGCGGATCGGCGCGCATTCGATATCCACCAGCAGGGCCGGACACGGGCTGGGCGCCAGCCTTGGCCAGTCGCGCAGGCGGCCGTCGGTGAGCACCAGCAGGCGCTGCTGCTCGGCCGGCTTCAGGCGCTGGCGGCGCAGCAGCCAGTCATGGGCCTGTTGCAGCGCCGGCACCAGCGGCGTGCCGCCGCACGCGCCCAGTGCCTCCAGCCAGGCCCGCAGTGCGCCCGAGGCCTTCTGTCCCTGCCAGTGCCAGTGCGGCTGGGCGCCTTGCGCGTCGACCACGGCAAGGCGCGCACGCTGCCGGTACGCCCGCTCGAACAGCGCGCCGAGCAGGCCCTTGGCCTGGCCCAGCGCGCCATGCCGGCGGGTGGACGCCGATGCGTCGATGACCACCAGCCACAGCTCGCCCGGTGCACGGTGGCGCGCTTGGTGCAGCAGGTCACGGCGACTGGTCGGACGCCCGCGCAACAGGGTGCCGAGCCAGTCGATGCGGCCGTCCTCGGCGGGGCGGCGCGCGCCGCTGCGTCCGCCAGCCTGTTTGCCCGGTGTGGGCCGCGCATCCAGCCCCGCGGTGGCGGGCGGGCGGATGCTCAGGGCTTTTTTGGCCAGCGGGGCGGTTCGCGCCGTTCGCCAGTGGCCTGGCGCTGAGCCGGCAGCTCGCCCCACTGGCCCTCGCCAGCGGATGGCGGCTCGCTGGCCGGCTGTGGCGGCGGGCTGTGGGGGGACTGCGCTGGCGGCGCGGCTGGAGCCTGGCGCCGTCGATGACGCAGGACGAAATCGGCCACCGCCTCGATGTCCTCCTCACTGATGCGCGGCGCGCCACGCCAGGCGGCGTGGGCACGGGCGGCGCGCAGCCAGACCAGGTCGGCGCGCAGGCCGTCGACCCCGGCCTCGAAGCAGCGCTGGGTAATGGCCTGCAGCGCCTGATCGTCGAGGGCGATGCGCGGCAGCTGATCCCGGGCGCTCCGGCAACGCTGGGCCAGGGCGTTCTGCGCCTCGGCCCAGTGGGCGAGAAAGGCCTGCGGGTCGGCATCGAACGCCAGCCGGCGCCGGACGATCTCGGCCCGCTGCGCGGGTGGCGGCTGGCCATCGAGGGCCAGGTTCAGGCCGAAGCGGTCGAGCAGTTGCGGGCGCAGCTCGCCTTCCTCGGCGTTCATGGTGCCGATCAGGATGAAGCGGGCGCTGTGGCGGTGGGAGATACCGTCGCGCTCGACATGGTTGACGCCGCTGGCCGCCGCATCGAGCAGCAGGTCGACCAGATGGTCGGGCAGCAGGTTGACCTCGTCGACGTAGAGCACGCCGCCATCGGCCCTGCTCAGCAACCCCGGGGAAAAGCTCGCCCGGCCTTGGCCCAGGGCGGCATCCAGATCCAGGGTGCCGACGATACGTTCCTCGCTGGCGCCCAGCGGCAGGGTGACGAACTGGCCAGTGTGCAGCAGCTCGGCCAGGCCCCGGGCCAGGGTCGACTTGGCCATGCCCCGCGGCCCCTCGATCAGCACGCCGCCAATCGCCGGATCGACCGCCACCAGGCACAGCGCCAGTTTCAGCGCGTCGGCGGCGACCACGGCGGCGAGGGGGAAATGAGGGGCATCGGTCATGGCGACATCCGGCAGACGGCAAAGGCGCCATTGTAGAACAGCCCGCCAGCGCATACCCAAGGCCATCGAAATCGACAGCGTCATTCTGCTATGGTCGGCGGCCGCGATCCTCCGGCGTGATCGCCATGAACAGGGAGAACATCCGTGCGACTGTGTATTTTCTGCGGCTCCAACGCGGGCCGTGACCCCGTCTACTTCGAGGCCGCCACCCGCCTCGGCCAGGCCCTCGCCAAGGCCGGTATCGGCCTGGTCTATGGCGGCGCCTCGGTCGGCCTGATGGGCGCCGTGGCCAACGCGGCGCTCGAGGCGGGCGGCGAAGTGATCGGCGTGATCCCGCGCTCGCTGTGGGAGAAGGAAGTGGCCCATACCGGCCTCGACGACCTGCGCATCGTCGACTCCATGCACCAGCGCAAGGCGCTGATGGCCGAGCTGTCCGACGGCTTCATCGCCCTGCCCGGCGGCGTCGGCACCCTGGAGGAACTGTTCGAGGTGTGGACCTGGGCACAGTTGGGGCACCACCAGAAGCCCTGCGCCCTGCTCAACGTCAACGGCTACTACGACCGCCTGGCCGCGTTTCTCGATCACATGGTCGACCAGGCCTTCGTCAAGGCGCCGCACCGCGAGATGCTGATCGTCGAGCAGGATATCGACGCACTGCTGGCGGCGATCGACGGCTACCAGGCGCCCCAGGTGGGCAAGTGGATCGGCAGGCAGGAGACCTGAGTACCTGGCCAGCCAGAGCCAAGCGTTGACCGATGAAACGCGATAAGGCGATAGCAGCCATTGAGCTGCAAGCCGCAAGCTAGAAGCTAGGCAGCCTGTAGGATGGGTGAAACCCATCAATTGCCGATGGGTTGCACCCATCCTACGACCGGCCGCTATCGCCTTTTTGCAGCCGTACATGAAACGTCTACAAACGGCATGCAGCAGATCGTGAATCGGTTCCAGGGCTTGCAATCGACCACCGCGATGAATTAACGTCGAGCCCATTCAACGGAGCCTCGCATGTCCCCATCCCTGATCCTGAACAGCACCCGCCTCGATGCAGCCTGCATCGTGATCGCGCGTGCCCAGGCATCCGTGACGGCGGCGGCTTACTATTTTTATGGGTATTGGTTTAGCCACAGGCGCGCCTGATACCCCACAGGCGCCCTAGCAACCCAGGGTCGCCACCAGACAGTTTCTCGAAACCCCCGGTCGGCCACCCGACCGGGGGTTTTGTTTTTTCCGGCCGAAAACGGCCAGCACACCGAGGATCGCAGCATGAACGCATACACCCGCTACCCCGCCTCTTACCGCTACGACTGGCGATTTACCGACAGCCGCGCCGCTCATCCACTCAATCGAACATCCCATCGCCCCAGATAGTGCGCCGCGCGCGGTAACGTCCGCGCCGACCGAGGAAACCAGCATGTCCGTAGCCGCCAATTCCCGCTCCACCGCCAAATCCGCCGATCTGCACCTGGTCGCAACAAAGACCCGCCGCCAGACCTCGCCGCTGCCCAGTGCCAGCCAGTTGCGCGAAGAACTGCCACTCTCTGCCACCCTCGCCCGCCAGGTGCAGCAACAGCGCCACTCCATCCGCGCCATTCTCGATGGTCACGACCCGCGATTGCTGGTGGTGGTCGGCCCCTGCTCCCTGCACGACGACGCCGCCGTACTCGAATACGCCGAGCGCCTGGCAGCCCTGAGCCAACGGGTGGGTGATCGCCTGCTGCTGGTGATGCGCGCCTACGTCGAAAAACCGCGCACCACGGTGGGCTGGAAAGGCCTGGTCTACGACCCGGCGCTCGATGGCAGTGGCGATATGGCCGAAGGCCTGCGCCGCTCGCGGCAACTGATGCTGCGCATGCTGGAGCTGGGCCTGCCGCTGGCCAGCGAGATTCTGCAGCCGCTGGTGGCTGGCTACTTCGACGACCTGCTCGGCTGGGCCGCCATCGGCGCGCGCACCAGCGAATCCCAGGTGCACCGTGAGCTGGTCAGTGGCCTGGACATGCCGGTCGGCTTCAAGAACGGCACCGACGGCAGCCTCGGCATCGCCTGCGACGCCATGCGCTCGGCGGCCCACGCGCACCAGCACTTCGGCGTCGATGGCCATGGCCGCCCGGCCCTGGTGCAGACTCAGGGCAACCCGGACACCCACCTGGTGCTGCGCGGCGGCCACGGCGCCCCGAACTACGACGCCGCCAGCGTCGCCACGGCGCGCGCCGAGCTGGAACGCCAGGGCATCGCCCCGCGGATCATGGTCGATTGCAGCCACGCCAACAGCGGCAAGAACCCGCTGCGCCAGCCCGAGGTGCTGCGCAGCGTGCTCGAGCAGCGCCTGGCTGGCAACGGTGCGTTGCGGGCGGTGATGATCGAAAGCCACCTGCTCGACGGCGCCCAGAGCCTCGGCGGCGAACTGCGCTACGGCGTCTCGATCACCGACGCCTGCCTCGGCTGGGCCGGCACCGAACGCATGCTGATCGACGCCGCGGTACGCATGCGCCACCTGGTCTAGCGCAGCCCCGTAGCCTGGCGTTGAGCGCAGCGATACCCAGGGGCACCCTTCCCCCGGGTATCGCTGCGCTCAACCGCGGGCTACAAAGCCGATGGGTGCACCCTGACAAAATTGCGGAACATCGTTCACTGCAGGCGCGATTCCGTAGCCTGGTGTTGAGCGCAGCGATACCCAGGGCACCCGTTCCCGGGTATCGCTGCGCTCAACCGCGGGCTACAAAGCCGATGGGTGCACCCTGACAAAATTGCGGAACATCGTTCACTGCAGGCGCGATTCCGTAGCCTGGCGTTGAGCGCAGCGATACCCAAGGCACCCGTTCCCGGGTATCGCTGCGCTCCACCGCGGGCTACAAAGCCGATGGGTGCACCCTGACAAAATTGCGGAACATCGTTCACTGCAGGCGCGATTCCGTAGCCTGGGTTGAGCGCAGCGATACCCAGGGCACCCTTCCCCAGGTATCGCTGCGCTCAACCACGGGCTACAAAAGCCGATGGTACTGCCAGCCCTGCGCCGTCCACTGCAGCCGATCGGTCGCTGCCAGCGCCTCGATAAAGGCGGCGTCATGGGACACCACGACCAGCGCCCCGCGGTACTGGCGCAGCAGGCCTTCGACGGCCAGCAGCGAGTCGAGATCGATATGGTTGTCGGGCTCGTCGAGCAGCAGCAAGGGCGCTGCCGGTTCGCCGTCGATCACCCCGGCGAGCGCCAGCTTCAGGCGCTCGCCACCACTGAGCCGTGCGCAAGGCAGCAAGGCCTTGTGCGCCACCATCCCGAGGTGCACCAGCCGGGTACGGGCCATCGCTTCGCTCAATCCGGGATTGACGCGACGCAGATGATCCAACGCCGACTCCGCACCCTGCAGGCAAGACAGTCGCTGATCGAGGTAGGCCAGCGGCACCTCGACCCGACACACGCCGGCAGCCGGCGCCAGGCGGCCGGCGATCAGCGCCAGCAGGGTCGACTTGCCGCAGCCATTGGGCCCGCCGATAACCAGACGGCGCGGGCCGAACAGCTCGATATCCGGCAAGCGGGCGGTCGAGAAAGGCGCGCGAACGCCCCGCAGGGCCAGCACCCGTTTAGCCTCGGCCAGGGTCACGCCGCTGCCGTACAGGTCGACGGGCACGTTCTCGTCCACCTGCGCGGCCGCCTCGCCCACCGCGGCGTCCAGCCGCTTCTGCGTGTCGTCCAGACGCTGGCGCACGCGCCCGGCGCTGGTCTCGCTACGGCCCTTCTGCCGATCCAGCAGGATCTTCGCCTGGTTGCTGTCCCGGGCGCTACGCGTGCCACTGGCCGTACGCCGCTGCTGGCGTTGCTGCTGCACCTGCAGTTCCCGCTCGCCACGCTTGCGCTCGCCGCGGGCATGCTGCAGAACCTGCTGCGCCGCCTGTCGTTCATCCAGCCGGCAGGCCCGATAGAA
This sequence comes from Phytopseudomonas dryadis, assembly GCF_004327355.1. Classification (GTDB taxonomy): domain Bacteria; phylum Pseudomonadota; class Gammaproteobacteria; order Pseudomonadales; family Pseudomonadaceae; genus Aquipseudomonas; species Aquipseudomonas dryadis. The sequence continues at coordinate 17,719 of NZ_QJUM01000014.1, forward strand.
GCTGTAGTTGCCGCCATAGCCGCGCAACCCGGACGTCGACAATTCGACGATACGCACCATGCCCTCGAGCAGTTGGCGGTCGTGGCTGATCACCAGCAGACCGCCCGGCCACTGCCGTAGACGCTGGTAGAGCCGCTGGCGACTGGCGCTGTCCAGATGATTGCTGGGCTCGTCGAGGATCAGCAGATCGGTCTCCGCCAGCAAGGCGCCGAGCAGGGCGACCCGGGTACGCTCGCCGCCGCTGAGGGTGGCGGCGGGCGTCTCCAGCGAAAGATGACCGAGGCCGTCCTCGTGCAGCGCGGCGCTCAGGCGCTCGGCGATATCCCAACGCCCGTCGAGCGTCTCGACATCGTCGTCGCGCAGGCGCCCGCCCATGACCCGCGCCAGGGCGTCGTAAGGTGCGGCGAAGCCGGCCAGATCGACCACCCGGGCCTGGTCCGGCAAGACGATCTCCTGCGGCAGGTAACGCACCCGTCCCTGGCGGATCAGGCGTCCCGAGGTCGGCTGCAACTGCCCGGCCAGCAGCCGTCCGAGCACACTCTTGCCGACGCCGTTGCGACCCACCAGGCCGGTATGCCGCGCATCGAAGGTTTCGCTCAGCTCATCGAACAGCAGGTGGCCATTGGCGAATTGGAAGGACACGCGATCGAGCGCGATAAAGGACGAGTTCGTCATGGAAAGCTCCAGGCAATGCCGTGAATACGCGCGGCACGGGGCCGCAGCGGCGAATCACAGGTCGTGCGGACACGACGGCATCACTGGCGCATTGGACGAAACTCCTCTGGAAATGAACAGGTAGACTAAACCCAGGGTCAGGTCAGGGCAACCGAGGGGACTTGTAAAAGCCGAAAAAGCGCTGAAGGCAGCTTCAAGGCGAGAGCGGACGTTCGATTTGGTGGGCTTCATGACGTAGGGTGGACGGCGCTTCATCCGTCCACCAACCTAGCGATCGCAATGGTGGATGAAAAGAGCATCATCCACCCTACGGGGTGAGCGTCTGCTCCCGCCTTCCTCCGGCCAACGCGCTAACAGACCTCAGCTTTCCTCGCCCTCGATCAGCAGGTTCTCCAGGGCCTCGCGGTACTCGCCCGGCTCCTGCCAGAGGCCGCGCTGCTGGGCTTCGAGCAGGCGCTCGATGATGTCCTGCAGAGCGCCGGGGTTGTGCTGCTGGATAAAGTCGCGGGTATCCCGATCCAGCAGGTAGGCGTCGGTAAGCAGGGCGTACTGGTGGTCGTCGACCAGCTCGCTGGTGGCGTCGAAGGCGAACAGGTAGTCGATTGTCGCGGCCAGCTCGAAGGCGCCCTTGTAGCCGTGACGCTTCATGCCCTCGATCCACTTCGGATTGGCCGCGCGGGCGCGCACCACGCGGGCCAGCTCCTGCTTGAGGGTGCGGATGCGCGGGGTGTCCGGCTGGCTGTTGTCACCAAAGTAGCTGGCCACCCTGGCGCCGCGCAGGGTTTCCACCGCCGCCAGCATGCCGCCCTGGAACTGGTAGTAGTCGTTGGAATCGAGGATATCGTGCTCGCGGTTGTCCTGGTTGTGCAGCACCGCCTGCAGGTGCTCCAGGCGTTCGGCGAACTGCGCCCGCGCCGGCGTGCCTTCGCTGCCTTTGCCGTAGGCATAGCCGCCCCAATTCAGGTACACCTCGGCCAGGTCCGCGCGACTGTGCCACAGGCGTTCCTCGATGGCGTTCTGCACCCCCGCGCCATAGGCGCCGGGCTTGGCGCCGAAGATGCGCCAGCCGGCCTGGCGCCGCGCCTCGAGCTCGTCCAGCCCGCCGTCCTGCAGCGCCAGGGCTTCCTGCCAGACGCGCGCGGACAGCGGGTTCATGTCCTCCGGTTCGTCCAGCTCGGCGACCGCCTGCACGGCGTCATCGAACAGGCGGATCAGGTTGGCGAAGGCATCGCGGAAGAACCCGGAGACACGCAGGGTCACGTCCACCCGCGGGCGACCGAGCTGCTCCAGGGGCAGTACCTCGAAACGCTCGACCCGCTGGCTGCCGGCCTGCCACACCGGGCGCACGCCGAGCAGGGCCATGGCCTGGGCGATATCGTCGCCGCCGGTGCGCATGGTCGCGGTGCCCCACACCGACAGGCCGAGCTGGCGCAGGTGGTCGCCTTCGTCCTGCAGGTGCCGTTCCAGCAGGCGGTCGGCGGCCTGCACGCCAAGGCGCCAGGCGGTCGGCGTGGGCAGGTTGCGCACGTCCACGGAATAGAAATTGCGCCCGGTGGGCAGCACGTCTAGACGACCACGACTCGGCGCGCCGCTGGGGCCGGATGGCACGAAGCGACCATCGAGCGCATCGAGCAGGCCGTGCATCTCGGCATCGCCACAGGCGTCCAGCAGCGGCGCGATGCGCTCAGCCAGACTGCGCAGCACGGCAGCGCTGGCCGATCCGGCGAATGGCAAGTCCGCTCCTTCGATCAGCCGTAATCCGAGCAGCTCAAGACGCTCACGGGTGTCGCCGAAACTGCGCCAGGGCTCATCGCTTAGGCCAGTCAGAATGTCAGGGCGTGGGCCCGTCCACGGCGCGGCCATGTCGCAATCGAGGGGGTCGAAGTCGAGCTGCAGGTCATGGGCCAGCGCACGCAGCAGGCTGGCGTTGCCACCCTGGCCGTCACCGCGGGGAATGCGCAGCAGCGCCAGCAGGGTGTCGCGGCGCAGCGTACCGGCCGGTGATTCGCCGAACACATGCAGGCCATCGCGGATCTGCGATTCCTTGAGATCACAGAGGTAGGCGTCGAGTTGCGGCAGCCAGCTGGCCGGATCGTCGTTGAGCTGCAGGCCCAGTTCGCGATCCAGGCTGGCTTCACGCACCTTGACCAGGATCTCGCCGCGCAGCTCGGCGGCGCGGCGCAGGTCGAGCTGGCTGGCGTCGTAGTACTCGTCGGCCAGCCGCTCCAGATCACGCAGGGGGCCATAGCTCTCGGCGCGGGTCAGCGGCGGCATCAGGTGGTCGATGATCACCGCCTGGGTACGGCGTTTGGCCTGGGCGCCCTCGCCGGGATCGTTGACGATGAAGGGGTAGATATTCGGCAGCGCACCGAGGATCAAAGTCGGCCAGCAGCTTTCGGAAAGGCCGACGCTCTTGCCCGGCAGCCATTCCAGGTTGCCGTGCTTGCCAACGTGGATCACCGCCTGGGCGGCGAACACCTGGCGCATCCAGAAATAGAACGCCAGGTAACCGTGAGGCGGCACCAGATCCGGGTCGTGGTAGACCGCTGCCGCATCGACCTGATAACCCCGTGCCGGCTGGATGCCGACGAAGGTCAGGCCGAAGCGCAGACCGGCAATCATCAGCCGGCCACTGCGGTACATCGGATCATTCTCGGGAGCGCCCCAGCGCTCCAGCACGGCCTGGCGGTTGGCCTCGGGCAGCACCGCGAAGAAGCGCCGATAGTCGTCCAGCGCCAGACTCTGGGCGCAGGGGCGCAGGTCGAGGTTGTCGAGATCGTTGGTCACGCCACCGAGCAGTTGGTGAATCAGCGCGGTGCCGCTGTCCGGCAACGCATCGACCGGATAACCCTGCTGTTGCAGAGCCTGGAGGATATTCAGCGCGGCCGCCGGGGTGTCCAGGCCGACGCCATTGCCGATGCGACCGTCGCGGGTCGGGTAGTTGGCCAGCACCAGGGCGACACGTTTGTCCGCTGCGGGCGTGCGTTGCAGCTCGCACCAGCGCCGCGCCAGTTCGGCGACGAAATCCATGCCGGGCAGGTGCGCGCGGTAGCAGACCACGTCGCTCTGGCTACGCTCGCTGCGCCAGGCCAGGCCCTTGAAGCTGATGGGTCGGGTGATCAGCCGGCCATCCAGCTCCGGCAGGGCGATGTGCATGGCCAGGTCGCGCGATCCAAGGCCCTGGGCGTTACCTTGCCACTGCTCCTCGCTATCCAGGGCGCAGAGCGCCTGCAACACCGGCACGTCGCGACGGAACGGCCGCGCCTGGGGTGACTCCGGATTGGACTGGGCGAAACCGGTGGTGTTGAGGAGCACGCTCACGCTGGCTTCGTCCAGCCAGTCCTCCACCTGTTGCAGGCAGGCAGCCTCCTTGAGGCTGGCCACGGCAATGGGCAGCGGGTTGAGGCCCTGGGCCTGCAGGCGCTGGCAGAAGCTGTCGACGAAGGCGGTGTTGGCCGCCTGCACATGGGTGCGGTAGAACAGCAGCGCCGCCACCGGCGCATCGGGCTGCCACTCGGAACGCCAATCATCCAGGCGCACATCACTCTTGTGCGGGTGATAGAGGCCGACCCGGGGCAGTGCGCGCGGCGCCTCCCAGGGGTAGTCGCGCCCCAGGTAGCGGCTGGCGATGCAGTGGAAGAACTGCCTGGCGTTGTCCACACCACCCTGGCGCAGGTACTGCCAGAGGCGCTCGGCGTCCTCGGCGGCGACGTTACCCAGGCCGCTCAGCTCGGGATCGGGGCTGTCGTCGCCCGGCACCAGGATCAGCGTCTTGCCGCGCCCGGCCAACTCCACCAGACGCTCGATGCCGTAGCGCCAGTAGCTGACACCGCCATGCACGGAGATCAGGATCACCTTGGCGTGCTGCAGCACCTGCTCGACATAGAAATCCACCGAGGCGTGGTTGCCCAGTTGCGCCGGGCTGGCCAGGCGCAGACTGGGGTAGTCTTCGGGCAGATGGCGGGCGACCTCGGCCAGCAGCGACAGGTGCGAATCGCCGGTGCACAACACCACCAGCTCGGCAGGCGTCTGGCCGAGGTCGGCGATGCTGTCGGCCGGCAGTTGCTGGCCGGGCTGGGTGCGTAGGAGGTGCATTTACACGAGCCGCAAGCCGCAAGCTACAAGCTGCAAGCAGGAGCAACCCGCAGCCAGGCTTCTGGCTTTTACTTGTGGCTTGGGGCTTGCAGCTTGCAGCTTCATTCGAGCGCCGCCCTCAACTCAGCAGCGATAGCGCCATGATCGAGCTGCTGGCCGATCACGATCAGCCGGCTGACCCGGGCCTCGTCGGCCTTCCAGGCGCGGTCGAAGTGCCTGTCGAAACGCTGGCCGACGCCCTGCAGCAGCAGGCGCATGGGCTTGCCGGGGAGCGCCGCGAAACCCTTGATGCGCAGGATGCCATGCCGCGCCACGGCGTCTTTCAGCGCCGCCAGCAGGCGCGCTTCGTCCGCCTCCGGCAGTTCGACCGGGAACGAGTCGAACTCGTCGTGATCGTGGTCGTCCTCCTCGTCGTCGTGGTGGGTCTTGCGCCCGTCGATGTGCAGCTCGGTCTCGCTGTTCAGGCCCAGCAGCACGTTCAGCGGCAGCGAGCCGCCGTGAGCCTCGATCACCTTGACCGCCGCCGGCAGTTCCTCGGCCACCTCGGCGCGCACCACCGCCAGGGCGTCGGCATCGAGCAGGTCGGCCTTGTTGAGGATCACCAGGTCGGCGCTCGCCAGTTGGTCGGCGAAAAGCTCGTGCAGGGGCGATTCGTGATCGAGATTGGGGTCGAGCTTGCGCTGGGCATCGACCTGATCGGGGAACGCGGCGAAGGTGCCGGCGGCCACCGCCGGGCTGTCGACCACGGTGATCACCGCGTCGACGGTGCAGGCGGTGCGGATTTCCGGCCAGTTGAAGGCCTGCACCAGCGGCTTGGGCAGGGCCAGGCCGCTGGTTTCGATGAGGATATGGTCGAGGTCGCCACGCCGCGCCACCAGCTCGCGCATCACCGGGAAGAACTCTTCCTGCACGGTGCAGCACAGGCAGCCGTTGGCCAGTTCGAAAACGCGGCCGTTAGCCTCTTCCTCGGTGCAGCCGATGGAGCACTGCTTGAGGATTTCACCATCGATACCCAGCTCGCCGAACTCGTTGACGATCACCGCGATGCGCCGCCCGCCGGCGTTTTCCAGCATGTGCCGCAGCAGCGTGGTCTTGCCGGCGCCAAGGAAGCCGGTGACGATGGTGACGGGAAGTTTGGCGAGCGTTTTCATGGGTGGCCCTGCTGCGTCTGGAGGAACGGCGAGCGGGCAATACGATGGCAGGCGCCAGCCGAGGCCGTCGCACAGGCACCACCGGATCACCCCGCCCGGTTGTCGAAAGCGTCGTCGAGGCAGGTCTCCTGGCTTACGGTCCGCGCATCGCGCCAGCCCTTCGCCTTCCCGCGCGGCGCGCAGTGGCATGCAAGAAGGGCCGATGACCGTTCACAGTTGCGGGGGCAGCCACGGCATCACCGTGTTCCCTCTTAGCTCCGCCGCCTGGGCGCCGGAGAACCTCGAAGCGGCAAAGGCTACGCAGTGCCCGGGGGCAGGTCAATCGCCACGGTTGACGCTCGCAGCGCTTCATGCTGTCCTAGCAAGGCTGTTTCAGGTGTCTTGCGCCGCCGTGCGCAAGGTGAAACGGGAAGCCGGTGCGAGTCCGGCGCTGCCCCCGCAACGGTAAGCGAATGCCAGGATCGTTCGAGCCACTGTGCCAACCGGCATGGGAAGGCCGATCCGCACTGTCGACAGACAGTCATCGCCAGCCCGGAGACCGGCCTGAAGTAATCGTTTGGCAACCCGCGGTGGGCGGGCACACGCCGGATATCGGGCCGCCTGGCCTGCTCTCTCGCTGTGTCCTTCTGCCGTGTTTCCCCTGTCTTGCAGAAGGCCATGCCCATGTCCACCAGCACCCTGTCCGCTTCGGTTCCACTTCCCCTGTCACAGCGCCTGCTCCTGGCCATGGGCAGTTGCCTGCTCGGCGCCGCGCTGATCTTCTTCGCCGGCTTCTCGCATATCGAGGCCGTGCACAATGCCGCTCACGATACCCGTCACAGCGCCGCGTTCCCGTGCCACTGAGGAGATCGACATGATCAAGCGCATCGCCCGGACCGCAGGCTTCGCCGGCCTCTTCGCCGCCATCGTCCTGACCCTGCTGCAGAGCCTGTGGGTCACTCCGCTGATCCTCCATGCGGAAACCTTCGAAAGCGCCGAGCCGGTCGCGCAAGCGCCCGGGCACGGCCACGGCGCCGAAGCCGTGGCTCATGACCACGGAGCCGCTGCCGGCCACAGCCATGACGGCGAAGCCTGGGCGCCCGAGGATGGCTGGCAGCGCCTGCTGTCCACCGGCCTGAGCAACCTGGTGGTGGCGGTGGGCTTCGCCCTGATGCTCGCCGGCCTGTTCACCCTGCGCGCACCCGGCCAGACCTGGCAGGGCCTGCTCTGGGGGCTGGCCGGTTTCGCCACCTTCTCCCTGGCGCCTTCCGCCGGCCTGCCGCCGGAACTGCCGGGCAGCGCTGCCGCCGACCTGCTGCTGCGCCAGTACTGGTGGGTCGGCACCGCGGCCTCGACCGCCGCCGGCCTGGCCTTGCTGGCCTTCGGCAGCAACTGGGTGCTGCGCATCCTCGGCCTGGTGATCCTGGCGGTACCGCACCTGATCGGCGCGCCCCAGCCCGAGGTGCACGAGAGCCTGGCGCCAGCGGCCCTGGAGCACGAGTTCATCCTCGCCTCGCTGCTGACCAACGCGGTGTTCTGGGCCGCCCTCGGCCTGGCCGCCGCCTGGTTCTACGGCCGCAACCGCCAGGACGCATGAGCGAGCGCCCTACCCTTGTCGCCGGCCTGGGTTGCCGGCGCGATTGCTCGCTGAGCGAGCTGCTGGCCTTGCTCGACAGTACGCTGGCCGAGCATGGCTCGAGCACTGCCGAGCTGACGGCCCTGGCCAGCAGCGACCGCAAGGTGGACGAGCCTGGGTTGCTGCAGTTGGCCGAGCATCTGGGCCTGCCCATCAGCTTCCTGCCCGCCGATGTGCTGACGGGTTACCATGAACGCCTGAGCCAGACATCGGCTATCGCCCTGCATGTCACCGGTAGCCCGAGCGTTGCCGAGGCCAGCGCCCTGGCCCTGGCCGAACGCTTGAGCAATCGAACCGCTCGCCTGTGGATAACCAAGCGCAAGAGCGCCGCCGCCACGCTGGCCATCGCAGACATCGGGCGCTAGAAACGCCGCCGGTGTAGGAGCGTCGACCTCGGCGCGAGAAAATTGCAGCCTCGCCGCGAAACGGCGTCGTTCAAGCCATTCGCCGCGAGGTCGCGGCTCCTACAGCCGCAGGCCAGTCTTCAACCCTGTTCACCACTTGCCGCTTGCAACCCAGGACTCCCATGACCGTCTATTTCATCGGCGCCGGACCCGGCGACCCCGAACTGATTACCGTGAAGGGCCAGCGTCTGATTCGTTCGTGCCCGGTGATCCTCTATGCCGGCTCCCTGGTACCGGAAGCGCTGCTCGACGGCCATCAGGCCAGCCTGGTGGTGAACACCGCCGAATTGCACCTCGATGAAATCGTCGCCCTGCTGCGCGCCGCCCACGAACGTGGCGAGGACGTGGCACGCGTACATTCGGGTGACCCCTCGCTGTACGGCGCCATCGGTGAGCAGATTCGTCACCTGCGCGCCCAGGGCATTCCCTTCGAGATCATCCCCGGGGTCACCGCTACGGCAGCCTGCGCCGCGCTGCTGGAAAGCGAGTTGACGCTGCCGGATGTTTCCCAGACGGTGATCCTCACCCGCTACGCCAGCAAGTCGCCGATGCCCGCGGGCGAGCAGTTGCACGACCTGGCCCGGCACCGCGCCACGCTGGCCATCCACCTTGGCGTCCAGCATCTGGCGCGGATCGTCACCGAGCTGCAGCCGCACTATGGCGCCGACTGCCCGATCGCGGTGGTGCATCGCGCCAGCTGGCCGGATCAGGACTGGGTACTCGGCACCCTGGCCGATATCGAAGAGAAGGTTCGCCTGAAAGGCTTTCGCCGCACCGCGCTGATCCTGGTCGGCCGCGTGCTCGGTGCCGAACGCTTCGCCGACTCGGCGCTCTACCACGAGCAGCACCGCCACCTGTTCAGGGCAGGCGCTGCAGACGATACAGGCTCTCGCTGACCTTGCCATGGTTGGCGGCGATGCCGATCCGTGCGCCCTGGCGCGCCAGGCGCTGGTTGAGGTCGCTGGCGTACAGCTGTTTGAGAAAGGCCGGGTAACCCGGCTCGTCCCGCGCCTCGAGCTGGCTGCAGAGCAAGGCATGCAGCGCCGGCAGGGAGAAGTACCAGCTACCCTCGGCGCAGTCGAAGCCGCTGTCGCGCAGCCGTTGCAGCACCTCGGGATCGCCGCGCAGGACACCCTCGCAGTAGGCCAGTAGAACCGTCACCAGCGCCGTCATGATCGCCCCCGCAGGACACCGACAAGGCCGCCATCATGCCACGTGTGCGACGCGCCACGGCACCGTGGGTCAACCCTCGACAGCGGGCAACTCGATACGGAAGCAGGCCCCGCGCTCCTGATTGGCGACACTCAGCTTGCCGCCCATCTGGTTGACCAGCCCATAGCTGACGGACAGCCCCAGGCCCGTGCCCTTGCCCACCGGCTTGGTGGTGAAGAAGGGATCGAACACCCGGTCGAGCAGCAGCGGATCGATACCGCCGGCGTTGTCCAGAATACGGACGATCACCAGGCCGTCGCGCTGTTCGCTCTGCACCAGGATGCGCGGTTTCAGCTCGGCATCCTTTTCCCTGGCGCTGAGCAACGCGTCCTTGGCATTGACCAGCAGGTTGATGACGACCTGTTCGAGCTGGTCGGCATGGCCCCTCACCTGCGCCGTGCAGCACAGGCTCACCTGCAGTTCGATGTCCCTGCTCAGTTCGCCTTCGCGGATCAGGGACAGCGCACCCTCGATGGCCTCATCGGGATGGAACAGCTCGCCCTCGATCTCCGAACGCCGGCCGAAGATGCGCATGTGATTGACGATCTTCGCCGCACGGACGATCTGCTGCTCGATGCGCCCGAGCTTGCTCTTCAGGTAGTCAGGGCTGGCCGAACCGTTTTCCACCCCCTTGAGGGTGTTGCCCAGGGCAATGCGCATGACATGCAGCGGCTGGTTGAGTTCATGGGCCAGGCCGGTGGCCATCTCGCCCAGCACGGCCATCTTGGCGCTTTGGTTGAGCATCTGCCGGGCCTTGTGCAGTTCCGTGTCATCGCGCCCCACCGCCTGCACTTCGAGCAGGGTGCCCTGCTCATCGAAGACGCCGCGCTCGGACAGCACCCACCAGATGTGTTCGCGCCCCGGCAGGTCCATGCGCACCAGCGCCGTGCCCATGGGCTGCTGGGGCGTCAGCTGGCGATGACGCTCGAGGAACTGGGCGCGTTCCTGGTCGGACAGATAGGACGCCAGGCTCATGCCCTGCAGCTTCTCCTGAGCGAGGCCCAGGTATTGCGCCAGCGGCCGGTTGGCGAAGGTCAGGGTCAGATCCGGCCGGTAACGGCAGATGATCGCCGGGGAATCCTCGACCAGAATCCGGTAGCGCTCCTCGCTCGCCCGCACCCGCTCCGCCGCCTGCGCCGCCTCGGTGACGTCCAGGCACAGGCCGACCGCCTCCACGGGCAAGCCGCGCTCGTCCCTGAGCAGCTTGGCCTCGTCCTGCAACCAGTGGTACTGGCCGTCGCGGTCGATCAGCCGGTAGCGACAACGGGCCGCGCCCTCGACCAGCAGGGTGCGGGTGCGGTCGAAATAGAGATCGCGATCGTCGGGATGGATGAAGTCGGCCAGCGCCCGGCCGATGAAATCGTCCAGCGTCCAGCCCAGCAGGGCGCTGGTGCTGTCACTGCAGAACACCGGCAGGAAGGCGCCTTCCTCGTAGCGATGTATGTAGATCAGCGCCGGTGCGCTGGCCACCAGGTTCTTCAGCCTGGCCGTGGCGGCATCGGCCTCGACTTCCTTGAGCTTCATGTCGTTGATATCCAGTACCGCGCCGACGACCCGCCGTTGCCCGTTGGCGTTGAGGATGCGGGTATGGATGCGGAACCAGCACAGCCCCTGCCCGGCATCGCGCAGCCGGACGACCTGCTCGAAGGGCTTGCCCGCCGTCTCGGCCTCGGCCAGACGGACCCGGAACTCGTCGCGATCGGCCGGGCTGAGCAATTCCAGCCAGTCGGCCAGGGTCACCGGCGCCAGCGGATCGAGACCGAAGCGTTGCACCAGATTGGCTGCCAGCAGGAACGCGCCGCTACGCGGCAGGTATTCCCACCAGCCGGTGCCCAGCAGGTGCTGGATGATGTCGAAGCGCTCGCTGTGGGCCTTGCGCTCCTGCTCCTCGACACGCTGCAACAACGGCGCGGCCACCTGGGCGAACAGATCCAGCCAGTCCCTGGTGTTCAGCTCCGGCCTGCACCGATGAGCGACGTAGGGTGAACAGAGCAGCCAGGCGCGAACCCCCTGGTGATCCCGATAAGGCAGCAGCCATACCGATCCCCCGGCATGCCATTCCGGCCCGTCGACGTCGCCACGCAACCACTGCACGGGCTGCTCGCCAGGGTAATCCTGCAACTCACGGGGCAGAGGCTGCCCGTCCCGCCAGAACGCCGGCGCCTCGCCGTCCCGGTACTGGGCAGCGATCCGCCAGCCGCCACGCAGCGGATCGGGTAAGGCCAGGGCGACGCTGGGCGCGCGCAACGCCTCGGCCAGGTCCGCCAACCAGGCGGGGGCGTGGCGGGGGAAATCCACATGTTCGGCGTTGCGTATGACCTGAGCCAGCGCGCTGACCTGCGAAAATACCTGCAGACGCTGTTCGCAGGCCTGCAGGCGGGCGAGGAAATCACCGACCTCGTAGGCCTGCAGCGACCAGCCGCCGTCCTCGGCCCGCAGCCAGCCACGGGTGTGCATGACAGCGCCATCGAGCGTGACGAAAGACAGGTCGAGGATCTGCTGCACGAAAGCGGCCAGATCCTCCACCAGGTAACGGCTCTGGCCATGCAACAGGGCCTTGAGGTCGACCCTTTGCGTGGTCGGCTGCACGGGCAGGCGTCGCGACAGGTTGCCGGAAGCGGCGAGCACCCGGCCTTGCGTATCGATGAACAGATTCAGGCAAGGGGCATTGCCAGGCCCGTTCGGCAGCGTCTGCAACGCCGGCTGCTCATCGGGCTCGCGCCTGAACCAATCTCTGAAGACATGCATCGCCCGCTCACCTACCATGGTTCAACAACGTCGCAGGCAAACCCGAAGGCTGCCGCATGATCGGGCCGGACGATTTCCCTGACCTGCCCGTACTCTCCAACCCGCTCAAGTAACCGTCTCTATGGAATACCTCCTCTTGCTGTGCTGGCTCGCCGCCTGCGCGGTACAGGACGCCGAACAACGCAAGATCGCCAACCTGCTGACGCTCGGCGGCCTGGCCGCCGCATTGCTTCATCTGCTCTGGTTCGGCACGACACTGACCGGGGCCAGGCCTGCCGCTGCCGTGGTCGCGCTGGCAGTCGCCTGCCTGCTATCGCTACCCGGCTACCTGAGCCGGCGGATGGGCGCTGCCGACGTCAAGCTGCTACTGGCACTGGCTGCCGCCAGCGATGCCGCTCATGTGCTGTTCAGCGTCATCGGTGCCGCGTTGGCCATGTGCACCTGGGTGGCCTTGATACGAACTCAACCCAGTATCCTTTTTCTAATTCCAAAACGCTTCGAATACCTGCGAATGCCAACACTTGAACAGCACCCTTATGCACCTTTTCTGCTGTTTGGTCTGGCGATAAGCAGTCTGTGGCTGACAACCGAATAGCGCGTCAAGAACGGGGCTTTGCCGCAGCATAATGGAAATAAATCATGCCCACCATATAGCACTAAATTACTATAACTTTTTAATAAAACTTTTTACCACTACACCTTTGACTATAACTTAGTGGATAGCTATCCTGCGCCTGTAAGCCATCAAGGTAGCAACAACGCATGGACAGCATTACTCCTCCGTGGATATTGATAGTTGACGATGAGCCGCTCATTGTCGAAGAACTAAAAGAGTTCTTCGAGCACAGTGGTTATCGCGTCACGGGCTGTCACACGACCGAGGATGCGTTACGAGCCTTCCAGCAGGACGAGGCCATCGGCATCGTTCTCAGCGACATGCATATGCCCGGGCTGACCGGCCTGCAGCTGGTCGGCGAGTTCAACCGCCTGGCCCGCCCAGGCCGCCTCTACGAATTCGCCATCTTCACCGGTAGCGCGGACAAGCAGGAAATCATCCAGGCCTTGCGGGCCGGGGTTTCCGACTACTATCAGAAACCGCTGAACCTGGACGAACTGCAGGAAGGCGTCACCCGCCTGCAGGAACGTCTGGAGCAACAGGTCAGGGAGCAGCAGATCAAGCGGCGCATTCAGGACCTGGCAGCATCCCTGCACGAAATCCACAGCGACGCGCCCAACAAGGCAGCCGTACCGCTACCCGCCCAAAACGACGCGTGCCTGTCCTCCTCTCCCAATGCCGCCAGCATCCCCGAACCCTTCGACAAATTGTCGCGACGCCAGTTGGCGGTCACTCAACTAATCGCCAAAGGGATGACCAACTATCAAATATCCTGCGAATTGGGAATTACCGAAAATACGGTAAAACTTTATGTCTCGCAGATACTGAGACTAACGCGTGTTCACAACCGCACCCAATTGGCACTTTCCTACCCCACCCACGCGTGAACCTTCAGTAACAATTAAGCTAAGCCGGCGCGCATTTTTCGTGCGCGCCGGTTTCATTTATAAGGTTATTCCGACCGCTCTCGTCGCCCTCTATTTAAATTGAATGGCTGAACAAGAACGGGCGCCTGGTTGGATCATCCGTCCGCTGGCGATTACCTGCTCAGCTCTCCACCGGCCTCCTGATCGAAGAACTCCGGAATGGGGTGGCTATGGCTTTCCAGCCAGCGCTGCAAGGACAGTTCGCGCTCGGCCGGCGTGGACGTCTGTACGTAGGGAGAGGCCTTCAACCCCTCACGCTGAACACGCAGCCAATAGGCTGTCTGGGTCTCGGTCTCGGCACCGACCAACCCGTCACCACGCTCCTCGGTAGCCGCCACAGCCAGCAGCGGCAGACACGCCAGTAACGCACAGCTCCATCTTTTCATGCTCATCATGCTCTCCTGCCTCCCAACGAAGGCGGCTTGGCCCTGGTGTCGTGTCAATCATGAAATGTCGGACGTAGATAGCGTCCCGCCCCAAGACCTTCCCATGCCGTTCGATGTCAGCGAGTCCATCGGGTTACGCTAGCGCGGCAAACCGCCGACCGTGTAGGAGCGTCGACCTCGGCGCGACGCGATGGCGGCCATCCCGCAGAGCCCGCGGTATGGCCACCATTCGCCGCGGGGTCGCGGCTCCTACGCTAGCGCGGCCCGATCCATCCTATGCATGGACTCGCCAGCGAGTCCATCACGTTACGAGAAACCGTTCGACCATCAGTTGATCTGTCCTAATAACCACTGATCGGTACGATCGCCTCGCCCCGGCCACTGCTGGCGGGCTCGACCCGTACCACTCCGCCGTCATCCGGCACGACCAGGCGGCCGGGCACCATCTGCACCGCTTGCACGCTGACAGGGGTCGCCGTCGCCCTATTCGATAGCGGAGCAGCCGGGATGCCGGTCATGGCAGGCTGGCTGGCCACCCCCGTTGCCGCACCCGGGGTCGCAGGCTGTACGGGCCGACTGGACGCAGGCGCGACCGCGGGATTGGCCACTGCCGGCACAACCGGGGCTACTGCCATGGGCGCTCCCTCCTTGCCGCCCAGCTCACGGCGCAAGGCCTGCGCACGCAACTCGGCCGCGCGGAACTGGTTGGCGCTAAAGCCCATGCGCGTCACCAGCGCGCTGGCCTGCTTCAGATTGTCTTGGTAGATCAGCAGCGTCAGCAGGTTGAGTGCCGGCCGTTTTTCGGCCTGATTCAACTCCTGCGAGGTGAGCAACTCGAAACGGGCCTCTTCCAGGCGCCCCAGATTCATGTACACCACGCCCAGGTCATTGCGCATCGTATCGCTGGTGGGCGCCAGACTGACCGCCAGACGCAGGTGCTTGAGCGCCTCGTCGTAACGCTTCTCGGCACTGGCGAGCTGGCCGAGCCCATGCTCGCCCTGCGCTTTCAGGCAGGTATCGACCAGGCTGGCATACAAGTCCTTCGCTTCCGGGCGGTTCAGTGAGCGCAGGATGCGCGCCTTGCGCAGGCGCGCTTCGGGCAAGCTGTTCGGCAGCCGCTCCAGATTGGCCAGTGCCGCATGCAGGCGCCCCTCGTCCGCGGTTTCCTGGGCCAGATTGAGCGCCAGTTCCTGATCCTGGGACAGGGGCGCACAGGCCCGTGGCGCGGCGTCACCCCTGTCGATGAGCCAGGGCGAACTCCCCCCGGAACCCGCACAACCGCCCAACAGGCCGAGCACTCCCAGCAAGGTTGTCAAACGCTTCATCTCATACCCCCCAGTGCCCCGATGATGGCGATGAATCCCGGCCCCGCCAGCACGATCAACAAGGCCGGGAACAAGAACACCATCATGGCGACGGACATCTTGCCCGACAGTTTGGAAACCCGTTCTTCGATAGCGGTGAGACGCCGGTCGTCGATCAGCTCCTTGAGCGACAGCAGCGATGCCATCGCGCCACCGCCCTGGGTGATCAGCTGTTCGAGGATCACGAAGCAATCGGTGATCTCGTCCACCTCGAGCAGCGCGGCCAGATCGCGCAACTCGCGCCCCAGTTCCAGACCCGCATCCACACGCAGCAGAACCTGGCGCAGCTCGCCGGTCATCTGCGGCAATATCTTCTGCGACTCCTTGCTCAATACCCGCAAGGCCTGCTCCACGGTCATGCCGACGTCGAAGAGAATGCGCAGCAATGGAATGAAGGTCGTCACTTCCTGGGCAAGCTGCTCCTGGCGGCTCTTCGCCGCCTTCGCCAGTACGCGCTTGGGAATCAGGTAACCGATGCCCAGGGCAAAGGCGGGCGCCAGCCACGCCGGGTTCGGCGCCTCATGCAGCAAGGCCTGGATGATCAGCACCAGAAGCAGCAATAGCAGCGGCGTGCCCAGTTGAATGGCCGAGAACAGCGACTGCTGGCTGCGCTTGCGCCAACCCAGGCGGTTGAGCAGCAACAGGGTTTCACCGTCCATGCTCAAGGTGCGCCGGCCAAGCGAGCTGCCGCCGATCCCGCGCAACATACTCGAGCTGGAAACCCGCGAATCCGTGCCGAGCCGCTGGCTGAACTGGCGCCGGGCACGGATATCGCCCAGGGCCAGATAGAAGAACAACAGTGCCGTCAGCAGTTGCAGGGAGGCGCTGAGCAGAAGCATGCCGGCCATCAGATGCTCCTCAACATGCGCCAGAGGGCGAAGCTGCCGAGGGCCTGCAGCACGAACGCCAGCAGCAGGATCACCCGCCCGCTGGTCTCCTGCCACATGCCCAGCATGAACTGCGGATTGGTCAGGAAAATGTAGCAGGCCAGCGCCAGCGGCAAGCCGCCCATGACATAGGCACTGATGCGCGTTTCGCCGGTCATGGCGCGCAACTTGCGCGCACTCTGCTCGCGCTCACGAATCAAGCGGATCAGGTTGTTCAGCAACTCGCTGGTATTGCCGCCATAACGCTGATTGACCCGTACCCCGAGCGCCAGAACCTGGAATTCCGCACGCTCGTACAGATCGGCGAAATCCTGCAGCGCATCGCCAAGACTCATGCCCCGCTGCATGTTCCGCCGAGGGCGGGCCAAGGCGTCACGCAATGGATCGGGCGCGCTATCCATGGCCAGCAGCAGCGCATCGCCCAGCGCGCGGCCCGATTTCAGGCTGCGGATGACATGGTCCAGAAAGGGCGGCAACTGCTCGATCATGCGCAGCACGCGACGCCGATAACGCAAGGCGATGAACAGGCGACCGACGATCGGTGGCAGCAACAGCATGATCAGCAGACCGAGCCAATGGGCGAACAGCAGTCCCAGCACCGCGCCGAACAACCAGATGCCCAGCCACAGGCCGAATTTCTGCTGCGGCACGCTGCTGAAACCCGCCCGCAGGAACAGCTTGTCCACATGGCCGAGCGTCCGGGTACGCAGGGACTCCGGCTGATTCACCAGCAGACGCTGCATGATCCGCTCGGAAGCCGCCTGTTCACGGCTCTTGTGCAGCAGCAGCAGGCCCAGGACAAACAGGCTCAGGCAGATCAATCCCAGCAACAGCGGCGCGTTCATGCTCCCTCTCCTTGGCTGTCGAACGGATCGACAGCCCGTCATACGTCCCGACGCAGCTTGTCCCCGGCCACATTCGCCGCTTCACGGCGGAAAGTGCCGGTACCGCGGCGGTCGAAACGGAACAGGGTGTTGGTCACGTACTGGTCATCGCGCAGCCCCACCACTTCGACCACTTCACTCACGCAGCGCCGGCCATCCGGCAGCCGGGTCAACTGGATCACCACGTCCAGAGCGGCGCAGATCATCTGTCGCAGGGTCCGTTCGGCGACCTGTACCCCGGACAAGCCGACCAGGGTCTCCAGACGCAACAAGGCATCCTGGGCGCTGTTGGCATGCACCGTACTCATGGAACCGTCGTGCCCGGTATTCATCGCGGTCAGCACATCGAGCACCTCGGCGCCGCGGATCTCGCCGAGCACGATGCGGTCCGGGCGCATGCGCAGGGCGTTGCGTACCAGTTCGCGCGCCGCCACCTCGCCGTGCCCTTCGGCATTCGGTGGGCGGGTTTCCAGGCGCACCACGTGATCGTGATGGAGCACCAGCTCGGCAGTGTCCTCGATGGTGACGATGCGTTCGCGGGGATCGATCATCTGGCTCAGCATGTTCAGCATGGTGGTCTTGCCGGTACCGGTACCGCCGCTGACCATGATGTTGCAGCGCCGTCCGACCATCTGCTCGACACAGCTCAGAATGGCCTGATCCAGCGAATTGCCGGCCAGCAGGTCGACACTGCGCAGCATGTCCTTGCGGAACTTGCGTACCGACAGGCAGGGGCCGTCCAGGGCCACCGGCGGAATCACCGCGTTGATGCGGCTGCCATCGGGCATGCGCGCATCGACCATGGGCGAAGACTCGTCGAGCCTTCTGCCGACCGGGGCGAGAATGCGCTGGATGACCCGTAACACATGCTGGTCATCGATGAAGCGCAAATCGCTCGGTTGCAGCACGCCGTCGCGCTCGACGAACACCCGGTGCGGGCCGTTGACCAGGATTTCGCTCACCCCGGCATCCTTGAGCAGGATCTCCAACGGGCCGAAGCCGGTCAGTTCATCCACCAGCTCTTCCGCCAGGCGATCCACCTCGTAACGGGAGATCGCAATCTGGCGGCGGCTGACATACTCGCCGACGCGCTCGACGACGAACTGCGCCAGGGTGTTGCGCGTGCCTTCCAGCAGGTTCTCGCCCTTCTCCTCGAGGGCATCGATCAGGTAGCGATGCAGCACCGGCTTCAACTCGTTGACGGTCAACCCTGCTCCGTCGCCACCGAACGGTCCGATGATCATGAGCCGGCCCTCAGTGCGCGTCGCCACCAGGGCGGCGGCGGTTGGCACTTGTGCTTGATCTGTTGCTCGGCGAGATTCAGCAGCCCCTGGGTCAGTGGGTCGCGCGGCGCCGACTGGTACAGCGAGCGCGCCTGGTTCTTGGCCTTGAGCCGGGTTACCGGGCTCAGGGCCAGGCTGCCTTCGAGGGGCATTTCGAAGGTGCGCCCCAACTCCTGCAGGCTGGGCGAAACGGAGGGCTGGTAGCGATCGACCAGCAAACGCGCATGATCCAGTTTCACGCCAATGCTGCGCCAGGACGTCAGCAGGGCCAGGTTGCGCCGACAATTGGGCACGCTCTGATCGACGCACCACAGGACGCATTGGGCCTGGGCGATGAAGGAGCGCAGCCCGTCGCTGTCGGGCTGCCCGCACAGGTTGACCACGACATGCTGGAAATACTGGCGCAGGCTGCCCATCAGCAGGAACAGCTCACCGATGCTGAAACGCTCGAGCGCATCGTCTTCAGGGCCATGGGCCAATAGGCGCAGCCCTTCGGGGTGGCGGGTGAAGGCGCTTTCGAGCAGGTTCGAGTCAAGGCGCCGGATATTGCGCAGCGCATCACCGAAGAAGAACGACGCCTCCAACGCGAAGATTTCCAGGCTTTCTCCCCGTGGCACGCCCAGGTCGATAAGCAGCGTGCGCTGGCCGCGCGCCTGGATCTGCAGTGCCAGATGCCCGGCCAGCAAGGCGGCGTCGGCATCGGGCTGGGTACCGTAGAGCAGCGTCAGATCACCCTGATCGCGTGATGGCGGCAGCGGCGGCAAGCGCTGTACCAGGCGCCGTACCAAGCCCAGCACTTCACTGCTTCTGGCGCCATAGGCGATGAAGTCGCGGGCACCGGCACGCATGGCATTGAGCACCAGCTGGTTGTCCAGACCATCGCCGAGCGCCACCACCACCAGCATCGGGCGCACGTCGAGCAGGGCCTCGATCAGCGCACACTGAGCGGCCTGGTTGTCCCGATTGAGCCCGACGAACACCAGGGCGCTGCCGGTCATGTCCATCAGGCCGAGCACTTCGTCCAGCGTCTCGCCCACATTGAGCACCTGACCCTGGGGGGCGAGGGCGGCCTGCAGCCAGTCGAGATCCTGCTTGCGGCGGGTCTGCGCCAGATAGATCTGCTCCATGCCAACTCCCTAGCGCGACAGGCCATCGGCCCGGTCGAAATCCCCGTTTTCGAGGAACAACAGGCGGAATGCGTTCGGATCGTAGGTCCGCAAACGCTCACCTGGAAGATCCGGCAACTGCGCATTGGCGGCCATCGGCTGCACCAGGCGCGGCGTGACGACCATCAGCAACTCGCGCTCTTCGCGGTCGATGCGCGAAGAGCGGAAAAACGCGCCAAGCACCGGGATGTCCCCCAACCCGGGGAGCTTATCCACAGACGACGTGCTGCGTGCACTGATCAATCCGCTGATGACGAAGCTCTCGCCATCGGCCAGCGACACGCTGGTATCGGTGCGGCGCACATTGAGCGAAGGCACCTGCGTGCCGGCAATGGTGATGCCCGCGGTGAAGTCCAGCTCGCTGACCTCCGGCGCCACCTTGAGGCTTATCCGGTTACGGCCGACGACCGTCGGGGTCAGGGTCAGGCGCACGCCGAATTCCTTGTACTCGATGGAAATCGAGTCGCTGCCACTGCTCGGTACCGGTACCGGAAACTCGCCACCGGCCAGGAAACTGGCGCTCTGGCCGTTCAGGGCAACCAGACTCGGACGCGCCAGGGTGTAGGCAAAACCGCTGTTCTCCAGCGCATTCAAACCGCCCAGAAACTTGCTGCTGCCGCCGCCCCAGACAATATTGAAGCCGGTGCCAGGCAATGGAAAATCGGCCCCCGGGCCGACACCACCGACGCCACCAACCGGCACATTGCCGGGGGCGGTACCCGGTGAACCGAAGAGAAAATTGTTCGAGGCCGTACCAAAGATGTTGATACCCACTTCCTTGAGCTTGCTGCGATTGACCTCGACAAAACGAATGTCGGTCTGTACCTGGCTCGGTACCGCGTCATAGTCGTGGGGCACCAGCGCAGCGGCCACCGCGGCGGTGGCGGCGCCCTGCACGAACACCATGCTCTGCCGCGGCTCACGATCGCAACGCGTCCAGACCATCAGCGTGGTGGCGCCGCCCTTCCTGCCCAGCAGCAGAAAGCTGTCCGGGGTATGGAGGCTGACATCGGCCACCTCCGGATCGCCCACGGCCAGGCGCACGATCGGCACCGGAAAGCGCAATTCCCGCTGCATGCCCTGGGTCAGCTCCATCACCGCCGGTACCGGCTCCAGACCGGCGCACGAGGCATACACCGGAGCGGGCAGTATCGCCATGGCCGCGATCAGGCAAACCGCCAGGCGCGAACTACGTTGAGCATTGTTCATGGCTTGCGCATCCTTGCCGTTCAGGGGGTTTGCCGAGTCACATCGTTACCGCGGTACACCTGAATACCCGCCGGCACGGGTTGTGCCAGTCCAGGCTGCGGGCGAGCCGCGCCGCGCGATGCCAGCCTCTCGAACCGGAACAGTTGCCGCTGGGCTTCGGCGATGTCCATTTTCACGGCGTCGCCGGCGTAATAGCCGGCCAGCAGCCTTTCCTCGAGGCTGCGTACGGCCAGACGCAGGTTGCCAACCTGGGTCGCCAGCATGAAGCGGGTCAGCAGGGGCTCCGGTACGGCCAGTACGGCGGTGGTGGCGGCGACACGGCGGCGGCGCTTGTCTTCATCCGCTGCCGCATGGGGCTGCGCCGCCTCGCCCTGATTGGTCACGCCCAGCTCATCGCCCACGCTCAGGATACGCAAGGCCGGAATCAGCACCTGCGCGTTATGCTCGCGAGTGAGCTCGTCCTGGCGCAGGTGCAGCAGTACATCGACGTAATCACCGGGCCGCAGGTGACCGCCGCCGCCAATGACTTCATCCACAGCCACCGCGATGGCGCGCTCCTCCGAGCGGATCATTCTGGCCAGCGGTCCGCCCATATCCAGGGCCGCCTGATTCAGCACGGTACCCGCCGGCGTCTCGCGCCAGAGGGTGCGGCCGATCAAGGCATCGGGACTGGCGAAGCTGTCAGGAGGGGCGATGCGCAGCCGCTCTATGGCCAGATCCTCATTGGTGATGGGCACCAAGGGTTTGACGTCGCGAGCCAGCACGACGACGGCCGTGCGTCGCTGCTCGTCGACCTCTCGATGCACCCTTTCCCTGGCTTCTGCGGGCAGCCTCGCCAGCGATGATGCCTCGACGTCCGCCGGCGCAGTGGAACGAGCGACCGGGTCGCGGCTCAAGGTCAGGCCCCAGTATCCGGTGACCACGGCGCCAACCAGAAGAAACCCGGCCAGAACCAACGTCAATCGGCTATTCATGACAGCACGCTCCTTGTAGCCATAGAACTGCAATCGTCGGCAAAGGCATTGCAGGTGGATAAGCCAGTAAAAACACCCACCGGCCTGACGAAGCGATCACCCGAACTCTAATTAAAACTTCATTCCCATTGAAACCACGTACGACTTTAGTCACCCTATTCAATAAAATAGCACCACTTCGTCGACACATAGTAAACAAAGCATCCCTCTGCAACAACGGCAATACCCGACTCACGTATTGCACATTATATATAGTGCGACACCTATAATACTGACTAACACTTTCTATATAATACCAAGGTAAATTTGCGAACTTCCTCAACCCTTACCTACACTTCAACGGCAAGCCCTACCTACAGGCCCTGCCTGTCCGGCTACAGAGGAAGTACCGTCATGATCAAGCTCATTATGCTTCGCGAACGAATCCGTGATTTCCTGACTCGCGAGGATGGCGCATCCGCCATTGAATATTCCATTATCGCCGCCCTGATTGGCGTTGTTATCGTGGGCGCGGCGACAGCCCTGGGAAATGATATCAGTGCCGTTTTCGAATCCATTTCGGACTCATTGACTGGCGCTCTCGGTGGTGGCGGCGAAGGCTAACTTTCATATGCACCGCAGGTAATATATGCGCCAACATATCTTACTGGTCGATGATGAAGCCGAATCCCTCGAAGAACTCGGTGAGTTACTCGAGGGTGAAGGTTTTCGGTGTCATTGCGCCAATAATGTCGAGACCGCGATGCTCTGCCTGTCGACGTGGCCCGCCATTGCACTGGTCATCACCGATCTGCGCATGCCGGACGAAAGCGGGCTGCGCCTGATCCAGAACCTGCGCAATGCCCCATCGCACGTGTCATTACCGATTATCGTCATGTCCGGCCATGCGGACATGAACGACGTCATCGGCCTGCTGCCGTTGCAGGTGATCGACTTCCTGCCCAAACCCATCTATCAGGAGCGCCTGCTCGAGGTGCTCAACCAGCGCTTTCCCCTCTCCCAGGCAGTCACAACCAAGGCCTGACAGCCGAAGACCAGCCCTGGCCGTGCCGCCGTCTGCCTGGTCATGGCTGCATACGAGCACGGGCATCCGCTCTCGAAACGACGGCCATATCGCTTTCGCACATTGCCGAAAGTATCGCGATCGCCCACAGTCAGAGACTGTCGCTATGCTCTTGCTGGGGCTCGACATGGCAGTGGGCTCCAGTGTCGCGACACAGCTCAAATGTCGGTCGCGCGCTATCTACACCGGATTCAGCAATCAGCGTGCAGCATGGCCGCATTAGTGGGAGCCGCGCCCTCGCGGCGAATCGTGGCCATAGCGCGTTTTTACCGCATGGCCGCCAGCGCCTCGCGCCGGGGTCGACGCGCCTACAGGCGAACCCTGATTCCAAACGCGCTCTTGCTGGCCAGGGGCAAGACGGTATCCACGGAGTCCGACATTTCAGGGTCGACGCGACACTAGAGCTTGTAGCTGAAACTCATGCCAAAGCGCGAATCACGCCCATCGCTGTCCAGGGCCCGTTCGCCCAAGGGGCGCGCCACTTCCAGGGAAAGGCTGTAGAAGCGGCGGTCACCCAGACGAATGCCCAGGGCGACCGACGACAGCTCGGATGACGAGCCGCCACGATTGAACCAGGCACGGGCTGCGTCCACTGCGGCATACGGCTGGATCAGGCGTAGCCATTGGCCGTCACGCCGAAAGCTGCGGTTCAGTTCGTAGGCCAGACCCCAGCCCTTGTCGCCATAGGCCTGATCGCTGGGGTAGCCACGCCCGAAGTTGCGGTCACCAAAGATCGCCTGCTCGCTTTCCGGCAAGGAATCGCCACTCCAGAAAAAGGCCCCGGAGATCACGCCTTGCCAGTTCTCGGCGAAGATGTCGCTCTGCACACCGGACAAGCGCAGGCGCGTGAAGTCGAGATCATGGAAGCTGCCCCCGGATTGGCCCAGAACCCGTACCTCGCTCTTGGCGCCAAGCGCATCTATGCCCCGGTACAGACCGCCACTGAGAATGCGCAGCCGAGTGGCATCCGCGGTTTTCCATTCGCCCTCCAGGGCCAGCGCCCGCACCTTGCTGTCGATCTCCAGGGCCCGTTTGCGTACCGGCAGTGGCGAAAGCCGGGTGAACTGACGCTCGTCGTCCACGGAATACAGGCGTGCGGCGCCGGTCAGGATCTGCGTGGGGGAAGCGATGAACGGATGGCTCACGCCCAGCGACATGCGCTGGTTCTCCCGCTGCGATTCGGTCGTGGCGCCGCCGATTTCGAGCAGGTCCTTGGGGTCGCTCTGGTAGCGTGAAACGAATGCCTGCAGGCGGGTGCCTTCATTGCTGACGAACTGGCTGTAATCCAGCCTGACATAGCGCTCGCGATCCTCGCCCGGCGGCACCAGGGCACTGACGATCACCTGCTCCCCCAGCGAGGTCTGCGAATTACTGGCAACCGATACCACGGCCTGCAATTCGTCCTTGCTGTCATAGTCCATCGCCACGGAAGCCGTGAAGGGTTTGCGGGTGGCTTCGGTCACCAGGGTCACGGCGCCATCGGTCGTGGTCGGCGGCGGCACACTGGCACGCACACTCACCCCGGGAATCTGCGCCATCAACGTGGTGTAGCGCTGGAATGATCGGCTGGTCAGCGGTCGCTCCTGCAGAAGCTTCGCCGCGAGCTTGTCGATATAGCCTTTGGCATTGCCGATATCGCCTCGCATTTCATGATTCTGCACGTAGCCCTCCACCAGCACGACGCGCACCTGGCCCTGGGTCAGATCCTGAGCAGGCAGGAAGGCGTAGGAAAGCGCGTAGCCATCCGCCTTGTAGCGCTGGCTGATGCTGTCGGCGGCCGCCAGCAACTCGCGCAGACTCACCTCTCGCCCGATCATCGGGCTGAACAACGCCGCGACTTCCTCGAAGGGGTATACGCTGCCACCCTCGATAAGCACGTTGTTCAGGAGCAGGCGACTGTCGATCGGCAGTTGCTGCTGGCGCGGCTGCGGCAACTGGGTGGCCGGCGCCTGGGGTCTATAGCTTTCCGGCGGCAGATCGGGGGTTGGCAGGGCGTTTTCTATGTCGTTGGAATTGAGGAACTGTGGGCTGTCAGCCATGGCACTTGACCAGGGCAAACAGGCCAACCCTGGCAACAGCAGGTCACGAAAGCGCATGAGTACCCTCCCTGAGATCCTCAAGACGCGATGCACGGATGCACCGATTGAACAGCTTCCAATAATGAAGCGTCGCCCGGGCAGGGCGACGCTTGTGCACTCGAAAAAGAGTGTAGTCAAAGAATTCCCTGGCCGCTGGAACGGCGCCGTAGAGGGGCCGAGAGCAGCAGCCAGTCATTACTGCCCGGAGGCGCTGGAACCGCCACCGAGCAGACCGCCCAGCAGGCCACCACCCGAGCCCCCGCCGAGCAAACCGCCCTCGCCACCGACGGCGCCACCCAGCAAACCATCGGCCGAACCGCCGCTCAGCCCTCCGGTAAGCCCGCCCACCAGACCATTCACCGTGCCGACGACCGGGGCCAGCGCACCGTTCTCGCCCGCCAGGCCGTTGACCAGCCCGCCAACCGGCGCCAGCGCCCCCGAAGGCGAGGTCAGGCTTTCCACTTGCCCGGTGATCGGCGACAGTGCCCCGCTCGCAGGATCGACCAGCCCATTGACCAGACCGCCTACCGGCGACAGCGCGGTATTGTTTACCAGCGTACCGACCGTACCCTGCACATCGGTCACGGCACCTGTGCCTTCGCCGGAGCCGCCACTCAGTCCACCGGTCAGACCGCCGAGCAATCCGCCAGCGCTGCCTCCGGTCAAACCACCTTCGCCGCCAGCCAGACCACCGGTCACATTACCCAGGCCATCGCTGAGATCGCTCAGGCCGCCAAGCAAACCATTGACGGTGCCGACCACGGGGGTCAAGGCGCCCTGTTCACCGACGAGGCCGTTGACCAGTCCTCCGACAGGCTGCAGAGCGCCGCCGTTTCCGGTCACACCTTCGACCAGAGTGGTAAGCGGCGTCAGGGCACCGCTGGCCGGATCGATCAGACCATTGGTCAGGTCGCTCACCGGCGACAGCGCCGTGTTGCTGACCAGACCACCCACCACACCCTGCACATCGGTCACCGTGCCCGTGCCAGTGGTGCCGGAGGCCAGTGTGCCACCGAGGCCGTCAAGCGTGCCGTTCACGCCTGCGACCAGGCCACCGACACCGTCGGTCACCGGCGACAGGCCCAGCCCGTCCACTGCCGAATTGAGCGTACCGACAACCGGGCTCAGGGCACCGTTCTGCCCCAGCAAGGCGCCGGTGAGGTCACCAACCGGCTGCAGCGTACCGCCCTCGCCGGTCAATCCATCGACCACGCCGGTGACCGGCGACAACAGGCCGGTACCTGGATTGGCCAGGGTATCGACCAGCTCCCCGACAGGGGCCAGACCGCCTTCGGTACCCGTCAACTGAGCGACGCTACCCTGCACATGGGTCACGCTGCCGGTACCCACGGTACCGCCGACCAGCGTGTTGTTCAGCACATCGACCACCGGACTCAGCGCACCATCGGTCCCGACCAGACCGCCCACCAGATTGCCCACTGGCGACAGGGCGCCACCCTCGCCTGTCAGGTCGTCGACAATACCGGTAACAGGCGAAAGCAGGCCGGTATCGGGGCTGACGAGGTTATCCACAAGCTCTGCCACAGGATTGAGCACCGAGCCATCGACCACATTATCAACCACTTCCTGAACGTTCTCGATGACACCGTTACCGCCGGATACGCCCGGGGTGCCGGGCTCTCCCGGGGTCCCTGGCCCTCCTGGCGTACCGGGTTCCCCCGGATTGCCCGGCTCTCCTGGCGTACCGGGCTCTCCTGGCGTACCTGGCTCTCCTGGCGTACCCGGTTCTCCCGGATTGCCCGGTTCACCCGGTGTACCGGGGGCGCTACTGCTGCTGTCGCTGACGTAGTACTTCTTGGTGGTACCACTGCAACCGGCAACAAGGGTAAGAGAGAGAATCAGCGCCAAAGCCGTGCAAGCGTGCGAGATCGAATGCGTTTTCATATGACCGTCCTAGCCGATGGGGCCCAGTGGAAACAGGGTTCCTGAAAGGGGGAACCTTGACTGTGGAGGTCATTAAAGGTGCACGGTGGCACGACAACAATTCTCGAATTATTACTACTACTGCCGGTATAGGTTTTATATAACAAAACAATTAATTCTATTACAGCGCAAGTGGACCCCTGCCATGCAGTTGGCCTTTGACCATGGTTACTTATTCAACCGTACTCCACTGCCAAAAGCCTATTGATCCATACCCCAGCGTTTACTGCCCTGGATTTCCGCTGTTAACGATCAGTAGAATGAAAAGCCTATAACAAAATATTCGCTATCAGTGATTGGGCTTGGTGCTCAGCCGGCCAAAGGCCCGGCCTAGGCCGCGGGCACAGTGCTCGTGACGTGAACATCAAGGGACACACTGAATGGAAACAACCGGAAACCTTCTGTACGCCACCGACAGAGGCATTAATTACAAAGTATTATGGAAAGCCTCCTATCGACCTGCTATTAGATAATGGCTGGCTTGATCGTTACATCGGTTCAAACCATTATCGCGTGATGTTTTGAAACGACGTCCCTGCCTAAGTTCCAGCACGGCGAAAGTTCATCCTCGAGCGAGCTGAGTAAAAGGGAAAACGCTGATCGGCAGCGTATCTGCCGCTTCGATAGGTACAACGCAGGGTGAGCGAACAAGTCCGATGTGCCACCGGCAGCGTCCGGTTGCAGGTTCAACGACAGGGATCAGGGAATATCCAGTGCCTCACATTGCAGAAATGCGCTCAGGACGTACACAGCGCGGTGCCGTTGCAATCGAGTTCTCGATCGCCTTCATCATTCTGTTCATGATTTTCTATGGCCTGGTGGGCTACAGCATCCCCTTCCTGCTGAGCGCCACCTACCAGGAGCTCGCCACCGAGGCCCTGCGGGATGCCGTCCGCTCGCCGCATACCCGCGCGCCCACGCCCGAGCAGCTCGTGCTGCACCAGCAACGGGTGCAGCAGAGCGTTCGCAATGCCTGGCTACCGGAGGCCTGGACACAGACCTGTGCCGGGTATGACGGCTATCTGAAAACCGGCGCCGTCTGGAGTGTCTGCGTCCGCCATGCCAATCCGCGCGCCATCATGCCGCCGTTCTCGATCCTGGGCTGGGAAGTCCCGCAGTTACCCAGCGAAATAAGGGGCGAAGCGAAAATCCGCCTGTACAACGCGGCACCCACGGGGACGTGAGCATGAACCATTCAGGTGTCCTGCATCGCCAACGCGGCGTGTTCAGCATCATCAGCGCCGCCACCCTGGTGATGGCCATCCTCTTCCTCGCCCTGGTGGTGGATAGCGGCCGCCTGTATCTGGAACAGCGCAACCTGCAGCGAATCGCCGATACCGCCGCGCTGGAAGCCATTTCCCGCCTCGAGCAGGGCAACTGCTCGCTGGATACCGCCAACGCCCGGCTCTACGCTCAGGAAAACGCCGCTTCCTATGGCTTTCCATCCAGCGATCTGCAGTCCCTCAGCGCATCCTGCGTCAGCATCAGCATTCTCGACGGATTACGCATCAACACCCCGGATGCCGGCAGCGGACGGGCTGTAGAAGTGATCACCAGCAACCGGGTACCGGCCAGCATCATCGTGCGCACCGCCAGCCTGTTCGGCTTTCCCGGCAATGCCACGGTGCGCCTGCAGGCTGTGGCCGTGGCAGAGAAGGACAGCGACCCGCTGGCGGTTTTTTCGGTGGGCGCGCAATTGCTCGGCCTCAACGCGAACGGCCTCGTACCAAAGCTGCTGGAGGTCGTAGGGGTGAACGTCAACACACTGACCCTCCTTGACTCGTCGGGTCTGGCCAACGCTCAAATCACGCCATCAGGCTTGCTACAGGCGCTGGGTGTGGATCTGTCCATCAATCAGTTGAAGGCCCTGTCAGCCGAAGGCCTGGTGCAACTGGTAGACACCCGGATCGGCCTGCTTGGCCTGCAGGACCTTATCGAGGTTTCAGCCGAACTGATCAGCCACGACCAGACGCTGGCAGCCGAGGTGGCCGCGCTGGGCAACAGCCTGATCGGTACCCAACTGGAGAGCGCCAGGGTCAATCTGCTGGCCACGGCCGATCGACCCGGCCTACTCCAGCTCGTGACCGGGCCGGACCAACCCCTGGGCTCGGCACTGGATGCCAGGGTCAACCTGGGCGATGTTCTGTCCACGGGGTTACTCACAGCGGCCCAGGGGCGCGGCCTGCTGGTCGATCAACTGAACCTGCTGAACGGCACCCTCACCCTAGCCATGGGTATCGTGGAGCCCCCGTCCATCGGCATCGGCCCGGTAGGCACCACGGCCTACAATGCGCAGGTGCGACTGCAGGTGAATACGGACACCAGCAACCTGCCCGTGCTGGGAAGCCTGCTGAATTTTCTCGGCACGTCGGTAAAGCTTCCGCTCATCATCGATCTGGTCAACGCCAGGGGCGAGCTGAGCGAGATCGACTGCTCCCGGGCAGCGCCGCAAGCCACCATCGACGTGGAGTCGCGCATCGGCAACATCTGCATCGGCTCCATGCCCAGCGACACCTTGTGGTCGACCCGAACCAGCTGCACGGAAGCAAGCCTGCAGGATGAAAGCCTGGTCAGGCTGCTCAATATCGACCTGGTCAGAGGCAGGGCCGCCATTCCCCTTCTCGGCACTGGCGCCAACCCGGTACGCGATGTGGTGACGCTGGCCGAGCAGGAATCCGAGGAAACCGGCATCAACAACCTGGCGCTCGGCAGCTCGCTGACGGAGCTGCTGCAGCAAGTCCTCAACCTCATCAAACTCGGCATTCCGCAAAGATCGGATGGCTCGGCAGGCTTCAACCAGGCCCAGGCGACCCAGATCGCGGACCGCTACCTGACGACCCTGAACTACAGCAGGAGCGCCATTCGCGAGCAGATGACGAACGATGGCCTGAACTGGAAAAGACCGGGTGCCTGCGTACTGGTCTGCCTGGCGGACACCACCATGCCCAACGAGTGGTACGGCAACGCCCCGGCCAATTGCGCCAGCAACCGGACAGCCTGCCGCAATACGCTGATCAGCTCCCTGCAGAGCAAGGCACAGAGCGGGCTGGTCGGCAGCATCGTGGGCGGCGTGTTCGATCTGGTGGGCAACCTGGTGAATACCTTGACCCTGGGGCTTCTGGGCCTGGGCGATGACAGCCAGCCTCTGCTGATGAAGATCCTCGATCCGATTCTTTCGCTGCTGAAACCCCTGCTCGATTCGGTTGGTTCCGCAGTCAGCACGCTGCTCGCCAGCCTGGGCCTGGAGCTCGGCAAAAGTGAAATCAACGTGCACAGCATCAGTTGCGGCATCCCCCGGCTGGTGCAGTGAGGCATGACATGAACCCTTCCCCGCGTAACGGACAGCAAGGCGCCGTCGCCATCGAGTTCGCCGTGTTGTTCGGGGTGTTTTTCGTCGTGATCTACGCAATCATCGCCTACAGCATTCCCATGCTGCTGATGCTGACCTTCAAGCAGGTCAGTGCCGATGCCGCCCGCGCCACGCTGCAGGTGGACCCGGCCAGCAGCAGTTATGCCCAGGTGCTCAGCCGCGAGATCACCCGCACCGTCGAACGCAGCTGGCTGCCGTCGAACTGGCGCGGCGGCGATTGCCCGGCACCGGATCAGAACCAGGCAGGCTATGCCTGGGTCAGGCTGCCGGCCCAGAGCGGCCATCCCTCCTACGGCCATATCGCTCTCGATGATCGTGATCCCCTGGCGCCGTACCATGTGCTGCACGTGTGCCTGCAGCGCCTGTACAACCGCGAGGGCGCGAACAACCAGCGGGCCATAGTGCCAACCCTGCGCTTGTTCAACATCAGTATCCCGAGCCTGCCCGAGCGCGACGGCAATATCGTCATCCGTGGCGAAACGACCCTGAGCCTGTGATCCCGGCAAGAGGCGTCAGTGCCTGGCAACCTCGATCAGTGGCCTCCCAGGGTGGCCCCGCCCCTGGGTCGGATCAGGCTCCGATGATCCCGCCGTCGTCACGGCTGATCGCCATCACCGAAGACCGGGGATGTACCCCGGCTCGGTGATCGGGGAAGGATGAACCGCCCTCCTCGCCCGGATGCTGGATACCGATGAACATCGTGGTGTAGTCCGGCGAAAAGGCCAGGCCGGTCACCTCGCAACCCACCGGCCCGACCATGAAGCGGCGGATCTCGCCGCTGCGCGGGTCGGCGCAGAGCATCTGGTTGTTGCCCATGCCGGCATAGTCGCCCGTGTTGCTGTACTTGCCGTCGGTCTGGATCCACAGGCGTCCGCCGCCGTCGAAGCCGATGCCGTCCGGGCTGTTGAACATGTTGTCGGGGTTGATCGCGTGACTGCCCGCCTGCGGGGTTCCGGCATGCGCCACCGGGTTGCCGGCGACCACGAACAGATCCCACTCGAAGGTTTCGGCAGCGCCGTCATCGGCGTGCTCGCGCCAGCGCAGGATCTGCCCGTACAGGTTGTTGGCCCGGGGGTTGGGACCGCCCACCGGCTGACCGTCCTCGCCGCGTTTGCTGTTGTTGGTCAGGGTGCAGTAGACCTGGCCATCCTGGGGGCTGACGCTGATCCATTCCGGGCGATCCATGCGCGTGGCACCCACTCGAGTACCGGCCTGGCGGGCGCGGATCACCACCTCGGCCTGGCTGGCGAAACCGTGCTCGGCGGTCAGGCCGTTCTTGCCGGCAGTCAATTCGATCCAGCGGCCACGGCCTTTCGGATGGTCGACATCGCCGTCACCCTCATCGAAACGCGCCACGTACAGGGTGCCGTGATCGAGGATATGCCGATTGGCCCTGGCGTCCTCGCGATTCAGGCGCTCTCGGGTGATGAACTTGTAGATGAATTCGCCGCGCTCGTCGTCGCCCATGTAGACCACCACGCGGCCGTCGCGGGTGGTGGTCAGCGCCGCGTTCTCGTGCTTGAAACGGCCCAGGGCGGTGCGCTTGATCGGCTTGGACTGGGGATCGAAGGGGTCGATCTCGACGATCCAGCCGTGGCGATGCAGTTCGTTGGGTGTCCTGGCCAGATCGAAGCGCGGGTCGAAACGGTGCCAGTCGTTGTCGACGCTGGTATGGACCACGCTGAAGCGCCGCTGATCCGCGCTGAACGGCAGCGCGGCATCCGTGCTGCCGAAGCAGTCGCTGAAATTCTCTTCGCAGGTCAGGTAGGTGCCCCACGGCGTCTGCCCGCTGGAGCAGTTCTGGAAGGTGCCGAGCACCTCGATCCCGAGCGGGTCGGCCGCCGTCTTCAGCAGGTCGTGGCCGCGGGCCGGCCCACTCACCTCGATCGGCAGGTTGCCATGCACGCGCCGGTTGTACGGCGAGCCCTGGACGAACTGCCAGGCACCGTCCGCGCGGCGTACCTCGAGCACCGTCACGCCTACGGCGTTCTGCGCCTTGCGCACATCCTCGAGGGATTTCGGCAGGCCACCGTGGGCCAGCAGGTAACGGTAGTTGACGTACTCGTTGTTGATCGCCATCAGCGCCCGATCGTCATCGCCCGGCCAGGGGAAGAAACTCATGCCATCGGTGTTGTCGCCGAACTGCTGCAGTTGCTCGGCGGCGCTGTTGCCGCCATCGCCCTTGAACGCCGGGCCGCCCGCATGCAGCGGTTGGCCCCAACTGATCAGGGTGCGGAAGGAATAGCCGGGCGGCAGGCTGATGGTGTCGGCGCCGGACGCCGCGATATTGGCGAAGCCCATCAGGGGGCCGGCATTGGCGGCGCTCACGGCGTCGGCCAGGGCGCTGCGTCCCAGCAATCCGCCGCCGAGAAACAACGCCGCGCCGGTCAGGGCACCAGCTCCGATAAAGCGGCGACGGGAAAGGCTCAGGCGTTCGAGGTCGGTCGGTCGTTCATCATGCATCACGGTATTCCTGCTTTTTCTGATGCGCAGGAACGCTAGGGCATGTTCGTGACGGTTGGATGACCGTTCCCTTGGGCAGGGCGTGCGAGGCGGGCAAATCCCCCTGCATACAGGGCTGATGGATTTTCCACAGTCACAGGGGATCATCCTGTGGATATCCTGGTGACCTTATTGCGAAGCGCCCAGAATCAGTGGGTTACAGATAGTTGTTCGGAAATCGTACTGGGGGCAACGTCGTTATGCACAGCGCCGCTGGATAAATTCAGGGCAATGCTGTGGATAAATACCCGGAAAGCAGACAGGACGAGCCTTTCAGGGAATCGTGCAGTTTTTAGCCGCTATCACCGAGGCACGCAGCACCAGCAAGTCCGGCTCAACCGTGCCGTGCGATGCCGTGATGACGCAGCTTGCGGTACAGCGTATTGCGGCTGATGCCCAGACGCTGCGCCACCCTGCCGATGTGCCAGTGCTCGGCTTCGACCAGCGCCAGCAGCGCCTGGCGTTCGCACAGGCCGAGCGGGTCGGCGGATGCCACGATGGCCGTGGTATCGACCGGCAGCAGTTCCACCACATCACTCAGGGTGACGGGATCGTCGCCACACAAGGCGAGCAACGTACGCAGCGAGGTGCGCAACTGCCGCACGTTGCCCGGCCAGGAATACGCCAGCAGCGCTTCACGCGCACCAGGCTCCATGCGCACGGGCGCTTGTCTCGCCTCTTCGTGCAGCAGCAGATCGAGCAACCTGCCTTTGTCGGCGCGCTCGCGCAGCGGCGGCAGTTGCACGGTGAAGCCGCCGAGGCGGTAGTACAGATCCTCGCGCAAGCGCCCTTCGGCCACGCCACCCAGCAAATCCTGGTGGCTGGCACTGATCAGGCGCACGTCCAGCGCACGCGGCGTCGCAGCGCCCAGCGGCACCACCTGGCGCTCTTCCAGCACGCGCAGCAAGCGCGTCTGCAAGGCCAGCGGCATGTCGCCGATCTCGTCGAGGAAAAGGATGCCGCCGTGGGCCTGCTCCAGCTTGCCGACCATGCCGTCCTTGCGCGCGCCGGTGAAGCTGCCGCCTCGGTAGCCGAACAGTTCGCTTTCGATCAGCGCCTCGGGAATGGCCGCGCAGTTGATCGCCACGAACGGCCGGTTCGCCCGCGAACTGGCGCGGTGCAACGCCGCGGCGAAGGCTTCCTTGCCGGTTCCGGTCTCGCCATGGAGAAATACCGGCACATCCCGCTCCAGCACACGCAGCGCGCGGGCGAAGCCACGTCGCAGGCGCGGGTCTTCCAGGCACACGCGCTCATCGATGGTCTTGGCTACTTCCGGGATGGCCAGAGGTGCGCTACGCACCGGTGCCCTCAACTGCCCATGGAACAGCCGGCCGTCCGCCAGGCGCAGTGGCCAGCAGAGACCTGACTGCGGACCCGCCTGCAAGACGACCTGTTCGAGGGGCGTCTCCAGCAGCGCCGCCAGGGATTGCCCGACCAGTTGCTCGCGGCCCAGGCCAAGCAGATCCAGCGCCGCCTGATTGGCCGAACAGACGCGGCCACTCTCATCGAAACTGAGCAGCCCTTCGCCCAGCAGGCCGACGAAACTCGCTTCGGGATGCAAGCGCAGCAAGTACCTGTGCGGATCGTGCTGCAGGAAAAAACAGTTCTCGATCAGCTTGGCCGACAGGTTGGTCAGGGCCATGGCCTGGAAGTGCTGCTGCAGGCTGTGTTGTTCCCGCGCCGAGGACAGATTGAGCACGGCCAGCAGCTCGCCGCTCGGGTCGAAGATCGGGCTGGCCGAACAGGTCAGTCCGGCGTGCTTGCCACGGAAATGCTCGTCGCGGCGGATGGTCACGTGCTGGCGTTCGACCAGGCAGGTGCCCACACCATTGGTGCCTTCGCAGTCCTCGCTCCAGACCGCGCCGAGCCAGAGTCCGGAGCGCTGGAACGCCACCCGTTCGGCTTCGTTGAAGACACTGTCGATGACCACGCCGCAGGCATCGGTCAGCAGCACCACATGGCCGTCACGGCCGAGCTGCCGGTGCAGACTGCTCATCTGCCAGCGCGCCACGCCGATGATGTGTTCCAGTGGCGCGCGGTGATCCTGCAGGCGTGGCTGTTCGACCACATTGGGAGCACGGCGGCTGGCCGGGTCGAGCTGGTGCTGATCCAGGCAACGGCGCCATGAGCGCGTGATGGCCGGGTCGGCGGCCGAGCCCGATGTGGCGTGCACGGCTTGCAACACCTGTTGCGCATGGGCGCTGATCAAGGCGGACGTCATTGTTGTTGTTCTCCGCTGCGAATAAGGGCGGGTCTGTCCGCAGCTTAGATGAAAATGCCGGCGCCAGTTCATCTTCCCGCTGCGTGACACTTTGTCATGCCGTCTCCACCGGATTCGTGACAGTGAGCCGGGCGAGCGCCTGCCGATTCCCGCCGCAACCGCTCTGCGACGCGGCTCAGGCCAAGGTGGCCCGACCCTTGCTCCGGGCAGGACGCGACCAAAACAACAAGATCGGGAGAAGCCCCATGAACATCGTCCTCGAAAGCCCCCCTGCCATGCTGCAAACACCGACCGCCCAGCTCGCGGCCTGGGTCGAACGTCTGGGCGAGCGTCTCGCCCAGGCTGACCTGAACGGCACCCTCGAGCTGTTCGCCGAGGAATGCTACTGGCGTGATCTGCTGCTGCTCAGTTGGAACCTGGTGACCCTGGAAGGCAAGCCGGCCATCCGCGACATGCTGGAAACGCGCCTCGACCAGACCCGTCCCGGGCAGTGGCGACTGGAAGGTGAAGCGAGCCTGGAAAACGGCGTCCTCGAAGGCTGGATCAGCCTGGAAACGCAGACGGCGCGGGGCAAGGGTTACGTGCGCCTGAAGGATGGCCTGTGCTGGACCTTGCTGACCGCCATGCGCGAACTCAAGGGCTTCGAAGAACCCAGCGGGCGGCGGCGTCCGCTGGGCGCCACCCATGGCCACGGCCACGCCGACAAACGCAACTGGCTGGAGCGCCGCCACGACGAAGAAGCCGCGCTCGGCATCACCACCCAGCCCTACTGCCTGATCGTCGGCGGCGGCCAGGGCGGCCTGGGCCTGGCCGCACGGCTCAAGCGCCTCGGCGTGCCCACCCTGATCGTCGACAAGGCCGAGCGTCCCGGCGACCAGTGGCGCGGGCGCTACAAGTCACTGTGCCTGCACGACCCGGTCTGGTACGACCACATGCCCTACCTGCCCTTCCCCGATCACTGGCCGATCTTCACCCCCAAGGATCAGATCGGCGACTGGCTGGAGATGTATACCAGGGTCATGGAGCTCAACTACTGGCCGCGTAGCGAATGCATCAACGCCCGCTTCGACGAGCAGGCCGGCAAATGGACGGTCGAGGTGCAGCGCGACGGCGAACGGCTGGTGCTGCGGCCCACCCAGCTGATCCTCGCCACGGGCATGTCCGGCGTGCCCAATGTGCCCCGCTATCCCGGCGCCGATACCTTCAAGGGCCAGCAGCACCACTCCAGTCGCCATCCCGGCGGCGACGCCTGGCGCGGCAAACGCGCGGTGGTGATCGGCGCCAACAACTCGGCCCACGACATCTGCGCCGACCTGGTCGAGAACGGCGCCGAGGTGACCATGGTGCAACGCTCCAGCACCCATATCGTGCGTTCCGACAGCCTGATGGATCTGGTCTTCGGCGGCCTCTATTCGGAGGATGCCCTGGACAGCGGCCTGACCACGGACAAGGCGGACATGCTGTTCGCCTCGATCCCCTACAAGGTCATGCCGAGCTTCCATAGACCGGCATTCGAGGCGATCAAGGAGCGCGACAAGGACTTCTATGGGCGCCTGGAAAAAGCCGGTTTCATGCTCGATTTCGGCGACGACGAGTCCGGCCTGTTCATGAAGTACGTGCGCCGCGGCTCGGGCTACTACATCGACGTCGGCGCCTCGGAGCTGATCGCCAATGGCACCATCAGGCTCAAGAGCGCACCGGGGCTCGGCGTCGAGCGCATCGAGGAAGAGGCCGTGCTGCTCAACGACGGCAGCCGCCTGCCGGCCGACCTGATCGTCTATGCCACCGGCTACGGCTCGATGAACGGCTGGGCGGCCAAGCTGATTTCCCAGGAAGTCGCCGACAAGGTCGGGCGCTGCTGGGGCCTGGGCTCCGGCACCACCAAGGACCCGGGCCCCTACGAGGGCGAGCTGCGCAACATGTGGAAGCCGACGCAACAGGCCAACCTCTGGTTCCATGGCGGCAACCTGCACCAGTCACGGCACTACTCGCTGTACCTGGCGCTGCAGTTGAAAGCCCGCTTCGAAGGCCTGCCGACACCGGTCTACGGCCTTGCCGCGAGCCATCACCGGGGCTGACCCACCCATCGCCCGGCTGATGCCGGGCGACTTTCCACAATAAGTGTGCAGCATCCTGTGGATAACCTGGTGACCACTGCCCGAAGCGCCCGTATCGCGCGGTTCGGCGGAATTTGTTCAGAAATTCGCCGACTCATAGGAGCTTATTCACAGGCACTCTGGATAAGAAACCGCGAATCCTGTGGATATCTCTCTACAGCCCTTGCGAGATAAGGCCATGGACGTGCCGTTCAACTTTTGACCAGCGATCGCAGCAAGGCTCGCGGCAGGCCCAGGCGTTCAGAACCGCCGGGTACTGAGCAATTCATCCAGCACAGGGTTGGCAACCCGGAACGGCACCGACATGTGATCCTCGCCCGCCTGGATCTGGAAGTCGCTGCGCAGCCCGTATTGCGACAGGTTCTCCAGACGAATCTGCAGGGAACGCACATCCTGGATTTCCTGCGGCATCTCACGATCGCCGACCCACATCGTCAGGCTGCGGTGGGTCAGGTCGAGCTGCCCGGCATGGGCCTGCCTGGTGAAGGCGCGCTCGTGCTCCATCAGGTAGCGGTCGCGCCACCACAGGCTCGGGCTGATCGCCACCACATGCTGGAACAGCGCCGGCCGGGTGAACAGCGCGTAGATGCCGAACATGCCGCCGAAGGAGTGCCCGACCAGGCTGCGCTGATCCTGATCGACCTTGAAACGCTCGGTTACCCTGGGCATCAGGCGCTTTTCGATGAAATCCAGGAACAGATCCTGCCCACCCTGCGGCGGCGTGTTGCGCTCCTCGGGCTGCGGCGGCGACAGGTCGAACGCCCGGCGCTCGAAGTCCAGCGGCGTATCGCTCGGGTAGCCGATGGCCACCAGGACCGAACCGCGCCAGCGATTCTGCGCGCGCTTGGCCGCGTGGAAGGCCGGGAAGTAGGCGTTGCCGTCGAGCAGATAGATCACCGGATAGCCGCCGGTATAGGGCACATCGCCCTCCGGCAGGCTGACCATGATGCGGTACTCGCGGCCCTCGGCGCTGTGCACCGTCCACTGCTCGGTACCGTCCAGCGTCACCGGTTCGGCCTGGACGACCGAAAGGTCGCCCAGCAGCAGGGCGCCCAGCATGCCCAGCGCGCGTAGCCAGCCCACGGCGATCACCAGTTGTAGCTCAGGCTGGTGACCAGGCTGCGGGCCTCGCCGCGATAGCAGAAGGAGTCCTGGCAGGTGACGTAGCGCTTGTCGGTGAGGTTGCGTGCATTCACGGCCAGGCGCACGCCGTCCAGACCACCACCGAAGTCATAGCGCACACCAGCGTCGATCAAGGTGTAGCCCTGGTTCTTCAGCGTGTTGTCGCCGTCGCGGTAGTTGCTGCCGGTGTAGCGCGCACCGCCGGACAAGCCCAGGCCGAAGGGCAGGCGGTAGTCCAGCCACAGCGACGCCAGGTGGCGAGGCGTGTTCTTCGGCACCTTGCCCTGGTAGTCGCTGTCCTTGCTGACCTCGGCGTCGTTGAAGCTGTAGCTGGCGGTCATGCGCAGGCTGTCACTCAGGTCGGACACGGCTTCCAGTTCCAGGCCACGGGAAACCTGCTCGCCGGTCTGCACGAAGAACCCGCTGTTGACCGGATCGCGGGTCTGCACATGGGTTTGCGTCAGGTGGTAGAGCGAGGCGGTGAGCATCGTGCTGCTGCCTGGCGGCTGGTACTTGAGGCCGATTTCGTACTGCTCGCCCTCGGTCGGCTCGAAGCGGCCGCCACCGAAGCTGTTGCCACTCTGCGGCAGGAACGAGGTGGCGTAGCTGGCATAGGGCGCCAGGCCATTGTCGAACAGGTACAGCGCGCCGACCTGCCCGGTGGTGGCCGAGTCGCTGGTCTTGGTATTGGTGTCGATGCCCCACTGATTGCCGTTGTAGCGCACGTGCACCCAGTCGCGGCGCAGGCCGGCGGACAGGCGCCAGCGGTCGAGCTCGATCTGGTCCTGCAGGTACAGGCCTGCACGATGTTCCAGGCCATCGCGGTCGACCAGGACATTGCCGGGGCGCTGGATGCGCTGGTGATAGTCCGGCGCTGAGAGGTCGAGGGAAGACGCCTCTCCAGTGGCGTACAGCAGCTCGGTGTCGACCCAGGCGTAGTCCACCCCGCTGACCAGGGTGTGCTGCAGCGCTCCCGTGGCGAAGCGACTGACCAGGCGGGTATCGGTGGTCAGTGACGACATGTCTTCGTAGCTGCCAGCGGTCGTGCGCGCCAGGATGCCATCGGTGACGGCCCCCACGTCCAGGTACTGGTTGGTGGTGTCCAACTGGCCGTAACGCAGGTTCTGCTGCAGGCTGAAGGTGTCGTTGAACGCGTGCTCGAACTCGTAGCCGAAGCTCCACTTGCGCTGTTCCAGTTTGTCGAAGTACTCGTCGC
Source organism: Phytopseudomonas dryadis (assembly GCF_004327355.1). Lineage (GTDB taxonomy): Bacteria > Pseudomonadota > Gammaproteobacteria > Pseudomonadales > Pseudomonadaceae > Aquipseudomonas > Aquipseudomonas dryadis. The sequence goes on from NZ_QJUM01000014.1 coordinate 56,947, forward strand.
CCTGCCAGATGTCGGTGAGGTGTCCGCCGTCCTGGTAGAGCATCGGCGAACCAGCGGTCTGGCGTTCCTGATACTGGGCCAGCAGGGTCAGGCTGGTGTCGGGGTCGATCTGCCAGCTTAGCGACGGCGCGAGCAGGCGCGTGTCGTTATCCATCTGCTCGATGGAATAGTGGGCATCGCGATAGATGCCGACGGTGCGCCACAGCACGTCGCCGGCCTCGTCCAGCTTGCCGCCCACGTCGAACTGGCCCTGGCGATGATCGTAATTGCCGGCCTGGATTTCCACCTGGTTCCTGGCCAGCAGGCTGGGGCGCTTGCTCACCCGGTTGACCATGCCGCCCGGACTGATCTGCCCGTACAGCACCGACGCCGGCCCCTTGAGCACTTCGATGCGCTCCAGGCTGTAGGCCTCGAGGGACGGCAGCGCCAGCCAGCCGCTGCCCGCCTGGCGCAGGCCATCGAGGAAGTCGGCGCTTTCGGTGGTGGCGAAGCCGCGCACGGCGATGGTGTCGAAACGCGGGTCCAGCCCGGAGCCGCCGACGCGCACGCCGGCGGTGTAGGCGACCGCGTCCTCGATCCGATTGACCTTGCGGTCGGCGATCTGCTCGGCCGTCACCACGCTGATGCTCTGCGCGGTCTCCAGGACCGGCTTGTCGCTCTTGGTCGCGCTGCTGGCATTGCTGGCGAAGTAGCCGGTTACCGGGGCGAAGGCGCTCTGCGTTGCCACCGCCTCGATACTGGTGGCGTCGAGCTGCAGGCTGGCGTCGCTCTTGCCGGGCAGCACCACATAGCCGGACGCGGTCTTTTGCGCGACCAGGCCGCTGCCGCCGAGCAGCTTCGCCAAGCCGTCCTCCAGCGACCCGCCACCGGCCAGGCCAGGGCTGCTCAGGCCACGCACCACATCCGGGGCATAGGACAGGGTGATGCCGGCGCGCTCGGCAAAGGTGCTCAGTGCCTGTTCCAGCGATCCGGCCGGGACGCTCGGGGCCGCCGTGGAAACCGGCGAGTCGGCCTGCACCGACAGGCTCGCCGAACCACCGATCAGAGCCAGCGCCAGGCATATGGCGTTCGGCAAGGTACGGAGCTGGAAATGAAACGGCAGGGGTCTGGCAGAACGCATGACGGTATCCATATGGGAAGTGATCTTTCCTAACCGGATAAGTCGAAGAAGTCCGACAGCTTTGGAGCAGCTACAAGCCACAAGCGGCAAGCTGCAAGCGGTGATGTGCAGCGCCCGCGCTCTTCGCTTGAAGCTTGAAGCTTGAAGCTAGCTTCAGGCTGGCACCACACGCACCCACCAGCGCGTGCGCTCGACGATCCTCACGGGTAGCAGGTGGCTGATGTTGCGCAGCATCACATCGGGCTCGTCCAGGCGGAAAACCCCGGAAAGATGCAGATCGGCGACCGCCGTATCGCAGCCCAGCCAGCCCTGCCGGTAGCGCCCGGCCTCGGCCAGGAAATCGACCAGGCGGATATCGCTGACCACCAGCAGACCGCGCGTCCAGGCGAAGGCGTCCAGCGGCCCCTTGCCGAGCGGCGTGATGCCGGTCGCCGATACCCCCACGCCTTCGCCTGCCAGCAAGCGCCGCCGGCCGGTCGTGGTGGAAACCTGTGCCTCGCCACGCTGGACGCGAATCTCGCTGTAATCGTCATGCTCGCGCAGCAACACGCTGGCGTTACGGCCCTCGCATGCGGCGAAACGGCAACGTACGCGCCACTCGGCACCCTCCACCAACACTTCGCCGGCACGCAGCAGCAGGTCGCGCCCCTGTACGTCCAGGGCACTGCCAGTGTTGAGCAGCACCTCGGCGCCATCGCCGAGGCCGACTCGACGGCGTTCCCCGGTGGCCGTGGCAAAGTCGGCATGCCAGGCCGGCGGTGTCTGGGTGGCCAGCAGCGTCGCACTTCCCACGGCCAGGCCGAGGCCGAGCAGTTTCAGCGCGCGTCGACGGCTCACGTCGGCTTCGGCACGTTGCAACAGGGGGATGGTTTGCGCGGCATCGGGCAACTGGCTGGCCTGGAACAGCCCGCCCATCTGCTGCAGGCGTTGCCAGGCCAGTCGATGGCGCGCGTCGTGGCGCAGCCAGTCCTGCAACTGCCGATTCAGTTCGGCGTTCCCGGCATTGGCGCGCAAGCGCATCTGCCACTCGATGGCCGCGCAGACAATGGACTCCGGCAGACGCTCGGCGGCGTTCACTGCGGCGCCTCGAAACACAGGCGATAACAGTGCAGCAGGGCGCTCGCCACGTGCCGCTCGACGGTGCGGCTGGAAACGCCCAACTCCAGGGCCACCTGCGCATGGTTCAGACCACCGAGCTGATACAGCAGAAAGGCCTCGCGCACGACCGGCTTGAGGCCCTCGAGCAACTGGGCGATGCGCTCCAGGCACTGCAGCGCCTCATGGCGAACCTCTGGCGAGGGATGGCTGGGTTCGGGCAACTGCGCCAGTGCCTCGAGATAGGCACGCTCCAACGCATCGCGCCGCCAGTGGTCGATCACCAGGCCGCGGGCGATACGCGCCAGCAAGGCACGCGGCGCCCGATTGCTGATCGGCCGGCCACGCACCAGCAAGCGCACAAAGGTGTCCTGGGCCAGATCCGCCGCCTGCTGCGAACAGCCGAGCGAACGCCGCAGCCAGCCCTGCAGCCAGCCGTGGTGCGTGCCGTACAGGACATCGAGCGGAACGATGGAATCCGTTTCAGGTAGCGACATGGACGCCCCCCAAGGCCGACAAGTGCGAAGAACGCCATGAACGAGCCTGGCGACCGCGCACATTATTCGCGAATCGTTCTTATTACAACTGTTAGCGAATACCAGTCGACAGGCTGGCCCTGAAACGTCGAGTTTTACGCGCCCGAACCGATCACGCGCCTCGATGCCCGCGGATGGTAGAGGAGTCACTGCTAATATATGATCCGTATATGTTTCATATATCAGGAGGACTCATGGGCATCGTCAATATCGAGGATGAGCTGCACGACCAGATCCGCAAGGCGAGCAGCGTATCGTGCCGCTCGATCAACGCTCAGGCCGGCTTCTGGATTCGCATCGGCATGTTGTGCGAAATGAACCCGACGCTGAGCTTCAACGAGGTGATCGCGGCAGAACTGCGCGCCGCCGGTGTGGTGGTTCCGCCTCGCGGGGTGGAGGCGGTATGACCAAACAGCCGGAAGAAATCGCCCTGCTGGCGGAATCCGGCAGGTTGCTGGCATCGGTATTCGGCTACCTGGATCGACTCGGCCTGCTCGGCATGTCGACCCTGCAGGTCAATGACCTGGTGGACAACTTCATCGTCCAGCAGCTCGAGGCCCGCCCCGCCAGCAAAGGGCAGTACGGTTATGCCTACGCCCTGAACGCCTCGCGCAACGAGGTGGTGTGCCACGGCGTGCCCAGCGCCTCGGAAATCCTGCAGAGCGGCGATCTGGTGAACTTCGATATCACCCTGGAGAAGAACGGCTATATCGCCGACTCCAGCAAGACCTACCTGATCGGCGACGTTTCGCCCCAGGCCCGGCAGCTCGCCACGATCACCTATGAGGCGATGTGGAAAGGCATCCAAGCCGTGCGCCCCGGCGGCCGCCTGGGCGATATCGGCCACGCCATCGAAAGACACGCCCGCGCCCACGGCTATTCGGTGGTTCGCGAGTATTGCGGCCACGGTATCGGCCGAGAAATGCACGAGCCGCCGGAGGTGTTGCACTGGGGCAAGCCGAAGACCGGCCTGACCCTGCGCGAAGGCATGGTCTTCACCATCGAGCCCATGCTCAACCAGGGCCAGGCTGGCGTACGCACACTACGTGATGGCTGGACGGTGGTGACCCGCGACGGCAGGCTATCGGCGCAGTCCGAACACACCGTGGCGGTAACCGCCGATGGCGTGCGGGTGTTGACGCTGCGTCCCGAGGAACGCCAGCGGGTTTCAGATGCTGTTCAGGAATGAGGACTCCCTTGCGGAGCGCTTCAGGTAGCTCGAAAGGAGCAGCGCGCGTACGTCATTCACACCCTTTGGCAAGTCATCCAACGTCGCGTACTCGGCACGGGCGCCTCCGCAGTACAGCCCGCCAATCTGATCACTTGCTCCGTCAGAATGCTCATAGTTCGCCCAGTCCTCGGTGAAATGCAACAAGTGGATGCGCAGCAGGTTTCCAGCGGATACGGCGGTCGGCCATTGCCAGCCTTGGGAGAGAACGCTTCGATCAGTTCCAAAGCCCGGCCCATGGCACTACTTTCCAGCTCCGTCATCAAAGCACTCGTGCCGGATCTGTTTGCGTTTGCCGGCGTACTCAGCGTCGGAAAAACTCATCCGGGTCATTCGGTGGGGCTCATGTTGAGGGATTGTGGTGGTGTCATTTGAAGAAGGAAAGAATATTCCTCTGTGTTCCTTCACTTTCTTTTCCTGCAAGAATCTCAGTCATTGAGATGAGCTTGGATAGCGTTCCATCAAAAAACAGGATGGAGTTGATATGGCTTTCAAACCAAGCTTTGCGATCCTTTAGATAGGTTATGCTGTTCTTGATATCAATTATGGCCTGTGCATTGGCCACTCTCATGTTTCGGGTGTCAAAAAGAAGTACTTGCATTATTGTCGGGGCCATTTTTCTTTTTCGATTGGTTATTTCTTCATGGATGCTTTGCTTTCCAAATTTTTTATCCGTCCAGAATGTATCGCTCATGTAGGTTTTGAAGTTCTTTGCTCGTGGTGTCTTCAGTTCGATGGCGTAAATTACACGATTTCGCAACACAAAATAGTCTGGGTAGGTTACAAGTCCCGACGTGAAGTATCCATCTGTATAGACTACTTCCAGGCGGCCAATACCGTGCCTTTCGCCCGTGTCTATAGCACGTGTTGTATAAGAGTTGGTAGCCATGATACCGGGCTCTGGAATAGTCGCGTCGGGAACGTCTATGGCGCCTTTTTTATAGTCTCTGAAATTCAAGTCTCTGGCCAGAAACGCGAATCCAGATGTTTGCAGGTGGATATACAGGTTTTCTTGGGAGTCGCTTTCCTGAAGGAGCCTATGCTGAAGGGAAAGCTCAGCGTCCTGTTCCTTGAACTCTTCCACACTGCTTGAAAATGAACTCTCTGGTGGGGGAAGGTCTTCTAAGGTTGGCCTGGTGGCGTACAGTCGACCATGTATGTCTATGGGATTTGTCGAGTCAATTATCAGGACCACGGGCATTTTGGATAGGGACGGTGGCTCGGCGGTGGGAGAGGATTTAATGATTTTGAGTTTGCATACAGAGCACCAGGCTTTACCCCATTCGGATTCAATTATTTTTTCGTCGCTTGCACACCAGTGGCCGGATTGGCATTGATAGAAGTGTGTCATTTCCTAACACCCGATAGTGATTAAGCTGGGTTCGGCTATCCCGTCTCCGGTGTGAGTGTAGTGGAATAATGGATGTGCGCATGGGCTTGGAAGTCTCGTATTTCAGACCCTTGCGCTAATACTTCGCGGATCTGCTCTTTGGACTGCAGGCAAATCGCGCATAGACGCGGAGTGGAGGCCGACAGGCCGGTTATCGAGGAAAACCACACAGCCGACCTGCGATGCGCTCGGGCTGAGTCGTAGGACAATGCGCTGGCAGATACCCATGTGTCGCCCAGTTGAAGCACTACCTGACGGAGGCATCTCGGTTCGACAAACTCAAGAGAAATTACAAAAACGGGGTAACCATGGCATATGCCTTCCCCTGGCTACCCCATGTGAAGCGGCAACAGACCCTAGCCCAAACAGAAACCATTGTAAAAACAGTTCGTTATGTAGTTTTTAAAACTATGTTCCTTCGTGCCTATCTCTAGACTCTCCAATTGTGGGGTGAAAATAAAGTTTCATCCTAAAGTATCGAAAAAAGAGCTGGAAATGGAAATTTTGCCAGTTAAAGAATCATCTTAAAAACTCAAGCACGCACAATTCGGATGAAAAATTTGAAAATAAAGAATCATCCTAATGGGCCATGATGTAAAACCGCTACCGCGCCTCGAAAATTCTCCGCGCTACCGGTCCATACGTCGTGATCACCTGCTCGATGCCGTCCTGATCATCAAAACGCAACCCATCCTCGATCTCGAAAAAAGCTTTTTGCTCGGCTTCCCACTGAGCGATCTTGGCCGCGTCCGGCTGAGCTTTTTTGCTTTCGCTGTAAATCCATTCAGCGCGAACAGCCATTAGGAACCCAAGAACCTCTTGTGCAGCTTCAAAACGCGCCAAACGCTCGGTCGTAGTCATGATCAGACCTCCTATCAACGCAAACGCACAGTCTGAGAGTTGTTCATCACGCCCCATAACGATCCATGTCAGGTAATACGTTCACACACCGATTGCTTGATACGGCTTCCTTCGCTTCCAGCGTAACGGCCAGGACGTAGAGGCTGACACTGTTGAGATGGCAGTCGCATCTTTTTTAAGTAGCGCGGAAATGCAAGGCTCACCATCGTCAAAGCCCAGATCTGCGCCTGAGGTACAACCAACCGCCGCCAGATCTTTGAGGAAGACCCCTTTAAATCGATCACACAAAGGCTGCGGCCACCCCAGCAGCCATGTTTGCGGCAAACACTCTGAGAGCTCCCGTCCTGGAAATTAGACGGCTCTCGATCTGAATGCCCACGATTTGCACCGCATCCACCACAACCTTTTCAAAGACCATGCACGTACCTGCGGGCTGCGGGACAGCACCTGGTTGTGCGGGATAGGCCAGAACCACCAAGTTGCATCCAGTGGCTTTGGAGAAGGCTAGTGCTTCGTAAATGTCGGCTTCACTGATGCGAAGCTGTCCCTTCTCCACGTGCCCCTTATACTTGGCATCCAGCAGCATTCTAGGCCTTGTTCCATCGGGTTCAATCACGCAGTCTGGGTACACTGAAAGCTTGCTCACAGCACCAGTGCTCATCCTGATCTTGGTACCCAAGGGATAGCCTTGTTGGGGCACTACGGCACTACGACCAAAGCCCAATCGTGCAGCCACCGTTAATAGATCCTCCCACACGCGCCAGGTATTCACTAAGTAACCAGGTGCATGGGCCTGCCCCTGCTTGTAGTTAAGTCCCAGGCCTCCGAGCACATCGATAGACAGCTCATGCAGCGGCTTCCACGCTCGGTGCCGTGCAGGAATGGTGTTTCGACGATTAGCAGCTACGTTCTGAGGCGAAAGGTCTTCAATCAAACGCACCAGCGAACTTGCAGCCGATGGGTCACTTACTTCAGGGAGTAACTCCTTGGCCGCTGCCACGATGTCCCCGTTCCAACCGTTCTTGCGATCAAAACGAATGAGCTCTTGCTCAAAGCCATCAGGTGAAGGAAAGATGAGCTCTACCGGATCAGGATCCCCATCTATGAAGAAGTCTGCTTCACGCACCCTACGATAGCTGCGTAGTGGCCGACGTTTACGGGCCTCGTACATGCTCGTGATGGAACGAGCTACTAGCGTAGACAAGTCCCTTGGAGTACCACCTGATGCCGATAAACGCTCGGAAGCCAAGAGCCGCCCGTGACGTGAAAGCGTGGAGAGGAAAAAGAAATCCTCGCGCCATGCAGCATCGGTGTCGTCGAGCCCCAAAAACTTGGGAGCAACTTCCAGTTCCAGTGAAGGAGCCAGGCGAATGAGGCCCGCAAAATCGATGGCACGTGTGCCCTTGGCATCCACACTGATAGGGTTGTAGTTGAGCCTCAGGCTCGACGCAGCACGGGTCCCAGCCTCCAATAAAAGGCTGTTGGCCTTCGTGCGATCCACCCCAATGGCATCAGCAATCACACGGCTCAGGTCAACGGGTGTACCGTACTCAACAAGGGACAGCCGTGTTCGGGGATTAACCACTTGCTACCCCCTAGGATGGGCAAATGCCCTGAGAGCCGCGTAAATATTGTTCTCAGCAAAATTCGTGGGCCCTTCAAGACGAAAGCGCAAATCATCCGCAAAGGTCGTTTCGGTGAGCCTGAACGGATTAAAGGCTGGCCCATCGAGCGCATTAAGAGCCGCAGCGATACCTCGGGTGTCCCCGAAGAACACCTCTTCCACGTGTGCGCGCACCTTGGCCCACCCTACACACAACGTGCCCAAAGCTTCATTAAGGCCCAATGTTTGCGGCTTCACATCCGACATCAGCACGCCATGTCCGATCTGAAATTCGGGGCCACGCCCCAGAGCAATTTGCGCATTTACAGCAACCCAGGCACTAACCGAAGCCTCCAAGGCATCGTTCACGCTGGCAGGCACATCAGGCAATGCATTGGCACCCTTGGCACCCAGACCATAAAACGTCCGCAAAGCCGCTTCATCGGGCTCCAAACGCAGAGGCTCCCAACGACGCAAGAACGCGACGTCCAAGGGTTCCACAGACGCATCGGCCTGATTCATCGCTGCCAGGATGTAGAGATCATGGGGCAATGCGTACTCGACCACATCACCCGAGGCGGGGTCGAGCATTTCAAAGAACTGCGTTTCGGCACGTTTGGCACCATCAGAGGCCAAGCGTTTGTCGGACTCAATGGCCACGATGGCACCACCGAACGCCTGCACTGCAGGACCTCGGTTAATCTCATCGATAATCAAGAGCGCTGCCCCATTGGCACCCTTCGCATGCTCACTGGCACGGTACAGAGTGCCCTTCACGATGGTGAAGTCTGGGGCTCCTGCTTGCCTGTTCACTGCTGGAGTGATGCCCGACACAAAGTCGCGGTATTTGGAGTTCTGGTGAAACACCGTCCGAAAGACTTTACGATCCACTTTGGTTGGGGCTGGAATACCCTTCAATACACCTACGGCGGGCGGAATAGGAATTCTCCCTACAGGATTTAGATTGGGGGCACCACCACTAGTAGCAACCCCAAATGCAGACTGAAATGCTAGAGCCACCTCTGCTAGCAACTTTGACTTGCCTGTACCTGGCGCACCACTAATCAATACGTTTCTAGAACGAGCAAGAAGACCTAAAACACGTAGGCAATCAGCAGAGAAACTAGCGGCCATTGCAGTAGCTTCCACCACTCATAAAGTCAAAGAAACCAATGACGGCTTGATCGACCCTACGCTGGGCGTCAATACAATCCAGCATTTTCTGTGCAACCTGGGGATCCCACAAACCCGCAGTGCGCAAGGTTTGTTCTTCTGCATAGAACGGCCAGACAGTGTCATCCAGCAATTGAATCAAGAGCAGAAAAACACGATTGTTGTATGTCGGCGTTGGCATTAGTGCAGTTGAAAGGCAAGGTTGCTCATGCACGCGAGTAATTCTTCCCTCTGCCGGTCGAGCATCCGTTGGGGGCTCGAAATAAGAATTAGCGCCAAGAACATTTCCCGTTCTATCTCTCCAATAAAACGTGCCCGAATAGATATTTGTAGGTGTCGGCACACCGCTTCGACGGCGGGTTTCTACAACCTGATTTGGGAACATTTTCATGACAATCGCAGCGATGCTTGGATAAGAGCCAAAGCGGAAGTCCCGTGCCCCCCCTCCCGTGTCAGCATCATTGGATTCTGCATGAATCTTTCGAAGATCCCCTGGTACTATCTCCTTGTAAAGGATGCGCGCGACTTGCCCCATACCATTAGCCATATGTTTTAATCTCCCCTGTTTCAGATTCTTCGTCCACTAGAGCCAATTCTGAGGGCACATAAGCCACTGCCCCCAGCTCACGTGCATCCATCGCACGGCGCAACCAAAAAGTAGACCGATCTCCTGTGCGTTTTGCCACTGCAGCCAAAACACTGTCTCGTGTAATCGTAGATTCTTTTTCCCCTGGCAATGCTATTTGGCCTCGATCCAAAATTGGAAAGTCTTGGAGCACCAATTCCATATCCTTCAAGTCCAGCCCATATGCCACAGCCACTTCGGCATCAATTTCTCCGCGAAGCTGTGCCATGCGCTCATAGGTTTCACGAGCGCTCCCTGCACTATCCAGCGAGTGTAGTTCGCGCGCTGCGCTTACCAGCTTTGTCCATGGCAAGCCATATTTGGTCAGTTTGGGCATGGGCACGCTTTGCAGCAAGAAGTAGTTCACCGTCGTGGTGAGCACGCGCCGAAGCATCCAGTCAAAAACAAAACTATTGGCGATGGACACCCACACCAGCAGCCGTTCTTCCGATGGATCCTCTGGGAAAAGGATCGTGGGCACCTTATTGCCACAGACCACCCCGGCGGGAATTAAGGAGGCCATAAGCGAGCGCTCATTGGTCTGACCCGCAATGTCGCAAAAGCCCACACGCAGCATGTCCACACGATGCTGGTTAGCACGGGGCATGTCGGAGGGGTAAATCCAAAACTGGGGGGCAAGGCGTGAGCCTCCGATGGCATAGGCCTCCCACAATGCACTGCGACCAGTGCCAGACACGTGCCCTTTTACACCAAAGCGATGTGCCTGCACCATTCGACCCTCCACCAGTGGCAGAGCGCCAGGCGTGGCACGCCCTAGGAACTTCGGACGCTCCTTGGTCATATCAACTTCACGGCAAAACTTCGGGGTCCAGCCATAACCAGGCTCTTCCCACGAAACACCTGCTTGTCCGATCTTTGAGAAGAGCTTCCACTCAGACACGCTACGAACCTCGGGCAGGCTCAAATCGTCCCGAACCCCCGCAAGTGCTGCACGCCCAATGGTCGCAGTTCCCGTAATCTCCAAGCCCGTAGGGGTGCCCCGCTCGTGCATGAGGGTGATGGGTTCACGCTTGCTCTTTTCAGAGCCAGCCTTCGTGAGAGCCACAGCCAGGAACTTAAAGCGCGTGTCGATGGCAAAGAACCGTGCACGGTTATCGATGATCGACATGGATACGCTTTGGCTCGCATCAAAAATTTTCTGCCGCATGGCGCGGGTACCTTGCGAGCGAATGAGCCCACCAGGGATCAGTGCAGCCACCACACCCTGCCCTTTGCAGAGCTCAAAGAAGAGGTCAGTGAAAGCGATGTAGAGGTCTGGCTCTCCATTGCCCAAATCGGGATAGCGAGCCAACAGGCGACGCGAGTAGTTCGCTACCTCATCGCGCTGCTGGGCAAACCGCTCTTCATCAAGCCCATGAATTTGGGCCCCGTAGTGGCGCTTGGTGCCTGAGGACTTCAAGAATTCGTGCCGTGAGAGTTTGACCTTTTCCCATGGTGGGTTGCCGATCACCGCATCAAAACCCTCAGGAGCCATGGCAGCCCAGACCTTGCGATCTGCCATCAAGCTATCGCCACAGTACCAACGTGCACGCATAGCTTTAAGAGTCGATACATCATCAGTGAACGAAGCAAGTGCAAGCAGTGCCGCACGCAAAGAGTTGCCCGAAAGATCCGCTGCACACACACCGTGAGCCAACCAATACGCCGTCTTGGCTCGATCCATCCCACACACTGCGTGGGTCAGCGCTGCCAGCAAAACTCCTGCACCGCAGGCTGGATCAATCACCTTACTCCTATGTGAGAGCTTGGGGGCGGCGAGCTTCGCCAGTCGTGTAGCCAAGCGAAAGTCCGTATGGTAGGCGCCCGTGCTTTTTCGATCCTGCTCATGCAAGGCTTCACGCGCCAGGACACTCAGTGCCAAAGCAGGGTGAATCGGTGAACGCTCGATAGCACTTGCCACAGGTGCCGCAAGTTCCAAGAGCTCTGCTGCTGGGCTCTTGCTTCTAACCCCAAAAGCCTCGTGAAACGCCGCCAAGTCAAATCCACCAAAACGCGCTGACACTGCCTCCAAAACTTGAAGCCGAAGCTCAAAGCTGGCAGGACCATGACCTCTACCAATAGCCTTTGTGAGAGCTGCTTCTGCTGAGGCCAGATACTCCGCTTCAACGGGGCGAGGTGCGCTCATGCATAGCTCTCCACGAGGATGGGCTTAATGGCTTTAACAGCCTTGGGTTGAGCTTTGGGCAGCTGTACCGTAGGCCGCTCCACCACCACCAAAAATTCGCTCACGTCAGAAGCAGTGCTACTAGCCACCTTGTTGGGACGGTAGCGGCCAATGGCTCCCAGGGGATGCATCGTGGACGTGCCGATTTTCGAGAGCTCAGACTTAATGTCTTGCATGCAGATGTGCCCTTCACTGCTGTACGAGAGCAGCACCTTTTGAGCCTTCAAGCCATGCACCAGGCGTGAGAGCGTTTGCAGAGCACGGGTCTTGTAGCAAAAATCTGAAGCCAAGCTTTTCCAAGGACGAAGCCCTGCAACCCCCTCCACCTCGGGCTCATCACCCAGAGCTACCGTTTCAAGGATGTGGTAATAGCTCGCGTACTGACGCTTTGTGTATGGGGGATCCAAATAAACTAAGTCATGCGCCGCATTGGGCACGTCGAACACATCACCCACAGAGGCCTCAACATGCACGCCTCTCTTTTTGAGAACACGGCAGCGCATAGAGATTATGTCTTGCGATTGGCTTGTCCACTTGGAGAGGAAGCAGCCAAAAGTGCCAGCGATGTTGGCCACCCTATTTAAAGCACCAAATAGGTCTGCGATGAGCAGGCGCTCTTCTACCTCATCAATAGTGCCAGCCCCCGCCCAATCGGCAATCAGCGCCCGCATAGCATCGATTCGTGCTGCATTTTCTTGCGTGAAGTAGCGTCGCTCAAGGCCACAGGTGTCCACCGATGCAGGGCTGTACTCGCGCCACATAAAGCCATGCTTGGGCTTGGCAGCATTGAGTTTGGTGATGGCCTTGGTGTAGCCACCTAGCTTCTTAAAAGCCGCTTGATCAGCACTGATTAACCGTGCCCCTGCAGAAATCACCGCAGAGTGCAAACTGTCGTTGATACGCACGTCCCATCCCAGATCAGCAGCGGCCTCAGCCACCACTCCCGTGCCACAGAAAGCGTCCACAAAGAAGGCACCCTGTTTAGGGTGCCCCATGTAGGTCGTTATCTGATCAATAAGCCTGGACTTTGAACCAATGTAGCGGAAGGTCATGCTGCTGCTCCCACGTGCGCTTTGCGGTCTGCACGCGCCCGTTTGGGAGCAGGAGGATTCGTTTTTTTGCCCGGAAAGATGATGCCATTGCGGTCGCAGTAGTCACACAGCAGCACTTCTAGCATGTTGACCATACTGCGCTGTTCGTGGTCTGCAACCTCCTTCAAGACCTTCTTGAAGGTCGGAGAGACTCGCAGGTTCAGGGTTTCGCTCTTGGTGTCGGTAAATCGCATAGGGTGGTGCCCCGCAAATGTCTGTGCAATTGCGTTAGTGTACATACATCCAGCATTTTTTCCTCCTCAGAGATTCAGAAAAATTCTAACCCCCTCGAAGACTGCGAATCTCTGAGCATCGTGACTGGTCAATTTCACTAACTCTTTTAGATCAGCGCAGCGCGTATCCGCTGCTTCCAATCGGCCGATCTGTTCTGATTAACGCCAGATGGATCATCCTTGGGGTGGTGTACCGACTGCAAAGGCTCACAGTACTTCGCCATTGTGCTCGGCCAGCCGTTCAATGTCTGGAGACCTTCGCTTACGGCAGTGCGCGTAATAGCAGGATCGGGGGACTTCAAATACCGAGCACAACAGATCAACCGGCTCTTCAGCACGAAATTGATCAATCAACGCGAACGCTCGTGCTCCTCGGCCATCAAGAGCGCGGTGGCCTTTTTAAGGATCGATTTTTCCCGTTCCAGCCGATTGATCCTGGCTTCCAGTTCCTGGATCTTTTGCTGCTCGGGCGTCAGCGCTTTGCTGGTCGGGGTAACGCCCTTTCGCTCCTCTTGGAGCTGGTTTACCCATCGGCGCAGAGCCGACTCAACCAGCCCGAGCGAACGGGCTGCTTCGATATGGCTGTAGCCCTGGTCGAGCACCAGGCTGGCTGCTTCGCGCTTGAACTCAGTGGAAAAGGAACGACGTTGTTTGGTCATCAGACACCTCTCTTATGGCGAGCATTCTCGCCTTAAATGGGTGTCCGGGTTTAGTAGACCACTACATGCTGCCGGGCAGGCGGTGGGAACGACCCAGCGAGGATACCTCCCTGGTGTAGATGAACGGCTTGTAGTCCGATCCTTGGCCTTGGCCACGGCCCTCCTTGAGCCTTCTATCGATCTGGGCCTGGGTCAGGCTCTTGAATGTTCCAGACATGAGAAAGCCAGCACCCGTTGTGTCGATGATCTCAACATAACGGGTGCTGGATTAGGATGAAACTTTTGTAAGGATGATGCATTATTTGTACAGATGAAACTTTATTTTCATCCCACAAATCATCATGTTTTCCAAGCGCTATCACTCGACAGTGACCGACTTGGCCAGGTTGCGCGGCTGGTCGACATCGGTGCCGCGCAGCACGGCCACGTGGTAGGACAGCAGCTGCAACGGCAGGGTATAGAGAATCGGCGCCAGGGCATCGTGGATATGCGGCATGTTCACCACGTGGGTGCCTTCACCATTGCTCATGGCCGCCTGCTCGTCGGCGAACACCAGCAGCTCGCCGCCACGGGCGCGCACCACCTGCAGGTTGGACTTGAGCTTGTCCAGCAGCTCGTTGTTCGGCGCGATGGTGACCACTGGCATATCGGCATCCACCAGGGCCAGCGGGCCGTGCTTGAGTTCGCCGGCCGGATAGGCCTCGGCGTGGATATAGGAGATCTCCTTGAGCTTGAGCGCGCCTTCCATGGCTACCGGGTATTGCGCGCCGCGGCCGAGGAACAGGGTGTGGTGCTTCTCGGCGAACAGTTCGGAGACCTTCTCCACGATCTTGTCCATGGCCAGGGCTTCGTCCAGGCGGGCCGGCAGGCGACGCAGTTCTTCCACCAGTTCGGCGGCCACGCCCTCTTCCAGGGTGCCTTTGACCTGGCCAAGGGACAGGGTCAGCAGCATCAGGCCGACCAGTTGGGTGGTGAAGGCCTTGGTCGAGGCCACGCCGATCTCCGGGCCGGCGTGGGTCAACAGGGTCAGATCGGACTCGCGCACCAGCGAGCTGATACCAACGTTGCAGATCGCCAGGCTGGCCAGGTAGCCGCCGTCGGCCTTGGCGTTGCGCAGGGCGGCCAGGGTATCGGCGGTTTCGCCGGACTGGGAAATGCTGACGAACAGCGTATCCGGCTGTACCGCCACCCTGCGATAGCGGAACTCGCTGGCCACCTCGACCTGGCAGGGAATGCCGGCCAGGCCTTCGAGCCAGTAACGGGCGACCATGCCGGCGTGGTAACTGGTGCCGCAGGCGACGATCTGCACGTTGCGCACCTTGGCGAACAGCTCGGCAGCCTGAGGGCCGAAGGCCTGGACCAGCACCTGATCGCTGCCCAGACGGCCTTCCAGGGTACGCTGCACGACCTTGGGTTGCTCGTGGATCTCCTTGAGCATGAAGTGGCGGAACACGCCCTTGTCGGCCGCGTCGGCGCCTTCGTGGTACTGCACCGCCTCACGCTGCACCACATGGCCATCGGCGTCCCAGATCTGCACGCTGTCGCGGCGGATCTCGGCGATATCGCCCTCTTCCAAGTACATGAAGCGGTCGGTGACCTGGCGCAGGGCGAGCTGGTCGGAGGCGAGGAAGTTCTCGCCCAGGCCCAGGCCGACCACCAGCGGACTGCCACTGCGGGCGGCGAGCAGACGATCCGGCTGGCGCGCGCTGATCACTGCCAGGCCGTAGGCCCCCTGCAACTGCTTGACCACCACTTTCAGGGCGTCGGCCAGATCGCTGTGGCTTTTCAGGGTGTGATCGAGCAGGTGCACGATGACTTCGGTATCGGTATCGGAACTGAAGGTATAACCCAGGCCCTGCAGGCGCTCGCGCAGGGGGCCATGGTTTTCGATGATGCCGTTGTGCACCACGGCCAACTGGTCGCCGGAAAAGTGCGGGTGGGCATTGTTTTCGGTCGGCACGCCATGGGTGGCCCAGCGGGTATGGGCGATGCCCAGACGGCCCGGCAGTGGCTCGCTGGCCAGGGCGCTTTCCAGTTCGCTGACCTTGCCGACGCGGCGGCGGCGCTGCAGCGAGCCCAGATCATCGACCAGCGCCACACCGGCGCTGTCGTAGCCGCGGTACTCCAGGCGCTTGAGGCCCTCGACCAGCACGGCGGTGATGTTGCGTTCGGCGATGGCGCCTACGATGCCACACATAGCGTTCTCCTCAGGTAGCGTCGGCAACCGCGCAGATCAGCTGGATCCCGCGGGCCAAGAGTTGTTCACGTGCCTCGTCGGCAAGGCGCTGGTCGGTGATCAGGGTATGCACGCTGCCCCAGGGCAGCTCGAGGTTGGGAATGCGTCGACCGATCTTGTCGCTCTCGACCATCACGATCACTTCGCGCGCCACTTCGGCCATGACCCGCGACAGACCCAACAGCTCGTTGAAGGTGGTGGTGCCACGCTCCAGGTCGATGCCATCGGCACCGATGAACAACTGGTCGAAATCATAGGAGCGCAACACCTGCTCGGCGACCTGGCCCTGGAAGGATTCCGAATGCGGGTCCCAGGTACCGCCAGTCATCAGCAGCACCGGTTCGTGCTCGATATCGCGCAGGGCATTGGCCACGTTCAGCGAATTGGTCATCACCACCAGGCCCGGCTTGTGCCCCAGTTCGGGGATCATCGCTGCCGTGGTGGTGCCGCTGTCGATGATGATCCGCGCATGCTCGCGAATCCGCGCCACCCCGGCGCGGGCGATGGCCTGCTTGTAGCGCGAAACCGGCTGAGCGCTGTCGACGATCAGTTCCTGGGGCAAGGGCACGGCACCGCCGTAGCGGCGCAGCAGCAGGCCATTCTTTTCCAGGGCGGCGAGATCCTTGCGGATCGTCACCTCGGAGGTGGCGAAACGCCTGGCCAGGGCATCCACACTCACCTCGCCCTGCTCGGCGAGCAAGGCGAGGATGGTATGACGGCGCTGCGGAGTGTTGCGTTTCGACATGCCTAAGTTTCGATTCGAAAGATAATTTCGCGAATCAAAACATAAATAAGCTGCAAGCTGCAAGACGGATGGCCGCCCCCTGCAAGCTGCAAAGGCGTAATCAGGATGCAGGCTAGCTCCACAATCTCGTCAAGCACATTCCTGCTTTTTCTTGCAGCTTATGGCTTGCAGCTTGCAGCTGCTTTTCTTGACGTCCCCACGCTGCCCTTGCAGACTCCTGAAAGGAATTTCCTTACCTGTGGAGAATGACATGATCACCAGCAAACTCACCAGCAAGGCCCAGACGACGATTCCCCAGGCCGTGCGGGCGGCCTTGCAGCTCAAGGAAGGGGACGAACTGCTGTATATCGTCGAGGATCAACGCGTCATTCTCAGCAAGGTTCGCCATGAATCCCCGCTGGACGATCCTTTCAAGACATTCAGCGAGTGGCATTCCGCAGCGGACGAGCAAGCCTATGGCCAGCTTTGAACAGGGAGACGTGGTTCGGGTGCCTTTCCCCTACACCAACCGGCCTACCCGCCAGGCCCGACCAGCCCTGGTGGTATCCAAGGACAATGCCGAGGAAGGTTTCAGCCTGCTCTGGGTAGTGATGATTACCAGCGCAGAAAACCGGGGTTGGCCGGATGACGTATTGATCGCTGATCTTGCCGGAACCGGCTTGCCCGTCGCCTCCGTCATCCGCCCGGCCAAGATCGCCACCCTCGAAGTGGCCGATGTCTCGCGGCTCGGGCGGGTGCCGGAAAACGTCCGCAAGGCCGTCATACAGGCCATTGAAAAGCGACTGTCCTAGCTTCCTCTTTCACTTGCAGCTTATGGCTTGCAGCTTGCCGCTGCTCTTTCAGTTCAGCGTCAGCTTGACCCCGAAGCCCACCAGGCAAAGCCCCGCGAGCCTCTCCAGCCCCCACGCGATCCTCGGGTTCGCGCGCATGCGCTCAGCGAGGAAGTAGGTACTCAGTACCACCACCAACCCGTAGAGAAAGGTCAGTACGGCGATGGTCATGGAGAGAAACCCGAAGGTCAGCATGCCCTGGTGCTTCTGCGGGTCGATGAACAGCGGGAAGAAGGCCATGTAGAAAACGATGGCCTTGGGGTTGAACAGGGTGATCAGGCAAGTCTGGCGAAGGTATTGGCGGGGTTTGATCTCCAGCGTAGGCGCCGCCCCGGGTTTGGCCAGCAGCATGCGCAAACCGAGCCAGACCAGGTAAGCGGCACCGAGCCACTGCACCAGGTGGAACGCTGTCGGATACGCCTTGAGCAAGGCGGCAACTCCGGCCACAGCCAGCCACATCAGCACCTGATCGCCAAGAATGATGCCCAGGGTCGAGGCCAGACCACCACGGATACCGCCCTTGCCTGTGGATAAGATCAGCGCCAGGTTACCCGGCCCCGGAATCGCCAGCAGAACGATAAAGGCCACCACGAAGGCGCCGTAATCCGTTACACCGAACATCCATTGACTCCCTGTGTGGCGAGGTGAAGCAAGGTATGACCGTCAGGTAGTTATCCACAGGCACATCCGCTGCTGGCATTTCCTGGGTATCGCTTCGCTCAACCCCAGGCTACGGGCTGAGCCTCTTCTTGCAGCTTATGGCTTGCGGCTTGTAGCTGCTTTTACCGGGCGCTGCCAGCCATCTATGTTGCGCTGGCGGCCACGGGCGACGGCCAGGTTGTCGGCCGGCACGTCGGTGGTGATGGTCGAACCTGCCGCGGTGGTCGCCCCGTCGCCCAGGGTCACCGGGGCGACCAGGGCACTGTTGGAGCCGACGAAGACGTCCTCGCCCATGACCGTGCGGTGCTTGTTGGCACCATCGTAGTTGCAGGTGATGGTGCCGGCGCCGATGTTGCTGCGCGCGCCGATCTCGGCATCGCCCAGGTAGCTCAGGTGACCGGCCTTGGCGCCCTCGCCCAGCACCGCGTTCTTCAGCTCGACGAAGTTGCCGACATGGGCCCTGGCGCCCAGTACGCTGCCGGGCCGCAGGCGGGCGAAGGGGCCGCAATCGGCGCCCTCTCCCAGCTCGGCGCCTTCCAGATGGCTGTTGGCCTTGACGATGGCGCCCTTGCGCAGGGTACTGTCCTTGATCACGCAGTTCGGGCCGATCTGCACATCATCCTCGATGACCACCCGGCCTTCGAGGATCACGTTGATGTCGATGGTGATATCGCGGCCCACGCTGACTTCCCCACGCACATCGAAACGGTAAGGGTCGATCAGGGTGACGCCTTGCGCCATCAGACGATTGGCGAAGCGTTGCTGGTAATGACCCTCAAGCTGCGAAAGCTGGATGCGGTCATTGGCCCCCAGCACTTCCATTTCGTCGGCCGCCTGCTCGGTGGCCACCACCAGACCATCGGCCACCGCCATGGCGATCACATCGGTCAGGTAGTACTCGCCCTGGGCGTTGCTGTTGGACAGACGCCCCAGCCAGTCGGCCAGGCGCTTGCCCGGCACGGCGAGAATGCCGGTATTACCCTCGCGGATCTGCCGCTGGGCTTCGCTGGCGTCCTTGTGCTCGACGATGGCCTGCACCACGCCTGCCTCGTCACGCACGATGCGCCCGTAACCGGTCGGGTCGGCCAGCTCGACGGTGAGCAGACCGAGCTGGTCGTCGTTGACCAGAGCCAGCAGGCGCTCCAGGGTCGCGCTTTCGATCAGCGGCACATCGCCGTAGAGGATCAGCACGGTGTCGGCACTGAGGTGTGGCAGGGCCTGGGCCACGGCATGGCCGGTACCGAGCTGCTCGGCCTGGATGACGAAATTCAGGTCGGCGGCGGCCAGTCGCTCGCGTACCCGATCGGCGCCATGCCCGATCACCACCTGAATGCTCTGCGGCTGCAGGCTGCGAGCGGTGTCGATGACATGGCCGAGCATGGATTTGCCGGCTACCGGGTGCAGCACCTTGGGCAGGGCGGAACGCATGCGGGTGCCTTGGCCGGCGGCGAGGATGACGATATCGAGAGACATAGGCGGGCAGATCCGGAAATGGCGGGAGCGGAAAAAGCAAAAGGGTAGCCAAGGCTACCCTTTTACCAAACAACGATGAAGCCCGGCGCTATCAGCTACCGCCGAACTTCTTGCGCAGTTGCTGCACGGTGCGCAGCTGGGCTGCGGCCTCGGCCAGACGAGCTGCCGCAGAACCGTAGTCGAACTCGGCGCCCTGCTCGTTCAGTGCCTTCTCGGCGGCCTTGACGGCTTCCTGAGCGGAGGCTTCGTCCAGGTCGGCGGCACGTTGCACGGTATCGGCAAGCACCTTGACCATGCTCGGCTGCACTTCGAGGAAGCCGCCGGAGATGTAGAACACCTCGACGTCGCCACCCTGCTTGACCAGACGAATCGGGCCCGGCTTGAGGTCGGTGATCAGCGGTGCGTGGCCCGGGGCGATCCCCAGATCACCCAGGTTGCCATGGGCGATCACCATTTCGACCAGACCGGAGAAGATCTCGCCTTCTGCGCTGACGATGTCGCAATGGACTGTCATAGCCATATCTAGCCTCACGTAAGCGCCCGTTGCCGGGCGCACGGGTGATTACAGTTTCTTCGCTTTCTCGATGGCTTCTTCGATGCCGCCGACCATGTAGAACGCCTGCTCCGGCAGGTGATCGTAGTCACCTTTGAGGATGCCGCTGAAACCGGCGATGGTGTCCTTCAGGGATACGTACTTGCCTGGCGAACCGGTGAAGACTTCGGCGACGAAGAACGGCTGGGACAGGAAGCGCTGGATCTTACGAGCACGGGATACCAGCTGCTTGTCTTCTTCCGACAGTTCGTCCATGCCGAGGATCGCGATGATGTCCTTCAGCTCCTTGTAACGCTGCAGCACGTACTGCACGCCGCGAGCGGTGTCGTAGTGCTCGGCGCCGATCACGTTCGGGTCCAGCTGACGCGAGGTGGAGTCGAGCGGATCGACCGCCGGGTAGATACCCAGGGAAGCGATGTCGCGGGACAGTACCACGGTGGCGTCCAAGTGGGCGAAGGTGGTCGCCGGGCTCGGGTCGGTCAAGTCGTCCGCAGGCACGTAGACGGCCTGGATGGAGGTGATCGAACCGGTCTTGGTGGAGGTGATGCGCTCCTGCAGAACGCCCATTTCCTCGGCCAGGGTCGGCTGGTAACCCACCGCCGAAGGCATACGGCCCAGCAGTGCGGATACTTCGGTACCGGCCAGGGTGTAGCGGTAGATGTTGTCGACGAACAACAGCACGTCACGACCTTCGTCACGGAACTTCTCGGCCATGGTCAGGCCGGTCAGTGCCACGCGCAGACGGTTGCCTGGCGGCTCGTTCATCTGACCGTAGACCAGGGCGACCTTGTCCAGGACGTTGGAATCCTTCATCTCGTGGTAGAAGTCGTTACCCTCGCGAGTACGCTCACCCACACCGGCGAACACGGAATAACCGCTGTGCTCGATGGCGATGTTACGGATCAGTTCCATCATGTTCACGGTCTTGCCGACACCGGCGCCACCGAACAGACCGACCTTACCGCCCTTGGCGAACGGGCAGACCAGGTCGATGACCTTGATGCCGGTTTCCAGCAGCTCGTTGGAGCCCGCCTGCTCGGCGTAGGTCGGCGCGGCACGGTGGATGCCCCAGCGCTCTTCTTCGCCGATCGGGCCGGCTTCGTCGATGGGGTTGCCCAGCACGTCCATGATCCGGCCCAGGGTCTTGACCCCGACCGGTACCTGGATCGCCGCACCGGTGCTGTCGACGCCCAGGCCACGTTTCAGGCCTTCGGTCGAACCCATCGCAATGGTACGTACCACGCCGTCGCCCAGCTGCTGCTGAACTTCCAGGGTGGTTTCGGCGCCGACTACTTTCAGCGCTTCATAAACACTCGGCACCTTGTCACGCGGGAATTCCACGTCGATGACGGCGCCGATGATTTGAACGATACGTCCGCTACTCATCTTTGGTTCCTCTGAATATTTGAACCGTTCTTAAACCGCGGCAGCGCCGCCGACGATTTCCGAAATCTCTTGGGTGATCGCTGCCTGGCGCGCCTTGTTGTAGATCAGCTGAAGATCGCTGATCAGGTCACCGGCGTTATCGGTAGCATTCTTCATCGCGATCATCCGCGCCGCCTGTTCGGCCGCGTTGTTCTCGACCACCGCCTGGTACACCTGCGACTCCACGTAACGCACCATCAGGCCGTCGAGCAGCTGCTTGGCGTCGGGTTCGTACAGGTAATCCCAGTGGTGCTTGAGTTCCTGATCCGGATCGGCCACCAGCGGAATCAACTGCTCCACCGTCGGCTTCTGCGTCATGGTGTTGACGAACTTGTTCGAGACCACGGACAAACGGTCGATGCGCCCTTCCAGGTAGGCATCGAGCATCACCTTGACGCTACCGATCAGATCGTTGATCGACGGTTCTTCGCCCAGGTGGCTGATCGCAGCGACGACGTTGCCACCAAAGCTGCGGAAGAATGCCGCCCCCTTGCTGCCAACCACGCAGAGATCGATCTCCACGCCGCGCTCGCGGTTTGCCGACATGTCCTTGACCAGAGCCTTGAACAGGTTGGTATTCAGGCCACCGCACAGACCACGGTCCGAACTCACCACCACGTAACCGACACGCTTGACTTCGCGCTCGATCATGAAGGGATGACGGTATTCCGGGTTGGCGTTGGCCAGATGACCAATCACCTGGCGGATACGCTCCGCGTAGGGACGGCTAGCTGCCATGCGCTGTTGTGCCTTGCGCATCTTGCTGACCGCCACCTTTTCCATGGCGCTGGTGATCTTCTGCGTGCTTTTGATGCTCGCAATCTTGCTGCGAATCTCTTTTGCGCCTGCCATTTCACACCTATCGGGTTAGCAGGCGGGCGCCGTGGGGCGCCCGCTGCGGCTTACCAGGTTTGGGTGGCTTTGAACTTCTCGATACCGGCTTTGAGCTGGCCATCGATGTCGTCGTTGAAGTCACCCTTCTCGTTGATCTTCGCCAGCAGTGCGGCGTGATCCCGGTTGAAGTAAGCAATCAGGGCCTGCTCGAAGGCGCCGACTTTGGCGACTTCGATGTCCTGCAGGAAACCACGCTCGGCGGCATACAGCGACAGCGCCATGTCCGCGATGGACATCGGCGCGTATTGCTTCTGCTTCATCAGCTCGGTAACGCGCTGACCATGCTCGAGCTGCTTGCGGGTGGCTTCGTCCAGGTCGGAGGCGAACTGGGCGAAGGCCGCCAGTTCACGGTACTGAGCCAGAGCGGTACGGATACCACCGGAAAGCTTCTTGATGATCTTGGTCTGCGCCGCACCACCGACGCGGGACACCGAGATACCGGCGTTGACGGCCGGACGGATACCCGAGTTGAACATGGCCGATTCCAGGAAGATCTGACCGTCGGTGATCGAGATCACGTTGGTCGGAACGAACGCGGAAACGTCGCCCGCCTGGGTTTCGATGATCGGCAGCGCGGTCAGCGAGCCGGTCTTGCCGGTCACGGCACCGTTGGTGAACTTCTCGACGTACTCTTCGGAAACGCGCGAGGCACGCTCCAGCAGACGGCTATGGAGATAGAACACGTCGCCCGGGTAGGCTTCACGGCCTGGCGGACGGCGCAGCAGCAGGGAGATCTGGCGGTAGGCCACGGCCTGCTTGGACAGATCGTCATACACGATCAGCGCGTCTTCGCCGCGGTCGCGGAAGTACTCGCCCATGGTGCAGCCGGCGTAGGGTGCGATGAACTGCAGTGCAGCGGATTCGGACGCGGAAGCGGCCACCACGATGGTGTTGGCCAGGGCGCCGTTCTCTTCCAGCTTGCGTACCACGTTGGCGATGGTCGATTGCTTCTGACCGATGGCCACGTAGACGCAGCGGATACCGCTGTCTTTCTGGTTGATGATGGCGTCGACGGCCAGGGCGGTCTTGCCGATCTGGCGGTCACCGATGATCAGCTCGCGCTGGCCACGGCCTACCGGGATCATGGCATCGACCGACTTGTAACCGGTCTGCACCGGCTGGTCGACCGACTTACGCCAGATCACGCCCGGCGCAACCTTTTCAACAGCGTCGGTGGCGACGTTGTTCAGCGGGCCTTTGCCGTCGATCGGGTTGCCCAGTGCGTCGACCACGCGACCCAGCAGTTCCGGACCGACCGGAACCTCGAGGATGCGACCGGTGCACTTGGCGCTCATGCCTTCGGCCAGGCTGGTGTAGGCACCCAGCACGACGGCACCGACGGAGTCCTGCTCCAGGTTCAGTGCCATACCGAAGACGCTACCCGGGAACTCGATCATTTCGCCGTACATGACGTCGGCGAGACCGTGAATGCGCACGATACCGTCGGACACGCTGACGATGGTGCCTTCGTTACGGGCTTGGGAAGAGACGTCGAGTTTCTCGATACGTCCCTTGATGATTTCACTTATTTCGGAAGGATTGAGTTGCTGCATAGCTCTGCTGCCCCTTCAAACTCAAGATTTCAATGCTTCGGCCAGCTTCGCGATCTTGCCGCGAACTGAGCCATCGATAACCAGGTCGCCGGCGCGGATCACGACACCACCAATCAAGGCGGCGTCCTCCGCAGCGTGCAGGCGCACTTCCCGGCCGAGCCGTGCACTGAGAACCTTGGCGAGTTTGTCTTGCTGTTCATCGCTCAATGCGAAGGCACTGGTGACATCCACATCGATCGACTTCTCCTGTTCGGCCTTGTACAGCTCGAACAGGGCGACGATCTCCGGCAACAGGGCCAGACGATCGTTCTCGGCGACGACGTGGATGAAATTGCGTACCTGGGCGTCGAACTTGTCACCACACACCTCAACGAAGGTGGTGGCCTTGTCTGTACTCGTCAAACGCGGGGCCTTGAATACGCGCTGCATGGTGGCGTCCTGGGACACCACCGCTGCCAGGCCGAGCATGGCTGACCAAGAGGCCAGCTGCTGGTGGGCCTGGGCGTATTCGAAGGCCGCCTTGGCGTAAGGTCGGGCCAACGTGGTCAGTTCTGCCATGATCGCGCCCTCGCTTAAATTTCGGCGGCCAGTTTGGAAACCAGCTCCGCATGCGCGTTTTGGTCGATGGATGCGCCCAGGATCTTCTCGGCACCGCCGACGGCCAGAGCACCCACTTGGGCACGCAGGGCGTCTTTGACGCTGTTGATTTCCTGTTCGATCTCGGCCTGAGCCTGAGCCTTCACGCGATCCGCTTCGACACGAGCCTGGTCACGGGCTTCGTCGACGATCTGGGTCGCGCGTTTCTTGGCTTGCTCGATGATCTCTGCTGCCTGAGTCTTGGCTTCGCGCAGTTGCTGACCCACTTTCTCTTGGGCCAACTCCAGGTCACGAGCCGCACGACTGGCCGCATCCAGACCTTCTGCGATCTTCTTCTGACGTTCCTGCAAAGCCGCAATGACCGGAGGCCACACGAACTTCATGCAGAACAGCACGAAGATGAAGAAGGCAACGGACTGGCCAATCAGGGTTGCATTAATGTTCACGCCAACACCTCGCTCGTTCGTTGTCCATCACACCAATCACTCGAAGATTCGAGTGATCAGCCTGCGATTTGACCAACGAAGGGGTTCGCGAAGGTGAAGAACAGTGCGATACCAACACCGATCATGGTCACGGCGTCGAGCAGACCGGCGACGATGAACATTTTGACTTGCAGCATCGGAACCATTTCCGGCTGACGCGCAGCACCTTCCAGGAACTTGCCGCCCAGCAGGCCGAAGCCGATGGCGGTACCCAGAGCGCCCAGGCCAATCAGCAGAGCAACAGCGATCGCGGTCAGACCAACTACAGTTTCCATCTTTCCTCCCGACTTTTTACGTCGTATTGGTTAAGGTTTTTCTAAGGGTAAAGCGGTAAAGCAAAACCGGTGTTTACAGTGCCCTTGCGGGCGTTCCAGCCGAGGCTGGGTCCATCGACAACGCCCGCTCATCCGTTCCGCGGGGAATCAGGTACTGAAAAGCCCCCTCATCCGCCCTTCGGGCACCTTCTCCCGAGGGAGAAGGGCATCGGATGCGCTAAGCGCCGTTAATGGCTGTCTTCGTGCGCCATCGACAGGTAGACGATGGTCAGCATCATGAAGATGAAAGCCTGCAGCGTGATGATGATCAGGTGGAACACCGCCCACGCCCACTGCAGAACGCCTGCCAGGGCCGCCAGCAGAATGCCGCCGCCGAACATGACCGCGATCAGGATGAAGATCAGCTCGCCAGCATACAGGTTGCCGAACAGACGCAGGGCGAGGGAAACCGGCTTGGCGATCAGGGTGACGAATTCCAGCAGGAAGTTGATCGGGATCAGCAGGATCTTGACGAAGATGTTCTTGGCGCTGAACGGGTGCAGGGTCAGTTCGCCGAGGAAGCCGCCGATGCCCTTGACCTTGATGCTGTAGAAGATGATCAGCGCGAACACCGACAGGGCCATGCCCAGGGTGGCGTTCGGGTCGGTGGTCGGTACGGCGCGGAAGAACAGGTGCTCGTCACCGGCGACCTTGGCTGCGGCGACCGGGATCCAGTCCACCGGCACCAGGTCCATCAGGTTCATCAGGAAGATCCAGACGAAGATGGTCAGGGCCAGGGGCGCGATCAGGGCGTTGCGGCCGTGGAAAGTGTCCTTGACGCTGCCGTCGACGAACTCGACCAGCACTTCGACGAAATTCTGCAGGCCGCCGGGCTGACCCGAGGTGGCGCGCTTGGCCGCGGCACGGAACAGCAGGATGAAGATCAGACCCAGCACCACGGAAATGCCCAGGGTATCCAGGTGGAAGGCCCAGAAGCCCATTTCCTTGGCTTCTTCGGCGGAGTGGGCGAAGCCCCAGCCATTCACCGGATGCTGACCGAAGGTCAGATTCTGCAAGTGATGCTGGATATAACCCGAAGCGGTTTCTGCAGCTGCCATATATCCCTCAAACGCTCTAAGGCTTTAAAAGTCATCTCTTCATCAGCAAGGGTGCGAACCAGTTGACCAGTTGGGTCAGCAGGAAAACGCCGAACACCGCCAGCGCATCCAAAGGCCTCACACCTGCGAACACCAGTGCGAACAGCACTGCCGTCAAAATCAGCTTTCCCGCCTCGCCGGCATAGAACGACCGGACGATGGCCTGGGCCGCCCGCGCCCCGGAGAACCGAAACGCCTTGTGGGCGAAGTACAGATTCGGCAGCCAGGCGATCAGCCCACCGCACAAACCGGAGTAACCGGCGACAGCGCCCCGCCATTGCCAACAGACAGCGGCGAGTACGAGCACCACGAGCAACTGAACCATGAGAACCGGGAACACCGGGAGGCGATGGAACGGCAGGCGTTTTGGCGTGCGGGTATCCATCGTTTTTCCTGGAAACAGCCCCCTGGCGTCGGCGCCAAGATAATCAATAACTTGGCATAGTTTGTGCCGACGAAATGCGCGCAGAGTATAGGGGCGCTTCCCACCCCGTTCAACTGCCGGGTAGTCATTTCCGACTAGTGCTACAGGGGCAATTGTTTCAGCGAATGTGGGCCAGAACGCCCTGGAGTTCGTCGAGGGAATTGTAGCGAATGACCAGTTGTCCCTTGCCCTTCTGGCCGTGCTTGATCTGTACCGGAGAGCCCAGCCGCTCAGCCAGGCGCTGTTCCAGCCGACTGATGTCCGGATCCGACTTGACGGGGGTTGCAGGCCTTTCCTTGCTGTTCAGCCACTGGCGCACCAGGGCTTCGGTCTGGCGCACGGTGAGGCCGCGTGCGACAACGTGTCGCGCCCCTTCGACCTGTTGCTCGGGCTGCAGGCCGAGCAAGGCACGGGCATGGCCCATTTCCAGATCGCCATGGGACAACAGCGTCTTGATCTCCTCGGGCAGGGCGATCAGGCGCAGCAGGTTGGTGATGGTCACGCGCGATTTGCCGACCGCCTCGGCGACCTGCTGCTGGGTCAGCTGGAACTCCTGCTGCAAGCGCTGCAGGGCCATGGCTTCCTCGATCGGATTGAGGTCTTCGCGCTGGATGTTCTCGATCAGCGCCATGGCGATGGCCGCCTCGTCGGGCAACTCGCGCACCATGGCCGGAATACGCTCCAGGCCGGCCTGCTGGCTGGCGCGCCAGCGACGTTCCCCGGCGACGATCTCGAAACGACCGTCGGCGATCGGGCGCACCACGATCGGCTGCATCACGCCGTGGGTCTTGATCGACTGGGCCAGCTCTTCGAGGGCGGTGACGTCCATGTCGCGGCGCGGCTGGTACTTGCCGCGCTGCACCAGGTCCAGCGGCAGGTGTTGAAGCTCGCGGGTATCGGCCTTGGCGGCCTCTTCCTGCAGGGCGTCGACACTGGTGCCCCCCAGCAGGGCATCCAGGCCTCGTCCCAGCCCACGTTTCTTGGCGGCCATGCACAGATTCCTTATACGGTTGCGGTGTGGGCGTTCGCGCGCTGGCGGCGAACCAGCTCGCCAGCCAGCGCCAGGTAGGCGATCGCACCACGGGATTGCTTGTCGTAGACCAGCGCCGGCATGCCGAAACTCGGTGCTTCGGCCAGACGCACGTTGCGCGGGATCACGGTTTGATAGAGCGTCTCGGGGAAATGTTCCTTGAGCTGCGCCGAGACGTCGTTGGTCAGGCTGATGCGCGGGTCGTACATGGTGCGCAGCAGGCCTTCGATCTTCAGCGCCGGATTGAGCAGCTTGGCGATGCGCTGGATGCTGTTGACCAGGTCGGTCAGCCCTTCGAGGGCGTAGTACTCGCACTGCATGGGGATGATCACCCCGTCGGCGGCGACCAGGGCGTTGACCGTCAGCATCGATAGCGCCGGCGGACAGTCGATGAGGATGTAGTCGTAATTCTCGCGGATCGGCGCCAGGGCGTAACGCAGGCGACTCTCCTTCATCTTCATTTCCAGCAGGGCGACTTCCGCGGCGGTGAGGTCGCGGTTGGCCGGCAGCAGCTGGTAACCGCCATGTTCGGAAAACTGCATGGCCTCGACCAGGTTGCATTCGCCGATCAGCACGTCGTAGACCGAATGCTCCAGGGCCTGCTTGTCCACACCGCTGCCGGTGGTGGCGTTGCCCTGGGGGTCGAGATCGATGAGCAGCACACGGCGTTTGGTCGCAACCAGGGAGGCGGCCAGATTGATGCAGGTCGTGGTCTTGCCCACCCCGCCTTTCTGGTTGGCGATTGCGAATACTTTAGCCATGTTGCCGTTCCCCCTAGACCGAGCGACGCAGTATCAACAGATGGCGCTGACCTTGGCAACCGGGAACCTTGAGCACGTGGGTGGCAGCGAGACGGAAGTCCGCCGGCAGGGCCTGCAATTCGTCGTCCGGGTGCACGCCCTTCATCGCCAGCCACTGGGTCTGCGCGTCGCCGAGGTGGCGGGTCCAGTTGGCGAAATCCTCCAGGGAACTGAACGCCCGCGAGCAGATGCCGCTGAACGGCTGCGCCGGGGTGAAAGCCTCGACCCGGCTGTGGATAACCTCCAGGTTGGGCAGTTTCAGCTCGAGTTTCACCTGGGTCAGGAAGCGGGTCTTCTTGCCATTGGAATCGAGCAGGGTGAAGCGCCGCTCCGGAAAGAGGATGGCCAGGGGAATACCCGGCATGCCGCCGCCACTGCCGACGTCCAGCCAGTTATCCCCAGCCTCGGCAACGAACGGCACGACACTGAGGCTGTCGAGCAGATGCCGCGACACCATCTCGTCGGGGTCGCGCACCGCGGTCAGGTTGTAGGCCTTGTTCCACTTGATCAGCAGCGCCAGGTAGGCGAGCAGTTGGGCCTGCTGCTGCTCGGAGAGCGCGACCCCCAGTTCACCGGCGCCCTGGCGCAGTTCTTCGGCATGGCGGGAAATGACCGCTGACATCAGGCGCTCTGCTCCAACTGGCGACCGGCGCCACGCTTCTTCAGGTGGATCAGCAGCAGCGAGATCGCCGCCGGGGTCACACCGGGGATACGCGAGGCCTGGCCCAGGGTCTGCGGCCTGGCGTTGCCGAGCTTGTGCTGGATTTCCTTGGACAGCCCGGAAATACCCGCGTAATCGATGTCTTCCGGCAGGACGGTGTCCTCGCTCGCGCGCAGACGGGCGATTTCGTCCTGCTGACGCTCGATGTAACCGGCGTACTTGGTCCTGATCTCGACCTGCTCGGCGACCTGCGGGTCTTCGGCGCCGCTACCGGTCACCTCGACCAGGCCGGCATAGTCGATTTCCGGCCGCGAGAGCAGGTTGAGCAGGTTGTACTCGTGGGTCAGCGGCGTGCCGAAGCGCGCGACGATGGCATCGCCCTGGGGCGTGTTCGGCCGCACCCAGGTGCCTTTCAGACGCTGCTCTTCCTGGACGATGCCTTCGCGCTTGGCCTCGAACGCGGCCCAGCGGGCATCGTCGACCAGGCCCAGCTCGCGGCCTTTCTCGGTCAGCCGCAGGTCGGCGTTGTCCTCGCGCAGGATCAGTCGGTATTCGGCCCGCGAGGTGAACATGCGGTACGGCTCCTGGGTACCCAGGGTGATCAGGTCGTCGACCAGCACGCCGATGTAGGCTTCGTCGCGACGCGGGCACCAGGCGCTCCTGCCCTGGGCGCGCAGGGCGGCGTTGGCGCCGGCCAGCAGGCCCTGGGCGCCGGCTTCTTCGTAGCCGGTGGTGCCGTTGATCTGACCGGCGAAGAACAGCCCGCCTATGACCTTGGTCTCCAGGCTGTACTTCAGGTCGCGCGGATCGAAGTAGTCGTACTCGATGGCGTAGCCCGGGCGCACGATATGGGCGTTCTCCATGCCGCGGATGCTCTGCACGATCTGCAACTGCACGTCGAACGGCAGGGAGGTGGAGATTCCGTTGGGGTACAGCTCGTAGGTGGTCAGGCCTTCCGGCTCGATGAACACCTGATGGCTGTCCTTGTCGGCGAAGCGGTGGATCTTGTCTTCGATCGACGGGCAGTAACGCGGCCCCACGCCCTCGATGACCCCGGAATACATCGGCGAACGGTCGAGGTTGGCGGCGATGATCTCGTGGGTGCGGGCGTTGGTATGGGTGATCCAGCAGCTCACCTGGCGCGGGTGCTGTTGCGGGTTGCCAAGGAAGGACATCACCGGGATCGGCGTATCGCCCGGCTGTTCGGTCATCTGGGTGAAGTCCACGGAACGGCCATCGATGCGTGGCGGCGTGCCGGTCTTCAGGCGGCCGACACGCAGCGGCAGTTCACGCAGGCGCTTGGCCAGGGCGATGGACGGAGGATCTCCCGCCCGACCACCGGCATAGTTCTGCAGGCCGATGTGAATAAGTCCGCCGAGGAAGGTGCCGGTGGTCAGCACCACCGAGTCGGCGAAGAAACGCAGGCCCATCTGGGTGACCACGCCTCTGACTTCATCCTGCTCGACGATGAGGTCGTCGGCAGCCTGCTGGAATATCCACAGGTTGGGCTGGTTTTCCAGAATCTCGCGCACCGCGGCCTTGTACAGGATGCGGTCGGCCTGGGCACGGGTAGCGCGTACCGCCGGGCCTTTGCGGCTGTTGAGCACGCGGAACTGGATGCCCCCCTTGTCGGTGGCGATGGCCATGGCGCCACCCAGGGCGTCGATTTCCTTGACCAGATGGCTCTTGCCGATCCCGCCGATGGCCGGGTTGCAGCTCATCTGCCCGAGGGTTTCCACGTTATGGGTCAGCAGCAGGGTCTTTACGCCCATGCGTGCCGCTGCAAGCGCAGCCTCGGTACCGGCATGGCCGCCGCCGATCACGATCACTTGAAAACGGGAAGGGAAATCCACCACGCACCTCGTGCCTGTTGAGAAAGGTTGAACCGGAAAAGGGCGGCAAGTATAGGGACTTAGCCGGGTTGAAAGAAGCCTTTTGCACAAAAAATAGCCAATCGGTCGTTGGTCATTGAGCTTCTTCTTAACAACGCAGTTCACCTTGCTCGCTCCCAGACTTGGGAGGTGAGACGGGCTGAAGGTTAATAAAAGAGAAAAGAATGATTTTTTAAAAGGTTTGTTTTTATGTCTATAAATGATCTTCGAGGTTTCTGTGGATAGATCGCTACAGGTCAATAACCATAGGATCTACAGCGATGTATGAAAAGGCGATTATCCTGGGCGGTGGGTGTTAGGTACCCGTGATCAGCCTGTGTATAAAGTAGGTTGTTATGCACAGGGGGGGTTATCCCAAGCTTTGCTACCCATTTATGAACGTTGTTCACGGCTAGTTTTCCACAGGGTTCCGAGGAGCAGATTCCCTGCTTTCCTTCTCGGATACCAGTGCATGAATCAACGCGTCGGAGTTGATGTCGTAGCGGAACAACCTGGGTTTATCGCCGATCTTTTCGATGTAAAAGGATTCCGTAGCGGCACCTGAGCTGAATCGGGTATTGAATACCAGCAGTGTCAGCATGCGGCCATCATTGGCTTTCGTGGGAGCACGGTTGGCCAGCTCACTGTGCTCGACGGATCCCATGGTTTTGTCGATTAATTGCAGAATCCGGATGAACTCTGCCTCCGAAGCCCCTTCTCTCAAGCCGGGTGCTGCTTCGTTGTAGATAGATGAGAACTCGCCGCGCTGGGTTTGGCTGTGGAAATCTTCCACCAGTTTGAGCGATGCAGCCTGATAATCACCATCTTCAAAGGAGCAGGCGGCGAGCATCAGGCAGCTCAGTAGGGAAAAAGCTTGAAAAACAGATTTCATGGTTAATCCCTCACACAATATTGATATTGCTGGCAGGTCATCACGCCCCCAGCCCCACCGCCACCTAGGCCAATGCTTCCAGTGAGCGATACTTCGCTTGGTTTATTGATGTTACTCAGCACACTGCCGCCAAATTTCCCAAGAAATCCCCCGGTACCGAATCCGCCGACCGAATAGGTTTGCCCAGTGGTAGGCGCAGCATTCGAGGCGGTGCCATTGATACCGATACCTCCGGCAGCACCAGGGCCAAGGGTTTGGCAGGTCATGATGTAAAAGCACAGGTTGGGCAGGTTATCGCTGCCTTTCTTACCTACTGCTCCACCTATGGATACTGAACCGCCTCCGATGCCATGACCGCTAAGGCTCCCATCCAGGGACAGCGTGCCCTGGATGGGGTTGGGTTGCGGCTTCATCGCTTCCTGAATCTGCTCCGGCGTGGCACCGTTCTTCAGCATGTGCATGCCCAGAGAGGCACGCTGTTGCAGGCCTGGATCGTTGACCAGGAAATCCCACAGCCCCAAGGGATCGATACCCTGGGTCGGCATTTCGCTGTAGCGGTAAGCATGCAGCCCGGCTACCAGACCAATGGGATCGCGCGTCAGGTAACGGCCAGCGGTAGGGTCGTAATAACGGTACCGGTTGTAATGCAACCCGCTTTCTTCGTCCAGGTACTGGCCCTGGAAGCGAATCGGTTGCGGATACTCTCCCTGTTCTTCTTGCAGAGCCGCCCAGTCATCGTTCTGTGCCTGCCAGAGCAGATCGCCATGGCTATCGGACAGACGCAAAGGGGTACCTAGGTGGTCGTTATGGAAGCAAGCCTGACGAATATCCCGTGCTTGCGGACGACTGGCTTCGGGGAATGACTCCCCCTGTTCAGCGAACATTCGCCGCATGGCCAGAAGCTCGGGACTGTCGGCATCCTGCCGGTGTTCGATGCGTACCAGTGGAATGAAGCTGTTCGGCAGGTGAACGGTGGTACGTCGGCTGCTGCCGTCATCTTCGGCACAGAGTGCGTCACCGTCCCAGCCGTAGCGAGTGGTCTGCAACTGGCCATCACGCAGCACCTGCTTGAGGATTCGCCGCGACAGGCCATCGTAGCCATAGCGTGCTTGCAGTGTGCCACCCTGCTCATCAGTCAAATCCAGCCTCACCAGACGTTGTGCGCCATCGTAGGCGAACTGTAGATGACGGCCGTCGGCGCGCCGGCATTCGAGCAGATTGCCAACGCTATCGTAACGGAATTGATTCCCGTCCAGGCTGACAAGCCGGTTGTCCTGAATGAGCGTCTCGGGGTGTTGCGGGTCGAGGCGGTTGCCAGCGGGATCGAAGGCATAGCGCACCGCGGGCTGCTCGCCGCGGCGGCTGGCGAGCAGCCGTCCGCGGGGGTCGTAGGCATAGCGAATGTCATCACCCTGATTATCTGCCACTCCGACCAGATGCCCGTGGATGTCGTAGGCGTAGCGACGTACCCAATTCGAATGCCCGGCTACCATCAGAGTGCTGCCTTGCAGGCGATCGAGCGTGTCGTATTCACTGGACTGGCTGAACAGCGGGGTGCCATCACGCAGCCGGGCATCTCGATGGATTTCGCGATGCTGCGCATCCCGTTCGAATGCCAACTCGAGATTTCCCGCCAACATGCCGTGCAGATACCCCGACCCATACAGCAACCAGGTCACAGGAGGTGCATCGCCATAGCGGCTGCGTTCCCGGTTCCCCAGCGGGTCGAGGCTGTGGTCAATGGCATAGAACCAGGTTTCTCCTTGCCACTGGCTTTCCTGGATCAAGCGACCTGCCGCATCGTAATGGAAGCGGATCTCGCTTTGCGGTGTGCTCACTGATTGCAGTAAACCTGCCGCTGACCAGCGAAAGTGTTCGCTGATCGCCGGAGCGGCCTCGGTCGCGGGCAGATGTCGACTAATCAGGCGATCATTACCATCGTATTCATAGCGAATAATGGAGCCGTCACTCTCCTGTCGCTCGAGCAGATTGCCTACAGCGTCATAACCATACCGGCGCACACCGCCATCGAAGCCACATTCACTGATCAGCCGATCCATGACGTCATAGCTCATCCGCGAGCGGGCGCCGTTCTCGTTGCTGATTTCGACCAAACGCCCGGCGGCATCGTACTGGTAGTGCTGATGTGCACCGGCAGGGTCGACAACCTCGCACAGTCGTCCAAAACGATCCCAGGAAAGCTTTACGTTGCGTTGTTGCGCTCCTTCGATGGAAACCACGCGACCCTGCCGGTCATGGCGATAGCGGATCACGGTCTGTGCGTCCAGCTGGATCGCTGTCAGGCGTCCGAGACGATCGTAGGTGAAACTTTTCCTCTGCATCGATGGATCCTGACGCCAGATCAGGCGACCTTCCTGGTCATGGCCGAACGTCGTGGTATTACCAGAGCAGTCGGTCTGCGCTTGCAGCAGGCCAAAGCGATTCCAGGTGAAGGTTTTGCTCCCACCTTTGGCATCGACAATGCGGGTTACCCGGTTTGGCAGACGCGTATCGCCGTACTCAAAGCGTGTTTCGGTACCCATGGGATCGATCAGGCACAGCAGATTACCGCGCTGGTCTCGTTGCAGTTGCCAGAACCGCTCATCGGCATCACGCAGTCCGGTAACCGCGCCGGTTTCCTCATCGAGAAAGTAACGGGTGGATGCCTTGCCAGGTTCCACCAATTCCGACCTGCGGCCCTGGCCGTCGAAGCGCGCGTGGCCCGGCCGACCCAGTGGATCCTTGAAGGCAGTCAGCCGGCCGAACGCATCGTAAGTGAACTCCACTCGGCTGCCGTCAGCCCTGATGTGGGAGACCCAGCGTCGTTCGCCACCTTCACCCTCGAACACGAAGCATTGCCTGCGACCCAGGCTGTCGACGACTTCGGTGCGATCCGCAAGGTAGTGGTAGTCACGCGTCAGCCCGTCGCGTTCGGTCTGGCGGAGTACTTTGCCTGCAGGAGTATGTTGATCCCACTCATAGCGAACCTCCAGGCCCTCCGGCTGTGCATGACCGACCATCATGTGCTCGCGCCAATCGAAGCGGCGGGTGGTTTCGCCAATCCGGTTGCGTACCTCGATCAGGTCACCCTCATCGTTGAACCCGTAGGTTACCAGCCAGTCCAGACCCTGCTGGGCAGGATCCAGCCCGGTAGGAACTGCGCCATCCAGGTTGGCCAGGATGACGCCAAGCAGGCGAATGCCACTGTCACCTGGCCGGCCGTGAAAAACCTGTTGATAAACCAATGCATAACTACGCCCTGCACTGTCCTGTACGCTTTTCAGATGGCCATCGGCGCTCCAGCTGAACTCGGTGCGGTAGCCGTTGCTGTCGAAGCAGGCGTGTAGTCGCCAGTGGGCACCGTCTCTCTGCAGGAAATGGTAAAAGGTACTGTCACGCAAGACGATGATCGAACCGGCGTGCTGCTGGATCGACTCGGGGATCGCCATCCAGCGTGGTGGCCAGGGGCTGAACGAGGTCTTTTCGTCCGTCATCCCTCCGCGACGTATCCATAGCCTCTCGCTACCGGAATAGGCCTCGGCTCCTGGAGGCAGCGCGGGGAATCGAATACGTCTGCCCTGAGAATCGATCAGCACCAGTGCATCGTCAGATACCTCTAGGCCTAGGCCCTCGCCAGGCAAGGCCCAGCCTTGGCCAAGACTGCCGACAGCTGGGTTGCTGGATACATAGGTGCGTACAAAGGCGAAAGGTGCCGGAGCCGGTAACGCGAAATCAACCTCACCAGGTAGCAGCTTTACGCCGAGCATGGGATTGACCGGCTGGCCTGCCGCAGGGCTACAGGCTGAGGGTCGATCGGCCTTGCCGACTGCGGCACTGCCGACAAATACATTGGGCGAGCCCGTGGTGATCACGGAGCCGGCCACCTTGTGACCGATATGGGAAACCGGAAGGCCACTCATGGTGTAATCCTTTACTGCATCTGAATGGACGGGAGCCAGGCGTGGCTACCGCTCGTTCCGACAGCCATGCGATCCCTACGTTCCCTGCAAAAAAGACAAAGTTTCGGCACTTCCCTTGTCGGCCGCAATCCTGTTGCTTCGGTAATGTCGGCAGCTTCACATTGCCGACGTCACTTGCCGATGCAGAAGCGGCGATTTCTATGTATCCAATTGATTTTTAATTGAATTTTTATGTTTCTCAATGCGCTTGGACCTATTCTTGGACCCAAAAGCCAAGCGTGTCCCTTGGTAGCGGCGGATGGCCCATCTTGGACACTCCCCGCGCACTCGTTGCCGGTGCTGCGCGCCAGCAAGCGGTCTGATCAAGGACGGCGAACATGGCCATCGGCGTTCACCAACGTCCAATGACTGTAGCGGAGGCTCATTTTCCCACCTCCTGATCCGGAAGACCAAGGATGTTGTCCCCTGCTTCAGCTCGAAAAAACGGGAGGAGCGCAGTTCGGATTGTTGGCTGCGGCAGCGGTGATGCCGGGGTGAGATGACGGCTCCTTTGGCCAGTTGGCCGATACCGACAGGAGCCTCACCATGTCACACCAAACTTCAGACATCATCACCCCGAAAGCCCTGTTGCTCGATGAGCGGCTGACGCCATTGGAGCGCAACGCCTGGCTGACTTTCCGTGCGCTGGCCAGCAGCGATGGCACCGTGGTCCTCAGCTACGACGCACTACGCAAATACCTGCCCAGCGCACCGGGCAGCAAGCGGGCGGCCCTTGAAACCGTGTCCAGGGCCGTGCTGTGCTTGCGGCTGTCCACGTGGATTGCGCTGGTCGAGTACCGCCGCAACCCGATGACCGGCTTTTCCATGGCCAGCCGTTATGCCGTGCGCAATCAACCGCTGACCTTCGTCGAAGCATGCCTGGAAGACGACGATTACCTGCCGTTGCTCGAACGGGCACTCAACCATACCAGTGCGACGATTCGCCATTTGGCTCAGTCCATCCTCAACGAGGCCATGCGTTCTCCCGACAAGCTGCAGATGTTGCCTGCGGCGGTGCGTGAGCGGTTCGAGCGGCTGCGGCGCAATGATGATGATCACGATCCTGGTGGCCCAGGTGGGCCAATTCCACGCGACGGTCGCCAGACCATCAAGAACGGGCACGTCGAAGCCGGGGAGGACATTCCGAAGTCCGCACCGCCATCCACTGCAACAGTACGTGCTGTAGAAAAAGAAGTATTAAAAGAAGTACATACGTACCGGCCACGGTCCGACGTACAGGCATGCAGGTCGGATTTGCCAACTCGCTTCAGGCAACTGCCGCAAGATCAGCAGCAGATCCTCTTGGCGCGTCTCAAGGGCCTGCCTCTGGAGCAACGCCAGGCCGTGCTGGCTGAGTGGGACGTGCGTTGCGAAACGGGTTGTGTGCATAACGCCATCGCCTACCTTTATGGGCTGATCAAGAAGGCGGTAAACGGTGCGTTCAAGCTGTGGGCGGCGCGCAAGCTTGCCCCACAGCAGGCCCCTGCACAGGCGGTCGCCAGCGGATTACCCGCCTCGGCGCCTACTGCTCCTTCACCGCCCGTCGTCCAACCAGCCAAACCCGCGTCTCGCGAGGTAGTGCAGCGACAAATGGAACAGATTCGGCGCATCCTGCAGACACCACCCAAATCGGTCGGGCAGATCATCGAGGACCTGGCTTGCAACGGAATGCAGCCTACACGGACCAGGGGGTTGTACGTCACTGGAAAGCTCGAATCACTTGGCACAACGTAAGGCATGACCTTACACTGAGAACATGGTGAAACCGGCGTTTGGCCGGTTCCTGTCACGGGGGAATTCACGCCATGCCCATGTACGATCCACCGCATCCTGGCGAGTCCCTGCGCGAGGACGTGTTGCCTGCCATCGGCCTGAACATCACCGCCCTGGCCGAACATCTTGGCTATTCACGGGGCCAGCTCTCCACTGTGTTGAACGGCCGCGCGGCCATCAGCGCCGACCTGGCCCATCGGCTGGAACTGGCGGGGCTGGGCTGTGCGAGCCAGTACTTGAGAGAGCAGATCGCCTACGACCTGTGGCAGGCTAGGCAGCGGCCCCATCCGCTGATCAAGCGTCTGCGCACCAGGTGAAGTCGCTGGCTGCGCCACTACGTGTGGAACTGCATCAACCGATTCGGTTGAAAGTCTGCTGCAACTGGCGATTTCCGCTCTGGGGCCGTCACTGCCCGCCGCAGTGACGGCCCGGCGAACCGCAGCAACAATGCGGGGTGGCGAAGCTTCCTATTGAATGCGGCGCACGTGATGATGCCCCCGCATACTAGCCTTGCAATGACCTGCCGGTGGGTATGAACACCGGAACCCTGGCGCGGGGCAGCAAGCGCCACATGGAGCATCGCCATGCTTTCCATGCCGTCCCTGTACGGTTGCCTCGATAGCGCAGGTTCCTGCAAGCGCTGATCCGGTTCACTGGACGGAACCATCCCAGGCACACCCCAAGCTCATTCGGTATGCCGCCCTACCCATGGGCAGAGCTTTCCTCATCTTCGGTGCGCTTCATCCCACCATCTTTGTCGCCAGGCGTCATTTGGCGTTTTGTCATCCAAGGCGTTCGTTGCCGGTCGCCTCGACCTGGCACGACATGCCTGCACCTTTTTCCATCACCCCACAGGAGGTATCCATCCCAGCACATCGCGTTGTCGTCCCTTGTACTTCCTCCGCCTGGTCTTCTCACAGGAAGCACGGCGGATGCCTCATTCGAGGCCACAGGTGAACTGAGCACCTGGCCCTTGCCCTTCGGGGATCTCGCCTTAGCGAGTTGGCACAAACACTGACCCTTGTATCTCAGCCGGATAACCGACAACCGATGGAGGAACGCTCCGATGGACGACCTGACCTATACCCTGCGACAACTCTGCCTGCGCAACCGCGACGGCAGCCATGCGACTCAGGCTGACCGGCAGCGCTCGCTGAGCCTGGCCGCTCGCCAGTTGCGTGAGGCGGGCTTTCGGCAGATGCGTGCCACCTCGCTGAAGGGCAAGCATGTCGAAGCCCTGCTGCAACGCTGGCAAACTGAAGGCCTGTCTGCCGGCACGCTGAAGAACCGTATGGCGCATTTGCGCTGGTGGGCCGAGAAGGTTGGCAAGGCAGGCATCCTGCCGGCAGACAACACCAAGTTGGGCATTCCCGAACGACGCTATGTGACCAATGAAAGCAAGGCTAAGGAACTGGGTGATGGGTCGGACAGGATCACCGACTCTCATGTCCGCATGAGCCTGCGTTTGCAAGCCGTTTTCGGTTTGCGGCGGGAAGAGTCCATCAAGTTCCAGCCCCGCTATGCTGACCGTGGCGACCATATCGCCATCAAGGGATCATGGGCCAAAGGCGGGCGCGATCGGACGGTGATTATCACGATGCCGGAACAACGTGCGGTACTGGATGAGGCCCATCGCTTGGCAGGCCTGGGATCACTGATTCCATCGCACAAGACCTACATCCAGCAGCGGCATGTCTATGACGGACAGTGCAAGGCGGCAGGGCTGAGCAACATGCATGGGTTGCGGCATCGGTATGCGCAGATGCGGTATGAGGTATTGACGGGATGGAGGTCGCCAGCGGCGGGCGGCCTCAGTACGGTGCAATTGGATTCGTCTCAACACCTGCTGGATCAGCAAGCCCGACAACAGATCAGCCGTGAACTGGGACATGAGCGTGCGAAAGTAACGGCGATCTATCTGGGAACGTGAGATTCCCATCGGGCAATCTCTTGCAACACGAGCTGCTCCCAGCAATTTGACGGATCAATCCTATGAATCACCCCTGGCGAGCACAAACAGATGCCGCTTTGCGCGTGTTGCAGCGACGTGCAATAGGCAACGTTCGGAAACCTCCGTGTCGTCTGTGACACCGACATCTTCGTCATGGCTGAACTGCTCGGCATACTGCCTAGCGCCGCGATAGCCAGCCAGGATGACGATGTCAAATTCCAGTCCCTTGACG
Organism: Phytopseudomonas dryadis; assembly: GCF_004327355.1. Classification (GTDB taxonomy): domain Bacteria; phylum Pseudomonadota; class Gammaproteobacteria; order Pseudomonadales; family Pseudomonadaceae; genus Aquipseudomonas; species Aquipseudomonas dryadis. Next base: position 97,201 of record NZ_QJUM01000014.1, read on the forward strand.
CGATGCATGGTGGCCAGTCGGATACCCGTTTCCGCAGGATCATCCGTCGTGCCGTGATCCAGCCTGAGACAAGCTACACCGCGTTGCCGCAAGGCCAGTGCCAGTGCATCCAGATCTTCATTGGTGCGGGCCGTGACGCAAATGCGCCGGGCCTCGATATCATCGGCTTTGCCATGTTCAACTACGGACAGGATGTGCTCCACGTCCTGTTGCAATGAAGCGGATGGAAAGACTTCTGGCAAGTCGCCGTGGGTCAATGACCGATAGCCGCGCAAGCTGTCGATGTTTCCATCCAGGTCGTCGATCTCGATACCTTCCAACTGCGCGCAGGCCCAACGTCGAATCTCATCGGTGGTCCGGTAGTTGACCTTGAGGGTACGGCTGCGACCTCTTACCTCGATCCCCACCTGTCCAAGCGTCACCTTGTGACGATAGATGCGCTGGTGGGCATCGCCGACGATGAACAAATCGTTCTCGGCCGTGGGCACAGCCGTGCGAATCAAGGTATAGGCAGCGACGCTGATGTCCTGCGCCTCGTCCACTACCATGGCCCGAATGCCCAGTTGCGGCTTTTCCTGCACTATCAGTTGGCAGGCTTCCCGGAAGGCTTCTTCCGGCTCGCGAAGGTTGGCCGCGTGCAATTGCGCTCGATATTCGGCAAACACCGGCCACAATGCCTTGCGCTGCAAACGGCCCAATTGCCCGCCACGTCCGATGCGACGGGCGCGCATGTAATCCTCCGCCGTTTCGCAACCTTGGGGCAGGATCACGCGCTCGTACTCCGCCCTCAGGAAAGCGGTGCTGTAGGCAGAGCCTGCGGGCAGCGCGGACAAGGCGGCTTGCCAGAAGCCACGTCGCTGTTTCTCGTCATAGAGCAGCGCATAGGGATAGCCGAAGCGGCGCAGCAGGCCTGACGCCCATTGATCCAGGTTGACCACCTGGATTTTGGCCAATTCCTGCGGCGAGCACAGTAGAGACAGGTTGTGACGGATGTCTTCGGCCAACGTGCGAGTAAAGGTGGTGAAGATGACCGGGCGTCCTGGAAGGTCTGCATATTGCTTGGCCAACCACCTGGCTCTATGCATGGCAACCACCGTCTTGCCGGTGCCGGCGCCACCGGTGACCTTGACGGGACCGCTCTTGTTGCCTTCCACCAGTTTGCGTTGGCTCGGATGCAGGAACACGCGCCAGCGCTCCAGTGGGGCGGCCAGTAAAGCGTCCAGATCACTGTCATCAGTAAGGACCACGAAGTGACGCCGTGTGCTGTCGCGCGTCAAAGCCGCGCCAAAATCTTGGGGGTCGACCGTTTCGGCGGGTGCCCGCTCGGCCAGTATCCTGTCCAGCGGCTCGCCGGCGGCAAACAGATACAGGGCCTCGAAGGCTTCATCCGGCAACTGCGCTTCGAGGGCTTCCAAGTCGGCTTCCGATACAGCCGCTCGCACGGCTGCCAGGCGTTCCTCCGGCACGCCCAGTTTACGGATTTCCCGGTCGCGCAGGCCCGCAAACAAGCCCTCGCTCGGGAATGCTTCGGCCAAGGTTGTCTCATCGGCGGTCAGGGATTGCGTTTCCTGTACCGCATAGACTTGCAGGCTGCCCACGTCCGGGTGAATCGCGACGCGGTGGCGCCTGGCCCACTGATAAGCATCGTCGTGACGATCCACCCACAACAGGCAATACACATCACCTGTTTCCGGTTTGAGGATGATGCCGCGCAGATTGTCGTTGATGCGCACCGAGCGCATGTTGGTATCGGCGGCATCATTGATGCGCTCGTAGTTGATACCGCTGGCCAGCGGGTTCTGCCGGAACTTGGCGACGAAGGTCAGCACCGCCTGTTGGTTCTGGCGCGGAATCCTGGCGAACGATTTCAGAAAGTCGTCCGACATGGCGATCTTGGGTGAAAGTGCCATTTCAATGTTCCTTCAAGCTATCCAGAAGCGCCTGGGCTGGCGCGTCCTCGGTTGCGATATGGATCGTCCAGCCTTCTGCCTCGAAGCGGGACGCATCGGCCTGGTAATCGGTCAGCAGTACGGCGATCTTCAGGCTGACCCAGGCCAGCTCTGCCTCTGCCAGTACCCGGCCGCGTTCGTCGATCAATTCGAAGCCGACTTCCGGCAGCGGTGCTCCTGCATGCGCCAATGCAAGCAACCATGCCTGCACATCCGGGCTGGCCAACTCCAGTGCCGTTTGCCAATGACTGTCGAACGTCTGCTCTGCTTGGCGCAGTGCAGGGCTGGCCTGGAAGCTAGACAGGCCGGCCATCTCGTCATGGCCTGCCCAAAGATGGCGCAAGGGCAACAGCAGGTTCAGGCACTGACAGAGATGGCGCCAGCGCCGTTGCAGATCGAGCTCCGGTATATCTTCCGGTTGCCACTGCACCAGCACCACAGGCTCTGCGGGTGATGCTGCCTTGCCGGTCATCCATTGCTGCAACTGCTCCGGCGACAGGCCGGCCAGCCATTGCACGGCCGCGTTCCAGGTGCGATGGCCCCAGCGGTGCGTACGGGTGTCGGGTAACAAGCCATAGTCGTCGAGCCGACAGCGGAAGGCGCCTTGCTTGAAGCCTTGCAAGGCAGCGTCATCGCCAGGTGGCACCAGCATGGCCGCACCCAGGACGCCGGCGAGGCGGCGCAAGGCATCGTGCTGTCCCGCTGCCAGCCGACGATGCAGTTGCAGGAAAGGTGACAAGCGGTGGAAGGCGGCCAACGAGGCGATCCCCTGAGCCTCGCATAGACGTGTGACCACCTGATCGGCAGGCCCGAGCAGCAATTCGTCCCAGGCTGTGGAATCCGGGGCCGGTTCGGCACGCAGCGCCGCGTCAATGTCGTCCCAGGTCAGCGTCCAGACAGCGAACCGCCCGCTCTTGGCCACAGCCATGCGCTTGGCCAGATCTTCGACCACGATGTGCTTGTGGTACTGCCAACCATCAGTGAATACCGCGACGGGCAAATCGTCCACGCCGTCGTCGGGCCAGAAAACGAAATCCGGTTTGCATGGCACGACGACACCCTCGCGCTCGCCGAGTGCCACCTGCAATTCCAGACGCCAGCGGCGACTGCCTGCCTGGACCAAGTACCCATGTTTGCCGCCGACGAGCTTGTCCTTGAGCGTGAAAGTGACACCATCATGCTCTCGCCGCAGCGCTTCAAGAAATCGCTTTTCCAGCGTGCTTTCCAGCAGGCTGTTGTCCGGCTGCCGGGAAAGGTTGTCGATAGGCTTCAGCTCTGCGCGATGCTCAAGAATCTGTGCCAACAGCTTCTGCGCCACCGTGCGCGAGATGGCTTGGCGTTCATGACTGTTGCGGTAGCGATACATGCACCGATAGCAGCCGTCGGCGGTGTCGTCCTGGTTGCAGGTGCAGGTGTTCAATGCGTTAGCCGCCAGACTGAACACTTCAAACAGCGGAGCCGGGTCGCGCATCAGTTCCTTCAAATATCCGGTGCCGCCCGGCACGCTGTCGTAGATCACCAGATAGGTCCGCGCCGACTCCGAGTCTGCCGCCATCCGCACGTCGGTGGCGATGCGCAGGTGCGCCACCGCCCCCTTGAAGCGTTTACTCAGCCCCAGTTCCAACGCGGAGATGAAGCTCAGCAAGGCTTCCTTGGATTCGGCAAATCCGACCTCGGGCAGGAACAGCCGGATACCTTCGCTGGCGAACTCCCGGTACAGGAAGATGCATTGCTGGACGCTGGCCTCAGGCGTCTTACGGCGTGAGCACCAGGGGGCATGGTTGCGATAAAGTTCTTCTGCCTTGCGGCGACGCTGTAGCGTGCCGCACTCCGGGCAGATGGAGAACCCCGGGCGACCCCGCTCCTCCCCAGCGATGGTCATCGGCGTTGCATCCACCGTCTGCTCGCCGAAGTTCACCTCGCGGAATGTCACCCGGTCGAGGAATTCGAACCCGAACGGGAAACCCGGGTTGTCGATGGCGAACGCCTGGCGCACCGCTTCCGGCGGGCTGTCCACCAGCGCCTGGCGCACGTAGAAACCACGTGTGCGCTCGTCGGAATCGTCGGCGATCCGGCTTTCGCGGTCCAGTGTGCGCGCAAACACTGTAGTCAGGCGCAGCATTTCATGGACCCGCCCGGTGTCGCGCCACTGGCCGTCGCCGCAGCGCGGGCATTGGTGGTGCCGATCGCCTGCCGACAAAGGCTCTGCGTAGGAGCATTGGCGGCACAGACGCCAGGCCTCCGGTTTGACGCGGGAAACATCCACCTGGTTGATGACCACTCGGCGGCCTTCGGCATAGAAGGTGTTGTTGGGCGCCAGCTCGGTGATGGCGGTTGCGCCGGGGCGCTCGTATTCGAAGGTCAATGGCTCGGCAGGCGGTCCTTCCCGGCGGGTGTCGCGCACGATGATCGAGCGCAGCAGCACGCCTTGTTCGGGGAAGGCATAGTTGGGCAGCAGGCCTTCGTCGGTGAAGACGTTCAGGGTGGCCTTGCCCTCGATCCCACCGATCAGGCGCGCCAACGCCGCACGTTCCTGGCGCAGGGTTTTCAGCTCTTCCTCCTGTTCCTCGCCGCGCACCGGAAGCTGCTCTAGCTTCTCCACTTCCTTGGCGGTCTTCTCGCGCAGACGCTTGATCTGTGCCACATCACGGGCGATACCCTGCAGCTTGCTGACGATCTTGAAGGTCAGAGAGCTTTCCTCGTCCTGCCGACCATTGACGAAACGTGCCAACCACTGCCGGGTGGCTTCGGTCAGGATTTGCCCACCGCCTTGCTGGAACAGCGCCAGGAAGCGATCCAGCAAGCTAGCCCGGTTTGCCTCCACATACTCCAGCCAGGGGAAGGGAAAACGCGTCGTCGCACCGTTGTCCACCGCGCTGAGCACCATGCGGATCTCCTGCGGAATCAACGCGCTCCGACCCCGTTCGCGCACCCAGCAATCCAGCGTGAACGCCGTCAACTGGCGCTCCAGCACCGCCGAAGCATTGAGGAACACGCCCGGTGCCGGCACGCTGCCGGCGATCATTTCCTTGGGATCGGCCCAGAAATACAGGTCGTGCGGTTTGCTGGCTGCCATGGTCAGCAACAAGGCATTGCCGGTACTGCGTCCCGCGCGTCCCGCCCGCTGGATGTAGTTGGCCTGCTGCGGCGGCACGGAACATTGCAGCACTGCCGACAGGTCGCCGATGTCGATCCCCATCTCCAGCGTCGGCGTGGCCGAGAGCACATTGATGTTGCCGGGAGCGTGGCTATCGGACTTGAAGCTGTGCTCCACCCGCTCGCGCGTGCCGCGTGGCAGCAGGCCGGTGTGTTCGTGAGCGACCACGCGCTGGATGTCCGCACGCAGATACAGGCCGCGGTAATAGTCGGCATCGCCTTCCGCCAGCGTTTCCAGATGCCCTCGGCAGCCGGGATGCCGGCAAGGCTGCCCGGCAAGCGAAACTTCAGTCCCGGTGCGCCACTCGCTGCGGCAGGTGTCGCAACGCCAAGCGCGACTGCCCAAGGAAACCAGAAAAGCGCCCGGCTCCAGACCCCACACGCGAATCTCCGGCTTGCCGTCTGCCTGTTCAGCGCCGAGCAAACCCACCTCGGCCAGTGCCTCGAACGCCAGCTGATACAGCGCTGGCAGTAAACTGTCAGCGCCCAGAGCCAACGCATGCAGCGGCGTCAGTGCCTTGAAGGCCCATGCGCGATACCACTTAGCATGGCTGCCCAACACACCGACGCAGCGCTGGTAATCGACCAGGCTCACGAAGCGTGGCGGACGCGGGCCGGACAGCATTTGGAACTGCACCGGATTGCGCTTGTAGACCCACGGTCGGTTGCCGACCTGTGCATAGAAATGCAGGCCAGAGTCGCGCCAGGCCCCCAGCCGTTGCATGGATTGCACGATGCCTTGCAGGAATACCAACAGGACATCCGCCGGCACATCTGCCAGCGGTTCCAGCGTGGCCCGCAGGCGTGGCGACATCCACTGCACGGCCGATGTCAGTGCCTGTGGTGGCGGTTCCACGCTGGCGGTCCCGGTAACGGTCAGGCTGCGGCCGATATGGGCATCCTGGCCGAACTCGGCATTCAGTACCCACGGCAGGATGCGACACAAATCCTGCGGCAACTCGCTATTGGCTGGCAGCGTACCTTCGCTCATCAGCGTTTCAAAATCCCGCAGCCAATGCAGTTGCGGCGGCAGGAAGTTGGCCAGGTAATGGCCCTGCCCCATTGCGGGCAGCCAGTGGTCCTCGAAGGCCTGCGGCAGTTGCGCCAGCGTCAGCGGTTCCCCGGCCTGCTGCGCCGCGGCGATGACCTGGGCCACCGCTGGACGTAAGTTCAAGCGCCAGGTCCGGGCCGCCAGGAAGCCCGCACGGTGTGCCGCGTCCTGCACGGAATCGGAAAATGCAATCAGCTTCTTGTCCGGGTTGAAACGTGAACCGAACAGTTGCGCCAGCATTACCGCTGCCAGGCTGGCCGCTTGCGAACCGACGATGGACAGCGTCTTGTGCCCGCCGCAGTACGGGCAGTCATGATGGGAACGGGTATAGCGGGCGCCGTTGCGCATGCCTTCGCGCAGGTTGGCGGTCACATCGACATCCACCAGCGCGACCGGGTCCTCGGCACAATCGCAGTGCGTCTGCCCCAACGCATGCAGGGTACCGCAGCGCGGGCAGACCTTCTTGTGCTCGAACACCTTCGGGTCCGCGCTTTCGCCATGGGGGAACAGAAAGCGGGTGCTGACATCCTCGGCGAAGAAGGCGCTGTAGAACTGCTGGATGTCCTGGCTGAACTGGTTCGGACTGGTCCTGGGCAAGGTGGCGCCCCAGCCTGTGGCGTGGCAGTCTCGGCAGTGGATCACCGGCAACCAGACCTGTGCCTGCTCGGCCTTGCCCAGATCGTCGTGATGGGTCAGTCGAGGCGGGTTGTCCAACGAAGCCACCATGCGGCGCAGTTCGCGTAGCCAGAGCTCCACTTTGACCTGCAGGAAGAAGGCTGTGTCCTGTTCGCCGCGCACCGCATCAAGCGACACGCCACGAGGCTGGCGCGCATGCGCCACCAGCGCCAGCAGGCTGCCCAGCCACAGCAGCGGATAGCGCGCGTCGGCATGTGGGGGCAGGCGGCGCGCCAGTACCGCCAGCAGATCGTCCAGCGCTACGGCGCGCGGCCCCAGGCGCTCCATATCGCGCAACAGGTTCTGGAAGGCGAAATGGCTTTTCAGCATTGCGCCCAACCGACAGCGCCAGCCCGCATCGACCACTTGTTCGGCACTGTACGGGGTGCCGAACCACAGTGGCACCTGGGCCGCCAGCCAGGGCTGCAAGCCGTCATGGGCTGCCGGGTCCAACACCGACACGGCGTCCGGCGGCGGAGATTGGGTGAACTCCACCACGGCATCCGCCAGATAGTCCGCCACCGGCTCGCGGTCTTCGGCGATCACGGCGTGGTCATCCAGCGTCTCACCGAAGATCTGGCCGGCAAACGCCAGCAAATCCTGTTCGCCATCGCTGCCCAGCGTGGCCGAGGTGCCCACGCACACCAGTTGCTCCGGCGGCGTCTCCAGCCGGCCCTTGAGGCGGCGGATCAGGCAGGCCAGATCCGTGCCTTGGGCACCGTCGAAGGTATGCAGCTCATCGACCACCAGATAGCGCAGCGTATCCGGCTGCTGCCGCGCCCACAGCGGCGCATCGGCGGCACGGATCAACAGGAAATCCAGCATCTTGTAGTTGGTCAGCAGGATGTCCGGCGGGTTTTCGCGCAGCGCGTTGCGGTCGGTGATGATCGAGAAGCTGCCATCGGCCAGTTGCTGCACGCGGGAGGATTCCTCGGCTGGAGCCTCGCCCACGTACAGGCCAGCGCGGATACCGGCCAGGGCTGGTGTGCGCAGGATCTCCTTGGCCAGTCGGCTGGCCTGGTCCGAGGCCAGCGCGTTCATCGGGTACAGGATGATGGCCTTGATGCCCGGCCGGCCCAGTTCCCGTTGTTCGCGGCAATGCTCCAGGATTGGATAGAGGAAGCACTCGGTCTTGCCTGAGCCGGTGCCGGTGGCCACCAGAGTCGATCGGGCCTGCTCGCCGGTCAGGCGGGCGAACGCCCGGCCCTGGTGAGCATGGGGGACGAAGCCCGGCGGTAGCCAGCCGAACGCGGGCTGGTTCCTATCGGCCTGCTTGCGGAACGGCAGCGGCAAAGTCAGGTACGGTCCCTTGAACACCCGATCGCGGTCGGCCAGGAAGCGCTGGATCAGACCATCGAAGCCCGGCGTGGTAGCCGGGAAGGCCGCGCGCAGGAAGTCGGCGACGCCTTGGGTGATTTGCTGGGAAACGATCAAAGGTTGCATGCAATCTCTCGCCGAAAGGTTGCAAGCTCATCCCAAAAGGTTGCAAGTCCAAGGTTGCAAGCTGCCTCACTCGCCGTCCGAGCATGGGGGGATTGCATAAATCCCCCCATGCTCGGACGGGAATCCCCCCATCCTCGACCTGCCGGTTCCGTCAGCAAGCGGCACGATACTTTGATCCGCATGGCTCCCACTGCTCCTCAATCCAAATCAGAACTCGAAACCCGTCTGGGTACTTTCGCCTGTATCTAAACCAAGAGCGCTCTTTTCCTTCCCATCCGCCTTCTTCTCATCCTTAGGGGCATCCACCCCTCTGCTCAACCTGTATTTCACGGGCGATCGGGTTTTGACGACGACACCCTCTGCGCCCGCCTGCTTCAACCATTCGGAAAGCTGCTTCGGCTTAATTTCCATTTCACTTTGCAGTTCCTTTAAGCTCAACGCCTGCTCGCGCAAGAGTGCATCGAGACGAAGCAAGAAACTCTCATATGGGGTTTCTCCCGATTCGGGCTTGTTTGTCGTTGCCGAAGCAGTCCCTGCCTGCTGATCGGAGCCTTCAGCACACACTTCCTGCTTCGCATCCGAAGCCTGCGCAATACTGGATGCTGCGCCATGCTCAACTGTTAGCCGCATTGCGTATGCCTCCACCCCCTCAGCGACATGAGGCGCAACTGAGGGAGCTGTGGCCTGTGTATCGCTCAACTGCCGCACATGGAAATCCTCGGGAAGCCAGTTCGCCCCCTTATCCACCAGCGCCTTGTTGCCGGGAACATGGCCTTGTCGCACCCACAGCGGCACCCAGCCTCGCTTAAGATCTTCGATGGCACCGGCCCAGGTGCCACCCTTGTTCTCGGTGGCAGCGATCACAATGGCCGCATCGGACAAGCAATAGATGTACTTGTTACGAGCCATCGCATTGCCCGCGTTGAATCCAGCTTCCGGATTGAACGGAGAAACCAGGGCCAGATCGTTGCGCATTAGTGCCTTGCGATATTTTGCCGACGTGCAGGCGCGCAGCAAAGAATCGGCCAGCACGCCAACTGCCATGCCCTCGGATTCAAGCGCCCCCAACATGGCGGCTTCATCTGCGCCACGCGCACCACCGGAAATCACGGCCTGCCCTTGATGGGCGATATTCCGGCCAAGCCTTCCCGTGAATGCCACTTGCGCATCATCCAGGTCACGCGATCCGACCACCGCAATTCCGCCCCGATTGAGCAGATCCCGGTTACCGGCACCAAACAGGACGGGCGGTGCGTCGTTCTTCAACCAATGTTTCCAACGCTTCGGGTAGTCCGCATCCGATCGGGTCAGAATCCACAGGCCCGCTCGCTGCCATTTCTCCAACGCGATGCCCAAAGCCGCAGAGCGACCCAGCAGCTTGCCGATGCGCTCAAGTGTCACCTTCTTGTCCTCGAACCCGGACAGCAATGACGCCACATCCGACACCCTCAATAGATCGGCTGGATTCCGGCCTGTGTCACGCAGGAACAGGGCAAAGCGCCCCCATTCCGTCGGCGTCAAGGGCGTCGCACCCGACGGATCCTGTTTCCCCAACCATGCCGTCAGCAGCAAGATCGCCTGGGCTTGTTCACTCAATTGCATCTCAATCTCCATCGCTGGTGGCCGCCAGCGCTACAGGAAGCACGGCCGGACAACCTGCCTGCCGCAGCAAAATAGCCGCCACGGTCAGCGTCCAGGCCGAATCCACCATGTCATCCACCAGAAGAACCGGACCGGCCGGCACCTGGCCCTCCACACCGAACACGCCGTCGAGGTTGCTGCACTGGTGGTATCGGTTCTGTTGGAACTTCTGTTGTTGGTTGTCGCGCCGCTTGGTGATCGCCGGATGAAACGGCAGCCCCAGCCGTTGTGCCAACCGGCGGCTGAAATCCGGCACGAGTTCGGGGTGATTGCGCGAAGGAATGCACGTCACCCAGGTCGGTGCAGGCTCCGGACGCCAACGGTTCCGGATCATCTCTGCCACCGCTTCTACCAGCTCATCCCCGAAGTGGCCGGCCTGCTTGCCCGCTTCCACCACCGTACCCCAGCCCGCATCGCCCCAGCGTGAAAGCACACGCCCAGTTTCCGCCCGCAGTGCTTGCGGAATGGTGTTGAAATGGAAGCCGTATAGCGGAAACGCGCCGGCCGCGATCTGCTTCTTGCATTCCAACGGGAACTCCGAGTGCCTCAGGAACTGAGCAGCCTTCACGCCCAGTGCTTGCGGGAATGTCTCTGGCACGATCGATTGCCCCAGGCACGATGCGCATTTGCCGCATGGGCCAGGTGAAGGATCGTCCAGCACACGGGCCAAGAACTCCATCTTGCAGGACGTGGTTGCCATGTAATCCTGCATTTCCTGCCATTCCTGCTCGCGGATGCCGGTCAAGCGGCGGATGTTCTCCACATCCAGGCGATAAGGCACCGGCGTGCGCACCCAGCGCTTGTCTTGCTTGATGACTGGTGCCGGGTTCTCTACCGAAAGGTATTTCAAGACATCACCGATCCGGCCGTGACGGACATTCAAACGCTGCTCCAGATCCCGTTCGGTCAGGCCATCCGAATTCTCCAGCGCCTCCAGCAAAGCCGATACCTGCCGCTCATCCGGAAAGGCACTGCGGCGGAAAAATTCGTGGATGCGCGCATCTTCATCGCCAGCCAGCAGGATGCCCAGCGCACGGTTGATGCCACGGCCCGCGCGTCCCACCTGCTGGTAATAGCCGACGATGGAACCCGGTGACTGGTAATGGATGACGAAGCCAAGATCCGGCTTGTCGTAGCCCATGCCGAGCGCCGTCGTTGCCACAAGTGCTTTCAACTGGTTGCGTTGCAAGCGGTCTTCCAGTTGCTCCCGCCAGACATTGGTCTCTTCGCCATCAGGGCCGATTGCTCCGCTGAAATAGGCTTCGGCCAAGATGCCGTTTTCATTCAGCCATCGCGCAACCTGCCCGGCATCGCGCTGGGTCAGCACATACACGATGCCCGAACCATGCATCTGCGGGATATGGTGGGCCAGCCACGCCAGACGCGCCGCCTGATCCCCCAGCCGTGTTGTTTGCAGTGCAAGCGACTCACGCATCAACGAGCCACGCAGCACGCGAATGTTGCCCAGTTGCCCAACGATGTCGTCAACCACCCGGTCATTGGCGGTGGCCGTGGTGCCCAGGATCGGCAGATTGGATGGCATGCGTTGCAGCACGTTGACCAGGCGCCGGTAGTCCGGGCGGAAGTCATGGCCCCAGTCGGAAATGCAGTGCGCCTCGTCCACCACGAACAGCCCCAGGTTCTGCGCGAGCGGCAGCAGCACCTCCTCGCTGAACCTGTCGTTGGCGAAGCGTTCCGGCGACACCAGCAGCACGTCCACCTGGTTGGCCAGCACCTCCTGGATCACCTGCGGCCATTGATCGGCATTGGACGAATTGATCGTCGAGGCCCGCACGCCTAGCCGCTGCGCCGCATCGATCTGGTTGCGCATCAGCGCCAGCAGTGGCGAGACGATGATGGTCTGGCCGGCACCCGCATCGCGCAGCAGGCGCGTGGCGATGAAATACACCGATGACTTGCCCCAACCGGTACGCTGCACCACCAGCAGCTTGTGCCGGTGATTGACCAGGGCGTCGATGGCCTCCCACTGGCCGTCGCGGAAGTGAGCCTGCGGCTGGGCAAGGGCGCGTTGCAAATAGATTTCTGCTTGTTCGCGGGTAGCCATGCTTTCTCCCTTGATCTTTCATTTTTCCTGCTATCCCGCCCGCAATGCCTCGATCTGGCGCAGCCACGCATCAAAGCGCGGGCATTCCTGGCGAATTGCCGTCAGGCCTATTTCCAGCGCGGCAAGCGAGCCATGCAACGGCTTTTCATAACCGTTGAACAGCTTGAGGATGCGCTTGCTGGGGGCAGTGACGGGGCTGTCGTTGATGGCCTCTGGCGTGTCGAAGCCATCACGAATGCTTTGGAATTTTGCACCCAGGTCGGACTGCCCGATGCCGGAGGCCAGTTGATCCGGGCAACTGAACAGCAGCCCTTCGAATTCGTACATCTGCACATACGGGACAAAGCGGCGCATGGGGTCATCGCCTATCCTGTCGCGTAATCGAGCGGTCATCGCCTGCTGCAGGCACTCCGCCTTGCTGTCCACATCGTTCAAACCGTTCGCCTCGACCTTGCCCGGAAACTCCTCCGGTAAGCCGTAGAAGTCGAAGAACGTCGTGCACCATGCCTTTCGCTCGCCCAGCAAACGCTTCTGAACGTCGGTTAGCACGCGCTCAAAGCGGACGTTGCCTCCCTTGTGTCCGGGTTTTCCGATCAAGGCTGGGACGAGATAAATTCCTTGCGACTCGAACGCCTCAGCCAATACTTGGCTGACGAACATTTCCTCGGTCTGCCCTTCGCAAACGACATGTACCCGGATCATTTGCGCGGCCTCCCGCCCAGGATGTTCTTCTCCCACAACTCGCCCAGCGTGTAGTCCTCCAACCAAGTCTTGAGTTCTTCTTCGTCCAGCCGCTTGAACACCGTATCGCCCTGTTCACGTTCGACGATGATGAGATCGTCCACCGTGAACTCATCCACCAGCGGAACGGACTGTGTGGACACGATCACCTGCATGCGCGTGGATGCCGAGCGCAGCAAGGAAGCCAGCAGCGTGATCGCGTAGGGGTGCAGGCCCAGTTCCGGCTCATCGATGATGATGGTCGAGGGTGGATCGGGTTGCAGCAGCGCCGTGACCAGGCAGATGAAGCGGATGGAGCCATCCGACAACTGGCTCGGCCAAAACGTGTAGTCGCTGTCTTTCTGCCTCCAGAGCAGGCGGATTTGCTCGTCGTCGCCCTTAAGCTTGCGCGGCTTGAGGGCGAAATCGTCGAAGAATGGAATGGCAAGCTGTACCGTCTTGCGGATTTGCTCGTACACCTCCGGCTCGTCTTCCTGAAGACGAAACAGATAGGACGCCAGATTGGAGGCATCGGGGCGCAGATAGTCGTTGTCCTGCAAGCCTCCCCAGCGCTTGACGCCTGCGGTATCACTGGTGTCATGGAAGTGAAAGACCTTCCAACTGGAAATCGAGCTGTAGCAATAATCCGCCTCGCTTCCCGATGGCCATGCCAAGAACTGTTCCTTGAGCTTGGCTTCCTGGTGCCCGTTGCCCAACTCAATCCACTTGTCACCGTAGTATGGGCCGGCAAAAAATAGTCGTTCATTGGCAAAAACGAATCCACCATCAACCGTCGGCTCAAGTGCAAATCTGTAACCATTCAAGCCAAAGCGGATAAAAGACTCGACGCGGTTCGTCTCCTTGATACCAAAGCTCAGGATTCGATCCGCACCGCCCTGCTGGACTGCCCATTTCTGCAGCCGCCCCTCCACCATCTCCCCCAACATGCGGAAATAGGAGACAAAGCTGCTCTTGCCCGCGCCATTGGCACCCAGCAACACATTGAGATTGCCGAGTTCAAAATCAGGCAGGCTGCGGATGGATTTGAATCCATCGATGCTCAGTTTGCTGATGCGGTTCTTCTTGCTCATGGGGTTTGTCCTTGATCTGGACTCGCGCTGCCATCGGCATGCGCATGTGGCTGGTCACCCTGCGACTGCTCGCTGAAATGTTTCCATGCTACGCGGTAATCCGCCTCGCGATCCGCCAAGGTGAAGGGCGCGGTGTAGCGGATCGTGCGGTCGATGGGGCCGCCCGGTTGGGTGGTGTCGGTAATGGGGCGCTCGATCACCGTGCCATCGGGGATTTGGGGATGCAACGTGCCGTCGGGCATGGCCTTGGGTTGGAGGTCTTCCCAGCCGAGGCGGCGCGGCTTGCGGATGCCGTCTGGGGTGATGACGGTGCACTCAGCGTCCCTGCGGTTGGCCTTGCGGGGCAGGCCAACGCCGACGAGGCCCTTGCTGGCGGTGAAGACGATGCGACCGGTGGCGTCGTACCAGGTGTCGCGCTCGTACTGGCGCATGACGGGGAACTGCACGCGGTAAATGGTGAGCAGTTCGTCGAGGGTCAGGCCCAGGGCCTGGGCGGCGAGGACGTCGATTTCCACCAGGGCCTGGCGGCGGGCGTAGTCGCTGCGCAGGGCGTTGTGGCGTTGCCAGTCGGGGGTGAGCTGGGCGAAGAAGTCTTGCGGCAGGCGCGGGTCGGCGCTGGCCCAAGAGTCTTGCTGGAACTCGGGTTGCCAGCAGGTTTGCCAAAGGTCGGCGTAGTGGGTGGTGAGGCAGGTTATCGCAAGAAACCTAGTTGTCAGTACCGTACTCGATGCCAAGAGCGGAAATTTTGCTAAACCCTCTCCATAGAGATCGCCTTTGCCGGTGCTTTTAGTGAAAAAATCAAAAGGTATCGAGCAGAGGCAAGCTGCGATGCTCACCAAATTTGAGCTGCTACGGAATGTGGTAGCAACGCATGTATTGATAGAGGCAGCACCTGCTGGCACCACGGTAGCAATTAATGTCCTCTCGCCAGATTGACTCAGCATTCGCCGATGAATCATTTGAAAAGACATGTTCGCCGGTCTGGCTTCGACTTCCCCTTCCTCTACCCAACTGACGCGCGGAACGCGGCGGGCGTATTCGGCGGCGCTGCAGGCGGGGCGGTAGTTGCTGCGTGGCAGGTAGTGGTCTGGCAGGTGTTCGAGGTCGAGGTTGTCGTAAGCCTTGTGGGTTTCGCAGATGGCCTTTGGCGTCTTGCTGAACGGGTTGCCGACGTAGAAATGTGGGCCGGAGAGTACAAAGTCGGCAGGCGAGGCGACGAAGCCGGTTTCCCGGCGGATGGTGCCGTCGCGCTGTGCATAGGTTTCATCAAAACACACCGTCGTGAAGTAATCGTCTTTCAAGTCGCCTAAGCGACGCGGGACGTAAGCGAACTTTTCCAGTGCCGAGATCAGTTCCCGACTGTGGACGGCGGGCAGGCGGGCCAGCAAGGGCGGTGTACCCGGGATGTCGTAGAGCTTGGCGAAGGTGGCGAGCACTCCTTCATTCACTTCCACGGTACGGTTGCGATGCCCGTTGAAGTCCCATCCGTCACCTTCGTTCTTGATGCCCGGTGTCGGCCCAGCGCCAGTATGCTCCAGACTGGCCCTGATGGTTGATGGGTGGAATAGATTTGCCATCGTCGTAAACTGCGGCGACGGTTGCGATGGCGCATAGACATTGATGCTGTATTTTGCGCGGTGGGCAACTTCAGCAAATAGCTTTAGTTCGTTCTGGAATTGGTAGTGCGCTCGCAGCCGTACATACACGGCTGCGCGGAACTGGCCACCATTTGGGTCGTCATATGGCCCTTCCGGGTGCAGCAGTGCCTGCACGCCACTGCCCACACGCCACACCAGCGGCAGGAAACATTTGTACAGGTTGCTTTGCTGGCCCTTGAGTAGCGGATAGTTCTGCACTGCATTGAGGTATTCGCCCACGCCCTCGGTGGCCACGCATTCGGCCAGGTAGTCGGCGCGGGCTTGGGACGTGGCGGTGAACACGGCTTCGCGTTGATCGGCGGTTTGTTTGGCGGAGAGCTTGCGGATGGCAAAGCGCGGGTCGAAGTCCGAGAGCAGGCTTTGCTCATTCCATTCGACCTTGATCCATGGCGGGTTGCCCAGCACTACGTCGAAGCCGCCACGCTGCTGGAAGATGTCGGCGAATTCCAGTTCCCAATGCAAAAAACGCTGCTGCTCGGCCACTGCCTGCGCGACTTGCAGCTCTGATCGGGTTTCGATCAGCAATGAGATGTCCACATAGCCGTAGCGGTCGCGCTCGGGGGTGAGGTCCAGCGTGATCTGCGGCACGGTTTCCGGGAACAGATCGATGCCATCCGTGGGTGCCATCAGGCTGGCATTACCGAGCAGTACGGTTTCCAGCACGAACCACCATTCCTCGCGGCTGGGCAGGTCGTTAGCCTTATCCAACGGCCAGAACCAGAGCGCGCACCAGTAGTCCATCACCAGCTTGAGGCGGCGGTACGGACTGGCGTTCTTCTGCGCCTCGCTGAGCATTTCGCGCTGGAAGGTGGCGTCCTTCTGCGCGGTGGTGGTGGGCGCGTGGTTAGCATCGGTGCTGGGCCAGACGTGCAGTTGGTCGCTGGTGGCGCGGCGCACGCGGGCCAGTTCCTGGGCGTGCTGCTGCCAGAGCGCTTCGGCGGCCTGGGCGATGGCTTGCACGCGGGTGATTTCGCTGCGTTCCAGCGGCGCGGCAAAGGCTTTGCGCCATTGCTTGAAGCGTTCGAAGGCGGCGGGTTCCAGCGCCTTGACCACCTTGTCGGTGACTGCGCCCATACCATCGGCGGGCAGCAGGAAGTGGAAGATATCGGTGGCGGAGGGTGTTTCTGAGAGCGTAAGGGCACGCGGCACGGCGCAGCGCCAGTCGCGCTCGGGCATATCCTTCTCACCTCGGCCGGGCGAGAGTTGCGCGGTGCTGAAAACGTCGCGCCGCGCTCCGACCAGGGAGTTGCCGGCCACCAATTGCAGGCCGAACCAAGGCACATGGCCGCCCTTGAAGATGGCGTTGAGCCAGAGCGAGACTTCGGCCAGTTCCACGGCCACGGGGTTGAGATCGACGCCGAACACGTTGGTGTCGGCGATATACATCTTGACCCGCTGCTTTTCTGCCGCGTAGTCGTCGTGGGGGATGCTCTGGCCCAGTTCCTTCTGCTTGGCCTGCAGGTAGGCTTCGGCAAGCTGGCTGACGGCTTCGTTCAGGAAGGCCGCGCTGCCCATGGCGGGTTCGCAGAGGGTCAGGCGCAGGATGTCGTCGGCGGATTTGCCGGGCAGGATTTCGCGCAGGGCGTGTTCCACCAGGCAACGGGTGAGGATTTCCGGGGTGTAGTAGCTGGCGGATTTCTCGCGGGCGCGGCCGGCCAGGCGGTAGATGAAGCGGCCCTTGGGGTACAGGCGCGGCTCGCCGCCGAACAGGCGTTCAGCGTCGCTGTACTGGCTGATGGCGCTGGCAGGCACGAAATAGGCCGCTTCCAGCGGGTCGAGTTCGGCGTCCTTGCGTTTTTCGCGGGCGCTGGGCGACGGGGTGTCGTCGTCATCCGTGGCGTCGCTGTCATCGGGGACCTCGGCTTCGTCTTCTTCCGAGCTACTGGTCTTTTTAGCCTTGGGGTCGCGGCGCACTTCATACAGGTCTTCTTCGGCGAAGAAGCCACGGAAGGAGAGCAGCGCCTCGTACACGGCACCGAGCTGGTTGATGCCAAGGGTGGCGTAGCTGATGCGGCCACGGCGACTGTTTCTGGCAAACCCGTTGCCGCTGCTGCCACGCGACAGGGACATCAGCTCGACGACTTTTTGCAGCACCTGATTGCGCAACCTGACGCTGTTCAGCAGCCGGGTGCGCTCCGGGTCGAACAGATGGCCTTGCAGCGGGGCGATGGTGAAGCCACTGCCTTGCGCGATGTCGCCCGGTGCAGGGTCAAGACCGGCGTTCAGCTCCTGCTGCCCGCTACCGGCATCGCGGCGCGGGAAGCCCTGCCAGATCAGGCCGAACAGTTGTTGCAGGCTATCGTGGAAGTAGAAACCGTTGCGGGCTTCGTCGGTGGTGAGCGGGGTCTGTTCCAGCTCGCGCAGGTGTTCGACGCTGTAGCCCTTCAGATAGGCTTCGGCCTGGATCGGGGCATAGCCGAGTTCGGGGCGGGCCTCGATGTAGAACAGGAACAGCAGCCGGTACATGTAACGCAGGCTTTCGCGGCTGAGCTGGTCGGCCAGGTCGGTATCGGTACGCTCAAAGAGCTTTTCCTTGCTGACTTCGCGCTTGTAGCGGATGGCCTCGTTGGCGATCAGTTCGATGCACTCGCGCAGGGCGTACTTCAGGTCGGTGGAAACCTCGAAGGCGTGCTTGTGGGAGCTGTCGTCCAGGCTGTCGAGCAGGGCCGCGCCGCCTTCGGCGGGCAGCACGGATTGTTTGCCCAGCAGAGCGGCGATGGCGCGCAGGCTGTGTTCGTCGCGCGGGCCGAACAGTTCCGGCAGGTCGAAGCGCAACAGGGCCTTGCGGCCCCATTTGCTGCGTTCGATCAACAGCCATTGTTCGTGGTGGACCAGCAGCACCCAGCGTGGCGGGGTGTCGTCGGCGAACAGGCGGCGAGAAAGGGTTTCTTCCCAGTCCGCCTGGTGACGGCCAGTCTTGGCGCCTTTGCCGTCACGCGGGGGCAGTTGCAGCGGCGCGGTGTCTTCGTCGCCTGGCAGGGCCAGCGCTGTGGCGATGGCTAGCAATGGGTGGCCCTTGGCGTCACGGTACAGCGCCAGCAAGGGCAATTCGCCTTCGCGGCCGGCGTCGGCCAGGGCCAGGGTTTGCGGCTGCAATTCGTAGTCGAGCGCAGCCAGCAGCGGCTGGGCCAATTCATGCAGCAGGCGTGCGCGCGCCTCGGGGCATTTTTCACCCAGGAAGCGCTCGCGGTCGCGGAAGAAGCCATTGGCACCACTGGCGCTTCTGAGGCGGGCGACAGGGCTGTTGCTACCCTGCTCCTTCCACTGCTCGAACAGGGGCTTGAGGTCCTTGACCAGGATGTCGTCCAGGTAGTGCTGGCTGTAGAACTCGTTGGCATTATGCAGGCCGTTGATGGTGAAGCTCATTGGGCCGCTCCTTGCGCCACGTCTTGTCGTGCTGCGTCCTGTTGGGAAACTAAGGCGGCGACAACGGTGAACTGGGCGCGATCATCCAGTTGCAGCGTGTCGCGCACCCATTGCTGGTATTGGCCGAACAGGTCGGCAGTGGCGCTTTCGCGCTGCTGGCGCTGGGCGGCGCGGACTTGTTCGATGCCGCCCAGCGCCAGTTCCAGTTCCATCTGTTCCAAGTGCTTGCCTTGCAAGACGGCGAGTTTGTCCAGCTCTCGTCCCAGGCGCTGGAGACAGTCCGCATCGAATGCCCGCTTTATGGGGCGCAGATGCGCTTCGGCGGCATGGATGACGGCAGGCAGGGCTTGCTGCCAAAGGCGGCTGTCGGGGGCATGACCATCGTTGGCCGGGGCCGGGTTCTGGCCGCCGTCCAGCCCGGTGCGGTGCAGGGTATCGGGCAGGCCCAGCACGGCCTGCACCTGGCCCCGCGCATCGAGTTGCACGCCCAGCCATTCGGCCAGCATGGCCTGGCCACGCCGGTTGGGCACCTGGGCCAGCACAAGGATGATGGCTTCACCCGCTTGCAGGCCTTGCGGCACGCGCAGCAGCGGAGCTCGCTGGCGGCCGAAGGCGGCCATCAGCTTGTGGTCCAGCCACTGGGCGATGGGGTGCAGCGGCCAAAGGTAGTGCAGTTGCGGCCAGTCGCTGCCGTCGCGGGACTGGGTGATGGCGGCTTCGACTGTGCGCTTGTCGGCGCAGAGGGCAAACGTATTGTCGGTGGGCCACATTTCCGGGGCGAGGTCGCGCTCCAGAATCTGCGTCAGGTCACGCCCCGGCTGGAAGCTGAGAGTGCGGGTGGCGTCGTCGGCCTGCACGGCGGGTTGCTGCTCGGGCTGGTGCTGGCGCAGCCAGCGCAGGCCGTCGCGGGCATAGTGGTAGTGACCGGCAAACAGGCTGGGCAACGTACCGGTGGGGGATGGCGTGGTGGAAGGCACAGGTTCGCCGCCCACAGGTGGCGTCGCGTTGTTGGCGGCGTCGCCCCAGAGCAGTTCGAAGGGATCTATGTCGCCCCCCGCCAGTTGCTGGGCGAAAGCTTCGGCGGTGGTGTTGCCTTCGATGGCCTTGGCCACTTCCAGGGTTTCGGCGTCTTCGTCGTACAGGCCCATGAAGGCGGAGGGATCGCCAATGTTCTTCGCGGCCTGTTCGTCTTTTTCGATGAGGATTTCCAGGTAGCGCAGGTCACCACGGACACGCTCGTTGCGGGGCTGGGTGTAGAGATAGCCGATCTTGGGCGGTTGCGTCTGGCCGTAACGGTCCACACGGCCGTTGCGCTGCTGGAACACCATCAGCGACCAGGGGATGTCGAAGTGGATCAGCCGGTGCGACTGGTAGTGCAGGTTCAGACCTTCGGAAGCCACGTCGGAGGCGATGAGCAGGCGCAGCGGCGAATGGCTGCGGCCGAAATCCTCGACTGTTTGCTGGATCTCCTGATCGGGCAACTGGCCGTGCAGGATGGCGACGGCGTCTGCCTTCAGGCCCAGCGCGGCAGGCAGGTGTTGTTGCAGGAATTTCAGGGTTTCGATGCGCTCGGTGAAGAGCACCAGGCGGTCATCGGCGGCACGGCCGTCCCAGCGCCAATGTGGATCGTCCTTGAGTTCCGCGATGAGATGTTGCAGCTTGCTGAACTGTGTGGGTTCGATCTGTTGCACAAGGGCTTGCAGCTCGCGCAGCGAAGCCAAGTCGGGATGCGTTGCATCACGGGCTTCCAGGCGGCGGATGCGCTCCTTGAGGGTTTGCAGGCAGGCGGCGGGCGAGGAGAACAGTGCTTTTTCCAACACGGTGCGGAACAACATGGCGCCGTCGCGCGCGCCGCTGCCATCACTGGCGAGCTTGAGTTCGGCCAGGGTATCGAAGGCGAGGTTCTCGGCGGCGCTGGCCTGGGCGGCCAGCTTGAAGACCTGGCGCTCGGGGAAATCCTGCTTCATCTGTTCGCGCACGTCGCTCTTGAAGCGGCGGATGAACAGGTGTTCCACGTCGCTGCGGGTGTAGTCGGCCCTGGGTGGCAGCACGGTGGGGTCGAGCATGCGCACCAGGCTGGCGAAGCTTTCCTTCTTGCCGTTGTGCGGTGTGGCGGTGAGCAGGATGAGCGCATCGGAGCGCTGCGCCAGCAGGTCGGCCAGACGGTTGCTCTGGGTGCGATTGCCCTTGTAGGAAACGTTGTGGGCCTCGTCGATGATGATGAGATCCCACCAGGCGCTTTCCAGGTAGTGGCGGTATTCGCTATCGCGTTTGAGCGTATCGACCGAGATGATGGTACGGTCGTAGTAGCTGAAAGGGTTGTGGTTGGCCGGTATCTGGCGGCGGATGCGCTGGATGCCAGCCGAATCTAAGCGCGTCAAGGCGATGGTGAAGCGGTTCCAGAACTCCTGCTGGAACTGGCGCATCATGCTTTTGGTGGCGACCACGAGGATGCGCCGGGCACGGCCGCGGCGGATCAGTTCTGCAGTGAGGATGCCTGCTTCCAGCGTCTTGCCCAGGCCGACGGTATCGGCAATGAGCAGGCGTGGACGCAGTTGCTGCAGCACATGGTGGGCCGGGTCGAGCTGGAAGGGCAAGGTGTCCATCACGGCCTGTTGCCCCAGCACCAAGGCATCGCCCTGCACGGCAGATTGGCGCAGACGGGCTTCGATCGCCAGCCGTGCGGCCATGAAGCCGGGAGAGTCGTCGAATACCAGCTCGGTCTGCGCCGGGTCGATCAGGGTGACGTCATCGAGCGCCGTCAGGAACAGGGCGTGGCGATTGCGCACGGTTTCCGACACACCGATGCAGGAAAGTTGCCAGCCACCCTGGGCGCATTGATCGGCGTGCTGGACGAGCCATTCTTCGTCGCGGATCAGGGCACGGGAGCCGGGAGCGGGAGGCTGGGAAAGGGACATGAAGTTTCTACGCTACGCTCGGGTGGATGGACGGGACACAGGGAAGCAAGCCAACGAACACACCATCACGCTGACGATTCCGAGGACCGTCCATCCTGCGCAGGTACCTGCAACCCGTGCTTGCGTGCGTATTCGATCACCAGCACCTCCACCATCGAGGCCACGGAGCGGTGTTCACGTTCCGCTGCGGCCCGCAACAGTTGCTTGACGTTTGGCGACGTCCGAATGGAGAGCGTTTCAACCTTCAAGCGCGTCATTGCAAGACCTTTGGATAAGTCATACTTACTTGCAAATGTACTGCACTTTGCATGTCACGAAAAGCACATGTGTTAAACGCATGCGGATCGACGGTTTGGCAACCTCTATTACGAAAAGGCAAGGGCAATAAGCCGAAGGGGAATGGCGCCAAGGGTCAACGGCCCTACCCAAAAAGGGAAAAGGCCACCAATACCTCGGACGGACTTACACCACCAGATTTGCCGACGGCGCCAGGCTGTCGATGTAGTCCGACCACGCCTGCAGCATCTCCCGCCGCTGCTCGGCGTATTCCGCCCTGTTGTAGACGCCGCGCACGCCGCCGATGGTGTGGTTCAGCGCCTTTTCCACCACATCCGAAGGCCAACCCTGTTCGTGCAGCAGCGTCGAGGCGGTGCGCCGCAGGTCGTGGATGGTGAAGGCGGGGATCTCCTGCCCCTGCAATGACACCTTCAGCGCCTGGTTCAGCGCATTGCTGGCGAAGGGCTTGGCCAGAGTGCCACGCCCCGGCAACACCCAGGCACTGCTGCTGGCCAGCGGCTTGAGTTCCATGAACAGTGTCTGCGCCTGGGTGGAGAGGTAGACGATGTGCGGTTTGCCGGTCTTGGAGTTCTCGACCGGGATGTGCCATTCGCCTTCGTCCAGATGCACGTCCTTCCACTGCGCCAGCATCAGTTCGGACTTGCGCACCAGGGTCATCAGGAGCAACTGGAAGGCGATCTTGAACTGGCGGCGGATGTTGGAGGTTTGCATCGCGCGCAGGAACTGCCGGATTTCGTCCGGCGTCAGCGCCCGTTCGCGGGCGGCGGCGCGGTAGACGTGCCGCATCGGCAGGGCCATGACCGGGTTGGCCTGGATCAGGCCGCAGGTCAGCGCGTAATCGAACATGCGCTTGAGCAGGCCACGCACCTGGCCGGCTGCGGCATCGAAGCCTTGCGCCTTCTTGCGCCAGATGACGCTGCGCACGTCTTCGGCGGTGACGTCCCGGACCGGCTTGCTGCCGATGTGCGGCAGGATGTCCTTTTCCAGGTAGCGACGAGGCATGGTCACGTCCTTGCGGTCGCGTGACTGGATGTCCTTGAAGAAGAGCTCGGCGAACTCGGCCACGGTGGCGTCTTCTGCCCCAGCTACTTTCTCCTGTTGCTTTTTCTGTGCCGGAGACTGGCCCATTGCCACTTGCTGAGCCGCCTCGTCCCGCTTCAGGCGGGCGTTCTTCAGCGTCAGCGCGGGGTACTTTCCCAGCGTCAGCTTCTCGTACTTGCCGTTCAGCCGGTAGCGGTAGCGCCAGACGACACCCCCGGTCGGGAAGACCTCCACATACAGCCCCCGGTCGTCGGTGACCGTATAGGTCTTGTTCCTGGGCTTGAGCGCCTTGAGTGCGGTGTCGGTCAGTGCCATCTCATCCCCCGTATGTCCAAGTAGAAGGATGGGAAAGAAGAATCCGGCTACTTGGAACCAAACTTGGACATAAAATCGAGTGGCTTTGACTGTATCACCGAATCACTCAGCAGATAAAATCCCTTTATTTATGCGGTTTGTAGGCGAATTACTAGACATCAGTGGATGTCCCTGGACCCCACCTCACTTCCCGATGCAGAAGCTGGAGAAGATGCGCCCGAGCAGGTCATCGGAACTGAAGGCGCCGGTGATCTCGCCCAGCGCCTGCTGCGCCTGGCGCAGATCCTCGGCGAGCAGCTCGCCGGCGCCGGCCAGGGTCAGTTGTGCGTGGCCATGGTCGAGGTGGCTCTGCGCCTGGCGCAGGGCGTCCAGGTGGCGGCGGCGGGCGCTGAAGCCGCTTTCGGCGGTCTGCTCGAAGCCCATGCAGGCCTTAAGATGCTCACGCAGCAGCTCTAGTCCGGCGCTGGATTTGGCCGACAGTGCGAGGCTGACGTGGCCATCGGCACGGGTTTCCATGCGCACCTGCTCCGCGGACAGATCGGCCTTGTTGCGGATCAGGGTGACCCGCGCCGGGTTCGGTCGCTGCTCGAGAAACTCCGGCCACAGGGCGAAGGGGTCCTGGGCTTCCGGGGCGGTGGAATCCACCACCAGGAGGATGCGATCCGCCTCGCCGATGGCCTTCAGTGCGCGCTCCACGCCGATGCGCTCGACCTGATCCTCGGTATCGCGCAGGCCGGCGGTATCGACCACGTGCAGGGGCATGCCGTCGATGTGGATATGTTCGCGCAGCACGTCCCGGGTGGTGCCGGCGACATCGGTGACGATGGCCGCTTCACGGCCGGCCAGGGCGTTGAGCAGACTGGACTTGCCGGCGTTCGGGCGCCCGGCGATGACCACGGTCATGCCGTCGCGCAGCAGCGCCCCCTGCCCGGCTTCGCGCAGCACTGTGGATAACTGTTCACGGACGCCGTCGAGCAGGCCCAGTACGTGGCCATCGGCGAGGAAGTCGATTTCCTCTTCGGGAAAGTCGATGGCGGCTTCGACGTAGATGCGCAGGCTGATCAGCCTCTCGGTCAGTTCGTGCACGCGCCGGGAGAACTCGCCCTGCAACGAACGCACGGCATTGCGCGCCGCCTGCGCCGAGCTGGCCTCGATCAGGTCGGCGATGGCTTCGGCCTGGGCCAGATCGAGCTTGTCGTTGAGGAAGGCGCGCTCGCTGAATTCGCCGGGACGTGCCTGACGCGCGCCCAGTTCCAGGCAGCGCTGCAGGAGCATGTCCAGCACCACCGGGCCACCGTGGCCCTGCAGTTCGAGGACGTCTTCGCCGGTGAAGGAGTGCGGCCCGGGGAAGAACAGCAGCAAGCCTTCATCGATGACCTCGCCCGCATCGTCGTGCCAGGCGCCATAGTGGGCGTGCCGCGGGTTCGGTTCGATGCCGCTGAGGGTGATGGCGATCATCCGTGCGCGCGGGCCGGACACCCGGACGATACCGACGCCGCCACGGCCCTGGGCGGTGGCGACGGCGGCGATGGTTTCGCGGGACAAGGGCATGGCGAACCTCCGAACAGCAGAACGCCCCACGGTGGGGGCGTCCTGTCATGTAGCTGGCGAAGCCTGGTCGATCACGCCTTGGAAGGCTGGCTCGCGGCTTCGATCTTGCGGGTAATGTACCACTGCTGTGCGATCGACAGGACGTTGTTGACCACCCAGTACAGCACCAGACCCGCCGGGAACCAGAGGAAGAAGAAGGTGAAAATGATCGGCATCATCTTCATCACGCGGGCCTGCATCGGGTCCGGCGGCGTCGGGTTGAGTTGCTGCTGGATGAACATGGTGGCGCCCATGATGATCGGCAGGATGAAGAACGGATCCTTGATCGACAGGTCGGTGATCCACAGGATCCACGGCGCCTGACGCATCTCCACGCTTTCCAGCAGTGTCCAGTACAGGGCCAGGAACACCGGCATCTGTACCAGGATCGGCAGGCAGCCGCCCAGCGGGTTGATCTTCTCTTTCTTGTACAGCTCCATCATCGCCTGGGACATCTTCTGGCGATCGTCGCCGAACTGTTCCTTGAGCGCCTGCAGCTTTGGCGATACCGCGCGCATGCGCGCCATCGACTTGTAGCTGGCCGCCGACAGCGGGAAGAACGCCAGCTTGATCAGGATGGTCAGGACAATGATCGAGAAGCCCCAGTTACCCAGCAGGCTGTGGATATGTTGCAGCAGCCAGAAGATCGGTTCGGCGAGGAACCACAGGATGCCGTAGTCGACGGTCTTGTCCAGGCCTGGCGAGAGGTCGGCCAGATCCTTCTGGATCTTCGGTCCGGCATACAGGGTCGCGCTGGCCTGCGCCTCGGCCCCGGCGGGGATGTTCAGGGCCGGGCCGGTATAACCGATGATGTAGTTGCCCTGGCTGTCCTTGCGTGTCTGCACCAGATTGCTGTCGTCCTGCGCCGGGATCCAGGCGGTGACGAAGTAGTGTTGCAGCCAGGCGATCCAGCCACCCTGTACGGTTTCCTTGAGCCCCTGCTTGTCGATGTCTTTCATCGACACCTTGGTGTAGGGCTTTTCTGCCGTCCACAGGGCCGCACCCAGGTAGGTGGCGGTGCCGGTGGCGGTGCTGGAGGAAGGGTCGCCGCTGTTGTCACGCTTGAGCTGGGCGAACAGGTTGCCGCGCCAGACCGCGTCGCTCTGGTTGTTGATCAGGTAGGTGACCTCGATCTGGTAACCGTTGCCGTTGATGCAACCGGCTTTCTTCTGTTCCAGTTCCTTGGCCGAACACTGTGCGTTGAGGCCACGGTGGAAGGTGAAGCGCTTGATGTAGTCGACCCCGGCTTCGCTGAAGTTCAGGTCGACGACCAGGGTGTCCTGACCGTCGGCCAGCTGATAGACGCGTTGCTCGCTGTTGTACAGGGGACGGCCGTTGGCGCGGGCATCGGGGCCGTTGGCGCCGGTCAGGCCGCTTTGCGCCAGGTACAGGCGCTCGCTGCCATTGTCGAACAACTGGAAGGGAACGTCGGGACGATCCTGGCGCCGCGGGTAGTGCGGCAGTTGCAGACGTACCACATCGCCGCCGCGGGGATCGATGGCCAGATCCAGCACGTCGGTCTTCACCTGGATCAGGTCCTCGCTGATCGCGGCGGCCGCCACCGGGCTCGGTTCGCTGCCATCGGCAGTCGCCGTGGGGACATCGTCGCTGCTGGCGACGGAAGCCGTCTCGGGCAGGCTGGGCACGGCTGCTTTGCTGGTGGAAGCTGTCTGAGTCGGCAGGGCTGCTTGGCCGTAGTCCTGGTTCCATTGGAGAACCATCATGTAGGACACGACTGCCAGGGCGACGATCAGGATCGAGCGTTGAATATCCATGATTATTCGGCCATCGAAGAGGAACGGGAGTTTTTTGCGAGGGGCACCGGATCGTAGCCACCAGGGTGCCAGGGATGGCAGCGCCCCAGGCGACGAACGGTCAGCCAGCCACCACGCAGGACGCCATGGTGTTCGATGGCTTCAAGCGCGTAGCAGGAACAGGTGGGATAGAAACGACAATGACTGGCCATCAGAGGGCTGATGGCGTACCGGTAGAACTGGATTGAAGCCAGGGCCAGTTTACGCATGGGGATTGTCGTTCACCCCGGTCTGGGCATCGGCGGCCTGTGGGCTTGGCTTGCTGCGGGCGAGGCGTTTCCACAGCTTGCCGAACTGCTGTGCCAGTTCGGCATTCTGCAAGTCGCCCAAGCCTTTACGCGCGACCACCACGATGTCCCAGCCCACCAGGTTGTCCTGGTTGAGGCGGAACGATTCGCGAATCTGGCGTTTCAGGCGATTGCGCTCAACCGAGAGCTTGACGCTCTTCTTGCCGATCACCAGCCCCAGGCGTGGGTGATCGAGCTCATTGTTGCGCGCAAGCAGCAGGACATTTTTGCCCGGCGCTTTGCCGCTGGGGGAGTCGAAGACTGCCTTGAACTGCCGGGGTGTAAGCAGACGCTTTTCCCGGCCGAAGCCTCGACTCACCACAAGACTGGAAAATCAGACAGTGAGGCGAGCACGGCCCTTGGCGCGGCGACGCGACAGGACGGCGCGGCCGTTCTTGGTAGCCATGCGAGCACGGAAACCGTGGGTACGAGCGCGTTTGATGGTGCTGGGTTGGAAAGTGCGTTTCATGGTGCGGTACCTGGTAATCGACAACGGGCCGGAATGGCCCCCGTTTTAAGAGACCGGCGATTCTAGAGAAAGCCGGAGGCCAGGTCAATTTCCAACCAGACCTTTTACGCAGATAAGAAATATAAAGAAGAGAATATTTAAAGATGTTTTATGGTGTTAATAATGCTTAGGCAGCCAGCTGGCTGTGAATAAGTCAATGCAGGCCAGTGTTGGCGCAGAGTCTGGCGAGTGACAAGTCTGTTCAGAAGCGGTGACGTGGCTGTGTGGCCCCCGGGCATAAGCTGAGGATGGATCGTGCTTTTATCCACAGGGCGGTTATGCCAGGGCTTATCCGCAGGCTTGTACCCCGTCCCCAGGCGTTGTTATCCACAGCTTTCAGATGGGGCTGGCAAGCGCAATAACGTATTGATTTAGCATGGCCTGATTGTCTCTTACGTGTGGATAACTCGTCTTTTGGGGGCTACAATGGCGACTGTTTTTGCCTCACCTGCCTTTCGATTAGGGGATGTCCGTGTCCGTGGAACTTTGGCAGCAGTGCGTGGAGCTTCTGCGCGATGAACTGCCTGCCCAGCAATTCAACACCTGGATCCGTCCACTACAGATAGAAGCCGAAGGCGACGAGCTGCGTGTCTACGCGCCCAATCGTTTCGTACTCGACTGGGTCAATGAAAAGTACATGAGCCGCCTGCTCGAGCTGCTCGGCGAGCGCGCCAATGGCATGCTTCCCGCCATTTCCCTGTTAATAGGCAGCAGGCGCAGTTCCGCCCCCAGAGCGGTACTGACGCCTTCGCCGCCGGTATCCAACTACCACAGCGCGCCGGCCCCGGCGCCCCAGGCCAACCCGGCCCCACCCGCCCGGCCGCCGGCCCTGAGCGAGCCGTCGCGGGCCAGCTTCGACCCGATGGCCGGGGCGGCCGCCAGCGTGGCGCCGGCGCGCAGCGAACGCACGGTGCAGGTCGAAGGGGGGCTCAAGCACACCAGCTACCTCAACCGCACCTTCACCTTCGACAATTTCGTCGAGGGCAAGTCCAACCAGTTGGCGCGTGCCGCAGCCTGGCAGGTCGCGGACAACCCCAAGCACGGATACAACCCGCTGTTCCTGTATGGCGGCGTCGGCCTGGGCAAGACTCACCTGATGCACGCGGTGGGTAATCACCTGCTGGCCAAGAACCCCAACGCCAAGGTCGTGTACCTGCACTCCGAGCGCTTCGTGGCGGACATGGTCAAGGCGCTGCAGCTCAACGCCATCAACGAATTCAAGCGCTTCTACCGCTCGGTGGATGCGCTGCTGATCGATGACATCCAGTTCTTCGCCAAGAAGGAGCGCTCCCAGGAGGAGTTCTTCCATACCTTCAACGCCCTGCTCGAGGGCGGTCAGCAGGTGATTCTCACCAGCGATCGCTACCCCAAGGAAATCGAGGGCCTGGAAGAGCGGCTGAAGTCGCGCTTCGGCTGGGGGCTGACCGTGGCCGTGGAGCCGCCCGAGCTGGAAACCCGTGTGGCGATCCTGATGAAGAAGGCCGACCAGGCCAAGGTCGACCTGCCCCACGACGCGGCGTTCTTCATCGCCCAGCGCATCCGTTCCAACGTGCGTGAGCTGGAAGGCGCGTTGAAGCGGGTGATCGCCCACTCGCACTTCATGGGCCGCGACATCACCATCGAGTTGATCCGCGAGTCGCTCAAGGATCTGTTGGCGCTGCAGGACAAGTTGGTCAGCATCGACAATATCCAGCGCACCACGGCCGAGTACTACAAGATCAAGATTTCCGACTTGCTGTCCAAGCGTCGCTC
Source organism: Phytopseudomonas dryadis (assembly GCF_004327355.1). Classification (GTDB taxonomy): domain Bacteria; phylum Pseudomonadota; class Gammaproteobacteria; order Pseudomonadales; family Pseudomonadaceae; genus Aquipseudomonas; species Aquipseudomonas dryadis. The sequence continues at coordinate 126,538 of NZ_QJUM01000014.1, forward strand.
GCGCTCCATCGCGCGGCCGCGTCAGGTTGCGATGGCCTTGTCCAAGGAACTGACCAACCACAGCCTGCCGGAAATCGGTGTGGCCTTCGGTGGGCGCGATCACACCACGGTATTGCACGCATGCCGTAAGATTGCTGAACTTAGGGAATCCGACGCGGATATCCGCGAGGACTACAAGAACCTGCTGCGTACACTGACCACTTGATACGCAACTTCATGCACGAGGCAAGGGACTAGACCATGCACTTCACCATTCAACGCGAAGCCCTGTTGAAACCCCTGCAACTGGTCGCCGGCGTCGTGGAACGCCGCCAGACCTTGCCGGTTCTGTCCAACGTTCTGCTGGTCGTCGAAGGCCAGCAGCTGTCGCTGACCGGTACCGACCTCGAGGTCGAGCTGGTCGGGCGCGTCGCTCTGGAAGACGCCGCCGAACCCGGTGAGATCACCGTGCCGGCGCGCAAGCTGATGGACATCTGCAAGAGCCTGCCAAACGACGCGCTGATCGACATCCGTGTCGACGAGCAGAAACTGCTGGTCAAGGCCGGACGCAGTCGTTTCACCCTGTCCACCCTGCCGGCCAACGATTTCCCGACCGTCGAAGAAGGACCGGGTTCGCTGACCTTCAGCCTGGTGCAGAGCAAGCTGCGGCGCCTGATCGAGCGCACCAGTTTCGCCATGGCCCAGCAGGACGTGCGCTACTACCTCAACGGCATGCTGCTGGAAGTCCAGACCGGCGTGCTGCGCGCGGTGGCCACCGATGGTCACCGTCTGGCCATGTGTTCCATGGAGGCCGCCATCGAGCAGGTCGAACGCCACCAGGTGATCGTGCCGCGCAAGGGCATCCTGGAATTGGCGCGCCTGCTCACCGAGCAGGACGGTAGCGTCAGCATCGTCCTCGGCCAGCACCATATCCGCGCGACCACCGGTGAATTCACCTTCACCTCGAAACTGGTCGATGGCAAGTTCCCCGATTACGAGCGCGTGCTGCCCCGTGGGGGCGACAAGCTGGTGGTGGCCGACCGTCAGGGGCTGCGCGAGGCGTTCAGCCGTACCGCCATCCTCTCCAACGAGAAGTACCGCGGCATTCGTCTGCAACTGGCGGCCGGCCTGCTGAAGATCCAGGCCAACAACCCGGAGCAGGAAGAAGCCGAGGAAGAGATCGCCATCGAGTACAACGGCGGTGCGCTGGAGATCGGTTTCAACGTCAGCTACCTGCTCGACGTGCTGGGCGTGATGACCACCGAGCAGGTTCGCCTGATCCTGTCCGACGCCAACAGCAGTGCCCTGGTGCAGGAAGCCGACAACGACGACTCGGCCTACGTCGTCATGCCGATGCGCCTGTAATCGCCACTCCCTTGGCCTTGAACAGGCTAGGCTGTACTCCAATCAGCTTTGGCATGTACGGTTCCCCTCCGGATCCGCTACAGCCAAAGCTGATTTCGTTTGGGCAGCCCTCCGTTCGTTACCTTTATCCACGGCCTGCTTCATGTCCCTGACTCGCGTTACGGTCACCGCGGTGCGCAACCTGCAGCCGGCGACCCTGCACCCCTCCCCGCGCATCAATATCCTCTATGGCGCCAACGGCAGCGGCAAGACCAGCCTGCTCGAAGGCATCCATCTGCTGGGTCTGGCGCGCTCCTTTCGCAGTACGCGCCTGCTGCCGGTGATCCAGTACGAGCAGCCGGTGTGCACGGTTTTTGGCCAGGTGCAACTGGCAGATGGGCGGCAGAGCAACCTCGGCGTTTCCCGCGACAGGCAGGGAGAATTTCAGATTCGCATCGACGGACAGAACGCCCGCAGTGCCGCACAGCTGGCCGATACCCTGCCCCTGCAACTGATCAATCCAGACAGCTTTCGCTTGCTGGAGGGCTCGCCGAAGATTCGGCGGCAATTCCTCGATTGGGGAGTGTTCCACGTGGAACCTCGTTTTCTCTCCGCCTGGCAACGCCTGCAGAAGGCCCTCAAGCAGCGTAACTCGTGGCTGCGGCATGGTACACTTGACGCCGTTTCTCAAGCGGCCTGGGATCGCGAATTGTGCCTGGCCAGCGATGAAATAGATGGTTATCGGCGATCCTACATACAACTGCTGAAACCCGTTTTCGAACGTACCCTGAGCGAATTGGTCGAGCTCGAAGGGCTGACCCTGAGCTACTACCGGGGATGGGACAAAGAGCGTCCGCTGAGCGAAGTACTGACGGCGTCGTTGCCGCGTGACCAGCAGATCGGGCATACCCAGTCTGGCCCGCAGCGCGCCGATCTCAGGCTGCGTCTCGGTGTGCACAGCGCGGCGGATATCCTCTCCCGCGGTCAGCAGAAACTGGTTGTTTGTGCCCTGCGCATTGCCCAGGGCCATTTGGTTGATCAGGCCAAGCGTGGCCAATGCATCTATCTGGTGGACGATCTGCCCTCGGAACTGGATGAACAGCATCGCCGCGCCTTGTGCCGTTTGTTGGAAGATTTGCACTGCCAGGTGTTCATCACCTGCGTAGACCATGAATTGTTGAGGGATGGCTGGCAAACGGATACGCCGGTTTCCATGTTCCACGTGGAACATGGACGTATCACCCAGACCACGACCACCGGGAGTGAAGCATGAGCGAAAACCAAACGTACGACTCCAACAGTATCAAGGTGCTGAAGGGCCTGGATGCCGTACGCAAGCGGCCTGGCATGTACATCGGCGATACCGATGATGGCAGCGGTCTGCACCACATGGTGTTCGAGGTGGTCGACAACTCCATCGACGAGGCCCTGGCCGGTCACTGCAGCGAAATCACCATCACCATCCATCCGGATGAGTCCATCAGCGTGCGCGACAATGGTCGCGGTATCCCGGTGGACATCCACAAGGAAGAAGGCGTTTCCGCAGCCGAGGTCATCATGACCGTGCTGCACGCCGGCGGTAAGTTCGACGACAACAGCTACAAGGTCTCCGGCGGCCTGCACGGCGTGGGGGTCTCGGTGGTCAACGCCCTGTCCAAGGAGCTGATCCTGACCATTCGCCGTAGCGGCAAGATCTGGGAGCAGACCTACGTACATGGCGTTCCCCAGGCCCCTCTGGCGGCCGTGGGCGATACCGATGGCACGGGTACGCAGATCCATTTCAAGCCTTCGGAAGAGACCTTCGCCAACATCAGTTTCAGCTGGGACATCCTGGCCAAGCGCCTGCGCGAACTCTCCTTCCTCAACTCCGGTGTCGGCATCGTCCTCAAGGACGAGCGCAGCGGCAAGGAAGAGCTGTTCAAGTACGAGGGTGGCCTGCGGGCGTTCGTCGAGTACCTGAACGTCAACAAGACCGCGGTCAACCAGGTGTTCCACTTCAATGTGCAGCGCGACGATGGCGTCGGCGTGGAAATCGCCCTGCAGTGGAACGACAGCTTCAACGAGAACCTGCTGTGCTTCACCAACAACATTCCCCAGCGTGACGGTGGCACCCACCTGGCCGGTTTCCGCTCGGCCCTGACCCGTAACCTGAACAACTACATCGAGCAGGAAGGCCTGGCCAAAAAGCACAAGATCGCCACCACGGGTGATGATGCTCGTGAAGGTTTGACCGCGATCATCTCGGTCAAGGTTCCAGACCCGAAATTCAGTTCGCAGACCAAGGACAAACTGGTGTCCTCCGAGGTGAAAACCGCGGTCGAGCAGGAAATGGGCAAGTATTTCTCCGACTTCCTGCTGGAAAACCCCAACGAAGCCAAGGCCGTGGTCGGCAAGATGATCGACGCCGCTCGTGCCCGTGAAGCGGCGCGCAAGGCCCGCGAGATGACCCGCCGCAAGGGTGCCCTGGACATCGCCGGCCTGCCGGGCAAACTGGCCGACTGCCAGGAGAAGGACCCTGCCCTCTCCGAACTGTACATCGTGGAAGGGGACTCCGCGGGCGGCTCCGCCAAACAGGGCCGCAACCGCAAGACCCAGGCGATCCTGCCGCTCAAGGGCAAGATCCTCAACGTCGAGAAAGCCCGCTTCGACAAGATGATTTCCTCCCAGGAGGTCGGCACGCTGATCACCGCCCTCGGCTGTGGCATCGGCCGCGAGGAATATAACATCGACAAGCTGCGCTACCACAACATCATCATCATGACCGATGCCGACGTTGACGGTTCGCACATCCGCACCCTGCTGCTGACCTTCTTCTTCCGTCAGTTGCCGGAGCTGGTCGAGCGCGGCTACATCTACATCGCCCAGCCGCCGCTGTACAAGGTCAAGAAGGGCAAGCAGGAGCAGTACATCAAGGACGACGAGGCCATGGAGGAATACATGACCCAGTCGGCCCTGGAGGACGCCAGCCTGCACGTCAACGAGAGCGCCCCGGGGCTCGCCGGCGAGGCCCTGGAGCGCCTGGTCAACGATTACCGACTGGTGATGAAGACCCTCAAGCGCCTGTCGCGCCTGTACCCCATGGAGCTCACCGAGCACTTCGTCTACCTGCCCGGCGTCGGCACCGAGCAGATGGCCGACAAGGCCGCCATGGAAAGCTGGCTGGCCCTGTTCGATGCCCGCCTGAAGACCATGGAGAAGTCCGGCCTGGTGTACAAGACCAGCCTGCGCGAAGACCAGGAACGTCACCTGTGGCTGCCCGAGGTCGAACTGATCTCCCATGGCAATTCCAGCTACATCACCTTCAACCGCGATTTCTTCACCAGCAACGATTACAAGACCGTCACCAGCCTGGGCGATCAACTCAACAGCCTGCTGGAAGAAGGCGCCTACGTGCAGCGCGGCGAGCGCAAGAAGCCCGTCGCCACCTTCAAGGACGGCCTGACCTGGCTGATGACCGAAAGCACCAAGCGCCACAGCATCCAGCGCTACAAAGGTCTTGGCGAGATGAACCCCGATCAGCTGTGGGAAACCACCATGGACCCGGACGTTCGTCGCATGCTCAAGGTACGCATCGAAGACGCCATCGCCGCGGATCAGATCTTCAACACCCTGATGGGCGACGAAGTCGAACCGCGTCGTGACTTCATCGAGACCAACGCCCTGGCGGTGTCCAACCTGGACGTCTGATGCCTGTGTAGGTGTGTATGACCCCAGTGGATCATGGATCTCCTGGGGTTTTCTTTTGGCTGCTCGAGACGCTTTGAGACGATGAGCTTAAGATCCGGGCTTACCGTGAGCTGGAAAAGCTCGGCGTCACCCCTTCCGAGCTGATGCGCCAAGCCTTGCAGTATGTGGCCGAGCGCGGCCAACTGCCCTTTCGTCCGGTGCTGATGAGCGAGGAAGATGAGGTGTTGATCGCGCACCTTGCGCGAACGTCTGGCAGCTTCTCAGCGCGTGAAGCTTGCGCTGGCTGATCTATAGTTCGATGGGCGGACACTGCTTCATCAGTCGTTCTTCCTCGCTGCCTCCTGCACTGCGCGCCCTTGCGCCGTAACGCGGTATTTCTGCAGGCGGCTGCGAGGTTTGTCGGGGATGGTCATTTCGATCAGGCCGGCTTCCAGCGCGGGGTGAAGGTAGGCGTTACGGAAATGATCCTCGTGCCTGAGACCGAGCGCGCCCTGGAGTTCGGCACGTCTCATCTCGCCTTGCAGCACCTTCAGCAGCTTTTCGACTTCCCCGGTGACTTCCCCGGTGACTTCCCCGGTGACTCCCCCGGTGAGTGGTGGGGTGACTGGCACCCATTCCGAATCCGGTCGCCGGGCCAGGGCGCTGAACTGGTTGCCGGCCACATCGTCGATCAACTCGATACGTGGCCATTCCCGCAGTGCTCGGGGAATACCGCTGCCCAGGCCGCGGTAAGGCAATATCTGTGCGGCGTGCTCGGTCAATGTCGGGTTGCGCCGGTTGGTTCGGCCCTGGCGGATGGCTTCGACACTCAGGCTGTCGGGCAGGTGGCCGGGGCTGGCAATCTCCACCCGGTCGGCGAACAGCAGGATGCGGATCGAGGCGCTGGTGAAATAGTCGCGGTGGATCAGCGCATTGACCAGCAGTTCCTCCAGCGCCGCTTCAGGAATCTCCAGCTCGCCCAGGGTATTGAAGCCACGGCCGCGCTGTACGTGATGCAAATTGCGACGGATAAAGGCGAAGCTGCCCTTGAACTGCTCCAGCAGAGTGCCGCCGATGTCCTCGCTGTCCAGGTAGCGACTATCGGCCAGGCTGGTGCCGGGGAAGGCCACGGCCTTGACCTGGAAGGCCGGTCGCCAGCGCTGCGGCTGCCGGCCGAACAGCAGCAAACCGGCCAGGGTCAGCTCGCGCCCATCGCCCAGGCCCAGGTTCTGCAGCAACTGTTCCGTGGATAGCCCGGCCAGCTCGCTGCTTTGCCCGTAGCGGTGGTTGAAGTAGGCAGTGAAGGCCTGTTCATCCAGATCGGCAACGCGAGTGCCGGCCACCGGCACCACATCGGCATACACCAAGCCCGCGCGTTGAAACAGGCGTTGCAGTTCCTCACGGGCGGTTACCTGGCGCTTGTCCGAGCCGCTCTTGACCCATACCCGCCCCTGCAGATCCATATAGGGCTTGTTCAAGCCATCGGCCACCGTCACCAGCATGACCAGGCCCTGGGCGGTCTGCACGTTCTCGCTCAGCGGATGCACGGGTGGTCGCAGATGCTGGCTGGCGGCATTGCTGAACAGCTGGTTCAAGCGCCGCACGGCGGCCGCATCCAGCCCGGCGATGCGGCCGTCATCGGCCACGCCGACGAAGAGCGTGCCCCCGCCGCTATTGGCCATGGCCGCCAGTTCCGCTGCCACGCCATCCGGGTTGATCAGGTCGCGCTTGAACTGGTGGCGGCTGTCTTCGCCTCGGGCCAGGGTCTGCAGCAGTTCGGCTTCGGTCATGGGCTCGTGTTCCCTACATGCTGGCTAAACCTGCATTCCTGGTGAAGAAATCACACGCTCTGGAGCATGTAATAGGCACATGCTTGGTACGCGATCAGCAGGCGTCACTCATCGCTACAGGGGTTGCCTCACAATGCTATCCGCTACCCATTCGAGCCCTCACCCCCACCAGTACCGAACCATGTGGAAGAACACCGGGGCGGCGAAGCACACCGAGTCGAGGCGGTCGAGCATGCCGCCGTGGCCTTCGATCATATGGCCCCAGTCCTTGACCCCGCGGTCGCGTTTGATCGCCGACATCACCAGGCCGCCGGCGAAGCCGAGCAGGCACACCAGCAGGGCGAACAGCCCGGCCTGCCAGAAGGCGAACGGGGTGATCCAGTACAGTGAGGCGCCGATCAGGGTGGCCAGCGCCACGCCGCCGAAGAAGCCTTCCACGGTCTTCGACGGCGACAGGTTGGGGGCGATCTTGGTCTTGCCGGCGAGCTTGCCGCAGACGTACTGCAGCACGTCGGAAATCTGCACCACGATCACCAGCCAGGCGATCAGCAGCAGATTGCGGCCCTCGTAGCCGGCGATCTCCAGGGTCAGCAGCGCCGGTACGCTGGAGATGCAGTACACGGCGATCATCAGCCCCCACTGCACCTTGGATGCGCGCTCGAGAAAGCGCGTGGTGTCGCCACCCAGGGAGGACAGGATCGGCAGCAGCAGGAACAGGTAGACCGGGATGAAGATGGCGAACAGGCCGTACCAGCCGATGGCGATCAGCAGGTACTGCATCGGCAGGGCGAAGTAGAAGGCCGCGACCAGCGCCGGGTAATCGCTGCGCCGGGTCGGGGTGAGGGTCATGAATTCGCGCAGGGCGTAGAACGACACGCAGTAGAACAGCACCACCACGCCGATGTTGCCGAACAGGAAGGCGAAGCCGATCACCAGCACCATCACCCACCAGGCGTTGATGCGGGCGTTGAGGTTGTCGATGACCGGGTGCGAACCGGGGCCGGCGCGCAGCTTCAGCAGCCAGCCGATCAGGCTGGCCAGCAGCAGGATGCCGCCGATGCCGGCGAACAACAGCAAGGTATTGCGATCCATCTCAGACCTCCTCGGGAGCCAGGGCCAGCAGGGCGTCGCGGGCGCGTTCGAGGAAGGCCTCTTTGCCCTCCTCTTCGCCCATGCCCAGCGGCGCGCCGAAATTCAGGGTGCACAGCAGCGGTAGCGGGAGGGTGCGGCCCTTGGGCATGACCCGGTTGAGGTTGGCGATCCACACCGGGATCACCTCGACGTCGGGGCGCGCCTTGGCCAGGCGATAGAGGCCGCTCTTGAACGGCAGCAGGCCGTCTTCCAGGTTGCGTGTACCCTCGGGAAAGACGATCAGCGAGTCGCCCTGCTCCAGGGCATCGAGCATGGCCTGCAGCGGATTGTTGCCCGGGTCGCTGCGTTGTCGGTCGACCAGCACGCCGTTGAACACCCGCTGGATGACGAAGCTGCGTAGCGCGCCTTTCATCCAGTAGTCCGCGCCGGCCACCGGGCGGGTACGCCGGCGCAGTTCGGCCGGCAGCGAGGCCCACAGCAGCACGAAGTCGCCATGGCTGCTGTGGTTGGCGTAGTAGATGCGCTGCACCGGCTGCGGCGTACTGCCCAGCCACAGCGCCCGGGCGCCGGTGAGCAGGCGCGCCCCGGAGGTGATGATGAAAGCGACCAGTGAAGCGAGCATGGGCGGTTCCTTATCCGAATCGAATGTTCGACAGCCAGGGCATCAGCACCATGGCCGCCAGGGCGATGAGCAATTGCAGACCGAACCACAGGGCCTGAAGACGCAGCAGGCGCAACGCGCTCTGGCTGCGTTGTTCCCAGGAGCGCGAGCCTTGATTGGCCTTGTGGCCGATCAGGAGCAACGCCTGGTCGAGTTCAGCCGTGCGCCTGTCGAGCTGTTCGGGTGCTTCGGCCAGACTGGCGAATAGCTCGGCATCCAGCGCCACGCGCAGGGCGTAGTACTTCTGCAACAGGCCGCAGACCAGCAGAGCGACGCAAACCGCACCTCCGGTCGTGAGGGCCATGAAGCCGAGCAAAGGCCCCAGGCCGATGATCAGAGCCAGCAGGGTCAAGCCGCCGGATAGGCGATCGAGGGACTTGCCACGACGCAACAGGCCGGCGACCAGTCGTAGCTGCATTTCACTGGCCATGCAGAGCGACTCCCTGAGTGGAGGCGGCGGGTTGCGCCAGAACGCCCTCCAATGCCTCTAAATGAGCGTTTCCCAGGACAACCCGGGGACGAGCCTGGCGAAGCAGCGAAACGGCCTCTGCGACGTTCCTGCAGCGGCCGCTGTGCAGCAGCCAGGCCGCGATGGCGGTGGCACTGCGTGAATAGCCCAGCGCGCAGCAGACCAGCACCGGGCCGTGCTGGCGAAGTTCTTCGATCGCCACGGCAGCCTGCAGGCAATGCGCGGTGCTGGGTGCGACCAGATCGAGGCTGGCCAGCTCGCGGTAGACCCTTCCTTTTACGCGGCAGGGCAACTCGGCACACAGGTCGGCAATGGCGGCGAAGGCCTGCCCTTCTCCACGTGCAGGAATGCGCCCGAGCCAGACGCCGTCGGCCACTTCATCGGGCTGCGGATGATTGCGCGTCCAGGCCCGGGAGTTGATCCAGGCGGCTGCCAGGTACGGCGCCAACAGCCAGTTGCTGGCCGCGCTCAGGCGGCCGTCGCTACGTTTCTGAAAGCCCTGGGCATCGAACAGCGCATAGTTCAGCGCCACCAGCAGCAGCGACACGGCCGGCCACAGCAGCCACAACGCCGCCCCGCCGACGTTCACCGCCAGGGCGCCGCACAGCGCCGCGCCGAGGCTGTAGCGCAGCGCCAGGCGCCAGCGTTGGCGATCGCGGGCTAGGCGCCAGGCCAGCAGCGGGCTGCGCCCCTCGCTGGGCCACAGCCACAGGCAGAGGAAGCCGGCCAGCATGCCGGTGGGCACGTCGATGAAATGATGCTGCCAGGTGGTCAGCACCGAAAGGCCGATCAGCAGGAACCAGACGTGCAGGACGATGCGCCAGGGGCCCCTGGCGTAGTGGGCGAAACAGGCCCAGAGCACCACCAGCAGGGTGATATGCAGCGACGGCGCCTGATTGAACGGCTTGTCGAAGCCCATCAGCACGTCGAACATCAGGCCGAACAGGCCGTCCAGCTGTGGGCGGTCGAAGGTGAAGCGCAGCGGCCAGAGCAGGAAGCAGACGATACAGATGAACTGCGCGCTGAGCAGGCGCAGACCATGCCGATCCATCTCGCCGCGGCTGGCCGGCAGCAGGAAGGACAGGCCGTAGAGCAGGTCGATCGACCAGTAGGGAATGATGGTCCAGGGCCACAACGGCATGTGCCGTTCCCAGGCGAACACCAGGCTGCCGACATCGTCGCGCTGAGCGCTGAACCAGTTGGCGAAGCCGTAGGTGCTGAAGAACAAGGGCGCGAGCAGCAACAACCAGAGTACGCCGCGCTTCCACAGCCCGGTTTCCCGGGTGATCGCGGCGGGCGCCATCAGGACACCCGCTGCGCCAGGGATACGCTGAAGATGCCCCATTCATCGATGCGCTGGGTCAGCTTGCGGAAGCCGGCGGCCTCCACCAGTTGATCCATTTCCGCCTGGCTGCGCCGGCGCATGACCCAGGGCTGGCCGTCGCGATGGCTGGTCAGGGCGCGGGCGATCAGCTCCAGCTGCGGGTGCCAGGGCTGCCCGGTGTACACCAGGTAGCCGCCCTCCTCCACGGCTTCGGCCAGGCCGGCCAGGGAATCGCCGACCATCTGGTTGCTGCCGAACAGTTCGTAGAGGCCGGAGACCACTGCCAGCGTCGGCTTCGCAGGCTGTTGCAAAACTACCTGCGTTGCCGCTGCTTCGTTAAAAACAGGCTCAAGATGCTCATTTACCACTTGTAAACTGCGCTCTTTCGCCTCTTTTTGCCTTGCATCGGCTGCCTCGCCTACGTTTTGCAACGGCCTGCTGAGATCCAGCGCTGCCAGGTCGGCCTTGTCGAAGGCATCGCCCTTGACGAAGCGGGCGATGTCGCCCAGGCCCTTCTGTTCGATCAGGGCGGCGCCATCGCGCACGTTGATATCGCTGTAATCGCGCAGCAGGATCGAATCGGGCTTGTCGGCACCCTGCTCCAGCGCTTCGAGGATGTAGCGGCCGTGGCCGGCGGCGATATCGACGATGCGTACCGCGCGACCCTGTTCGCGCAGGTAGCCCATGGCCAGGCGCAGCAGTTCCTCGGCATGCACCTTGCGCTGGCGGATGCCGCGCCAGCCAATCGAGTTCAGGTAGTTGCGGTCGATCAGCCGGCCCACCGGCGAGCTGCCGGTCGGGGTATTGCGGTAGACGTAGTCCAGGGTGCTGCCGGAGTCGAAGCCGGTGTCGAAACCCAGCTTGACCCCGGCGGACAGCCCGCTGCCGAGCTTCAGCCCGGCGCGGGTGGCGCGCCAGTAAAGGTCGCGGGGCGAGTTCTTCGGCAGCGGCGCGGCCAGGGTCTCCGCCTCGGCGCAGGTGGCGCCGAGGCGGTCGGCATCGAGCAGCGAAGGACGGTCGAGCGGTTCGCTGAAACTGTGCAGCACGAAGCGCCGGATACGCGCCAGGGCATGGCCGCGGTCGCGTTCGCCCAGGGTGTCGTGGAAGAAACCGGGCAGGATGTGCTGCTCCTTGCGCAGGCTGCCCAGGCGCTCGAAGAACAATTGCTGGGGTTTGCGGTGCACCACGAAGTCGGCGCCGGAAATCAGCAACTGGGTGGGGATCTGGATCGCCTGGGCATCGGCCACCACCCGTTCGGCGGCCTCGTACAGTCCCAGCAGCATGTTCACCGAAATGGCCCGGGTGATCAGCGGGTCGTCGTCGAACGAGGCGATGCGCTGCGGATCGTGGCTGAGGAACTTGGCCTTGACGTAGCTGTTGACGAAGAAGTTGCCGCGCCAGGCGCGCATCAGCTTCAGGCCCGGGCGGGCGAAGGGCACGTAGAGCTTGACCTTGAATGCCGGCGAGGCGAGCACCAGGGCGCGGATCTTCGGCGCGTAGTCGTGGGCCCAGGTGGAGACGATCACCGCGCCGACGCTCTGCGCCAGCACCACCATGTCTTGCGTGGCGATGCCATGGGCGGCGGCGATGTGGTCGATGAAGGTCTGCACGTCGCGCACGCTGGTGGCGAAGCTCGGGCTGTCGCCGCGCTCGCCCGGCGATTCGCCATGCCCGCGGGCATCCCAGGCGAAGAAGTCGAAATCGCCCAGTTGCAGCTCGTCGACCAGGTGGGCCATGCGCCCGCCATGCTCGTGGCCGCGGTGGAACATGACGATGGCCCGCCGTGGCGTGGCTGCCGTGGCCTCTGCCGCCACCCAGTGGCGATAGAACAGTTCCACGCCGTCATGGGTGGTGAAGCTATGTGTGCCAACGTCGCGCATCGGGTTTTCCTTACTCCGAGTCAGAGGGGGCAACCGCCTCGGCCAGGCCCTGGCGAACGCGGTTGAACAGCGTATACAGCAGCAGCGCGGTGATCACCACCAGCACTGCGTCGATCCAGGTCAGCGGCAGCAGGCCGCTGGCCACGCCGGCGCCAAGCACGCCGAAACAGAAGGCCCGGTCGCTCTTGCCCATGGGCCCGTCGTAGCGCCGTGAAACGCCGATCATCGGGCCCATCACCCCGGCGTATTCGCTGATTACCGCGCACAGCACCAGGATCACCACCAGCACGGGCGACACCCCGGGCAGCAGGGCGAACGGCAGGTACAGCGCGGCATCGGCGACCACGTCGCAGAGTTCGTTGAGGTAGGCGCCGAGTTTCGACTGCTGGCCGAACTCGCGGGCGAGCATGCCGTCCACCGCATTGAGCGCCATGCGCAGCAGCATCCACAGCGGGATCAGGGCGAACAGCCAGAGCTGGTCGACAGCCACGGCGAGCAGCAGGCCGAGCAGTACGGAAACGAGGGCGGCGGCGAGGGTGACCTGGTTGGCGGTGACGCCCCGTTCGAAGAGACGCTGCACCAGGGGACGCAGCAGGTCCTGGAAACGAGGCTTGAGCTGGTAGATCGAAAGCATGGCGGCGAACTCCGTTTCATCGAGGCTTCAAGGCGGCGACCGCCAGCTTAGCCGGTTGTGCTTCCCGGCGGCTGGGCGGCGAACGTGAACTGCGTCATGTTACGGTGTAATGAAAAACTTATGCCCAATTTATCGACAATCTGGGTGCTGCATAAAGCTTATATAAATCAATCGATTGAAGCTTATTTATGGCAAAAATGATTAATTGATCAACAGGTTATCCACAGATCGCTCAGAGGGCTTCTGCCGATTCCACCGGCACGCTGCGCGGTGCCAGGGCCCCGATCTCGCATTGTGCCTGGCTGACCCAGTTGAAGGCGCGTTCGTTGAGCTCGGCGATGGCCCGCGGGCCGCTGCCTTCGGCATACAGCAAGGGGCCGAACACCACTTGCACGGTGCCGGGCTTCTTGCCCCAACCCTCCTTGGGCCAGAACTGACCGGCATTGTGCGCGACCGGCAGCACCGGCAGGTTGCTGTTGACCGCCAGCGCCGTGCCGCCCCGGGAAAACTTGCCGATCTGGCCGTCGGGGATGCGCGTGCCTTCCGGGAACACCAGCACCCAGGCGCCCTGCTCCAGGCGCATGCGGCCCTGGCTGGCGAGCTGCTTGAGCGCGGCCTTGGGGTTGCTGCGGTCGATGGCGATGGGCTTGAGCATGGCCATGGCCCAGCCGAAGAACGGCACGTACAGCAGTTCGCGCTTGACCACCTGGCTCAGCGGCTCGAAGTAGGCACAAAGGAAGAAGGTCTCCCAGGTGCTCTGGTGCTTGGCCAGGATCACGCAGGGCTGCTGGGGAATGTTTTCCTGGCCCTTGATCTCGTAGCGAATGCCGGCGACCACCTTGGCCAGCCATATCGCGCAACGGCACCAGTTCTGCACCACGAAACGGTAGCGTGCGCGAAACGGCAGGAACGGCGCGACGAACACGCTGACGATGCACCAGACGAACGAGCTGGAAGACAGCAACAGGTAGAAGAGAAAAGCTCTGAGGAACTGCACTGTCGACATGTGGGCAATTACCGTTGCAGGCCTGGCCTGCGTTATCAAGTGAGAAGCCGTGCGGCGACCGCCGCCAGATCATCGAATACCAGGGTGCCGGCTGGCAATGGCTTGGCCAGGGTACGCGCGCCCTTGCCGGTCTTCACCAGCACCGGCTGACAGTCGACGGCGCGGGCCGTTTCCAGGTCACTGCCACTGTCGCCGACGAACCACACGCCCTGCAGCGCTACGCCATAGTGTTCGGCGATCCGGCGCAGCATACCGGGTTTCGGTTTGCGGCAATCGCAGCCGTCGTCCGGGCCGTGCGGGCAATGCACGATCAGCCCCAGTGCCCCGCCCTGCTCCGCCACCAGCTCGCGCAGGCGCGCGTGCATCGACTCCAGCACCGCCAGCGGGTAGTAGCCACGGGCGATACCCGACTGGTTGGTGGCCACGGTCACCGTCCAGCCGGCCTTGCTCAGGCGGGCGATGGCCTCGATGGCGCCCGGTAGCGGGTGCCATTCGTCGAGGCTCTTGATGTAGGCGTCGGAGTCCTCGTTGATGACCCCGTCGCGATCGAGAATGATCAATTTCATAGCGGCAAGCCTCAAGCTACAAGCTTCAAGCAGACATCTTGCAGCTTGAGGCTTGTAGCTTGTCGCTGCTGGGCGTCAGCCCAGCACAGAGATATCGGCGACGCCGAGGAACAGCCCGCGCAGGCGGGCCAGCAGGGCGTAGCGGTTGGCGCGTACCTTGGCATCCTCGGCGTTGACCAGCACCGCTTCGAAGAAGCTGTCCACCGGCTTGCGCAGCGATGCCAGGTGGGCCAGCGCTTCGCTGTACTGGCGCGACTGGGCCAGTGGCTGCACCGCCTGGTCGGCCTGCTGGATCGCCGCGTTGAGGGCGAACTCGGCCGGGGTGTCGAAGTAGTGCGCCTCGATGCTCGCGGCCACCTGGCCGTCGGCCTTGCCCAGCAGGTTGGAGACGCGCTTGTTGGCGGCGGCCAGGGCTTCGGCCTCGGGCAGCTTGCGGAAGGCCTGCACGGCCTGCACGCGCTGGTCGAAATCCAGCGGCGACAGCGGATTCACCGCACGCACGGCCTGGTACACGGAGACGTCGATCCCTTCGTCTTCGTAGCGCGCGCGCAGGCGGTCGAAGATGAAGTCGAGTACCTGTGGTGCCAGGCCGGAGGCCTTGATCTTGCCGCCGTACTGGCGGATGGCGAAGTCGACGGTGGCGCCGAGATCCAGATCCAGGCCCTTCTCGATGAGGATGCGCAGCACGCCCAGTGCCGCGCGGCGCAGGGCATAAGGGTCCTTGCTGCCGGTGGGCAGCATGCCGATGCCGAAGATGCCGACCAGGGTGTCGAGCTTGTCGGCCAGGGCCACGGCCGCGCCGGTCAGGGTGGCGGGCAGCTCGGCACCGGCGCCGCGGGGCATGTACTGCTCGTTCAGCGCCAGGGCGACGTCTTCCGGCTCACCGTCGTGCAGGGCGTAGTAGTAACCGGCGATGCCCTGCATCTCCGGGAACTCGCCGACCATCTCGCTGGCCAGGTCGCACTTGCTCAGCAGGCCGGCGCGGGCGCCGCGCTTGGCGTCGCCGCCGATGCGCCCGGCGATGAAGCCGGCCAGGGCCGAGACGCGCTGGGCCTTGTCGTAGACGGTGCCGAGCTGGGCCTGGAAGACCACGTTGGCCAGGCGCTGGTTGAAGGTTTCCAGCTTCTGCTTCTTGTCCTGCTTGAAGAAGAACTCGGCATCGGTGAGGCGTGGGCGCACCACCTTCTCGTTGCCGGAAACGATCTGCGCCGGATCCTTGCTTTCCACGTTGGCCACGGTGATGAAGCGCGGCAGCAGCTTGCCGCCTGCGTCCAGCAGGCAGAAGTACTTCTGGTTGTCCTGCATGGTGGTGATCAGGGCTTCCTGCGGTACTTCCAGGAACCGCTCTTCGAAAGAGCAGACCAGCGGTACCGGCCACTCGACCAGCGCACTGACTTCCTCGAGCAGTGCTGGTGGCACGATGGCCGTGCCCTGCTGCTCGGCAGCCAACTGGTCGACGCGCTTGGCGATCAACTGACGACGCTCGCTGGCATCGGCGATCACATAGGCGGCACGCAGTTCCTGGGCGTACATGGCCGGGGCCGAGATACGCACCTCGTGGTTGGCATGGAAGCGATGCCCGCGGGACACGCGACCAGCCTTCTGGGCGAGGATTTCGCAATCGATCACCTGGTCACCGAACAGCATCACCAGCCACTGGCTCGGGCGGACGAATTCGGTCTTGCGCGCACCCCAGCGCATGCGCTTGGGAATCGGCAGTTCGTTCAGCGAGTTTTCCACGATGCCCGGCAGCAGCCCGGCGGCGCCCTGCCCCGGGATGTGCTGGCTGAACTTCAGCTTCGGCCCGCTCTGATCGATGGCGTCCAGCTCGACGCCACACTTCTTGGCGAAGCCCAGGGCGGCCTGGGTCGGATTGCCGTCGGCGTCGAAGGCGGCCTGCAGCGGCGGGCCGTCGAGATTGACGGTGCGATCCGGCTGCTGGGTGGCAAGCTGCTCGACCAGCACCGCGAGGCGGCGCGGCGCGGCATACATGCGCGCGCTGTTGTAGCTCAGGCCAGCGGCCTTGAGGCCCTTTTCAACGCCGGCAAGAAAGGCATCGCCGAGGTTCTTCAGGGCTTTGGGTGGCAGCTCTTCGGTGCCCAGTTCAACGAGAAAATCGAGCGCACTCATTCTGCTGCCTCCAGCTTGGCCAGTACTTCATCACGCAGGTCGGCGGTGGCGAGCGGGAAGCCCAGGCGGCGTCGGGCCTGCAGATAACTCTGCGCCACGGCGCGGGCCAGGGTGCGCACGCGCAGGATGTACTGCTGGCGCGCGGTCACCGAAATGGCGCGACGGGCGTCGAGCAGGTTGAAGGTATGGGAGGCCTTGAGCACCATCTCGTAGGTGGGCAACGGCAGCTCCAGTTCAATGAGGCGATTGGCCTCGCTCTCGTAGAAATCGAACAGCTCGAACAGCTTGTCGACGTTGGCGTGTTCGAAGTTGTAGGTCGACTGTTCCACTTCGTTCTGGTGGAACACGTCGCCGTAGGTCACCTTGCCGAACTGGCCGTCCGCCCACACCAGGTCGTACACCGAATCGACGCCCTGGATGTACATGGCCAGGCGCTCGAGGCCATAGGTGATTTCACCGGTGACCGGGTAGCACTCGATGCCACCGACCTGCTGGAAGTAGGTGAACTGGGTGACTTCCATGCCGTTGAGCCAGATTTCCCAGCCCAGACCCCAGGCGCCGAGGGTCGGCGATTCCCAGTTGTCTTCGACGAAACGGATGTCGTGCACCAGCGGGTCGATGCCGATGGCCTTCAGCGAGCCCAGGTACAGCTCCTGGAAGTTCTCCGGGTTCGGCTTGAGCACCACCTGGAACTGGTAGTAGTGCTGCAGGCGATTGGGGTTCTCGCCATAGCGGCCATCGGTGGGCCGGCGCGAGGGCTGCACATAGGCAGCGTTCCAGGTTTCCGGGCCGATGGCGCGCAGAAAGGTGGCGGTGTGGAACGTACCGGCGCCCACTTCCATGTCGTAGGGCTGCAATACCACGCAGCCTTGCTCGGCCCAGTATTGTTGTAGGGCGAGGATCAAGTCCTGGAAGGTGCGCACGGCAGGCGTTGTCTGGCTCACGAAAAATTCACCTGTTGGGGCTGCGACAGAAAGCCGGGGAGTATACCCGAAGCGAGGCGCAGGCCGCATGCCACGCCGTCTTGAGCGGTCATTTTCGGGTTGTCTGGCATGGCCCTGGGACTCATGCCATGCCTGATCGTAGGGTGGATCGCGCTTCATCGATCCACCGGCGGTGACCCGACGTAACGCTGCTCTGGTGGATGAAAGAGCGCCATCCACCCTTGTATCTCGACTACAGCCTTTTAACGAGGCTATGGTTCCCGACTGATCATCGGGGGAGGAGCTGCAAGCCGTGTCCACCCTTAAGCCTTGAGCTTGCAACGTAGATTGCGCTGCGCCCTCCACACTCATCCGCTAAGTCCGAACGGTATCCAGAGCTTCGAGCTCGCATCAGCAAGGTTGGACGGATGCAGTGACGATCAGCAACCCAAAGGAGGAGATGATG
>NZ_QJUM01000015.1 GCF_004327355.1 Phytopseudomonas dryadis
GGTGGGTTGCGGCGGCCTGCTCCAGGGACGACCGTCAGACCGAATGCGTCTCTACCCACCCTACGATCCGCGCCAGTCATCCGTAGGATGGGTGAAGCAGCGCTGGGCAGTGACCGGTCGGGCAAGGCGGTTGTGGAGCGCTGCGTAACCCATCAAGCGCTATCGGGCTATGTACCGATGGTGGGTTGCGGCGGCCTGCTCCAGGGACGACCGTCAGACCGAATGCGCCTCCACCCACCCTACGATCCGCGCCAGTCATCCGTAGGATGGGTGAAGCAGCGCTGGGCAGTGACCGATCAGGCAAGGCGGTTGTGGAGCGCTGTGTAACCCATCAAGCGCTATCGGGTGATGTACCGATGGCGGGTTGCGGCAGCCTGCTCCAGGGACGGCCGTCAGACCGAATGCGTCTCTACCCACCCTACGATGCCAGCACGCCCGTCAGCTGAGCCTCAATCCCACTCCAGTCGCGCCAGCTTCCACTCGCCATCGTCCTGCCACCACTCGAGCTTCACGCTGAAATGCCGCGCACTGTCGGGGATCAGCCCCTCGGCGCCGGTCAGGGCGACCTGGGCCTCGGTGTAGCCTTTTTCGCTGTAGGTCGGATCGATGTGGCTGTGCTTGCTCAGGGCCAGTACCTTGACGTTCTTGTGCCGCAGGAACAGCAGGGTCATGGTGCGTCTGGCCCACTCCCGGTCGTTGACCTGCTGGGCGGTGAACTCGCCATGCAACTGCTCGAGCACCGCGCCGGTCTGCTTCGCTTCCAGGTTGTCCTGCAACTGCTGCACGGCGGCGTCCAGCGCCGCCTGCGGATCGCTGCCGCCAGCGCAGCCACCGAGCAGCGCGAACGTCAACATGAACGGCAATGACCGGGCTACAAATTCCCTTATCGACATGCTCAACTCCTGTTTCATGGTTATGATGCCCGACAGAGCGGAAAACGGTGGTGGCTCGCCGACCGGCGCACGAGCGGTCGTGCGGGCGTGCCGAGCGTACCCTAAACCTTCACTCAGGAGCACACCATGCAGACGCTGTATCCGGAGATCAAACCCTACGCCCGCCACGAGCTGGCGGTAGCGGAGCCGCATGTCCTCTACGCCGATGAAAGCGGCTCGCCGGATGGTCTGCCCGTGGTGTTCGTGCATGGTGGCCCGGGGGCGGGTTGCGACGCGGCGAGCCGTCGCTACTTCGATCCCAACCTGTACCGCATCGTCACCTTCGATCAGCGCGGCTGTGGCCGCTCGACGCCGCATGCCAGCCTGGACGACAACACCACCTGGGATCTGGTCGCCGACATGGAGCGTCTGCGCGAGCACCTGGGTATCGACAAGTGGGTGCTGTTCGGCGGCTCCTGGGGCTCGACCCTGTCGCTGGCCTACGCCCAGACCCATCCGGAGCGGGTGCATGCGCTGATCCTGCGCGGCATCTTCCTGTGCCGTGCGCAGGAGTTCCACTGGTTCTATCAGGAAGGCGCCAGCCGCCTGTTCCCCGATTACTGGCAGGACTACCTGGCGCCGATTCCGGCCGAGGAGCAGGGCGATCTGATGCAGGCGTTCTACAAGCGCCTGACCGGTTCCGATCAGATCGCCCAGATGCACGCGGCCAAGGCCTGGTCATGCTGGGAAGGGCGCACCGCCACGTTGCGGCCCAACCCCCAGGTGGTCGATCGTTTCGCCGAAAGCCACCGCGCCTTGTCGATCGCCCGCATCGAATGCCACTACTTCGTCAACAACGCCTTCCTCGAGCCGGATCAACTGCTGCGCGACATGCCCAGGATCGCCCACCTGCCGGGGATCATCGTGCATGGCCGCTACGACGTGATCTGCCCGCTGGACAACGCCTGGGCCCTGCACCAGGCCTGGCCCAACAGCGAACTGCAGATCATCCGTGATGCCGGCCATTCGGCCGCCGAGCCGGGTATCACCGATGCCCTGGTGCGCGCTGCCGACCAGATCGCCCGGCGCCTGCTCGACCTGGCCCCCGACGAAGCATGAAGGCGCTGCTGCAACGGGTCAGCAGTGCCCGCGTGGAAGTGGCGGGCGAGGTGCTCGGCGCCATCGACCAGGGCTTGCTGGTGCTGGTCGGCGTCGAGCCCCAGGACGACCAGGCCAGTTGCGCCAGGCTGCTGCACAAGCTGCTCAATTACCGGGTGTTCAGCGACGAGGCGGGCAAGATGAACCGTTCGCTGCGCGACGTCGGCGGCGGCCTGCTGCTGGTCTCGCAGTTCACCCTGGCCGCCGATACCCGCAGCGGCCTGCGCCCCGGCTTCTCCACCGCCGCGCCACCGGCTCTCGGCGAAGCGCTGTTCGAGCACCTGCTGGAGCAGGCCCGGCTGCAGCACCCGCAGGTCGGCAGCGGCCGCTTCGGCGCCGATATGCAGGTGCATCTGGTCAACGACGGGCCGGTGACCTTGCTGCTGCAAACCTGACGATCTTAGCTTCAAGCTTCAAGCGAGAAGCCGTGCCTGTTCCGCTTGCAGCTTGTCGCTTGAGGCTCATGGCTGCCCCTCGCCATTCATGACGATCGCGGTTAGCATGCCGCGCCGCGTTTCTCCGCGCGCCCATCACTGTCTGCCATTCAGGATCAAGAATGAAGAAGCTTCTCGCCTCACTGCTGTTATCCGCCTGCGCCGTCACCGGCCTGGCCCAGGCTGGCGTCGTCGACGATGCGGTCAAGCGCGGTACCCTGCGCGTGGGCATGGACCCGACCTACATGCCGTTCGAGATGACCAACAAGCGTGGCGAGATCATCGGCTTCGAAGTCGATCTGCTCAAGGCCATGACCAAGGCCATGGGCGTCAAGCTGGAGCTGGTGTCCACCGCCTATGACGGCATCATCCCGGCGCTGCTGACCGACAAGTTCGACATGATCGGTTCGGGCATGACCCTGACCCAGGAGCGCAACCTGCGCATCAACTTCTCCGAGCCCTTCATCGTGGTCGGCCAGACCCTGCTGATCCGCAAGGAGCTGGCAGACAAGGTCAAGAGCTACAAGGATCTGAACAGCGCCGACTACCGCATCACCTCGAAGGTCGGCACCACCGGTGAGATGGTCGCCAAGAAGCTGATCGCCCAGGCCAAGTACAGCGGCTTCGACAACGAGCAGGAAGCGGTGATGGACGTGGTCAACGGCAAGGCCGATGCCTTCATCTACGACGCCCCGTACAACGTCGTGGCGGTGAACAAGGCCGGCGCCGGCAAGCTGGTGTTTCTCGACGAGCCCTTCACCTTCGAACCCCTGGCCTTCGGCCTGAAGAAAGGCGATCACGACAGCCTCAACTGGATCAACAACTGGCTGCACCAGATCCGTGAAGACGGCACCTACGCGCGAATCCATGACAAGTGGTTCAAGAACAGCAACTGGCTGAAGGATATGGAATAAAAGCAGCCATAAGCTTCAAGCTTCAAGCAAGAGCAAGAGCAAGAGCTGGATGCGGCAGGTTGGACCCTCGGCCCAACCTGCCTTTTGCCTGTATAGCGGGATTCATCGTGACTAGAAAACAACGCCGAACCTGGCCCTGGCACCTGCTGACCGGTCTGATCCTGGTCGTGGTGGCCGTGGGCATCTGGTACTCCACCTCGCTGATCGCCTACGAGTGGCGCTGGAACCGGGTACCGCAATATTTCGCCTACCAGGCGGAAGAGGCGCAGCGTGCCGCCGATTACGGCCGCGTCGAAGCGATCCGCGACCAGGGCGACGACGCCCTGGTGACCCTGCTCGGCGAGTCGGGCGACGCGCAGGTGCTGAGCGTGGCCCGTGACAGCCTGCAGTTCAGCCAGGGTGACGATGTCGCCGAGGGCGATGTCATCGGCGTCAATCGCCACTGGGCCGCCGGGCCCTTGCTCTGGGGGCTGTGGACCACCCTGTGGATCTCCGTGGCCGCCGGTGTGTTCGGTCTGCTGCTCGGCCTGCTCACCGGCCTGTGCCGGCTGTCGGCCAATCCGACCCTGCGCCACCTGTCGACCCTGTATGTCGAGCTGGTGCGCGGTACGCCGCTGCTGGTGCAGATCTTCATCTTCTACTTCTTCATCGGCACGGTGCTCAACCTGTCCCGGGAGTTCGCCGGGGTCGCCGCCCTGGCATTGTTCACCGGGGCCTATGTCGGCGAGATCGTCCGCGCCGGGGTGCAGTCCATCGTCCGTGGGCAGGACGAAGCCGCACGCTCCCTGGGCCTCAGCGCGGCGCAGTCGATGCGCCACGTGATCCTGCCGCAGGCCTTCAAGCGCGTGCTGCCGCCGCTGGCCGGGCAGTTCATCAGCCTGGTCAAGGACACCTCTCTGGTCTCGGTGATCGCCATTACCGAACTGACCAAGAGCGGCCGCGAGGCCATCACCACCTCGTTCTCCACCTTCGAGATCTGGTTCTGCGTGGCGGCGCTGTACCTGGTGATCAACCTGCCGCTGTCGCAGATCGCCAACCGCCTGGAACGGAGGCTTGCGCAAAGTGATTGAAGTCCGTGATCTGGTCAAGGTGTTCGATGCCCGTGGCCATCAGGTGCGTGCCGTCGACGGCGTCACCACCCGGGTGGCGCGCGGCGAGGTGCTGGTGGTGATCGGCCCGTCCGGCTCGGGCAAGTCGACCTTCCTGCGTTGCCTCAACGGCCTGGAGGAGCTGGACGCCGGTTCGGTGAGCATCGATGGCGTCGACCTGGCCAACCCGAAAACCGATATCAATGCCTACCGCCGTGAAGTCGGCATGGTGTTCCAGCACTTCAACCTGTTCCCGCACATGACTGTGCTGGAGAACCTGTGCCTGGCGCAGAAGGTGGTGCGCAAGCGCGGCAAGGCCGAGCGCGAGGCCAAGGCCCGCGCGCTGCTGGACAAGGTCGGTATCGGGCAGAAGGTCGACGAGTTCCCGTCGCGCCTCTCCGGCGGCCAGCAGCAGCGCGTGGCCATCGCCCGGGCCCTGTGCATGGAGCCCAAGGTGATGCTGTTCGACGAGCCGACCTCGGCCCTCGATCCGGAAATGGTCGGCGAGGTGCTCGACGTGATGAAGCAACTGGCCCTGGAAGGCATGACCATGGTCTGCGTGACCCACGAAATGGGTTTCGCCCGGGAAGTGGCCGACCGCGTGCTGTTCTTCGATCACGGCAAGCTGCTGGAGGATGCGCCGCCGGCGCAGTTCTTCGCTCAGCCGAAGGACCCACGAGCACAGGCGTTCCTGCGCCAGGTGCTTTAGGCTGCGCCAGCTACAAGCTACAAGCTACAAGCTACAAGCGCCGAGCCCGCTTGCCGCTTGTGGCTTGCCGCTGCGAAGGAGTCGAGCTATCCGCGTAGGATGGGTGAAACCCATCAATCGCCGAGGGGGCGCCTATGGCAGAGCGGCAAACCGCCGCCCGTGTAGGAGCGTCGACCTCGGCGCGATGCGATGCTGGCTATTCCACAGGCGCGTCACGACCACCAATCGCCGCGGGGTCGCGGCTCCTACGGGGTCTGGGCAAACCGCCGTTTTGCGGGCCAAACGCTTAACTAACTGGGTACTTGTCGCTTGCGTTGCCGAGTCGAACCATCCGGGGTGCGATCAGTCCGAATGCTGACTATTTCTGCATGAGGATGTTCTGGCGTGAAAACCGTTCTAGCCCTGCTGGCAGCTATCGTTACGCTGCCCGCGATGGCGAATCAACCGACGCTTTATGGCCGTTACGAATACATCGGGCTGCCGCAGATTGGTCAGACGCTCAAGGCCAAGATGGATACCGGGGCAATGACCGCGTCGTTGTCGGCGCGGGATATCGAACACTTCGAGCGCGATGGCGAGGACTGGGTGCGTTTTCGTCTGGCCATCGAGGAGGCCGACGAGCAGGTCTTCGAGAAGCCCCTGGCGCGTATTACCGAGATCAAGAATCGCGCCGAGGAGGGCGGTTCGGACGCGCCATCCTTCGCCAGGCGTCCGGTGGTCGACATGGACATCTGCCTGGGCGAGGAGGTGCGTACCATCGAGGTCAACCTGACCGACCGCAGCCACTTCGATTACCCGCTGCTGATCGGCGCCAGTGCCCTGCGTGAACTGGAGGCGGCCATCGATCCGGCCAATCGCTATACTGCGGCAAGGCCTCAGTGCTGAGCGAATAAAGCCGACGGCCTGCATAGCCCTCTGCCTGGCACAGGCGTGTTTCTTGCTTGGCGATAGCGTAATGCCACACCGTAGTATGCGTGTGGCTCAACGTTTTTGAGGTGCTGTATGAGTGGACTGCTCAAACCGGGTATTCGGCTGCTGGAGCGTGTCAGCTTCACGCGCAAGTTCCAGCTATTGTTCGTGCTGTTCATCGCCCCCCTGGGCTATGCGCTGTGGGTGATCGCCAGCAGCAATCTGGCCAGGATCGAGCTGCTCGATCGCGAGCTCGATGGCATGCAAGGCATCCACGCACTGGCGCAGGTGGAACAGGAACTGCTCGAGCAGCGCCTGCTGCTGGCGCGCTGGAAGGGCAACGACCCGGCTGCCGAAGCGCTGCTGCGCGAGCGCGCGCCGCGTCTCGACCAGGCGCTGGAAGCGGCTACCGAGCGTCTGCAGCAACCTTCGCTGGGTACCCAGGCCCGTCAGCAACTGGAGGCCCTGCAGGCTTCGCGTGGCGAGCTGGATCTGGCCATACTGGGCAAGATGGCCCTGCTCGACGCTCTGGAGCGTTACCAGAAGACCCTGTCCCTGCTGTTGGTACTGCGCGAGCAGGTGGCCACCGACAGCGGGCTGATCCTCGACCCGTACCTCGACACCTACCTGATGATGGAGCAACTGACCTTCACCCTGCCGCGTCTGCTGGAGAACCTCGGCAATTTCGCCAGCCAGGGCTACGGGTCGTTGGTGGCGCAGCACTTCACCCTGCAGAACCGGGTGCTGGTGCGTGACCTGCGTCGTTCGCTGGAGCTGTCCGGGGCGCAGATGATCAAGACCCGTACCACCCTCGAACAGGCGTCGGCCGCCAGCATGGTCAGGCTGCAGGCGCCGTTCGTCGAGGCCGAGCAGGGGCTGCAGCAGTTCTTCGGCGAGATCGACCGCGACATGTTCGAGGCCAGCCCGATGGTGTTGCAGCCCGCGCAATTCGTGCAGCGTGTCGAAACCCTGCAGGGCCACCTGCTCGGCCTGCGCGAGGCGGTGTTCGAGCAGTTCACCGCCAGCCTCGGCGATTACCGGCAGCAGGCGCAGCGCGACATGCTGCGCACCATCCTGATCTTCGGCGCCCTGACGCTGCTGGCGCTGTACCTGTTGCTGTGCCTCAACGCCTCCATCCGGCGCAGCACGGCCGGCATCATCGAAGCCGCCGAAGGGCTGCGTGACGGTGACCTGCGAGTGCGCATGCAGGTGCATGGCGCGGACGATCTGGCGAGCATCGCCGCGGCCTTGAACACGGCCGTGGCGCAGCTGCGCGATTCGATGCAGGGCGTCGGCCGGGAAAGCCGGAGCCTGGACGAAACCGTGCAGGGGCTGGGTAGCCAGGCCAACACGTCGCTCGACGCGGTCGAGCAGCAGCAGGCGCAGATGAGCCAGATCGCCACGGCCGCGACGCAGATGGCGGCCACCGCCCAGAGCGTTGCGCAGAGCTGCGAGCAGGCTGCCGTCGAGGCCGGGCAGACGCGTGAAATCGCCAACCAGAGCAACCAGCGCAGCACCCGTACCAGCGCCAGCATGCGCGAGCTGAGCAAGCGCCTGACCGGCAGCGCCGCCACGTTGCAGCAACTGCGCCAGCAGACCGAGCAGATCACCCGTGTGGTCGACGTGATCAAGGGCATCGCCGAGCAGACCAACCTGCTGGCGCTCAACGCGGCCATCGAGGCGGCGCGGGCCGGCGAACAGGGACGCGGCTTCGCCGTGGTGGCCGATGAGGTGCGCTCGCTGTCGCAGCGTACGCAGAATTCCACCGCGGAAATCGCCCAGACCGTGGCCGACCTGCACAGGGTGGCCGGCCAGTCGGTCAGCGAAATGGAGCAGGCGGTCACCCAGGCCGAAGGCGATGTCGGCAATGTCCTGGCCATGAGCGAAGACCTCGATGGCATCGTCGAGTCGGTGCAGCGGGTCAGCGACCGGCTGGCGCAGATCGCCACCGCCGCGGAACAGCAGGCGGCGACGGCCGACGAGGTCAGCGACAATATCCAGCAGGTCGACCAGGCCGCCAGTGCCTTGCTGGCGGGTGCGCGCATGGTCAATACGGCAGCGGATCAGTTGCGCCAGGGCAGTGAACGACTGGCACAGAATACCGGGCGTTTCCGCCTGCAATAGAGGCTGTCGAGCGGGGATCGATCAGAAAACGTACGCCTTGGCGCAGGCCGCGCCAGCCGTGGCCTGCGCCGTGTCATCCCCGCGTTGTCCACAGGTTCGTCCACGCAAATTGTGCATGCTTCGAGCGAACATCCGCATGCGTCGCTGCCCGTGGGTACTCTTCGATAAAAACCAGCAATTACAGTGGGTTGGATTCTTTGTCCTGCGCTTTTTCAGCGCTCTGGTCAAAAACTGTACGGGCCTTTGCAGGCCCCGTCGAGCCTGCCTGGCAGCGCTTCATCCCGAGCTTATCCACAGTATCTTCCACGGTAATTGTGCATAGTCGCCGAAGCCTTTTCACTGGGCTGGTGGGGCCGATCGTTTTTCACGTGAAAGAACCTGTCTCAGCGCAATGGCTGCTATCGCATCGCCCCGAGGTCGGGGCTCCTACGGATCGGTGGCAACCGCCCATGTGTAGGAGCCGCGACCCCGCGGCGATTGCTGACCGCGACTCGGTATGGCATGAAGCGGCCTATCTGGACATTCCCGAAAAAGTCTATTTCCCGTTTCTGCTCATAAAATGTACGACGCCACGCAGGGCGCGGCGGCTCTGCTTCAGCGGCAGCCATCCCCGGTTTATCCACAGATTATTCCACGTTATTTGTGCATAGCGCCGGGGCTCTCCTCCGCACGCCGAAGTCGGCGCGGTCCTGATGGGGAAACTGCACTGAATACAGTGCCTTATGACGATTTATCGGCTGTGGAAAAGGCTCCGATCAAAAAACCTACGCTTGCCCGCAGGCCAGGCGAACAGCGCTTCCGACGCTTTCATACCAGACTTATCCACAGTTTCATCCACCTGTTCTGTGGGTAATTGCATGACGCCGCATCGGCGGCGCCACCCTTGACGTCATGCCTGCCCTGTCGCAGGCTCCTCGACCCAGAGTGCAGCAGCAGGGATGCCCCATGGCGACCATCCTGATCGTCGAAGATGAAGCCGCGATTGCCGATACCCTCGTCTATGCCCTGCAGGCCGAGGGCTTCGCCACGCGCTGGTCGACCCTGGCCGGGGAGGCGCTCGAGCTGCTGGCCCGCGAGGCCTTCGACCTGCTCATCCTCGACGTGGGGCTGCCGGATATCAGTGGCTTCGAGGCTTGCAAGCGTCTGCGGCGTTTCTCCGAGGTGCCGGTGATCTTTCTCACTGCGCGCAATGACGAGATCGACCGGGTGGTGGGGTTGGAGATCGGCGCCGACGATTACGTGGTCAAGCCCTTCAGCCCGCGTGAAGTGGCGGCGCGGGTCAAGGCCATTCTCAAGCGTGTCGGCCCTCGAGAGGCCGCCGCGAAGGCGGTCGATGGGCCGTTCCGCATCGATAGCGAGCGGGTGCGTATCGATTACCACGGCCATGCCCTGAGCCTGACCCGCCTGGAATTCCAGTTGCTGCAATGCTTGCTGGGCCAGCCGGAGCGGGTGTTCAGCCGCGAGCAACTGCTCGATGCCCTGGGCGTGGCCGCCGATGTCGGTTACGAGCGCAATATCGACAGCCACATCAAGAGCCTGCGCGCCAAGCTGCGCCAGGTCGCCCCGCAGGCCGAGCCGATCCAGACCCATCGCGGCCTGGGCTACAGCCTGAGGCTGGAATGAGCGCGGGCGCCGCCGTGGACGGGAACAAGAGGCCGATCCTGGCGCAGGGGAGTGAACGCTGATGCCCCTCGGTGTACGCATCTTCCTGGCGTACTTCCTGTTCGTCGGCCTGTCCGGCTGGTTCGTGCTCAGCACGGTGATGGATGAGATCCGTCCCGGGGTACGCCAGTCCACCGAGGAGACCCTGGTCGATACCGCCCACCTGCTGGCGGTGATCCTGCGTGACGAGGTCAAGTCGGGGCGCCTGACCCAGGGCGAGCTGCCCGAACTGCTCAAGGCCTATGGCCGGCGCGAGCCCCAGGCGCAGATCTGGGGCGTGCCCAAGACCCAGGTCAATCACCGCATCTATGTCACCGACGCCCGGGGCATCGTGCTGCTCGACTCCAGCGGCCTGGCGGTGGGGCAGGATTATTCGCGCTGGAACGACGTGTACCTGACCCTGCGCGGTCGCTACGGCGTACGTTCGACCCGCGAGGATGCCAGCGACCCGGATTCCTCGGTGATGTACGTGGCCGCGCCCATCGTCGAGGCCGGCGAGATTATCGGCGTGGTCTCGGTGGCCAAGCCCAACCGCACCCTGCAGCCTTACATCGAGCGCTCCCAGCGGCGCCTGGGCTGGCTCGGCGCCGGGCTGATCGGCCTCGGGCTGCTGGTCGGCGGTTTGCTCAGTTGGTGGTTGAGCGGCTCGCTGCGGCGCCTGACCCGTTACGCCCAGGCGGTCAGCGAGGGGCGCCGCGCCGAGCTGCCCAATGTGCGCGGGGGCGAGCTCGGGCAACTGGCTCAGGCGGTGGAGCGGATGCGCACCGAACTCGAGGGCAAGGCCTACGTCGAACGCTACGTGCACACCCTGACCCACGAACTGAAGAGCCCGCTGGCGGCCATTCGCGGCGCGGCGGAGTTGCTCGAGGGCGATATGCCCGACGAGCAGCGCCAGCGTTTCGTGGCCAATATCGGCGAGGAAGGCGCGCGCCTGCAGAACCTGGTCGAGCGCCTCTTGCACCTGGCCCAGGTGGAGCAGCGCCAGGGCCTGGAAGAGCGCGTGGCCGTGCCGATGCGTGCCTTGATCGACAGCCTGGTGCTGGCGCAGATGGCGCGCATCGAGCGTGCCGGATTGCGTGTGGATAACCTGGTTGGCGAGGACCAGGTGCTGCTCGGCGAGCGCTTCCTGCTGCGCCAGACCCTGGCCAACCTGCTCGATAACGCGCTGGACTTCACCCCGCCGGGTGGCGTGATCCGCTTCTCCATGGGCGTGCAGGGCGAGATGCTGCAATTGCGCCTGTTCAACCAGGGCGAGGCGATTCCCGACTATGCGTTGCCGCGCCTGACCGAGCGTTTCTATTCCCTGGCGCGACCGCAGGGTGGGCGCAAGAGTACCGGCCTGGGGCTGAACTTCGTCCAGGAGGTGGTCGACCTGCACGGCGCTGAGCTGCGGATCGGCAACGTCGAGGGCGGCGTCGAGGTCTGCCTGAGTTTTCCGCGTTGACGCGCGCACCCGAGCGCTACGCATGCCGCGGCAACCACCTGGCTCGGCCCATGATGCGGATGTCGAGAGTTTGGCTATGCTGAGCTGATCGCCAATCGACCGGTACAGGGAGAACGCGCATGAAAAAGACCGTGGCCGATGTGCTCAAGGGCAAGTCCTACACCGATGTTTACAGCGTTACTCCCTCCACCTCGGTGTTCGATGCGGTGAAGCTGATGGCCGAGAAAGGCATCGGCGCGCTGGTGGTGCTCGACGGCAGGCGCCTGGCCGGCATCGTCAGCGAGCGCGACTACGTGCGCAAGATCGCCGTGCTGGAGCGTTCGGCCGCGGCGCTGACGGTGGGCGATATCATGACCGCCAAGGTCGTCACCGTGGAGCCGAAGGAAGACAGCCGGCGCTGCATGGAGCTGATGACCAGCGGCCGCCTGCGCCACCTGCCCGTGGTGGAAGACGGGCAGGTGATCGGCCTGCTGTCCATCGGTGACCTGGTCAAGGAGATCATCAGCGAGCAGGAAAACCTGATCCAGCACCTGGAGCAGTACATCCGCGGCGAATAAGACCCGGCAATGGCCCAGCGCGCGTCAGCCCGGACGCGCCAGGGGCCGCGCTTTTCATCCGCCTCGCGCCACCCTGCGCATCCGCTGGCTGTTTCCCCACAATCTCCACAGGATCTCCATCCAGGCTCCACGCGGCCTCCACAGGGCGTGGCCAGACTCCGTGCATCGAAACCGCACGGAGAGCTGCGCCATGAACCGAAGCCTGACCCTGAAACTGGGCACCATCGCCCTGTTGATCCTGTTGCTGATGATTCCCCTGCTGCTGATCGACGGTCTGGTCGGCGAGCGCCAGCGGCAGCGCGACCAGGTGCTGCAGGACATCGCCCGCAGCGCCAGCTATCGCCAGCAGCTCAGCGGACCGATTCTGATCGTGCCCTACCGCAAGACAGTCCGGCAGTGGAAGAGCGTGGCCGGCTCCAGTGAGCGTTACCTGGAGGAAGGCACGGAGCGCGGGCGCCTGTACTTCCTGCCGGATCGTTTCGTCCTGAATGGCGATGTACGCACCGAGCTGCGCTATCGCGGTATCTACCAGGCGCGCCTGTATCACAGCGAAAACCGTATCAGCGGGCAGTTCAACGTGCCGGCCCAGTACGGCCTCGGCGACGACATCGAGCATTACCAGTTCGACCAGGCCTTCATCGCCGTGGGTATCAGCGATGTGCGCGGCATCGGCAACGATCTCAAGCTGCGCCTCAACGACACCCTGCTGAATTTCCAGCCGGGCACCGGCAGCGATGCGCTCGGCGCCGGTGTGCACGTGCCGCTGCCTGAACTGGATGCCGGCCAGGAGCAGGCGCTGGCGTTCGCCTTCGAGCTCAACCTGCAGGGCACCGAGCAACTGAGCATCACCCCGGTCGGCCGCGACAGCCAGGTCGAGCTGCGTTCCGACTGGCCGCATCCCAGCTTCATCGGCGACTACCTGCCCACCCAGCGCGAGGTGAGCGGGCAGGGTTTCACGGCCCGCTGGCAGACCAGCTTCTTCGCCACCGACATGGAAGAGGCCCTGAACGCCTGCGTGAACGGCTCCTGTGGCGCCTTCCAGAGCCGTGTGTTCGGCGTGAGTTTCATCGATCCGGTGGATCAGTACCTCAAGGCCGATCGGGCGATCAAGTACGCGCTGCTGTTCATCACCCTGACCTTCGCCGTGTTCTTTCTCTTCGAGGTGCTCAAGCGCCTGGCCGTGCACCCGGTGCAGTACGCCCTGGTCGGGCTGTCGCTGGCGCTGTTCTACCTGCTGCTGTTGTCGCTGTCCGAGCACCTGGGCTTCGCCCTGGCCTACGGCTTGTCGGCCCTCGGCTGCGTCGCGCTGAACGGCTTCTATGTCAGCAGCGTATTACGCAGCTGGTCGCGCGGCATGGCCTTCGGCGCGCTCCTGGCGACCCTGTACGGGCTGCTCTACGGCCTGCTCGGCGCCGAGGACTACGCCCTGCTGATGGGTTCGCTGCTGGTCTTCGCCGTACTGGGCTGCATCATGCTGCTGACCCGCAAGCTGGACTGGTACGGGGTCGGCAAGAGCCCCGCCAGCGAACCGGCCACCCACCCCTGACGACTGACCGGCGCGGCCTGGTCTGGCCGCGCCCATGGAGATTCGACCATGCGCGCATGCCTGCAATTTTCCGCCTGCTTCGCCCTCGGCCTGTGCCTCGCCGCGGTGCTGCTGATCGGCCTGATGTTCGTCGGCCGCTTCGACTGGATCGACCTGCTGCTGCTCAGCGGCAAGCCGTTCGCCCAACTGAGCCTGCTGCTGTTGCCCGGGTCGTTCTGGGATGGCTTGACCGGGGTGGGCGATGCGGCCGCCAACCACGCCGTGCAATCCTTCCTGCAACTGTGCGTGGCCCTGGCGCAGATCGCCCTGCTGCTGGCCCTGGGGTTCTTCCGCCTCTGGTACCGGCGATGAGCGGGCGCATCGGCCTGCGCGAGGATGCCCGTGTCGGCCAGTTGCTGGCGCGGCGCATCGCGCTGCTGTTCATGACCGCGCCCCGGGCGCCGCTGCCGGCTGCCGCGTCCTGTCCGTCGCGGCATGGCGGCGATGCGCCGGCATAGATGCAGATCAATGGCCGTCGCCGCCGCTGCTTCTAGAATCGCCGGCCCCGTCATCCGTGAGCCCGCGACGTCATGTCCATCCCGCCCTTTAGCCCCGAACTGCTGTCGCCGGCCGGCAGCCTGAAGAACATGCGCTACGCCTTCGCCTATGGCGCCGACGCGGTGTATGCCGGCCAGCCGCGCTACAGCCTGCGGGTGCGCAACAACGAGTTCGATCACGCGCACCTGGCCCAGGGCATCGCCGAGGCCCATGCCCAGGGCAAGCGCTTCTACGTGGTGGTCAACATCGCGCCGCACAACGCCAAGCTGAAGACTTTCCTCGACGATCTGCAGCCGGTGATCGAGATGGCTCCCGATGCCCTGATCATGTCCGATCCGGGGCTGATCATGCTGGTGCGCGAGCAACACCCGCGGATGCCCATTCACCTGTCGGTGCAGGCCAATGCGGTGAACTGGGCCAGCGTGGCGTTCTGGCAGAGCCAGGGCTTGCAGCGGGTGATCCTGTCGCGCGAACTGGCGCTGGGCGAGATCGAGGAAATCCGCCAGCGGGTGCCGGCCATGGAGCTGGAAGTGTTCGTCCACGGTGCGCTGTGCATGGCCTACTCCGGGCGTTGCCTGCTGTCGGGCTACCTCAACCGCCGTGACCCCAACCAGGGCGCCTGCACCAATGCCTGTCGCTGGCAGTACGACGTCAAGGCCGCCAGCGAGAACGAACTGGGCGAGATCGTCCGTCAGGTCGAGCCGACCCTGGGCATCGGCGCGCCGAGCGAGCGGGTGTTCGTGCTCGAAGACGGCATCGAGGCCGGACAGCAGATGCCGGTGTTCGAGGATGAACACGGCACCTACATCATGAACTCGCGGGATCTGCGCGCGGTGCAGCACGTCGAGCAACTGGTGCGCCTGGGCGTGCATTCGCTGAAGATCGAGGGACGCACCAAGTCCCACTACTACTGTGCGCGCACCGCCCAGGTCTACCGCCAGGCGATCGACGACGCGGTGGCCGGCCGGCCCTTCGACCGCTCGCTGATGGACAGCCTGGAGTCCCTGGCCCACCGCGGCTACACCGAGGGTTTCCTGCGCCGCCATGTCCACGACGAATACCAGAACTACCAGCACGGCAGCTCGCTGTCGGAACGTCAGCAGTTCGTCGGCGAGTTCACCGGCGAGCGCCGTGGGGAGCTGGCCGAAGTGCGGGTGAAGAACCGCTTCGCCGTCGGCGATGGCCTGGAGCTGATGACCCCGCAAGGCAACCTGCGCTTCACCCTGGAGCACCTGGAAAACGCCCGGGGCCAGCACGTCCCGGTGGCCCCGGGCGACGGCCATGTGCTGTACCTGCCGCTGCCGGCCGGGGTGGAACTGCAGTACGCCTTGTTGATGCGGGATCTGTAGCGGCGCCTGCCGAGCTTCATTCGTGGGATGGCGGCATCGGCTAGATGGCGCGTGGCAGCGACCGGGCTCAGTCTTCGGTGAAGTAATCCGAGTCGATCTGCTTGATTTCGTAGATCTGCTTCACGTTGCAGCCCAGGTTGTTTTCGACCATCAGCCGTGCCAGTTCCACGCCATCGATCAGCACCACCTTGATATCCAGGCTCTGCGCCGCTGCGCGTGCTCCCGGGGAGAACTCCGAGGTGGTGATGAACACACCCTTGCGGGCGCGTTGGCGGGTCAGGGCGCCGATGAACTTGTCGATTTCCGGGCGATGCACCGTGTTGCTCCAGCGCTTGGCCTGCAGGTAGATCACGTCCAGGCCGAGCTTGTCTTCCTTGATGATGCCATCGATGCCATCGTCGTTGGTCTGCTGGGTCGCCTGGCCGGCTTCCTTGCGTGAGCCGCCGTAGCCCATGGCGATCATCAGATCGACCACCAGTTGTTCGAAGAAGCTCGGCGAGGCGTTGCGCACCTGGGCGAGCAATTCATCGGCGAGCGACTGCAGCAGGGCCTGATGGGCCAGGTTCAATTGCTCGTCAGGCGTGATGTCATCTGCCGGCTCGGCCTGTGGCAAGGGCGCATCCCCCGCCGGGCGTACACCGTGAAAGGCACTGAATTCCGGATACTGCTTGAGCCAACTGACGGTGATCCGCTGTGGCCCGCTCGCCAAGGCTTCGCGGCCACGCTCGGTGATCTGTACGAGGCCCTTGCCCGGAATGCTCAACAATCCCGCCTTGTTCAGATAAGTGCGCGCCCAGCCGATGCGGTTGTTGATCACCGTCTGCCGGCCCGAAGGCAGCATTTCGTGGCGCTCGGCTTCGCTCAACTGGAACTGCTCGATAACGCTCTCGCGCAGGGCCTTGAGGCTCAGCGGTAGCCCATCGGCAACCGTGGCCAGAACCGGGCGCATGACGGATTGGAAGTCGGGGATGGCCATGGTCGTTTCCTATGTCGTTCAGGTGCCGATGGGCGCCTTCAGTTTCTGCCTGGCATCTGCGCACCAGTCGGCGATGGCTGCTTCGATTGCGTTGCGATCCGCCAGTTGCGCAGGGTTCGGTTCAGCCGCTGGCAAGTGACTGAGATCGAGCGCGAGCCGGGCAAGCAGGGCGTTGCCCAGTTCTCCGCTGAGTGGGGGCTGCTACTGCCATCGGCAATCAGGTAGAGGCTGGCATGTGCTTGCTCGACATGGGCGAAGGTGCCCCGGCTGTCGGCTGTTATGGAGCCGGCCTGGGTATGCCATTGCACGGTCGCGCGCATTCAGGCAACTACCTGGGCGATGTGGCGTAGTCGCTGCCAGATGATCTGCTCGCGCTCGCTGTCGCCACGGGCGGCGTCCTGTACCAGGTAGCCGAACTCGTTATTGTCCAGCAGTGCGGTCAGTGTGTGGGCCAGATAGGCGCGTAGTTCGGGGGCTGCGGCGTCGACTTCCCGCTGCAGTTCTTCGCGGCCGTTAACCAGGTTGAGCATGTCCTCGAGATCCTGGCTGCCCAATGGGGTCTGCGCGCCGCGCCCGGCATAGGCTTCCAGTTTGCTGCCGAGAAAGTAGGGCGGGGTGAACAGGCGGATGCGGCAGCCGCTCGGCAATTCATGCCACTGCGCGTTGGCCAGGCCATCCTCGAACCAACGGTTATTGCAGCCCAGCAGGTTGGCGGTTTCGTCGTCTGCGGGCATGAAGTCGACCTTCAACTCGCCCAGGCGCATGCGGCAGATGACCTCGTCCTGTGACGACTGCTTGAAGCCCTTCTGTCGCAATCGTTCGACCAGCTTTTGCCATTGGACATAGCCGGCCAGATGGATGACCAGGTCGACGTCGTCGGTGTAGCGCACTTCTTCCCGGCTGAGCTCGTCGGTCAGCAGCAAGGCCGTGATACAGCCGCCCACGAACGCGACCTCCTGGCAAAGGTCTTGGCCGAGTGCTTGGGCGACGACTTCGAGCATTTCAATGTTGTGTATGTGGCTCATGCTTGCAGAACCTTGTCGCGCAGAATCTCGTTGGCGAGGTTGGCTTCCCTGGCATTACCCAGGCGGATTGCATCGATGAGGGCCAGGTATTCGTACAGGCGTGGGTCTTTCTTGACCGCACCTGGCACTGTCCTGAACAGGGGGGTGATGGATTGCCCCTTGCGATTACCGTAAGCGTCAGGCCAGACATGGATAAGGTCGCCGCCGCTCATCAACTTGTTTTGCAGAGCGGGGGCGGAAAAGCCTGTAGGAATGCCGCGCACGATTTCTGCCGGCTTGACCGGGAAGACGTAGCGCAAGCCATGTTCGATGAAGCCCAGTAACGCTTTGCTGTTGACCCGCGGCAACTGGGTGTTCGGGTCCAGGCGCAACAGCCCGATTTGCTGGCAGCGTTTCAGTGCAGCGGCAATTTCGGTTTTGCTTATACCGAGTGAGGCTTGCAGGGCCCGAACGGAGTAGCTGTCGTGATGAACAGGGGGATCTTGTTCAGACTGATCTTCCCAGCCTTGCCATTGGCCGGGTTGGTCGATATCGCTGCGTTCGATCAGCGCTGCCGTTTCGTTGTCGAGCCGTCGCTGCAGGCGCTCGCGTTGCTCAAGGCAGATCAACTTGATCAGCAGCAGAACGTCTTGACTCTTCATGGCGGCCTCGATTAGCGACTGTCCTTTGTCCTGGGACTGAGGACAGTTTAAGCGTTGCTGCATGGCGGCTGTCAATTCGCTTGGCTGCGGATGTTCTGATCCCGCTGGATCTCTCGGCCGAGCTTGTAGAGCAGGTCGGATTGGGTCGTCGTGGCATCGAATTCGATGCCGGCACGGCCGGCCAGATCCTGGGCCAGGGCTTCGCCGAGCTGGCGTAGCTTGATCAACGTGGTGTTGGGATCGCTGGCGAATACCCGCTCGGCGGTGCTCGCCAGTTGCACGAATACCGGGTCGTGTTCCTGGAGAAAAGTGAAGACTGCCATGATCGATCCTTGGTGGCCTGATCTGCACAGGTACGCGCGCAGTTGTGCAACATATGCCGCAGCTTAACCAAGATGGGTGGCTGCTGAGCACGGTGGTTGCGCATGTGGGCAAAGCCTGCTCGCTGCGGTGCATCAGGTAAAGGCGTGATGGCAAGCGCAGCCGTTACAGAGCGGCACTGTTCACAGCGACGGTGCCTGCTGCCGGCGGCGCCAGCCGGCCAGGCGCTGTTGCAGGGCCTCGAGGCTGTCGAGCTGCTGCCTGCGTGCGCGACTGAACAGGATCAGCGCCAGTTCCGCGGTGACCAGGGCATCGGCGCTGGCATGGTGGCGCTGGTGCACCTGCAGGCCGAAGTGACGCGTCCAGTCGTCCAACCCGCCCTGGCGTATCCCGGCCTGCGGGCAGAGCATGGGCGCCAGTTCGGCGACGTCGAGGAAGGTGTGGCGCAGGCGCAGCCCCAGGGTTTCCTTGAGGGCGCGGGCGAGCATGCGCTGGTCGAAGCCGGCATGGAAAGCCAGCAGCGGACTGTCGCCGAGAAATTCCATGAAGGCCAGCAGCGCTTCGGCCGGCTCGATGCCGGCGGCGATGTCGCTGGGGGCCAGGCCGTGGATCAGCACGCTGGCGCTGACCCGGTGATCCTCGCGCTGCAGGGTGCACTCGAACTGCTGGCCGAGCTGGATGGCGCCGTCGTCGATCACCACGGCGCCGATCGACAGCACCTGGTCGCGTTTGAGATCCAGGCCGCTGGTCTCCAGGTCGAGCACCACCAGGCGCTGGCGTGCCAGGGGCGTGTCGTCGAGGGTGGCAGGTACGGGCAGCGCGTCGCAGCGGCGCTGTCGTTCGGGGGGCAGGGGTGAGGGGCGGCCGGTCAGCCAGCGCAGGGCATTCATAGTTGATAGCGTAGCGTCAGGCTGCTTTGCAGGCGCTGGGCCTGACGCAAGGCTTCGCGCAGGATGCGTCGATCCAGCTGGTTGAGGCTGTCCGGGTCGATGCGGTTGGAGTAGGGCAGACCCTGGCGCGCCTGCAACTGGTGCTGCTGCATGCGGGTCTGCTGGATGAAGTGGTAGGCCTCTTCGAAGGCGGCGCCGTCCTGGGCGTCGATAATCCCGCCGGTGATCAGTTCGCGCAGCCGTTGCAGGGTGTTGCAGGCCTTGATGCCATTGGCCAGCGCCAGCAGGCGGGCACCGTCGACGAAGGGCGTCAGGCCCTGCACCTTGAGGTCGAGGGTGTCCTTCTCGGCGCCCTTGCGGGCCACCACGAAGTCACGGAAGCGCCCGACCGGCGGGCGCTGGCGCAGCGCGTTGTCGGCCAGCATGCGCTGGAACAGGCGGTTGTCGGCGATCTGTGCGAGCAGTTCCTCGCGCAGTTGCTCACAGCCCTGCACCTCGCCCCAGACCACGCGCAGGTCGAAATAGATGGTCGAGGCCAGCAGGTTCTCCGGCGAGGCTTCGCGCACGAAACCGGCGAAACGCCGCGACCATTCCTGGCGCGACAGGCACAGCTGCGGGTTGCCGGCCATGATATTGCCCTGGCACAGGCTGAAGCCGCAGCGCGCCAGGCGCTGGTTGATCTCCGCGGCCAGTGGCAGCAGGCGTCCGCGGATTGCCGCGGCGGCGGCGCCATCTTCGGCCTCGAAGAGGATGCCGTTGTCCTGGTCGGTATGCAGGGTCTGTTCGCGGCGCCCTTCGCTGCCGAAGCACAGCCAGGTGAAGGGCACGCCCGGATCGCCCATGTCTTCGAGGGTCAGCTCGATCACCCGGCATACGGTATGGTCGTTGAGCAGGGTGATGATGTGGGTGATCTGCGTCGAGCTGGCGCCGTGGGCGAGCATGCGGTCGACCAGTTGGCGCACGTCGTCGCGCAGCGCTGCCAGGCTGTCCACGCGCCCGGCGTGGCGGATGGTGCGCGCCAGGTGGACCAGGTCGACGCGTTGCAGGGAGAACAGGTCGCGCTCCGAGACCACGCCGCACAGCCGGCCCTGTTCCACCAGGCAGACATGGGCGATGTGCCGCTCGGTCATGGCGATGGCGGCATCGAAGGCGCTGGCGCCGGGTGGCAGGTGGAACGGCGCCCGGGTCATCAGGCCGCTGATCGGCTGCTCCAGGGAACTGCCGTCGGCCACCGCCCGGCGCAGGTCGCGCAGGGTGAAGATGCCCAGCGGGCGCAGGTCCGGATCGACGATGACGATACTGCCGACCTGCTGCTCGTGCATCCGTTTGACCGCTTCGCGCAGGGGCGTGTCCGCTGCGCAGGCGATCGGTTGGCGCATGGCCAGTTCGCCCAGGCGGGTGTCCAGCGAATACTGCGAGCCGAGGGTTTCCACGGCGCGCATCTGCACCTGCTGGTTGACCTGGTCGAGCAGGCTGCTGACGCCGCGCAGGGCGAAATCGCGCAAGGGCGCCGACAGCGAGAACAGTTTGACGAAAGCGCTCTTGTCCAGCAGCAGGCAGAAGGTGTCTTCGGCCGCCAGGTGCGCGGTTCGCGTCGCCCGTTCGCCGATCAGGGCGGCCATGGGAAAGCACTCGCCGGTGCTGATCTCGAAGGTGGTTTCGTCGCCGCGCCGCGCCGAATGCGGCCGCTGCCCGTGCACCCGGCCCTGCTTGACGATGTAGACGTGCTGCACCGGGCCATCGTCGGGCTGGACGATAGTGTCGCCTTCGCCATAGAAGCGCAGCTGGCAGTGTTCCACCAGATAGGCCAGGTGCGCCGTGTCCATCTGGTTGAAGGGCGGAAATTTCTGCAGGAACGCCAGGGTGCCGTGGATGTTCTGCCGCACCGCGGTCTTGCCGGCCTGGGCGAAGGCGTCCGCTTTGCTCATGACTCGGCTCCCCGTTCTGGTGATGGACGACATGGTGGCCGCGGCCAGCGCCGATCGACATAGGACGTAAGTCTAGCTTCCGGGCGGGTGTTCGCGTTTACGGCATGCCGCGTTCGCGCTTGCCGGCCTGGTGGCCTTGCGCTCGTCCCGCGTGTCCGGGCCATCGCCATTGCTTCGTCCGCGTGTCTAATCTGCCGGCAGTCGTGAACCTCTGCCGCCGTTTGGCGTCCTCATGTGTCTGCAACACGGTTTTTGCGAGCCCGGCCTCGCTTTCGATTTCCGGCCATTGGGAGGAGCGCCTCATGAGCGCCATCATCTTTCGCAGCGTACTGGCGCTTTGCGCGGGCATCGTCCTGAGCAGCAGCGTCAGTGCACAACAGAAACCCGTCGAGCTGATCGGCCTCAACGTCGCCGGGGCCGCCTTCGCCAGTTCGCACATTCCCGGCAAGCACGGCACCAATTTCTTCTTCCCGCCCAAGGGTTATTACGAAAAGTGGCAGCAGAAAGGTATCAGCTGGGTACGCTTCTCCATCCAGTGGGAACGCCTGCAGCCCAAGGCCAATGGCGAGTTCGACGAGAGCTACGCCAGGCTGATCGACAAGACCCTGACCGAGGCGCACCAGAACGGCATCGAGGTGATGCTCGATGTGCATAACTACGGGCGCTACTACGGCAAGGTGATCGGCACCGAGGAGGTGCCGATCTCGGCCTACCGCAACCTGATGGAGCGTATCGCCGAGCGTTGGGGCGACAACCCTGCGATCTATGCCTATGACCTGATGAACGAGCCTTACGGCGCCGCCAACCAATACTGGCCCGCCGTGGCTCAGGCCGGCATCGACGGTGTGCGTAAGCACGATTCGCGCAATGCGGTCTACGTCGAGGGCGCCGAGTATTCCTCGGCGCTGCGCTGGCCGAAACTCAACGATGCGCTGCTCGA
This sequence comes from Phytopseudomonas dryadis, assembly GCF_004327355.1. GTDB lineage: Bacteria > Pseudomonadota > Gammaproteobacteria > Pseudomonadales > Pseudomonadaceae > Aquipseudomonas > Aquipseudomonas dryadis. The sequence goes on from NZ_QJUM01000015.1 coordinate 22,025, forward strand.
CCTGCAGGACCCGGCGGACAATATCGTCTACTCCGCGCACATGTACATCGATCCCGATGGCAGCGGCAGCTACAAACAGGCGCTGGCCAGCAATCTGGACCCGATGATCGGGGTCAAGCGCATCGAGCCGTTCGTGAACTGGTTGATCGAGCACAACAAGAAGGGCCATATCGGCGAATTCGGCGTGCCCGCCGATGACGCCCCCGGCCTGGTGGCGCTGGACAACGTGCTCGCCTATCTGCAGAAACACTGCATTCCCTTCACCTACTGGGCGGCGGGGCCATCGTGGGGCAACCACAAGCTCTCGGTGGAACCGGTCAAGGGCGTGGACAGGCCGCAGTGGGCCGTGCTGCAGAAGTACCTGGGGGGCGGCAACTGCACCAGCATCGGCCCGGGAACCTGAGTCGAGGGCCAGGGGTCTGTTGACCTCTGAGCAACGCGGGCCTGTGCCGACACGGCAGCAGGCCCATGCAGCGGGCGTACCCCGTCCGCACACTTCCTCAAGGATGCATGCATGACGAATCGCAATCTCTGGGTGGATTACGCCAAGGCCATCGGCATCCTGCTGGTGGTCTATGGCCATGTGGTGCGTGGCTTGCTCAACGGCGGCATCATCACCGAGAACGTGGATTTCCACTGGCTGGTGGACAGCATCATCTACACCTTCCACATGCCGCTGTTCTTCTTCCTGTCCGGGCTGTTCTTCTGGCATTCGCTGAACAATCGCGGCAGCGGCGGTTTGTTCTGCAACAAGATCGATACCATCTTCTACCCCTTCGTGCTCTGGTCGCTGTTGCAGGGCGGCATCGAAGTGCTGCTGGCGCGCTATACCAACGGTGGCGTGGGTATCGGCGAGGTACTGGCGCTGCTGTGGTCGCCACGGGCGCAGTTCTGGTTCCTCTATGCGCTGTTCGCCGCGTTCTGTCTGGCGATCCTGCTGTACCGCTGGTTCTCGCCGCGGGCCTTCCTGCCGTTGCTGCTGCTCAGTGCGCTGTTCTACCTGCTGCAGCAGTGGACGCCCAAGGTCGCCGCGCTGGTATTCCTGGCGCAGAATTTCGTGTTCTTCGCCCTGGGCATCTGGTTCAACCACATCCGTGACGGCATCGAGTCGAGCGCTTCGGCGGTGCTGCTCGGCAGTGGCCTGGCGTTCGTCGTCCTGCAGTACCTGTTCCACGGCCCCCTCGGGCTGACCTACGCCGACCGTGGGGCGGCGTCGCTGCTGCTGGCCCTGGTCGGCATCCTGTTCAGCGTCAGCCTGTGCATGGTGCTGGCCCGTCGTCCGCTGGGCTGGGTGCTGACCCTGGGCGCGCTGTCGATGCCGATCTTCCTGATGCACATCCTGGCCGGCAGCGGCGTGCGCGTGATTCTCAGCAAGTTCCTCGGGATCAACGACGACACCCTGCACATCGTCGTCGGTTGCCTGGCCGGTGTGCTGTTGCCGATCATCGCGGCGAAGCTCCTCGAGGCGCTGAAGATCGACTGGCTGTACGAGATGCCCAGGCGTTTCTCCGTCTACCGCTGGCAGCAACGCCGGATCGCGGTGCAGCCGGCAGGATAGGAGCCCCGGGTATCGCTGCGCTCAACCGCAGGCTACGGACAGCCTTGGTAGCCCGGGTTGAGCGCAGCGATACCCGGGAGCGGTTATAGGTGGCACTGCGGCGATTTCCCTGGGTGTAATGCCGACGATCGCCTGGTGGGTTACGCGACGCGCCGAGGGAACGTGCGAGGCATCGCGTCGCTGACCCACCCTACGCCTATTCCGACTTGCCAAAAGAAAACCGCCTTGCGGCGGCTTTCTTTATTTTGCGGATGTTAACGGGCCAGGCTGGCCTTCAGCTCGCGGCGCCGACGGTGCAAGACCGGTTCGGTGTAGCCGTTGGGTTGCCTGCTGCCCTCGAGCACCAGTTCCAGGGCGGCCTGGAAGGCGATATTGCCGTCGAAGTCCGGCGCCATCGGGCGGTACAGCGGGTCGCCGGCATTCTGCCGGTCCACCACCGGCGCCATGCGCTTGAGGCTCTCGACGATCTGCGCTTCGCTGGCGATGCCATGGCGCAGCCAGTTGGCCAGCAGCTGGCTGGAGATGCGCAGGGTGGCGCGGTCTTCCATCAGGCCGATATCGTTGATGTCCGGCACCTTGGAGCAGCCGACGCCCTGGTCGATCCAGCGCACCACGTAGCCGAGGATGCCCTGGGCGTTGTTGTCCAGTTCGTTGCGGATCTCTTCGGCCGACCAGTTGGTATCGGCGGCCAGCGGGATGGTCAGGATGTCATCCAGCGACGCGGGCGTGCGCTTGGCCAGTTCGGCCTGGCGGGCGAACACGTCGACCTTGTGGTAGTGCAGGGCGTGCAGGGTGGCGGCGGTCGGCGAGGGCACCCAGGCGGTGTTGGCGCCGGATAGCGGATGGCCGATCTTCTGCTCGAGCATCGCCGCCATCAGGTCGGGCATGGCCCACATGCCCTTGCCGATCTGGGCGCGGCCCGGCAGGCCGGTGGCCAGGCCGATATCGACGTTGTTGTTCTCGTAGGCGCCGATCCAGGTCTCGCTCTTCATCGCCGCCTTGCGCACCACGGCGCCGGCTTCCATGGAGGTGTGGATCTCGTCGCCGGTACGGTCGAGGAAGCCGGTGTTGATGAACACCACGCGCTCGCGGGCCGCCTCGATGCAGGCCTTGAGGTTGACCGTGGTGCGCCGCTCCTCGTCCATGATGCCGACCTTGAGCGTATTCGGCGCCAGGCCCAGGATCGCTTCGACGCGGCCGAACAGCTCGCTGGTGAAGGCCACTTCTTCCGGGCCGTGCATCTTCGGTTTGACGATGTACACCGAGCCGGTGCGGCTATTGCCGCGGCTGGTGTTGCCATTGAGGTCGTGCAGCGCGGCGAGGCTGGTGCACAGGGCGTCGAGGATGCCTTCGGGCAGTTCGTTGCCGGCGGCGTCGAGTACCGCCGGGTTGGTCATCAGGTGGCCGACGTTGCGCACGAACAGCAAGCTGCGCCCGTGCAGGGTCAGCTCGCCGCCGTCGGGACGGGTGTACACCCGGTCCGGGTTCATGGTGCGGGTGAAGCTGCTGCCGCCCTTGCTCACCTGCTCGGCCAGATCGCCCTTCATCAGGCCCAGCCAGTTGCGGTAGACCAGGGTCTTGTCGTCGGCATCGACGGCGGCCACCGAGTCTTCGCAATCCATGATGGTGGTCAGCGCCGCCTCCAGCAGCAGATCCTTGACCCCGGCCGCGTCGGTGCTGCCGATCGGGCTGCTGGCATCGATCTGGATTTCCACGTGCAGGCCGTTGTGTTGCAGCAGCACGGCGATCGGCGCGCCGGCCTCGCCCTGGAAACCGACCAGTTGCGTGGCCTCACGCAGGCCGGTGAGCTCGCCGTTGCCGAGGCTGACCAGCAGCTTGCCGCCTTCGATGCGGTAGGCGCTGGCGTCGGCATGGGAGCCGCTGGCCAGCGGCGCGGCTTCGTCGAGAAAGGCGCGGGCGAAGGCGATGACCTTGTCGCCGCGTACCCGGTTGTAGCCCTTGCCTTTCTCGGCGCCCCCTTCTTCGCTGATCACGTCGGTGCCGTACAGGGCATCGTACAGCGAGCCCCAGCGGGCGTTGGAGGCGTTCAGGGCGAAGCGGGCGTTCATCACCGGCACCACCAGTTGCGGGCCGGCCAGGCGCGCGATCTCGTCGTCGACGTTGCGGGTCGCCGCCTGGAAGTCCGCGGGCGGCGGCAGCAGGTAACCGATCTCCTCGAGGAAGGCCTTGTAGGCCGCCGCGTCATGGGGCTGGCCGGCACGGGCACGGTGCCAGTCGTCGATCTGCGCCTGCAGCCGATCGCGTTTGTCGAGCAGCGCGCGGTTCTTCGGCGCCAGATCCGCGAACAGCGCGGCGGCGCCGGCCCAGAAAGCCTCGGCGCTGACGCCGCTACCCGGAATGGCCTCGTCGTTGACGAAGTCGAACAGTACCTTGGCGACCTGCAGGCCACCGACTTGAACACGTTCAGTCATTACTCGCCTCTCTGCTTCGCTGCACTCGTATAGCCGCTTTGCCGGCTGGTAAACCCCTTTACTGCGCCGGCATGCCATTGCCAGGGCCGCTGTTGGCGGCCGATCCGGGTGATGCGGCAATACCGGGAGGTGCTTCGTGAGCGGGGCTTTCCACGGCCGGCGGGACGGGGTTGGAAATCTTGTAGTGATATTTTTCGAATACTACATGAACGTCGCGGGAAAAACAGCGTGCATGCGCTCGGGCAACCGGGCAATCGCGCTATGCGCTCGAAGAGCCGGCGACTGCATGGATGCAGGAGGTAGAGCGAAGCAGGAGCCCGAGCCGGAAACAGCGCTGGAAAGCTGGAGGCTGAACGAAAAGCGGCTCGAGCACGACGCGAAACAGCGGTTTCTCGTCCAGCTTTCCAGCCTCCAGCGCTTTTCATCGAGTGCGGGCAGGCTCAGGCAGCCTCTGCATCGCTTGCCTTGTGCGACGCCATAGCGCTGGCTGCCTATACTGCAGCTGTTCCCTGAGGCGTTCGGCCCTGTCCGTCCGCCCCGCCTGGCCTGTCGATCCCGGTGACCCGAATGCCCTGGCCCGCAGCTGGAAACGGCGAAGACCGACCTGGCGGCACAATCGCCATACGAGCGTCGCGCTCAAGTCCGTGACGCGGTCTTTCATCGGTACTGGCTCGATCTGAGCTGAGCCGCCCTTGCACGAGGAAGCCAACATGGATCACCTGATACTGAGCGTCATCGCCCAGGACCAACCCGGTCTGGTCGAGCGTGTCGCCCAGTGTGTCGCCAGCCACGGCGGCAACTGGCTGGAAAGCCGCATGTCACGCATGGCCGGACAGTTCGCCGGCATCCTGCGGGTGGATGTGCCGCCGCAGTCCCACGGCGAACTGGTCGAAGCGCTGCAGGGGCTCAGCGCCCATGGCATCCGCGTCCTGCTGGCGCCGGCCGGCAGCGAGCCATCCTGTACCTGGAAGTCGATTCACCTGGATCTGCTCGGCAACGACCGCCCGGGCATCGTGCGCGATATCAGCCGCCTGCTCGCCGAGCACGGGGTGAATCTGGAGAACCTGAACACCGAAGTGACCCCGGCACCGATGAGCGGCGAGCCGCTGTTCCATGCCGAGGCCCAACTGGCGGTACCCGAGGGGCTGGCGCTGAGCGTGCTGCAGACGTCCCTGGAGACCCTGGCCGATGACCTGATGGTGGAGTTGAATCTGCGCATGGAAGGCTAGGTGATCCTCATGTCCGTGCGAGCCGGACATGAGGATCGGGTACTACGCTGACTTAGAACTCCAACTGTGCCGAGAAGGACAGGGTGCGCGGTGCACCGAGATAATGGCGGCTCAGCCAGTAGTCCTTGTCCGTCAGGTTGCTGACGTTGGCGCGCAAGGTCAGGCTGTTGTCAGCCACTGGGACGCGGTAGCGAGCGCCGGCATCGAAGGTGGTGAACGACGGCAGGCTGTGCTGGTTGGCCTCATCGGCGTATTGCTTGCCTGTGTAGTAGGCACCGCCAGTCAGGGCCAGCCCAGGCACTGCGCCGATTTCGTATTCGCCATAGAGTTTGGCCAATTGCGATGCGACACCCACCGGTTTCTTGCCATCGGTAGCGGCGGAGGCTGTTTTCTTCACTTCTGGATCCAGCAATGTCAGGCCGGCTACCAGGGTCAAATCTGGCGTCACCTTGCCGGTCAGGCCGAGCTCCAGGCCGGTGTTTTCCTGTTTGCCGTCTTGGACATAAACGTTTTGGTCGTTGGTGAAGCTGTTTGGCTTTTCAATGTTGAAAAGGGCGGCTGTCAGGAGTGTTTCTCCCAGTGTGGCCTTCACCCCGACCTCATATTGTTCACTGACCGCGGGTGACAGAACCTGGCCCGCATTGATCGATCCACTCGGAGCAATACCGCCTGCTTGCAGACCTTCAATATAAGTCGCATACGTGGTGATCCAGGGTTGCGGTTTATAGATCAGGGAGATATTGGGAGAGGTTTTGCTCTTGCTGTAGTTCTCGATCTCAGGTGGGAACGTGGGGAACGCTTCGACCCACACGAAATTATCGCTGAATGTCTTGATGCGCGTACGCGTTACGCCCAGTACGGACGACCACTGCTCGTTGAATGTAATCACGTCGCCAATCAGCACATTATCGGATTGCGTGCGTGACGAGAGGTGTTGGTCACCATGTCCGACGGAATAAGGTGGTTTGGGTACTTGCGGACGGTCACTGATCGGGCGGTTTCCGATTACTGAGCCGTATTGGTAATCCAGATCGATGTAATCGGTGTAGTTGCGCTCACGGGCAATGTTGCCCTGATAGCCAAGGGTGACCTTATGGCCAATGCCACCCGTATCGAAAGCCGAGTCGAGGAACAGATAGCCCGAGGTTTCTTCCCGCTCTACCGGCGCGAAAGCATAGAGCTCCTGCACATAGGTATCCGGGTTGTAGAAACTAGGGCCGGTGTAGGCGTACTGGGTTTCGTTCAGGTCGTATGCGAGAGCACCGCGCAAACTGAAGATTTCGCTGAGTTTCCAGTCGAAGCGGCTGCCGACCCGCTTGTGCTCGCTGTCGGAGAATGCCCAGCGTTGGCTGTATAGCTCATCGTTCTTCAGGTCGCTCGCATCCGGGCGATAGGCCTGGTCGGCGAAATACCAGTAGCTGGTCAGGCCACGGGTCTGGTTTTCCTTGTAAGAGGCATCGAACTGGATCTGCAGGTCGTCGTTGACGTTCCAGTCCAGTGCCAGGCTGACCAGTTGGCGCCGACGTTTCTGCATGTCGATGGCGGTCTCGCCATCCTGCGTGAGCAGGTTGACGCGGTAGGCGAAGACACCCTGATCGTCGATCTTGCCGCCAAAGTCACCGTGCAGGTAATAGTTCTCGCCGCCGGCATTGCCCAGGGTCACGCTGTTGTAGCGTTCATAGGTAGGCCGCTTGAGTACATAGTTGACCAGGCCACCGGGTGCTGCGGGGCCATACAGAAAGCCGCTCAGGCCCGTGATGATTTCCAGGCGCTCCATTTCCTCCACGAAATTGCCGCTGTCGGAGGCGTTGCTGAAACGCAGGCCGTCATTGGCGATGTTCAGGTTACCCAGGTCGCTGAAACCACGGACGCTGACCGAACTGGCATAGCCCGCAGTGGATGGGGAGGTGAACTGAGTGGAAGGATTGAGCTTGAACACATCATCGATCGAGGTTGCCTGGATGTTGCGCATCAGATCGCTGGAAACGACGCTGATCGAATAAGGCGCGTCCTGCAGACTCATGCCGCCAAGCGCCCCGATGTTCTTCACGCTTGTCGCACGGTAGCCGGAGGATTCGCCGCCATCATCCGCTACTGAACTCGCACTGATACTGGTTTCGGGCAATGCGAGGCTGCCTTCCTCCGCTACCGGCTGCACGCTATAGGTACCGGCCGCACCCGGCACCAGCACCAGGCCGGTACCGGACAGCGCGCGGCGCAGTGCGCCCTGGGTGTCGAACTCGCCCTGCACCGGCTGGGCGGTCTTGCCGGCGGTCAGGCTCGGGTCGATGCTCAACACCACGCCGGCCTGGCTGGCGATCTGGTTGAGCGAACTGGCCAGAGGCGCGGCAGGCAGCTGGTAATGGCGGACGGCGGCGGATTCCGTCGTTTGGGCCAGGCCGATCGTCGGCAGGCTGGCCAGCGCCATGGCGGCGACCAGCAGGCTCGGGCGGAAGGGGTTACGGCTGAACATCTGCATTGCAAGCTGCTCCTGGAGGGAAAGTGTGCCTCGATTCCCTATTGCCGAAGCAGATGCAAAAAGTGATAGGGCCGCTGCGCATTTTTTCAGAAACAACAGCTACAAGGCGGAGCGGAAGCGGACGTAGGATGGGTGAAACCCATCGGCATATTGATGGGTTTCACCCATCCTACGAGTTGTGGGAGGGGCCGGGCGGCCATCCGGCTTGATGCTCAGGGCTGCCTATCCGATCTACGGCGTTTCCGTCTGCGGGACGACCTTGATCCACCAGTCGGTGTAGCGCTCGACGCGCACCGGCAGGCTGGCTGGCAGCGCGGCCAGGGCCTGTTCGCGGTTGCGTAGCGGGAAGCTGCCGCTGATGCGCAGGTCGGCGATGCTGTCGGCGACGCCCAGGTGGCCGCGCTGGTACTCGGCGAGACGCTGCAGCAGATCGGCCAGGCGTACGTTCTCGACCACCAGCATGCCGTGCATCCAGGCATCCGCCGCCGCCGGCGCGGCGAGGTTGTCGCCGAGCCCGGCGCTGTTCATGAGTACCTGCTGGCCCTGTTCGATCACCCGTTCGTCGTCTCCGCGTTGAGGATGGGCGGCGACTGCCGACTGCAGCACGATCAGGCGCGTGCCCTGATCCTCATGACGCACCAGGAAGCGCGTCCCCAGCGCGCGCAGGCTGCCGTGTTCGGTTTCCACCAGGAACGGTCTGGCGTCGCCATGGCCGGTTTCCACGAGGATCTCGCCACTGCGCAGAAACAGCCGGCGCTGGCTGGGGCTGAAGTCGATATCCAGCGCGGTGCGGCTGTTCAGACGCACCCGGCTGCGATCCGACAACTGCAGTTCGCGCTGTTCGCCGCTGGCGGTGACTTCGTCGGCTAGCCAGTCGCTCAGCGGCCGCTGGCGATCGACCAGGCCCAGGCACAGGCCGCCGACCAGCAGCAGCCCGAGCAAACGCCCGGCGTTGCGCGCCAGGGAGGATCTGGCCGGGCGTTGCAGCAGGGCGCGGCGTGCCGGCTGGCTGCCGGCGGCCTCGAGGCGTTGATCGATGCCGGTCAGTTGGGCCCAGGCCCTGGCGTGTTCCTGGTCGGCCGCCAGCCAGCATTGGAACTCGGCCTGCTGGCGTTCGCTGGCGGCGCCGGAGCCCAGGCACAGTTGCCAGTCGATGGCGGCATCGAGCACCCGGTTGCTGACCGGCAGCTGTTTCATGCCGCCGGCTCTCCGTAGGCGGCGATGTAGCACTGGCGCAGCGCCTGGGCCAAGTACTGGCGTACGCGCGGTACGGAAACCCCGAGGAGGCCGGCGATCTCGGCGTGGCCCAGCCCGTCGATGCGGTTGTAGAGGAAGGCGCTGCGGGCCTTGAGCGACAGGTTGCCCAGCAGGCGGTCGATCTCGCGCAGGGCCTCGAGCACCAGGGCCTGTTCCTCGGGGCCGCCGTGCACGGCTTGCGGGGTACGGCTCAGTTCGTCCAGGTAGGCCCTTTCCAGGGCGCTGCGGCGGAAATGATCGATCAGCAGGCCACGGGCGATGGTGCCGAGCAGGGCGCGCGGCTCACGCAACTGCTGCAGGTCGGCCTTGCCCAGCACCCGGACGAAGGTGTCCTGGCTGAGATCCTCGGCGCGCTGTGGGCAGCTCAGACTTTTGCGCAGCCAGCCGAGCAGCCAGTCGCGGTGATCGCGATAGAGCTGGCTGGTCAGTTGCTGGTGCGTGGATTGCCCGGCGGACACGATCGTCTCCGTGAATAGGGAGCAAGGTACGATATAAAGCAATAATGATTCGCATATGATTGCAGGATGCAACTATAGCCTGCAATCGCTGGTGGTCGGTTTTCTGCGCGATACCGGCCGCTGCCGCCATCGGTTCTGACCGCAGGCGGCTGGCATCGGGGACGCTGGTCTAGCTGCGCCGGCGCAGAGTCCGCCAGACATCGAGGCTGTAGACGGCCAAGCCGGCCCAGATGAAGACGAAGGACAGCAGCTTGCTCGGGTCGAAATGCTCGCCGAAGACGAAGACCGCCAGCAGCAGCACCAGGGTCGGCGCGACGTACTGCAGAAAGCCCAGCGTGGTGTAGGGCAGGTGCCGGGCGGCGGCGTTGAAGCACACCAGCGGGATCAGCGTGACCGGGCCGGCGGCCATCAGCCAGAGCGCCTCGGAGGTGGTCCAGAACGCCGGCTGGCTGCTCATCGCGGCCGGATGCAGCAGTAGCCAGCCGATCGCCAGCGGCAGCAGCAACCAGGTTTCCACCACCAGGCCAGGCAACGCCGCAACCGGGGCCTGCTTGCGGATCAGTCCGTAGAAGGCGAAGGACAACGCCAGGAACAGCGAGACCCAGGGCAGGCTGCCGACCTGCCACAACTGTTGCGCCACACCGGTTGCCGCCAGCGCCACTGCCAGCCATTGCAGGCGGCGCAGGCGCTCGCCGAGCAGCAGCATGCCGAGCAGTACGTTGACCAGCGGGTTGATGTAATAGCCGAGGCTGGCCTCGAGCATGCGTTCGTTGTTCACCGCCCAGACGTAGACCAGCCAGTTGCTGGCGACCAGCACGCCGCTGGCGGTCAGTACGGCGAAGCGCCTGGGGTTTTCGCGCAGTTCGCGCAGCCAGCCCGGATGCTTCCAGACCAGCAGCAGGGCGGCGCCGAACAGCGCCGACCAGAGCGCGCGGTGGACGATGATTTCCAGCGGCGGCACCGCCTGGATGGCTTTGAAGTAGATCGGGAACAGGCCCCAGATGGTGTAGGCGGCAAGGCCCAGAATGTAGCCGCGACGCGGGTCGGCGGTGGCCATGGTTGTCCTTGTACGGGCGACGAACGGAGGACGGTGATTCTATCCGCCGTTGTCCGTCCGTTCAGCTTTTTCTTGGCGGCCCCTCAGTACAGTCTCAGGGGCTCTTCGTCGAGGGCGGCCATCTGCTCGCGCAACATCAACACCTGTTCACCCCAGTAACGCTCGCTGCCGAACCAGGGGAAACTGTGCGGGAAGGCCGGGTCGTCCCAGCGCCGCGCCAGCCAGGCGCTGTAGTGCATCAGGCGCAGGGCGCGCAGGCCCTCGATCAACGGCAGTTCGCGCGGGTTGAAGTCGTGGAACTCCTGGTAGCCGTCCATCAGTTCCGACAGCTGGCCGAGCCGTTCGTGGCGTTCGCCGGCGAGCATCATCCACAGGTCCTGCACCGCCGGACCCATGCGGCAATCGTCCAGGTCGACCATATGGAAGGTGTCGTCGCGGCACAGCAGGTTGCCCGGATGGCAGTCGCCATGCAGGCGGATCGCCTGCACCGGGTTGGCGGCGAACAGGCTGTCCAGGCGCCCCAGCAGATCGCGCGCCACCGACTCGTAGGCCGGCAACAGGCTGCGGGGGATGAAACCGCCGTCCAGCAGCGTGGCCAGCGAGGCATGGCCGAAGTTGTCCACCTGCAGCGCCTCGCGGTGCACGAAGGGACGCAGGCTGCCAACCGCGTGCAGGCGGCCGAGCAGTTGCCCCAGGCGATACAACTGATCGAGGTTGCCGGGCTCCGGCGCGCGGCCGCCACGACGGGGAAACAGGGAGAAGCGGAAGCCCGCGTGCTCGAACAGGGTATCGCCGTCGCGTTGCAGCGGCGCCACCACCGGCACGTCGCAATCGGCCAGCTCGAAGGTGAAGCTGTGCTCCTCGCGAATCGCCTCGTCGCTCCAGCGCTGGGGGCGGTAGAACTTGGCGATCAGCGGCGTTTCCCCTTCGATACCGACCTGATAGACACGGTTCTCGTAACTGTTGAGCGCCAGCACCCGGGCGTCGCTGAGATAACCGAGGCTTTCCACGGCATCCAGTACCAGGTCGGGCGTAAGGGTGGCAAAGGGATGGGACATGCGCGGCTCCGTCGGTTGGGCGCTGAGTGTAACGCCTGCGCGACCGGGAACGCCGTATTTCGGCGTTCGCGACATATGGGCCGCGCTTACGCTCTGTAAGAAGCCTGCAGCAGCGATGCGTTCCGCGCTTCAGACGCGATGGCGGCTAACGGTCATGGCCGTCTTGAAGGGTGAAAGTCGCCATCCGCGTCGCAGCCGCCAACTGCCGCGGGGGCGCGGCTGCAATGGCCGGTCCGCCGCGAGAGTGGACCTCGGGGCGATGCGCTGGCAGCCATTGCCCTGGAAGCAGGTTCTTTCACGCTAGATTTGCGTGCCCAGCAGCACCTGACTGGCGGCGAACTGCACCCGCACCATACTGCCGACCCGCAGCCCCTGGGCTTCGAGGTCGACGACCTCGGCCAGGGCGCAGAGCGTCTGCCCATTGGCCAGGGCGATGCGCACTTCGCTGGGGCCGTCGGCTTCGCCGAGGATCTGTTCGATGCGCCCCGGCAACAGATTGAGCCGCGGGTCGGCCGGCTGCGCGGGCGCGCTGAGCTGCAGCCAGCCGGCCTTGATCAGCGCCACCAGCGAGCTGCCGGGCTGCAACTGCAGGCGTTGTGTGCTGCCGCGGGTGATCTGCGCGCGGATCGGCATGCCGCCGGGCAGCTCGATCTCGACCAGGTCGTTGCAGCCCTGGGCCGTGATCGACCGCACCTTGCCGCTCAACTGATTGCGCGCGCTGGTGCGTAGCATCAGGCGGCCGAGCAGTTGCAGGTCGGCATCGTCCTCGGCGGCTTGCAGCACCTGGGCCTGAATGGCCTGCAGGCGGCCATAGAGCGACAGGAGACGCTCGCCAGCGGTGGTCAGGCGGGCGCCGCCGCCGCCCTTGCCGCCGACGCTGCGGGCGACCAGCGGCTGTTCGGCGAGGTTGTTGAGCTCGTCGATGGCGTCCCAGGCGGCCTTGTAGCTGAGGCCCGCGGCCTTGGCCGCACGGGTGATCGAGCCCTGTTCGGCGATCTGCTCGAGCAGGGCGATGCGCTGCGGGCGGCGGGTGACATGCTGGGCGAGCAGGGTGAGATCGGTCATGGCCTGTGGTTGCATTCACGCTGGCGGGACAATGTGCGCGAGGGCGCGGGGGCCGTCAATCCTCACCCGGCGCTGGCGTGCGGGCCAGGCAATAGACGTCGACCCGCAACGCGCCGGCGCGCTTCAGCAGCAGGGCCAGTTGCTGTGCCGTGGCGCCGGTGGTGAGCACATCGTCGACCAGCGCCACATGCCGATCCGCCACCCAGGCCCGCTGGCTCAAGCCGAAGGCGCCGCGCAGGTTGCGCCGGCGTGCGGCGGCATCGAGGCCTTGCTGGGCCTGGGTATCGTTGTGCCTGAGCAACCAGTCGCCGTGCAGGGGCATCCCCAGGGGCTTGCTCAGCCACTGGCCGAGCAGCAGCGCCTGGTTGAAACCGCGCTGGCGCTCGCGACGCCGGGCCAGTGGCACTGGTAGCAGCAGTTGCGGCCGGGGCAGGCCTTCCGCGTAGGCATGCAGCAGGTGGCTGGCGAGCAGCTCGGCGAGCAGCCGGCCCATCGGCCAGCGGGCCTGGTGCTTGAAGCGGTTGATCAGGGTGTCGACCGGGAAGGCATAGCGCCAGGGCGCTTCGACCCGGGAGAAGGCGGGCGGTCGCTTCAGGCACGTCCCGCAGGTCAGCCCCTCGACGGACAGGGGCAGCGCACAGACCTGGCAACGAGCGCCCAGCCAGGGCAGATCCGCTTCGCACTCGCCGCACAGGGGCAGGGCGGTCTCGCCGCCGGCGTCGCACAGCAAACAGGTTTGTCTGTTTTTTAACCAGTTGTAAACCTTTGTGTATTTCCAAGGTTGACAGTGCATGAGCCTTCCCTAACTATGCCGAACATCCGTGTTGGGTCTGCTGACTGTAGCAGGCCGTTTGCCTCTGATAAGGACTTGCCCATGAGCGCTAGCACCGCCGCCCACCTGCGTCACGACTGGACGCTCGCCGAAGTCAGGGCGCTGTTCCAGCAGCCCTTCAACGATCTGCTGTTCCAGGCGCAGAGCGTGCACCGCGCCCATTTCGACGCCAACCGCGTGCAGGTTTCCACCCTGCTGTCGATCAAGACCGGCGCCTGCCCGGAAGACTGCAAGTATTGCCCGCAGTCCGGCCACTACAACACCGGGCTGGACAAGCAGAAGCTGATGGAAGTGCAGAAGGTGCTGGAGGCCGCCGCCGAGGCCAAGGCCATCGGCTCGACCCGTTTCTGCATGGGCGCGGCCTGGAAGCACCCGTCGGCCAAGGACATGCCCTACGTGCTGAAGATGGTCGAAGGGGTGAAGGCCCTGGGCCTGGAGACCTGCATGACCCTGGGCCGGCTCGACCAGGAGCAGACCCGCGCCCTGGCCGAGGCCGGCCTGGACTACTACAACCACAACCTCGACACCTCGCCGGAGTTCTACGGCAACATCATCACCACCCGCACCTACAGCGAGCGTTTGCAGACCCTGGCTTACGTGCGCGAGTCGGGCATGAAGATCTGTTCCGGCGGCATCCTCGGCCTGGGCGAGTCCCTGGACGACCGCGCCGGTCTGCTGATCCAACTGGCCAACCTGCCGGAGCATCCGGAGTCGGTACCGATCAACATGCTGGTCAAGGTCGAGGGCACGCCGCTGGCCAACGAGGACGACGTCGACCCGTTCGACTTCATCCGCATGCTCGCGGTGGCGCGGATCATGATGCCCAGGTCCCACGTCCGGCTGTCGGCCGGGCGCGAGGCGATGAACGAGCAGATGCAGGCCCTGGCCTTCTTCGCCGGCGCCAACTCGATCTTCTACGGCGAGAAGCTGCTGACCACCGCCAACCCCCAGGCCGACAAGGACATGCAACTGTTCGCCCGCCTCGGCATCCAGCCGGAAGCCCGCGAGGAACATGCCGACGAGGTGCACCAGGCCGCCATCGAGCAGGCCCTGGTCGAGCAGCGCGACTCGCGGCTGTTCTATAACGCCGCATTATAAAAAGACGCTGAAGGCTAGAGGCTGAACGCTGAACGAGAGGGCTTTCTCGTCCAGCCTCAAGCCTCCAGCCGCTTTTATCGAGCCTTTATGTCTTTCGATCTCGCATCCCGCCTCGCCGAACGCCGCGTGGCCGACCTCTATCGCCAGCGGCCCCTGCTCGACAGCCCCCAGGGCCCGCTGGTGCGGGTCGATGGCCGCGAGTTGCTGGCGTTCTGCTCCAACGATTACCTGGGGCTGGCCAACCACCCGCTGGTGATCGAGGCCTGGCGCGCCGGCGCGCGACGCTGGGGCGTGGGCGGTGGCGCCTCGCACCTGGTGATCGGGCACAGCACGCCGCACCATGAGCTGGAAGAGGCCCTGGCCGACTTCACCGGGCGGCCGCGGGCGTTGCTGTTCTCCACCGGCTACATGGCCAACCTCGGCGCCGTCACCGCGCTGCTGGGGCCAGGCGACACAGTGCTGGAGGATCGCCTCAACCACGCCTCCCTGCTGGATGCCGGGCTGTTGTCCGGGGCGCGCTTTTCCCGTTATCCGCACAACGACGCCGCCAGCCTGGCCACGCGCCTGGACAAGGCCAGGGGCGACACCCTGGTGGTCAGCGACGGCGTGTTCAGCATGGATGGCGACCTCGCCGATCTGCCGGCCTTGTGCCGCGAGGCGCGCAGCCGGGGCGCCTGGGTGATGGTCGACGATGCCCATGGTTTCGGCCCGCTGGGCGCCAGCGGTGGCGGCATCGTCGAGCACTTCGGCCTGGGCCAGGACGATGTCCAGGTGCTGGTCGGCACCCTGGGCAAGGCCTTCGGTACCGCGGGCGCCTTCGTGGCTGGCAGCGACGAGCTGATCGAGACCCTGGTGCAGTTCGCCCGGCCCTACATCTACACCACCAGCCAGCCGCCCGCCCTGGCCTGCGCCACCCTGCAGAGCCTGCAATTGCTGCGCAGCGAACACTGGCGCCGCGAGCACCTCGCCGCGCTGATCCGCCGTTTCCGTGACGGCGCCGCCCGTATCGGCCTGAGCCTGATGGACAGCACCACGCCGATCCAGCCGATCCTGGTCGGCGACAGCGCCCGGGCGCTGCAGCTATCGCAGCTGCTGCGCGAGCGCGGCATCCTGGTGACGGCGATTCGCCCGCCGACCGTGGCGATGGGCAGCGCCCGGCTGCGGGTGACCCTGTCCGCGGCCCATGACGGCGCACAGGTCGACCGTCTGCTGGAGGCCCTGGCGGCCTGCTGGCCGCTGCTGGTGGAGGCGGGCGATGCCTGAGCAACTGCTGCTATTGCCCGGCTGGGGGCTGGGCCAGGCGCCTCTGCAGCCCCTGGCTGAGCGCTTGAGCGGACGCTTCAGCGTGCGTATCGAGGCGCTGCCGGCGCTCGCCACGGCCGAACCCGAGGCCTGGCTCGATGCCCTGGACGCCCGCCTGCCCACGGACAGCTGGCTGGCCGGCTGGTCGCTGGGCGGCATGCTCGCCAGCGCCTTGGCGGCGCGCCGTGGCGAACGCTGCCGCGGACTGCTGACGCTGGCCAGCAACGCCTGTTTCGTCGCCCGCGCGACCTGGCCCGCGGCGATGCCGAGCGCGACCTTCGCCGCCTTTCGCGCCGCCTGTGCCAGCGATGAGCGCGCCACCCTCAAGCGCTTCGCCTCGCTCTGCAGCCAGGGCGCGGCGGATGCCCGGCAGCTGTCGCGGCGCTTGCTGGCGGCTGCGCCCGAGCCGTTGCCGGGCACCTTGCTGGCGGGCCTGGATCTGTTGCACAGCCTGGATGGCCGCGCCGCCCTGCGGGCTTTTGCCGGGCCGCAATTGCACCTGCTCGCCGGGCAGGACGCCCTGCTGCCGGCGAGCGCTGCCGAGGCCCTGCGGGCATTTCTGCCCGCGGCCGAGGTGCGCCAACTGGAGGGCGCCAGCCATGCCGGCGTGGTCGAGCGGGCCGACGAGGTGGCGCAGACCCTGGTGCGTTTCATCAGCGAGGCCGGGCATGCCTGAGCTCCCCGACAAGCGCCAGGTAGCGGCCTCCTTTTCCCGCGCCGCGGCCAGTTACGACAGCGTCGCCGCCCTGCAGCGCGAGGTCGGCCATCAACTGCTGGCACAGTTGCCGCAGCGCCTCGCGCCACGACGCTGGCTCGATCTCGGTTGTGGCACCGGCTATTTCAGCCGCGAACTGGGGCGCCGTTTCGAGCGCGCCGAGGGGCTGGCGCTGGATATCGCCGAGGGCATGCTGCGGCATGCCCGGCCCCAGGGCGGCGCGGCGCACTTCATTGCCGCCGATGCCGAGCAACTGCCCCTGGGCGACGCATGCTGCGACCTGATCTTCTCCAGCCTGGCGCTGCAGTGGTGCAGCGATTTCCAGGCCGTGCTCGGCGAGGCGCGGCGGGTCTTGCGCCCGGGTGGCGTGCTGGCGTTCAGCAGCCTGTGTGTCGGCACGCTGCAGGAGCTGCGCGACAGCTGGCAGGCAGTGGATGGCTTCGTCCACGTCAACCGCTTCCGCTCCCTCGAGACCTACCAGGCGCTCTGTGCCGCCAGCGATCTGCAGGTGCTCGGCCTGCAGTGCTTGCCCCGGCAGCTGCATTTCGCCGACCTGCGCAGCCTGAGCGGCGAGCTCAAGGCGCTCGGTGCGCACAACCTCAACCCCGGCCGCCCGGACGGCCTCACCGGGCGCGCGCGCCTGCGCGCGCTGATCGCGGCCTACGAGCGTCTGCGCGAGCCCCAGGGGCTGCCCTGCACCTATCAGGTGGTGTATGGCGTTCTGCAGAAGGCGGTCGTGCAATGAGCGCCGCCTTCTTCGTCACCGGTACCGACACCGAGGTGGGCAAGACCACTGTCGCCGCCGGCCTGCTGCAGGCCGCGCGCCGAGCCGGCCTGTCCACCGCGGCGGCCAAGCCGGTGGCCTCCGGTTGCCTGGCCACGGCCGACGGGCTGCGCAACGACGATGCGCTGGCCTTGCTCGATGAGTGCAGCCTGGCGCTGCGCTACGACGAAGTGAACCCGCTGGCCTTCGCCCCGGCCATCGCTCCGCACCTGGCCGCGCGCGAGGCCGGTGTCGTGCTGGATGTGGCGGTTCTGCTGGCGGCGGTACAGCGCATTCTGCACAAGCAGGCGGACTTCACCCTGGTCGAGGGCGCTGGTGGCTGGCGGGTACCGCTGGCCGGGCGCGAAGCCCTCGCCGACCTGGCCGTTGCCCTTGGCCTGCCGGTGATCCTGGTGGTGGGCGTGCGCCTGGGCTGCATCAATCACGCGTTGCTGACAGCCGAGGCGATCCTCGGCGATGGCCTGCCACTGGCGGGTTGGGTGGCCAATGTCGTCGACCCGCAGACCGCCCGCCTGCAGGACAACCTCGCCACGCTGCTGGAACGCTTGCCCGCGCCCTGCCTGGGGCAGGTACCGCACCTGCCCCGGGCGACCGCGGCGCGGGTGGCGGACTGCCTCGATCTATCGCGTTTGGTGCTATAGAACCCGGGCGGGTCATGGTTTTTTGTTGTACGTTTTTTGAGCGTATTCTGGTTAAATAGCCATTCGCCATGTTCGAGCAGTTGGAGCTGACCATGCAGATTTCCCCGGGCGCATTCAATGCCGGCATCAATACCATCCAGTCGGGCCAGCGCCGCGTCGAGCAGGCCGCGGGCGATATCGCCAGTGGCTCGGTGGCGGCCGAGCGGGCGCAGGTCAACCAGTCCTCCGCTGCCCGCGCCGATATCGCCGACAGCCTGGTCGACCTGCGCGTCGGGCAATACGAGGCGCAGGCCGGTGCCCGGGTGGTGGCCACCGCGGACAAGGTGCTCGGCACCCTGATCGACGTCACGGCTTGAGGGGCGCGCCCGCCAGGGCGTCTTAGAGCTTGTTCACGATCTGCTGCGCGTCGGCCCTGCTGCGTTAAAAACAGGCTCGGCAGGCCGCTTGCGGCTAACGCGCTTCAGCGCGACCCGAAGGGCGAGTGAAGCGCGAGGCATGCTCATTTACAGCTCGTAAACTCGCGTGCGAGCCCAGTCCGCTTCCTCGCCTGTTTTTGCGGGGACGTCCAGTCCTTGCATGGCTCTAGCTCGCGAGATCGTGAACAGGCTCTTAGCCGGGAGGGAAACATGCAGATCGGCGGCGTCCCTTCGTATTTCCCCACGACCCCCACGACGCTGCCCGCGCAGACCGTCGAGTCGTCTGCCTCGGCGGATATCGCCCGCGCCGCCTTTGCCCCCATCGCTCCGGGGGCTCCCAGCGACGATCCGCAATCGCCAAGTGCACGCGAAGAGGCCGACCAGCCGGCCGAGCGGGACGCGTCCGCTGCGTCCGGGGAAAAGCCCCGTAGCGAGCAGGAACTGCGCCTGGAGCAGTTGCAGATCGCCGAGCTGGCCAGTCGCGACCGAGAGGTGCGTACCCACGAGCAGGCTCACGCCGCGGTCGGTGGCGTGCATGCCGGTGCGCCGAGCTACACCTACACCCGCGGGCCGGACGGCAAGCGCTATGCCACGGCTGGCGAGGTGAGCATCGACGTCGGTGCGGTGGCCAACGACCCCCGGGCGACGCTGAGCAAGATGCAGGTGGTGCTGCGCGCCGCGCTGGCGCCCGCCGAACCTTCCGCCCAGGATCGCAGTGTGGCCGCTCAGGCCCAGGCGCAGATGGCGGTCGCCCGCGGTGAGCTCGCCCAGTTGCAGCGCCGCGAAGCCGAGGAAGAGCGGCCAGCCGCCGAAGCGTCGGAAAAAAGCGACGACCCGTCAGTCACGTCCGCTGACCCCGGCGCGACCTCCGCAGCCCAGGTAGCCCCTGCCGATCTCGATATCTACAGGCGTTCCGCCGAGCCCCCCGAAGCGTCGGGCCTTATCGACCTACGCGCCTGAGCATCCTTGGCTACCCTTGACAAGGAATGGGTGTAAACGTAAGTTTCAAACACCTGTTTGATTGGTTGCGTTGGCAGCCTGACAGTCGGAAGCGATTCCGCGAACGACCGGCTATCGGTCACCCAAACATAAGAGACCACCGCAGAGGTACCCGCTATGCCTGATTACAAGGCCCCCTTGCGCGATATTCGCTTCGTCCGTGACGAACTGCTCGGCTACGACGCGCATTATCAGAGCCTGCCTGGCTGCCAGGACGCTACACCGGACATGGTCGACGCCATCCTCGAGGAAGGCGCCAAGTTCTGCGAGCAGGTGCTTTCTCCGCTGAACCGTGTGGGTGACACCGAGGGCTGTACCTGGAGCGAATCCGGGGTGAAGACGCCGACCGGTTTCAAGGAAGCCTACAAGCAGTTCGTCGAAGGCGGCTGGCCGAGCCTGGCGCACGACGTCGAGCATGGCGGCCAGGGCCTGCCGGAGTCCCTGGGCCTGGCGGTCAGCGAAATGGTCGGTAGCGCCAACTGGTCGTGGGGCATGTACCCCGGCCTGTCCCATGGCGCGATGAACACCATCTCCGCCCACGGCACCGCAGAGCAACAGCAGACCTACCTGACCAAGCTGGTCTCCGGCGAGTGGACCGGCACCATGTGCCTGACCGAGCCACACTGCGGCACCGACCTGGGCATGCTGCGCACCAAGGCCGAGCCCCAGGCAGACGGTTCCTACAAGGTCAGCGGCACCAAGATCTTCATCTCCGCCGGTGAGCACGACATGGCCGACAACATCGTCCATATCGTCCTGGCGCGCCTGCCCGATGCACCGGCCGGCACCAAGGGTATCTCGCTGTTCATCGTGCCGAAGTTCCTGCCGGCGGCCGATGGTGGTGTGGGCGCACGCAATGCGGTGACCTGTGGCTCCCTGGAACACAAGATGGGCATCCACGGCAACGCCACCTGCGTGATGAACTTCGACGGCGCGACCGGCTTCCTGATCGGTCCGCCGAACAAGGGCCTGAACTGCATGTTCACCTTCATGAACACCGCACGCCTGGGCACCGCGCTGCAGGGCCTGGCCCATGCCGAGATCGCTTTCCAGGGCGGCCTCAAGTACGCTCGCGAGCGTCTGCAGATGCGTTCCCTGACCGGGCCGAAGGCGCCGGAAAAGGCCGCCGACCCGATCATCGTGCACCCCGATGTGCGGCGCATGCTGCTGACCATGAAGGCCTTCGCCGAAGGCAATCGCGCCATGGTCTATTTCACCGCCAAGCAGGTCGACATCGTCCAGCACAGCGACAACGAAGAAGAGAAGAAAGCCGCTGACGCCATGCTGGCCTTCCTCACCCCGATCGCCAAGGCGTTCATGACCGAGGTCGGCTTCGAGTCGGCCAACCACGGCGTGCAGGTCTACGGTGGCCACGGCTTCATCGCCGAGTGGGGCATGGAGCAGAACGTGCGCGACAGCCGTATCTCCATGCTGTACGAAGGCACCACCGGCGTGCAGGCGCTCGACCTGCTGGGACGCAAGGTGCTGATGACCCAGGGCGAGGCGCTCAAGGGCTTCACCAAGATCGTGCACAAGTTCTGCCAGGCCAACGAAGGCAACGAGGCG
The DNA here is from genome assembly GCF_004327355.1 of Phytopseudomonas dryadis. Lineage (GTDB taxonomy): Bacteria > Pseudomonadota > Gammaproteobacteria > Pseudomonadales > Pseudomonadaceae > Aquipseudomonas > Aquipseudomonas dryadis. The sequence goes on from NZ_QJUM01000015.1 coordinate 42,971, forward strand.
CTCAAGGAGCTGCTCGAGCCGCTGGCCAGGCTGAACAAGGAGTGGGGCGAACTGACCATGAAAGTGGGCATGGCCGCCATGAAGGATCGCGAGGAAGTCGGTGCCGCCTCGGTGGATTACCTGATGTACTCCGGCTACGCCTGCCTGGCTTACTTCTGGGCCGACATGGCGCGCGTGGCCGCCGAGAAGATTGCCGCGGGTTCGGGCGATCAGGCGTTCTACAAGGCCAAGCTGCAGACGGCGCGTTTCTACTACGCGCGTATCCTGCCGCGTACCCGTGCCCACGTCGCCGCCATGCTGTCCGGTGCCGGCAACCTGATGGAAATGGACGAAGAGGATTTCGCCCTGGGCTACTGAGCCGTCTAAGGCGTCGTGCTGTACAGGCCGCGACCTTCGGGTCGCGGTTTTTTTATGGCCAGACATCCTTGGCGGCTAGCCGGAGGGCGTCACAGGCGATGCCAGAAATGGCTCCCGGCGATTTTTTGTGACCCGCCATCCCTGGCGGTCACCCTGTGGGCCGCCTCCCGCGACGTCAAAAATCGCTCCCGGCGATTTTTTGCCCATAGTGCGTATGCGTCACACCCCGGGCCGTGCGCAAATCCGCGGCTACAGGCAGAATGCCAGTTCACTTTTTCTTCGCTTGCGGAGTTTGCCTTGCCGGGCCTTGCCGCCGTGCGCTTCAGTCATTTCCTGCCGCCCCTGCTTTTGCTCGGCAGTGGCCTGCTGGCGTCCACCTTGCCACGTCTGAGCGAGTTCTTCAGCTCGCTGTTCAACGTGCTGCCCACCCTGTTGCTGCTGCTCGGCGGTACCTTCTGCCTGGTGTATGGACGGCAGCGCGAGCTGTTCCTGCTGCTGGTGCTGTACCTGGGCTATTTCGTGCTGGACGTGCAGCTCGACCATTACCGTGAACACGGTCGGGTGCGTGACGATGCGGCGCTGGTCTTCCACCTGTGCAGCCTGCTGCTGCCGCTGCTCTACAGCCTGTACGCGTTGTGGCGCGAGCGTACCCACCTGATCCAGGACCTGGTCGCCCGCGCCGCGGTGTTGCTGGCCGTCTGCGCCGTGGCTCTGGCCCTGGCCAGGCGTTATCCGGATGCCCTGCAGCAGTGGCTGTCGCTGATCCGCTGGCCGGCGCTGCATGCCGAGTGGATGAGCCTGGTACAACTGGCCTATCCGTTGTTTCTGATCGCCGGCGTATCGATGCTGGTGCAGTACCTGCGCACGCCGCGGCCGGTGCATGCCGCGCAGTTGCTGGGGTTGGCCGGTGTGCTGTGGATGCTGCCCAACACCTTCATCCAGCCCAATGCGCTGCAGGCCATGACCAGCCTGATCATGCTGATGATCGTCGTCGGCGTGGCGCACGAGGCCTACCAGATGGCCTTTCGCGACGAGTTGACCGGCCTGCCGGGGCGGCGCGCCTTGAACGAGCGGCTGCAGCGGCTGGGCCGCAGTTACGTGATCGCCATGGCCGATGTCGATCATTTCAAGAAATTCAACGATACCCATGGCCATGACGTCGGCGACCAGGTGTTGCGCGTGGTCGCCAGCCAACTGCGCAAGGTCGGTGGCGGCGGCAGCGTCTATCGCTATGGCGGCGAGGAGTTCACCCTGGTGTTCGCCGGCAAGACGGTCGAGGCGTGCATGCCCCACCTGGAGGCGGTGCGCCAGGCCGTGGAACAGTACCGTATCCAACTGCGCGACCGACAGCAGCGCCCACGGGACGACCAGCAAGGCCGCCAGCGGCGCTCGGGGGCCACGGCTGCCGAGGTCGCGGTGACGGTGAGCATCGGCGTGGCCCAGCGCACCGATGCCCTGCGCGACGTGGACGAGGTGATCAAGGCGGCCGACAAGGCGCTCTACGCCGCCAAGAGCGCCGGGCGCAACTGTGTGCGCAGCCAGGGACAGCGGCGTGGCGCGGTGAAAATGCCGGTCGAGCGGAAGTGAGCGAGGCGCGGAGCCTTGGCGTGATCGATTGGTGGCTGTCCGGTCACGACGCGACCCTATGTGTCTGAAAAGTTGTTGGGTTAGACTCGGGGTCTGAAGCAAGCCCTCGAGGATTTCCCATGGCCGATTACCAAGCTCCCCTGCGCGACATGCGCTTCGTGCTCCACGAAGTATTCCAGGTCTCCAAGCTGTGGGCCGAATTGCCGGCTCTGGCCGAGGTGGTCGATGAAGAGACCGCCAATGCCATTCTCGAGGAGGCCGGCAAGGTCACCGCCGGGGTGGTCGCGCCGCTCAACCGCAGCGGTGACGAAGAGGGCTGCAGCTGGGCGGATGGTGTGGTGACCACCCCCAGTGGTTTCATCGAGGCCTACAAGACCTATGCCGAAGGTGGCTGGGTCGGTGTCGGCGGCGATCCGGCCTTCGGCGGCATGGGCATGCCCAAGGTGATCTCCGCCCAGGTCGAGGAGATGGTCAACTCCTCCAACCTGTCGTTCGGCCTGTACCCGATGCTCACCGCAGGCGCCTGCCTGTCGCTCAATGCCCACGCCAGCGACGAGTTGAAGCACAAGTACCTGCCAAACCTGTACGCCGGCATCTGGGCGGGCTCCATGTGCCTGACCGAGCCGCACGCCGGTACCGACCTGGGCATCATCCGCACCAGGGCCGAGCCCCAGGCCGACGGCAGCTACAAGGTCAGCGGCACGAAGATCTTCATCACCGGCGGCGAGCACGACCTGACCGAGAACATCATCCACCTGGTGCTGGCCAAGCTGCCCGACGCGCCCGCGGGGCCCAAGGGCATCTCGCTGTTCCTGGTGCCCAAGTTCCTGGTCAATGCCGACGGTTCCCTGGGCGAGCGCAACGCGCTGTCCTGCGGTTCCATCGAACACAAGATGGGCATCAAGGCCTCGAGCACCTGCGTGATGAACTTCGATGGCGCCACCGGCTACATCATCGATGCGCCCAACCGCGGCCTGGCCGCGATGTTCACCATGATGAACTACGAGCGCCTGGGCGTCGGTATCCAGGGGCTGTCCACCGGCGAGCGTTCCTACCAGAGCGCCATCGACTACGCGCGCGAGCGTATCCAGAGCCGGGCGCCGACCGGGGCGGTGGCCAAGGACAAGGTCGCCGACCCGATCATCGTGCACCCGGACGTGCGCCGCATGCTGCTGACCATGAAGGCGCTGAACGAAGGCGGTCGGGCCTTCTCCAGCTATGTCGCGGTGCAGCTCGATACCGCCAAGTTCAGCGAAGACCCCGCGGCCCGCAAGCGCGCCGAAGAACTGGTGGCGCTGCTGACCCCGGTGGCCAAGGCCTTCCTCACCGACATGGGCCTGGAAACCACCCTCCATGGCCAGCAGGTCTTCGGCGGGCATGGCTACGTCCGCGAGTGGGGCCAGGAGCAGCTGGTCCGCGATTGCCGCATCACCCAGATCTACGAAGGCACCAACGGTATCCAGGCCCTGGATCTGGTCGGGCGCAAGGTGATCGGTAGCGGCGGGGCCTTCTACAAGCATTTCGCCGAAGAGGTGCGGGCCTTCACCGAGTCGGCCGACGCGTCGCTGGCCGAGTTCGTCGAGCCGCTGCAGGCCGCCATCGCCAACCTGGAACAGATGACCGCTGACCTGCTGCTGCGCGCTCGCGACAACCCCAACGAGATCGGCGCCGCTTCCGTGGAGTATTTGCACGTGTTCGGCTACACCGCCTATGCCTACATGTGGGCGCTGATGGCCAGAGCCGCGCTGGACAAGCAAGGGCAGGACGATTTCTATGCCAGCAAGCTGGGCACCGCACGCTTCTACTTCGCCCGCATCCTGCCGCGCATCCACTCCCTGAGCGCCTCGGTGAAGGCCGGCAGCGAAAGCCTCTACCTGCTCAGCGCCGAACAGTTCTGATGTGGGCGCCCGCGTGTAGGCCATTGCTTACACGCTGTGATGCTTTTTGCCACTATGGGCCTCTGTGGGCGCGGCGTAGTCTTGCTTTCCAGGACGTCGCGCAGGAAGCGCACTAACGATCAGGGATACGTGGGATTGCTGCCAGGATGGCAAGCGGATCAAGGATGTCAGGACTCAGTCTGCAAAACCCCGCCTCGGCGGGGTTTTCTTTTTTCCGGTGGGCCTCCCTGCACGGGACTCCGAAACAAGCGCGCAGAATTGCCCCGTTTGGGTAGGAGCCGCGACCCCGCGGCGAATAGCGGCCATACCGCGATTTTGCAGTATGGCCGCCCTCGCATCGCGCCGGGGGCGGCGCTCCTACGTGTGAACCCTGACTGCGAACGGGCGCTTGCAGGCCAAGGATCAAGACGGTCTCTGCGGGCGTGTCGCTGCGCAATGTCGAACAGGCTGCCTCGTTCGTTCAGGCGCTGCGCTCCTGTCCCTTGCTCGCCGTGAGCGGCCCTCGCTCCCGAATCTCAATCTTTCCAGGCCCCCAGGTGCGACTGCCTGGCTTCCTCGCGCAGCGCCGGGCCGATGCACTCGATCCGGCTGGGCGAGGCGTCGAACACGTCGCGGCAGGACAGTTCGGCATCGCGCTGATCCAGGCGCTCGCCACGGAAGTCGCGCAGGGCCACGGCGTCGATACCGAACACCACGCGCCCGAGGTTGGCCCAGAAGATGGCGCCGGCGCACATCACGCAAGGCTCGGCCGAGGAATACAGCGTGGCTTGTGCCAGCTCCTCGCGGCTGCACTGCGGCGAGGCCAGGCGTATGGCGCTGGTCTCGGCGTGGCCGGTGCAGTCGCCGGTTTCCGTGGTGTTGCACCAGGCTTCGGCCAGCACCCGGTCGTCGGCGCCGACGATGACTGCGCCGAATGGCCGGTTGCCGCGCTGGCGGCCCTGGTCGGCCAGGGCGATGGCGCGGCGCAGGTAGCCGGCGTCGCGTTCGTTCAGGGCCGCTTCGTCGCTGTCGTGCCGGCTCATGCGTTCACCAGGCGCTGGTCTTTCGCCGGCAGCAGCGACAGGTCGTAGAGGTCGGCGACGCTGGGCGTCGTGTCCAGCTCGAAGACACGGCCAACGCTGTCGATCTGCCGCTGCACCAACGCTTCGCGCACCATGCCCAGGCCGTCTTCCCGGGCGTCGGCGGCGGCGACGTAGCGGCGGGTGATGGCCCAGCGCTGCTGTTCGATGGCGCGGTCGAGAATGGGTTCGCGGGCCATGACCGCGGCCAGCGCCGGTTGCGGGTCGGCGAGGGTTTCTCGCAGGGCGCGGTTGGTCGCGCGGAGGAAGGCGGCGACCGCCTCGGGGCGCTCGTCGATCAACCGGCGGCTGGCGAGGATGGCGTTGCCGTAGAGGTCCAGGCCGGCGTTGGCGTATTCCAGCACCGACAGCCTGTCCGCCGGCATGCGGGCGAACAGCGACACCGCCGAGTCATGGAAATAGGTGGCGGCATCGACGTCGCCGCGGATGATGACGTTGTCGCGCACGGCGAAGTCGGTGGTGACCCACTCGAAGAACTCGGTCTGCACGTTCAGGCTGCTGGCCACCATGGGCCACAGCCGCCGGGTGGACTCCACCGCGGCGGCGGCCACGCGCTTGCCGCCCAGGCTGGCGAAGTCGTCGGTGATGCCGCGGTCCTTGCGCCCGATGATGACGAAGGGCGCGCGGTTGTAATACTGGTACACCGCCTGCACCGGGGCGTTGCCGGGGTTCCTGGCGTGGAATTCGATCAGCGAGCTGACATCGCCCAGGGACATGTCGTAGGCGCCGGTGGCCACGCGGGTGATCGAAGCGACCGAGCCGGCGCCCACGTCCACCGTCACCTCCAGGCCTTCCTCGCGGTAGTAGCCCTGGCTCAGGGCGAGGAAGAACGGCGAGGTCTGGCTGGTGACGCGAAAGTCGAGGGAGAACTTGAGCGGGGTCAGCGCAGTGGAGGATTGGGCACGGGCGGGTGCGGCAAGGCTGGCGAGGGCGGGGGCGCTGGCCAGCAGGGCGAGGCTGGAGAGAAAGCGACGGCGATCCATGGGAATGCTCCGGACAGGTTCTTGAAACCCGGCGGCGCGGGGCCGGCGGGACGACAAGAGCAATTTCCGGGCATGCGCGAATCGGCAGGCTGAACGCTTCTACTCTTGGGCTGAGCCAAGCAGCATGTGTGCCAGAGCGCTTTGCTCTTGTTTCGGAACGCCGGCCGGGCGCGCTGCGCCGGGCAATACCGCTGGCGCGCGGGGCAAGGTCGAGCTGTCGCGACAGTGGGCGTTGCGAGCACCGATTCGGCTCATGACTGACGCTTTTGGTGCATGAAAGGCATGGGCGAGGAGCCGCCAGGTGGCCTGGCACGGCGCCGCCGCCCGCCGCTCGCGGGGCCGGGCATGACTGGCATGAAGCCTGCTTCGCTGTCGGCAAGAGTAGAAGCGTTCAACCTCCCCGGCAGCTGTCCAGCCCCGCCGTGGTCGGTCGGTAATTGCTCTTGAAGTCGGTATGGCTGCGTTCCGCCCCGGAAGCGTTCATGCCGGTCCACCTTCAAGAGGCAATGCGGCCGACCGTCGATGTTCTGCCGTCGTCCGCGTGCCTTGTGAACCCACGGTTATCCAGGAGCATGACGATGCACGAGCAATCCCCCTATAGCCTGACCGAGCTGAACAAGGAATCGCGCATGGGCGCGATGGGCAGCGAAAACAACGCGCGCGAAGTCCGCCGCATCGACCTGTCCGACTTCGAGCGGCGCAAGGCGGAGATCACCGAGCAGCTGTGGCGCGCCTCGGTGGAGGTCGGTTTCTTCCAGCTCTACAACCACGGCATCGAGCTGGCCGAGGTGCGCTCGGCCTTCGCCGCCATGGAGCGTTTCTTCGCCCTGCCGGAGGCGGTCAAGGCACAGTACCCGCTGAAGAAGGGCTGCAACGCCGGCTGGGAGAGCAAGGCTCAGGTGCGGCCGTCCACCGGCACGCCGGATCAGAAGGAGTCCTACCAGATCACCCGCCCGCACATGGCCGGGCTGTGGCCGAGCGACGCCGAGCTGGCGGGCTTCCGCGCGACCATGCTGGCCTTCGAGGCGCAGTGCTGGACGCTGGGCATGCGCGTGCTGTCCTGCTTCGCCGAGCGGCTCGGCTTCGCCAGCGATTTCTTCACCCGCGCCCACGATCCGGCCGGTGCCGGTTACCAGAGCACCTTGCGCCTGCTGCACTACTACCCGATCCTGGCCGAACTCAAGGGGCAGCTCGGCCTGTGGCGCGCTGGCGCGCACACCGACTTCGATTGCCTGACGCTGCTGTTCCAGCGCCAGGGGCAGGGCGGCCTGCAGGTGTGTCCGGGTAAGGAGATGGACGGTGCGCAGTGGACCAGCATCGAGCCGGCGGAGGAAGTCATCACCTGCAACATCGGCGATATGCTGATGCGCTGGAGCGACGACCAGTTGCCCTCCAACTTCCACCGCGTGCGCAACCCGCGCCCGGACGAGTACCAGGGCTCGCGCTACAGCCTGGCGTTCTTCTGCCAGGCCAACCGCGAGGTGATGATCGAAGGGCCGGGCGGCAAGTACCCGGCGATCAGCGCCGAGGACTACCTCTACCAGCGGGTGAACGCCAACTTCTCCCGTTATTGAGGAACGCCCCGCAGCGTGCCGCTGGTGCCTGGCCCCACAGGGCCGCGCGGTGGCTGGACGATGTCTTCCAGCACCGCGCGCAGCAGTTCCAGCATGGCCTGTTGGCGCTGTGCATCGCGGAACACCAGGCCGACATGCAGGGGTACCCGCGGTTCGCTCAGGGGTTTCCACAGCAGGGCCTGATTGCCGTGCATCTGCCGGGCGCGGCCGGGCAGCACGGTGGCCAGGGGCGTGTGCATCAGGCTGTCGAGAATGCCGCCCATATGGTTGAGTTCGGCCTGTACCCGGGGGCGACGGCCAAGCAGGGCCAACTGCTCCTGCCATATCTGGCGGATACGGAACTCCTCGCCCAGCAGCAGCATGGGCAGTTCGGCCGCCTGGGCCAGCGAGACTTTCTTGAACTCGCGTAGCGGATGAGTGTGCGGGATCACCAGTTGCAGTTCGTCCTCGTACAGCTCGAGGCTGTGCAGGCCGGGCTGGCGCGGCGGCAGGAAGCCGATGCCGATATCCAGGCTGCCGGTGAGCAGGCGCCGCTCGATATCGATGCCGGACAATTCGTAGATGCGCACCACCAGGTGGGGTTGGGCCAGATGCAGGCGTTCCAGCAGCAGGGGTACCAGGCTGGCGTTGACCGTCTGCAGTACGCCGATGGTCAGGCTGCGTGGCCCCTGGCCGCGGAAGCTGCGCAATGCCTCATGGGTGCGTTCCAGTCCTTCGAGCAGCGGCAGGGCGTGGTTGTACAGGGTATGGGCGCCGAGGGTCGGCAGCAGGCGCTTGCCGGTGCGCTCGAAGAGGCTGACCTCGAGCTGCTGTTCCAGTTGGCGGATCTGCTGCGACAAGGCCGGTTGGGAGATGCTCAGGCGCTCGGCGGCGCGGCCCACATGGCCTTCTTCGTAGAGCGCGACGAAATAGCGAAGCTGCCTGAAATCCATAAGCTCGACTTATAAATAAAGCAAGGAAAACGAAATGGCCGTGGTCGCTGTATGGCCATAACCTAAAGCCCGTTGAAGCTATTCTTAGCGCCGGAGAGGGCAATGGGCAAGCTGAGTATTCAAGGCGTTTTCATAGGTAAAGCCGAAGATATCGGTGGCGGCTTGCGCAGTGCCATCGACAAACAGCGGGTCAACCACCGTCTCTGGCTGTGGCCCCAGGGGCTGGGCAGCGACGAGCAAGGCGACCTGCGTTTCCATGGTGGCCCGGAACGGGCGTTGCATCATTATCCGGCCGAGCACTACGCCTACTGGAACGAGCGTTATCCGCAGGTCGCCTGGCAGGCGCCGGGTTTCGGCGAGAACCTGTCCAGCCTGGGCCTCGATGAACGGCAGGTGTGCATCGGCGATGTGTTTCGCTGGGGCGATACCCTGCTGCAGGTCAGCCAGCCGCGCTCGCCTTGCTACCGCCTGAGCCGGCGCTGGGGGATGGAGCATTTCCCCCGCGAGGTGCAGGACAGTGGCCGCTGTGGCTGGTTCTACCGGGTGCTGAAACCGGGTTTCGCCAGTGTGGAAAATGCCTTCGAACTGGTCGAGCGGCGCTATCCGAGCCTCAGCGTGGCCCAGGCGCTGGTGTATTTCTTCCATGAGCCGCTCGAGCGCTCCGGCCTGCAGCAACTGCAACAGTGCCCGGCGTTGTCGGCGCGCTGGCGTGACCAGGCTGCGCGACGCCTGGCCAGCGGGCGTGTGGAGGATTGGTCGGCACGGCTGCTCGGACAACCACTGGAGGGAATGAGCGCATGAGTGACTATCGGATCGTGCTGTCGCGCTCGGGGCTGATGCTGGCCGAACTCAGCGTCAGCAGTGCGCGCTATGTCGAGGTCTGCCGCGAATTGCGCCAGCGCTTCCCGGTCGAGGAGGGCTTCGAGCTGTACATCGAGCGCTTGCGCGAGATGCGCCGGATCCTCGAGCAGGGGCCTCAGGGCTTGCGCCTGCTGGGTATCGAATACCGTCACGAAGAGGTACAGCGGTGATGCGCGATGCCCTTGCCAGCCTGCGCCTGATGAGTACCGTGGTACGCCCTGAACAGGTGTTCGTCCGTGGCCAGGGCTCCTGGCTGTGGGACGCCGGTGGCCGGGCCTATCTGGATTTCACCCAGGGCTGGGCGGTCAACAGCCTGGGGCATAGTCCCACGGTGCTGGTGGAAGCGCTCAAGCGCCAGGCCGAACAGTTGATCAACCCGGGGCCGGCATTCTACAACCGCGGCATGCTCAACCTGGCCTCGCGCCTGTGCCAGGCCACGGGCAGCGACCAGGTGTATTTCCTCAACAGCGGTGCCGAGGCCAACGAAGGGGCGATCAAGCTGGCGCGCAAGTGGGGGCAGGTTCACCGCGATGGTGCCTCCGGCATCGTCACGGCCTGCCACAGTTTCCATGGGCGTACCCTGGCGACCATGGCCGCTTCCGGCAAGCCCGCTTTCGAGGGCATGTTCGCGCCGGTCATGCCCGGCTTTCGCAAGGTGCCGTTCAACGACCTGGACACCCTCGCGGCCACCATCGACGCGCAGACCGTCGCCGTGATGCTCGAACCGGTGCAGGGCGAGGCCGGCGTTTTCCCGGCGACCCTGGAATACCTGCAGGGGGCCGAGCGGCTGTGCCGTGAGCGTGGCGTGCTGCTGATCCTCGATGAGGTGCAGACCGGCATGGGTCGCTGTGGCGCCTTGCTGGCCGAGGAGCTGTACGGCGTGCGTGCCGACATCATCACCCTGGGCAAGGGCCTCGGCGGTGGCGTGCCGCTGGCGGCGCTGCTGGCGCGGGGCAACGCCTGCTGCTTCGAGCCGGGCGACCAGGGCGGAACCTACCACGGCAATGCCCTGATGACGGCGGCGGGCCTGGCGGTGCTCAAGACCGTGCTCGAGGCCGGCTTCCTCGAACATGTGCGCGAGGTGGCCGCGCACCTGCATGACGGGCTGACGCGCACGGCGCGCCGGCATGGTCATGGGCCTATCCGTGGACAGGGTTTGCTGGTCGGTATGCCGCTGACCGGCGTCGCGGCCAGCGAGGTGGCGCGCCTGGCGATGGAAGAAGGTTTGCTGATCAATGCCCCGCAAACCGGCTGCCTGCGTTTTTCCCCGGCGCTGACGGTCAGCCACGGCAACGTCGACGAGATGCTCAGGCGCCTGTCCCGTGCCTTGTCGCGGGTCAAGGGGCGCACGATGGAGGGACTGACATGCGCGTAGCCATCCTGCAACACGTGCCTTTCGAAGGCCCGGCCGCCATCGCCAACTGGCTCGACGGTTACGGCGTGCAGCCGCAGGTGTGCGCCCTGTACCTGCAGCAGGCACTGCCGCGGCTGGACGAGTTCGACCTGCTGGTGGTGCTCGGCGGTCCGATGAGCGTCCACGACGAGGTCGCGCTGCCCTGGATGTCCGCGGAAAAACGCCTGATCCACCAGGCCCTGATGGCGGGCAAACGGATTCTCGGCATCTGTCTGGGCGGGCAACTGCTGGCCGAGGCGCTGGGCGCATCCGTGACGGCCTGCAGCCAGGCGGAAATCGGCTGGTGGCCGCTGGAAAAGCATGCCGACAGTGCTCGCTCGCCGCTGGGACGCATGCTGCCGCAACGCCTGATGGCGCTGCACTGGCATGGCGAGCAGTTCGACATTCCCCATGGCGCGCTGCCGCTCTATGGATCAGCCGCCTGCGCCAACCAGGGCTTCGTCTGGCGCGAGCGGGCGATCGCCCTGCAGTGCCACCTGGAAACCACGGCGGGCAGCGTCGAGGCATTGCTCGAGCACTGCGCGGACGAACTCACCCGGCCAGGCGCGGTGCAGGACAGCGCCGCATTGCGCGATGGCATTCCTCATTGCGGGTCGGCGAACAGCACCCTGTTCCGGGTACTGGATTACCTCACTGGGGGTCATGCCCACCTGACCTGAGCGGATCTACCGTTTGCGAGGTTTTCGCGACGCCCCTGTCCATGGGGCGTTTTTTTTTGGCCGCCATCCCTGCGGGCCGTCGCGACGACTGCCGCTGGGGCAATCAGCCTTTGGCGGTCTTCTCCACCCAGGCGGCGTAGGCATCGATGAACTTCTGCAGGAAGGGTTTGATACCCTCGCCAAGGGTGCCGGCCTCGTCGAAGAAGCTGCCGGCACCGCCCAGGTAGGCTTCCGGCTGTTGCAGCAGCGGCATATCGAGGAACACCAGGGCCTGGCGCAACTGATGGTTGGCGCCGAAGCCGCCGATGGCGCCCGGCGAGGCGCTGAGCACGGCGGCGGGCTTGCCGCTGAAGGCGCTCTGGCCATAGGGGCGTGAGCCCACGTCCACGGCGTTCTTCAGCGGTGCCGGGATGGAGCGATTGTATTCCGGGGTGACGAACAGCACCGCGTCGGCAGTCTTGAGCTGTGCGCGGAAGCTGGCGTAGGCCGCCGGGGCCGGATCGACGTCGATGTCTTCGTTGTACAGCGGCAGCTCGCCGATCTCGACGACCTGCAGTTTCAGCGAAGCGGGCGCCAGGTCGGCGAGGGCCAGGGCCAGCTTACGGTTGATCGAGGCTTTGCGCAGGCTGCCGACCAGTACGGCGACGTTGTAGACCTTGCTCATGGAGAGTCCTTCTGTAAGTGGGCGTCTGTGGAAATGCAAGCCTGAACACTATAACGCTGTTGGCCGTCGCCGGCGTGGTGCCGATAATGAGGCACAGGTGCGTGCCAGAGGCGTCGAAGGCGTCAGCTACGCCGTGATTCTTCTGGAACCGGGAGGCGCGCGCGGCGGTCGATTGTCAGGCATCGCCCAGTCGGGCCAACCCTATAAGGACATAACGTCATGGATCTGATCCGCATTCTGATCGCCATCCTCCTGCCACCGCTCGGTGTCTTCCTGCAGGTCGGTTTCGCCGGCGCCTTCTGGCTGAACATTCTGCTGACGTTGCTCGGTTACATCCCCGGCATCGTGCATGCGGTATATATCATTGCCAAACGCTGAACCTTCCCCAGGCTGCTGACGTTCCATCGCAGCCACTGCCAGAGCGCCGCGCTGCCCGGACGAATCGTCACGGGGCGCGGCGCCACACTGGGAAGGCATAGCAACGTGCTTTCTCGGCGTTATCGGTGTCAGCCCCATGCCTTTCAACATGTTGGCGGCTGAGAGGGAACAGCCGAGAAGAGCGCCGGAGGCTTGAGGCTGGACGAAATGCGGCGTTGCTCTTCTCGTCCAGCTTTCAGCGCTCTTTTGCTGGCCCGGGCTGGATCGAATGGGCGGTACGGACAGAGAGTCCAGCTGCCTTCTGCAAGCGGCTTTCTGCCATACGGCAGAGCCGCGCCGCATAAGATGGTCAGCGGTCATGCCGCTGTGCGTGCCGGAGACCGGGGCGACGACAGCCGCCAACTGAGCGATTCACGAGGGTGGTACCGCAAGAAAACGCGGCCAGCGCGGTTTCCCGTCACTGCGGTGAAGACGCGGTCAAACCGCCGCACGGAGCCGCCGGGCCGCCGGTCAGCGCTTCCACGTTATCGAGTACGCTATGCCCCTGGTTGATCTTCTGCGCATCCTCGGCATTGCGCATGGCCGTGCTCACGGTGTTGTTCATGTTCTGCCGCGTCTGCATCAGCGAGGTACCGATCTCCAGCAGGCTGCGCCCAGTGGAAATCAGGCTGGCGGTCGCGTCGGGCGTGCAAGGCGAATTGGCGCCGGCCAGTTGCGTCGTGGCGTTGCCCTGCAAGCCCTGGGTCTGGGTGTTCTGCGGCAGGCAGCCCGCAGTGGCGGCGAGCAGCGTGATAAGGGCAGACGTGGAGAAAACTCCTTTGGCGTTCATCGTGGGATCCTTTGCTGTTCGTTGCACGCTTCCCGCTGTTCGGAAAGGGCTTGTAAGGGGCACTGGGGGGAGCACCTGGGCAGGGAGTGTAGGAAGCGCAAACCGCCTTCGAAATAGTACGGCTGTACTAGCCAGGGCCCGAATCCGGCCAAACACGAGAACTGCTTCGCAGAACGCGACGATGCCCGGCCAGGCATTCGACCGGACATGAAAAAGCCGCGCAGTGCGCGGCTTTGAAGGTGGTGGGCCCACACGGACTCGAACCGTGGAGCAAAGGATTATGGGGTGCCGTTGCCAAGAACAGATTTATTTTCTACACGGAAGTTCTGTGATCGTGTCATTGCCGTGCCTTTCAAAGGCTCTGCATGGTTCTGCATTTGGGAAACGTCGAACAGCCCCAGAATTGCTGCCCTGTCTTGGCACCTGACTTTATCGTACGAATCACCAAGGCGTTGCCGCATTTCGGGCACTGCCGTTCGGCTGTCGGATCGCTACGGCGTTTAAGGTTTTGCACATGCTCGCGGTGAGTGGCGAGGGTCGGCGCGCGGCGGCCGGTTTGCAGAGCTTGCAGCATGGCGTCGACTTCAGCCTCGCTGAATACCGGCTGCTGGAATGACTTGATATAGCGGATAAAGCCGATGCCCTGGGTCACGTTGGCTGGCACCTCAGTTTTGAAGCTACTGCCGCCGACAAAGGTGATGACTGAGTGCAGGCGTTCGGGGTTAACGCCAAGGGTGGCTTCCAGTGCTTTGAGGTGCTTGTAGTTCTGGCGTAGTGGGTTCTGGAATTTGAAGGTGCGTTTGTAGAGCTTCTGCGTCCACTGCGCCTGCTTCTCGCTGCCGAATATCCAGCCGCTCATGTTCTTCGTTTCCAGCACGAAGATGCCGTAAGGTGAGAGGAATACGTGGTCGATCTGCGTGGTGCCGTCCGGCGTGTTCAGCGTGACATTGTGCAGGCGGCGGTAGGTCTGTTTATCCAGCTGCCAATGGGCGAATAGCCGCACCAGGAGTTCGCCGATATGGCCCTTGCCCCAAGGTGACTTGAGCAGGCCGACCAGCAGCATCAGAGGGATAAGCCAGACCAGCATGCCCCAGACCTGCGCGATGATGGGTGTGAAGTCCATTTCCTGACCTTCGGTAATCCTGAGTTACCCGAATATTACCGAAACTTGGCGTAATGGCACGATAGTATTGCAGTGATTGGGCATACGCCGATGCCGGCCATGGTTTTCAGATTGCGGCGTTGCCAGGACTATTAACTTGATAACGGGTGCTACGCCCACCACCAGGCAGTCGAACGATGCAGCCTTTTTCCAGAAGGTCGCCCAGGTGACGGGTTGCGGTAGCTTTGGATACCTTGGCCACGGCCTGATATTGGGCGGCGCTGATACCGTTCTCGAAGCCGTGTTCGCCGCCATCGAGCAAGCGGTTGAGCACTTTGATTTGTTCGGCTGACAGGGCATGCCCACGGTGCGCCTGCCAGAAGCGCGCCTTGGCCAGCACCCGGTCGATGCGGGCGAGGGCCTGCTCCAAGCTCTTGAGTAGTGTGCCGAGAAACCACTGCAGCCAGGCAGTGATATCCACTGTGCCTTTCTGGCTGGCTTCGAGGATGCGGTAATAGCCGGCGCGGTCGTCGAGGATGCTCGCCGACATGGCGTAAAAGCGGATGGCCTGCTGATCACCCTGAGCCAATGCCAGGTCGGTGATAGCGCGAGTCAAGCGACCGTTACCGTCATCGAAGGGGTGCAGAGTGACGAACCAGAAATGGGCGATGCCGGCGCGCAGCAACGGATCGAGACTGGTATCGCTGCGGCTATTCTCGAACCAGGCGAGGAAGTCGGCCAGTTGTTCTTCCAGTCCGGTTCGTGGCGGGGCTTCGAAGTGCACGGTAGGGCGTTCGAGGCGGCCGGAAACGACCTGCATCGGCTCGTCGCCACGCAGTGTGCCAATGCGTAGTGGGCGGGCCAGCAGGTTGTCGCCGCTGGGGAACAGCCAGCCGTGCCAGCCATATAGTCGCTGTAGATCAAGTGGTTGCTGGTGTGTGCTGGTGGCATCGAGCAGCAATTCTGCCAGGCCTTCGGAGCGGGCCGTGGTTCGGCCTTCCTCACCAAGCCCCAAACGCCGCGCTAAGGATGAGCGCACCGAGCTGACATCCAACTGCTCGCCCTCGATGGCTGATGAGGTGATGATGTTCTGCAGCAGGGCATCCAGGCTGCTCTGCGCTTCGTTATCGCTACCGACGGCACTTAGCATGCCGAGCAAGCGCCCCTGAGACTGAGTACAGGCGCGTAGCAGCGGGGCAAGTGGTTCGGCTTGCCAGTTGAAGTGCGGCCAATTGGGCTGCTGCCAGATCCAGAGGGGTTCGCTCATGGGTTTTGCTCATTTGTGAGCCGATTAGCGAGTCTATTCGGCTCATTGCGTGAGCTGATTGTGCGGGCTATTTGGCTCACTGTCTAATCAGTCATGAGAAATCTTATCCATCCTGCTTTAGGCGTGAAGCTTGCCAGGTAGGTAGGAGGCTATTGGTTCTGGCTGTAGTTGTGCTTGCTTCAGGGGCCTTCCAGATACCGGCTTCCGCTTTGACGGTGATGGTCATCTCCAGTGCACCTAGAGGCGTACCGACACTGTGCCGATTGTGTCCGGCTGGTTTAGCGGTTTTTCGGCAGGCATGAAAAAGCCGCGCAGTGCGCGGCTTTGAAGGTGGTGGGCCCACACGGACTCGAACCGTGGACCAAAGGATTATGAGTCCTCTGCTCTAACCAACTGAGCTATAGGCCCCCAGAAGGCCGGCGGATTATACCGATGCGGTTGGTTCTGCGCCAACGCAATGCACGGCAGGTTCCATGCCGGCGTCCGGCGCAGGGAAAAAGCGCCGCGGTTTCTCTTCTGTGGGGCTGGTGGACGTTCTATCGCAGGCAAAAAGAAGCCCGGCTTTTGCCTAATGCCAGTCAGTTAAGCGTTTGGCCCGCAAAACGGCGGCTTGCCCTGGTCCTGTAGGAGCCGTGACCCCGCGGCGATTGCTGGCCATGACACGCTTTGTGCAATGGCCACCATCGCATCGCGCCGAGGTCGACGCTCCTACACGGGCGGCGGTTCGCCGCTCTTCTGTAGACGCCCCCTGCTCCTACAAAACCTTATCTGATCGGCATTGGGCTTTTGCCGGGCTTCTCGCTTGCAGCGCTGCGCTTACTGGCCGTAAACCGGCAGTTTGGCGCAGATGGCCTTGACCTTTTCACGTACGGCGGCGATGACCGCTTCGTTGTTCAGGTCGGCGAGGATGTCGCAGATCCAGCCGGCCAGTTCCTTGCACTCGGCTTCCTTGAAGCCGCGGGTGGTCACCGCCGGGGTGCCGAAGCGCAGGCCGGAGGTGACGAACGGGGAGCGTGGGTCGTTCGGTACCGAGTTCTTGTTCACGGTGATATAGGCCTTGCCCAGGGCGGCGTCGGCGTCTTTGCCGGAGATGTCCTGTTTGATCAGCGAGAGCAGGAACAGGTGGTTTTCGGTACCGCCGGATACCACGTCGAAGCCGCGCTCGATGAACACGCTGGCCATGGCCTGGGCGTTCTTCACCACTTGCTGCTGGTAGGTCTTGAACTCGGGTTGCAGGGCTTCCTTGAAGCACACCGCCTTGGCGGCGATGACGTGCTCCAGCGGACCGCCCTGGGCGCCCGGGAACACCGCCGAGTTGAGCTTCTTCTCGATGTCGGCGTTGGCCCTGGCCAGGATCAGGCCGCCACGCGGGCCGCGCAGGGTCTTGTGGGTGGTGGTGGTGACCACGTCGGCGAACGGTACCGGGTTGGGGTACACGCCCGCGGCGACCAGGCCGGCGACGTGGGCCATGTCGACGAACAGGTAGGCGCCGACCTTGTCGGCGATGGCGCGGAAGCGGGCGAAGTCCAGCACTTGCGAGTAGGCGGAGAAGCCGGCGACGACCATCTTCGGCTTGTGCTCCACGGCCAGGCGCTCGACTTCGTCGTAGTCGATCAGGCCATTGGCATCGATACCGTACTGCACGGCGTTGTACAGCTTGCCGGAGGAGGACACGCTGGCGCCGTGGGTCAGGTGACCGCCGTGGGCCAGGCTCATGCCGAGGATGGTGTCGCCGGCCGACAGCAGGGCCAGGTAGACCGCCGCGTTGGCCTGGGAGCCGGCGTGTGGCTGGACGTTGGCGTAGTCGGCGCCGAACAGCTGCTTGGCGCGGTCGATGGCCAGTTGCTCGACCACGTCGACGTACTCGCAACCACCGTAGTAACGCTTGCCCGGATAGCCTTCGGCATACTTGTTGGTCAGTACCGAACCCTGGGCTTCCATCACCGCCGGGCTGGTGTAGTTTTCCGAAGCGATCAGCTCGATGTGCTCTTCCTGGCGCTGGGCTTCTTGCTGCATCGCCGCGAACAGGTCGGCATCGTAGGTGGCGAGAGTCAAATCACGGCTGAACATGGCAATCCCCTGAGAGAAATCAGTTGGGCGGTTGAAAGAGGGGGCGAATTCTAACGCATCCGGTGTGGCCAGGCATATGAAGCGTGATCATGCGCAGGATAAGCGGCGCTCACGAGCCTGGCCGGCGCCGTGGTCGGCCCGGGAGAGGCAGGGCAAACGGGAGGCGCGGCTAGTCGAGCATGAACAGGCTCAGGCCGCAGAACTGCGCTTCGAACTGGTGGGCGGGCATCGGCCGGCCGAGCAGGTAGCCCTGCACTTCATCGCAGTCGTGGCCGCGCAGGAAGTCGAGTTGAGCCTGGGTTTCCACGCCCTCGGCGATCACCGTCAGGTTGAGGCTGTGCGCCATGGCGATGATCGCCCGGGCGATCTGGCCGTCCTGTTCGCCCTGGGGCAGGCCGTCGACGAAGCTGCGGTCGATTTTCAGCACGTCGATGGGGAACTGCTTGAGGTAGTTGAGCGAGGAATAGCCGGTGCCGAAGTCGTCGATGGCGATGCACAGGCCCAGGTTCTTCAGGTCGTTGAGCGTCTGCATGGCGCTGGCCACGTCCTGCATCAGGATGCTCTCGGTCAGTTCCAGCTCCAGGCAGGCCGGGTGGATGCCACTGTCGTTGAGGATGCGTGCGATGCGCCGATTCAGGTCGCCCTCGGCGAACTGGCGGGCCGACAGGTTCACCGAGACCTTCGGCACGCGTACCTTGTTGCCGTGCCAGCGGCTCAACTGGCGGCAGGCTTCGGCGAGCACCCATTCGCCGACCTGTACCACCAGGCCGAGTTCTTCGAGCACCGGGATGAAGGCGTCCGGCGCCACCAGGCCGCGCTTGGGGTGCTGCCAGCGCAACAGGGCCTCGACCCCGGTGAGGCGCTTGCCGTTGCCGGAGAACTGCGGCTGGTAATAGAGCACGAATTCGCCCTGTTCCAGGGCGTGGCGCAGGTCGCTTTCCAGCTCCAGGCGCTCCAGGGCGCTGGCGTTCATGTCCGCCTGGTAGAACTGGAAGTTGTTCTTGCCACGCTCCTTGGCGTGGTACATGGCGGTATCGGCGTTCTTCATCAGCTGGCTCAGCTCCTTGCCATCCTGCGGGCTCAGGGCGATGCCGATGCTGGCGGTGACGAAGAATTCACGCCCCTCGAGGACGAACGGCCGGGCCAGGCTGGCGAGGATCTGCTCGGCGACATGGATCGCCCGGTGCAGGGCGCCGTCACGCTGGGCGTTGGACTGCAGCAGCAGGGTGAATTCGTCGCCACCCATGCGCGCCACGGTGTCGTCATCGGCGACACAGGCGGCCAGGCGCACCGCCACGTCCTTGAGCATGCGGTCGCCGGCGGCGTGGCCGAGGGAGTCGTTGATCGGCTTGAAACGGTCGAGGTCGAGGAACATCAGTACCACCCACCCCTGATGCCGTTCGGCATGCTGCAGGGCGGTGTGCAGGCGATCCTGGAACAGGGTGCGGTTGGGCAACTGGGTCAGGGCGTCGTAGTAGGCCAGGCGGTGGATGCGCTGTTCGCTGGCCTTGCGTTCGCTGATGTCGCTGAAGAAGCACACATAGCTGACCAGGTCGCCTTCCTCGTCATGCACGGCAGTGATGCCGACCCAGGACGGGAAGTGCTCGCCGGTGCGGCGCTTGAGCCAGATCTCGCCTTCCCAGCTACCGCGCTGGTTGAGCTGCGTGAGTACGTAGTTGAAGTGGCTGCTTTGCTGGCTGTCGGCGGTGAGCATGCCCGGCAACTGGTCGAGCACCTGCTCCGAGCTGTAGCCGGTGACGCGGCTGAAGGCCTTGTTGACCTGGACGATGTAGCCGGCCGGGTCGGTCACCAGAATCGCCGCCGTGGAGTGTTCGAAAACGGTCGCGGCCATGCGCAGGTCCTTTTCCGCGCGGCGCTGCTGGGAAATGTCGCGGCCGACGCCGAGCAGGCCTTCGAAGCGGCCGTTCTCGTCCCACATTGGCACCAGGCGCAGTTCCACCGGGATCTTGCGCCCGTCGGCGCGCAGGCAGTCGAACACGAACAGCTTGGGCTTGAGCTGGCCGCGCAGTTCGGTCAGTTGCTGCGGGCTACCCAGGGCGGCGCCGATGCGATCGAGCAGGCCATAAAGACCGGCCAACTGCTGCGGATTGGTCGCCATGCCCTGGAAGCCGTTGTCCTGTACCCATTGTGCGCTGTAACCGAGTACCGGCTCCACCGAGGGGCTGACGTAGTTGAGTGCCAGGGCGCTGTCGGTGGAGAAGATCACGTCGCTGATGCTTTCGGCCAGCAGGCGGTAACGTCGCTCGCTGTCTCTCAGCGATTCGCTGCGCTCGATCTGTTCGGTGATGTCCTTGGCCACGCCGATCATGCGGCCGACACGTCCGTTGGCTTCGCGGGAGAGGGCCTGTTCACGGATGCTGAACCAGCGCCAGGTGCCGTCCCGGTGGCGTCCGCGGAACTGGGATTCGAGCTGTATGCCGTTGCCGATCACCGTCTGCAGGTTACGGATACGCCAGTAAAAGTCGCTGTCATCGGGGTGGATGATGCGCTCCCAGAAGTGCTCGCCCATGGCTTTTATCTGGGCGTTGTCGTAGCCCAGTTTGGAACCGATGTCGTGGTTGCTGAAGAGCAGCCTCCGGCTGGGGATATCGTTCACGTAAAGCGTGTCCGGCACCGCGCGCACCACGTCCGCCCAGAAGCGTTCGCGCTCGACCAGGGACAGCTCGATGCGTTTGCGGCTGGTGATGTCGCTGATGCTCAGGGTGACCGCATGCAGGTCCTGTGCGCTTTCCGGCAGGCGCATGACCAGCCACAGGTGGCGGTCGAGACCGTTGGGCGCGCTGATCTGGCTTTCCAGTTCGAGCTGGCCGCCACCGTCGAGCAGGGCGGCGATCAGTTGCACGCGGAAGCCCTCGGGGTTCAGCGCGCCGCGGTCGATCAGCAGTTGCCAGGCCTGTTTGGCGGAGTTCACCCCGAGCAGGCGCAGGGCGACCTGGTTGGTCTCGGTGAAACGCATGCGCTTGAGCAGTTCGCCATGTTGCTGCGGGTGCTCCTGCAGCCAGGGCAGCAGTTGGGCGCCGCAGTTGAGGCCCTCGGCCTTGAGGTAATGGTAGAGCTCGGCGAGGTCGAGCACGCAGAGCGCGGTGCCGGTGCCGTCGAAGATGTCCTGGTAGCGGCGCCGGGTTTCCTGCAGCACCTGGGTGGCGTGCTGCTCTTCGGTGACGTCGCGCAGTACCCAGACGAAGCCCAGGTGGCGGGCTTCGTCGCCTAGGTCGCTGCGGGTGATGTTGAACAGCCGGGTTTCGCCATTCTGCCTGACCTTGACCAGATCGGGCCCCAGGCCGCTGTGGAAGGCGGTGGCATGCAGCAGGAGCGGGTCGAGGCGCGGCAGCAGTTCGAGCAGGTGCCAGTCACGGGCGTGCTGATTGGCCAGGCCGAACAAGGCTTCGGCCTGGGGGTTGAGGTAGGTCAGGCGGCCGTCGCTGTCGGTGACCAGGACGCGTTCTTCGATCGCCCCCAGCGCGCTGGCGGCCTGGCGCAGGGAGCGTTTGGAGGCGATGTTGAGGGCATGCAGATGGCTTTGCTCGCGTAGCAGGCGGTACAGGGCGAACAGCGTGAGCAGGGTGCACAGGGTGAACAGCAGGAACTTGCCCGCCATCTCGGGCAGGATCTGGGCCCGTAGCTTGCGGGCGTCCATGGTGGCGCGCAGTTGCCAGTCGGAGCCTGGCAGCGGCTGCAGCAGGATGGTCTGCGCCTGGTTGGCCGCCGTCACCAGTGGATAGCTGGGGCCATGCGGCGCCGAATGATCGCGAAAGTCGGCGATCACCCGTTCGCTGATGCTGTCCTCCAGCAACCAGGGATATTCGCTCTGGCGGTTGTCCAGCAACCAGGCGTGCAGGGCGGTGGTGGGCAGGCGCAGCAGCCAGTAGTCGTTCTGTGCGGGGGTATGCAGCAGCAGGTAGATACGGCCACTGCCCATGGCGCTGAAGGCATAGTGATAGGGCTGATCGCTGCTGCGCTGCAGCAGTTGGGCGAGGGCGTTCCGGTCGTTGGCCAGCGGGTCGCTGTCATCCAGCAGCATGCCCGCTGCGTTCAGGCGCGCCAGGCTCTGCAGAGAAGGGAACACTGCCCGCAGGTTGTCGAGATGGTCGGCGTAGGGGGGAGTGGAGGTTGTCTGGTCGGGAGCCGCATTCAGTACCGCCAGCCCCGCTTTGGCGGCGGATTCCAGGCTCAGCCCCAGGTGGTTGGCCAACTGCGCGCTGACGGCCTGGTTGAGCTGGCGCTGATTGTCCTGCAGCTGCCGCGACTCGAGCTGCAATTGCCACAGCAGCAGCACCAGCATGCCGAGAACCAGTGTCACCAGCGCACCCTTGACCGAGCGGCGCATGGGAGGTGGCGAATTATCGCGTAAGGGACGCATGGGTTTTGCTGCTGACACGTGTTGAAAATCCTGCTGCGGCGAGGGAGGGCAGGTGATGCTGCTGAGATTCCGGACCGGGCTGGCGAAGTTCCGGGGCGGCTAGCATGCCACAACCGTGGCGAAGTGCCAGCGCAGGCGACGAGTGCCGTTTGCCCTGTGCAGCGCATTCCGGTAGCTTTACCGGCTCGCGCGCGAGGGTTTGCGCGCCTTGCGGCGGCGTGCCGTTGCAGCCGCCTGCCCAGCGCCTTCGACCGCGCCTCGCACCCCATGTGCGACTGCCTGCGGCGACTTTTTCCGTTACCTGTCCAGAACCAAGGTTATCCATGGCTCAATACGTCTACACCATGCATCGGCTGAGCAAAGTCGTGCCGCCGAAGCGGGAAATCCTCAAGAACATCTCCCTGTCGTTCTTCCCGGGCGCCAAGATCGGCGTGCTCGGTCTCAACGGTTCGGGCAAGTCCACCCTGCTGAAGATCATGGCCGGGGTCGACACCGAGTTCGACGGCGAAGCCCGCCCGATGCCCGAGCTCAACGTCGGTTACCTGCCGCAGGAGCCGCAGCTCGATCCGAGCAAGACCGTGCGCGAAGTGGTGGAAGAAGCGGTCAGCGCGATCAAGGACGCCCAGGCCCGCCTGGACGAGGTCTACGCCGCCTACGCCGAGCCCGACGCCGATTTCGACAAGCTGGCCGCCGAGCAGGCCAAGCTCGAAGCCATCCTCCAGGCCAGCGATGGCCACAACCTGGAGCGCCAACTGGAAGTCGCCGCCGATGCCCTGCGCCTGCCGGCCTGGGACGCCAGGGTCGAGCACCTGTCCGGCGGCGAGAAGCGCCGTGTGGCCCTGTGCCGCCTGCTGCTGTCGGCTCCCGACATGCTGCTGCTGGACGAACCGACCAACCACCTGGATGCCGATTCGGTGGCCTGGCTGGAGCACTTCCTCCACGATTTCCCGGGCACCGTGGTGGCGATCACCCACGATCGCTACTTCCTGGACAATGTCGCCGGCTGGATCCTCGAACTCGACCGTGGCGCGGGCATTCCGTACGAGGGCAACTACTCCGGCTGGCTGGAGGCCAAGTCGGCGCGCCTGGCCCAGGAGTCGAAGCAGCAGTCGGCCCACGAGAAGGCCATGAAGGAAGAGCTGGAATGGGTGCGCAAAGGCGCCAAGGCCCGCCAGTCCAAGTCCAAGGCGCGCCTGCAGCGCTTCGAGGAGATGCAGTCCCAGGAATTCCAGAAGCGCAGCGAAACCAACGAGATCTACATCCCGGCCGGCCCGCGCCTGGGCGACAAGGTCATCGAGTTCAAGAACGTCAGCAAGGGCTATGGCGATCGCCTGCTGATCGACAACCTGTCGTTCGCCATGCCCAAGGGCGCCATCGTCGGGGTCATCGGCGGCAACGGTGCCGGTAAATCCACGCTGTTCCGCATGATCATGGGCAAGGAGCAGCCGGACTCGGGCAGCATCGAGATCGGCGAAACCGTGCAGCTGGCCTGCGTGGATCAGAGCCGCGACGACCTGGACGGCAGCAAGTCGGTGTTCCAGGCCATCTCCGACGGTTCCGACCAGATCCGGATCGGCAACTACGAAATCCCTTCGCGCACCTACGTGGGCCGTTTCAACTTCAAGGGCGGCGACCAGCAGAAGTTCGTCAAGGATCTCTCCGGCGGTGAGCGTGGCCGTCTGCACCTGGCCCTGACCCTGAAGGAAGGCGCCAACGTCCTGCTGCTCGACGAACCGTCCAACGACCTCGACGTGGAAACCCTGCGCTCCCTGGAGGAAGCCCTGCTCGACTTCCCCGGCGCCGCCATCGTGATTTCTCACGATCGCTGGTTCCTGGACCGCGTGGCGACCCACATCCTGGCCTACGAGGACGACTCGCAGGCGGTGTTCTTCGAAGGCAACTACACCGAGTACGAAGCCGACCGCAAGAAGCGCCTCGGCGAGGCCGCCGCCCAGCCGCACCGGGTCCGGCACAAGAAACTGGCGCAGTAAGCGCGGCAATGAAAGAACGGGGCCACTGGCTGGTGCCTGTCAGATGAGGTTTTCGCAGGAGCAGGAAGGCCTGTGTAAGTGCGGAAAACCGCAGTCCGGGTAGGAGCGTCGCCCTCGGCGCGATGCCAGGGTGGCCATCTCACGAGCGTGTGATGGCCACCATTCGCCGCGGGGGCGCGGCTCCTACAGGACTAGCGCCGTTTGCGGACCAAGCGCTTCACTGACTTGCATTCGCCCCTGGCTCCGTTTTCTATTCCTCGGTTCTGCTGCTGACTTCGACCCGCAGCGCCTTGCCCCGTGGTGTGCAGCGTATCGTCGTCGGGCCGAACGCTTCGATCACCTGAATGTTGCTCCGCAGGTGTTCGCTCAGGTGCGTGGTGGTGAAGCTGCCCGCACCCGCCAACGCCATGGGCAACAGAAGCTGATCGGCCAGGTGCTCGGCTACCGCGGCCTCGCTGGCAAGCCACTGACGCAGCGGTTCGATAGCCCGGTCGGCGACCGTTTCGGCCCGCACACCGGACTGCCCGAAGGCGCAGAACTGTTCCGTCAGATGCTCGCAGGCCACCGTCAGCATGAGGATGTTGCCGGGGCCATGACTCTGATCCAGCCAGGTGCAGTGCAGGTCCTCATCCGGCCACTTCAGGCGCTTGCCGACACGCTCCAGTTCGCGCTCGCCGACATGGCCGGCAATTCCTGCCAGCAGCACCTGCGCGTGCTGGCCCGTTATCGCGCCGCGCTCGGGCAGATCCATCGGCAGCAGCCGTGAAGGCTGGATGAACGCCTCCAGTGCGCCACCGCCGGCCGGCATGAAACCATGGCGGTGCAGTTGCAGTTCGACCCGCGCGCCCATGCGCCGCAACAGCGGCAGCCACGCCAGTTCGAGAAAGTCGAAAGGCGGTGCCGCCGGGTTGTGGGTGCCACCGCTGATGCGTACCCGGCTCGGCTCGGCGGCATGCAGCAGGGCGGGCAGAATGCTCTGCAGCACCAGGGTGCAGCTGCCGGCCGAGCCGATGGCGAAGCGGTAGTCGCCACCCCGGAGTACCTGCGGGCGGAAGGTCAGGGTGGTGGCGTGCATCTCGGCGCCCTCCAGCTCCGCGCCGCTGACCTGCGCGGCAGCCAGCACGGCGGTCAGGTGCTGACGCAGCAGGCCCGGCCGGCTGCGTTTGGCGCGGATATTGTGGATACGCAAGGGTCTGCCGGTGATCATCGACAGGCTCAGCGCCGTGCGCAGCACCTGTCCGCCACCGATGGCGCCATCCAGTTCGAGAATGTCCTTGTCCATCTGTGAATCCTTGTCGTTTCGCCGAGCGTTCCCACGCTCGCTGGTACGCTCAGTACGTAGCCCGGGTTGAGCTTGCGATACCCGGGTGTCACTTCGCTCGACCCGGGCTACGTCGGTTCAGGCGTAGCGCTTCACCATCTCGCGCAGGTAGTCGTCGAGTACGGCGCTGTCCGCCCGGGTGCGTGGCAGGACCGGCACCGGGCGTTCCAGTTGTGCCTCGATAAAGGTGTGCAGCGCCGGGCGGCGCGGGCCGTAGGCCGACTCATCGGCGTTGCGCTTGAGCGCCAGCAACTCGTCCACTTCGGCCAGCAGCGCGTTATCGTTCACCGTCTGCAGCAACTCGGCGAAGGTCATCGGCGGCCGCCCGCGACCCTGGTCGATCCAACGCACGGCCAGTAGCGGGCGCAGGACGTAGAAGTACTTCTTGAAGCGCACCGAGTCGCCCTGCAAATAGCCGCGGAAGTTCTTCCTGGCCATAGACAGGTAGTGATTGCGTGCCGCCGGTGGGCTGTAGAAGGTTTCCGCCAGTTCGCGCAGGCGTGCCGTTGCTTCGTCCTCCTGGCGATACACCAGTGGCGAGTCGAGCCACTCCAGCAGGGTGGGGTTGGATTTGCGCAGCAGACCGAGGGTCTTGCGCAGCTCCCAGCCGCTGACGTCCAGTTCGTCGTCCAGCGGGCGCTCGATCACATCGCGCGGCGTGTCCACCTGGACGAACCAGTCCGGCTTCTCCACGTAGACGAAGCGTACGTCGTAGTCACTGTCGGGCGAAGCGAAGCCCCAGGCGCGGCTGCCCGATTCGCAGGCGTAGAGCACCTTGACGTTGCGCTCGTGCTCGACGCGTTGCAGTTCTTCCAGCACCCGTGCGCGCATGCTGTCGCTGAGTGGGTGGTGTTGTTGCATGTCCATGTTCCCGATCCTTGTTCTTGATCAGTCCGCCGCGCTGGCGGCCAGCGCGGACAATGTTCGTCGTCGCGGGTTGTACAGCGTGAGGCACCAGATGCCCCACCATTCCTTACCGTCGTCGAAGTAGCTGCTCCAGGTGCTGCGCTGCGGTTCGGCGTGTCCATCTCCGACCCAGTCGAACACCTGCAGCCCTTCGTCGGGATACAGCTTCAGCACCTGCAACCATTCGCGGAAGTCCGTCACCTGCAGACCGGTGCCGTAGGGCGGATCGCGGAAGCTCCGGCACAACAGGCCGTCCTCGCTGATCAGTTCACGCACTGCGTCGACTGTGAGTGCCTGCGGGCGGGCTTGAGCCAAGCCCGGTTTCAGGTCGGGCCAGCACTGCTTGGCATAGCGGGGGTCGCGTGCAATCAGCTCCAGCCGCCAAATCCGTGCGCGTTCCTGTATGGTCTCGAACAGCATCTGCAACGCCAGGCGATGTTCCGCTTCGCCTGGCGTGGCGGTCGGATCGAGCGTTGCCACCGTGAAGTCAAAGACGCAGCCCGCCTGTTCCAGGCGAGTGCGCAGTCCGTCGAGTCGCTGGTTTTGTACGGGTTGCAGCATGTCCTCACCTTATCCTTTCACGCACACCACCTGACGCAGGGTGTGCACGACTTCCACCAGTTCGCGCTGGGCATCCATGACCTGGTCGATGTCCTTGTAGGCCATCGGGATTTCGTCGATCACGTCGGCGTCCTTGCGGCATTCGACGTGGGCCGTGGCCTTGATCTGGTCGGCCACGCTGAACAGTTTCTTGGCCTTGGTTCGGCTCATGGTGCGGCCGGCGCCGTGGCTGCAGGAGCAGAACGCTTCTTCGTTACCCAGGCCGCGGACGATGAAGCTCTTCGCCCCCATCGAGCCGGGGATGATCCCCAGTTCGCCTTTCTTCGCCGACACCGCGCCTTTGCGCGTGACCAGTACCTCTTCGCCGAAGTGACGTTCCTTCTGCACGTAGTTGTGGTGGCAGTTCACCGCTTCCAGCGCGACCTCGAACGGCTTGGCGATAACGCCACGCGCCGCCGCGATCACCGCGTGCATCATCAAGGCACGGTTCTGCCTGGCGAAGTCCTGGGCCCAGCCCACCGCTTCCACGTAGTCGGCGAAGTGCTGGCTGCCTTCCTCGAAGTAGGCCAGGTCGCGGTCCGGCAGGTTGGCGATGTGCTGGCGCATATCGGCCTGGGCCAGTTCGATGAACAGGTTGCCGATGGCGTTACCCACACCGCGCGATCCGCTGTGCAGCATGAACCAGACACGGTTGGCTTCGTCCAGGCAGACCTCGACGAAGTGGTTGCCGGTTCCCAGCGTGCCCAGGTGCTTGCGGTTGTTGGTCTTCTCCAGTTTCGGGTACTTGTCGGTGATCGCCTTGAAACGGTCGCTCAGGGCCGACCAGGCATGGTCGGCCAGTTCCGGCACGTTTTCCCAGGCACCCCGGTCTCGACCGGCGCGGGTGTTGCTGCGGCCATGGGGAACGGCTTTCTCGATGGCGGCGCGCAGCCCGGCCAGGTTGTCCGGCAGGTCGCAGGCCATCAGCGAGGTACGTGCGGCGATCATCCCGCAACCGATATCCACCCCGACCGCGGCCGGGATGATGGCGCCGATGGTGGGAATCACGCTGCCGATGGTCGAGCCCTTGCCCAGGTGCACGTCCGGCATCACGGCCAGGTGCCTGAAGATGAAGGGCATCTTCGCGGTGTTCATCAACTGCTGGCGGGCCTCTTCCTCGACCGGGACGCCTTGCGTCCACAGTTTGATCGGCTTGCCGTTGGCGACTTCCAGCAGGTTGTAGGTCTTGGTTTGCATCGTTATTCACTCGTATTCGGGCTGGCTGTGCCAGCGTGTTCTCGGTGCGGCGACAAAAGTTGGTGAAACATGCACGATGCTCTATCCGTTGGCTGAGCTACAGCCTTGCGGCTGGCGGGATTCGAACCCGCGACCCTCGTGTCCCTGTAGTTCCACCGGCATTCGCCGGGCCAAAAATGGTGGAGGCTCCAGCCTCCTTGCAGCGACAAGATGACGGGCACATTTGCTCTACCGACTGAGCTACCCGTTACCGGGGCGGGGTTCGAACCCGCGACACAATGTAGTACCCATGGCATTCGCTGCCGACCCACCGTGGCGGGCCTTGAAAAGATGCGACGACAAAAGTGGTGAAACGTATTTTCGTGTTCTGCCATTGAACTACGGCCCCCCAGTGATGGAGCCGACGGGACTCGAACCCGCATCTCGACCGTGGAAGGGTGTAGTTCCACCGGCATTCGTCGCAAAACTCTGAATCAGGTGGCACGACAAGAGAAGTGACTGTTCCGTGTTGCCACGGGCCGGTATCGAAACCGGCATAACCCTGTACAGCCACTGGCATTCGTGCCTTCGCGCGTAGTCGACAAGGGGACGATGAGACATTCTGGAGGTAGTCCCGTCGGCATTCGAATACGTTCGAATCGTCAATCTTGTGCGCCCAGCCCCCATTGGCCGGACGCGTTCTCATATCTCCATCTGCTCGATGGCATCGACCCAGTGGCCGGCGCCAAACTTACCGCTGGCGAACTGTGCCAGCACGTCGAACACCGCGTCGCTGAAACCGCCGACATTCAGGATGTCCGCTCGGTCCGCCGCCTGCGTGGTGCCGTAGGGCTGCAGGTCGATGCAGATCAGCCGCGCCTGCGGGTTGAACTGCTTGATTCGCTCCCACTGGCGCAGGGTTTCCGTGGCGCCATGGCGGCGGGCGTCGATCCAGGATTCGTTGTCGGAAACCAGGATCAGCGTATCCACCTTGGCCTTGGCGTCCGCCAACTGCTTCAGCGGTGCGGAGCAGCTGGTTCCGCCGCCACCGATTGCCGCCAGCTTCTGGGCGTTGCTCATCACGCTGTCGCGAGGGTTGAGCGTCACCTTCACCACCTTGTTCTCGAACGGCAGTACCTGAGCGCGAGGTTGCTTGCGCAGGATCGCCGCCGCCACCAGTGCCGCCACGTCGATGCAGCGCACCGCCGTCGTCGCACCCTGGCGATAGCCGGTGACCGGGCTCGCCATCGAGCCGGATACGTCCGGGCACACCACCACGTTGCCACTCAGCGCCGGCACGTTGGCCAGCGACAGCTCCAGGGCGTCCTGCAGCGCTTCGCGCACCACCAGCGGCACATCGTTGCCGGTCATGCGGTAGGCCGCCAGCAACTGGTACGGGTAGACCCGCGCCTTGGCCACCACCTCGGCATCGGCCAGGCGCTGCGCCAACGCGGTGGCGCAGCCCTCGACCGCGAATGCGCCGTGGCGCAGCAGCGTGTTGAGGTTCATGCGCAGCGCCTGCCAGCCCATGCGGCCAGCCAGTTCGGCCCATTGCGTCGCGCTCAACGTTTCGTTGCCGAGCAACTGGAACGGTACGTCAGGCAGTTCGCTGCTGGTCCCGCTGCGAAACGCCAGCAGCGAGCGGGTCAGCACTGGCAGGGCCTCGGCATCCGCCGGCTTGCCGATCAGCCAGGCGAAGAACGCTTCGCGCCAGGCTTCGGCCGGCTTGGGGTGAACCATCTTCACCACGTCCGCCAGCGATGGCTGGTTGCCGATCGCCGCCTGCAGCAACTGGCGTTCGCTGGCGCTGTTCAACCAGGCCTGCACCAGGCGCTTGGGCTGCGAACCGAGGGATTTGCGTCCGGTCACGCCGCTGCGCAGGATCTGCACGAAGGTGCGCAGCATCTTGCCGTTATCCACTACCTGTTCGAACAGTGCGGGCACCAGGCTCGACCGTTGCGCGGCCAGGGCCGCCAGCAACAGGGCCGGCATGTCCTTCATATGGCCTTTCTTGCGGGCATACAGGGCGGCCTTGGCCACGTAGCGGGCGTCCAGTTCGGCGACCAGTTTCAGTACCTCGGCCAATTGGGTCTCGGCATCGGCGTAGAAGGTCTGGTTCAAGCAGCCGGTTACCGCCAGTTGCGCCAGTTTGTGCTTGGGCTGGTAGGCATAGGCCGGCGCCTGCTGGTGGTTCAGCGCATCGCTGGCAGGCAACTGGGCTTCGCGGCTGTTGAACAATTTGAAGTTGGCCATCATGGCGTCTCACTCTGTGTTTCCGTGTTGTCAGAGCTATTGCAGCGGATGTGCCAGGTTTTCTATTTTTCTATTAAAAAATAATTAACTATATGATTTTAAAGGTTTAAAAATATTTATTAGGAGTCTTTTGGGCATGAGGGTATTGAAGGGGTTTTTAGTTTTATTAGACTGTTGGATAGCTATTTATATTTTTAGATAATATTCACTCATCTTCTCGTTTCCCAAGACCAAGGGGCTACTGACATGGCACGCAAGCGAACCGTCGCCATCGGCTTTATCGGCGCCACCCTGGATCGGGTAGGCAAGGGCGCCAATCGCTGGAACAGGTGGCGGCCCAGCATCGGCCTGTGTCAGCAGCCGGACCTGCTGATCGACCGCCTGGAGTTGATCCACGGAACCGATGCCCGCGATATCGGCCTGGCCGAACGCATCCGGGTGGATATTCAGCAGATCTCCCCGGAAACCGAAGTGCGGCTGCAGCCGATGCACCTGCGCAACCCCTGGGATTTCGAGGAGGTCTACGGCGCGCTGCACGACTTCACCAGTGCCTATGCCTTCGATACCGAGCACGAGGATTACCTGGTGCACATCACCACCGGCACTCACGTGGCGCAAATCTGCTGGTTCCTCCTGACCGAGGCACGCTATCTGCCGGCGCGCCTGGTGCAGACCTCGCCGGCGCGCAAGCGCGACGAAACGGCGCAGGTCACCGGCACCTACGCGCTGATCGATCTCGACCTGTCGCGTTACGACCGCATCGCCACGCGTTTTCGGCACGAGCGCCTGGAGGGGCTGGCTTTTCTCAAGTCCGGCATCGCCACGCGCAATGCCGCCTTCAACCGCTCCATCGAGCAGATCGAGCGAGTGGCGGTGCGTTCCAGGGCACCGATGCTGCTGATCGGCCCGACCGGCGCCGGCAAGTCCTTTCTCGCCCGGCGCATCTATGAGCTCAAGCGCAGCCGGCATCAGGTCGAGGGGCGCTTCGTCGAGGTCAACTGTGCGACCTTGCGTGGCGACGGTGCCATGTCGGCCTTGTTCGGCCATATCAAGGGGGCCTTCACCGGGGCGCAGAATGCCCGCGACGGCCTGTTGCGGGCCGCTGACGGCGGCATGCTGTTCCTCGACGAGATTGGCGAACTGGGCCTGGACGAACAGGCCATGTTGCTCAAGGCCATCGAGGAGAAGCGCTTCTTCCCGCTCGGCTCGGACAAGGAGGTGGCCAGCGATTTCCTGTTGATCGCCGGTACCCACCGCGACCTGCGAGCGCGTGTCGGCGAAGGCCTGTTCCGCGAGGACCTGTTCGCGCGTATCAACCTGTGGACCTTCGAGTTGCCGGGTCTGGCCGGGCGCCGCGAGGACATCGAGCCGAACATCGATTTCGAGCTGCAGCGTCATGCCCGCGAGCAGGGGCGCCTGGTGCGTTTCAATCTGGAAGCGCGGCGCCACTATCTGGCTTTCGCCAGCTCCAGCGAAGCGGCCTGGCAAGGCAACTTTCGCGAACTGTCCGCCTCCATCACGCGAATGGCGACCCTGGCCGACAGTGGGCGGATCGACGAAGCCCAGGTGCAGGAGGAAATCGATCGGCTGCGCCGCGCCTGGGGCGTGGCCGATCCGCATGACGGGCTGGATGCGCTACTGGGTGACGCGGCCGATGGTCTCGATCTGTTCGACCGCCTGCAGCTGTGCGCGGTGATCGCGGTCTGTCGTCAAGCCGACAGCCTGTCCGATGCTGGGCGCCGCTTGTTCGACGTGTCGCGTCAGGCCAAGGCTCAGCCCAACGATGCCGATCGCCTGCGCAAATACCTGACGCGCTTCGGCCTCGACTGGAAAGCCGTCCGCCAATCTGGCTGACGGGGGAGACCCGTCAGTCGAGCGTCCGTTCCCGGGATATCGCTCCTTGCTGGCGCGGCGTGGCGCCTGGGAGCGCTGCAACGGGGCTCCTGCAAAAGCGTGCCGCAATGTGCGTGGGTAGGCGGCCGCCTCAAGCGTTTTTGATCGAAGGCCGAAGGCCGCTATCGCTTTCTTGCCGCCATTTTTTCTGCTGGATGTGGGTCGCAAGATCATCTGCGGCTTTTGATGCGCAGCTGCTCGGGGCGGCGTACAGCGGGTCGCTCACCTGACCGTTTGTACCGCTCGACGTGGGTGCCTTGCCAGGCGGGAGCGGGGGGCGCCAGAATGCAGGCAATTCTCCGCGGTATTTAAGGACTCCCGATGCCCGATCCCGTTGCAGCCGGCTTGCGGCTGGCGCCCGATGCACTGACCCGTCCCTTCGCCCCCGAACAGTTCGCCTTCACCACCACCGATGATCTGGAACCCTTCCGCGGCGTGCTCGGTCAGGAGCGGGCGGTGGAAGCCCTGCAATTCGGCGTGGCCATGCCGCGTCCCGGCTACAACGTGTTCGTCATGGGCGAGCCGGGTACCGGTCGTTTCTCCTTCGTCAAACGTTACCTGCAGGCCGAAGGCAAGCGCCTGGAAACGCCCTCCGACCAGGTCTACGTCAATCACTTCGACGAGCCGCGCGAGCCGCGCGCCATCGAGCTGCCGGCCGGCACGGCGAGTGCGTTCATCGCCGATATCAACGTGCTGATCGACAACCTGCTGGCGACCTTCCCGGCGGTGTTCGAGCATCCCTCGTTCCAGCAGAAGAAGAGCGCCATCGACCGCGCCTTCAACAAACGCTACGACCAGGCCCTGGACGTGATCGAGCGCCTGGCGCTGGAGCGCGGCATCGCCCTGTATCGCGACAGCAGCAACATCGCCTTCACCCCCATGCTCGAGGGCAAGGCGCTGGACGAGGCCGAGTTCGCCCAGTTGCCGGAAGCCGACCGTGAGCGCTTTCATGCCGATATCGCCGCCCTGGAGGAGCGTCTCAACGAGGAGCTTGCCAGCTTGCCGCAATGGAAGCGCGAGTCGAGCAACCAGTTGCGTCAGTTGAACGAGGAAACCATCACCGTCGCCCTGCAGCCGCTGCTGGCGCCGCTGTCGGAGAAGTATGCCGAGAACGCCGGGGTCTGCGCCTACCTGCAGGCCGTGCAGGTGAACCTGCTGAAGACCGTGGTCGATCAACTGGTCGAGGTGGAGAAGGCCGACGCCCAGACGCGCAAGATGCTCGAGGAACAGTACAGCCCGAGCCTGGTGGTGGGGCATCACATCGACGGCGGTGCGCCGGTGGTGTTCGAACCGCACCCGACCTACGACAATCTGTTCGGCCGTATCGAGTACAACACCGATCAGGGCGCGCTCTACACCAGCTATCGGCAGCTGCGCCCCGGCGCCCTGCACCGCGCCAACGGCGGCTTCCTGATCCTCGAAGCGGAGAAGATGCTCGGCGAGCCGTTCGTCTGGGACGCGCTCAAGCGTGCCCTGCATTCGCGCCAGCTGAAAATGGAGTCGCCCCTGGGCGACCTCGGCCGTATCGCCACCGTGACCCTCAATCCGCAGGTGATCGCCCTGCAGGTCAAGGTGATCATCATTGGCGCCCGCCAGCTCTATTACGCCCTGCAGGATCACGATCCGGACTTCCAGGAGATGTTCCGGGTGCTGGTCGACTTCGACGAGGACATCCCCCTGGCCGACGAAAGCCTGGAGCAGTTCGCCCAGTTGCTGAAGACCCGCACCTCGGAGGAGGGCATGGCGCCGCTGAGCGCCGCCGCCGTGGCCCGCCTGGCGACCTACAGCGCGCGCCTGGCCGAGCACCAGGGGCGCCTGTCGGCGCGTATCGGCGACCTGTTCCAGTTGCTCAGCGAGGCGGATTTCATCCGTAATCTGGCCAGCGAGAGCGTCACCGATGCCGATCACATCGAGCGCGCCCTCAAGGCCAAGGCCACGCGCACCGGACGCGTCTCGGCGCGGATCATCGACGACATGCTCGCCGGCATCATCCTGATCGATACCGCCGGCGCCGCCGTGGGCAAGTGCAATGGCCTGACCGTGCTGGAAGTCGGCGATTCGGCCTTCGGCGTGCCGGCGCGGATTTCCGCCACGGTCTACCCCGGCGGTTCCGGCATCGTCGACATCGAGCGCGAGGTCAACCTCGGCCAGCCGATCCACTCCAAGGGCGTGATGATCCTCACCGGCTTCCTCGGCAGCCGCTACGCCCAGGAATTCCCGCTGGAGATCTCGGCGAGCATCGCCCTGGAGCAGTCCTATGGCTATGTGGACGGTGACAGCGCCTCCCTGGGCGAGGTCTGCACGCTGATTTCGGCCTTGTCGCGGATTGCGCTCAAGCAGTGTTTCGCCATCACCGGTTCGATCAACCAGTTCGGCGAGGTGCAGGCGGTCGGTGGCGTCAACGAGAAGATCGAAGGCTTCTTCCGCCTCTGCGAGGCCCGCGGCCTGACCGGCGAGCAGGGGGCGATCATTCCCCATTCCAACGTCGCCACCCTGATGCTCGACGAACGCGTGCTGCAGGCCGTGCGTGCCGGTCAGTTCCACGTCTACGCGGTGCGCCATGTCGACGAAGCGCTGAGCCTGCTGGTCGGCGAAGATGCCGGCACGCCGGACGACAAGGGGCGCTTCCCGGATGGCAGCGTGAATGCGCGGGTGGTCGAACGGCTGCGCGAAATCGCCGAGATCGGTATGGGCGAGGAGGACAAGCCGGAAGCGGCGAAGGAGGCCTTGGCCGCTGCGCTGCCCGCCGGCGAGAAGAAACCGCGGACGAAGAGGCCGGCAGCCGACTGAGGGGCGCGCGGACGAGCTGAAACGGGAGCAGCTCCTGGCATGCCGCCTGGACCTGCTTGCCCACGCTTCGTCCACACGGTTATCCACAGGTCGCGTGGATAACTGCAGGCTTTTCCGATCCGGCCATGCGGGTGTAGGCTGAACGCCTGTTCCCGTGAGGGCCGCCGCCATGCCGCGTAGCCTCTGCCTGACTCGCCAATGCCTGGGCGTGACCACCCGTATCGAATGCGTGCTGCTGCCGCTGGCGGGCGGTCAGGGGCTCTGGACATTGATCTGTACCGCCGGCATGTCCGGCGCCCAGCCTTCGGCAATCAAGGCGCAAGGCCCGTTCTGCGGCCCTTTCGTGGCTGAAGAGGTGCTCGATGACATCGCCGAAAGCCTGGCTGTGCAGGGCTATGGCGAATGCCAGGAGCTGCCGATCTGGCGCCTGCACGCCCAGGCCGAACTGCGCCGCCTGAATGGTGAGCGCTACCACTCTGCCGGGGATTGTGCGCGCCGTCCGGAAACCTGATTCGTACCGCTGGGTCCTGGCCGCCCGTGCTGCGCCGTCATCCGCTCCGGAAGTGCGGGGCGGCAGGGTTATCCACAGTGCGGCATTTGGCCGCGCATGGCTCGTGTAGGCGGCGTTTGCCTGTCACTTGGCGCTGGGTATACTCGCCCGCTGTTCAATCGCCCGTGAGAGTCCATGGAACGCTTTATCGAAAACGCGATGTACGCATCGCGCTGGTTGCTGGCGCCGATCTACTTCGGCTTGTCGCTTGGCCTATTGGCGCTGGCGCTGAAGTTTTTCCAGGAAGTTTTCCATATCCTGCCGAATGTATTCGCCCTCGCCGAGGCTGACCTGATCCTGGTGCTGCTGTCGTTGATCGACATGGCCCTGGTCGGCGGCCTGCTGGTGATGGTGATGATTTCCGGCTACGAGAACTTCGTTTCGCAGCTCGACATCGATGACAGCAAGGAAAAGCTCACCTGGCTGGGCAAGATGGATTCCAGCTCGCTGAAGATGAAGGTGGCGGCGTCGATCGTGGCGATCTCCTCGATCCACTTGCTGCGGGTGTTCATGGATGCGCGCAGTTACGACACCAGCCACCTGATGTGGTACGTGATCATTCACATGACCTTCGTCGCTTCGGCCTTCGCCATGGGCTATCTGGACAGGCTCACCAAGCACGACTGATCGGCGGGAGCCTGCAGTTTTCCGGGATGGCACGATTAAATGGTATGCCGGGGCCCGGGACGCCCTGCAGGAGCCCGCGACCCCGCGGCGATTGATGGCCCATGACACGCTTTGTGGGGATGGCCACCGGCGCATCGCGCCGAGGCCGACGCTCCTGTACCGGCGGCGGTTTGCCGCTTTTCTGTAGGCGCCGCAGAATCGCCGACGGCCCTCAACGACTGTGCTAGTCTGGCCGGCCTTTTTTCCAGCCTGCGGAGCCGCGCCATGTCCGAACTCAATCTCTCCACTGACGAAACCCGCGTCAGCTACGGTATCGGCCGCCAGCTCGGCAGCCAACTGCGTGACAATCCACCGCCCGGCGTCAGCCTGGATGCGGTGCTGGCCGGCCTGGCCGATGCCTTCACCGGCCTGGAAAGTCGTGTCAGCGAGGCCGAGCTGTCGGCCAGCTTCAAGGTGATCCGCGATGTCATGCAGGCCGAAGCCAAGGCCAAGGCCGAAGCGGCCGCGGGCGCCGGTCTGGCCTTCCTGGCCGAGAACGCCAAGCGCGAAGGCATCACCGTGCTGGCGTCCGGGCTGCAGTACGAAGTGCTGACTGCTGGCGCGGGCGCCAAGCCATCGCGTGAAGACAGCGTGCGCACCCATTACCACGGCACCCTGATCGACGGCAGTGTGTTCGACAGCTCCTACGAGCGTGGTCAGCCGGCCGAGTTTCCGGTCGGTGGGGTGATCGCCGGTTGGACCGAAGCCCTGCAGCTCATGGGTACCGGCAGCAAATGGCGCCTGTATGTGCCGAGCGAACTGGCCTACGGCGCCCAGGGCGTGGGCAGCATCCCGCCGCACAGCGTGCTGGTGTTCGACGTCGAGTTGCTGGATATCCTCTAAGCGCTCTCGGCGTGGCGTCTTTGTTGGGGCGCTGCGCCACCTCGCTCCCGGGAGCGAGGCAGTGGCCAGGTGTCACGGGCGCAAGGCCCGGGCATAGCAGTAGAGGAACAGGCTGCGTACCAGTTCCTTGAGCACCAGTGGCTCGCTCGAGCTGAGTTCGTGCAGATCCAGGTCGCCCTGGTTGCGCAGTTCGTCCAGTGCTTCTTCCTCCAGCACCGCGCAGACTTCTCCGGTTTCGCGGTGCAGGATGCGCAGATAGGGGTGCGGTCGATCCAGCCAGGCGTCTATTAGGTAAGTCATGCTCATCATCTCCCTGTTGGTGATGTGATGAGAATAATTCTTATTACGTTAATAGCAAGGCTTAATCGTGCCCTTTCGTCGATCCATGAAAAATCGCCGGTAGCAATTTTCGGCGTCGCTGGCGACGGTTCGTGGGCTGGCGGGCTATAAACAGGCTATGCCCCGCCCTGCAGGATTCAGCAACAAGCGCGCAGAACTGCCGCATTTGCGTAGGAGCCGCGACCTCGCGGCGAATCGTGGCCATAGCGCAATTTATGCAGCATGGCCGCCATCGCATCGCGCCGGGGGCGACGCTCCTACTGTGCGAACGGGCCAAGGAGCAAGACGGTATCTACGCTTCCTGCAACATATCGCCATAAAAAAGCCCGTCACTGGGACGGGCTCTCTGGCGCGGCTGTTGCTCAGTGGGTGCGGGCCACGGCGAAGCGGCTCAGTTCCACCAGAGCATCCCGGTATTCACCGGCAGGCAGCTTCTCCAGGCAGACAATGGCGCGTTCGGCGTAATCGCGGGCCAGTTGCGCGGTGTAGTCCAGGGCGCCAGCGGCTTCCACGGCGTTGCGGATGCTTTCCAGATCCTCCAGGCCGCCTTTCTGGATGGCCTGGCGCACCAGGGCGGCCTGTTCGGGCTGGCCTTCGCGCATGGTGTAGATCAGCGGCAGGGTCGGTTTGCCTTCGGCCAGGTCGTCGCCGACGTTCTTGCCCAGTGTGGTGGCATCGCCGCGGTAGTCGAGCAGGTCGTCGACCAGTTGAAAGGCCACGCCGAGATGGTCGCCGAAGGTGCGCAACGCTTCGGTCTGCTCGGGCGTCGCCCCGGCCAGGGCCGCGGCGCTGTGGGTCGAGGCCTCGAAGAGCATGGCGGTCTTGCCGCGGATGACTTCCATGTAGGTTTCTTCGCTGGTGCTGGCGTCGCGGATCTTCGACAGCTGCAGCACTTCGCCCTCGGCGATCACCCGGGTGGCCTTGGAGAGGATCTTCATGACCGGCATGGAGCCCAGCTCGACCATCATTTCGAAGGAGCGCGAATAGAGGAAGTCGCCGACCAGCACGCTCGGGGCGTTGCCCCATTGGGCGTTGGCGGTGCTGCGGCCACGGCGCATGTCGGACATGTCGACCACGTCGTCGTGCAGCAGGGTGGCGGTGTGCAGGAACTCGATGGTGGCAGCCAGCAGGCGCAGTTTGTCGTCGTGCAGGCCCAGCGCTTTGCCGCTGAGCAGGACGAGCAGGGGGCGCAGGCGTTTGCCGCCCGCGGAAATGATGTAGTCGCCGATCTTCTCGACCAGCGGGACGCGGGATACCAGCTGCTGACGGATAATGCCGTCGACAGCGGTAAAGTCATCCGCCACCACACTGTAGAAAGCCTGGGGTTGCATCGGCTGCAGGTGCTCCTTCTGGGTTGCGCGGCATGTTAGGTGCTGTTGATGTTTCAGCGCAAGCCGAAGGGCGGCGCGCGGGGCCTGAAAAGGCAGCGACCCTATTGGGCAGGGGTGGGCTATCAAGGCGAGTGCCTGCGGCGCTTGCGCCGGGCCAATGGCTTGCGTACAATCGCGCACCCTGAACTTCCCCCTGGGTATTTCCCTGCCTTACGCAATTGCACGGGTGTCCATCCGGCCCCGAGCAGCCATGCCAGTCGACACTTATTCCTATAAAGCGCTGGGTGAGCAGGATTAACGGAGATTTACCATGTACGCAGTAATTGTTACTGGTGGCAAGCAATACAAGGTCACCGAAGGCGAATACCTCAAGGTCGAGAAACTGGAAATCGCCACTGGCGAAGCCGTGACTTTCGACCGCGTGTTGCTGATCGGCAACGGTGATGACGTGACCATCGGCGCTCCGGTCGTCGAAGGCGCCAAGGTGTCGGCTGAAGTCGTTGCGCAAGGTCGCCACGATAAAGTCACCATCATCAAGTTCCGTCGCCGTAAGCACCACATGAAGCGTCAGGGCCACCGTCAGTGGTTCACCGAGATCAAAATCACCGGTATTCAGGCCTGATTCGTTTCGCCTGAACCCTTTATAGGAGTATTGAACTCATGGCACACAAAAAAGCTGGCGGTAGTACCCGCAACGGTCGCGACTCAGAAGCCAAACGCCTTGGCGTGAAGATGTATGGCGGCCAGAAAATCGTTCCTGGCAACATCATCGTGCGTCAGCGCGGCACCCAGTTCCACGCCGGTTACGGCGTCGGCATGGGTAAGGATCACACCCTCTTCGCGAAAATCGAAGGCGTGATCAAGTTCGAAGTGAAAGGCGCCTTCGGTCGTCGTTACGTGAGCGTCGTCGCGGCCTGATCGCGCGGTTGCTGGAAAAGCCCCGTCTGCGACGGGGCTTTTTTGTTTCTGTATCCTATGGCGTGGTGATCGAGTCTCCCGGTGTGTGGGGAGGTGACGAGTCGCGCAGTGCGTGGGTTCTTGCCAAACTGTCCTGGGTTCAAGCGGGCGGTTTCAGGACAATTTTGCAAGCACCCGGTGTTCCTTGTTTCAGTGACCCGCGTTTATGGCGGGAGGCGTACCCATGAAATTCGTCGATGAAGTATCGATTTTTGTAAAGGCCGGTGACGGCGGCAACGGTTGCATGAGCTTCCGCCGGGAGAAGTTCATCGAGAACGGTGGGCCGAACGGTGGTGATGGCGGTGATGGTGGCTCCGTTTACATGGAGGCCGACGAAAACCTCAATACCCTGGTCGACTACCGTTACACCCGCCGCTTCGATGCCGAGCGTGGCTCCAATGGCGGCAGCACCGATTGCACCGGGCGCAAGGGCGAGGATCTGATCCTGCGCGTGCCGGTCGGCACCACGGTGATCGACGCCGGCACCCAGGAAGTCATCGGCGACCTGACCAAGGCCGGCCAGCGCCTGCTCGTCGCCCAGGGCGGCTGGCACGGTCTGGGTAACACGCGCTTCAAGTCCAGCACCAACCGGGCGCCACGCCAGACCACGCCGGGCAAGCCGGGCGATGCCCGGGATCTCAAGCTGGAGCTCAAGGTATTGGCGGATATCGGCCTGCTCGGCCTGCCCAATGCCGGCAAGAGCACCTTCATTCGTTCGGTGTCCGCGGCCAAGCCGAAAGTGGCGGATTACCCCTTCACCACCCTGGTGCCGAACCTGGGGGTGGTCAGCGTCGACCGCTACAAGAGCTTCGTCATCGCCGATATTCCCGGGCTGATCGAGGGCGCCTCGGAGGGCGCGGGTCTCGGCATTCGCTTCCTCAAGCACTTGGCGCGCACCCGTCTGTTGCTGCACCTGGTGGACATGGCGCCGCTGGATCTGACCGACCCGGCCGAGTCGGCGGCAACCATCGTCGACGAGCTGACCAAGTTCAGCCCGGCATTGGCCGAGCGTGATCGCTGGCTGGTGCTGAACAAGGCTGATCAACTGCTCGAGGAAGAGCATGAGGCGCGCGTGGCCGAGGTGGTGGCGCGGCTCGACTGGAAAGGTCCGGTCTACGTGATTTCCGCGTTGGCGCGCGAAGGCACCGATCAGCTGTGCTACGACATCATGAATTACCTGGAGGCGCGCGCCGAGCGTATCCAGGAAAACCCGGATTTCGCCGCCGAGGTGGCCGAGCTCGATCAGCGCATCGAGGACGAGGCTCGTGCCCAGCTGCAGGCGCTGGACGACCAGCGCGCGCTGCGCCGCTCGGGCGTCAAGGCCGTGGGCTCGGTCGAGGATGACGATGGCTTCTGGGATGAAGAGGATGATGAGGATGGCCCGGAGATCATTTACGTCCGGGATTGAATGGACGACCGACGCCGCTTGATTGCGGCGTTTTTGTCAGTGTCCGGGGTGGTCTGTCGTAACGCATTCTGTTTGAGGTTGGAATCATGCGTGACAAGGTGAGCGGCGCGCGGCGCTGGGTGGTGAAGATCGGCAGTGCGTTGTTGACGGCCGATGGGCGTGGCCTGGATCGTGCGGCAATGGCGGTCTGGGTCGAGCAGATGGTGGCGCTGCGCGCGCAGGGCGTGGAGCTGGTGCTGGTGTCCTCGGGGGCGGTGGCGGCCGGTATGAGTCGCCTCGGCTGGACGGCGCGACCCAGTGCCATCCATGAGCTGCAGGCGGCGGCGGCCATTGGCCAGATGGGGCTGGTGCAGGCCTGGGAGTCGAGTTTCGGCGAGCACGGCCGGCGCACCGCGCAGATCCTGCTGACCCATGACGACCTGTCGGATCGCAAGCGCTACCTGAATGCGCGCAGCACCCTGCGCACCCTGGTCGAGCTGGATGTGGTGCCGGTCATCAACGAGAACGACACGGTGGTCACCGACGGTATCCGTTTCGGCGACAACGACACCCTGGCGGCGCTGGTGGCCAACCTGGTGGAGGCGGATCTGCTGGTGATCCTCACCGATCGCGATGGCATGTACGATGCCGACCCGCGCCATAACCCCGATGCCCAGCTGATCCACGAGGCGCGTGCCGACGACCCGGCGCTCGATGCGGTGGCGGGGGCGGTCGGCGGTGCGCTGGGGCGTGGCGGCATGCAGACCAAGCTGCGCGCGGCGCGCCTGGCGGCGCGCTCGGGGGCGCACACGGTGATCGTCGGCGGCGGTATCGAGCAGGTATTGGCGCGCCTCAAGGCCGGCGAGTTGCTCGGTACCCTGCTGGTGCCGGAGCGCGGCATGCTGGCGGCGCGCAAGCAGTGGCTGGCCGGGCATCTGCAGACCCGCGGCACCCTGGTGCTGGATGCCGGCGCGGTGAAGGCGCTGGTGTCCGATCGCAAGAGCCTGCTGCCGGTCGGGGTCAAGGCGGTGCAGGGCAGTTTCCGCCGCGGCGAGATGGTGGTGTGCGTGGCGCCGGACGGCCGTGAAGTCGCCCGGGGCCTGGCCAACTACAGTGCGCTCGAGGCGCAGAAGATCATTGGCCGGCCCTCGGATGATATCGAGCAACTGCTCGGCTATGTCGATGAGCCCGAGCTGGTGCATCGCGATAACCTGATTCTGGTCTAAAGGCAGCTTCAAGCTTCAAGCTTCAAGCGAAGAGGGGCGGCTTGGCTGTGTCCATCGAGGAGGTCGTATGAAGG
Source organism: Phytopseudomonas dryadis (assembly GCF_004327355.1). Lineage (GTDB taxonomy): Bacteria > Pseudomonadota > Gammaproteobacteria > Pseudomonadales > Pseudomonadaceae > Aquipseudomonas > Aquipseudomonas dryadis. Next base: position 85,309 of record NZ_QJUM01000015.1, read on the forward strand.
CAGGATGGCTTGGCGTGTTGTGTGCGTTGCCGCTGTGGGTGTCCGCCGAGCAGATCGGCGAGGTGTCCACGGTGTTCAAGTGGATGGGGCCCAACGACAAGATCGTGGTCGAGGCGTTCGACGATCCCAGGGTGGCGGGCGTGACCTGCTACCTGTCGCGGGCCAAGACCGGTGGCGTGAAGGGCGGCCTGGGGCTTGCCGAGGATCGCGCCGAAGCGTCCATCGCCTGCCGTCAGGTCGGGCCGATTCGTTTCGAGGGCGAATTGAAGGCGGGGGAGGAGGTCTTCCGCGAGCGCACCTCGCTGATCTTCAAGACCATGCAGGTGGTGCGCTTCTTCGACGAGAAGCGCAACGCCCTGGTGTACCTGGTCTATAGCGACCGCGTCATCGAGGGCAGTCCGCAGAATGCGGTCACGGCGATCCCGATCATGCCTTGGCCTGACGCTCGTTAGAGTCGGGTTTCACGTCCTGTGGTTCGACAAGAGGCGCTTGAGGCTGGAGGCTGAACGATTCGTACGGCGTTCAGCCTCTAGCGCTTTTTCCGGCTTATCTGTATTCGAAGGCAATAAAAAACCGACCCTGGGGTCGGTTTTTCAAGAAACGTGCAGCTTAGGCAGCGGCGGCTTCGCCGAGTGCCTTGATGTGCCCGTTCAGGCGGCTCTTGTGGCGAGCGGCCTTGTTCTTGTGGATGATGCCCTTGTCGGCCATGCGGTCGATTACAGGCACCGCCAGAACGTAAGCGGCTTGTGCTTTCTCGTGGTCTTTGGCGTCGATGGCCTTGACCACGTTCTTGATGTAGGTACGAACCATGGAGCGCAGGCTGGCGTTATGGCTACGACGCTTCTCAGCCTGTTTTGCGCGTTTTTTGGCAGAAGGTGTATTGGCCACCGTCAAGCTCCTCGAAAACTAAGGGGTTACAGACAAATAAGGCCGCGAATCATGCCGGTGAGCGCTGCGCTTGTCAAGGCGGATCGCTGGTCGGTCGTCAGCCGGGTGGGAAATGCCTGTCAGTTGAGCATCGGGCCCGCAAAACGGCGGTTTGCCCTGGCCCTGTGGGAGCCGCGCCTCCGCGGCGATTGGTGGCCGTGACACGCTTTTGTGCGATGGCCACCCTCGCATCGCGCCGAGGTCGATGCGCCTCACGGGCGGTGGTTTGCCGCTCTCCTGTAGGCGCCCCTGCTTCTACAAAAACCTTATCCGATCGGCATTACCCGGGAGGGTGCTTTCTCGGCGCGGGGATTCTACACTCGCCGCCCGTGCAGGTGAATGCCGCACGCATGCGCCGTTTTGTGGTCTGTGTCTGGCGCGATGCGGTGATTGCCGCTGAACGAAGCTCACTCCCTGAACCAGAGCACCTCTGCTGAATGAACCTACTCAAGTCGCTGGCCGCCGTCAGCTCGATCACCATGCTCTCGCGGGTTCTCGGTTTTGTCCGCGATACCATCATGGCGCGTATCTTCGGCGCGGGCATCGCCTCGGACGCCTTCGTGGTGGCCTTCAAGCTGCCCAACCTGTTGCGGCGCATTTTCGCCGAGGGGGCGTTTTCCCAGGCCTTCGTGCCGATCCTGGCCGAATACAAGGCGCAGAAGGGCGAGGAGGCGACCCGAACCTTCGTCGCCTATGTCGCCGGGCAACTGACCCTGGTGCTGGCGCTGGTGACGCTGCTCGGCGTGCTGGCCGCACCGTGGATCGTCTGGGCCTCGGCGCCGGGTTTCAGTGACAACCCGGAGCGCTTCGAGCTGACCAGCGACCTGCTGCGGGTGACCTTTCCTTATATTCTGCTGATCTCGCTCTCGTCCTTCGTCGGAGCGCTGCTCAATACCTGGAACCGGTTCGCCGTGCCGGCTTTCGTGCCGACCCTGCTGAACGTCAGCATGATCGTCTTCGCCCTGTTCCTGACCCCGTATTTCGATCCGCCGATCATGGCCATGGGCTGGGCCGTGCTGGTCGGCGGCCTGCTGCAGTTGCTCTATCAGTTGCCCCATCTGCGCAAGATCGGCCTGTTGGTGCTGCCGCGCATCAATATGCGCGACAGCGGCGTCTGGCGTGTGTTGCGGCAGATGGGGCCGGCGATTCTCGGGGTCTCGGTGGCGCAGATATCGCTGATCATCAATACCGTGTTCGCCTCCTTTCTGGTCGCCGGTTCGGTGTCGTGGATGTACTACGCCGACCGTCTGATGGAGCTTCCGGCGGGGGTGCTGGGCGTGGCGCTGGGGACGATCCTGTTGCCGTCGCTGTCGAAGAGCCATGCCTCTGCCGATCCTGCGGCCTATTCGAAGCTGCTCGACTGGGGGCTGCGCCTGTGCCTGCTGCTGGCGCTACCCTGCGCCCTGGCGCTGGCGGTACTGGCCGAGCCGCTGGTGGTGGCGCTGTTCCAGTACGGCAAGTTCACCGCGGCCGACGCCGACATGACCCAGCGTGCCCTGCTCGCCTACTCGGTAGGGTTGCTGGGGATGCTGCTGGTCAAGGTGCTCGCCCCGGGCTTCTATGCCCGCCAGGACATCCGCACGCCGGTGCGCATCGCCATGTTCACCCTGCTGATGACCCAGGTGATGAACCTGCTGTTCATCTTCGTCATCCCGCTGGCCCATGCCGGCCTGGCCTTGTCCATCGGTCTGGCGGCCTGCCTGAATGCCGGCCTGCTCTACTGGAAGCTGCGCGCGCGTAACTTCTATCAGCCGCAACCGGGATGGTTGCCCTTCATCGTCAAGCTGGTGATCGCGGTGCTGGTCATGGTCGCGGTCTTGCTGGGGGCGCTATGGCTGATGCCGGCCTGGGATCAGGGTGTGATGCTGGAGCGCTTGCTGCGCCTCGGCGTGCTGGTGATCGTGGGGGCGCTCAGCTATTTCGCCGTGCTGGCGATACTGGGTTTTCGTCTGCGTGATTTCGCCCGGCGCTCGGTCAACTGAGCCCTGACAGCCATCATTGCGCCGGCAGCGAGCTATTGTGGTGCGCGCGGCGCCTCTCATGAACAATTGTAGTCAATTGATTTATATATGAATGAATACCCGTAGGATGGGGCGGGCCGCGTAGGTGCAACCCATCGACAATTGATGGGGTGCACCCATCCTGCCGCCTGCATCCTCCTGTTTGCTGCGCGATAACGCAGCGGCGAAGGCGGCCAGCCTACCCGGCGCCTGCCGCTGTGCGTATAATTGGCCACTTTGTGAGCAAGAAGCGCGTTATGCAGCTGGTTCGAGGCCTTCATAATCTGCGGCCCCAGCATCGGGGCTGTGTCGCCACCATCGGTAACTTCGACGGCGTGCATCGTGGTCATCAGGCCATCCTGGCGCGTTTGCGCGAGCGTGCTCGGGAATTGTCGGTGCCCAGCTGCGTGGTGATCTTCGAGCCGCAGCCGCGCGAGTTCTTCGTCCCGCACGATGCACCCGCCCGGCTGAGCCGCTTGCGCGACAAGCTCGCCTTGCTGGCTGCCGAGGGCGTCGACCTCGTCCTGTGCCTGGCTTTCAATCCGCGTCTGCGCGAATTGAGCGCCGCCGAGTTCGTCCAGCGGGTATTGCTCGACGGCCTGGGTGTCGAGCACCTGGAGGTCGGCGACGATTTCCGCTTCGGCTGCGACCGGGCCGGCGATTTCGCCTTTCTCGCCGAGGCGGCCAGCCGCGAAGGCTTTACCGTCGAGGCGGCGAAGACCGTCGAGATAGATGGCATGCGTGTCAGCAGTACGCGCATACGCGAAGCGCTGGGCACGGGTGATTTCGGCCTGGCCGAACGCATGCTCGGGCGGCCGTTCCAGATCGCCGGGCGGGTGTTGCACGGGCAGAAGCTGGGCCGTCAGCTGAATGCGCCGACCGCCAATGTGCAGCTCAAGCGCAAGCGCGTACCGCTGAGCGGGGTCTACCTGGTCAGCGCCGAGATAGACGGCCGATCGTGGCCCGGGGTGGCCAATATCGGCGTGCGCCCCAGTGTCGACGGTGATGGCAGCGCCCACCTCGAGGTGCACCTGCTGGACTTTGCCGGCGACCTGTATGGCCGGCGTTTGACGGTGGCATTCCACCACAAGCTGCGCGATGAGCAGCGTTTCGCCTCACTCGAGGCACTGAAGACGGCAATTGCTGCCGATATTGCCGCCGCCCGCGCCCATTGGCAGGGCCAACCGCTTAAGTGAAGAGCCGAGATGACCGACTATAAAGCCACGCTGAATCTTCCCGATACCCCGTTCCCGATGAAGGCCGGCCTGCCGCAGCGCGAGCCGCAGATGCTGCAGCGCTGGGACGAGATTGGTCTGTATCGGAAGCTGCGTGAGATTGGCGAAGGACGGCCGAAGTTCGTCCTGCACGATGGCCCGCCCTATGCCAACGGCAGCATTCACATCGGTCATGCGCTGAACAAGATCCTCAAGGACATCATCACCCGTTCCAAGACCCTGGCCGGCTATGACGCGCCCTACGTACCAGGCTGGGACTGCCATGGCCTGCCGATCGAGCACAAGGTGGAAACCACCTTCGGCAAGAACCAGCCCGCCGACCTCACCCGCGAGCGCTGCCGCGCCTATGCCGCCGAGCAGGTGCAAGAGCAGAAGGCCGGCTTCATCCGCCTGGGTGTGCTCGGCGAGTGGGACAACCCTTACCTGACCATGAATTTCGTCAACGAGGCCGGCGAGATCCGCGCCCTGGCGGAAATGGTCAAGAACGGCTTCGTGTTCAAGGGCCTCAAGCCGGTCAACTTCTGCTTCGATTGCGGCTCGGCGCTGGCCGAGGCCGAAGTCGAATACCAGGACAAGAAGTCCGATGCCATCGACGTGGCCTTTCCCGTCGAGGACGCTGACAAGCTGGCCGCCGCCTTCGGTCTGGCCAGCCTGGGCAAGCCCACCGGCATCGTGATCTGGACCACCACGCCCTGGACCATCCCGGCCAACCAGGCGCTGAACGTGCACCCCGAGTTCAACTACGCCCTGGTGGATGTCGGCGACCGCCTGCTGCTGCTCGCCGAGGAACTGGTCGAGAGCAGCCTGCAGCGCTACGGCCTGCAGGGCGAGGTGATCGCCACCGCGCCGGGCAGCGCCCTGGAGCTGATCCGCTTCCGTCATCCGTTCTACGAGCGCTTCTCGCCGGTCTACCTGGCCGAGTACGTCGAGCTGGGCGCCGGCACCGGCGTCGTCCACTCCGCGCCGGCCTATGGCGAGGACGACTTCCGTATCTGCAAGCAGTACGGCATGAGCAACGACGACATCCTCAACCCGGTGCAGAGCAATGGCGTCTACGCCGAGTCCCTGCCGTTCTTCGGCGGCCAGTTCATCTGGAAGGCCAACCCCAATATCGTCGCCAAGCTCGACGAAGTGGGCGCGCTGCTCAGGCACGAGGTGATCAACCACAGCTACATGCACTGCTGGCGGCACAAGACCCCGCTGATCTACCGCGCCACCGCGCAGTGGTTCGTGGGCATGGATACCGAGCCCAATGAAGGCGCGACCCTGCGCGAGCGTTCGCTGGCCGCCATCGAGCAGACCCGGTTCGTACCGGCCTGGGGCCAGGCGCGCCTGCACAGCATGATCGCCGGTCGTCCCGACTGGTGCATCTCGCGCCAGCGCAACTGGGGCGTGCCGATTCCGTTCTTCACCCACAAGGAAAGCGGCGAACTGCATCCGCGCACCGTCGAGTTGATGGAAGAGGTCGCCCAGCGCGTCGAGCGGGAAGGCATCGAGGCCTGGTTCAAGCTCGACGCCGCCGAGCTGCTCGGCGACGAGGCCAGCCAGTACGACAAGAGCCGAGACACCCTGGACGTCTGGTTCGACTCGGGCACCACCCACTGGCACGTGCTGCGCGGTTCGCACGCCGAGTTGGCCCATGCCAGTGGCCCGGCAGCCGACCTGTATCTGGAAGGTTCCGACCAGCACCGCGGCTGGTTCCATTCCTCGCTGCTCACCGGCTGCGCCATCGACGGCCACGCGCCGTACAAGGAGCTGCTGACCCACGGCTTCACCGTCGACGAGCAGGGCCGCAAGCAGTCCAAGTCCCTGGGCAACGTGGTCGCGCCGCAGAAGGTCATCGACAGCCTCGGCGCCGACATCCTGCGCCTGTGGGTCGCCTCCACCGATTACTCGGGGGAGATGGCCGTCTCCGAGCAGATCCTGCAGCGCAGCGCCGACGCTTACCGGCGTATCCGTAACACCGCGCGCTTCCTGCTTTCCAATCTCAGCGGTTTCGACCCGGCGCAGCACCTGCTGGCGGCCGACGACATGCTCGCCCTGGACCGCTGGGCGGTGGACCGTGCCCTGCTGCTGCAGCGCGAGATCGAAGAGGCCTACGGCAGCTACCGCTTCTGGAACGTGTACCAGAAGGTGCACAACTTCTGCGTGCAGGAACTGGGCGGCTTCTACCTCGACATCATCAAGGATCGCCAGTACACCACCGCGCCCGACAGCGTGGCGCGCCGCTCCTGCCAGACCGCCATGTACCACATCGTCGAGGCCCTGGTGCGCTGGATCGCCCCGGTGCTCTCGTTCACCGCCGACGAGATCTGGCAGTACCTGCCGGGCGAGCGCAACGAGTCGGTGATGCTCAATACCTGGTACCAGGGCCTGAGCGAGCTGCCAGCAGGCTTCGAGCTGGATCGCGCCTTCTGGGAACGGCTCATGGCGGTCAAGACCGCCGTCAACAAGGAGCTGGAGAACCAGCGCAGCGCCAAGCTGATCGGCGGCAACCTGCAGGCCGAGGTGACCCTCTTCGCCGAAGAGGCGCTGGTCGCCGACCTGACCCGCCTGGGCGACGAACTGCGCTTCGTGCTGATCACCTCCGGGGCCAGTCTGGCGCCTCTGGCGGCTGCGCCGACCGATGCGGTGCAGACCGAAGTCGGCGGGTTGAAGCTGAAAATCGTCAAATCCGGGCTGACCAAGTGCGCCCGCTGCTGGCACTTCTGCGCCGATGTCGGTAGCCATGCGGCCCACCCGGATATCTGCGGCCGTTGCGTGGCCAATATCGATGGCCAGGGCGAGGTGCGTCACTATGCGTGATGCCCAGGGCGCCGTTGTGTCTTGTCAGGCCGTAGGATGGGTGCCAACCCATCAATTGCCGATGGGTTGGCACCCATCCTACGGTTATTTCAACGCCTATGAATCAACGGCTTATTCGATATCTTACGAGAGCCGGCCTGCTGGCGATCCGCATTTGCTACCGACCGCGAGCACACTCGCTTCTACGCAAAGGCCGGGAGGGTATTCATGACCTCTCGCTTCGGCAAACTGTCCTGGGTATGGCTGAGCGCCCTGGTATTCGTGATCGATCAGGTCACCAAGTTCTGGTTCGACAACAACCTGTCGATGTACGAGCGGATCGAGGTCATCCCCGACTACTTCAGCTGGACGCTGGCCTACAACACCGGTGCGGCCTTCAGCTTCCTGGCCGGCGCCTCGGGCTGGCAGCGCTGGTTGTTCGCCCTGATCGCCATCGTCGTCAGCGCGGTGCTGGTGGTCTGGCTCAAACGCCTGAAGGCCGACGAGACCTGGCTGGCCGTCGGCCTGGCCCTGGTGCTCGGCGGCGCGCTGGGCAACCTGGTGGATCGCGTGGTGTTCGGCCATGTGGTCGACTTCATCCTGGTGCACTGGCAGAACCGCTGGTATTTCCCGGCCTTCAACATTGCCGACAGCGCCATCACCGTCGGTGCCGTGCTGCTGGCGCTGGACATGTTCAAGAGCAAGAAGCCTGGAGACGCGGGCAATGACTGATGTGCGTATCGGCCCCGACAAGCAGGTGACCCTGCACTTTGCCCTCAAGCTGGACAACGGCGATGTGGTCGACAGCACCTTCGACAAGCAGCCGGCTACCTTCACGGTGGGCGACGGCAACCTGCTGCCCGGTTTCGAATCGGCGTTGTTCGGCTTCAAGGCCGGCGACAAGCGCACCCTGCAGGTGCTGCCCGAGCAGGGGTTCGGCCAGCCCAACCCGCAGAACGTGCAGGTCATGCCGCGTTCGCAGTTCCAGGACATGGACCTGTCGGAGGGGCTGCTGGTGATCTTCAACGATGCGGCCAATGCCGAGCTGCCGGGCGTGGTCAAGGCCTTCGACGACAACCAGGTGACCATCGATTTCAACCACCCGCTGGCCGGCAAGACGCTGAGCTTCGAGGTGGAGATCATCGACGTTCGAGCCCTCTGAGCCCAGGCCGGGTCGTTATGGCCCGGCTCTCGAGGGCGAGACGAGGAGCGATAGATACTCGGCGCAGGGAGATTCCCGGCGCTATCGGGGTCTACAGGAGTTGCCGCTCGCGAGCGGCTTGCGCGTTACACTTTCCATCACCCAGCTTTTGCGTGCCGAGAGTCCCATGCATATCAAACTCGCCAATCCCCGCGGCTTCTGCGCCGGTGTCGATCGCGCCATCGAGATCGTCAACCGCGCCCTGGAAGTCTTCGGACCACCGATCTACGTGCGTCACGAAGTGGTGCACAACAAGTTCGTGGTCGAGGATCTGCGCGCGCGTGGCGCGGTGTTCGTCGAGGAACTGGATCAGGTGCCCGATGACGTCATCGTCATCTTCAGCGCCCACGGCGTTTCCCAGTCGGTGCGCAACGAGGCCGGCAATCGTGGCCTCAAGGTGTTCGACGCCACCTGCCCCTTGGTGACCAAGGTGCACCTGGAAGTGGTGCGCTACAGCCGTGACGGCCGCGAGTGCATCCTGATCGGCCATGCCGGACACCCGGAGGTGGAGGGCACCATGGGCCAGTACGACGCCAGCAATGGCGGCGCCATCTACCTGGTCGAAGACGAAGCGGATGTCGCCACGCTGCAGGTGCGCAATCCCGAGGCCCTGGCCTTCGTCACCCAGACCACCTTGTCGATGGACGACACCAGCAAGGTCATCGATGCCCTGCGCGCGCGCTTCCCCAGCATTGGCGGGCCGCGCAAGGACGATATCTGCTACGCCACGCAGAACCGCCAGGACGCGGTCAAGCAACTGGCCGCCGAGTGCGATGTATTGCTGGTGGTCGGCAGCCCCAACAGCTCCAACTCCAACCGCCTGCGCGAACTGGCCGAACGCATGGGCACCCCGGCCTACCTGATCGACGGTGCCGAAGACCTCAAGCGCGAGTGGTTCGACGGCGTCGCCGGCATCGGCATCACCGCCGGCGCCTCGGCCCCGGAAGTGCTGGTGCGCGGTGTGATCGAGCAGCTCCGCGAATGGGGCGCCAGCGACGCCCGGGAGCTCGATGGACGGCCGGAGAACGTGACGTTTTCCATGCCGAAGGAGTTGCGCTTGAAGGTGGTGTAGAGGGTTTGTTCAGGCAATAAAAAACCGGCTGGAAGGCCGGTTTTTTATGTTAGCGCCAGCACTCGCTGGCAGAAGCGCCTGTGACGCTTACACCCTGTTCGCCTTTGGCATTGAGCGTCAGATTCCCACACTTGCTGTCGTTGAACTGCTGAGTGGCAGTAAGCGTATAGCCACCATCGCCATTGACGCTGCTGACCCCCAGACTGTATTTGTCCGTTTGGGACTGCGACGTGGTGCTGGCATCTTCGCCTTCCCCACTGCTTTGGGTCGTCAGGCCAAGGGCGCCAATTTTTTTCTGATCGGTGATGTAGCTATTGTTCTGTGCGAAATAGCGCTCTTGGCGTGCGGCGACATCGTTGAGGAAGGCCTGGCCTTCCGCGCGGTAGCCACGTTTCACGTAAGCGTCGTAGCTTGGGTAGGCGATAGCGGCCAGAATGCCGATGATCGCTACCACCACCATCATTTCGATCAGCGTAAAGCCCACCTGTAGCCGGTACTTGTTGTCGCACACGAAATCATTCCTCTTCGGTAGTGATCTGCCGCCAGGTCTGTCGGCCTTCGGAAATGCCGGGGTTGAGTGGGGTCTCTTCGGTGCCGCCATCGTTGGCGTTGACATAGATTTTACCGCTGGAAATGCTGAAGTCGCCGCCGTCAATGACGAAGCCGGCGTACCCAGCATCGTATGTCCCATCACCGTTCAGGTCGAAGGTCGCGTAGCGTGTAGCGCCACCGCTGCGTGGATTGAGGCCATAAACGGTGCCGGTCATACCCGCAGAGCAGGCATTGGCCGTAGGGGTGATGCTGCTCAGAATCAGCGTATTGCCATACAGGTTCATATTGTAGATGAGCCGTTCGCCACTCTGGGTGAAGTCGAGGTACCAGCCCCATTTGTTGACGTTATTGTCGGCGGTGCCTTCGGCATCATACCAAGTGATGTCATTGTTGCTCAGCGTGAAGACAGTGGCGTTATTGAAGGTCGTCTGAGTCAATGTCTGCTGGGTGAGATCACGGCGAACCTTACTGGCGCTCAGGGAGCTGTTGGTGGCCTCTCCGGCTGTCTTGCGATCCCAGATGCCGTAGAGGCTCTGCCGATCGGTCGAAGTCTTGTCAGTGGTAGTCAGGTAGCGTCCGGTACCGACTATTGCCAGGTAACCGACACCGCTCGGGTGTTTGACCAGTGTCGGCGCGGCAGTGATGGGCTGCCGTTTGCCACTGGCGTCGCGTGCGACATATAGCGGGTTGCCACCGAAGGATACGGCGAACTGCGCGTCTGTGGCGTCCGCGGTAAGGGGCATCTCCGCGCTGGTGTCGAGCAGGTCGAAGCGCCACAGGTTGCCCAGCAGATCGCCGGCATAGGCGTAGTCGGCGATACCGTCACCATTGAAGTCGGAGTCGGTGATACGTGACAGGCCGTTGCCGAGGGTGCCGGCCGTTTCTCCGTCGCTTAGCGTGGGGGTGGCTGTGAGTTTCTTGAGCAGCTCCCCCGTCTCGATGTCCAGTACGAACAGCACCGCCTTTGTAGCATTGCCACTTTCATAGCCGTTGGGGACGAGCGCCACCCACTTACCGTTGTGCAGGCGGGCGATATTGGGTTTGGGGACGCTGTAACCCATATCGCCATCGTCGTCATTGGTGAATTCCCAGAGCAACTGTGGTTCTGCAGGGTTAGTGATATCCAGTGCGAATACCTCCCGCCCCCCAGCCCCCAGGCTGCCAAGCAGAACCTTGTGCCATTCACCGTTGAAATACACATCGCGAGCGATCGGAGTGCCGTCGACGAAATACTGGTGTTCGGTACCGCCTTCCTGGCCATAGTCACTGGCCGTCAATACCGGCAGGTTGGGGAGTACGGCCTTGGGCACGAAGGAGAAGAGCTCGGTACCGTCCGCCGCATTGAACGCATGCAGCATGCCGTCATTGGCACCGACGTAGATCACGTTCGGGTGGGCGCTCTGCTGACTCTTGAACGTGGCGTAACTGCTGCTTTCTTCCAGGCTATTGGCCCTGGCGGTGTCGTAGTCCGCACCGGTTACCAGAAGCGGGGAGGAGTTGATGATGTCGCCCAGTAATGTGTCTCGGCTGCGGAAAGAGGCGTTGCTGTTGCCGCGGATGAAATCCACTCGTGCCTGGCCCTTGCTATCGACCGTTCCCGTTGCGTCACGGTTGAGCAGGGTCTTCTGGTCAGTTGTCAGGTTCTCCCAAGTAAAGGAGGTCAGGGTGTTGTTCGTACCGGCGAAGTAGATATTCCTACCGCTTGCTCTTAGATTGGAGGCGGCATTCCACACTACTTCGGATGTGGAAGTATTGATCTTCTTCAGGTCGCCGCTCCATCCATCCACGCTGAAGCTGGTCGTGTAGGTATAGATGCTGTCTGAAGTACTGCTATCCTGCGCCGCTTCCGAGCTGATGCTGGGAGCCGTGACGCTGCTGTTCAATTGCAGAATACCGTCGAAGGCCGACTTCAACTGGGCCTGCAGTTTCGTCGGGTTACTGACCAGGAAGTAGTTGTCCGGCACTCCATCGTTGTTGGTATCCCAAGTGGTCAGGTCGCTCTTGCCATATTTGGCTGCGTACCACATAGGGTCTTTCAGAGTGGTCACGCCGGTCGTACTGGAGGGCGTGAAGGTGCGGGTGTTTGAAGTTCCTGCCGACAAGGCTGCGTTGCTGCCGGCCCTGCCGGGCAGACGGGCACAACTGGTACTGGCAGAACCGTTGTTGTTGCATTCGCCCGACCATTTGCCGCTGGGCGTATCGAATTTGTAGCGGGTCACGGTGGACGAGTCTTTACCACTGGTTCCACCTACTCCACCAGCGACTTCCAAGTAGATGCCGTCCTTGGTTGTACCGGAAATCGTGTAGCCCATGTGGGATTCGGCCCCGGACACGGAGTACTCGGTATCCGTCGTGATCGAGACGGTGCCGTCGGCATTCAGCTTGACCTCGTACAAGACGATGGCGTCCATGTCGTAGTCGCCTGTCGCCCCTGCATCATCGTAGACCACGCGGAACTTATAGTAGGGACGCCCACCGTTGAGGCTGCTGTTTTGATTGCCACTTGAAGTGTTGGCCATGGTGTCCATGTAGAAGCCGGTGATGGCCTCGACCAGGCTGTTGGAGACCACCATCCCGTAGGGTTTGAAGGTGACGGTGTTATTGCCGGAGGTGATCTGGATGTTTGGCAGAGTAGAGGACAGGGCTACCGAGAATGATTGAACCGGATGGCTGCCGGAAGCCGAAATCTCGTTCTGGCTACCAAAGTAGGTGACCGCTGCAGTGCTGTAGCTGCCCTGCTGGGTCGGCTCCTCGGGCAGGCCACGGATGTTGGCGAAGCTGTTGGCTGTCTTGGCCGTTGGAGCGTTGTCGCTGGTGCTGCCAGATTGGCCGATATTGATCGAAGCACTGCCACCCACTTCCTTCGACCATAGGGTATCGCCCAGGGTGGCAAAGCTGAAACCAAGGTCATCGGTTGGCTTCTCGTCGGTGCCCAGGCTGCTGCCCGGTACATCGGAGTCATGGCTGGGGTTGACGTCGCTGACCAGAGTCATGAAAGGGGCGGCGCAAGTGGCGATCGTATCTGCGGAGTAGGGGTTGCTCCAGTTCGGCGCACTCGGTAGGGAGAGCGGCGAATTGGTGTCGTTGTTGCCCGAGGCGTAGTGCGAGTTGGCGCTCGTGCCGGCGAAGTAGCGCAGGGTCTCGTAGGCCATTTCGCCCAGCGGATTGCCCCAGTTACGGCAGGTGCCGTTGGAGAAACTGGTACTCCAGGTGTCGCGGCAATCGGCGAGGTAGACCAAGCGGTCGAGGTTGGCGACGATGCCGCTGGCATCCACATAGTTGCGGTCTGCATTGACATTGGTACCTGAGTTGTTGGTCAGGAAGCGGCCTGTACTACTGTTGAACTCATTGCTGAAACTGGTAGTCGGCGCTTTGCGCAGGGCGCCGCCACGTAGGTTGTTGGTGAACGTACCGGTCATCAGGCCGAAGTACATTTTGTCTGAAGCGCCGTAGTCATGGAGCAAGCCTGTGGGCTTGTTGAGCTTGCAGTTATCCTCCAACAGGCCGCTAACGCAGGCCTTCACCCGAACGGTGAGATCGTAGGTTGGAGTGATGGTGGTGCCGGTACGGGCGCTGTCGTCGGCGTTGATGGCGTTAGTGCCTTGATTCACCTCACGTGATACCCAACCCCAGATGCGGTAAGTCTTGTTGCCTTGCTGGGTGCTGGTGATGATCCGTAACTTGGGGACTGCACCATTGCCACTATAGGTATATAGGGAATTGGTGCCACTGGTGGTGGGACGCGAGGTATTGGCGAACAGGATGTACTTGCCATTGGTTGGCTTGCTGATAGGCGTGTAGTCGGCAATATCGTAACCGTCGCGGTCGATGCTCAGATATTCCTTGCCCCAGGTGTGGGCATCGTTGGGAATGAATACACGCTCTAGCACGGTCTCGGTCGTAGTGTCGGTGTAGCGATAGCCACCGTAGAGAACCTTACGCAGCACATCGATCCGCGACATGGTCAGGTAGTTGAGATAGTCACCACTCCAGCGGGCATCCGCCTGGTTTGTACAGGTCTTGGTTTGTGTGGTTGCCACAGGGGTAAAGACGTTATTGGCATAGCTGTAGCATTTGTAAGAATCGAAGTAACCGGTGTAGTCGATATCCGGTTTGTAATAGATATCGAGCACACCATCTTCGTCGAGATCCGAAGCATCGTTATAGGCGGGCGCGAAAAGCTTGTGGTCTTTCGCGACCACGAGCATGTTCATTGGTGGCGCGGCCTCACTGACGAACAGCGGGGTCTGCGACAGAACCGTGTTGGCGGCCGCCGAGGCACTTGGCACGCTTATGGAAAGCCCCAGGGCGATGCCGAGGGCGAAGGAGGGGATTCGTTGTAGCATGGTGCTCTCCTTGCGCTATTCGACAAGCAGGGTGACGGTGGATGTCAGGCACAGGGTGGCTGACGTACAGGTATCGCTGTCATTGCCGTCCTGGTAGGACTGCGAATTGACTTCGTAATAGAAGGTACTGCCTGATTGCGCCGTTTCTGGTGAGGCAAGTGCATTGCTCGCGCCATTGGCGCTTGCGCCTGTGCTACCTGCTGTATAGGGGCCACCGATCAGCCGAAGATACCAGCGGGCTTCGCGTTCAAGGTCGGTGTCGCCATCGAGCCCGCTGTACGCCAGTGCTTTGTCAAACGAATAGTCCAGGTCCGTGGCTTCGCTGATATAGCAAGGTGCAGTCGTGGTCTTGGTGTTGCACTGAGTGATATTGGTGCCGGTGGTAATGCGCCTTTCCCCTTCGCGCAGCGCCGACTCGGCAGCGTTCTGCAGGCGTTTCTGCTCGAGCAGGTTGCCGGTGATGCGGGTTTCCAGCACCACTTCGCGCATGCTGCCGATACCCAGCAGGGTGATGATTAACAGCATGATGAGGGCAACGAAGAGAACGGCGCCTGACTGTCGATGGGGAAGTGGGCTGATCATGGCATCAGGTTCCTCAGGGTCGAACTACCGCTGACCATCTGGTAGAGCTTTCCATCCGTGCAGTCGAAGGTCTGGCCGGTGAGTTTCTGCCAGTCTCCTATGCTGTCGGTGTTCTCGTCGTTCTCGCAAAGTCGACTGGTAACGCCCTGGGACAGGTTGCTGGGCGTTGCGGCCAGTAGCAGGGAGTAACGCAGGCTGCGGACGAACTCGCTGGAGGCTGGGGCGGCGGTGTACTTGGTGATCTGGCGCTCATCGAGATCGCTGTTGACACCGTAATCGAAGTAAATGGCCTGCAGGCCTTCGATCAGTTCGATAGCGCTTTTCGATGAGGCGCTCTGGCAGGTCAGGCTGCCGTTGTTGAGCGTAATCTTTTGGATGATGTTTTCATCACTGCTGAATGTTTCCGCATAGGGCTCGTCGAGCCCAGTATGGCTCGAGAACGGCAGGTTACCTTCACAGTCGGTTTCGTTGACGTCACGGGGCTGGTAACGCGTGCAGAGGGTACTGGCGTCGACCCTGACGATGCTTTGCCCTGCCAGGAAGCCGCAACTCAACTGGTTGTTGGCCGGGAAGGCATCGCCTATATCCCCGCGTGGATCGCGCCGGTAACCGGCTCTGGCCAGCTCTTTTTCCAGAAACAGCAGGGCAAAGCGACCATTTTCCTGGTTCTCGCTCTGGCCTTGTTGAAAGAGGTAGCTGCGCTTGTTGTCGATGTAGATCTGGGTCACGCCCAAGATCAGGAACGAACTGAGCAGCAGAGCGACCATCAATTCGACAAGTGAAAGCCCTCGCTGGCCTTTGAGTAAGTTCATGGCTATTTCCTAGAGCTCTACGCGAACCGTATAGGTACAGAATTCGTTATTGGGGGCGTCCGGACATTCGCCCCCTTTCACGGCCCAGGCCACGCGTATTTCGATCGTCGAGCCGCTGCTGCTGCAGCCGTCGTCATTGGTAGGGCCTGATGGGGTGGCAGAGCGACAGATGTGAAACTGCTGCTTCATGAGCGACGCCGCTCCCGGCAGGGCAGCCTTGGTGTTTTCCGCCCAGCAACCGAGCCGCTGGCTGGCATTGAGCGTGGCTAGCGAGCTGCAGTTCGACGGGGCGGTAGGGAAATCACTGCCAGCGGCCTTATAGTAGGAAGAAGAGCTTTTTGGCAAACCGCCACTCAGCACGTTGTCGAGGTCGGCACGCATCAGTTCCACCAGGTTGTCGGCCAGCATGGCAGCGCTGTTGCGCTGGATGGCGTCCTGCGTGTAGCTGATGGTGCGTCCCTGCAACGCGACCATGCCGAGTACTCCAATGGTGATCAGAACTATGGTCACTAACACTTCGATCATGCTGAAACCGCGGGATGGATGTGCTGTGTTCATACTCAGCCCTGCGTTTTCTGGACAAGACCGGGCAACTTCGTCTTGATGGTGTACGTTGTGCCGGTATTGCTGCTGGTGAATGTCGTTGAGGATTCTGTGGCGGTGCCATTGGGGTTGAAGGTTATGGTCGTCTTGTCGGCGGTGACGCTGATGCTGTCGGGGATGTCCAGTTGGCGTTCCCCGGTGCTCCAGGTGTTGTTCTCCTGGCTTACGCTGATGGGGGTTCGGCGTGTTACCGCATCGCTGCGTGCGGATATCAGGAGAGTCTGAAATTCATTGGCGGTACTGGCGAGCCGGTTGCCTTCGATCAGGTTGTTGAATGCGGGCAGGGCGATACTGACGAAGATAGCGAGCACGCTGACGACGATCATCAGCTCGATCAGTGTGAACCCTGTATTACGTTGGTTGTGCATTCTGGATACTCCATTGCCCGCGCATCTATATGCCCGAATATTCGGGCAATTGCGTCCAGTGCAGGACGAGTGGGAGATCGGGCGGGATGGCCGGTCAGCGGGTTTCGCAGGCATTGGCGCGGAGCTGGTTGGCCTTGGCCGTACGTGCTCTGCCTTGGCGATTCAGCACGATCTGCCAGAGTGGTTGCCCATCCTGACTACAGAAAGTGAATGTACCGTTGCTGGCATTGGAGTGCCCTGTCGGACGGAACCGGATTGGTTTCGAGAGGCCTTTCCAGGCCAAGTGTTCGTGCTGGGACAGGCGAACGTTGTGAATAGCTTGGGCGCTGCTCTGTTCTCGGATCAACCAGCCTCCTTGCCAGGCATGATCGCAACTGTGACCCCCACTCGAACCACAGAGCTCTACAGTCCGGCCCTGGCTGATGCTGTGTGTCCGAGCTAAGTGCAGGCTTGCCTTGAGCTGGTCGTGAATGGTCTGGCTGCGATTGGCTTGGGCCAGTTGTTCAAAAGCCGGTAGGCCCAGCGCCAATGCGATGGCGAGTAAGCCGGTGGTGACCAGCAACTCAAAAAGGCTGAGCGCCTTCTGTTGATCTCGATTCATGGTGCGCTTCCCTTTGCACGTATGATTGGCAGCCTTCCTGGCCGACCTTTTCTATTTAGACCCTGGGGTGTCGCTGTCAAGGTCGTCCGTTTGTGGCAAAGGGGTGAGACGTTGAGTGCTGATGTGATCGTGGTAGGGGGCGGCGTTATCGGGCTGCTGTCGGCATACCGCTTGGCGGATGCGGGCGCGCAGGTGGTGCTGATCGACAGGAGCCGGGTCGGCAGTGAGGCGTCATGGGCCGGTGGCGGCATCGTTTCGCCGCTGTATCCGTGGCGCTATAGCCAGGCGGTGACGGCTCTGGCGCATTGGTCGCAGGATTATTACCCGGGGCTCGGGCAGCGTTTGCTCGAGGCGACGGGGCTCGATCCCGAGGTGCACGTCACCGGCCTTTACTGGCTGGATATGGACGACCAGGTCGAGGCGCTGGCCTGGGCGCAGCGAGAGGGGCGGCCCCTGGTCGAGGTGCCGATCGGGGAAGCCTATGCCGCTGTGGCGCCTCTGGGGCCGGGTTTCGAGCGGGCCATCCATATGCCGGGTGTGGCCAATGTGCGCAACCCGCGTCTGGTCAAGTCACTGCGTGCCGCTTTGCTGCAGATGCCGAACGTCACCCTGCATGAGCACGCAGGGGTGACCGGTTTCGTGCGTGAGGGTGAGCGCATCCGTGGGGTGCGCACGGTCGACGGCGAGTGGCTGGCCGATCAGGTGGTCGTGGCGGCGGGAGCCTGGAGTGCCGAGGTGTTGAGCGTTCTGGGGCTGGCGTTGCCGGTGGAGCCGGTCAAGGGGCAGATGATTCTGTTCAAGTGCGCGGCGGATTTTCTCTCGACCATGGTGCTGGCCGGCGGGCGTTATGCGATTCCCCGGCGCGATGGCCATATCCTGGTGGGCAGCACCCTCGAGCATGCCGGTTTCGACAAGACCCCGACCCGGGATGCGCTGGCCAGCCTCCGTGCTTCTGCCGCGCAACTGCTGCCGAAGCTGGCCGAGGCCGAGGTGGTCGGGCACTGGGCAGGCCTGCGGCCCGGCTCTCCCGAAGGGATTCCCTTTATCGGCCCGGTGCCCGGCCAGCAGGGCCTGTGGTTGAACTGCGGGCACTACCGCAATGGTCTGGTGCTGGCGCCGGCGTCCTGTCAGTTGCTGGCCGATCTGATGCTGGGCCGTGAGCCGATCATCGATCCTGCGCCTTATGCACCAGCGGGGCGCTTGTAGGTCGTCTAGCGCGGAGGATGGCTAAGCTTGCGTAGGAGCCGCGCCCTCGCGGCGAATCGTGGCCATACCGCGACTCTTGCAGCATGGCCACCCTCGCATCGCGCCGAGGGCGACGCTCCTACTGGAGAACCCTGACTGAGAACGGGCTCTTGCAGGGCAAGGATCGAGACGGTCTCTACGCTACTTCGCACGCCGTGAGCGGGCGGCTCAGTCGATGCCCAGCTTTTTCAGGCGATAACGCATGGAGCGAAAGCTCAGGCCAAGGCGCTGGGCGGCGGCGGTGCGGTTCCAGCGGGTTTCTTCCAGGGCCTGCATGATCAGTTTGCGCTCGACGTCCTCGAGGTAGTCCTCGATGTTGTCGATCTGCGCCAGACTGGCGTCACCGTTGTCGCCAGGTGTCGAGGCGTCGGCCAGGCGCAGGTCGCCGGCCGTGATCCGATCGTTCTCGCACAGGGTGTAGGCCCGTTCGAGCATGTTCTCCAGTTCGCGGACGTTGCCGGGGAAGCGGTAGTTCTTGAGCTTTTCCAGGGCCTGTTGTTCGAGTTTGACCGGTGGCAGGCCGCTGCCTTCGCCCAGCCGCTTGAGCATGACCTCGGCCAGCAGGGCGATGTCTTCACGGCGTTCGCGCAGTGGCGGTACGCGCAGTTCGATGACGTTGAGGCGGTAGTAGAGATCCTGGCGGAAGCGCCCGGCCGCCACTTCCGCGGCGAGATCCTTGTGCGTGGCGCAGAGAATGCGTACATCGACCACCACTTCCTGGTGGCCGCCCACCGGGCGTATGGCTTTCTCCTGAATCGCCCGCAGCAGCTTGACTTGCATGCCCAGCGGCAGGTCGGCGACTTCGTCGAGGAACAGGCTGCCGCCATTGGCGGCCTGGAACAGGCCCTGCTTGTCCTCGATGGCGCCGGTGAAGCTGCCTTTCTTGTGGCCGAAGAATTCGCTTTCCATCAGTTCGGAGGGAATGGCGCCGCAGTTGACCGGCACGAAGGGGCGTTCGCTGCGCGGGCCCTGTTCGTGAATCAGGCAGGCGACCAGTTCCTTGCCGCTGCCCGATTCGCCGCTGATATAGACCGGTGCCTGGCTGCGGGCCAGTTTCTGGATCTGCGTACGCAGGGCGCGCATCGGTGGCGAGTCGCCAAGCAGGCGGCTGGCGCCCGGCGCTTCTTCAGCGTCACTCGAACGCAGGCGCAGGGCGGTGGCCACCAGTTCACGCAGGCGCGTGAGGTCGACCGGTTTGGTCAGGAAGTCGAAGGCGCCGGCTTTCAGGGCATTGATCGCGGTATCCAGGTTGCCATAGGCGGTGATCATGGCCACCGGTGTCTGCGGATGGCGTTGCTGGATGTGCTGCACCAGATCCAGGCCGGTGCCGTCGGGCAGGCGCATGTCGGTCAGGCACAGGTCGAAGGGTTCCCTGGCCAGCCAGTCGCGGGCTTCCTTGACGTTGCGAGCGCAGCGGGTGTCGAGTTTCATGCGCCCGAGGGTGATCTCCAATAGCTCGCGGATATCGGGTTCGTCGTCGACGATCAGGGCTCTCTGGCGGTTCA
Source organism: Phytopseudomonas dryadis (assembly GCF_004327355.1). Classification (GTDB taxonomy): domain Bacteria; phylum Pseudomonadota; class Gammaproteobacteria; order Pseudomonadales; family Pseudomonadaceae; genus Aquipseudomonas; species Aquipseudomonas dryadis. Next base: position 105,142 of record NZ_QJUM01000015.1, read on the forward strand.
TGGTCGGATCAGCTCAGCTTGCGCGGATGGGCAAAGGTGATGCGAAAGCAACTGCCGCCACCCTCGCGCGGTTTGTAGTGAAGATGGGCCTGGTTGCTTTCGCACAGTTCCCGGGAAATATACAGGCCCAGACCGGTGCCTTTGTTTTCCGTGGTGTAGAAAGGCTCGAAAATGTGATGCAGTTGATCCGGCGCAATGCCTTTGCCGTCGTCCAGCACCTCGAGCACCGGCAGGTCGCTGTCCTTGTCGCGGAACAGGTGCAGCCAGACCTGGCCGCGCTGGTGGCGCTGAGTGCTGTAGCGCAGGCCGTTCTGTACCAGGTTGGTCAGTACCTGGCTCAGTTGCTGGGGGTCCATGCGGGTCTGAATCGAGCTGCCCTGGATGTCCAGGTGCAGGGTGTGCAAGGGCGACGCGGAGCTGCGGAACTCGGCGGCGAAACGGTGCAGCCAGTATTTCAGGTCCAGCAACTGGGGCTCGGCCTGGCGTCGGCGGGACAGTTGCAGGACGTTTTCGATGACCAGGTTCATCCGCCGCGAGTGGTCCTGGATGATCTGCGCCAGGCGCTGATCCGGCCCCTGCAGGTCCTCGGACTCCTGCAGCAACTGGGCGGCATGGCTGATGGCGCCCAGCGGGTTGCGGATCTCATGGGCGATGCCCGCGGTGAGCCGACCCAGCGCGGCCAGCTTGAGCTGCTGGGCTTGTTGGGCGATCTGCGAGATGTCGTCGAGCAATATCAGGGTGTGGCGCTGACCGCCGCGCTGCAGGGCGATGAAGCTGGGTTGCAGGGTGGGGCCATCCCCATGGGCTTGCAGGCTGGCGGGGCGCAGGCTGGTGTTGGCCTGCCAGTACTGCAGGCGTTTGACCAGTTCGGTGCAGTGCGGGTCGAGGATCTTCCCGGCCAGGTCGTCCTGCCCGAGCAGGCCCAGCGCGGCCTGGTTGGCCAGCAGCACGCGGTGTTGATCGTCGAGCACCAGAATGCCGGTGCGCATGCGTTGCAGAATCAGGTCGTTCAGGGCCTCGAGATCGGCGACGTCGGCGGCACGCTGTTCGGCGAGGCTCTCGCTGGCCTGCAGGCGGCGTGTCAGGCCCTGCACGAACAGGGCGGCGGCGAAGCACAGGGCGCCCAGGGCGCCGGCCTGGACGTATTGGGCACTGGCCTGGGGGTTGCTGAGGCTGAGGTAGAAGGTCAGGTAGATCAGGCCGATCGCAGCGATGGCGGCGATCAGCAGGCCCACGCGCCCGCGCAGGAGGATATTGGCGATCGCCACCGCGACGATCAGCAGGTTGCCGATCCCGCTGGGCGTGCCGCCAGCGGCATAGAACAGCGCCGACAGCAGCACCACGTCGACCAGCGCGAGGCTGAGCACCTGGATCAGGTTGCGTGGGCTCTGCACGCCGAGCGCGGTGAGGATGTTGAGGATCAGGTACAGCCAGCTACCGGCTCGGAACAGCGGCGGGTGGGCCAGTTCCAGCAGTTGCTCGTCCAGGTCGCTGGAGATCAATAGCACCAGCAGGACGCCGATGGTCAGGCGGTAGAGGTGGTAGAGCTTGAGAATGCGGCGGCCTTGCGGGCCGCGCAGGGCGAGGCCTTCAGCGATCACCGGCTTTGGGGCCCTGCTCGAGGTGTGCCTGGCTGCAGTACCAGCGCTCGCCGTGGTTCAAGGCGTGCTGGCGAGGCGTATGCACGCCGCACTGCGCGCAGCGCACCATGGGTGCCGGGGCATCCGACGGATCGGCTGGGCGGCGGCGCGGCTTGCCGAAAAAACGCCGCCAGACCCAGATGGCGGCAAGGATGATGGCAATCCAGAACAGCAGGCGTAGCAGGCCCATAACGCTCTCTTCGATTGGATAAAGGCAGTCAGTTTAGCCAAGGATGCAAGGGCCGCACAGTTGCCCCGGCGCCAACACGCCTCGCGGCACGGGAAACGACAATGCCAGTCAGCAGGGCTGACTGGCATTGCGGGAGGGGCATCGATGGCGCGAGTGGCTCAGTCGAACAGGCCGAAGGTCATGTAGCTGAACCAGGAGCGGTCGTTGTTGTTGCCTTGCGCTTCGCTGCGCTGATCCTGGTTTTCCGGTTTCAGCTCCGAGGGGATCTGGTCGGCGGCTTCTTCGTATTGGCGGATCACGTCCTGGCTGGCGCGGGTCTGGCCCGGCGGCAGCGGGGTTTCGCTCTCGATCAGGCCCAGGGTGGCCTTGGCCAGCCAGGAACGGTTGTCGGCTTCTTTTTCGCGCGGCACGAACTGGCCATCGACCAGGCTCGGGTGGTCGGGGTAGTTGAGCTTGAGGGTCTCCAGGCTGGTGGCCGCCAGGTCGTCCAGGGTCAGGCGCTGGTAAGCCTCGGTCATCACCGCCAGGCCGTCGCCGACGGATGGCGTCTCCTGGAAGTTCTCCACCACGTAACGGCCGCGGTTGGCGGCGGCGACGTAGGCCTGACGGGTCAGGTAGTAGTGGGCCACGTGGATTTCGTAGGACGCCAGCAGGTTGCGCAGGTAGATCATGCGCTGCTTGGCATCGGGGGCGTAGCGGCTGTTCGGATAGCGGCTGGTCAGCTGCGCGAACTCGTTGTAGGAGTCGCGGGCGGCGCCGGGATCGCGCTTGGTCATGTCCAGCGGCAGGAAGCGCGCCAGCAGGCCGCGATCCTGGTCGAACGAGGCCAGGCCCTTGAGGTAGTAGGCATAGTCGACGTTCGGGTGCTGCGGGTGCAGGCGGATGAAACGCTCGGCCGCCGAGCGCGCGGCTTCCGGCTCGGCGTTCTTGTAGTTGGCGTAGATCAGCTCGAGTTGCGACTGCTCGGCATAGCGTCCGAACGGATAGCGCGATTCCAGGGCCTTGAGCTTGGTGATGGCGCTGGTGTAGCTGCTGTTGTCCAGATCTGTCTGGGCCTGCTGGTAGAGCTCGGCCTCGCTGAGGTTTTCATCCAGGACTTCCTTGGACGAACAGGCGGCGGTGAGTGCGAGGATGGCGATCAGCAGCAGGTGTTTCACTTGCATGGCGGCTTGCGTCCCTGGGACGGCGGCTGTCTTGAGCAAAGCCGTCCTGTTATGATGAGCGCCCCCGAGTACCCCTGGGGCAAAGACGCCGTATTTAACCACAAGCGTGTAGCTGAAACCAAAGGCTACGCCCCCGCCGTTGCCGAGCATGTCATCTATAAATAAGCAGGCCATCCAGTTAAGTGCCGAGGTGCCGTCCGATCTGGGCGGCCAACGCCTCGATCAAGTCGCCGCCCAGCTGTTCGCCGAGCACTCGCGCTCGCGCCTGTCCGCCTGGATCAAGGAGGGGCTGCTGACCGTCGATGGCCAGGCCGTGCGCCCGCGCGACATCGTCCATGGCGGTGCCGTGCTGGCGTTGTCCGCCGAGCAGGAAGCCCAGGGCGAGTGGATAGCCCAGGACATCGAGCTGAACATCGTCTACGAGGACGAGCAGATCCTGGTGATCGACAAGCCGGCCGGCCTGGTGGTGCACCCGGCCGCCGGACACGCCGATGGCACGCTGCTCAATGCCTTGCTGCACCACGTGCCCGACATCGTCAACGTGCCGCGCGCCGGCATCGTGCACCGGCTGGACAAGGACACCACCGGCCTGATGGTGGTGGCCAAGACCATCGAGGCGCAGACCCGCCTGGTCGATCAGTTGCAGAAGCGTACGGTCAGCCGTATCTACGAATGCATCGTGATTGGCGTGATCACCGCCGGCGGCAAGATCGACGCGCCCATCGGCCGCAGTTCCTCGCAACGCCAGCGCATGGCCGTCACCGACGGCGGCAAGCCGGCGGTCAGCCATTACCGTGTGCTCGAGCGCTTCCGCTCGCACACCCACACTCGGGTCAAGCTGGAGACCGGACGCACGCACCAGATCCGTGTGCACATGAGCCACGTCGGCTATCCGCTGGTCGGCGATCCGGTGTATGGCGGGCGCTTCCGCATTCCGCCGGCCGCCAGCCCGACCCTGGTGCAGAGCCTCAAGGCGTTTCCGCGCCAGGCGTTGCACGCCCGCTTCCTCGAACTGGATCATCCCATCAGCGGCCAGCGCATGAAGTGGGAGTCGCCGTTGCCGGACGACCTGGTCTGGTTGCTGAGCCTGTTGCGTCAGGACCGCGAGGCGTTCATCGGGTGAGCAGCCGTGCCCATGACTGGTTGACGCCGCAATGGCCCGCGCCCGCCTGGGTGCGCGCCTGCATCACCACCCGCGCAGGCGGTGTCAGCGTCGCCCCCTATGACAGTTTCAACCTCGCCGAGCATGTCGAGGACGATCCCGTGGCGGTGGCCAAGAACCGTGAGCGGCTGTTGAGTCAGCTGGGCTGTCGGCCCGCCTGGCTGCAGCAGGTGCACGGTGTCGCTGTCGCCCAGGCCGATTCGGACGCGCTGGCGGAGGCCGACGCCAGTTGGACGGCCACGCCGGGCATCGCCTGTACGGTGTTGACCGCCGACTGCCTGCCGGTGCTGTTCTGCGACCGCGCCGGCAGCCGTGTCGCGGCCGCCCATGCCGGTTGGCGCGGGCTGGCCGGCGGTGTGCTGGAAAGCACGCTCGATGCCCTGGACATCGCCGCGGACGACACCCTGGTATGGCTCGGCCCGGCGATCGGGCCGCAGGCCTTCGAGGTCGGCTTCGAAGTGCGCGAGGCCTTCGTGGCCAACGATCCGCAGGCGGCCAGTGCCTTCGTGCCGAGTGTCAATGACGGGCGCTGCATGGCGGATATCTACCAGCTGGCGCGTCTGCGCCTGGCGGCACGGGGTATCACCGCGGTGTACGGCGGGGGCTTCTGCACGGTCAACGACCCGCGTTTCTATTCCTACCGTCGCGCGGCGCAGACCGGACGCTTCGCCTCGCTGATCTGGCTGGCGGATCGCTGACTTCTGGTAGGAGCTGCGCCCCCGCAGCGAATGGCGTGAGCGGCGCCTGTGTCGTGGGATGGCCGCCATCGCTTCGCCCCGAGGTCGGGGCTCCTACAGGGCGGTGGTGCAGACGCTTGGCTCATAGCCCGGGTCGAGAACGTAGGGTGGACAACGCTCTTTTTGCCCACCATTGCGATCGTAAAGCGGTGGACGGATCGGGCCGCGCAGGCAAGCGTCGTCCACCCTACGACTTGGCCTCGCCCGCAAGCGGGCTCCTGGCAGCCTGAGGCTTCGGCATCGTAGCCCGGGTCGAGCGAAGCGATACCCGGGCGCCGGGCGCGCTCATCCTGGCTACCCTGACCTCCATCAAAACCTTGCCGCTTGAAACCCGCACAATCGGCCTCATCTATTCTCCATCTCGGCAGGTTATGGTTTCAGGCGCACGCACCGCGCCGGCCTGCTCTTTACAGGAAGGATGACGCCATGCGAATCGACCGTTTGACCAGCAAGCTGCAACTTGCGCTTTCCGACGCCCAGTCCCTGGCCGTCGGCCACGACCACGCCGCCATCGAGCCGCTGCACCTGATGCAGGCGCTGCTCGATCAGCAGGGTGGCTCGATCAGGCCGCTGCTGATGCAGGTGGGCTTCGATGTGAACAGCTTGCGCCAGGCCTTGAGCAAGGAGCTCGATCACCTGGCCAAGATCCAGAATCCGACCGGTGACGTGAACCTGTCCCAGGATCTGGCGCGCCTGCTCAATCAGGCCGACCGTCTGTCGCAACAGAAGGGCGATCAGTTCATCTCCAGCGAACTGGTTCTGCTCGCCGCCATGGACGAGAACACCAAGCTGGGCAAGTTGCTGCTCGGCCAGGGCGTGAGCCGCAAGGCGCTGGAAAACGCGGTCAATAACCTGCGTGGCGGCGATGCGGTCAACGACCCCAACGTCGAGGAGTCGCGCCAGGCCCTGGACAAGTACACCGTCGACCTGACCAAGCGCGCCGAAGAGGGCAAGCTGGATCCGGTGATCGGCCGTGACGACGAGATTCGCCGCACCATTCAGGTTCTGCAGCGGCGCACCAAGAACAACCCGGTGCTGATCGGCGAACCCGGCGTGGGCAAGACCGCCATCGCCGAAGGCCTGGCTCAGCGCATCGTCAACGGCGAGGTGCCCGACGGCCTTAAAGACAAGCGGCTGCTGTCCCTGGACATGGGCTCGCTGATCGCCGGGGCCAAGTTCCGCGGCGAGTTCGAGGAGCGCCTCAAGGCGGTACTCAACGAGCTGTCCAAGCAGGAAGGCCGCATCATCCTGTTCATCGACGAACTGCACACCATGGTCGGCGCCGGCAAGGCCGAGGGCGCCATGGACGCCGGCAACATGCTCAAGCCGTCGCTGGCGCGTGGCGAGCTGCATTGCGTGGGCGCCACCACCCTGGACGAGTACCGTCAGTTCATCGAGAAGGACGCCGCCCTGGAGCGGCGCTTCCAGAAGGTGCTGGTCGACGAGCCCAGCGAGGAAGACACCATCGCCATCCTGCGCGGCCTCAAGGAGCGCTACGAGGTGCATCACAAGGTGGCGATCACCGATGGCGCGATCATCGCCGCGGCCAAGCTCAGCCATCGCTATATCACCGACCGCCAGTTGCCGGACAAGGCCATCGACCTGATCGACGAGGCGGCCAGCCGCATCCGCATGGAGATCGACTCCAAGCCGGAAGTGCTCGACCGCCTCGACCGGCGGCTGATCCAGCTCAAGGTCGAGGCCCAGGCGCTGAAGAAGGAAGAGGACGAAGCGGCGAAGAAGCGTCTGGCCAAGCTGAACGACGACATCGCCAAGCTGGAGAAGGAGTACGCCGACCTCGAGGAAATCTGGAAATCGGAAAAGGCCGAAGTGCAGGGCTCGGCGCAGATTCAGCAGAAGATCGAACAGTCCCGCACCGAACTGGAAGCGGCGCGGCGCAAGGGCGACCTGAACCGCATGGCCGAGCTGCAGTACGGCGTGATTCCGGATCTGGAGCGCAGCCTGCAGATGGTCGACCAGCACGGCAAGACCGAGAACCAGTTGCTGCGCAGCAAGGTGACCGAGGAGGAGATTGCCGAGGTCGTCTCCAAATGGACCGGTATTCCGGTGTCGAAGATGCTCGAGGGCGAGCGCGACAAGCTGCTGAAGATGGAAACGTTGCTGCATCAGCGCGTCATCGGTCAGGACGAAGCCGTGGTCGCCGTGGCCAACGCCGTGCGCCGCTCGCGCGCCGGCCTGTCGGACCCCAATCGGCCCAGCGGCTCGTTCCTGTTCCTCGGCCCGACCGGCGTCGGCAAGACCGAGCTGTGCAAGGCGTTGGCGGAATTCCTCTTCGACACCGAAGAGGCGCTGGTGCGCATCGACATGTCCGAGTTCATGGAGAAGCACTCGGTGGCGCGTCTGATCGGTGCGCCGCCCGGCTACGTGGGCTATGAGGAGGGCGGTTACCTGACCGAGGCGGTACGCCGCAAACCCTACTCGGTGGTGCTGATGGACGAGGTGGAGAAGGCCCATCCGGATGTGTTCAACGTGCTGTTGCAGGTGCTCGAGGATGGCCGCCTGACCGACAGCCACGGGCGTACCGTGGACTTCAAGAACACGGTGATCGTCATGACCTCCAACCTCGGCTCGGCGCAGATCCAGGAACTGGTCGGCGACCGTGAGGCGCAGCGCGCTGCGGTGATGGATGCGGTGGGAAGCCACTTCCGTCCGGAGTTCGTCAACCGTATCGACGAGGTGGTGGTGTTCGAGCCCCTGGCTCGCGAGCAGATCGCCGGTATCGCGCGTATCCAGCTGTCGCGTCTGTTGCAGCGTCTGGCCGAGCGCGAGTTGAGCCTGCAGCTATCCGACGAGGCCATGGACAAGCTGATCGCCGTGGGCTACGACCCGGTCTATGGCGCGCGGCCGCTGAAACGGGCGATCCAGCGCTGGATCGAGAACCCCTTGGCGCAGATGATCCTCGCCGGCAAGTTCGCCCCGGGCAGCACCGTGTCCGGTACCGTCGAGGGCGACGAGATCGTCTTCGCCTGACGTTTGCGGCAACGGCAAGACAAACGGCCGGTGTGAGCGATCACACCGGCCGTTTCGTTACCGGAGTTGCGGTGAGCCATCGTTCGGGTAGGAGCGCCGACCTCGGCGCGATGCGAATGCGGCCATCGCGCAGAATCCGCATCGTGGCCGCTATTCGCCGCGGGGTCGCGGCTCCTACGGGTCCGCGGTAAATCATCGTTCGGGTAGGAGCGTCGACCTCGGCGCGATACGATCGTGGCCATCCCGCAACGTCGCGTCACGGCCACCGTTCGCCGAGGGGGCGCGGCTCCTACAGCGTCGCGGCAAACCACCAACCGGGTAGGAGCGCCGACCTCGGCGCGATGCGGTCGTGGCCATCCCGCAACGCCGCGTCGCGGCCACCAATCGCCGCGGGGGCGCGGCTCCTACAGCGTCGCGGCAAACCACCAACCGGGTAGGAGCGTCGACCTCGGCGCGATGCGGTCGTGGCCATCCCGCAAAACCGTGTCACGGCCACCAACCGACCGCGGGTTCTCGGCAAACCCTCGTCCCGTCCTGCAGCCCGTAGCCTGGGTCGAGCGCAGCGATACCCAGGGCGCGACCTCCCGGGTGTCGCTGCGCTCGACTCGGGCTACGACGCTGGGTTTCCACAGCTAGCGGGGCGTTTCGGGGCTGCCGGTGCCGGGCGCATTGCGCTGGCCCTGTTCCACCACCCAGTCGATCAACTGGCGCGCGATCTGGTCGTTGGCCACGCCAAACGTCTTCACCACGGCGCCCACCGAGGTATCGCCGGCGATCTGGCGCACCTCGAAGCGGCGGCTGGCGAGTATCCGCTGGTTGCCGGCCTGCACCAGGCGCGCGTCGAGCAGGATGTGCACTTCCGGGCGGCCGTTGCGGTACTCGCTCTGGAAGGCACGCAGGTCGCTGCTCAGTTCCAGATCGGCCTGCATGCGGCCATCATCGCTACTCACCGCGCCGACCCGGCCATCGTCGAGGAACGCGCCGATCAGGCGGTCGCGAAACAGCGCCGGCGCCCGGTCGCTCCAGCGCGCGCCCTGGTAGGCGCTGATCAGGTCGCCTTCGGGCAGCACGGCGATGCGTGGGCTGTCGAGCAACTGGCTGCTCTGCGGCCTGTTCACCCGTAGCGACCAGTCCACGCCGGGCGTATCGGCCGAGCGCACCGGCAGGTTCGTCGGCAGCAGGTAGACATTCAGGGGTTCACCCCTGGGCAGAACCGAACAGGCGCCGAGCAGGCTGAGCAGCAGCATGAGGCCGATGGGAGCGAGGCGTTTCATGGTTGGAACTCCTTGATGCTGTCGCTACGCAGCAGGTAGCCGGCGGGGTCTTCCTCCAGGCGTCGCGAGAACGAGCGCAGCGAACCGAGGGTGTCGCGCAGTTCGTTGATCGCCGGGCCCAGTTCGCCGATGCCCTGCATGCCGCCCTCGAGCGCGGCGCGGTTGTCCTGCAGCAGGCGTTCGATATTGCTGCTGCTGCGCTCCAGCGAGCTCATCAGGCGTTCGGCGCTGTCGAAGGCTTCGCGACCCTGGCCCTCGAACAACTGGTTGGCGTTGTGCATCAGCGTCGCTGCCTCGCGCCCGGCGGCGCTCATCTGCGCCAGGGCCTCGCGCAGTTCGTCACGCTGTTCGGCAACGCTGGCGGTGATCTGCTCGAGGTTGCGCAGCGTCTGGGCGACGTTCTGCGAATTCTCGCGGGAGAACATGGCGTTGGCGCGGTTGAGCAGGCGGGTGACGCTGACCATGAGATCCTCGCCGTTGGCCATCAGCCGCGACAGCGGCGAGCGGTCGGCGACGATGATCGGCAGGTCGCCTTTGCTGCTCTTGAGCAGCGGACTCTCCGGGGTGCCGCCATGCAACTGGATGACCGCGCCACCGGTGATGTTGGTGATGGTCAGGCGCGCGCGGGTATCTTCCTTGATCGGTGTGGCGCTGGCGATGCGGATGGTCGCATGCACCTTGCGCGGGTCGTTGCGGTCGAGCGTCAGGCTGGTCACGTCACCCACCTTGATGCCGCTGTACTGCACCGCGCTGCCCTGGGACAGGCCACTGACCGCTTCGGTGAAGATCACCTCGTAGTGGTTGAATTCATTGTCGGCGCTGGACTTGCCCAGCCACAGGGCGAACAGCAGGATGGCGCTGACGATCACCACGGTGAACAGGCCGATCAGCACGTGATGGGCACGCGGTTCCATTCATATACTCCCTAGGGTCTGTTGACGTTGCTGTACGCCAGTGGCGGCCTGTTCGGCCGCGCGTCCGCGCGGGCCATGAAAATAATCGCGAATCCAAGGGTCGTCGGTGGCGGCGACCACCTCCAGGCGGTCGGCGACCAGTACCCGTTTCTGCGACAGCACCGCGACCCGATCACACAGGGTGTACAGCGTATCCAGGTCGTGGGTGACCAGGAACACGCTGAGACCGAGGGCATCGCGCAGGGTGCGGATCAGTTGGTCGAAGGCGGCGGCGCCGATGGGGTCGAGTCCGGCGGTGGGCTCGTCGAGGAACAGGATGTCCGGCTCCAGCGCCAGCGCCCGGGCCAGGGCCGCGCGCTTGACCATGCCGCCGGAGAGTTCGGTCGGGTACTTGTCGCCGGCATGGCTCGGCAGGCCGACCAGCGCCACCTTGACCTCGGCCAGGCGTTCGGCCGAGGCCCGGCTGAGGCCGGCATGTTCGATCAGCGGCAGGGCGATGTTCTCCAGCACCGTCAGCGAGGAGAACAGTGCGCCGCGCTGGTAGAGCACGCCGAAGCGCCGTTCCATCCGCGAGCGCCGCTCGGCCGGCAGCTCCAGCAATTGCTCGCCGAACACCTTGACCGTGCCGGCGTTGGCCTGGCGCAGGCCGACGATGGTGCGCAGCAATACCGACTTGCCGGTGCCCGACCCGCCGACCACCCCGAGCACTTCGCCGCGGTACAGGTCGAGATTCAGGTGCTGGTGCACCACTTGCTGGCCGAAGCGATTGGTCAGGTCGCGTACCTCGATGATCGCTTCGCCCGTCACCAGCCCATCTCCATCAGGAACAGCGCGGCGACGGCATCCACCAGAATCACCACGAAAATCGACTGCACCACGCTGGAGGTGGTGCGCTCGCCCACCGAGCGCGCGCTGCCGGTGACCTTGAAGCCTTCCAGGCAGCCGATCACCGCGATCAGGAAGGCGAAGATCGGCGCCTTGAGCATGCCCACCAGAAAATGGTTGATGGGAATGTTCTCCTGGAAGATGGAGAGGAACATGGCCGGCGAGATATCCAGCGCCACCATGCACACCATGGCGCCGCCAGTGATGCCGCTGAGCATGGCGATGAAGGTCAGCAGCGGCAGAGCGATGAGCATGGCGAACACCCGGGGCAGCACCAGCAGTTCCATGGGGCTGAGGCCGAGGGTGCGGATCGCGTCGATTTCCTCGTTGGCTTTCATCGAGCCGATCTGCGCGGTAAAGGCGCTGGCGGTGCGGCCGGCCATGAGGATGGCGGTCAGCAGCACGCCGAATTCGCGGAGGAAGGAGAAGGCCACCAGGTCGACGGTGTAGATGGTCGCACCGAAGTCGGCGAGGATGGTCGCGCCGAGAAAGGCCACCACCGCGCCGACCAGAAAGGTCAGCAGGGCGACGATGGGCACGGCGTTGAGACCGGTCTGTTCGAGATGGGACACCAGTGAGGTCATGCGCCAGCGGCGCGGATGCAGCAGCACCACGAACATGCTGCTCAGGGTCATGCCGACGAAACCCAGCAGCGCTCCGGCCTTGTGCCCGATGCCTTCCACCACTTCGCCGACGTGGCCGAAGAACTCGCGATGGGTGGAGTGGCTCGGGTGAGGCGGCGGCTCCGCCGCCTGCTGCATGGCCGTGCCGACGGTCTGCAGCAGGGCACGACGCTCGTCGCTGAGGTCGGCGGCTCCCGCTGCCAGCTCGGCTACCCGGGCGGCGCCAAGCAGCGCCACCAGCAGGCTGGCTCCGGCGGTATCCAGTGCGCCGAGTTCGCTGAGGTCGACCTGGGCGTCGGCGCCCAGGCGTGTACGCATTGCGTCGACCTGAGATTCGAGCCTGGCGTAGTGGGCGAGCGTCCAGTCGCCGCCGACGCGAATGCCGGCGGCAGCCGCATGATCGGACGGGGGCAGGGTGATATAGGGCGCGGTCGTCATGGCCGACAGCTTACCGCTCAAACGCCCGTATGGAATAGCCGTGAGGCTTCTGCAATGGCCTGTTGCGCGTCGGCGCACGGTTTTTGTCTTGAGTGTGACGGAGAGTGAGGGCGTGTCGCTGCATGGGGCTGGCGTACCTGTATGGCGTTATGTATCGACCCTCGTCGGTGCCGATCGGCTCGGATAAATCGTTACAGACGATGAGTGTCATCGCAAAGTCGTGTGGTTTCGCCGGTGGCGGTTGCTTAGCATGTCGGTCATCGCCATTGCTTTCAGGAGTTCCCATGCATATCGACGAAGCCATCCGCAGCCGCCGCGCGGTGAAAAGCTACGATCCGGCCTTCACCCTCAGCGCCGAGGAGAAGAACGAGTTGCTGCAACTGGCACTGCTCGCGCCATCCGCCTTCAACCTGCAGCACGTACGTCTGGTCGAGGTCAGCGATCCGGCGCTGCGCCAGCAGATCCGCGAAGTCGGCTGGGGCCAGGCGCAGATGACCGACGCCTCGATGCTGGTGGTGATCTGCGCCCAGCTCGACAGCTGGGAACGAAATGTAAACCGGGTCTGGGACGGAGCGCCAGTGGAAGTGCAGAAGTACATGGCCGGCGCCATCGACGCCTACTACCGCGACAAGCCACAGGTACAGCGTGACGAGACCATGCGCAGCTGCGGCCTGATGGCGCAGACGCTGATGCTGGCGGCGCGTGGCAAGGGACTGGACTCCTGCCCCATGGACGGTTTCGATTTCGACGCCGTTGGCAAACTGATCAACCTGCCGGCCAACCATGTGATCGGTCTGATGGTCGCCGTCGGCAAGAAGACCGTCGACGCCAAGCCGCGTATCGGCAAGCTGCCCTTCGACGAAGTGGTGATCCGCGACCGTTTCTGAGTCGCTCGTTTGCCCTGAGGAGAGCGGCAGGCCCCTGAGGAGCCCCTCTCCCCAGCCCTCTCCCGGAGGGAGAGGGAGCCGATTCGGGGTGGGGCCGGAGCTTGTCGGGTCTTCCTCGCCAGCCTGGTCCTGGCAGGGCCTGTTTTGCTCCCCTCGCCCTCCGGGAGGGGGGCGGGGGAGAGGGCCCGGTGTGCACGCGGATTCCCAGCCGCCCAGCGAACCGCCGGCAATCAGCAGGAACCTAGCTGTCGGCACTGGCCTCCAACGGACAGACCGTCAACAGCGAGGAATACCATGCAGGTTCAAGTGAACAGCAATCACATCGAAGGCAGCGTCCGTCTCCATGAGTGGGTTGGCGCTACGGTGGTGGGGCGGTTGGAGCGCTTCGAGGACTTCCTGTCGCGGGTGGAGGTCCATGTCAGCGATGAGAACGGCAGCAAGGGCGGCGCCGATGACAAGCGCTGCCAGATCGAGGCGCGGCCCAAGGGGCATCAGCCGGTTTCGGTCACCCACAAGGCCGAGTCGCTTGAGCAGGCCGTGGAGGGCGCCGCCGAGAAGATGCTGCATGCGCTCGATCATCTGGTCGGCAAGCTCGGCGCCAAGGTGGTCGCCACCGGCCACCTCGAGAGCGAGCTCGCTGCCGAGCCCGTGGAAAATGCCGATGCCCTGCTGCAGGAGGACTTCCTCGACAAGCAGGAAGCGCGTGGCAAAGACTGACCTCGCCGCTCGGCTGCCTGCAGGCGGCCGAGCAGGCGTCAAGCAACGACGCGTCGCGCGGTAGGAGCCCAGGCCGCGGGACGACGTGATTGCAACCATCATGCAAAACCACTCACCCGCTACCCCAGGCCATGCGCCCAGTGGACGCCATGCCTGGGTGGCGAGCGACCCGCTGTATCAGACCACCAGGCCGCGACTGACCACGTCCGGTGCTTCGGTCTGGCGATAGGTGGCAATGGCTTCTGCGGCCAGGCGCGGGCTGACCTGGGTTTGAGTGGCGAGCGCCGGGGGCGTGACCTCCAACTGCGTACGCTGGCGAGCCAGGTTTTCCGGCGATAACGGGTTGAGGTAGTCCTGGCGCTGGTTCTGCAGGGTTTCGAGCCGTTGTTCGTCGAGTGCGCGCGCCGCCTCTTCCCGCTCCTGGCGCAACTGCAACTCGCCCTGTTGCAGGCGCTGTTCACGGGCCTCGCGCAATTGATCCTGACGGTTCTGCTCGATCTGCTGGCGTTGCTGCAGTCGCTCCTGCGCCTGCTCTTCGGCGCGCTCGGCCAGTAGCCCACTGGTGGAGGGTACGCGCTGCACCTGATCGGTCTGGCCGTTGTTGAGTCCGTTCAGTGGTCGACTGGTGTAGAAGGCGTTGTTCACGCTGTCGATGGAAAGGGGCATGGGGCCTCCCTCTTTTCGCTTCGAGAACCTCAAGTCTATGCCTGGCCACGTGGCTGTCTTAGGCGCATGTGTCATATCCGCAAGAACAGGATGGACTAGCACTTTCTACGCCGGCCACTGTCGTGTGCGCTTCCGTGCAGCGCCTGTTTTGCCTGAAGCCCTTGCTATAGCGGCGTTGCAGCATGGCGCTGCAATCGAGGTCCTGTCGCCCGCCAAAACGGCTCCAGCGTTCAAGGCCGTCGCCGGCTTTTGCGAAAACACGACGAACGGTCCGTAACGGCGCGGGTTGGCGGGCGGCGCGGCCAGCCTTGGGAGCAAACGGCGAGGCACTATCGCCCTGACCTCCTACTATGAACATGAGGGATGTGATCGCCTCCGGCCTGAAGGCCACATCCGCATGAGCGCATAAGAAAGAGGACAGCACCATGCAGCCATTCAGCTTCGCCACCACGTCCCACCTTATCTGCGAGCCCGGCTCCGTACGCCGGCTTGCCTCCCTGTGCCAGGCGCGCGTTGCGCGTTCGGTGTTGCTGGTGACCGACAGCGGCATCCTGCGCTCGGGGCTGCTCGATGAGGTAAGGGCGGATTTTGCGCGCACTGGGCTGGCGCTGCATGTGTTCGATGGTGTGCTGGCCGACCCGCCAGCGTCCGTGGTGCTCGGTGCCGCAGGCATGGCGCGGGAGACGGCGGCCGAGCTGATCGTCGGCTTCGGCGGCGGCAGTTCGATGGATGTGGCCAAGCTGGTGGCACTGCTGGCCCATCCGGCTTGCACCCAGGCGCTGTCCGATCTCTACGGCGTGGACAAGGCCCAAGGCCCGCGGCTGCCGTTGCTGCAGGTGCCGACTACCGCGGGTACAGGGTCGGAGGTCACGCCGATCGCCGTGGTCACCACTGGCGAGTCGACCAAGACCGGTGTGGTGTCCGCGCTGCTGCTGCCCGACCTGGCGTTGCTCGACGCCGAGCTGACCCTGGGCTTGCCGGCTGCGGTCACCGCTGCCACCGGCATCGACGCGATGGTGCATGCCATCGAGGCTTACACCAGCGTACAGCGCAAGAACCCGATATCGGATCTGTTCGCCCGCGAGGCGTTGCGTCTGCTGGGCGCCAACCTCGACGAGGCGGTGCACAACGGCAGCAATCGCGACGCTCGTCAGGCCATGCTGCTCGGCGCTTGCCTGGCCGGCCAGGCCTTCGCCAATGCACCAGTGGCGGCGGTGCATGCCCTGGCCTATCCGCTGGGTGGGCATTTCCACATTCCCCACGGGTTGAGCAACGCGCTGGTATTGCCCCATGTGCTGGGTTTCAACGCATCGGTGGCGGCGCCCTGGTATGAGGAACTGGCGCCCGTGCTGCTCGGTGACCGGCTGCGGGCCGGTGATGCGACCGACCATACGGAGCAGTTCATCGTCGAACTGGCCGACCTCAGCGAACGCAGCGGTCTGCCGACACGGCTGCGTGAGGTGGGCGTGCCGCAGGACATGTTGCCGCGTCTGGCGGCCGATGCCATGCTGCAGGAGCGCCTGCTGGCGAACAATCCGCGTGAAATGACCCAGGCCCATGCGCTGGCGATCTACCAGGTCGCCTATTGAACCAAGAGCGCAGCGGCAGAATCGCTTGAAGCTTGGCCTTTATCCACGAGACGCCTTGAACATGCAGCATCCCGAGCACCTGCGCGAACACTATCGCCACTTCCAGCCGATCACCACGCGCTGGCACGACAACGACCTGTATGGGCACGTCAACAACGTCACCTACTACAGTTATTTCGATAGCGCGGTGAACGGCTATCTGATCGGGGAGGGCGGTCTGGATATCCACCATGGCGAGGTGGTGGGTTTCGTGGTCAGTTCCAGTTGCGACTACTTCGCCTCGATTGCCTTTCCCGAGCGCATAGAAATCGGCCTGAGGGTCGCCCGGCTGGGCAACAGTTCGGTGCAGTACGAACTGGCGGTATTCAAGGAAGGAGAGCAGCAGGCCTGTGCTGCCGGGCGCTTCGTGCACGTGTTCGTCGACCGGGCGAGCAACCGGCCGGTCGCGATACCGGAAAGGCTACGGCTGGCGATGGAGGCGTTGCGGGTATCCTGAAAGGCCAGGGGCGCTTAAAGCGCCCCTGGTCGTATATGACTAGGGTCTATTGACGTTTCAGCACGACCGCGCCGGAGCCCGTTTTGCCGCGAGGCAAGGGCCGCGCCCGCTCCCGGCGGGCTTGCGGCATTTCCCACATCCCTGTGGGTCACACAGCCGCGAAGTTTAGCGAGCTAAATGAGCCGGCGAGAAACGCCGCATCGCGACAAAACGGGCCCGGCCCTTCGGGTGGGGCCGCCTAGGTTGCGCGAAAAATCTCGCCATGCGTCGTTGGAGGACTTGGCAAGGGAACGCCATTCCCGGCGTCCTCCGCCTAGCGGATCGCCGCCCGGCCTGGCGAGATTTCTCGCGGCAACGCGGCTTGCGCTGAAACGTCAACAGACCCTAACGATGACGATGCTTGTGAGGGCGTTTGTAGTGTTTCTTGCCGTGGCGATGGCCATTGTCGCGATAGCGGGATTCATGGCGATTGCTGTCGGCCATTTCATTGGCTAGGGCACCACCGGCAGCGCCGCCCAGGCCGGCGCCAATGGTCGAGCCGGTACTGCCGCCGAACTGGTTGCCCAGCACCGAGCCAGCGGAAGCGCCCAGCCCGCCGCCCAGCGCGGCTTCGGTCTTGTTGCGTGAGCTGATGGCGCCACCGGCTGCACCGCCCAGGCCGGCGCCAATCGCGGCACCCGTGCTGCCGCCCAGATGTTGGCCGACGATATTGCCGAGCGCGCCACCGACACCGCTGCCAATGGCGGTCTTGGTGGTATCGGCGTTGACCAAGGGAGAAACCAGTGCACTGAAAGCCAGTGCGGTAAGGAATGTACGCATCGCGCAACCCTCGAAAAATACCCTTGCGGGCGTAGCCATGGCATCGCCATGGATCATGCGGTCGGCCGTACTGTGTCGGCGACACAAGCTTAGAGCCTGATCTGCAAGGAAATTCCCGAGAGGGGGGATTAAAGATACACGAATGAATGTATCTGGATGTGTGCGAGGTTGGGCTCGCCCAGTCGGTGCGCGGCCGGGCGCGTATCTAGAACAGCGAGCGGGAGGCCTTTATCGAGAACCAGGCCTCGCATTCGCTGTTATGGCCGGAATACACCGCGCACTCGTCGCCGTCGAGGCTGGAGTCCGAATAGGACAGGTTGAGGTCGATGCCTCTCCAGGGCCGTGACAGGTTCAGCGACCAGTCGTTGAAGACGCGTACCTGGCCGCCATTGCTCAAGGTCGCCGGGTTGTCCAGCAGGTGGTTGCCGTAACGCACGGTCACCGCCATGCCCAGGGGCTCGATGCGGCCGAGATCGGCCAGCAGGGTACTGTTGAGACGGTTGGGGTCGTTGCTGAACGACAGGCCGAAGCGCCGCTCGTCATAGGTCAGCCCGGCGTACAGGTCGTGGCTGTCGAGGTGGCTGAGGCCGGGGTGGCTGTAGCGGATGGTGCCCAGCTCGTAGCCGAGGGTGTCAGCGAAGCGCTGCCGATAGCCGGCATAGGTATTGAGTTCCGTGCGGCTGCCCGGGGTGATGCCCAGGCTGGGGGCCCACTGGCCGACGTACCAGCCACTGGGGTGGCTCAGGTCCAGGCCGCCATGAAAGGTGCCGTCACTCTGCGGCTTGACCAGCCCCTGGGCCATGCTACGGCTGGGTATGGTGCCCAAGTTCAAGGCGTAGTCACCCAGCTCCCGCTCCAGCAATGCCGCCTGGGCGCTCAGGCTCGCGAGGCCGAGCAGCAGCAACGCGATAAATGAATGGCGCATGGAATCCCCTCCCGGTGCCGGCGAGAAACACCCTGTCGCATCCGCCCGACTGAGGCGCTGCGCGGGTTTCGCACTGGCAATGCTCGAATGGCAGTGGCCCGAAAAGCCAGCATCGTGGCTTGGGCAATAAGAGTTGGCGCTTTTTTTTCGAAAGCTACCCGACTGCCGTAACGGCAAAGGGACATCACTGGCGACTTTTCACCACTCACCGGCATGAATCCGACGAAATGCAGCCATTATCAGTCCGCAGGAGCGTCGACCTGCGCGATAGGGCTTGGCCATCATACAAAATCGACCAGCAATCGCCGTAGAAGCGCATCTCCCCCGGCTCGGTAGTTGCCTGACCGTAGGAGCCCCGCCCCCGGGGCGATACGTTAGCGGCCATCCAGCAGAACCTGCGGCGCAGCCACCCTCCGCGGCGAGGTCGCAGCTCCTGCTTGGGCGCGGTAGTCGCCTGACCGTAGGAGCCCCGACCCCGGGGCGATACGATAGTGGCCATCCAGCAGAACCTGCGGTGCGGCCACCCTTCGCGGCGAGGTCGCAGCTCCTGCTCGGGCGCGGTAGTCGCCTGACCGTAGGAGCCCCGACCCCGGGGCGATACGTTAGCGGCCATCCAGCAGAACCTGCGGCGCGGCCACCCTCCGCTGCGAGGTCGCAGCTCCTGCTCGGGCTCGGTAGTTGCCTGACCGTAGGAGCCCCGACCCCGGGGCGATACGATAGTGGCCATCCAGCAGAACCTGCGGCGCGGCCACCCTTCGCTGCGAGGTCGCAGCTCTTGCTCGGGCGCGGTAGTCGCCTGACCGCAGGAGCCCCGACCCCGGGGCGATACGTTAGCGGCCATCCAGCAGAACCTGCGGCGCAGCCACCCTCCGCTGCGAGGTCGCAGCGCCTGCAGCGGTGTGTGGGCCTTTATCCCACCGACAGGATGCGCGCCGTTTCCTGGGCGGGGTGCAGGCGAATGGCGACGAACTTCGAGGTCGGCGTGTTGCTGCCCAGGCCCACGCTTTCCAGCGGTACCAGCGGGTTGGCCTCCGGGTAGTAGGCGGCGGCCTGGCCTGCGGGGATGTCGAACGCCAGGAGGGTGAAGCCGAAGACCTTGCGTTCCACGCCATCGTCCCACAGCGACGTCAGGTCGACCTTCTGCCCGGGCTTGTAGCCCAGGCGGGTGATGTCCGCTTCGTTGACGAACAACACCTGACGCTGTCCCTTGACCCCACGGTAACGGTCATCGAGGCCGTAGATGGTGGTGTTGTACTGATCGTGGGAGCGCATGGTCTGCAGGATCAGGTCCGGGGTCTGCCCGCTGTTGTGCACTTGTTCCGGGAGCAGGTCGGCGAGCAGGGCATTGGCCTTGAAATTGGCTTTGCCGGTAGTGGTCTTCCACTGGCGCGCGCCTGCCGAGTTGCCCAGGTAGAAGCCGCCCGGATGCTGTACGCGCTGGTTGAAGTCATGGAAGCCGGGAATGGTGTCGGCGATCAGTTCGCGAATGCGGCTGTAGTCGGCGATCATCGCGTCCCAGTCCACCGGGTGATTGCCCAGGGTGGCCTTGGCGATGCCGGCGATGATGGCCGGTTCCGAGCGCATCGCCTTCGACAGGGGTTCGAGCTGGCCGTAGGAGGCGTGGATCATGCTGAACGAGTCTTCCACGGTGACGGCTTGCGGGCCGCTCGCCTGGTGGTCGATGTCGGTACGCCCGAGGCACGGCAGGATCAAGGCATCGGTGCCGGTGGTCAGGTGGCTGCGGTTGAGCTTGGTGCTGATCTGCACGGTCAGCTCGCAGCTCTGCAGGGCCTGGTGCGTGCGCGGGCTGTCCGGCGTGGCCTGGGCGAAGTTGCCACCGAGGCCGATGAACACCTTGGCCTGGCCGTCGATCATCGCGTTGATGGCTTCCACGGTGTTGTGGCCATTGTCGCGCGGCACCTTGAACTGGAAGCGCTTCTCGAGATTGTCCAGCAGCGCGACCGGTGGGCGATCGTTGATGCCCATGGTGCGGTCACCCTGCACGTTGCTGTGGCCGCGCACCGGGCACAGGCCGGCGCCGGGACGGCCGAGGTTGCCGCGCAGCAACTGCAGGTTGACGATTTCCTGGATGGTCGCCACCGAGTGCAGATGCTGGGTGATGCCCATGGCCCAGCACATGATCACCTTGTTGGCGCGGCGATACATCCGGGCCGCCTGTTCGATGTCCTGCAGGCTGAGGCCGGACTGTTCGACCAGCGAGTCCCAGGAAGAGGCATCCAGGGTTGCCAGGTAGGCCTCCACACCGTCGGTGTGTTCGGCGATGAAGGCGTGGTCGAAGATGGCCTCTTCGCCCTTGGCCGCGGCCTCGCGTTCCCACTGCAGCAGGAACTTGGCGATACCGCGGATGGCCGCCATATCGCCGCCCAGGGCGGGACGGAAGAAGGCCGTGTTCAGCGGCTCGGAGCCATTGGTGAGCATTTCCATGGCGTGCTGCGGGTGCTGGAAACGCTCCAGGCCACGCTCTTTCAGCGGGTTGAAGGCGATCACCTGGGCGCCACGCTTCACCGCTTCGCGCAGGGGCTCGAGCATGCGCGGGTGGTTGGTGCCCGGGTTCTGGCCCAGGACGAAGATGGCATCGGCATGTTCGAAGTCGGCGAAGGTCACGCTGCCCTTGCCGATGCCAACGCTCTGGATCAGCGCCACGCCACTGGCTTCGTGGCACATGTTCGAGCAGTCCGGGAAGTTGTTGGTGCCGAAGGCGCGGACGAACAACTGGTACAGGTAGGCCGCTTCATTGCTGGCCCGTCCCGAGGTGTAGAACTCGGCCTGGTTGGGGCTGTCGAGGTTCTTCAGGTGCTTGGCGATCAGGGCGAAGGCGTCGTCCCAGGAGGTCGGCACATAGCGATCGGTGGTGGCGTCGTAGCGCATCGGCTCGGTCAGGCGGCCCTGGTACTCCAGCCAGTAGTCGCTCTGCTCGCGCAGTTGGCTGACGCTGTATCTGGCGAAGAACGCAGCGTCGACACGGCGTTTGGTGGCTTCCCAGTTGACCGCCTTGGCGCCGTTCTCGCAGAACTTGATGCGGCCGTCTTCCGGGGAGTCGCCCCAGGCGCAGCCCGGGCAGTCGAAGCCACCGTTCTGGTTGGTCTTGAGCAGGGCGCGCAGGTTCTTGAAGGGCTGTTTGCTGTCCAGCCAGAACTGGGTGACGCTGATCAGCGCGCCCCAACCGGCGGCAGCGCCTTTATAGGGTTTGTAACGCGGGTTAACGGGTTGCAGGCTCATGGTTATTCTTCTCTTGCAGGCGGCGCGGGACTGTAGACCCGGGGCGCGCTGTGGTGGGGCAGATGGATCAGGTTGAGGTTGTGCCGGCGGGCCCATTGCACGGTGAGCGCGGTCGGCGCGGAAAGGCTGACCAGGCTACCGACCCCGGCCCTCACCGCTTTGTGAATCAGCTCCAGACTGCAGCGGCTGGTCACCACGACGAAGCCGTGACGCAGGTCATGGGCCTCGCGCAGCAGCGCGCCGATCAGCTTGTCGAGAGCGTTGTGCCGGCCGATATCCTCGCGGCACAGGCGAATCTCGCCCCGCGCATCCACGTACAGCGCGGCATGCAGGGCGCCGCTCTGGCGGGCCAGGCTCTGAACCGTGCCGATGCGCTCGCGCAGGCCGATCAGGTGCGCGGCATCGGGTAGCGGGCCGCGCTGCAGGGTGGCCAGTTGCGGCAGGGCCTGGTCGAGGGCCTCGACGCCGCACAGGCCGCAGCCACTGGTGCCCGCCAGTTGCCGGCGCTGTTGTTTCATGGCCCAGAAGGCGCGACTGCTGATCTCGACCTCGGCATTGATCGCGGCGCCGACGCGTTGGGTACGAACGTCATAAATATCGTCGATGGAATCGACCAACGCACTGCTCAGGCTGAAGCCGAAGATGAAGTCTTCCACGGCGGAAGGGGAGACCATCATCACGGCATGGCTGATACCGTTGTAACTGATGGCCAGCGCGCACTCCTGTGCCAGCACCGCGCTGGCCTGGACGCTCGAGCGGCCGAGTTCCGCGTAGCCGTACGCTTCCGGCTGCGCAGTGGCGGCGGGGTCGGGTTCGGTGTCGGTAATTGGCGTCTCGGCTGGCCGGGGCACGGGCAGCTCCCCTGCGACTGATTGACACAGAGAAGCCTAGGCGGTCAAGGTTGATGCGTCTAATCGCTCTTGCCGATGCGCTGATCGAGCGTGTCTATCGCGGTGGCTGGAAGGCTCTATGACGCGCCCTGCAGCGGGGCGTCGGAAAGTGTTGCAATATTTCTGTCAGCGCTGTGGCCTGTCGCTGATCCAGATCGATGATGCGGTAGCCGGCCCAGCGTTGCTGGCCCTGTTCGCTCACGCGGCTCCAGAGGCAATCGCAGTGAGGCGGATCTCGCCGGCCGGCAGACCAGGCGGCATTCCACCAGGGCGTCGGCGGGGCAGCAGAGCATTCGGCGCTGTGGCCCAGGTCGCGCCCGCGGTGCCGTTCGAAGACCCGGCAGGACGGTGGTCTGCTGTCGGCTGTGCTGGCGACGGAGCTCCTCAAGTACGGCGGCTGGTAAAGCGCTGGAGTACGCGGTAGATGGCGGCGAAGGCGCGGTCGACCAGCGGCGCGGCGCGATCAGGGGGGAGTATCCGCACCAGCCCTTGCTCCATTTCCCGGGCCAATTGCACCAGCGGTTTGATGGTTGCACGCTGGCCGCCATGATCGACGAACAGGTAGTTGAGGGTGGTCGTGCTGTACCAGGACAGCTTCAGGGGCCGGGTCTGGCCGTCGGCACTGAATTCGAACCAGGTGCCGAATTCGATACGTCCCAGTTCCTTGGCCAGCAACTGTGCATGTGGCGTAAGCGAGCCGTTTTGCGGCGCCAGGACGGTGTCTTTCCCCGGCATGCTGCCAAGGGGACTGGGGGGCGGGTCCAGCTCGGCGGAGGCCAGCGGTTGGCGCGCCTGGACCGCGTCCTGGCAGGCCACCAGATCCTGCAGCAGGCGGCGGATGCCGTCGTCATGATAACCGCCGAGCAGCAGCAGGCCCTTGCGCAGTTCCTCGAGCATGCCTGCGCGCAAGCGTTGCAGGTGCGCATGCTGTTCCGCATCGAGCAAGGTGCCGCTCCAGGCCAGTCGCTCGGCCACGTCGCTGGCGCGCTGCCATTCGTCGCTGGCATCGCCATGGCGCAACTGGATGAACGCCAGTACATCGATCCAGGTCTGCTCGAGGAAGTGGCGGATGAGCGCCGGAGGCAGGTGCTGGTCCAGGCTGTGGGCGATCACCCGGGCCGCCGACTGACGCGCGGCGAGCAGTTTGTCACGGCCCTTGGCCGCATCCACGGCACGGCGTTCGCGCAGCTCGACTTTCTGCTGGACGGTGTGGGCGAACGCGTTGAACTCTGTCAGGAGGGCTTCGAACAACTGCAGGTCGCCGGCGAAGTCCCGTATGACCCGCTCCACCACCCCGTGCATCTTGGCCAGCAGGCCGTGTTCTTCCCCTTCATCGCCATACAGCGCACCCACCTGGGCCATGGCGTTGAGCAGCTTGCGGGCCGGATGCTGCGGCTGGGTGAACAGGGCCTTATCCTGCAGGGCGATTTTGAGGTAGGGCGTGTGCAGGTGTGACAGGGCGGTCTTGCAGCTATCCGGCAGGTCGTCGTCGTCGAGGATGAAGTCGAACAGCATGCCCACCAGGTCGACGACATCGGTTGCGCCCGCTTCCAGCTTGTGTGGCTGCGGCTCGTCGCGGAGCTCGGTCAGTTGCTGGTGCAGGTCGGCCTTGAGCCTGGCGACCTGTTGCGGTTTCTGCATGCGTTGCGCGAGTTCCTCGGCGGATTGGCGCTGCATGCGGTCAAGGGCTTCGAGCAGTGCCGAGGCGCTGTAGGTGCGCTTGGCGCTCGCAGGGCCAAAGCTGGCCATGCTCGGCGTACCGCCGAGCAGAAACGGGCTCGGTTGCTGTCGTCGATAGGCTTCGAGCAAGGCGTTGAGGCTGTCGAGCCACTGCGCCAGGTCGGCCGGAGGCGGCGCATCGAGATCCCGTGGCGCGTGACCGGTCGGCGCTGCGGCGGTGGGCTGGCGTCGAGCCGTTTCCGCCGCGGCGGAATCGCTGCGGGTGGCCGCTCGCGCCGGGGTGGCGTTGCGCGCTGCCGTGTATTTCAGCTCGGGCAGTACGCCGGCTTCTACCAGGCGCTGGTTGAGCGTGGCATAGACAGCGTCGAGGTCATGCATGACGTGCCGGTCGAACAGCATGTACAGGACGGTCTTGATGCGCAGCGGCAGCGGGCAGGGCGCCAGGGCGTGACGGAAGGCCTGGGCGATCATTCGCGGGCCGAACGGATTGCTGTCCTCGTCGAGCGGTTTACCATTGTTGAGCAGGGCCAGGCGTTGATCCAGAGCGAACAGGGCCTGGGCGCAGCGATCCTTGACCTGACTGACCATATTGGTGACTTGCAGGGTTTCTTCGTAGTCCTCGTTCTGCACCAGAGTCAGCTGTTCGGCATCCAGCTCGGGGAGCGCTGGGTGCGGCTCGAGCTTGCCATCGAGAAAGTCGGAGAAGGTCTGCGAGATCGCCTGGTGGTAGTGGCGTTCGATCTGTGGACGCAGCTTGCGAATACTGCGCATGTTGTCGAGGAACAGCGTCTGTACCTGATTGTTCTCCGCCTTTTCGGCGCATTCGAACAGGGTGTCGTCGACCTGGGCGAAGGCGCGCGTCAGGCTGGCGGCCAGACGGTTCAGCACCAGCTTGCGACAGCTTTGTCCCAGCTCGCTGAAGCGCGGTTGTATACCCCGGCTGGCGAGGGTCCGCGGGGCATTGGGAGGGCGCGGTGGCGTACCCTGATTACTCATCGATGATCCTGGGTAATGCTTGGCAACGGCCTGTCACGGCGTACAAGCGAGCGGGGAAGGTATAGCAGCCTGCCACTCTGCTGCAAAGCATTGTCATAAAAGCAATTTAAGGGGTTGACAGGGCGTTCTGGAAACGTAAAATGGCGCGCCTCTGATACGGGAAACGGCTCAGGCCGGAGCCAGTTGAAAGAGATAGAAAGAGCGTAGTTCCGCGATAGCTCAGTCGGTAGAGCAAATGACTGTTAATCATTGGGTCCCTGGTTCGAGTCCAGGTCGCGGAGCCAATCTTTCCTCGGGGTATAGCGCAGTCCGGTAGCGCGCCTGCTTTGGGAGCAGGATGTCAGGAGTTCGAATCCCCTTACCCCGACCATTTTCAGGGTCGTTAGCTCAGTTGGTAGAGCAGTTGGCTTTTAACCAATTGGTCGTAGGTTCGAATCCTACACGACCCACCATTATTTCAAGCTTGCTTGAGCAGAAAACCCGCCTGGAGCGGGTTTTCTGCTTTCTGGGGATCGGACGCTTCAAAGGCGGAAGCGGCCATTGAGCCGCAAGCTTCAAGCGAGGCAACCTGTAGGATGGGTGAAACCCATCAATCGCCGATGGGTTTCACCCATCCTACGAGAGTCTGCTTCCGCCTTGATGGCGCCAGGTGTATTGCCCGGCGCCCCCTCAGGATCAATGCAGCTTCAGGCGCGGGTCGGTGCTGCGGCCGATGCGGTCGCTGAGCATCAGCAGCAGGGTGCGGAAGCGGCCATACAGCGCCATCTGGTGCATGCGGTACAGCGATATATAGAACATGCGGGCGAGCCAGCCCTCCAGCTTCACGCTGCCCATCAGATTGCCCATCAGGTTGCCTACCGCGCTGAAGCTCGATAGGGAAATCAGCGAGCCGTAGTCCTTGTACCGATAGCTGGGCAGGGGCTGATTCTGCAGGCGCAGAGCGAGCGATCTGACCAGCAGCGATGCCTGCTGATGTGCCGCCTGGGCGCGCGGCGGTACGTTGCGCTCGCTGCCATCGCCGAGCGGGCAGGCGGCGCAGTCGCCGAAGGCGAAGATGTTCTCGTCACGCGTGCTCTGCAGGGTGGAGGTGACCACCAACTGGTTGATGCGGTTGCTTTCCAGTCCGTCCAGATCCTTGAGGAAGGCCGGAGCGCGGATGCCGGCCGCCCAGACCTTGAGGCTTGCCGGGATCTGTTCGCCATTGGCGGTCAGCAGGCCATCGGCGGTGACCTCTTTCACCGCGGCATTGGTCAGCACCGTGACGCCGAGTTCTTCCAGCGTTCTGTGCACCGGGGCGCTGATGCGTTCGGGCAGTGCGGGGAGCACGCGTGGCCCGGCCTCGATCAGGGTGATGCGCATGTTTTCGGGGCGGATGCTGTCCAGGCCATAGGCGGCCAGTTCATGGGCAGCATGGTGCAGTTCGGCCGCGAGTTCGACGCCGGTGGCGCCGGCGCCGACGATGGCGACGCTGATCTGGTCGTTGTCGCCCTTGCCGGCATGGGCGCGCAGGTAGTGGCTGAGCAACTGGCGGTGGAAGCGCTCGGCCTGTTCACGGGTGTCGAGGAACAGGCAGTGACGGGCCGCCCCTTCGGTGCCGAAATCATTGGTGGTACTGCCGACCGCGATCACCAGGGTGTCGTAGCCCAGCTCACGGGCGGGCACCAGTTCCCGGCCTTCTTCATCCAGCGTGGCGGCGAGCTGGATGGCCTTGCGTTCACGATCCAGCCCGCTCATGCGCCCGAGCTGGAACTCGAAGTGGTTCCATTTGGCCTGGGCGACGTAGTTCAACTCGTTCTCGGTGGAATTCAGCGAGCCGGCGGC
The DNA here is from genome assembly GCF_004327355.1 of Phytopseudomonas dryadis. Taxonomy (GTDB): domain Bacteria; phylum Pseudomonadota; class Gammaproteobacteria; order Pseudomonadales; family Pseudomonadaceae; genus Aquipseudomonas; species Aquipseudomonas dryadis. Next base: position 131,885 of record NZ_QJUM01000015.1, read on the forward strand.
CACTTCGTGCAGCAGGGGTTTCCAGATATGCGTCAGGTTGGCGTCGGCCAGGGTCACGCGGGCCTTGCCCCGCTTGCCCAGGGTTCTACCCAGGCGCGTAGCGAGTTCCAGGCCGCCGGCGCCGCCGCCGACGATTACGATTCGATGGGTCATGGAGTGTACTCACAAGGCTGAAAAATCGGAGATGGAGTCCGGGCGAGCGGCAGCTCATAGCACCAGGCGACTCAGGAGGCGGCTCAGCAGGCCGAGGCCGATGGTGACGGCGACGATGATCAAGAGCAGTCGCCAGACCTTGAAGGGCTGGCGCTCGACCTGATGCTGAGGGGCGCTCAGGTATTCATCGACTCGACGCTGATCGTCAGGGTTCAATCGGCTGGACATGGGAACCTCGCGGAATGCGCTCATTCTAGCAGGGCGTTGCCCGGGATGTACTGGAATGGGCCCATGGCGCTTGCGCCCGGCTTCACAGGCTGATCCCGACATCGAAGATCACGCTGCGTCCCAGGTTGCTGCGCAAGAAGTCCGGGGCGTCGGCATGGGCGAAAAGGATGCGGGCGAAGGTCGGGCCGACCAGCGACAGGGATCGCCAACCCTGGCGCAGGTACTCGGTCGGCGGCGGGAAGTGGCTGTTGAAGTCGGGCACGGCGCGCTTGAGGTTGACGTAGGCGAGCAGATCCAGCTCGCCCGGATCGAGGCCGCGTTCGCGGTAGTTGTGGGCCTTCTTGCGCAGGGTCGGCGCCAGGCGCGCCTGCAATTCGCTGGCGCCGATCCGCTGGGGTCTGGCCTCGCGGCGCACGAGCTGGCTCAGGGAGAAGGCGCTGCGCCGGCGTTCCAGTTCTGCGCGCCAGTCATCGTTGAGGCGCCGGCCCTCATCCAGCACGAAGAACACCTCGAAGCTGGCCTCGCGAAACAGCACGTCCGGTGGTTCCTGATCTGCGGCGCCGAATTCTTCCAGGCGATGGCCGACATTGAAGGCCTGCAGCAGGCGCTGGCAGACCCAGCGCTCGCGTTCCCACTTGCGCGCATTGGAAAGAAAGGCATTGGCCTGCTCCGCCTGGTGGGTGAGCAGGCGCAGATAATCTGAGTCATCCATGACGCCAGTCTAATCCGAGTGATGGCCTGCGGGTAACCGTGTGTGCACCGAGGCGAGCGCGCTCTTGTGGTGGTGACACCGGGTTTTTGCGCGATGGCTGCCATCGCATCGCGCCGAGGTCGACGCTCCTACCCGAATGATGGTTTGCCGCGAACCTGTAGGAGCCGCGACCCCGCGGCGATTGGTGGCCATGACGCGGTTTTGCGGGATGGCCACGATGGCATCGCGCCGAGGTCGACGCTCCTGCCCGAACGATGATTGGCCGCGAACCTGTAGGAGTCGCGACCCCGCGGCGATTGGTGGCC
>NZ_QJUM01000016.1 GCF_004327355.1 Phytopseudomonas dryadis
GTAGTGGTAATGAGGCGGGGGGCCACTCTACAGGCGAGGTCACGCAAGGTGCCTCCAGGAGCGAACGGCCTCCCCGGTAACTGCTTCCGTCATGGTTGTTGACAGATAAGCTCAACATACAAGGAGCCCCGACCTCGGGGCGATAACGATGGCAGCCATGGCGCTGGGGCTTGCCGCTTCTTTCAAGCTACCATGCCGCCATCGCCATGACCCGAGTCGTGCATGTCCAGCCTGCTGTCGCGTTACCGCATCGTCGCCATCGTGCTGCTGGTCGTCCTCGGCCTGGCGGTCAGCCTCTGGCTGGGCGGCCGCTATGCCGAGCAGCGCGCCTGGGCGGAGCGCAGCCACGAAGCCCATGGCCAGTTGCAGCTTTACGCCCAGTCTATCCAGACCCTGGTCGACCGCTACCGCTCGGTGCCGCAGTTGCTGTCCATGGACGGCGATATCCAGTCCCTGCTGCTGGCGCCGGAGGACCCGCAATTGCGCGACAAGCTCAATCGCCGCCTCGAACAGCTCAATGTCGCCGCCGGTTCCAGCGTGCTCTACCTGATCGACCCCCAGGGCGTGACCCTGGCGGCCAGCAACTGGCAGGAGTGGAGCAGTTTCGTCGGCAGCAACTATGGTTTCCGTCCGTATTTCCAGGATGCCCTGCACCGCACTGCCGGCCGCTATTTCGCCGTGGGCGTGACTACCGGCGTGCCGGGCTATTTTCTTTCCCACGCCGTGTACGACGATGACGGCACGGTGATCGGCGTGCTGGTGGTCAAGCTCGAACTGGAGGAGCTGCAGCGCGAGTGGGTCGGCCAGCCCGGCGTGCTGCTGGTGGCCGACAGCTATGGCGTGGTGATTCTCAGCAGCCGCCCGGCCTGGCGTTTCCGCGCCCTGGAAGAGCTCGACGAGCTCGATCACGCCGAACTGGTGGAGGTGCGCAAGTACGCCGAACGCTCGCTGCAGACCTTGCCCAAACAGCCGGGGCGCCACTTCGACGGCGATGCCGACTGGATGCACATCGACGGCCCCGACGGGCGCCAGGCGTACCTGTGGCAGCGCCTGGAACTGCCCAGCGAGGCCTGGACGCTGCATTTGCTGATCGAGGAAAACAGCCTCGGCAGCACCGCGCGCAGCTATCGCCTGGCGGCCGGCGGGGTCTGGCTGACCCTGGTGTTCCTCGTGCTGTTCCTGTTGCAGCGGCACAAGAATCAGCGTTTGCAGGCCAGCATCCGGGAAAATCTGGAGCGTGAGGTGACGCTGCGCACCGCCGAGCTGCGCGAGGCCCAGGAAGGCCTGGTGCATGCGGCGAAGATGGCGGCGCTGGGGCAGATGTCGGCGGCCATGGCCCACGAGATCAACCAGCCGCTGACCGCCATCCAGATGCACCTGGGCAGCCTTGGCCTGCTGCTCGACAGCGGCCGTGAGGATGCCGTGCGCGAAGGCATGCAGCGCATCGACGGACTGTTGCAGCGCATGGCCGGCTTGACCGGGCACCTGAAGACCTTCGCCCGCAAGAGCCCGGGCGGCCTGTGCGAACGTCTGCTGCTCAGCGATGTGCTGGAGCAGGCCTTGCAACTGCTGGCACCGCGTCTGCGCAGCGAGCAGGTCGAACTGCGCCGCGAGATACGCGGCGAAGCCCGGGTCAGCGGTGACGCGATCCGCCTGGAACAGGTGCTGCTCAACTTGTTGAACAATGCCCTGGACGCCATGCTCGACAGCCCCACGCGGGTGCTCGGCGTGCTGATCGAGGTGCAGGGCGACAGTTGCCTGCTGCGGGTCAGCGACAGTGGCGGCGGTATCCCCGAGGAACACCTGGCCCATGTCTTCGAGCCCTTCTTCACCACCAAGCCGGTGGGCGAGGGGCTGGGCCTCGGCCTGGCGATCTCCTATGGCATCGTGCGTGACCTGGGCGGCAGCCTGGAGGCCGCCAACGGTGCCAATGGCGCCGTGTTCACCCTGCGCCTGCCCAGGCTCTGAAAGAGGGGCCCGAGCCCTGGGGCGGCTATGCCGTGGCCCGTTCCTTGCCGGACAGGTGGCGGGCCTGTGCCACCGACTTACCCCGGGAAAACAACCTGACGTTACACTGCGTCGTCGAATCAGGAGGTGGTATGGACGGTCAGGTCATAGTGGTCGATGACGAAGCGGCGATTCGCGAAGCCGTGCAGCAATGGCTGGAGTTGTCCGGTTTCAGCGTGCAGACCTGCGCCAACGCGGCCCAGGCCCTGGCGCTGGTCGAGCGCGACTTTCCCGGCGTGGTGATCAGCGATGTACGCATGCCCGGTACCGACGGCCTGCAACTGCTCGCCAAGCTGATCGAGCGCGATCGCGATCTGCCGGTGATCATGGTCACCGGCCATGGCGATGTGCCCATGGCCGTGCAGGCGCTGAAGCAGGGCGCCTACGACTTCATCGAGAAGCCCTTCACCCCCGATCGTCTGCTCGACACCGTGCGCCGTGCCCTGGAGAAGCGGCGCCTGGTCTGCGAGAACCGCCGGCTGCGGCAACAGTTCGCCCTCAAGGACGATATCGCCGCGCAGCTGCTCGGCGTATCGCGGCCCATGGAGCGTTTGCGCCGGCAGATCCTGGAGCTGGCCGGCACCTCGGTGAACATCCTCATCCGCGGCGAAACCGGTTGTGGCAAGGAGCGCGTGGCGCGTTGCCTGCACGACTTCAGCGAGCGTGCCGACAAACCCTTCGTGGCGCTCAATTGCGCGGCGATCCCCGAGCACCTGTTCGAGAGCGAGCTGTTCGGTCACGAGACCGGCGCCTTCACCGGCGCCCAGAGCAAGCGTATCGGCCGCATCGAGCATGCCGATGGCGGCACCCTGTTTCTCGACGAAGTGGAAAGCCTGCCCCTGGCCCAGCAGGTCAAGCTGCTGCGCGTGCTGCAGGAGAAGACCCTGGAGCGCCTGGGTTCCAACCGCAGCATCCGCGTCGACCTGCGGGTCATCAGCGCGGTCAAGCCGGACCTGCAGGGCGAGGTCAAGGCCGGGCGGTTCCGCGAGGATCTGCTGTATCGGCTGAATGTCGCCACCCTGCAGATACCGCCGCTGCGCGAGCGGCGCGAAGACATCCCGCTGCTGTTCGAGCACTTCGCCCTGGATGCCGCCAGCCGTCACGGACGCGAGCTGACCCCGCTGAGCCCGGCCGAGCTGGCCGGCCTGCTCGGCCATGACTGGCCGGGCAACGTACGCGAGCTGATCAACGCCGCGGAACGGCATGCCCTGGGCCTCGACACCTCGGCCTGGGAAAGCGGCGGCCAGGCGCTGGCGCAGCAGATGGAGGCCTTCGAGGCGCAGTGCCTGCACAACGCCTTGTTGCGCTGCCAGGGCAGCATCCTGCAGACCATGGAGTTGCTGCAGCTGCCGCGACGTACCCTCAACGAGAAGATGCAGCGCCACGGCCTGCAGCGCAGCCATTATCGGCCGGCGGGCAGTCCTGACGACGACTAGGAGATCGGCTTCGCCAACGGGTGTCATGCCCCTCTGGACGGGAGATGCCGCTTGACCTCCATTGCCTCATGCAGCAGGCGAACGATCTCCACCACCTGATCCGCACCGAGTCGATAGAACACGACGTGCCTTGGTCGAGCGATCCTGCCGCCGGCTGCCTTGCCACGGCAGTAGATAAGATGAAGGCTGCGAATACCCTCGGCGAGTTCGTCTCGAGCCAGGCTGCCAATCCGCTCCGGCTGCTCTGCGAACGATCCGAATGCCGTCAGGATCAGGCTCTGGTAGCGGCGTCTGGCTTGCGGGCCGAACTGGACCTGGGTGTAGCCAAGCGCGTCGACGATGTCGTCACGGGCAGCATGGGTGATTCGGTACTGGGCCATGCTCAGGGCCTGTCATCGGCCTGCTGGCCGAGCGCCTCGAGGTACTGCTCCAGGTTCTCGCTGTTGACGAGGTCGAATTGGCCGCTTTCCAGCTGCATGATTGCGCGAGAGGTGGCATTTCTGAGGGCTTCCACCTTGGCGGCTTCTTCAGCCTCTTGCTGCAACAGAAGGCGAAGACCTGCGCGAATCACTTCGCTGGCGTTCTGGTAGCGACCTGCGGTCACCAGGTTCTCGATACCCTGTTCCAGCGGTTCCGGTAGGACGACGTTTCTGGTGGACATCTGCTGTGCTCCAACTCATAGGGCGATGGCATATTATGCCATCAGGCTCATAAAAGACATGGTCCGGTGCACGCCTCGGCCGCTTCTGGCTGCGCCGTTGTCCGCCCGAACCGAGGTCGTAGCCTGGGTCGAGCGCAGCGATACCCAGGTTGCCCTGTCCCGGGTGTCGCTGCGCTCGACCCGAGCTACACGAAAAGGAGGTTCGGCACGGACCCCGTAGCTTGCCATGCTCCGCCTGTGTCGCGATGGCAGTCGCGACATTGCGAGCGCCGCGGCTGAGGCGTTTTCGGAGCGGCTACCGTCCGACTGGGTACGAATAAGCGGAATCTTGCCGGTCGATGCCCCGCCAATCGGCGGTGTTTCGCTGGTTTCAGACCGCTGGAAATGCCCGGGCCGCCCTGGGCAGGGGGTTTCCCGCGCTGGCACGGCATCTGCTATGGAACCCTTGCAACCGTCGCTCGATGCGCCGGTGACCATAAGAAAGACAAGAGGTCGTCCATGAAGCGCCATGCCCCCGCGGGTTCGTCCCGCGCAGCCCACTGCTGTGGGCGATCCCTGTCTTTCTCCGTCATGCCGGGTGTCCTCCTGTCCGAGCGCCCTCTCTGCATAAGAACAATCACGGAGATATCCCATGCGACTGACCAAGCGCTTCAGCCTCTTCGCCGCCGCCGCGGCCTTCACTGCCAGTACCGCGGTGCTCGCCGCGCCGACCTTCATCAACGTGCTCACCGGTGGCACCAGCGGGGTCTATTACCCGATCGGCGTGGCGCTGTCGCAGCTCTACGGCAACGGCATCCCCGGCGCCAAGACCTCGGTACAGGCGACCAAGGCCTCGGTGGAGAACCTCAACCTGCTGCAGGCCGGCCGCGGTGAACTGGCCTTCGCCCTCGGCGATTCGGTGGACGATGCCTGGAACGGCGTCGAGGATGCCGGCTTCAAGGCGCCGCTGAAGAAACTGCGGGCCATCGCCGCCACCTACCCGAACTACATCCAGATCGTCGCCAGCAAGGAGTCCGGGATCAAGACCCTGGAAGACCTCAAGGGCAAGCGCATCTCGGTCGGTGCGCCGAAGTCCGGCACCGAGCTCAACGCGCGGGCGATCTTCAAGGCCGCCGGCCTGACCTACAAGGACATGGGCCGCGTCGAATTCATGCCTTATGCCGAGTCGGTCGAGCTGATCAAGAACCGCCAGCTGGACGCCACCCTGCAGTCCTCGGGCCTGGGCATGGCGGCGATCCGCGACCTGGCCTCGATGGTGCCGATCACCTTCGTGGCGATCCCCGAAGAGGTGGTGGCCAAGATCGGCAGCAGCGCCTACCAGCCGATGGTCATTCCGGCCAACACCTATGACGGTCAGGTCGAGGACGTGCCGACCGCCGCGATCATCAACATCCTGGTCAGCCATGAAGGCGTCGACGACGAAATCGCCTACCAGATGACCAAGCTGATGTTCGACAACCTGCCGCGCCTGGCCAACTCGCACTCGGCGGCCAAGGACATCCAGCTGGAAAACGCCACCGAAGGCCTGCCGATCCCTCTGCACCCCGGTGCCGAGCGCTTCTACAAGGAAGCCGGCGTTCTGCAGTGAATGCCGAACCGTAGGGCGGGTCGGGCCGCGCAGGCTAGCGACGCCGGACGCAGTCATGGCGCGTCGCGTAACCCACCAAGCGCTAGTCGGCGTGGCATCAGTGGTGGGTTACGGCGCAGTCGTGATCGCAGTGTTCGTGCAGCCGGTTACAGGCGCCTGACCCACCCGACGAAACCGTATCCCTCTTGCCTGAGGCACGACCATCATGAGTGAACATCAAGGGCTCAACAGCAGCCCCAACGAATGGCCGCGGACGTTGTTCTACGTCGCCCTGCTGTTCTCGACCTACCAGATCATCACCGCGGCTTTTCACCCGGTCTCCAGCCAGGTGCTGCGCGCCGGGCATATCGGCTTCCTGCTGCTGATGGTCTATCTGTGCTACCCGCTCGCTGGCAAGTCGCGTCCGTGGCAGCCCCTGGCCTGGCTGCTGGGCCTGGCCGGCATGGCCACCTTCGCCTACCAGTGGATCTTCGAGGCCGATCTGGTCCAGCGCTCGGGGGATCTGAGCACGGCCGACATGGTCGTCGGCATCGTCCTGATGGTGCTGATCTTCGAGGCGGCGCGGCGGGTCATGGGCATCGCCCTGCCGATCGTCTGCGGGGCCTTTCTCGCCTATGGCCTGTTCGGCGAATACATGCCCGGCGACCTGGCCCACCGTGGCTACGGCTTCGACCAGATCATCAACCAGCTGGCCTTCGGCACCGAGGGCTTCTACGGCACGCCGACCTATGTCTCGGCCACCTACATCTTCCTGTTCATCCTGTTCGGCGCCTTCCTCGAGCAGGCCGGGATGATCAGGTTGTTCACCGATTTCGCCATGGGCATGTTCGGCCACCGCACCGGCGGCCCGGCCAAGGTCTCGGTGGTGTCCTCGGTGCTGATGGGCACCATTACCGGCTCCGGCGTGGCCAACGTGGTCACCACCGGCCAGTTCACCATCCCGCTGATGAAACGCTTCGGCTACAAGGCGGCCTTCGCCGGCGGCATCGAGGCCACCGCCAGCATGGGCAGCCAGATCATGCCGCCGGTGATGGGTGCGGTGGCCTTCATCATGGCCGAGACCATCAACGTGCCCTTCGTCGAGGTGGCCAAGGCGGCGCTGATCCCGGCCTGCCTGTACTTCGGCTCGATCTTCTGGATGGTTCACCTGGAGGCCATGAAGCACAACCTCAAGGGCCTGCCGAAAGACCAGTGCCCGAGCGTCTGGGAGGCGGTGAAGAAGCGCTGGTTCCTGCTGATCCCGCTGGTGGTGCTGGTGTACCTGCTGTTCTCCGGCTTCACGCCGATGTTCTCCGGCACCGTGGGCCTGGCGCTGACCGCCATCGTCATTCTCGGCTCGGCGATCATCCTGCGCTTCGATTCGTTCTGGTTGCGCATGGCCTTCTGGGTGGCGCTGGGGGTGCTCTGCGCCGGCTTCTTCCAGCTCGGCATCGGGGTGATCTTCGGCGTCATCGCGGTGCTGGTGGCGACCTGCTGGTTCATCAAGGGCGGTCGCGAAACCCTGCGCGCCTGCGTCTTCGCCCTGGCCGAAGGCGCCCGCCACGCGGTGCCGGTGGGCATCGCCTGCGCCCTGGTCGGGGTGATCATCGGCATCGTCTCGCTGACCGGCATCGCCACCACCTTCGCCGGCTACATCCTCGCCGTGGGCCAGGACAACCTGTTCCTCTCGCTGGTGCTGACGATGATCACCTGCCTGATCCTCGGCATGGGCATCCCGACCATCCCCAACTACATCATCACCAGCGCCATCGCCGCGCCGGCGCTGCTGGACCTGGGCGTGCCGCTGATCGTCTCGCACATGTTCGTCTTCTACTTCGGCCTGATGGCCGACCTGACGCCGCCGGTGGCCCTGGCCTGCTTCGCCGCGGCGCCGATCGCCAAGGAAAACGGCATGAAGATCAGCCTGGTGGCGGTGCGCGTGGCCATCGCCGGTTTCATCGTGCCGTTCATGGCGGTCTACGACCCGGCGCTGATGATGCAGGGCGACAGCTGGACTGCGACGATCTACATGGTGATCAAGGCGATGTTCGCCGTGGGTCTGTGGGGCATCGCCGTGGTCGGCTACTACAGCGCACCAATGGCCTGGTGGGAGCGACTGGTGGCGTTCATCGCCGGTTTCAGCCTGGTGCTGGCAATGCCGTGGACCGATGAGGCGGGCTATGCCATCGGCATCCTGCTGATCGCCCAGCATGTCTGGCGCGTTCGCCGCCGCACGTTGGCCGCCGCGTGATCGGCCTGTGCCTGGGCCTGGCCGGGGCGGTGTGGGCGCAAGTGCCCACAGCGACCTTCACCCTGGCCTGGACGCACAGTATCGAGAAGATCCGCTGGGAAGAGGATTACCGGGTCGACGCCAAAGGGCTGCAGCTCGGCGAGGCGCGGGTTCGCGGCACGGGCGCCGGGATGGAGATCCCCAGCGGCGCCCAGTTGCGCAACGGCGCCTGGTACTACCGGCGCGAACTGCCGCCGCTGCAACCCCTGCGTCTGGGGCGCACGCCCGAGGCCGGGGACTACCAGCTGTGCCTCGAACAGGGCTGCCAACCCCTGAGCAGCTGGCTCGGCCCGCCGAAGGCGAGTCAGCCAGCCGTGGAGTTATGGAGCTGCGAGTTGGCGGGCGACTGAAAGGCGGTAGCGGCCTTCGGCCTTCGATCAAAAACGCTTGAGGCTGGAAAGCTGGACGAAAGAGCCTATGCGGTTTGCTTGTCGTTCAGCCTCCAGCCTCCAGCGCTCCTAATCGGCCGTCCGCTGATCAGGACCTGCGGCGCATCTCCGCCAACTCTGCCCTCAAGGCCCTGAGCTCCTCGAGGATCATCTGCTCGCGCTGTACCCGTGCCTCCGCTTCGGCGTCGGGGCCCTGTGCGTCCTGCATGGCGTTGACGATCACCGCGATGAACAGGTTGAGCATCATGAAGGTGGCGATCAGCACGTATGGGATGAAGAACAGCCAGGCCAGCGGATACACCTCCATGATCGGCCGCACCGTACCGCTGGACCAGCTGTCCAGGGTCATCATCTGGAACAGCGAATACAGGCTGGCGGTCAGCGAGCCGAACCATTCGGGAAAGCGCTCGCCGAACAGCTGGGTGGCCATCACCGCCGAGACGTAGACCACCAGCAGCATGAGCATGACGATGCTGCCCATGCCCGGCAGCGAGGCGAGCAGCGCCTGCACTACCTTGCGCATGCTCGGGTTGATCGACACCAGGCGCAGCACCCGCAGTACGCGCAAGGCGCGCAACACGCTGAAGGGCCCGCTGGCCGGCACCAGAGCGATGCCCACCACGATGCAGTCGAACACCGCCCACGGGTCGCGCAGCAGGCCGGGGCCGCGTGCAACGAAGCGCAGCGCCAGCTCGATCACGAACACGGCGAGAATGAACATGTCCAGCGGCAACAGCAGCCAGCCCCATTCGGCGACGATCTGCGCCGAGGTGAGCAGGCCGAGAATGGCCGCGTTGATCAGGATCAGCACGGTGATCAGGCGCTGAACCGGTTTGCCTTCCATTACCTGTGCCAGGTGCACGCGCCAGGTATTGGGGGCTTTTTGCTGGGGGGTATCGTTCATGGTGATGGCGGTTGCGGAGCCTGTAGGGGTTGCAGAGGGTAAATAAGCACCGTTGTGGATGAAAGGGTTACCGCGCCAAGCGGCAGGATACTTTTGCGCCAAATGTAAATGCTGGATGCCGTTTGCCGGGCGCGTCCAAATGAAAGTTTGCCTTCGTCCAAATGAAAGTTTCAGGCGTCAGATCCGGGTCCATCTCGTGGCTTTCGGAGGTGGGAACACAGTGACAGCGTGCCCACGGGATTGCCGGATAGATGCCGTTTCTTTTAGCCTGCGGGCTTTGCGCGGGCCAGGCGGCCCCTGACGAGCACGGATACGACATGAGCGAGCACGGCGGCACCATCACCTATTACCTCGAGATGCACAGCCCCGAGCAGCTGCGCGGCAAGCCGCTGCCTGGCGACCTGCAGGTCGTCGAGTGCCGGATCAAGCAGTTCCCGCTCAACCGCTTTCTCTACCAACTGGTGGGTGGTCCCTGGGGCTGGACGGACAAGCTGGCGTGGTCGGATGAGCAGTGGTGCGAACTGGTCGAGCAGGACAACCACCGCACCTGGGTGGCCTATCACCAGGGCGCCATCGCCGGTTACTACGAGCTGCAGCGGGATGCTGCAGGCGCTGTGGAAATCCTCTACTTCGGCCTGGTCGAGGCCTTCTTCGGCAAGGGCTTCGGCGGCCCGCTGCTGAGCCACGCGCTGCAGTCCGCCTGGGCCTGGCCGGGCACGCGAAGGGTGTGGGTGCATACCTGCAGCCTCGATCATCCCAGCGCCCTGGGCAACTACCGGGCGCGGGGGTTGCAGCTCTATCGTCAGGAACAGGGCGACTGACAGCGACACTTCGCAGCGACATCTCGGCGGCTTCGCTGTCCAACTTCAGGCGAGTCGAGTCGCGGTCACTGAACGGAGCCTTTGCATGCCTATGTCCAGTTTGAAGTTTCTGCCTTGTTGTCTGCTGCTGTTGCCGCTGCTGGCCAGCGCCCAGCAGCAGATCCAGCCCGGCCTGTGGGAAATCACCTCGAAGAACATGCAACTGGGCGGGCAGGCGCTGCCGAGCATGGAGGTGATGTTGCAGCAGTTCAGGAACCTGCCCCCGGCGCAGCGCGAGATGATGGAGAAGGCGATGGCCGGCCAGGGCATCCAGTTGGGCAGCAAGGGCGTGCAGTACTGCATCAGCCAGGCGCAGATCGATGCCCAGAACATCCCCTTGCAGGACCCCAACTGCCGCCAGCAGATCACCTCGCGCAGCGATGACCGCTGGGTGTTCAATTTCACCTGCCCGCAGGGTCAGGGGCAGGGCGAGGCGCATTTCCTCGACGACAAGTCCTTCACCTCTCAGGTCAGCGGCGAATTCGACAATGGTGCCGGCCGTCAGCACGGCAGCATGGAGTCGGAGGCGCGCTGGGTGTCGGCCGATTGTGGTGCGCTGAAGCCGAACCAGCCCTGAGGTCGCGTCAACGGTCATGTGCCGGTCAGGGTGGTCGATGTGCCCGAGGCGGCGAACGGGGCAATCGTAATGGGGGCTACGGCCATTTGTGGATGAGGCCCTGGATTGTGGGAGGGGCTTCAGCCGCGAACTCTTCGCGCCCTTGACGGCTCAATCGCGGCTAAAGCGGATCGCCGTCCGGCCCCTCTCACGCAAACTGCAATGTCTGCTTGTACCCGCCGCTCAGCGTGGCGGCAATGCTCGAGAGCGTCCGGTGTAGTCGCTGATCAGGTTCACGGCAGGCATTCAGGCACGACCGGCCCTGCCGTACAGGCGGATGGGTTGCTCACTGTGCGGCGGCAAAATTGCATATCCCGCCCGGCTCGGCAGTAGTCGCTGTTCAGCCGGCGTTCGGCACTGGGCGAAGGCGGTATTACGCCGGATTGACAGGTGGGAAGGTCGGGCTGAAGCGTACACTGGCTAGGGTACTGCTTCGGCATCCTGTACCCGGCAGCGATCAGGCAATTTTGGGTCTCGGCCCGCTGGTTGGCCGGGCGCTCGTCATCCTGCGGATGGGGCGCACCGCATTCCAGCAGGGCCTTCTTGACCTGTAGGATCGAGGCGCCCGGCTTTTGCCAAATCTCGAAGTTGAATGGTGGCGGCTGAAAGGGCGGGTTCGCGTAGCAGGCAGACAGGCTGGTTGCCAGCAGCAGGATCAGGGACAGGGTGCGCATGCTTAGGGGCTCGCCTTGATGATGACGGTATTGGGCTTGCCGTAGTTACCGCAGCCATCCTTGCCACCGCCATTGCCATAGCAACTGTGCACGGTTGCCGAACCACTGAACATGTTCAGCCATTCCTTGACCTTGGTGCTGCCGGTGCCGACCTGGTCAAAGGTGGCGGGATTGCCGCCGATGATAGAGCCGACGAAGTCGTCGCGGTGGTTTTCCAGGCTGACGCTGTCTTGCATGCCGCCACTGAGCTGGTAAAGCAGGCCGGCGGCCTTTTCGGCGTTGTAAGCGGGGCCAAAGAACTTCAGGTAGGTTTCGCTCAGGGTGCCAGGCGCGGCATTGTTGCTCGTCAGAACCTCCAAGGCGTTACCGACAGTCATCGAGCCACGGCTATGGGCGTCCAGCTCCAGGCCCTGGGTGCCATAGTGCTTGAGCAGCTCGGTGATTTCCGCCGTGGAATTGCTCAGCCCCCAGAACTCGTTCTCCAGGTGTTTCTGGTAACCCGCCACCATCAGCTCGGCCACTGTGCTGGAGGTTTTTGGGAAGGACACGATGTACAGCGGGCCGCCGCCGCTGCTGTTGTGCTGCGCAGCGTAGATGGCGGCGGCATCGGCGTCGTTGAAGATGCCGTTTACACCGATACGAACCCGTCCGTCCGGACCAGCTTTGAGCGCGAGCTTCTCTTCATCGCTAAGCAGGCGCAGTACGGGCTTTTTATTCTCCATCATGACCTTGCCGTCTTTATCCAGCATCACCTCGTACATCGGGTGTTCCTTGACGAACATGGTGCGGTAGGCGTCGTCGCTGAACTTGAAGGCTTCCACTGCCACGGCATTCTTGATGATGCGTTCGGCCTCGGCCTGTTTTTCCAGCTCCTTGGGATCGAGGCGCTCGACGCCGTTGTGGCTGCCGGCCACGTCGCGGTTGAGCAGGGCGATGGCCTGTTCGGCGCTTTGCCCGGTCTTGTCGAGCTGTTCCTGCTCGTCGCGAATCTCGATGCTGCCCGCGCTGATGGCCGCAAGTGTCCGACCGCTGTCGCCGTCACGGGCATCGCCATTGTTCAGCGCTGTACCGATAACCGCCTTGCTCAAGCCGTACTTGCCCTGGGTGAGCATGCCGCTGCTGAGGTCGATGCCGTTGCTGCGGGCGCTGGCACTGGCGCGGTTCTCCAGGTCGCTGGTGGTCAGGGTGCCGGTCACCAGGCGGTTGGTACCGGCGTCGATGGCCGCCTGGGTGCTGGCGATGACCGCGCCCTTGAGGTCGGTGTTGCCCTGCACCTTGAGGTCGAAGCCGCCGTCGCCGGCACGGATGCCGCTCTGCTCGACCACGCTGGCGTAGTCGCCGTTGGCCCTGGACTTGGCCAGGCTGAGGTTGCCGCTGACCAGGGTGCCGACGCAGAACGGCGGGATGCACAGGCTCAGCCCGGCCCCGGTGTTCTTCTGCTGGCTGGCATAGGTACTGGTGTCCTGCAGGCTCTCGACCAGCAGATCGCCGCCCACCTGGGCCTTGACGCTAGCGCCGGTGACCTGGGCACCGCGGATGCTGGTGTCGCCGCCGCTGATCAGCAGGGCAGTGTCACCGGCACTGACCAGGCTGTTGTGGTGGATCAGGTCCTCGCCATCGGCCTGGCCACGGCCACGGGAGACCGCAGCATTGAAGGTCAGGCCGTTCTGCTGGCCGCCGAAGTTGAGGCCCACGCCGAGGCTGGCCGAGCGGCTGCTTTCGGTGCTGTGCCGGGCGAGCTGGTTCTGCGCGGCGATGAGGTCGATGCGGTTGTCGGCGATCAGCGTGGCATCGCGGCCCGCGGCGATCTCGCTGCCTCGCACCAGGATGTTGCTGTCCTCGCCCGCGCCGGCAGCCACCAGGGTGACGTCGCCACCGGCCTGGATGCTGGAGCCGGCTGCATTGTCGGCGGTGTAGGTGGTGTTGCTCTGGCTGCTGCTGCTGCCGATGGAGATGTTGATGCCGAAGCCACCGGCCTTGCTCGGATCGCCCTCTTTGACCGCTGCCGAAATACCCGAACCGGCGTTGTAGGCCGTGAGCGCCGCCATGGCGCCGCCAAGGGCTTTCATGCGGTCGTCCTCGACTTCGGTGGTGGCCTTGACCAGGCGATGGGTCGATTGCAGCGCGGTGATCACCGGCGCGTTCAGGCCGACCGACAGGCCGCTCTGCCTGAACTTGGTCTCCTGCTCCTGGCGACCGATTTCGCGGGCCTCGGTGATGGCGATCTGCTGAGCCAGGACGTTGACGTCTCCGGTTGGTGTCATGACCTGGCTGCCGGTCTGTCGGTAGGCGTTGCCAGCCTCGATGATGACGTTGCCTGCCGTGCTGCCAAGGGTACTGGCGCGGGCGCTCTGGCCATCGCTGCGGTCGCTGACATTCTGCCGTTGCGTGCCGATGGTCAGCGACAGGCCGCCGCCGCTGAACAGGCCGCTCTTCTTCACAGACTGATCGTGGCGCTCCTGGTTGTACTCGCTGGCGGCCATCAGGTCGACGTCGCGTTCGCCCTGCAACTGGGTCTGCCGGGTGGAAACCAGATCGCTGCCGCGCACGCCGATGTCGCGCCCGGCGTTCAGGTAGAGCTGATCGGCGCTGAAGGTACTGCCCTCGGCCTGGGTGCGCTCGACCGTGTCACGCAGGGTGGTGGTCTTGCTTGAGAACAGGCCGCTGCGTCCCTTGAACTGGTGTGCCTCGTCGGCGAACTGCTGCTGCTCGGCGGCGTCGATGCGAATGTCGCGACCCGCCTCGGCCAGCACCAGGCCCTGCTCGCTGCGCACCGTGGCGCCACGGGCGTTGAGGTCCTGGCCGGCATTTAAGAGCAGATTGCCGGTACCCTGCACCGTGCTGCCCACTTCGCCGAGGCTGGATTCGTTGCGCCAGTTGCTGGCGTTCCAGCTAACTGCCTGCTGGTGGCTCTCGCTGACGGTGCCCAGGTTCAGGTCGCGCCCGGCCTGTAGTTGGGTGAGGCCGTCTTGGCCGGCGTTGAGCAACTGCGCCGCATTCAGGTTGATGTCGTTGCCGGCACTCACCCGCAGGGTGCCGGCGTCGCCGCTGACGAACAGCCCGGCAACGCGTGACAGGCTGGTGCGCGTGCCTTGCTCGCTGGTGCTGTCACGGGTCACTGCACTCAGGTTGACGTCGTTGCCGGCTTCGATCATCAGGTCGTCGCGGGCGCCGATCAGGCCACCGACGTTGTTCAGGTCGTCACGGGCGGTCAGCAGCGCGCGGTCGGCCTGGATACGCCCGCCGAGGTTGTCGATGTTCTGCGCGGTCAGCGCCACGATGCTGCGCCCACCGATGCTGCCGCTGTTGAGCAGATCGCCGGAGAGGTCGAGCTTGAGCTGCTGGCCGGCGATCAGCGCGCCGTTGCCGTTGAGGTCGCCGTCGCGTACCCGCACGTAGACCTGAGGCACCAGCACCTTGCGCGATTCGCCGTTGGCCAGAGTCACCGAGCGCTCCACCAGCCAGACGATGTCGCTGGTCAACTGGGCCATCTGCTCGGCGGTCAGGGCCACGCCCGGCACCAGATCCCATTCGCTGGCCAGGGTCACGGCGTTGTCGAGCAGGGCGCGGTACTGCGCCTCGTCGTCGGCGTAGCCGTCGAGGAAGCGCCGCCCGGTAAGCAGGGCGATCTGCTCGCGGATCAGCTTCTGCTCGTAGAAGCCATCACCCAGGCGCAGCTGTGTCAGCGCCGGATCCAGGCGCAGGCGCTCGAGCATGTAGTCCGACGACAGCCACTGCCGGTAGCTGGCGAAGCGCGGATCGGTTTCGACCAGATAGCCGCGAGTACCCTCCGGGTTGGTCTGATAAAGATTGTTGCTCGGCAGGGCCAGGTTCAGGCCGCCGCTGCGCACCAGATCGGCGACGTCCTGACCATTGGCGAGCAGCACCTCGACGGCCGGATCCACCTGGGTGTCGTGGCGCGTGGCGATCTGTGTATTGCTGCCGTTTACCGCCGTTTGCCCGCGCAATTCGGTGGGGCTGATGTCGATGTCCTGGATCAACGGCGCCGGTGTGTAGGCGGTGACGTTGGTGCCCTGGCGATCACGGCCCTTGCGCTGGATGCGGTAGAAGTTGGTGACCGTGCCGGTATCGTTGGTGACGCGCTGGCCGTCGGCTTCAATGTTGGTCACCTGGGCAGCGCCGACCTGCAGCAGGCCGCCGGCGATGATGCGGCTCTTGTCGTTGAGCAGGCTGTCGCCGCTGAACGACAGGTTGCCGCCGGCCAGGATCTGCCCGGGCGCCGAAGTGAGCACGCGGGTTTCGCTGACGGTGCGCTCGTAGTCGTAGCGGTTGAAGTTGTCGCGCTGGCCATCGGGTGTGGTCAGGTAGTCGACTTCGCTGTTGTGCAGGGATATCTCGTCCGGGCGGTAGCGGTTGGGCGATCCGCTGATCTGATAGTCCCGCAGTTGCTCGCGACTGACCTCGACCTGCGTGGTGCTGAAGTGTTCGTTGGTGTTACGCAATTCGCGCACGACGAGATCCAGGCTACCGAGGGACTCGATGGTGGCGCTGGCGTTGCTCAGCAGGTCGGCACGGCCGCTGGCGCGGTCGTCGCTGTCCAGCGTACCGCCGATGGCCATGTCCCCTGCGCTGAAGATCAGCGCCTGCTCGCGGTTTTCCAGGGTCTGGCTGCCGATGTCCAGCCGCTCGCGGGCGGCGAGGGTGGCGGCACGGCCGGCCTCGTCGCGATTGACCAGCAGGCGGCTGGCGACGGCCAGTCGGTCACCGTATAGCTGGCCGGTACCCAGATTGTGCAGGGCGTCGGCCTGCACGCGCACCTGCTGGCCATCGATCAGGCCGCGGTTGACCAGTTGGCCGTTGACGCGCAGGTCCACCTGGTTGGCGCTCAACTCGGCGCCGCGGGCGTTGTCCAGCGCGGCGCTGCGCAGCAGCAGCGACTGCCCGGCCTGCAACTGGCCAGCGTTGCTCAGGGTACCGCCCACCTCGACGTCCAGCTTGCCGTTGGCCTGTACCTGCCCGGCCAGGCTCATGTCGCCTTGCTGACGCAGGAGCAGGTCGCCCAGGCTCAGGGCGCGACCGTTGCCGCGCAGGTAGGCGGCGTTGAGCGACAGCAGGCGCCCGGCGAGCAGTTCGCCGCCCTGGTTGAACAGCTCCTGGGTCGTCAGCCTGGCCTCGCCGCTGGTGGCGATGGTGCCGCCGCTGTTGTCGAGGCGTTGTGCATCGCGCACTTCCAGCGTGCCGTCGTCGACGGCGAGAAGAGTGCCGTTGCGGTTGTCCAGTTCGCGGCTGTCGATCAGCACCTGGCGCCCCTGGCTGTGGCCTTCGGCGAGTACGGCCCGCTGTGCGCTCAGGCGCAGTTCGCCATTGCTCAGCAGGCTGCCGCCCGTGCTGTCGATACGCTGCGCGCTCAGCGCCAGGCTACCGTCGCCGGCGTGCTCGACCTTGCCGCCCTGGTTGTTCAGGGTCTGCGCCTTGAGGTTGAGCGTCTGTGCGTTGCTGGCGATGCGTCCGGCGCTGTTGTCCAGGCTGTCGACGGCCTCCAGGGTGCTGGCCGTGGTGCCGGTCTGCAACAGTTCGCCGCCGACGTTGGAGAGTCGATTGGCGGCCAGCGCCAGGTGCTCGGCACCGACCTTGGCGGCATCGCTGCGCAGGGTGCCGCTGGCGCTCGCCTGCAGGGCGCCGGTGCTGTCGACCTGGCTGGCGCTGAGGTCGAGGTCGCCGTTGCCGGCGTTCAGGCGCAGGTCGGCGGCCCGGGTGCGGCTGTGGCTGAGGTCGAGGCTGTCGCCCTGCACCACGAGCTTGCCGCTGGCATGGTTCTGCCCATTGGCAGCCACCTGACGGGCGTTGATTTCCAGGTTGGCGCTACCGTTGGAGTTGCCCTGAGCGTCGATGCCGGCGGCGAGCAGCGAGTCACGCCCGCTGCGTACACGTTCGGCCTGCAGGTGGGTGTCGCCCTGGGCGGCGACCACGCCGCTGTTGTCGATGTCGGCCTGGCTGCTCAGGGTCATATCACCCTTGGCGTAGAGGCTGCCAGCGTTGTCGATGGCCTGGGTGCTGGCCAACTGGGTGTCGCCGCTGCTGCTGATGGTGCCCAGGTTCTGCAGCTTGCCGTCTGCGCCGATCACCACGTCGCCGGCCATGGCGCCGATCTGCCCGGCATTGCGTACGCCGACCCCGGCCTCGGTGCCCACCAGCTTGATCTTGCCGGCGTACATGCCGCCCAGTTGGGCGACGTCGATGGCTACCTCGGGTTTGTCGCTGTCGTCATCGGCAAGGGCGGTGGCCTGGGTATTGTCGGCGCTGACCTGGTTGCGTCCGGCGGTGACCTTGAGGTCGTTGGCCCAGATGCCAGCGTTGATCTCCACGCTGCGCGCGATCAGGTCCGTGTAGTCGCTGTCACGGCTGTCCAGACCCCTGCCGGTGATGCTCAGGGTGCCACCCTCGACCTGGTAGCCGGTGATGCGGCCGTCTTCCATCTGCGCACGGCCGGTGGTCAGGGTGGAACGCTCGGCGTTGATGAAGCCGCAGCCATCGCAGGTGATCCCCGCCGGGTTGGCGATGATCACCTCGGCGCGACGCCCGGCCACTTCCACGTAGCCGCGCAGTTGGCTGGGGTTGCTGGCGTTGACCTCGTTGAGGATCACCCGGGCGCTGCCGTTGAGGTTCGGGTTGCCGTCGATCCAGCCGCCGAGCTGGGTCTGGCTGCTGGTCGCCGAGTTGTTGAGGATCGCGCCGCGGCCATCCACGTCGAACTGGTTGTAGGTGTTGCGCGACACGCCTGCGGCGCTGGGCGCGGCGATGTTCACCTGCGGCGTGCCGTTGGCGCTCTCCATCACGTTCGGACGCTGGCCGCCCGGGGCATTGGGGTCGGCGACGATGCCGTTGGCCCAGGCCGGTGTGGCCGCGAGGCTGACCAGACCCAGCGCGCCCATCATGGCAAAGCGCAGGGGCGCGAGGGTGGCGGTGCAGCCCGTGCCGACGCTGCGTGCTTCGCGTGTGCCAGGGGACTTGCCCTGGCTGCTAACGTTCTCCGCCACCACCATGAGCAGGCCGCGTGCCTTGTTGAAGATGACTCGGTGCAGATGCTTGTTCATGTGCAATTCCCTTTGCGGTAGCGGACCGCAGGCAGCGTTGGAGAATCAGGCCTCGGTAGCCAGTGGGTGGGCGGCGAACCAGGCTTTCGCCTGCTCCGGAATCACGCCGATGCCGTGGAAGGTCTTGACCTTCAGGCCACGTGTCTCGCCCCGGTGGTAGAGCGCACGGGCACAGTTGTTGGGGAACACCCGGCTGAGCAGCAGGCGGCTGAGCACGGCGGTGTGGCCGAAAGGAGCGATCCAGTCGTTGACCCACAGGCGATCCCCGCTACGCCAGTCGGCCTCGTCCAGCTCGATGGGCGAATGGGTCAGGTAGCGTCGTTCTCTGGCCTCGTCCAGGGTCAGCCAGGCCAGGTAGAACACCGGCTTGCCGTGCTCACTGCCGAGCACGAACTGGCGATGCTTGAGCGCGGGCAGCAGGAGGCGCGACAGCGTATGCAGGGGCGCGTCGCGGTGGGCCTGCGACTGCATCCACAGCCACGTGGCGGCACCCAGGGCGTTCGCCTCGTTCCAGGGTTCGTCGAATACGCCGGGTGCGGTGATTTCGAAGGTGTCGAAGCGCATGGTGGACCTCAGAACGACAGGACGACGGTGAAGGCACTGGTGAAGTCGGCGGTCTCGAAGCCATCGGGCTTCTTCAGCGACGTGCCCCAGGACCAGTCATAGGACAGATTGCGATACGACCCGCGCAGGCCGACCACGGCACCGGCCAGGCGCCGGCCGATCAGGTAGTCGGCGGAGTTGCCGCCGACCTCGCCGTAGTCGACGCCGGCGTACAGCTCCTGGTCGCTGTTACCCAGGGCCAGCCCCAGTTCGTTGCTCAGGGTCCAGCCGCGGTCGGCGGAGAGGATGTTTTCGCCATCGAAACCGCGCACCGTGTAGCGCCCGCCGATACCGAAGCGATCCTGGGGCACCAGTTCCGTGCGGTTCCACTGCGCGCGCCAGGCGCCGAGGTAGCGCAGGCGCTGGCCGTAGGCATCGAAGGGTATTTGCCACTGGGCGTTGCCCTGGATGATCTGCGAGCGCGACGTCCCGTCGCCGAAGGTTTCCTCGGGTGCCGCCAGCGCGTCGTGCGCGCCGGTGCCCCGGCGGTAGCTCAGGCCCAGGTCGAAGGTGGCCGGGCCAATGAATTCGCGGTGGCCGATGCCGGCCTGCCAGCCGGCCATGCGTCGGCGTTGCAGTTCGATCTCGGTGTCGTCGATGAAGTTCTCCGAGGAGCGCGTCCACAGGCTGCCCCACAGGCTGGTCTTGCGCACCGCATCGCGGTAGACCAGGCGTGACAGGCGCAGCTCGTTGTTGCGGCTTTCGCCGCGGTATACGTAGCTCTCGTTGATACCGGCCACGGTCTGGTGGTAGTCGTACTGGCTACTGGTGAACGCCAGCTGCCAGTAGCCGTACGGCACCGAGTAATGCAGCGTGTGGCCCTTCGAGCCGCGGTCGCCGTCCTCGCCGCCGCCCAGGTCGTGGTTGAAGCTGGCGTAGAACAGGTCGTTGAGCGTCAGCGGGTTATCCAGCGACAGGGCTACGGCGCCCTGGTACTTGCCGGTGCTCTTGCTGCCGCCGTTGTCCACCGACAGGCTCAGGCGCGCGGGGAAACGCTGGCGCCAGGCGATCACCACGTCGCTTTCGCCGGGCCCGGCATTGCGGGCGCTGGCCGGTACGATGCGGATGTCGGCATCGGCGGTGGGCACGTGCTTGAAGTTCTCCAGGGCCTGTTCGATGTCGCGCAGGTTGAGCAGGTCGCCAGGGTTGGCGGGGAGGGCGTTGAAGGCATTGGCGCGGCGGCTGGTGCCTTCGTCGAAACGGATGTCGCTGATACGCCCGGGCAGCAGGGTCAGGGTCAGGGCACCGCTGTTCAGATCCTGTGCGCCGGCCAGCACGCGGGTGGTGACGTAGCCCTTGGCGATGATCGCGTTCTGGATGCGTTTCATCGTCAGGTTGATGCCGCGCGAACCCAGGCAGCGGCCCACGGCCGGATCATCCTTGGGGTTGGCCGCCTGCAGGGCCCACTGGAATTGCTCGGCGGCCTCGCCGACCAGTTCGATCCGGTCGATGCGGAAGCATGGCGCTTCTTCCTGTGGCAGGCGGGCCTCGCCCTCTTCCTGCTGTAGGGCTTCCAGGCGCACGTCCGGGCGGGTTTCCAGTTGTTCGCGCAGCACGCGCTCGCGTTCACGCTGGCGCAGCAGCTCTTCTTCGGGCGAGGCGGCCTGGGTGGCCTGGTTCATCGCCAGGGCGGCGAGCAACAGCGGGAATACGGCATGGCGAGCCGTGGCGGGGTACGTTGACCGAGGCGGAACGCGACTCGGAGTGAGTGACTGCATGGCACATCCTTGTGGGCCGACGATAAGGTTTTGAGGTATACGAACGAGCGGCGCGATGTTTGGCCGCTTCGCTTGCGCTCGACGTCTGGTGAGAGCGGAGACGGGAAGAAAAGTTGCGCGGTGGAGGTACTGTTCGTCGGGGCAAATGGTTGGTCTGTGATGTCGCTCACTTTCCAGCCTGCTGCTCCAGACGGGCGCCCTGGGCTCAGAGTATCGGCGAGATCAGCCGGGCCACGCGCATGCCCAGTTGCTGCAGGCGGTGCACGTGCTTGCGGTCGGCGCCGACCAGCTCGCGCGACTGGCTGAAGTCGGCTTCGAGCATGTCCTCGACCTGGCGGGCGCACTCGGCGTCCACGGTGATCAGGGTGATCTCGAAGTTGAGGCGGAACGAGCGGTTGTCCAGGTTGGCGCTGCCCACCGCGCTGATGTCCTGGTCGATCAGCGCCACCTTCTGGTGCAGGAAGCCCGGCAGATAGCGGAATATGCGCACGCCGGCGCGCAATGCCTCCAGGGCGAACAGGCTGGAAGCGGCGTAGACGATGTGGTGATCCGGGCGTGATGGCAGCAGGATGCGCACGTCGACGCCGCGCAGCACCGCCAGGCGCAGGGCGGCGAACAACGACTCGTCGGGAACGAAGTAGGGGCTGGTCAGCCAGATGCGTTCGCGCGCCGCGTTGATCATCTCGACGAACAGCAGCGAGCAGGTTTCCTGGGGGTCGGCCGGGCCGCTGGCGATCACCTGGCAGAGCATGCCCTCGTCGGGATAGCGCTCGGGCAGCAACAGCGGCGGCAGCTCGCGGGTCGCCCAGAACCAGTCCTCGGCGAACGATTCCTGCAGGCAGGCGACCGCCGGCCCGTGCACCTGCACATGGGTGTCGCGCCAGGGCGACAGCGGCGGTTTTTCCCCGAGGTATTCGTCGCCGACGTTGTGTCCGCCGAGGAAGCCGTGTTCGCCATCCACCACCACGATCTTGCGATGATTGCGGAAGTTCAGCTGGAAGCGGTTGAGCAGGCCGCCGCCGGTGGGGAAGGCATGCACCCGCACGCCGCCGGTGCGCAGGCGCTCGACATAGCGCCGCGGCAGGGCATGGCTGCCGACCCCATCGTAGAGGAAATGCACCTGCACGCCCGCGCTGGCACGTTCCAGCAGCACCTGCTGCAGGCGCCGGCCGAGGCCGTCGTCATGCACGATGAAGAACTGGATCAGGATCACCTGGCGGGCGCTGGCCAGCGCCTGCAGGATCGCCGCGAAGGTCGCCTGGCCATCGATCAGCAGGGTCACCTGGTTGTTGGCCAGGCAGGGCATCCGGCCCAGGCGCGGCAGTGCGCGCAGTTGGCCGTAGGCTGCGGACTCGCCGGCGGCGATGGCTTCCTCGACCCAGGGCCGCCAGTCCAGTTCGGCCATGGCCTGGTGCATCTGCTTGTCGACCTGGCGGCGGGCATCGATGTAGGCGTCGAAGCGGCTGCGGCCGAAGACCAGATAGGGCAACAGGGTCAGGTAGGGCATGAAGAACAGCGACAGCGCCCAGGCGATCGCGCCCTGGGCGGTACGTACGGTGAACACCGCGTGGATCGCCGCCAGCACGCCCAGGCTGTGGATGAGTGCGATGAGGTAGCCGAACAGGTGGGAAATGCCGAATTCCATGGAGTGCCTGGAGATCAAGACCTGCCCCAGCATAGTCCAGCTGCCCTGTTCGCCGACAGCCCGCTCTGTGATCCGTGTGTTTCAGCCGTCCCGGTTGGCGCGGGCAGGCCCCAGAGCGGGAGGACAGGCGGGGCTCAGCGGAAGGCCGGCAGCACGTGCTCGATGAACAGCTCCAGGGACTTCTTCTTCTCGGCGTGTGGCAGGCTGTTGTCGGCCCAGAAGCTGAATTCGTCGACACCCAGCTCCTGGTAGTGGCGCAGGCGCGCGATGATTTCCTGGGGCGTGCCGATCATGGTGTTCCTGCGGATGTTCTCCAGCTCGAACTCCGGGCGCTCCTTGAATTTCTCCTCGGGGCTCGGCGCAAGCAGGCCGTCGACCGGGGTGGTCTTGTTGCCGAACCAGGCATCGAAGGTGCGGTAGAAGCGCGAGATGGCGGCGGCCCCGACCTTCCAGCTCTCGGGGTCGTCGGCCAGGTGCACGTGGGTGTGGCGCAGCACCATCAGTTGCGGGCGGGGCACGTCCGGGTTGTTGGCCAGGGCGGCGTTGAACTTGTTGTTCAGGTCGACCACTTCCTCGTCGCCCTTCATCAAGGGCGTGACCATCACGTTGCAGCCGTTGGCCACGGCGAAGTTGTGCGAATCCGGGTCGCGGGCGGCGATCCACATCGGCGGCGTCGGCTGCTGGATCGGCTTGGGCGAGCAGGTCGTCGAGGGGAATTTCCACAGCTCGCCGTCGTGGGCGTAGTTGCCTTGCCACAGCGCCTTGACCGCCGGCACCATCTCGCGCAGGTACTTGCCGCCGTCACTCGCGGGCATGCCGCCGGCCATGCGGTCGAACTCGTACTGGTAGGCGCCACGGGCCAGGCCGACTTCCATGCGGCCATTGCTGATCACGTCGAGCAGGGCGCATTCGCCGGCGACGCGGATCGGGTGCCAGAACGGCGCAATGATGGTGCCGGCGCCCAGGCGGATGCGGCTGGTGCGCGCGGCGAGATAGGCCAGCAGCGGCATCGGGCTGGGCGAGATGGTGTATTCCATGGCGTGGTGTTCGCCGATCCACACGGTGCTGAAGCCGCCGGCTTCGGCCAGCAGGGTCAGCTCGGTCAACTGCTCGAAGAGTTCACGATGGCCGACCTCCTGGTCGTAACGCTCCATATGGACGAACAAAGAGAATTTCATGCCGCTTTCCTCGGTTTCGTAAAGCCTGGGGCGCCGCCGCGTGGCCGGATGGACCGCCGTTCGGAGCTGATCGGTTGTGGTCTATGGTATACCATAATATAAAATACTTTGGCGAGACCTCCCCATTGATCCAGGTCAGCACAAGCGTCAGTTCGAGGCTTGCCAGGCGTTCCAGCGTTCGGCGATGCGCTCGCCGTTCAGGCTCCAGTACTTGAAGTCCAGGGTGATCTGGCTGTCCTTGTGCGCGCCCGGCTGGTCCTGCGCCGCCGCCACCGGTACCAGCTCCGAGGCGCTCAGGTTGACCGGTGCATAGCCGGTCAGCTCGGCGAACGCCGCCTGCGGTTCGGGGCTGGTGGCGTAGGCCATGAACTGGCGCGCCGCCTCGAGGTTGGGCGTGCCGCGGGGGATGACCAGAAAGTCGCCGGTGACCAGGTTCTGCTGCCAGTTGATGGCCACCGGTGCGCCCTGGCCCTGCAGGGCGTTGACCCGGCCGTTCCAGAACATGCCCAGGCTGGCGTCACCCGAGGCCAGCAACTGCTGCGACTCGTCGCCGCTGCCCCACCAGGCGATGTCGTTCCTGATGCTGTCGAGCTTGCGGAACGCCCGATCCAGGTCCAGCGGATAGAGCGCGTCGGCCGCGACGCCATCGGCGAGCAGGGCGATCTCCAGCACCCCGGGGCTCGGCCATTTGTACAGCGCCCGTTTGCCGGGGTAGGCCTGGGTGTCGAACAGCGCGGCCCAGCCCTGGGGCGCGCTCGACAACACCTGGGTGTTGTAGCCGAGGATGAAGGAGAAGTAGAACGAGCCGACGCCGTAGATGGTGACGAAGCGCGGGTCGATGGTGCGCTTGGCGATCTGCTTGAAGTCCAGCGGCTCGAGCAGCCCTTCACGGCCGGCGCGCAGGGCGAAGTCCGCTTCCACGTCGACCACGTCCCAGGTCACCTTGCCGTTCTCCACCATGGCCTTGAAGGCCGCATAGTCGGTCGGCCCGGCCTGTTCGACGCGGATGCCGGTTTCTGCGCTGAAGGGTTCGGCCCAGGCCTTGCTCTGCGCCGCCTGGGTGCTGCCGCCCCAACTGACGAAGGTGATGGTCTGGTCGGCATGGACCGCCGTGGCGGATAGGATGAGTAGCATGGCCAGCAGTACGCGCATTGAATTCCCTCCCGATTTTTCGAAAACGCCTGGGGCTATGGCGCAACCCCCGGGCACACGGCATGGCTCTCGCACGGGCGGGGCCAATGCGGATTGGCATGTAGTCGATGTATTCAGGTATACCGTAATATGGTAAAGCAAGATGCGCTCCACTTCTCACGGAGCGTCGCGGGCTGCGCATCGAGTGGAGCAGGGGAAAGGTAGCGACGCCGAACGCCGCCTGGTTGGGCACTGCGGTACCACTGCCGCCCGTGGCGGCCGTTACCATCGCCGCCGGCGTTACCGGCTCGCCTGCCTGATTCTGGGTCAGGCCAGGCTGGGCCGTGCACCCATCCTGCCCAGGCAGTGCTCGCCCGCGCTGATCGCCGCGACCTGGGGCGGCAGCGGGGTTACCGGGTTCGCTCGGCGCCCACTCAATGGGCGCCAGCGGCCTTGGTCAGGTCGCTTTCGTTCCAGCTGTCGTACAGGCAGGCATCGCTGGCCGCCCAGCGGACTCGTGCCTGCGCCCCCGGCTGCAGCGGTTGCACGGCGTTGCCCAGGGTCTTGAGGGTCAGCCGGCAGCCGCCGGGGGTGACCACGTGACAGGTCAGGCTCTCGCCGAGGAACACCACTTCGCCGACCTGCACGCCGATCTCGTTCCAGCCGGCCGGCAGCGGCGTTTGCCTGGCGACGTCCAGCGGCAGCACCTGGGCTTTCTCCGGGCGCAGCATCAGCAGCACGTCCTGGTCGTTGCGCAGCTGGGCGGTCGGGGTGATAGCCAGGCTCTGCTGTTCGAACGCCACCGATGCCTGGCCACTGACCCTGGCGCGCAGGAAGTTGGAATTACCGAGGAACGAGGCGACGAAGGCGTTCGGCGGGTTCTGGTACAGGTCATAGCCGCTGCCCAGGCCGACGATCCTGCCGTGGCTGAAGATGGCGATGCGCTGCGACAGGCGCATGGCTTCTTCCTGGTCATGGGTGACGTAGACGATGGTGATGCCCAGGCGCCGGTGCAGGTGGCGCAACTCGTCCTGCAGGTCCTCGCGCAGCTTCTTGTCCAGCGCCCCGAGCGGCTCGTCCATCAGCAGGATGCGCGGTTCGTAGACCAGCGCCCGGGCGATCGCCACGCGCTGCTGCTGGCCGCCGGACAGTTGCGCCGGGCGGCGGTGGGCGAAGGCCTCCAGCTGCACCAGCTTGAGCATGGCCTCGACCCGGCGCTGCTGCTCGGCGGCGCTCAGCTTGCGGATGGCCAGGGGAAAGGCGATGTTCTGGCGTACGTCGAGGTGCGGGAACAGCGAGTAGCGCTGGAACACCATGCCGATATCGCGCTTGTGCGGCGGCACCTTGACCAGAGATTTGCCCCCGACGAGGATTTCCCCGGAGCTGGGCGTCTCGAAGCCGGCGAGCATCGACAGCGTGGTGCTCTTGCCGGAGCCGCTGGAGCCGAGGAAGGTGAGGAACTCGCCGTCCTGGATGTCCAGGGAGATGTTGTCCACGGCGCTGAAGTCGCCGTAGTGCTTGTTCAGGTTGCGCAGGCTGACCAGCGTCTGCGGCGTCCGGTGTTCTTGGATGACAGCACTCATGAAGGCTCCTCGGCGTTCAGGCGTTGACGTCGTTGCGCCGGCGCAGAATGGCGGCGGCGACCATGACCAGCAGGGAAAGACCGATCAGCAGCGTCGAAGCGACGGCGATCACCGGGGTGAGATCCTGGCGCAGGGTCGTCCACATCTTCACCGGCAGCGTCTGCAGGCCGGGGCTGGCCATCATCACGCTGAGCACCACCTCGTCCCAGGACACCAGGAAGGCGAACAGGCCGCCGGCCACCAGCCCCGGGCGAATCGCCGGGAAGGTCACCTTGACGATGGCCTGCAGGCGCGTGGCGCCGCAGATCACCGCGGCATCCTCGATGGCCTGATCGAACAGCTTCAGCGAGTTGATGATCGAGATGATGGTGAACGGCAGCGCGACGATCACGTGGCTGACCACGAAGGCGAACAGGGTGCCGGTGTAGCCGAGCCTGAGAAACAGTGCGTAGACCGCCACGGCGATGATCACCAGCGGCACGATCATCGGCAGGGTGAACAGCGCGTAGAGCAGCTCGCGTCCGGGGAAGCGGCCGCGCACCAGGGCGAAGGCGCTGGGCAGGCCGATGGCCACGGCGCAGACGGTGGTCAGCACGGCCACCTTGAGGCTGACCAGGGCCGCGTCCATCCACTGCGGGTTGGCGAAGAACTGCTCGTACCACTTCAGTGTCCAGCCCGGCGGCGGGAATACCAGCCATTGCGAGGAGCCGAAGGACAGCAACACGATGAACAGGATCGGCAACAGCAGGAACACGGCGATCAGCGCCGTGGTCAGGGCCAGGCCGTAGCGCAGGCCGCGGCCCATGGCATTGGGTGACAGCAGCATGGCGCTTACCTCGCGGTACTGGAAGCCACCGGCGATTCCGGTTGCAGCTTCAGGTAGACGTAGAACAGCACCAGCGTGATCAGGATCAGCAAGGCTGCCGCCGCGCTGGCAATGCCCCAGTTGAGGAACGATTGCACCTGCTGGATGATGAACTCCGGCAGCATCATGTTCTGTGCGCCACCGAGCAGCGCCGGCGTCACGTAGTAGCCCAGGGACATGACGAACACCATCAGGCCGCCGGAGAAGATGCCCGGCCGGCACAGCGGCAGGAACACCTTGAAGAAGTTGCGCCACGGGCTGGCGCCGCAGATCGAGCCGGCCTGCAGCACCATCGGGTCGATGGCGCTCATGGTCGCCTGCAGCGGCAGCACGATGAACGGAATCATGATGTAGCTCATGCCGATCACCACGCCGGTCAGGTTGTGCACCATCTGCAGCGGCTGGTCGATGATGCCCATGGCCATCAGCGCCTTGTTCACCACCCCGGAGGCCTGCAGCAGCACCAGCCAGGAGTAGGTGCGCGCCAGCAGGCTGGTCCACATCGACAACAGCACGATGTTGAGCAGCCAGCGGCCCCAGCCACGCGGTGTCAGGGTGATCGCCCAGGCCAGGGGAAAGCCCAGCAGCAGGCTGATCAGGGTGACCAGCCCGGCCACGGCGAAGGTGTTGAACAGCACCTTCGAATAGGCCGCGTTGGCGAACAGCTGCTCGTAGTTGCCCAGCCCGGGCACCGGTTCCAGCACGCCGCGCAGCAGCAGGCCGATCAGCGGGGCGAGAAAGAACAGGCCGAGAAACAGCAGCGCCGGCAGCAGCCAGGGGGCGCCGCGCCAGCGCGCCGCCCGTTCGGCGCCGGTCGCCTCGCTGGCCCGTCGGCTGGCTGCCGCGGCGGTCATCGAGGTGCGCAGGGCCGTCATCTCACTTCACCAGCCATTCGTTCCAGCGGGTGGCGATCTGCGCCCCGTTCTCCGCCCAGTAGGCGTAGTCCAGGGTGACTTGATCGGCTTCGTGCGCGGTGGGCAGGTTGGGCGCCAGCACCGAGTCCAGGCGTTGCACGCTGTCGACGTTGACCGGGGCGTAGGCGGTGAGGTTGGCGAAATCGGCCTGGCCCTTGGCGGCACTGGCATTGGCCAGGAATTTCATGGCCGCGTCCTTGTTCTTGGCGCCCTTGGGGATGACCAGGAAATCGGCCATGACCAGGTTCTGCTTCCAGCTCAGGCCGACCGGCGCGCCTTCTTCCTGCAAGGCGTAGAGGCGACCGTTCCAGAACTGGCCGAGGCTGACTTCGCCGGAGGCCAGCAACTGCTGCGATTGCGCACCGCCGCCCCACCAGACGATGTCCTTCTTGATGGTGTCGAGTTTCTTGAAGGCGCGATCCAGGTCCAGCGGATAGAGCTTGTCGGCGGCGACGCCGTCGGCCAGCAAGGCCAGCTCGATCACCCCGGGGCTCGGCCATTTGTACAGGGCACGCTTGCCGGGGTAGGTCGCCGTGTCGAACAGCGCGCTCCAGTCCTCCGGCTGCTGGTTGCCGAGGCGGCTCTCGTTGTAGCCGAGCACGAAGGAGAAGAAGAACGAGCCGACGCCGTGATCGGAGACGAAGCGCGGGTCGATCTTGTCGCGCTCGATGACGCCGAAGTCCAGCGGTTCGAGCAGGCCTTCGGCGGCGGCGCGCAGGGCGAAATCGGCCTCCACGTCGACCACGTCCCACTGTACGTTGCCGCTTTCGACCATGGCCTTGAGCTTGCCGTAGTCGGTGGGCCCGTCCTGCACCACGGTGATCCCGTTGGCCTTGCTGAACGGGTCGGCCCAGGCCGCCTTCTGCGCATCCTGGGTGGTGCCGCCCCAACTGACGAAGTTGACGGTTTCGGCCGCCGCCGTGGTGACCACTGCCGCACTCAGGATGCTCGCGGCGAGCACCGAGCTCATACCTTTGATAAACACCATCTTGCTTGCCCTCTTTGTTGTGTTTTTCGCAAGCGGACGTTGTGCCCGCTTAACCGGAGCAGTGGATCAAATGGATCGTCAATGGCGGCCGATATCGGGTGCTGTTGTTTGTGCTCTGTCTTGCGTGGCACTCGATAAACAGGTTGGCCTTAGGAATGTCATATTATGGTATTCCAAACTTTCTGCAAGCGCTTTGGGTCTCATCGCCGCTCGGGCGCAGGTCTTCCGGCGTCAGGCGAACGGCACGCTTTCCACCACCTCCAGCTCGTAGCCGGCAAGGCCGGCGTACTTGAGCGGCGGGCCGAGGTGGCGCAGCTTGCCGATGCCGAGGTCCTGCAGGATCTGTGCCCCGGTGCCGACTTCCGAGTAGACCCGCGACCGACCGCGGTCGAAGGGGCGCTGCGGCTGGGTCAGTTGCGGCACCCGTTCCAGCAGCGCCTGGGACGATTCGTGGTTGGCCAGCACCACCACCACGCCCTGGCCCTCGGCGGCGATGCGTTCCAGGGCGGCCCACAGCGTCCAACTGCGCGGGCCGCTGTATTCGGCGCCGACCAGGTCGCGCAAGGGGTCGATGGCATGCACCCGCACCAGGGTGGGCTGGTCATGCCGGATCTCGCCCATCACCATGGCCATGTGCACGCCACCGGCGAGGCGATCCTCGTAGGTGATCAGGCGGAATTCCCCGTGCACGGTGGGCAACGCACGCTCGCCGATGCGGGTGACCGTGTGCTCGGTGCTCAGGCGGTGCTGGATGAGGTCGGCGATGCTGCCGATGCGGATGCCGTGCCGCTGGGCGAAGGTCTCCAACTGCGGGCGCCGGGCCATGCTGCCGTCCTCGTTCATCACCTCGACGATCACCGCCGCCGGCGTCAGCCCGGCCAGACGCGCCAGGTCGCAGCCGGCCTCGGTATGCCCGGCCCGGGTCAGCACGCCGCCTTCCTTGGCGCGCAGCGGGAAGATATGCCCCGGCTGCACCAGGTCGGCCGGCGTAGCGCCCGGCGCCACGGCGGTGAGCACGGTATGCGCGCGGTCGGCCGCGGAAATGCCGGTGGTGATACCGCTGGCGGCTTCGATGGACACGGTGAAAGCGGTGGAAAACACGCTACCGTTGCTGGGCACCATCTGCTCCAGGCCGAGCCGCTGGCAGTGTTCCTCGGTGAGGGTCAGGCAGATCAGGCCGCGCGCCTCGCGGGCCATGAAATTGATCGCCTGGGGCGTGCAGAACTCGGCGGCGAGCAGCAGGTCGCCTTCGTTCTCGCGGTCCTCGTCATCGACCAGCAGCACCATCTTGCCCTGGCGCAGGTCATCGACGAGTTCGCTGATGGGATGAAAGGGCATGGCGGTTCTCGTCGGCTGAGTTAATGTGAATAATGGTATACCGTAATACGAAAGCAAATTAAAGGAGGTCAACCGATGAAGGGTTACTGGATCGCGCACGTGGACGTCACCGACCCCGAGCGCTACGTGGAATACACCCGGCGCGCCCCGGCGGCCTTCGCCGCCTTTGGTGGCAGGTTTCTCGCCCGCGGCGGCCGTTCCGAGGCGCAGGAAGGCCGCGCCACGCCGCAGCGCAGCGTGGTGATCGAATTCCCTTCCTACGACCAGGCCGTGGCCTGCTACCGCTCCGAGGCCTACCAGCAAGCCAGCAGTTACCGGACTGGCGCGGCGCGTTCGGAAGTGATCATCGTCGAGGGTATGGGGGGCTAGGCGTTTTTGACGATGGAGGGGCGGCTGCAAAGCGGAAGCGGACGTTCGTAGGATGGGTGAAACCCATCAATTGCCGACGGGTTGCACCCATCCTACAACCGTTCGCTCCCGCCTTTAATCGGCCCATGCCTGGCTGTTGACCATTTAGCGAATGAAATGAATCTTGCCGTTGTCGTCGCTGCCCATGTAGATCCCGTAGATGCCCGCTTCGCGCTCGGCGATGTAGCGCTCGAGGATCTGGCGGATGGCCGGGTAGTAGATCTGCTCCCAGGGGATGTCTTCGGGGGCGAAGAAGCGCCGGGCCAGGGTTTCGCTGCCGAAATGCCCGGTGTCGCGCAGCAGGCGGGCGCGGAAGATCAGGTACACCTCGCTGATCGCCGGCACGCTGAAGATCGAGTAGGGGCAGAGAATCTCGGCGATCACCCCGGCTTCCTCGCGCACTTCGCGCAGGGCCGCCTGCTCGGTGGTTTCGCCGTTCTCCATGAACCCCGCCGGTAGCGTCCAGGTGCCGATGCGCGGGGCGATGGCGCGCTGGCACAGCAGGTAGCGCCCGTCCTGCTCGATGATGCAGCCGGTGATGAGCTTGGGATTCTCGTAGTGAACGTGCCCGCAACCGGCGCAGACCAGGCGCGGGTGGTCGTCACCCGCCGGCTGGCGCCGCTCCAGCGAGGCGCTGGCGCACTGGCTACAGAAGCGCGGGCCGGGCATGGGCGTCAGCGACCGATACGCGGCTCTTGCAGGGCGATGGGGGCGACGATGTCACGGGCCTTGGCGCCTTCCTGCTTGGCTTCCAGGTACTCCAGGGCGACCCTGGCGGCGGAACGCACATGATCCACCGAGGCCTGGTGCGCGGCCAGCGGATCGCCGCTCTTGATCGCCTCGACGATGCGCTCCATTTCCTCGTTGCTGGTGCTGCGGCGGTTGGTCTGCGAGACCGAGGTGGCGCGCAGGTAGCTGATGCGCGCCTGCAGCTGGCGCAACTGGGTGGCGGCGATATCGTTGCCCGAGCCCTCCATCAGCACGTTGTAGAAGTTCTGCACCGACTCCAGCACCTGCTGCAGCTCGCCTTCCTCGAGGGTCTTGCGGTTGTTCTCCAGGGCGCGTTCCAGGGCGCGGATGTCCTTGGCCCGGGCGCGCAGGGTGAACAGCTGGACGATCATGCCTTCCAGCACGCAGCGCAGCTCGTAGAGATCGCAGGCGTCTTCCAGGGTGATGATGGCCACTCGCGGGCCCTTGGCGTCGGCGAACTCCACCAGGCCTTCGGACTCCAGGTGGCGCAGCGCCTCGCGCACCGAGGTGCGGCTGACGCCGAGCCGGTCGCAGAGGTCGCGCTCGACCAGGCGGTCGCCGGGCAGCAGCTGGAAGTTCATGATGGCGTTGCGCAGCTTGTCCAGAACGATTTCCCGCAGCGTCACGGGGTTGCGGTTGACCTTGAAGCTGTCGTCGATCGGCTGGCGTTTCATGGTTAGGGCTCGAGTTATAGGTATGGGATCACTCACAACCAGGCCTCGGCATCCGCTTCGGCAAAGGCCTCGCGGCAGATCCCGAGCTGAAGCGGTATGCCGCGGATCTGCTCATGGCCGGGGCCGTTGCGCAGGGCGCGGCGAATGCGCGGGGGCGGTTGAGCGCGGAAATCATGGCCAAGTTTATCATGCCGCGTTCCTGCATCGATAAGCCTTCCCGGCCCCGGACATGGCCCCCGGCCGGACTCGCCGACCAGCCCCTTGGCAGTAGAAAACGCTCACGCGCGCCAAGGGCTTCAGGCGATGGCCGGCAGGGCGCCGAGCTTGCCGCGGTGGTAGATCATCGGCACCGGCTGCTCGTCGGGCAGGATCAGGTTGCGCACGGCGCCGACCATGATCGCGTGGTCGCCGCCGTCGTACTCGCGCCACAGTTCGCACTCGATGATCGCCGAGGCCTTGCTCAGCAGCGGGTTGCCGCGCTCGCTCAGGTGCCACTCGATACCGGCGGCCTTGTCCTTGCCCTTGCCGGCGAAGGCATAGGCCTCGGCCTGCTGGTCGGCGGACAGCAGGTGGATGGCGAAGCGCTTGCTGTCGCGCAGCACCGGGTAGGAATCGGAGGCGTAGTTGGGGCAGAACAGCACCAGCGCCGGGTCGATCGACAGCGCGCTGAAGGCGCTGGCGGTGATGCCGACGATGCCGCCGTCGGGGCCCAGGGTGGTGACGATGGTGACGCCGGAAGGAAAGGCGGCCATCACGGCTTTGTACAGTCCGGGTTCGATCATGGTGGTACTTACCTCGATGCGCTCAGCGCATCACGAACGGGTCGGGCATCGGTGCCTGGGACAGGTTGATCCACACGGTTTTCAGCTCGGTATAGGCCAGCAGCGAATCGATGCCGCTCTCGCGGCCATAGCCGCTGTTGCCGAAACCGCCGATGGGTGCCATGGCCGAGACGGCGCGGTAGGTGTTGACCCAGACGATCCCCGAGCGCACGCCTTTGGCCAGGCGGTGGGCGCGGCCCAGGTCGCGGGTCCAGATACCGGCGGCCAGGCCGAACTGCGAGTCGTTGGCCATGGCCAGCGCCTCGGCCTCGTCCTTGAAGCGGATCACCGAGGCCACCGGGCCGAACACCTCCTCCTGCATGATGGTCATCGCCTGGCTGTCGCACTCGAACAGGGTCGGCTCGTAGTACCAGCCCTCGCTGTCCAGCGGCGGGCGCTTGCCGCCCAGGCGCAGGATGGCGCCCTCGGCGACGGCGGTGGCGACCAGGCGCTCGACCACGGCCAGTTGCTGGGCGGTGGCCATGGGGCCCATCTCGCTGGCGTCGTCCTGCGGATTGCCGATGCGGATGCGCCTGGCGCGCTCGATCAGGCGCTCGACGAAGGTGTCGTAGATGCTGTCCTGCACCAGCAGCCGCGACCCGGCCACGCAGCTCTGCCCGGAGGCGGCATAGATGCCGGCGACCACGCCGTTGATGGCGCTGTCGAGATCGGCATCGGCGAAGATGATGTTGGGCGATTTGCCGCCCAGCTCCAGGGACAGTTTGGCGAAGTTCTCGGCACTGGCGCGCACCACATGGCGGGCGGTGGCGGCGCCGCCGGTGAAGGCGATCTTGCGCACCAGCGGGTGGCTGCTCAGGGCGGCGCCGGCGGTCGGGCCATAGCCGGTGACCACGTTGACCACGCCTGGCGGAAAGCCCGCTTCGAGGGCCAGGCGCGCCAGTTCGAGGATGGTCGCCGAGGCATGCTCGGAGGGCTTGAGCACGATGGTGTTGCCGGCGGCCAGGGCCGGCGCGAGCTTGATCGCGGTCAGGTACAGCGGGCTGTTCCAGGGAATGATCCCGGCCACCACGCCAAGCGGCTCGTGGCTGGTGTAGGCGAACATGTCCGGCTTGTCGAGGGGCAGGGTGCCGCCTTCGAGCTTGTCGGCCAGGCCGGCGGTGTAGTGGAAGAACTCCGGCAGGTAGCCGACCTGGCCGCGGGTCTCGCGGATCAGTTTGCCGTTGTCGCGGCTTTCCAGCTGGGCCAGGGCTTCCCTGTGGTCGGCGATCAGGTCGCCGAGGCGGCGCAGCAGCTTGCCCCGTGCGGTGGCGCTGAGGGTGCGCCAGGCCGGGTCGTCGAAGGCGGCCTGGGCGGCCTGCACCGCGTGCTCGACATCCTCGGCGCCAGCGTCGGGCAGTTCGGCCCAGGGCTTGGCCAGGGCCGGGTCGAAGCTCTGGAAGGTGTTGCCGGACCGGGCATCGAGCCACTGGCCGTCGATACACATCTGGTAGCGTGCGAGCGTCATGCGACGATCCCCTTGGCGATGTTCTGAAGGCGGGCGACCTGTTCGAGGAATTCCAGCAGCAGCTGGTTGACCAGCCGCGGCGATTCCACCGGCATCATATGCCGTTGTTCCGCGAGCACGGCGGTTCTGGCGCCCGGGATGCAGCGCGCCAGTTGCCGGGCCATCTCCGGGGTCGAACCCGGGTCCAGCTCGCCGGTGGCGATCAGCGTCGGCACGCGGATGCTGGCCAGGTCGTCGACACGGTACATGTCCTGGGTGGCGAACAGGGTATAGGTGGTCAGGTAGCCCTGGGCGTCGTTGCCGGCCAGGGTC
The DNA here is from genome assembly GCF_004327355.1 of Phytopseudomonas dryadis. GTDB lineage: Bacteria > Pseudomonadota > Gammaproteobacteria > Pseudomonadales > Pseudomonadaceae > Aquipseudomonas > Aquipseudomonas dryadis. Next base: position 34,853 of record NZ_QJUM01000016.1, read on the forward strand.
TGGCGGATGGCGGCGATCTGCGCCGGGTTGGCCGCCTGGTACTCGCGGCTGAACCAGCGCGACAGCGCCGCCTCGGCATTGGCATCGGGGCCGTGTTCGGCGGCCTGGGCGGTGCGCGCGATGACCCCGGCGCGCTGCTCGGGGCTGCGGTTGAACACGCTGTTGAGCACCACCAGCGCGGCGATCTGCTGCGGATGGTGCAGGGCGAAGGCCCGCGCCACCAGCCCGCCCATGGAGAAGCCGACGACCATGGCCTGGGGCAGCTGCAGGTGCTCGAGCAGTTCGCGCAACTGATCGGCATAGCCGGCCAGGCCGATGTCCGGGGCCGGTCGCGGGCTGTCGCCGTGGCCGAGCATGTCGTAGGCGATGACCTGGAAGTGCGGCGCCAGGCCGACGATCTGCCCGCCCCACATTTCCTTGTTCAGGCCGACGCCGTGGATCAGCACCACGGCTTGGCCCTGGCCGGTCACCAGGTAGCTGGTGCCGGCCGGCGTGCGTTCGGCAGTGAGCCCAATCATGCGATGCTCCTGCTCAGCGGCCCTGCTCGGCGGCCAGCTCTTCCAGATCGATGTAGCGATTGCCGATGCGCGGGTGCAGGCGGCCGCCATCGGCCGCGCCGAGCACCACGACGATCTCGTCGGCGCGCGGTGCATCCTCGATGCGCATTTCCAGGGTGACGTAATGCGAGCGCAGGCCTTCGTCGTCCTTGTGCATCATCGGGATCTGGATCGAGGTGCCCGGGCCGCCGCGCTTGTTGGTGAAGCTCAGGTAGCTCTTGGCCTTGACCGCCTCGCGGTAGTGGTTGCCGAAGCGCAGGGTGTGGATGACCGCCGAGGCATGCTCGATCTCGCCATCGGCGCCGACCACCGCGGCCTTGCCGTAGGCCTCGATGCGCGCGGCGCCACCGATGGCCGCGCTCAGACGCTCGACCATCAGCGCGCCGAGGGCAGAGCAATTGGCCTTGATCTCGGGCTTGAGGTCTTCGACGAAACCCTTGCCGGCCCAGGGATTGCGGATCACCACGGCCAGGCCGACCATGGTCACCGGCTTGTCGGTGGCCTTGCCGCCCTCGCTGAGGGTCTCTTCTACATAACTGACGATCTTGCGGATTTCGAAACTCATGACGGGCCCTTAGCAGGTTGGGATTGAGTATTATGGTATACCAGAATACGCAATATGCAAGCAGGCCCGATGGCAGGCACGGTGGTGCCTCGCGCATACTGACGAGGCGCCCTGGCTGTGTGTCATGAGAGTGAAAACCGCTGCACCAGCCCAATGCCGATCAGACAAGGTTTTTGCAGGAGCAGAAGAGCGGCAAACCGCCGCCCGTGCAGGAGCGTCGACCTCGGCGCGATGCGAGGCTGGCCATCCAGTGGAATCCGAGGCGTGGGCACCATTCGCCGCGGGGTCGCGGCTCCTACAGGACCAGGGCAAGCCGCCGCAAACGCTTGACTGACTGGCATTATGCACCAGCCGCCTTGGCGGGCGGCTGGTGGGTCGGTCACGGGGTCGACGGAGCCAGGTTCCAGGCGTGGCTGGCGCTGGCCACGGCGTCGTGGGCGTGCAGGCTTTCGGCGTGCACCACGCGCAGATGGAAGCCATCGATGCCGGGGAAGTCGACAAGCATGCCGTGCAGGCGCCGGGCGGCATCTTCGCAGAACATCGGGTTCTGCCCATTGGCCAGGGCGAATGCCTGCTCGTCGGCACGCTTGACCGCCGTCTGTAGCGCCGTCGCCAGAACCGCCTCGGCCCCGTCGAGTAGTCTCCTGATCGGCAAGTCGCCGGCATCCTCGGGCAGGCGTACGTGCAGTTCGGCAGTGCTGCGCTGACTGTGCGGGGTGGCGACGATGCCCTCGCTGCTGCCGAGCCAGGCGAGCACCTGCCGATGGCTCGGTGACTGGCCGTCGAAGTCCTCGCTGAAGCGCTGCTGGATCAACTGCCGCGCCAGCGCGGCCGAGCAGGGGCAGGTGGAGGAGTAGCCCAATTGCAACCGCAGTTCCACGTGAAACCCCTGGGGCCCCAGGCGTGCCTGGACCTGCAGCGGGTACGCCTTCCAGCCGGACAGCGGGCTGACCAGTGCCGGTCGCTCGAGCAGCAGTTCAGCGTCCAGGCGCAGCGAGGCACGCCGCGAAAGCCCGCGATGACTGTCGAGAAAGGTCTGCAGCACCCGGCGCAGGAGCCCGGGCGACAGCGCCTGGTGTTCCAGTTCGGCGAGCGCCAGGTACAGCCGTGACATGTGAATGCCCCGGGCGGCGCCATCGTCGAGGCTGACCCCGGCATCGGCCCGGGCGCCCAGGCGCTGCCCTTCGACCCGTATCGGCAGGGCGATACCACACATGCCCACCCAGTCCAGGGCGGCCTGGTCGGCAGCTTTGCTGCCCGGCGATATCGGGCAGCTTGCTCATGACGCTCATCGTTTTCACCGTTGCCAAATGAATTTAAATGTTATGTTATAACAAATATATCCATTTGAACGAGGCCACCATGACGGTCGATGAACTGCTCGCCCAGCCTGCGGCGGCCTATATGAACGATGAGCAACAGGCGTTCTTCCAGCAGTTGCTGAAGACCCAGCGCAGCGAGCTGCAGCAGCGTATCGACGACGAGTTCGGTGCGCTGCGCGAGCAGGACCGGCCCGCCGACGAGGCCGACCAGGCCAGCCGCGAGGAACAGCGGCAGTGGCAACTGCGCCTGCTCGAACGGGAGAAGAAGCTGCTGGACAAGATCGACGAAGCCCTCGAGCGGCTGGCCCGGGGCGAATACGGCTGGTGCCGCGAAACCGGCGAGCCCATCGGCCTGCAGCGCCTGCTGCTGCGGCCCACCGCGACCCTGTGCATCGAGGCGAAAGAGCGCGAAGAACAGCGCGAACGCCACCGCCGCTCCGTGTAACCCCCGCTGATGAGGAAACCGCCATGCCCAACCGCCTACCCGTTACCGTACTGTCCGGCTTTCTCGGCGCCGGCAAGAGCACCCTGCTCAATCATGTGCTGAAGAACCGCGAGGGCCTGCGTGTCGCGGTGATCGTCAACGACATGAGCGAGATCAACATCGACGGCAGCGAGGTGCAGCGCGATGTCAGCCTCAACCGCGCCGAAGAAAAACTGGTGGAGATGAGCAACGGCTGCATCTGCTGCACCCTGCGCGAGGACCTGCTGGACGAGGTTGGCCGGTTGGCCCGCGATGGCCGCTTCGACTACCTGCTGATCGAGTCCACCGGCATTTCCGAGCCGCTGCCGGTGGCGGAGACCTTCACCTTCCGCGACGAACAGGGGCAGAGCCTGGCCGACCTGGCGCGCCTGGATACCCTGGTCACGGTGGTCGACGGGGTGAATTTCCTGCCGGACCTGCAGGCCGCCCAGAGCCTGGCCAGCCGTGGCGAAAGCCTCGGCGAGGAGGATGAGCGTTCGATCGCCGACCTGCTGATCGAGCAGGTGGAGTTCGCCGATGTCCTGCTGATCAGCAAGATCGACCTGATCAGCCAGGCCGAGCGCGAGGAGTTGCAGGCCATCCTCAGGGGCCTCAATCGCCGCGCCGAGATCCTGCCGATGAGCATGGGCGCCGTGCCCCTGGCGCAGATTCTCGACACCGGCCGCTTCGATTTCGAGCGCGCCGCCGAGGCGCCGGGCTGGCTCAAGGAACTGCGCGGCGAACACCAGCCGGAGACCGAGGCGTACGGCATCGCCTCGCTGGCCTATCGCGCCCGGCGGCCGTTCCACCCGCAGCGCTTCCACGACTTCCTCAACCGCGAGTGGCGCAATGGCCGGCTGCTGCGCTCCAAGGGCTTCTTCTGGCTGGCCAGCAAGTACCAGGAGGCCGGCAGCTGGTCGCAGGCCGGCGGGCTGATGCGCCATGGCCTGGCGGGGCGCTGGTGGCGTTTCGTGCCCAAGAGCCAGTGGCCGCAGGACGAGGAAGGCCTGCAGGCGATCATCCGTCACTGGGACAAGGTCTGTGGCGACTGCCGCCAGGAACTGGTGTTCATCGGCCAGCACATCGACTTCGCCCGGCTCGCGGCCGAGCTGGATGCCTGCCTGCTGAGCGATGCGGAAATGGCCGCCGGCGTCGAAGCCTGGCGGCGGTTGCCCGACCCCTTCGGGCCCTGGCACGAGGTGGCCGCCTGATGCTGGCGGCCGTATTCGCCGCCGCGCCGCGCCAGGTCAGCGGCGCCGATGTGCAGGTGCTCGGTGAGGCGTTGCGCGACCCGGTCAACCTGGCCATCTGGCAGCGCCGCTTGGCGCCCCACGTGGCGACCTTCGCCGAGCAGTTGCTGGCCCAGGGCGAGCCACTGGCGCAGTCGTTGAGCCTGCGGTTGCCCAGCGCCGAGGCCGAGCCGGATCTGTCCGGCCTGCTCGCGGGCTATAGCGACATGCCCGGCCAGGCGGCGTTTCTCGCCGATGTGGCCTGGCTGGTAAGGGCCTACGCCTGCCTGCTCGATGCCCGCAGCATCGGCTTGCGCCTGCGCGCCCTGGACAACGCCATGTGCCCGCGCTTTCACGTCGACCAGGTACCGCTGCGGCTGATCACCAGCTATGCCGGCAGCGGCAGCCAGTGGCTGCCCGGCTCCCTGGCCACGGCCCGCGCCGATGCCGTGCCCGAGCAGATCGCGTGCGGCCATGTGGCCTTGCTCAAGGGCGAGCGCTGGACGGGCAACGAAGGGCGTGGCCTGGTACACCGCTCTCCGCCCCTGGCGGCGGGTGAGCGGCGCTTGCTGCTGACGCTGGACTGGCTGGCGTAAGGGGTAGCCGGCCACGAAAAATCGCCGGGTGTTTTTGACGTCGCTTGCGACGAGCGTAGATAGCGTCTTGCTCCTTGGCCTGCAAGCGCCCGTTCGCAGTCCGGGTCCGGCGCGATGCGCTGGCGGCCATGCCGCAGAAATCGCGCTATGGCCACGCTCGCCGCGAGGTCGCGGCGCCTACACGAATCTGGCAATTCTGCGCTTATCGTTGAATCCCGCAGGATGGATCGGGCCGAGCAGGTTAGGCGCCGTAAGCCATCGAGCGATAGCGCGGGGTAGCCAAAAGCAGCGCCCGGGCGCCGGATCAAGGGCGAAAAGCCGATGGCCTCAATAGGCCATCCACACGCCCTGGCTCTGCCGCTCGCAGAATGGCTTGAGGTAGGCGGCGTCGTTGGCCATGCCGTAGTAATGGATATCCTGCTGATACGGGGTGCCGGCGACCCTGGCGTTGCGGCAGGCGCCGAAGGCGCCCATCGGGCACTGTTCGACGAAGGTCACCTCGACCTTCTGGCCCTTGAGCTGCGGCTGGCAGAAGCCGCTGCGGAACAGGTTCGGCGGGATGCTGCGATTCTGCTGGCACACCTTGACGTCCAGGCGCTGCGCCTGGCTGTGCACGATGCACGCCTCGCCCCAGGCCAGGCCGGACAGGCTGCAGAGCGCGAGCAGCAGAAAACGACGCATCGAACCATCTCCAGGGATCATTGCCTGGGACTTTAGGGTTTCTTGCCGCTTTATCGCAAGTCGCGGCTAATAATGTTTGGCCCGTAAAACGATGGTTTGCCCCGGCCCTGTGGGAGCCGCGCCCCCGCGGCGATTGCGGGTCGCACCACTGGTTTTGTGGGATGGCCGCCACCGCATCGCGCCGAGGTCGACGCTCCTACACGGGCGGCGGGTTGCCGCTCTTCTGTAGGCGCCCCTGCTCCTGCGAAAACCTTATCCATGGCCGGGCTTGCATCGTTTATCTGCGTGCGCGCCCTTTTCCCGCACCCGCTAAAACCGCACCATGGGCGCATGTTGAAACAGATCCCCACCCACCTGATCGCCGGCCCCCTGGGCGCCGGCAAGACCAGCCTGATCCGTCGGTTGCTGGCGCAGCGGCCTGCGCACGAGCGCTGGGCGGTGCTGATCAACGAATTCGGCCAGATCGGCCTGGACGCGGCGTTGCTGGCCCGCGACGAAGAGGGCGTCAGTTTCAGCGAGGTGGCCGGTGGCTGCCTGTGTTGCGTCAATGGCCTGCCGTTTCAGGTCGGCCTGGGACGCTTGCTGCGCCAGGCCAGGCCGGACCGCCTGCTGATCGAACCCTCCGGCCTCGGTCATCCCCTGCGCTTGCTGGAGCAGCTCGCCGAGGCACCCTGGGATGGCGTGCTGGCCGTGCAACCGCTGGTGATGGTGCTCGACGCCGCCGCCCTGGCCGTCGCCGCGCCCTTGCCGGACAGCCAGCGCGAAGCCCTGAGTCGGGGCGCTCTGCTGCTGCTGACCAAGGGCGAAGGGCTGGACGCCCTGGCCCGTGCCCGTGTCGAGGCCGCCTTGCCGCGACAGGCGTTGCTATGGGCGGACCAGGAGGGACTGCCCCTGGCGCGATTGCCGATGGTCCATCCGGTGCAGGGCGCGGCAGGCGACTGGTCGTCCCTGCCGGACGGCCCTAGGGCGCCGGCGACCCTCTGGCGTACGCCGCAGGAGCCGATCTGCCTGATTCAGGCGCAGCCCGAAGGCTGGAGCATCGGCTGGCGCTGGCATCCCAGCCAGCGCTTCGAGTTGCTGCGGGTGCAGCAATGGCTGGCGTCGTTGCCCTGGCGCCGCGCCAAGCTGGTGCTGCAGACCAACGCCGGCTGGCTCTCGGCCAATGCCCTGGACGGCCAGGCGCCGCACTGGCAGGCCAGCGAGTGGCGCAAGGATTCGCGGCTGGAGCTGATCTTCGCCGCGGCTGAGGAGAAAGAACCCCTGCTCCACGGCATGGCGGCCTGCCGGGTGTAGCGCGTTATCGATCCGCCCGCGGAGGGCGGGGTGGTCGCAGCCAGGGTTGCGAGAGCGGCTCCACGTGCGTCAGGTTGTAGCGCTCCAGCGCCGAACCGCAGGGCGCGGGCACTGGCAAGGCCTCGGGCACGCCGCTGTTGACCACGCCGATCCGGTCGTTATCCAGTTCGATTTCCTGGAAGCGCTCGGCCAGCACCTGGCCGTCCGGGGCGAAGTACAGCAGTACCCTGGGCAGGCGGGCAGTGCGCCGCTGGGCGTCGTCGAGGGGCTGGGGCGGCAGCGTGACATCGGCCTCGCGCCAGGCGTAGGGCGCCCGGGCTTCCTGCCAGCGCACCCGCCAGGGCGCATCCAGCGGCAGCAATGCCGGCCCCAGGTCGGGGTAGCCATTCCAGCAGCTGTCGACCGGCAGCAGCGCCCGCTCGCGGATGTCCATGGCCAGTGGCTGGCCGTTGATCTCGATGCGCACGATGGCCCGCTCGCCGAGGTTGGCCGCCGCGACCAGTACCGGGGCGTGCGCCAGGCGTCTGGCTCGAGAACTTTCCAGCCGCGCATCGCGGTGCAGGGCGGCAGTCACCTGCACATGGTCGGCATAGTGGTAGTACTGGTGAACCAGCGCCAGCTCGGGGGCATCGGGGTAGGCGGCGGTCAGGCGCAGGGGGGCGGGCGTCATCGGGCCTTCCCCGCTGCCGCCCAGTTGCCGGGGGAAGGTGCGGTAGTCCGCCCTCAGGCGCGTGCCGTCGTAGGGAAAGCGGCCTTGGTCGATTTCCTCGGTATACGGCCAGCGGGTCAGCACGCTGAAGCGCTCCGGCGCGTCGGCCGCCAGCGGCAGATCCGGGCCGCTGCCCGAGCGGGTGCTGGTATGCCGGGGATCGATCCACAGATCCTGGCCGCTGAGGTTGACGTGGATTTCGGCGATGGCCGGGTGGCGTTCGGAGAAGAGATGCTGCCGCGCCTCGGCGAGCAGGCTGCCCAGCGGCAGGATGGAGGCGGCCGCCAGGCTGGGCAGCAGCATCAGCGCATGCATGCTGCCGGGCATGCCGCCCCGGTTGCGCACGGCGTAGCAGCCCCAGGCGATCAGCAGCGTGGCCAGCGCTGGCAGGGCCAGGTACAGCGCCAGGTAGATTGCCAGCAGCGCACCCGCGTCGGTCAGCGCGAGGATGGACGAGGTGGCGATCAACAGCGTCGACAGGGCGCTGAGCAGCAGGCCGAAGCTATATTTCATGGTTGCGCGACTGCCAGTACGGGGACGCTCTGGCGCGCCCAATAATGAGCCCAGCACTGCTGTTCGGCGGGCAGCCAGCGCTGCTTGCCGGCGGCGCCGAGCGGTTGAGCCGGCGCTTGCAGCAGGTGTTCCAGCCGGTACACCGAGCGCCGGCGTGGGCCTTGGGCGTCCCCGTCCTCGTCGCGCAGGCTGCTGAATTGCAGATCATGCTCGAAGGACTCGAACAGCGGTTGCTGCCCCAGCGATTCGCTGAACCGGCGCAGTGTCCGTGCCTGGCAATCGAGCAGCAGCAGGCGCCAGGCATCGTGCTTGAGATCCGTTTCGGCGCCACGGGGCAGGTAGCGGCACAGCGCCAGATAGCGTCCGTCGGCCGACCAGATGGCCGGCGGAGCCAGGTCGCCGATCCCGCAGCCGGAGGCCGTGAGCAACCAGCCCCCGCCATGTGGTGCGTGCGCCGCTTCACGGCGATAGCGAGTGGTGAAGCCGAACAGATAGGCGCTGTCGCCACCTGCCGGGGCGGGCAACAGGTAGTCGCTGGCGGCTTGCGCGTGCTGCGTGACAGTGGCGATCCGCGTCGAGGGCCGCGCTTGCCAGCGGCCGTCCAGCCACTCGAGGGTCACCTGTTGGTAATACGGACGGGTCTCCTCGGCTCGCTCGGTCAGGCCCAGCGCGACCTCCTCGGCCTGCAGGGGGAAGTCGCATCCTTGCAGGCGGCCCGGTGGCGCCGCTCGACCGGGCCGATGCTCATGCACAAGGCTGCGGCCACGCAGGCACAACAGGTGGATGCGTCCCTCGCGGAAGCCTTGCAGGTGCAAGCCCGGCAGCGCCTCGTCGCAGTAGTGCAGGCGACGCGCGCGGACATCGACGACGGCCAGGCGCTGAGCCAGCGCCGGGCTGTCGGCGAAGGCCACCAGGGCAATGCGTTCGCCCTGTTCGTCGAGACGATGATCGAGCAGCCATTCGCCGGGCAGCGTCCAGTCGCCGATGCGGCATCGATAGGCCGCGTAGCGTCCGTCCGTGGCCATCCGCTGTCGCTGCCAGTGCAGATGGCTGCCGTCGTACAGTTCAGCACTGCGAAACGCTGCGCACGCCCCGTGCCCTGCATCCAGGGCCAGCAGCGGTTGCAGGGTCGCCAGAGGGATCTCGATCCAGCGCTCGAGCCCCTGCGCGTCGGTGGCCGCGACGACCGCCAGGGGCGCGAAGCTGAAGCTGTGCAATGCGCCGTAGCGGCCTTCGCTCAAGGATGGATGACCCAGGCTGGTACTGAACACCAATTGATCGGCATCCAGAGCGAGCAGTTCACAGCCGCCGGTGTGGACCTCGTCGGCTAATGGCCGTGGCGGTTCGCCCAGGCGACGCCAGCCGGCGTCGGCCTGCCACAGCCAGTAGCCGGGCGTCTGGCTGCTGCGCTCGCGGGCGGCGCAGGCGAACGCCAGGCCGTCCGCCCGCCACAGCGGCGCGTCCTGGCCATTCAGCAGCAGCCCGCTGGGCTGGCCGTCGAGGTGCAGCTCTCCGGCCGGGCTGCGGAGTGGCTGCAGCGGGTCGGGCAACTCGCGCAGGCTGTGGGGCAGCCAGGGCTGGCTCGTCACCCTGGGCGCCTGCGGCGGTGCGGGCAATTGCACCTCGGCCCGCTCCGGGTCGAACCCGTCCAGCTCGTCCTGGGCCACACGGATATCGGCGATGCTGACCATCGGCACCGCCTCGGCGCCGTTCTTGAGCGTCTCCAGGGACTCACTGGCAGGCGCGTTGGAGGTCAGCGGGCTGTGGCGGCCGTAGACCCTGTCGTCGACACGGTCCAGCTCCCAGAAGCGCTGTTCGTCCCGGCATCGATAGAGCCGCTGTTCCTGCCGGTCGTACAGCAGCAGGCCCCAGCGATCACGGCTGGGCACGGGCGAAACGAAATAGCGGCCATCCTCGGAGAATGTCGCCGAAGGGCTGGCATTGCTGATGATGGCGCCGTCGGGTAGCAGGTAGTCGCAGAGCTGCGGGCCGCCCATGGCGATCTCGCTGGCACCGAGCACTCTCACCGGTTCTCCCTGCGGGGTGGTCTCCGGAGCCGGGCCGTTCCAGGCGCTGCGCCCCCGGCTCGGCATCACCTCGGGCGGCAAGGGTTCAGCGGCGGGCCTGGCGCGTGTCAGGCGCAGGCCGGCATAGCGCTCGAACAGGCTGAGGCCATAGAGCCCCGCCAGGATACTGAACAAGCCGAGCAGGTAACCGGGCAGGCCATCGACCGCCAGGCATAGGGCGAAGCCCAGTCCGATGGTCCAGCCGGTCGCCAACTGGGTGGTACGCAAGCCGACCCGGCCCCGGTACCGATCCTGCCACCATTGCAGCGGGAACAGCAGCAGCCAGATCGCCGCCGCCAGTGGCAACGGCAGCCAGATCGGCAGCGCCAGGGTGGAGGCGAGCCAGAGGACCTCGATGCCCAGCCCGGCGAACAGCGTTGCCAGGGACTTCCGCTCGTTGATCGCATCCATACTCTGTCCTTGGCCTGGGTTGCCGCTCGATCGATTTCGTCCGGGGCATCCGCTGTCGAGGCCGCCGGGCCGGGTTAACGGTATGCGATCCGGGGGCCGCGGGAAATACCCGTTGGCGCGTTCACTCCCGCGACGTGGGGTGATCGCGGCGCCATTGCTGCAGTTCGATCACCTGGCCAGACTGGCTGGGTGTCGGTGTCGGTGTCGGTGTCGGTGTCGCTATTGCCGCGGGCGGCTCACGGAACGGGTGGGGGTCCAGTTCGATTGCGCCCAGGCGTGCGCCGAACATGACGATGCGCCCGGCATGCCGTTGCTCGCCGGTGACCGTGAATTCGAAACCGTAGATCCGCGCCAGGCGCCGGTTGCCCCGGGCATCGCGGACGATGGCCAGGCGCTGGAACGCGACGTTGCCGTCGAGCAGTTCGATATCGGCCTTGCGGCAGTGCTGCTTGACCAGCGTCAGCGCGCGCTCGCGCAGGCCATGGCCGTGCCACAGCCAGGCTGCGGCGGCGGCCAGCAGCATCAGGATGAACAGATTGCCGAGCGTCAGCATGCCGAACGGACTCGTTGACCGGGGAGCGCCCAGCTTACCCGATCCGGGCCGGCAAAGCGCCGGCCCGGATCGATGGCCGCGGCATCCCGCTCATTGCGCGCGGGTAGCCGGCGGCTGGATGCCCAGGCGCTCGAACATCACCCGGGCGATTTCCCGCTCGCCCATCACCACCAGATCGGCGTCGTGCTCGCGCAGGTAGTCGACTTCGTCGTCGAAGTGAGCGCGGGCGATGATGTCCAGAGCGGCATTGGCCTGGCGGCCATGGATGGCGATCTGGCCGGCTTCCAGGCTGTTGGGGATGGCGATCATCAGCCAGCGCGCCTGGGCGACGTTGGCCAGATCCAGCACGTGGGTGCTGGCGGCGTTGCCGAGCACCACGCTGAAGCCTTCCTCGCGCAGTTCCTGGGCGCGGGTGCGGTTGTCGTCGATGATCACCAGCGGCACCCCTTCCTCGCGCAGGCGCTTGCTGATGCGGCTGCCGACGCGGCCGTGGCCGATGAGAATGGCGTGGCCGACTTCGCTGATCGGGTGCAGGTCGTTGTCTTCGCTTTCCGCCTCGCTGACCTGATCGGCCGGCGTGGTGTGCTCGCGGCGATCGAGCCAGGGTTGCAGGCGGTCGATCAGCAGGAACAGCAGCGGGTTGAACAGGATCGACAGGATCGCCCCGGCCAGCACCAGGTCGCGCCCGGCCTCCGGCACCAGGTCGAGGCCGATGCCCAGGCCGATGAGGATGAAGGAGAATTCGCCGATCTGCGCCAGGCTCACGGAAATGGTCAGCGCCGTGCTCAGCGGTTTGCCGAAGGCCATGACGATGACCATGGCCGCCAGCGATTTACCCAGCACGATGACCAGGAAGGTCCCCAGCACCAGCAGCGGCTGCTCGAGCAGGATGCTCGGGTTGAACAGCATGCCCACCGAGACGAAGAACAGCACGGCGAAGGCGTCGCGCAGCGGCAGCGAGTCTTCCGCGGCCTTGTGGCTGTATTCCGATTCGTTGAGGATCATCCCGGCGAAGAACGCGCCGAGGGCGAAGGACACGCCGAACAGCTGGGCCGAGCCATAGGCGATGCCCATGGCGATGGCCAGCACGGCCAGGGTGAACAGTTCACGGGAACCGGTGCCGGCACTGCGTTCCAGCAGCCAGGGGATGACCCGGCGGCCGACCACCACCATCAGCGCGACGAAGGCGGTGACCTTGCCCAGGGTGAGCAGCAGCTGCATGCCGATGCTGCTGTCGCCGTCGCCCTGGGGGATGCCGCCGAGCACGCCGGAAAGGGCGGGCAGCAGCACCAGGGCCAGGACCATCACCAGGTCTTCGACGATCAGCCAGCCGACGGCGATCTTGCCGCGCCGGCTGTCGATCAGCTGACGCTCTTCCAGGGCGCGCAGCAGCACCACGGTACTGGCCACCGACAGCGCCAGGCCGAACACCAGGCCGGCGCCCCAGCCCCAGCCCATGGCCCAGGCCAGGGCCATGCCCATCAGCGTGGCGGCGGCGATCTGCACCACCGCGCCGGGAATGGCGATGTGCTTGACCGACATCAGATCCTTGAGCGAGAAGTGCAGGCCCACGCCGAACATCAGCAGGATCACGCCGATCTCGGAGATTTCGTGGGACAGTTCCTTGTCGGCGACGAAGCCGGGGGTGAACGGGCCGACCACCACGCCGGCGAGCAGGTAGCCTACCAGTGGCGACAGGCGCAGGCGGTTGGCCAGGCTGCCGAACAGGTAGGCCAGCACGAAGCCGGCGGCGATGGTCGCAATCAGGGGGGTGTGATGAGGCATGCGCTCTCCCGGTGAACATGAGGGCCTGACATGCCTGCGCTGCACGGGAGACAGCGCAGAACTGCGTGGCGATGAAGCGGCCGGATTGCCCGACCAAAAGACCGATATTTTATATTAAATTATTATTTATAACTAAATGGTCTTTATACAAGATGTTTCAAGGGCTGGCGCGAGGCGCGCCAGCCCGCGTCGCTACTCGCCTCTGAGGGCGCGATAGCGGTTTTCCAGCTCCTGGCGAATCTCCCGGCGCTGGCGGCCCTGCTCGAAACGCCGCCGTTCTTCCGCGGTCTGCGGTTGACGGGGCGGCACCTCGATCGATTTACCCTGCTCGTCGACCGCCACCATGGTGAAGAAGCAGCTGTTGGTGTGGCGCACCGAACGCTCGCGGATGTTTTCCGTGATCACCTTGATGCCCACTTCCATGGAGGTTCGTCCGGTGTAGTTGACCGAGGCGAGGAAGGTCACCAGTTCGCCGACATGCACCGGTTCGCGAAAGGTCACCTGGTCCACCGACAGGGTCACCACGTAGCGTCCGGCATAGCGGCTGGAACAGGCATAGGCGACTTCGTCGAGGTACTTGAGCAGCGTGCCGCCGTGCACGTTGCCGGAAAAGTTGGCCATGTCCGGGGTCATCAGGACAGTCATCGTCAATTGCGCGTTTCCGGGTTCCATAGTGTGCTCGGGTCTTGATCGGGTGGGGGGAGAGGCGTTTCAGCGTGCTGAACCCTAGCGTTTATAACAGGCGCAGGCCCTTGGATTGTGTCTATTCCCTCGATTGGTGCAACGTATGCAGCGGCTCGAGGGGCATTTCACTCACCGGGCCATGGCCCATTTGCCTGACAAGGACGAGATCCATGATGCGCACCTTTGTGTTTTCTGCCCTGCTGTCCCTGGTGGCCGGCGTCGCCCAGGCCGCGCCCATACCCTGCGCGAGCGTCAGCCAGTGCAATGAAGAGGGGACGGCGGCCTACCAGGCCGGACGCTTCGAGGAGGCTGTCGAGGCATTCGAGCGGCAATTGCGGCGGGTCGCACAGGATGACAGCGCCGCCCGCGAGCTGGCCCTGAACAACCTGGTGGTGGCCAACCTGCGCCTGGGGCGGCCCGGCATGGCGCGGGCCTGGCTGAACCTGGCCGTCGCCGATGGCCTGCAAGGCCCGGCTACCCGGCACAACCTGCGTTCGCTGGCCGAGGCGGTGGACTATCCGGCCCTGGAGGCCGGTATCGAGGGTCACTACCTGCGTTATGCCGGCTCGGCGGCGTGGAGCAGCCTGGATATCAGCCGCGCCGCGGACGGTGGCTACCGGGTGCATTTTTCGCCGATACGCGCCGGGGCCAAGGTCGAGGAATACGGCCCGGCGGCGATTGGCGATCTGCAGGGCCGCCTGCAGGGCGAGCGCACCTACTTCCTGCTGCAGGACGCCGGGCTGGCTTCCGGCTGCGCCGTCGAGCTGTTCAACGAGGGACTGGACATCCGCGTTCTGGAAGTCTTCGATCCACAGTGCCAGCGCTATGGCGGCGCCGGTATCAGCGTGGCCGGCAACTATCTGAAAGTGAGCGCCGAACCGCAGGGGGACGAACGCTGATCCGGATGGCGTGCCGCCGGCGGCTGAGAAAGGCGTCATCTACCCGGCGGCTATCGCGTCGAACAGCCTTTCCGGTCGCTCGGGCCGAGCGCAGCGGCATCCGGTAAATGGTGCCCTGGGTATCGCTGCGCTCGACCCAGGCTACGGCCTTTCCCAGGATGATGTTCGAGCGGGGTGGATGGCGCCTTATCCATCCATCGGGGGTGGGTCGGTCATCGGTGTCGGGAGCGTCGTCAGCTGTTCCAGATGGGCGCGCATGCAGTGCATGGCCAGGGCGACAGCATCCATGCCGCCGTGGCCGCTGCCGATCGATCGCAACCAGGCTCCGTGGAGCTCGGGCGCTGTCGAACCGGGTCGTGCGGGTGACCCGCGCAATGCCGTGAACGTCTTCGTTGCGTCGCGGCGCGGCGGGCCGAGCGAGGCGCGCCCCCCGGCGGTTTCCGGGCAAATGTTTCTTGATATTGCGGGGTCGCGGCGGCCATGGATCGGATGTTAACCTGCGGTCGACGTTGCCTTGCAACGGGCCGATAACCCCCATTTCCAACAGGCTCACGAGAGCCATCGAGCAGCCGCCCGTGCGCGCTCGTGCCTGTCCGGGAACTGTTGCGGTGTGCCGCCCGGCCTGCGCCGAACCTCAGCAGACCTATTGAACAAGGAGCAGCTCTCATGCATGCCATCAGCTTCATCCAGGATCTAGCGGTGATCATGCTGGTGGCCGGCGTGGTCACCGTGCTGTTCCACCGCTTCAAGCAGCCGGTGGTGCTCGGTTACATCCTCGCCGGCTTCCTCATCGGCCCGCACACCCCGCCGTTCGGCCTGATCCACGATGAAGAGACCATCCGCACCCTGGCCGAGCTGGGGGTGATCTTCCTGATGTTCTGCCTGGGGCTGGAATTCAGCCTGCGCAAGCTGTTCAACGTCGGCGCCACCGCCTTCATCGCGGCGTTCCTGGAAATCATCCTGATGATCTGGATCGGTTTCGAGATCGGCCGCTACTTCGGCTGGAGCACCATGGATTCGCTGTTCCTCGGCGCGATCCTGGCGATTTCCTCGACCACCATCATCATCAAGGCGCTCAGCGACCTGAAGATGAAGAACGAGCGCTTCGCCCAGCTGATCTTCGGCGTGCTGATCGTCGAGGACATCCTCGGTATCGGCATCATCGCCCTGCTCTCCGGTATCGCCCTGAGCGGCAGCGTGGAAACCGGCGAGGTGTTCGCCACCGTCGGCAAGCTGTCGCTGTTCATGATCGTCGCCCTGGTCATCGGCATCATCCTGGTGCCGCGCATCCTCGCCTACGTGGCCAAGTTCGAAAGCAACGAGATGCTGCTGGTCGCGGTGCTGGGCATGTGCTTCGGCTTCTGCCTGCTGGTGGTCAAGCTGGAGTACAGCATGGTGCTGGGCGCCTTCCTGATCGGCGCGATCATGGCCGAGTCGCGCCAACTGGTGCAGATCGAGCGTCTGGTCGAGCCGGTGCGCGACATGTTCAGCGCCATCTTCTTCGTCGCCATCGGCCTGCTGCTCGACCCTCATGTGCTGGTCGAATACGCCTGGCCGATCGCGGTGATCACCGTGGCCGTGATCGTCGGCAAGGTATTCTCGTGCAGCATCGGCTCGTTCATCGCCGGCAACGACGGGCGCACCTCGCTGCGCGTCGGCATGGGCCTGTCGCAGATCGGCGAGTTCTCCTTCATCATCGCCACCCTGGGCATGACCCTGCAGGTGACCAGCGACTTCCTCTACCCGGTGGCGGTGGCCGTTTCGGTGATCACCACCCTGACCACGCCGTACCTGATCCGCGCCGCCGACCCCCTGGCCCTGAGCCTGGGCAAGGCCATGCCGCAGCGGGTCTCGCGGGTCTTCTCGTTGTACGGCGAATGGCTGCGCAGCATCCAGCCGCAAGGCCAGGGCGCGATACTCGCCGGGATGATCCGCAAGATCGTCCTGCAGGTGCTGGTCAACCTGGCGTTCGTGGTGGCGATCTTCCTCGGCATCGCCTTCTTCGCCACGCAGATCGGTGCCTGGCTGGCCCAGTGGCTGGATCAGGAGAATCTGCGCAAGGCGCTGATCTGGGGCGCGGCCCTGCTGTTGTCGCTGCCGTGCCTGATCGCCGCGTACCGCAAGATCAAGGCGCTGTCCATGCTGCTCGCCGAGATGGGCGTGCGCCAGGAGAAGGCCGGCCGCCACACGGCGCGGGTACGCAAGGTGATTTCCGAGGTGATTCCACTGCTGTCGCTGGTCGGCATCATGGTGCTGCTGACGGCGCTGTCGTCGAGCATCCTGCCGTCCAACGACATGCTGCTGCTGGTCGGCGTGGTCGCCGCCGGGGTGGTGGCCGTGCTGTGGCGCTGGTTCATCCGCGTGCACACACGCCTGCAGATCGCCTTGTTCGAAACGCTGGACAAGCCCGAGACACCCGGGCATCACTGAGGCAGCGGCAAGCTTGAAGCCACAAGCTGCAAGAAAAAGCCCCGTGTTCGCGAAAGCGAGCACGGGGCTTTGCGTTTGCGCTCCTGCAACGGGTCACTGAGTGAAGTGCTTGCAGTTCCCTGGGTATCGCTGCGCTCAACGCCAGGCTACCCGAGCTCTGACCATCGCTGGATACTTGTTTTGCAGCTTGCAGCTGTTATTCCTCCAGCCAGACCTCGCGCACCCAGTGCCAGACCGAGTCCCAGCTTTCGTCGGTGAGGTCTTCCTCTTCGCCGTCCCAGAGCAGCACGGTGCCGTCCTGCTCCACGCAGTAGTAGTTGCCGTGATCCTCGCAGATCGGCACCAGTTCGCGCGGTACGCCCAGCGACCAGGCCACCGAGGCGACCTCGGGCAGGTAGGTGTGCGATTGCGGGTCGGTGACCGTGACCGGTTCCAGGCGGCCGTAGACCACATCGCTGACCTTGAGCAGGAACTCGCGCAGTTCGAACGGCAGGTTGATGAGGATCTGCTCCTCGATTTCCACCAGCAGTTCCTCATCCGGCAACTCCAATGGCACCGGCACGGGTTCGTTCAGTTCACGCAGCTGTTCGATGACTTCTTCCATGGGGGCTCCAGCTTGAAGGTTGGCACGTTCGGGTTGGGCGGCAGGAAGGAGCGGGCTTCGCTCAGCCTCTGACTCACTACTGTCCTCGATAGCGCAGCTTTTTACGCTGAATGGAAAATAGCCACAAGTCGGAAAAAATTCCCGGGGGGAGCGTGTCACGTCGCCCGCGGCGCTCTCCAAGCCATAAAAAACCCGGGCAAAGCCCGGGTTTTGTGTGCTGCGTCAGCGATCAGCCGTTCTGGCGGATACCGGCGACCAGCCAGGGCTGGTTCTCGCCCGTGGCGCGTTCCAGGCGCCAGCTTTCGCTGAAGGCTTCGCCCTGGTCGAAGCGCGAGGTCTTCGACAGGCCTCTGAAGGTCAGGGTGGCGATGGTCTTGTCGGCCTGATCGTCGACGCCGTCGAGCTGCACCTCGAGGTTGTCGATGTAGGTGGACTGGAAGCCGTCACCCAGATCGGCGCGCTCGCGCTTGAGGAATTCCAGCAGTTGCGGGGTGACGAACTCGGCGATCTTGTCCATTTCGTCGGCGTCCCAGTGCTGCTGCAGGCTGAGGAAGTGCTCGCGCCCGGCATTGACGAAGCTCTGCTCGTTGAACCAGGCCGGGGCGTTGATCACCGGCTTGATCACGGCATTGCCGCTACCACCGAAGATCGATGGCCGGGCCGGCTGGTCATGGGCTTCGCGCTGGAACGGCGCGCCGTGGGCGGCGGCGGGCTGAGCCTGCTGGCGACGGGCGGCGAGGAAGCGGAACAGGAGGAAGGCGATCAGGCCGAAGATCAGGATGTCCATGATCTGCAGGCCTTCGAAGCCGTCGCCCATGAACATCGAGGCCAGCAGGCCACCGGCGGCAAGGCCGGCCAGCGGGCCGAGCCAGCGCGAAGCGCCGCTGGCGGCAGCCGGGGTACGGCCCGGCGCGGCGGCATTGGCGTTGGCCTGCGCAGGTGGGGTGGCCTGGCGCGACTGGTGGCTCGGCGCGGCGCCGAACGACTTGCCGCCGCCAAAACGTTTGGCATCGGCGTGGAAACTGAAGGACAGGCCCAGGCAGAGCACCAGGGCGATACTGAGGAAACGCTGCATTATCGGTTTTCTCTTGGTTGTCGGAATTCTGCGGGGCATCTTGCCCGTGCTCGACGGCCATGACCAGCGCCAGAGTGTTTCGGGCTTTTGCTCTTTGTGCGCAGCGCCGGGATCAGGGCATCCCGGCGCTGGCGCGACCCGGGCAGGCGCCGCGACCCCGCGGCGATCGGTGGCCGTGACCCCGATCGCATCGCGCCGCGGTCGAGGCTCCCGGGCGCCGCTCAGCGCCAGTTGTACAGTTCCTGCTCGGACAGGGCATGCATCGGCGTGACCTGTTCCTGGAAGGCTTTCAGCGAGGCCCAGATGCGGCCGTTGAGTTCGCTCTGTGCCGCCAGTTCGTCCAGCACCACCTGGGACTCGCGCTGCATGGCGGCGAGCACGTCGTCCGGGAAGCGCTTGATCTGCACGCCCTGCTGCTTCAGTTGTTCGAGCGAGCCGGCGTTGTGGTAGACGTAGTCGTCCATCATGTCCAGGGTCGCGGCCTTGGCGGCTTCGACGACGATGGCCTGCAGGTCGGCGGGCAGGCTGTCGAAGGCCTTCTGGTTGACCATGGACTCGACCACCGCGTTGGGCTCCTGCCAGCCCGGGTAGTAGTAGTACTTGGCGGCCTTGTGCAGGCCGAAGGTCAGGTCGTTGTACGGGCTGACCCAGTCGGTGGCATCGATGGCGTGGGTCTGCAGGGCGGTGAAGATTTCGCCGCCGGGCAGGTTGACGGTGATCGCGCCGAGCTTGCTCCAGACTTCGCCGCCCAGGCCGGGCATGCGGATCTTCAGGCCCTTGACGTCGTTCAGCGAGTTGATTTCCTTGTTGTACCAGCCGCCCATCTGCATGGTGGTGTTACCCGCCGCCAGCGGTTTCACGCCGAACGGGGCGTAGGTCTCGTCCCACAGCGCCTGGCCGCCGCCCTTGCTCAGCCAGGCGTTCATTTCCAGGGTGGACAGGCCGAAGGGCACCGAGGTGAAGAACTGCGCGGCCGGCACCTTGCCTTTCCAGTAGTAGGGCGTGCCGTGGCCGATCTCGGCGGTGCCGCGCGAGACCGCGTCGAACACTTCCAGGGCGGGCACCAGCTCACCGGCGGCGTACACCTTGATGGTCAGGCGCCCGGCGCTCATGGCGTTGATGCGTTCGGCCAGGCGCTCGGCGGCAGTGCCCAGGCCCGGGTAGTTCTTCGGCCAGGAGGTGACCATCTTCCAGTGGAAGGTCTCGGCGGCTTTGCCAGCGGCGGCGTCCTGCTGGGCAGCGGGGGCGTCTTCCTTGCAGCCGGCCAGGCCGAGGGCGGCCAGCAGCGCCACGGCGGCGCCGAACAGATTGCGGCGGTTCATCGGGTGGATCTCCAGTTGGGGTGGATCTTGTCATTCGATGAAAGGCGCTGGAGGCTGGAAGCTGGACGAAGAGGCCTGCTCCGACATGCTCGTCGTTCTGCCTCCAGCCTTTCAGCGCCGTTTTCGGCTCTTACAGCGCTTCCAGCTTGGCGTAGGCCAGCATCAGCCACTTGCTGCCCTCGCTTTCGAAATTCACCTGCACCCGTGCCTGGGCGCCGGCACCCTCGAAATTGAGGATGGTGCCTTCGCCGAACAATGAATGGCGGACGCGCTGGCCGAGGCTGAACGGGGTGTCCGGTACGGCGCTGCCGGCGAACAGGTTGCTGCCGCTCATGCCTCGATTGCCGGCGCCGAAGGGGCGGCTGACGCTGTTGGACAGGCGCACTTCCTGGATCAGCTGCGGCGGGATCTCGCGCACGAAGCGCGAGACCTTGTTGTAGGTCTCGCTGCCGTACAGGCGCCGGGTCTCGGCGTAGCTGATCACCAGTTTCTGCATGGCCCGGGTGATGCCGACATAGGCCAGGCGCCGTTCTTCTTCCAGGCGGCCGGGCTCTTCCAGGCTCATCTTGTGCGGGAACAGGCCTTCTTCCATGCCGACCAGGAACACCTGGGGGAACTCCAGGCCCTTGGCGCTGTGCAGGGTCATCAGCTGGATGCTGTCCTCGTGCTCGCCGGCCTGGCTGTCGCCGGCCTCCAGCGAGGCGTGGTCGAGAAAGGCGGCGAGCGGGCTCTGCGCCTCGTCGCCCTCGGCGCCTTCGTAGGAGTCGAAGGCTCGCGCGGCGGACACCAGTTCCTCGAGGTTTTCCACCCGCGCCTGGGCCTTCTCGCCCTTTTCGTCGCGGTGGTAGGCGAGCAGCCCGGACTGTTCGATGACCAGTTGCGCCATGCTGTGCAGCGGCAGGCCTTCGACCTTCAGCGCCAGGCTGTCGACCAGTTCGACGAAGGCGTTCAGCGCGCTGGCGGCGCGGCCGCCGATGACCTTGGTGCCCACCGCCTCGTGCAGCGCCGCCCACAGCGACAGCTCGTTGCCGCGGGCGAACTGGCGCAGGGTTTCCACGGTCTTCTCGCCGATGCCACGGGCCGGCACGTTGATCACCCGTTCCAGGGCCGCGTCGTTGCCGCGCTGGTGGATCAGGCGCAGGTAGGCCATGGCGTTCTTGATCTCGGCGCGCTCGAAGAAGCGCTGGCCGCCGTAGATTCGGTAGGGGATGCGTTCGCGCAGCAGCGCCTCTTCGAGCACCCGCGACTGGGCGTTGGAGCGGTAGAGGATGGCGATCTCGCTGCGCTTGAGGCCGTCCTTGCGCAGGGCGTCCTCGATCGATTCGACCACGTAGCGGGCTTCGTCGTGTTCGTTGAAGGCGGCATACAGGCTCAGCGGCTCGCCGTCGGCGTCTTCCGTCCACAGCTCCTTGCCCAGGCGCCCCTGGTTGTTGGCGATCAGGGCGTTGGCGGCCTTGAGGATGCCGGCGGTGGAGCGGTAGTTCTGCTCCAGGCGGATCGTCTCGGCATTCGGGAAGTCATCGCAGAACTGCTGGATGTTCTCGATCTTCGCCCCGCGCCAGCCGTAGATCGACTGGTCGTCGTCGCCGACCACCATGAGGCTGTCGCCGCCCCTGGCCAGCAGGCGCAGCCAGGCGTACTGCACGGCGTTGGTGTCCTGGAACTCGTCCACCAGGATATGGCGGAAGCGTTTCTGATAATGCTTGAGCAATCCATCGTTATTGCGCCACAGGTCGAGGGCGCGCAGCAGCAACTCGGAGAAATCGATGACCCCGGCGCGGGCACAGGCGGCCTCGTAGGCCTCGTAGATGCCGCGCATGGTGGCCAGGAACAGGTCGCCGCTGGCCTGGATGCCCTGCGGGCGGATGCCTTCGTCCTTCTGCCCGTTGATGAACCACTGCGCCTGGCGCGGCGGCCAGCGCTGCTCGTCGAGGCCCAGCTCGCGGATCACCCGCTTGACCAGGCGCTGCTGGTCGTCGGAGTCGAGGATCTGGAAGTTCTCGGCCAGGCCGGCTTCCTGCCAGTGCGCGCGCAACAGGCGATGGGCCAGGCCGTGGAAGGTGCCGACCCACATGCCCGCCGGGCTCTGTCCCAGAACCTCTTCGATGCGGTGGCGCATCTCGGCGGCGGCCTTGTTGGTGAAGGTCACCGACAGGATGCTGTGCGGCGAGATATCCAGCCGCTGGATCAGGAAGGCGATACGGTGCACCAGTACGCGGGTCTTGCCGGAGCCGGCACCGGCCAGCACCAACTGGTGTCCAGGCGGTGTGGTGACCGCATGGTGCTGGGCTGGGTTCAGGGCTGTGAGTCGCTGGTCGAGGTCGTTTTGCATCGCGGCATTCTAGGGGGCTGGCGCTGGGAGGGCAAACGGCGATGAACGGTGCCGCGACGAGCCGTCGGGCGCGCCTGTCGACGGGGGCTCAGTGTTCCGGCAGGTTGGCGAAAATGCTCGCCAGCACCTGGTTGAGTTTGCGCAGCTGGGCTTCGCTCAGGCCCTGGAAACTCTTGTGGAACAATTCGTCGGTGAGTTCGTGCATAGCGAAGAACGCCTGGCGTCCGGCCGCGGTCAGGCTGACCTGGGTGACGCGGCCGTCCTGGGCGCTCTGGCTGGTTTCCACCAGGCCGTCGTCCTTCATGCGGTAGACGATCTTGGTGATGGTGGACAGCTTGGCCACGGCGTGTTCGGAGATTTCCGAGATGCTCGAGTTGTCGTTCTCGAAGAGGATGTTCAGCACCCGCCAGCGCGGGATGTCCAGGTCGATCCGCTTGAGCAGCTTCTCCATGGCCATGGAGTAGCGCCCGTGAACGCGCGCCAGCCAGTAGAAGGGAAACTCTTCCTTGTGAAAATCTTCGCTGGCAGGGTTGTAACGACCGCGGCGTTTCTTGGGGATGGACATGAAGGGGGCTGCTTTGTGAACGTGGACGGGCAATCATAGACATTTCTACTAATTCCGGCACCCGCCGCGCCGCCGGCCGGCAGCGGCACACTGACGCGCGGCAGGCGCGCGCACCTGCCCGCCCCGTTCAGCCTGATGCCGATCAGATAAGGTTTCTGTAGGAGCAGGGGCCCCTACAGAAGAGCGATCCCCGCGCGTAGGAGCGTCGACCCCGGCGCGATGCGATGGCGGCCATGCTGCAGAAATCGCGGTATGGCCACGATTCGCCGCGGGGTCGCGGCGCCTACAGGGCCAGGGCCAAACGCTTGACTGACTGTTCAGCCCTGGTTTTCCAGCGCCTGGTCGAAGCGCGCGGTGAGCCCCGTGGCATCCAGCAGGCGGAAGAAGTCCTGCATGCGCTGCGCCTTGTAGGCGTCGGTATCGCGGCCGGCATAGTCGTAGAAGCCCTGGCCGTCACGCAGGCCGTTGCGACCCCTGGCCATGTTTTCACGGACGATATCGGCGCAGTCGAAGCGTTCGCCGAGCTGGCCGGACAGGTACTTCGAGGCGTAGAACAGGATGTCGCCGCCGCCCCAGTCGATGAATTCCAGCAGGCCGAGCACGGCGAAGCGCAGGCCGAAGCCGACGCGGATGGCCTGGTCGATGTCCGCGGTGCTGGCCACGCCTTCCTCGACCATGCGCGCCGCCTCGTTCATCGCCTGGGCCTGGATGCGCGGCACGATGTAGCCGGGCGAGGCGGAGCAGACCACCGGCACCTTGCCGATGCTGCGCAGCAGCTCGAGCATGTCGCTGACCACCGCGGGATCGGTGCTGTCGCTACGGCTGACTTCCACCAGCGGCATCAGGTCCGCCGGGTTCAGCCAGTGGGCGTTGATGAAGCGTTGCGGCCCGCTGATGCAGGTCGCCAGCTCACTGACCAGGAAGGTCGAGGTGGTGGAGGCGACCCGTGCATCGGCGGGAATGCAGGCGCCGAGCCAGGCGAACAGCTCGCGTTTCATCTCCAGCACTTCCGGCACGCCTTCGAACAGGTAGCGCGCCTCGGCCAGCGCCGTTTCGCAGCCCTGGCGTGGCAACACGCTGAGCCGCGCCAGGGCGATGTCCACCTGCGCCTGGGTCAGGCGCCCGAGCGCGACCTTGGCCCGCAGTTCGCGGGCGATGGCCTCGCGCACCTGGTCGGCGTAGGCGGCGCTGGCCTGCGGGCCGCGCTGTTTGACGTCGATCAGCACCACCGGCAGGCCGCCCTGGATGAAGGCCAGGGCCATGCCCTGGCCCATGCGCCCGGCGCCGAGGATATGCACCGTTTTCATGGCAGCACCCCTTCGCGCAGCAGGTGCTGCATGCGTTCGCGGGACAGTTGCGCCAGGCCGAGGTTTTCCAGGGTCCGGCCTTCGGCGTAGAGGTCGCGTTCGGCGACGGCCGAGGCGATGGCCAGCAGCCCGGCGGCGATCGGCGTCGGCACGCCGGCCCAGCGGCCGACCGAGACCAGCAGCGACAGGCCCAGGCGGGTGTCCTCGAGCATGTAGCGGTGGCGCTGCAGGTCGATGTCCTCGCGCCAGTCGCCGCTGTCGGTGAGCTTGCCGTGGGCGCCACGCCCGTACATCCACTCGTCGCCGTCGCTGGCGTAGTGGTCGGCCAGGGGGAAGTGCGGCGCGCCGTAGCCCAGGGCTTCGCGTACGGCCATGCGCTCGGCATCCAGGCCGTTGGTGACCCGGCGAATCGACGGTTGCGTGCCTTCGTTGTGGATGTCCCAGCGCTCGAAGTGTTCCAGGGGGCCGGCGTTCATCATGATCAGCGGCGGGTGGATGATCGGCCCGGCATTCATCAGTGCGCCGGACAGGCCGTCTTCGATCGGCTCGACGCTCGGGTAGGCGGCGCACAGTACGGTGAAGGCCTGTTCGCTCAGGCGCGCCGGGAATACGCCGGTGGGCAGGCGCGTGGCATAGCAGCTGATCACCAGCTCAGCGGGGCCGTGCTTGCGGGCCAGGTAGGGCAGGGTGCCGGTTTCGGCGAAGGCCACCTCGGCGGAATTGCCGGCGTCGGCCATGGCCTTGGCGAACAGGTAGCTGCCGAAGGTGCCCGGGGGCAGGAACACCACCTGGCCGCTCTGCAGCAGCGGCGCCAGTTCCTGGGCCAGATCCTGGTGGGTGGTCGAGGGCAGTGGGATGACGATCAATTCTGCGCCATCCACGGCAGCGTCCAATTGATCGATCAGCTGCAGGCCACTATTGCTGTCGCCCAGTGGCAGCAGTCGGGTGCCGCGATAATCCCGTACCTGAATGCCGCTCTGGTCGCGGATTGCCGCGAATGCCGCGCTGTCACGCCGCCAGAAATTCACCTGATGCCCCGCTTCGCTCAGCTCCACGGCGGCTGCGTAGCAGCCATGCCCTCCACCCAGAACACAGATTTTCATGTTGCGACTCCTGTTTTTTTGGCAGCCGGCTCCCGTCCACCGCATGTGCGGCAGAGAAAGGAGATCGGCCAGATGCCGTTGGCGGTTAACGATCAGGCTTCAGGATTGGCCCCGAAGCAGGTACTTGCGTGTGTATTGCAGCGTGACGTTGAGCAGCAGTCCGATCAGCGAGATGACGATCAATGGCACGAACATGTCGACCATCTGGAACGAGCGGGCGGCCAGGCTGAGCAGATGGCCGAGGCCGTCGGTGGAGGAGATCATCTCGGCCAGGAACACCGTCACACAGGCGATCAGCAGGCTGATCCGGCAGCCGGTGAGAATCGCTGGCAAGGTGGCTGGCAGCACCACCCGGTATAGACTGGCGGTGCGGCCCGTTCCGGCGGCGCGGGCCGACCACAACAGCTTGGGTTCCACCGAGCGGGCGCCATGGAAGGTTGCCAGCAGAATGGGGAAGATCGCGTCGGCCACCACCAGCGCGATCTTGGATGCATGGTCGTAACCAAAGATCAGTACGAAAGCCGGGTAGAAGGCGATCTTCGGAATCGGCGCGAGCACGCGGATTACGGTTTCCAGCAGGCCGCCGGCCACCCGGCTGGCCAGCAGGCCGATGCCCACGCCGAACACCAGGGCGATGGCGAAGCCGCCGAGCAGGCGGATCAGGGTCTGCTGCAGGTGGAAGAGGAATTCCGCCTGCGGCAGCAACTGCGCCAGGCGCAGCAGCACGGCGCTGGGCGCGGGCAGCAGGTTGGCCGCCACCCAGCCGAGGCGGGTGCTCGCTTCCCAGACCAGCGCCAACAGCAGCAGGGGGATCAGGGGCAGTAACGAATTGGCGAGGCGTCTCATGAGGTCGCTCCGGTGTGGCTGTCCTGGCGGCTTTCGGCCCAGTGGGTCAGGCGTCGGCGCAGGCGCTCGAACAGCCAGTCGAGGAGGAAACCCAGGGTGGCGAGGATCAGGATCATGGCGTACACGTCGGGGTACAGCGCCATGTCCATGGCGTTGAACAGCAGGTCGCCGGCGCCGGACTGGCGGGCGATCATCTCCGAGCTGATCATCACGATCAGCGCCATCGACAGGCCGACGCGGCAGCCCAGCAGGACGTCGGGCAGGGCGGCCGGCAGCACCACCTTGAACAGCCGCGCCGGCGCGCCCATGCCCATGGCCGCGGCCGACCAGAGCAGTTTCTCGTCCATGCCGCGGGCGCCGTGGTAGCTGTGGAACAGCAGCGGCAGGCTGACGCCGAGGAAGATCACCAGGATCTTCGACAGGTCGCCGATGCCGAACCAGAGCATCACCATCGGCATCAGCGCCGCCTTGGGAATCGGATAGATCACGCTGAGCAGCGGGTTGAGCAGGCGCGCCAGGGTTTCGCTGCGGCCCATGCACAGGCCCACGGGCACGGCGAACGCCAGGGCCAGGGCGATGCCGCAGGCCATGCGCCGCAACGAGTCGCCGATACCGCTCAGGGCCTGGCCGTCAGTGAGGATCACCGGTAACTGGCGCAAGGCTTCTCCTGCGGTGGGAAAACCGTCGAGCTGCATCCAGCGCGCCGCCATTTCCCACATCAGCAGCAGCGCCAGCACCACCAGCAGCGGGCCGAGCCTGCCGAACAGCTGGTAATGACCGGCCCTCATACGCTGCAGGCCTCGAGGTGGACGTCTTCGATCAACTGCTCGAGGTGGACGATGTAGTCCTGGTAGCGGCGGTTGACCAGCAGTTCGCTGCGCACCCGTGGCCGCGGCAGGTCGATGTCGATGATTTCCTTGATCCGCCCGGGGGAACGGGTCATCACCACCACGCGATCGGAGAGGAACACCGCTTCGTCGACGCCATGGGTGACGAACATCACCGTCTTGCGGTCGCGCTCCCAGATCTCCAGCAGCTCGTTCTGCAGCACCGTGCGGGTGTGCGCGTCGAGGGCGCCGAAGGGTTCGTCCATCAGCAGGATCGCCGGGTCGTAGGCCAGGGTGCGGGCGATGGCCACGCGCTGGCGCATGCCGCCGGACAGTTCCTTGGGATAGAAGTCGGCGTAGTCCGCCAGGTTGACCTTGTTCAGCAGCGCCATCGCCCGCTCGCGGGCTTCGCGGCGACCGACGCCCTGTTCGCGCAGGCCGTACATGACGTTGCCGATCACGGTCTTCCAGGGGAACAGGGCGAACTCCTGGAACACCGGGCCACGATCCGGCCCCGGCCCGCTGATGGTCTTGCCCTGGGCGACCAGGGTGCCGGCGCTCGGCGCGACGAAGCCGCCGAGCATGTACAGCAGGGTCGACTTGCCGCAGCCGGAGGGGCCGAGGATGGAGACGAACTCGCCCTCGCCGATCTCCAGGTTGATGTCGTCGAGCGCCATGTGCGTGTGGCGGTCGGCGGTGTAGAAGGATTTGCACAGCTGGGTGATGCTGATCATGCTCGGGCGGGTCATGCCTTCACTCTCCCTTCAGGGCTGCAACAGCATGCCGGGGCGGAATTGCTCGACCTGCAGCGGGGCATTCAGCAGGCCGACTTCCAGGTACTGGTCGAACATCTTCTGCATGCCGGCGAAGTCGGGCCGGGCCTGCGGGTCGCGGGCGAAGTCGTTGTCCTTGAGCAGGTACTGGTCGAGCAGCTCGGTGGGCGCGCGGGTCACTTCCGACACCACCGCCATGGTCTGCTGGCGGTCGGCCTGCAGCAGGCTCATGGCTTTCTGCAGGTCCGCCCGGTAGTGCCTGGCCAGTTCGGGGTTGGCATCGACGAAGTCCTTGCGGCACACCTCGAGCAGGTGCACGGTGTTGGGCATCAGGTCGGAGAGGGCGAACAGCTTGCGGATGCCGCCCTTGGTTTCGGCCCTCACCGCGAAAGGCTGGTTCATCACCGCGGCATCGATGCGTCCGGCGCGCAGCGCGGCTTCGGAGCCGGGGAAGCCGGTCTCCACCAGGCGGATGTCCTTGCTCGGGTCCAGCCCATGGTGCCTGAGGAGCATGGCCATCTGGCCGTAGGAACCCGAGCCGTAGACGTTGACGCCGACGGTCTTGCCCTTGAGGTCGGCGATGCTCTTGATCGGCGAGTCTTCCCGCACGGCCCAGTACAGCGAGAACGAACCCGGCGCCTCGGCCACGTGCTGGGCGATCACATAGGCCTGCAGGCCACTGGACAAGGCGCCCTGGGCGAGCGACAGCGGCGCCTGGGAAGAGCAGTCGAGCGCGCCGGCGAGCATCGCCTGGACCATCGGCGCGGTGCCCTGGAACTGCGTCCACTCGATACGGTAGGCGGTGCCCAGTTCGGGAAAGGCGTCGGCGCGGCGCATCATCCAGTACTTCATTTCCTCGGCGGGAATCGACCAGCCGACGCGAATGGTTGGCAACTCCTTGGCGCTTGCCGGGTTGCCGAACCCCAGCAGGGCCGCGCAAGCGAGTAACGGTAGAGCGCGAGTGAAGCTCTTCATGCTGTCATCTCCGTGTGCCATCGATCAGGGACGCCGGGCGCCAGGCCGCCACGCACGCTGGGCGCAGCCGGCATGGGGGCTTGGCCCGATTCTAGGCAGGGGCTGCCGGCTGGCGCTGATCGAAACACGCAACGGCGATTCGCCAGGCGCAACTCAATGGCGCGGGCCGCCGCTGTCACCCCTGGTGACGCATTGCGGTACCGCCAGGGCGAGGGGCTACCCGTTTTGGTGCGCTCCGGCGAGCAGGGCGGTTGGCCTCACAGGCCCGGCAAGCCCTGGCGCCACGGCCCGTGACAGCCAGCGCGGCGACTGTCGACAGGCGGCTGGCGGTATGGATATTGCTTTCTGATTCACGTGAATTGTTGACCGTGAGCCGATGCCCTGGTCGCGGTCGGTCATCGAATTTGCTTACGTGGTACGAAACATGTTCGATCACTTGCGGCAGCACAAACTCATGAGTTCCGGCGGTTTCAAGGAGGTCAAGGACGCGGTCAGCCGCTGCCTGTGGCCGCACCACATGAACATGCCGACGGGGGAATCGCTGAATTCCGAGCTGTATGGGGTGTTCTTCGGCGACGCGGCCTTGTTCGACCTGCACTACGGCGCCAGCGTCGAGATCGATGCCGGCGATATCGAACGCTTCTACCTGGTGCGTATCACCCTGGAGGGCGGCGGGCTGATCCGCCTCGGCCAGCACAGCGCGGTGCTGCGGCGCGGCAGCCTGACCGTCTCCTCGCCCTCGCAGCACAGCTACATCCGCACCGACCGCGACTGCCGCAGCCTGATCCTGCGGGTGGCCCGCGAGGCCATGGAGCGGCAGTTGCAGCACCTGCTGGATCGACCGTTGAACCGGCCGCTGGTGTTCGATATCAGTGTCGAGGCCGACCATCCGGGGCTGCGGGTGATCAGCCAGACCCTCGATTACATCTGCGGCCTGTGCCAGCACGGCGAACCGGACAGGCAGCCGGCGGTATTCGGCACGGCGCTGTCGGACTACCTGGTCTCGGTGCTGCTCACCCAGTTGCCGCACAACTACCACGCCGAGTTGCACGACGAGCGGCGCAGGCCCTTGCCGGGCCATGTGCGGCGGGTGCGCGACTACATCGAAGCGCACCTGGAACAGCCCCTGCCGCTGGCGCAGCTGGCCGAGGTCGGCGGCGTCTCGGTGCGCACCCTGCAGAACGGCTTCGCCCGGTTCCTCGGCCAGAGCCCCAGCGACTACCTGAGGAACCGGCGCCTGGCGCGGGTGCATGCGGCGCTGCAGCAGGCCCGGGCCTGCGACAGCGTCACCGATATCCTGCTGCGCCACGGCATCGGCAGTTTCGGTCACTTCGCCGTGTTGTACCGCAAGCGTTACGGCTGCCTGCCCTCGCAGACCCTGCGCCGGGGCGCGGCCTGAGGGGTTTCATTCGCCCAGGCGCACCAGCCGATAGAGGGTTTCCAGGACGGGCGCGGCCAGGTGGTGCCGGCGGGCATGCCGCAGCAAGGCGCCATTGATGGATTCGATTTCGCTGGGCCTGCCGGCCTGGCGATCCTGCAGCATCGACGGCCGGTGGCCGGCCTGTTCGCCATACACCCGCTGCATGCGCGCCAGCACCCGGGCGCTGTCGAAGGTGATGCCCTCGGCTGCGGCGATGCGCTGGCTTTCCTCGACCACCCGCTCGGCCAGCCAGCGGCCGTCGGCGCTGGCCCCGATGACCCCGACCGGTTGCCCGAGCAGTGTGCACAGGGCGTTGAGGGCGGCGTTGAAGGCCACCTTCTCCCAGATCGCCGACTGCACCGCCGGATCCGCGGCGCTGTCGAAGCCGGCCCGGCGCAGCAACTGGCTGACGGCCCGCGGCGCGGCGTCCGAATCGCCCCGATAGCGCCACAGACGCACCTTGCCGCTGTCGATCACGTGCACCACGCCAGGCGCCGAGAGATCCGCCGGCACGTCGGTCATGCCGATCAGCACGCGCTCGGCCGCCACCGTTTCGGCGATGCACTCGGCATTGCCCAGGCCGTTCTGCAGGGTCAGTACCCAGGTATCCGGGCCGAGCAGATGGCGCACCGAGGCGATCGCCGAGCGGGTGTGCAGACCCTTGGTGAACACCATCAGCAGGTCGAACGGGCCCAGGGTGTTCTCGGCGCGGGCGATGGGCAGCCTGATGACCGGGTGCTGCCGCTCGCCGACATGCAGGCGCAGGCCGTGGCGGGCGATGGCCGCGATGCTGGCCTCGTCGACTTCCACCAGGCTGACCTGGGCGCCGCCGAGCGCCAGGCGGGCGGCGAACAGGCAGCCCATGGCCCCGGCGCCGATGATGGCGATGTTCATGGGGATTCCCTGGGTTATCGGCTGCAGCCGGCCATTTTCCGGCTTTGCGCGCGGTAGTCCTTGGGCGGCATGCCGTAGTGGCGCTTGAAGACCCGGGAAAAGTGCGCCGAGTCGGTAAAGCCCCACTTGTAGGCGATGCTGGTGATCGACAGGGCATTGCCGTCGCTCTGAGCCAGGTCGCGCGCGCTGCAGTGCAGGCGCTGGCGCTGGATGTAGCGGCCGATGCTGTCGCCCTCGAGTTCGAACTGGCGGTAGAGCTGGCGCACCGACACGTTCAGCCGGGCCGCCAGTTCGGCCGGCGTGGGCGGGGCCTGGAGCGTTTCGTTGATCAGGCGCTCGGCGAGCCGCCGCAGTGGGCGGCCGGCTTCCGGGAGTTCGTCGCCGCCCAGGGAGGGTTGCAGCAGGCTGATCAGGGCATCCTGCAGCGCCACGCCATGGCCGTGGCCAGCCTCCAGGTTCATGTCCCCCGCGCCGATCTGCTGCAGCATGCCGTGCAGCAGGCGGCCGCTGAGCCCGGTCCGCTCGAGTTTGCCGAAGCGACAGGCGTCGGCGGGCAGGAGCCGGTCCACGGCGTCGCGGCAGAGATGGATCGACAACTGATTGATCAGCCCCTGCGGCCGCATCTCGAAGGCCTGGGCGGAATCGAACAGGGCCATGTCGCCGGGGTGCAAGGTGAAGGTCCGGGCAGGGCGATCGATCGCCATGCTGCCCTGGCGCTGCAGGACGAGAAAGTAGAAGCGGTCATCGCCACGGGTGGCGCTGCCGCGTTCGCGCCGGATCGAGCGAGCGTTCACCCGGATATCCGCCAGGTTCAGGCCGCCCAGTCGGTGATGCTGGATATCGCCCATGAAGGTGTCTTCAGGGCTGCGCTGCGTGATGAAGCGCCCGCACACGGCATGGACGGCATGATTCCAGTGGTCGAAATCGTGGAGGTTTTGCACGCTCACGGGGCACCTCTCGGGTTCTTGCCAATCGTTTTGGTGCGCAATCGGGTGGATTCTGCACACAGGATTAATCACGGGAAATTTCAAGCATTTCCCGCGCCAGAAACCGAGCCGGATAGCGTGTCTGTGCGGGTGGCGAGGACAGGCAGGGCCGGCGAGCGCCGGCCCGAAAGAAGGGTCAGTAGCGGATCATCACCGATTTGAGTTCGGTGTAGTCGTCGATGAAGGCGCTGCCGAACTCGCGCCCGCTGCCGGAGGCCTTGATACCGCCGAAGGGCACCGACGGGTCGAGGAAGGTGTGCATGTTGACGTATACCGTGCCGGCTTCGATCTGCGGAATCAGGCGCAGCGCCCTGGACAGGTCGTTGGTCCAGATGCTGGCGCTGAGGCCGAAGGGCGAGTCGTTGATCAGGCCCGGCAATTGCTCGACCTCGTCGTAGGGCAGCACGCACAGCAGCGGACCGAAGGTCTCCTCATGGAGCAGGCGATCCTGGGCGCTGTTGGCGAGCACCAGGGTCGGTTCGACGAAGTAGCCGGGGCGGGCCAGGGCGTTGCCGCCGCAGACGATGCGGCTTTCACGGCGGGCCAGCTCGAAGAACCGCACGACCTTGTCGAACTGCGGCCGGTTGGCCAGCGGGCCGAACTGCACGCTTTCGTCGAGTGGCGAACCGATGCTCATGCCTTGCAGCGCGGCGCTGAATGTCTCCAGGGTTTCGTCGAGGCGCGAACGCGGCACGTAGAGCCGCTCCGGCGCGGCGCAGACCTGGCCCTGGTGCACGTAGCCGGTCTGGATCAGGCCGCCGATGGCGGCGTCGAGATCGACATCCGGGAGCAGTGCGGCGGCGTTCTTGCCGCCCAGCTCGAGGGTCACGCGGGTGAGGTTGGCGGCCATCGCCGCCTGGCCGACTTTCAGGCCGGTCGGCACCGAGCCGGTGAACGACACCTTGGCCACCTGGGGGTGGTCGATCAGTTGCGCGCCGACCTCGCCGCTGCCGTTGAGCACATTGAGCACGCCCGCCGGTACCCCGGCCTCGACTGCCAGTTCGGCCAGGCGCAGCAGGGTCAGCGGGGTGAACTCGCTGGGTTTGAGCACCAGGGTGCAGCCGGTGACCAGCGCCGCGGCGATCTTCCACACGCCGATCATCACCGAGAAATTCCACGGCACGATGCCGGCCACCACGCCGACCGGCTCGCGGCGGGTGAAGGCGGTGTACTGTTCGCCGGCCTGCGAGGGGAAGGACGGGCTCATGGTTTCGCCGTTGATCTTGGTCGCCCAGCCGGCGTAGTAGCGCAGGAACACCGCGCTCTGGCCGACTTCGAACAGCCGCGACAGGTGGATCGATTTGCCCGAGCACAGGGTTTCCAGCTGGGCCAGTTCCTCGCCGTTGGCTTCGATGAGGTCGGCCAGGCGGTTGAGGATCACCCCGCGCTGGTAGGGCGAGGTCGCCGCCCAGCTTCCCGTGAAGGCCTGGCGCGCCGCGCTGACGGCAGCCTCGACGTCGGCGGCATCCGCCGCCGCGACCTGGGCGATGGCCTCACCAGTGGCCGGATTGACGACCGGGAGGCGCCCGGCGCAGGCGCTGGCGCGGTAAGCGCCGTCGATGAAGTGGCCGTGCTCGCGCTGCAGGAACGCCTGCACTTGGGGCAGCAGTTGAATGTCGCTCATTGGGAAGACTCCTTGGCAGTTGAAAAGCGAATCAGAGAGGGATGGCGACGTTGAGCCAGAACTTGCCGCCTTCCGGGCGGTTGCGCACGTCGAACTCGTGCTGGTAGCGGCCCTGGACGTTCAGGCCGCTGGCCGTGGTGTAGGTGAACTGCGGGCCCAGCGCCGTGGCGCGGCCCTTGAAGTCGCCGAGCACCGCGCCGGCGCCGCTGTCGCCGCTGACCTGCCTGTAGCTGTAGCCGCCGATGCCCACGCCCCAGTTGCCGAAGTGCTTGGCGGCGACGAAGTCGGCGTGCAGTTCGTTGCCGGAGCGGTAGCGGGTGTCGGTGTTCTCGTAGTTGTGGTCGAACATGGTCTTCATCGAGAACTCGTAGCCTTGCGGGTTGCGGTAGGTGAAGGCGAACAGCGGTTCGAGGGTGACGTAGTTGCGGCCGATGTTGGCCAGTGCGTCCTTGTCGTAGCGGCCGGTGGGCAGGTACACGTCGACGGCTGCGAGCCAGTGCCAGTTGCCGGCGTGCCAGCCGATGGCCAGCGGACTGAAGATGAAGTCGCCGATGCCGGCGCGGTGCTGACGCCCACCGGCGCCCAGGTCGACGTCCACGTCGGCGGCGACCAGGAAGGCGTGCATCGCCCAGTTGCCGCCGAGAATCCGTTTATCGGTGACATGGATGGCGCGCAGGATGGTGGCGGCGGTGCTGACCTTGAAGTCGTCGAACGCCGGGTTCGAGCTGGCGAACCGGTCGGCGCTGTAATAGGTGTTGTAGCTGACCAGGTAGCTGCCCGGTGGCGGCAGGGCGCCGGTCATGAAGCCTTCGCTGCCGTTGGCGTAGGCGCCACCGCCGCCTTCGGTGGCCAGGGCGCTTCGGGTACAGGCGAGCAGGGCAAGGACGGTGACGCTGAGCAGGTGGCGCGACGGGAAAATGCACATGGCGTGATTCCTCGGGACATGGGGTGGCCCTGGCGCGGCGTGCGCGCCAGGGCGGGCAGGTTGAGCTCAGGAGCGGCTGGGTTCGGCGAGCACCGACGGCCGTCTCTCCAGCAGTCCATCCAGGCCGAATGGCTGCTCGGCCGGTGCGTCCAGCAGCAGTGGCGCCTTGCCGAGGATGAAGTCGGCGCCGCGTTCGCCGAGCATGATCGCCGGGGCGTTGGTGTTGCCGCTGGCGATCTGCGGGCACACGGAGAGGTCGATCACGCGCAGGTTGGCGACGCCGTGCACGCGCAACTGCAGGTCGGTCACCGAGGTCGCCGGGTCGGTGCCGAGGCGGCAGGTGCCCCCGGGGTGGTACACGGTCTTGATCGCCTTGCGCACGAAGGTCTCGATGGCGGCGGTATCGCGCCAGTCGATGTCCCGCGGTGCGGTGATCTTCTTGATCAGGCTTTTCAGCGCCGGCGCCTGCATGATCTTCAGGCCGATCTGCACGGCGCGGATCTGCCCGGCGAGGTCGTCCGGATCGCCCAGGTAGTTGGGGTCGATCAGCGGCATGTCGGCCGGGTCGCTGCTGCGCAGGCGCACCTCGCCACGCGCCTTGGGACGCAGGTGGCCAACCTTGACCGTCAGGCCGTGCTCGACGGCCGGCGGTGCTTCGCCGGGGGTGTTGTCGAAGTTGTCCATCACCGGCAGGAACATCAGCTGGATGTCCGGCCGGCCGACGCCGAGGCTGTCGATGAAGGCGCCGCCTTCGAGGATGTTGCTGGTCAGCAGGCCACTGCGGAACGCCAGCCACTGGACCATGTGGCGGATGCCGCGCAGGCCCTTGTCCTCGCCGAGGATGCTGTTCTGCGCGTGGCTGGTGGCGTTGAGCGACAGGTGCAGGTGGTCGTGGAAGTTCTTGCCCACCGGCAGATCGACCCGCGTCTCGATGCCGAGGCTGGACAGGTGTTCCCGCGGCCCGATGCCGGAGAGCATGAGGAGCTTCGGGCTGCCGAAGGCGCCGGCGCTGAGGATCACTTCCTGGCGCGCGCGGACGCTGATCGGCGCGCCGCCCTTGACGCTGAAGACGACCCCGGTGGCCCGGCCGTTGTCGATGATCACCCTGTGCGCCAGGGCGTCGGTGACCACCTTCAGGCGGCTGCTATCGCGTACCGCTTTCAGGTAGGTGCGCGCGGTGCTGGCGCGGGCGCCGTGGCGGGTGGTGGTCTGGTAGAAGCCGATGCCCGCCTGGGACGCGCCGTTGAAATCGTTGACGTAGGGCAGGCCCAGCTCCTGGCCGGCGCGGACGAAGGCCATGGTCATCGGGTGACGGTAGCGGTTCTCGCTGACCGGCAGCGGGCCGTCCTGGCCATGGTATTCGCCACTCAGGCTCTCGTTGGCCTCGGCCTTGCGGAAGTAGGGCAGCACGTCGCGGTAGCCCCAGCCCGGGCAGCCCCAGTCGCTCACCCAGTCGTCGTAGTCCTGGTGCTGGCCGCGGATGTAGATCATTCCGTTCACCGAGCTGCCGCCGCCGAGCACCTTGCCCTGGGCGATGATCATCTCGCGGTCGTTGCAGTGTCGCTGCGGCACGGTCATGTAGGGCCAGGACTTCTGCTGGAAGACCTGCACCACGGTGGCGGGCATGCTGTGGAAGGGGCTGCTGTCCTTGCCGCCGGCTTCGAGCAGCAGGACGCTGCCGGCATTTTCCTGGATCAGCCGGGCGGCGACCACGCAACCCGCCGAGCCGGCACCGATCACGATGTAGTCATATTCCTGGGTGGACATGGGGTGACCTCGCTGTGTCCCCGTATGGGGCCCTTGTGAGGCTCCATTCAAGCCTCTATCGGCGGCAGGAAATTGATCGTCACGGCCAGATTGTTGTACGTGGTTGCCAGGCTGGCGAAGGCAGCGGCCCGACCTCGGCCCGCTCGCCCAGCGTCGAGCGGAACGCGTTCGAGCTGTTCGTTCTCCCGGTTCGCCGCCGGGCGCGGCGCTGTCGATCCTGCTCCTGTGCTGCTCTACATCAGGCATTAGACGCGTGCCGGGGTCTATGCTTTCATGGTCCTCCTGATCGCACGGTACACCAGGCAGAACACGTGAAGCACTCGACACTCACCGCAGCGCTGCTCTGTCTGCTGCTCGGCACCGTTGCCAGGGCCGAGCAGTATCAGGTCGTCACCGAGGAGTGGGCGCCGTACAACTACCAGGAGAGCGAGCGGCTCACCGGCATGGCGACGGATATCGTTCGCGCCATCATGGCGCTGACCGGGGATGACTTCGAGATCGTGCTGCTGCCCAGCATGCGGGCCGCCCACGCCTTGCAGACCCGGCCCAGGACCATCATGTATTCCCTGTTCCGCACGGCGGAGCGAGAGCCGTTGTACAAGTGGGTCGGGCCGATCGTGGAAGAGTCCATCCACCCCTATCAGCTGGCCGATGCGGCGCAGCCGGTGAACTCGTTGGAGCAACTGCTGCGCGCCCCGCAGATCACCACGCGGCATGCCGGCCTGGTGCCCGCCATGCTGCAGTCGCTGGGCTTCGGCAACCTCGACACAAGCGCGGCCGAAAGCCAGCAGCTCTACCTCATGCTGCTGGCCGGGCGCACCGACATCATCATCGGCGACACCGATGCCGGGGTGGCCTACTACAGCCGCCAGTTGAACATCGCCCCCGGCACGCTGCGGCGGATTCCCATCGAGCTCTATCGCTCATCGCTGTATATCGCCTTCAGCCGCGACAGCGATGACGAACGGGTCGCCGCCTGGAGCCGCGCCCTGGAGCAACTGCGCCATTCGGGCGAACTGGAACGCATCCGGCGTCGCTACGGGCAGCCTGTCGGCCAGTAAAAAGCGCGGCGCACACCCTCAGCCCTTCAGGAAGCGCATCGCCAAGCCCAGCTGCGAAGCGGCCAGCTGGTGCAGCGCCTGACTGATTTCGCGGGTGCGCGAGGCCTGCTGGCTGCTGCGTTCGGTGAAGCCGGCGATGCCGGTGATCTGCTGGTTGATCTGTTCGGCGACCTGGCCCTGTTGTTCGATGGCGGCGGCCATCTGCAGGCTCATGCCGCTGATCTGGCCGACCTCCTCGCAGATGTGCGTCAGCGCCTGGCGCGCCCGCTGCACATCGGCGCTGGCGCGCAGCGCGGCCTGTTCGCCCCGTTGCGCGGTGGCCAGGGCGTGGCTGCTGCCGTCGCGCAGGCTTTCGATGGAACGCTGGATTTCATGGGTCGATTCGCGGGTGCGCGAAGCCAGGCTGCGCACTTCGTCGGCGACCACGGCGAAGCCGCGTCCGGACTCGCCGGCGCGGGCCGCTTCGATGGCGGCATTGAGGGCCAGCAGGTTGGTCTGCTCGGCGATGCTCTGGATCACGCTGGCGATGCCGCCGATGGAGTCGATGGCTGCGGCCAGGCGGCCGACCGCGCTGCCGATTTCCGCCACCGAGGTGCGCATGGTCTGGGTGGAACCCTGACTGTCGTCGGCCAGGCGTTCGCCGTCGCGGGCCAGTTGGTCGGCGTTCTGCGCGGCCTGGGCGGTGCTCTGCAGGTTGCGTGAAAGCGCCTGGATGGTGGCGCTCATCTGGTTGATCGCGGCGGCGGCCTGTTCGGTCTCGCGTACCTGCCGGTCCAGTTGCTCGGCGGCGTGCTCCACCACCTCGGCCGAGGTATGCGCCTGCTGGCGCAGTATTTCGCTGTTGATGCAGATGCGTGACATCACCGTGCTCATGCGCGCGCGCTGGCTGTTCAGGGCCATCACCAGCAGCGCGCTGCTGTCGGCGTGGCGGCTGTGCAGCGGAGCCAGCAGGGGATCGCTGTAGATTTCCCGGTACTGGCCGAGGATGTCGCGGGTCAGCCGGCGCTGGCGCCAGGCCGGTTGCAGCCCGGCCAGCAGCAGCGCGAGCAGGGCCGCCAGGCCCAGGCCCGGCGGCAGGTGGGCGCTGGCGATGCCGGCCAGCAGGAGCAGCCCCAGGCCCAGCTGCAGGCCATGGCCGGCCAGCAGCGAGGCGATGCGCTGGCCCGCTGTCCAGGGCGATTGGCCGCGGCCCAGGCGGGCGTAGAGGGCTTCGGCCGCGCGTATTTCCTGCGCGTCGATCGGCTGGTAGACGGTGCCGAGGGCGGACAGTTCGCCGCCGTCGAACAGCGGCACCACGTAGAGGTTGTGCCAGTGCCTGCCGCCCTCCTTGTGCCGGCCCATGACCGGGCCTGTCCAGGGCACGCCGGCGCGCAGCGCTCGCCACATGCCGTCGAGGACGATGGCGGGCATGCGCGGATCGTTGATCTGCTCATGCGGTTTGCCGACCAGTTCGTCCTCGCGCAAACCGCACATGCGCTGGTAGGCCGCGTTGCAGGTGAGCAGCACGCCTTGCGGATCGAGCCGCGAGATCGGTGGCTCGTCGAAGAGCGGACGGGTGGCGGCGTTCATGCACGACTCCTCAGGGTTGCCAGGGCAGCACGCGTTCGGCGCGCATCTTGCGCACCATGGCCTCGAAGAACTTGGTGGCGAAGCCGCTCTCGCGGATCAGCATGGCGGTGAGGTTGGCGCACTTCTCGGCGATACCGTCCTCGAGCGGATTGTCTTCGCCGCCCAGGGCGCCGGCGGCACACTGGTTCTCGGCGGCGCGCTGTACCGTCCAGAGCAGGAAGAAGGCCTTCTCGATGCTGCTCTCGCCGACCGCGATGCCGTGGTTGCGCAGCACCAGGATGTGTTTGTCGCCGAGGCTTTCGATCATCCGCGCCTTCTCGTCATCGAACAGGGTGATGCCTTCGAAGGTGTGGTAACCGATGCGTCCGTACAGCTGGGCGCCGTAGAAATCGTCGTGGGTGAAGCCGCGCTTTTTCTGCACCACCGCCGAGACCGGCACCGTGTGCGTATGCAGGACGCACTGGATGTCTTCGCGCGCGCCGTGGACCGCGCTGTGCAGGGCGAAGCCGGCGGGGTTGCCGTCGTAGGGCGAGGCCTCGAGCTTGTTGCCGTGCAGGTCGACCTTGAGCAGGTTGGCCGGGGTGACCTCGGTGTAGTTGAGGCCGAACGGGTTGACCAGGTAGTGGTGCGCCGGGCCGGGCAGGCGCGCGGAGATGTGGTTGAAGATGGTCTCGGTCCAGCCGAACCAGTCGACCAGGTGGTAGCAGTGGGCGAGTTTGACGCGCAGCGCCCATTCCTCGTCGCTGCAGTGGGTGGGCTTGTCGGTCAGCGCATGCATGGGAGAGTCTCCGGCGGTCAGTGTGGCTGGGGCTGGGCGCCGCGAAAGCGCGCCAGGGTGAGAATGTCCTGGGTGGTGGGCATGGCCAGGCCCTGGTAGCCGGCCAGTTCGATCACCGCGTCGCCGATGGCGGCCAGTTCCAGCGGCCGGCCCTGTTCGTAGTCCTGCAGCATGGAGGTGCGCACCGGGCCCATGCCGGCGCCCAGCTCCATGAAGGTCTGCGGGTCGAAGTCGATGCGCGCGCCATAGGCCGCGGCGGTGAGCAGGGTTTCCTGGAGGATCTTGGCGACCACGCTCTTCAGTTCGGGCTTGCCGTACAGTTCTTCCAGCGTCGCGCCGGTGACCACCGACAGCGGGTTGGAGGTGAGGTTGGCGATGATCTTGGTCCACAGCGGGTCGCGGATGCGCTCGGTGGCGCGGGTTTCGATGCCGCAGCCGGCGATCAGCGCGCGCACCCATTCCAGGCGTTCGCTCATCCGCCCGTCCGGTTCGCCGAGGATCATCAGGTGCGGGTTGCTCGAACGCGCCACGCCGGGCGCCTCGTTCTCCGCGGTGATGAACACCACGCAACCGAGCAGCCGATCCAGGTCCAGCGCGGCGCTGAGCACGCCGCCGGGGTCGACCGCCTGCACCTGGCGTTCGGCGAAGCGTCCCTCGACGCCGTGGAAGTACCACCAGGGCACGCCGTTGACCACCGGCACCACCACGGTGTCGGGGCCGACCAGCGGGGCGAGGCCGGGCAGCAGGCCGGCCAGCGCCGGGGCCTTGGTGCAGATGAACAGCAGGTCCTGTTCGCCGAGCGCGTGGCAGTCGTCGCTGGCGCTCACCCGGGCGCTGTGCACGCCGTCGAGGTCGCTCAGGCGCACGCCGTTCTCCCGCAGCGCGGCGAGCGTCCGGCCGCGGGCGAGCAGGCTGACCGGCTGGCCGCTGGCGCCCAGCCGTGCCGCCAGGGTGCAACCAATGGCGCCGGCACCGACGATGCACAGGCGCGGAGGATTCGAGCGGGTCATGGCTTTCTCCCTCAGGTCGCGAGCATTTCCTGGTGCCTGCTGGCCAGGCCCAGGTAGGCTTCGATCACCCGTGGATCGTCGGCCAGTTCCGCCGCCGGGCCCTGCATGGCGATCTGCCCGGTTTCCAGCACGTAGGCGTAGTCGGCGACGCGCAGGGCGGCGCGGGCGTTCTGCTCCACCAGCAGGATCGACACGCCCTGGCGCCGCAGGTCGGCGATGATGCGGAAGATCTCGCGGGTGATCAGCGGCGCCAGGCCCAGGCTCGGTTCGTCGAGCATCAGCAGCTTGGGCTTGGCCATCAGCGCGCGGCCCACGGCGAGCATCTGCCGCTCGCCGCCGGAGAGGGTCGCCGCCAGTTGCTGGCGCCGCTCGTGCAGGCGCGGGAACAGGCTGTACACCTCGGCCAGGGTCCTGCGCCAGTCGCGCTCACCCTGGCGTACGCGCTGGAAGGCGCCGAGCTGCAGGTTGTCCTCCACGCTCATGCTGTTGAACAGCTCGCGCTTTTCCGGCACCAGGCCGAGGCCGCGGCCGACCAGCACCTCGACTTCCGGCACAGCCTCCAGCGTGCCGTCGAAATTCACCTGCCCGCGCGAGCCGAGCACGCCCATGATCGCCGAGAGCAGGGTGGTCTTGCCGGCGCCGTTGGGGCCGATCACCGTGACGATCTGCCCTTCGCCGACCGTCAGGCTGGCGTTGCTCAGGGCCTCGACCTTGCCGTAGGCCACGCACAGGTCCTTGACTTCGAGCAGGGTGTTTCCGGGTTGATTGCGCATGTTCTTCACTCCGC
Source organism: Phytopseudomonas dryadis (assembly GCF_004327355.1). GTDB lineage: Bacteria > Pseudomonadota > Gammaproteobacteria > Pseudomonadales > Pseudomonadaceae > Aquipseudomonas > Aquipseudomonas dryadis. Next base: position 76,159 of record NZ_QJUM01000016.1, read on the forward strand.
TCCGCCCAGGTAGGCTTCGAGTACCGCCGGATTCTTCTGCACCTCGTCGGGCAGGCCTTCGGCGATCTTCTGGCCGAACTCCATCACCACCACGCGATCGACCAGACCCATGACGAAGTCCATGTCGTGCTCCACCAGGAGGATCGCCATGCCTTCGCCGCGCAGCTTGCGCAGCAGGTCGCCGAGGGCCTGTTTCTCCTTGTGGCGCAGACCGGCGGCCGGCTCGTCGAGCAGCAGCAGGCAGGGGTCGGCGCACAGCGCGCGGGCGATCTCGAGGATGCGCTGCTGGCCGAGGGCCAGGCTGCCGGCTTCCTCGTAGAGGTAATCGCCGAGACCGACCCGTTCCAGCTGGCGCCGGGCCTCGCGCAGCAGGTCGGCTTCCTCGGCGCGCTCGGTGTGCAGCAGCGACGGCACGATGCCCTTGTCGCCGCGCAGGTGGGCACCGATGGCGACGTTCTCCAGCACGCTCATGCTCTGCAGCAGTTTCACGTGCTGGAAGGTGCGGCTCATGCCCAGGCGAGCGATGCGCCGCGAGGCGATGCCGTTGATGCGTTGACCCATGAACAGCACATCGCCTTCGCTGGGCACGTCGACCCCCGATAGCTGGTTGAACAGGGTGCTCTTGCCGGCGCCGTTGGGGCCGATCAGGGCGAGGATCTCGCCGGCGTGCACCGTCAGGTTCATGCGGTCGTTGGCCACCAGGCCGCCGAAGCGTTTGCTCACCTCGCGGGCTTCGAGGATCGCTTCGCCCGCTTGCGGCAGGTCACGACGCGGCAGCGTGGACGCCTGCTCGTCGGCTCTCGGCGCGCCGTTGCCGTGACGCCAGCGGGCCGGCGTCAGGCGTGTCAGCAGCGGCCACAGGCCGCCCGGCGCACGCTGCATCAGCAGCACGATGAGCAGGCCGAAGACGATGGTTTCGTAGTTGCCCTGGCTGCCCAGCAGCAGTGGCAGCCAGTCCTGCAGCCACTGCTTGAGCAGGGTCAGGATACCGGCGCCGAGCAGCGCGCCCCAGACGCTGCCGACGCCGCCGATGAGCGCCATGAACAGGTACTCGATGCCCATGTGCAGGCCGAACGGCGTCGGGTTCACGAAGCGCTGGTTGTGCGCGTAGAGCCAGCCGGAGAGGGCGGCCAGCAGCGCCGAGATGACGAAGATCACCATCTTCGCGCGGAAGGTGTTGACGCCCATCGACTCGGCCATCACCTGACCGCCCTTGAGCGCACGGATCGCCCGGCCCTCGCGGGAGTTGAGCAGGTTCTGGGTCAGCAGCATGGCCAGCAGCAGGATCGCCCAGATCAGGTAGAACATCTTCCAGCCCTTGTCCAGCACCAGGCCGAACAGCGACACCGGTGGCAGGCCGCTCATGCCGGTGTGCCCGCCGAGGCCGTCGAGGGTACCGAACAGGTAGTACAGCGAGATGCCCCAGGCGATGGTGCCCAGCGGCAGGTAATGCCCGGACAGCTTCAGGGTCAGCGCGCCGAGCAGCAGCGCCACCGTGGCGGTGAGGACGAGCCCGATGAGCAGGGCCAGCCAGGGTGAGCCCCCGGCCCAGGCGAGCCAGGCGGGCAATTGCTCGGTGGCGGTCAGGTAGGCGCTGGTGTAGGCGCCGAGGCCGACGAAGGCGGCCTGGCCGAAGCTGGTCATGCCGCCGACGCCGGTGAGCAGGACCAGGCCCAGCACCACCAGGGTGTACAGGCCGATGTAGTTGAGCAGGGTGACCTGGAAGGTCGGCAACGCCAGGGGCGCGATACCGAGCAGGAGGACGAAGGCGATCAGCAGGGCGCGCAGTTTCATTCTTCCTCCTCCACGTGACGGCTGGTGAGCGAGCGCCAGAGCAGGAAGGGGATGATCAGGGTGAACACGATGATCTCTTTATAAGTGCTGGCCCAGAACATCGAGAACGCCTCGATCAGGCCGACCACCAGGGCGCCGAGGGCGGCCACCGGGTAGCTGGCCAGACCGCCGATGATGGCGCCGACGAAGCCCTTGAGGCTGATGACGAAACCGGAGTCGAAGTACAGGGTGGTGATGGGCGCGATGAGGATGCCCGACAGCGCGCCGATGAAGGTCGCCATGGCGAAGGTGGCCTTGCCCGCCAGGGTCGGCGAGATGCCCATCAGCCGCGCGCCCATGCGGTTCACCGCGGTGGCGCGCAGCGCCTTGCCGTAGAGGCTGCGCTCGAAGAACAGGAACAGCGTGGTGATCAGTGCCAGGGACACGGCGATGACCCACAGCGTCTGGCTGTTCAGGGTCACCGGGCCGAGTTCCAGGCCCGCTTCGGAGAACGGCCGGGTACGGGCGCCCTCGGGGCCGAACAGCAGCAGGCCGACGCCGACCATGGCCACGTGCACGGCGATGGAGACGATCAGCAGCACCAGCGGGTGGGCGCCGGCCACCGGCTGGAAGAACAGCCGGTAGATCTGCGGCCCAAGGGGGACGACGAGGGCCAGGGTCAGCAGGGCCTGGATCGCCATGGGCAGTTCGGCCAGCGCCAGGTTCTGGATCAGCAGCACCATGGCCACGGCATAGGCCAGCTTCAGCGGCACCCAGCGCGGCAGGCGAAAGCCATGGCTGGCGCGCAGGGCGCCGATCAGGTCGAGGCTGCAGTCGACCAGCGTCAGGCCGAGCAGCAGCCAGACCAGCGCGGTCGGCTGGCCGGCCTGCAGGGCGGCCATGGTCAGGGCGCCGTAAGTGACGTATTCACCCTGCGGGATCAGCAGGATTCGCGTCACGGTAAACACCAGCAGAATGGAAAGGGCCAGCAGGGCGTAGATCGCACCGTTGGTCACGCCATCCTGGCCGAGCAGCATGGCTATCTGGAAATTCATGGGGGCTACATCCTTCGAATACAGGACTCGTATCGCGCGCAGCGCGTCCCGGTCACGAGAACCGGGACGGACATGCCAGGCGTCTTAGCGTACGGCCGGTGCCCGGCACCGGCCGGGGAGCGGCTGCGGGGTTACTTGAGCAGCACCCATTTGCCACCCTTGACGGTGATCAGCTCGCGGCCGCGCTCGTCGAAGCCGCTGTGATCCTCGGGGCTCATGCTGTACACGCCCTGGGTCGCGGCCAGTTCGTGGGTCTGTTCCAGGGCGTCGCGCAGCGCCGCGCGGAACTCGGCGGTGCCCGGTTTGCCCTTTTCCAGGGCGCTGGGGATGGCCTGTTCCAGCAACAGGCCGGCGTCGTAGACATTGGCGCCGAAGGTGGCAGGCTCGCGGCCATTGAGCTGGGTGTAGGCGTCGATGTACTGGCGCGCCACGGCCTTGGACGGGTGATCGTCCGGCACTTCGTCGATCACCAGCATCAGGCTGGCGGCGAGGATGGTGCCCTCGACCTTGCGCCCGCCCAGTTGCAGGAAGGCCGGCAGGGCGGCGCCATGGGTCTGGTACACCTGGCCCTTGTAGCCCTGGTCGAACAGCGTGGTCTGCGGCATCACCGCGGAGCTGCCCGGTGCCGCCACCAGCACCGCGTCGGGGCGCTGGGCGATGATCTTCAGGCTCTGCCCGGTCATCGAGGTGTCCTGGCGCTGGAAGCGTTCGTTGGCGACGATCCTGATGCCGTTCTGCGCGGCCAGCTCGCTCATCACCTTGCCCCAGTTCTCGCCATAGGGGTCGGCGGTGCCGACCAGGCCGAGGGTCTTCACGCCGTTCTCGACCATGTGCTCGGTCAGCGCCTGGGCGATCAGCTCATCGTTCTGGGTGGTCTTGAACACCCACTTCTTCTGCTCGTTCATCGGCAGCACCACGGCCGCGGTACCCACCGGCGCAAGCATCGGCGTGCCCGACTCGGCGGCGAACTGGATCACGCCCATGGCGTTGGGCGAGCCGCTCGGGCCGATGATGGCGTCGACGTTCTCTTCGTCGAGCAGCTTCTTGAAGGCCTTGACCGTGGCCGTGGGGTCGCTGGCGTCATCCAGGGAGATGTAGCGGATGGTCTCGCCGCCGGCCTGGGTCGGCATCAGCGCGATGCTGTTCTTCTGTGGAATCCCGACCAGGGCGATGGGCCCGGTCGAGGAAGTGATCACGCCGACCTTCACATCGGCCTGAGCCGCCAATGACGCGCACAGCGCGCTCAACATCAGGGTGGACACAGCTTTCTTGAACAGCATGTCGTACTCCAGGGTGCAGGGCTAAAAACGGGCTGAACGGCCGTACCCGCAGGTACCGGCATCGCCTCTCGTAATGTCGTGCTGCGCACGGCGCCAGGCACCGGCGAAGCACCGCACCCGCGTCGAACGGCGGTCGGTGCGCTGCAGGCGAAATTGCAGGTTGCATGCCAGAACCTGGCCTGCACCAGGAGTGCGCCCGTGCTGTTCGTCGCCTTCCCGGGCCCGGAAAAGGTGAATCCCGAATGCGCCCGCAGCGCCCGCATCGTGAACAAAAACAGTGATTTAAGTCCGGTTTTTTGTTGTTTTTTAGGTCAAAAAACCACTAAAAAATCGACAAATTTTCAAGCTGAAAAAGCATGATTTTTTTGTTGCTCATGGCCCTGATGCGATAGGGCCATGCGCTGGAAAATTAGCCGGGTAACACCCTTGAATGATCGGGGTTTCTGTTTTTATTTAATTCATATTGTTGTTTTTTAAGGATTTATTTTTATATTTCCGTTTCGGTGATGGGTTTTTCCACGCGTTACCAATCTGCACAGTCCTGGTGCTTTTGCGTGAAAATTGCACCAATTTGAACAGAAATATTTTTCGGATAATTCAATTGACAATTCACGTAATTGTGACGATTTTAGATTTAGCGAATCGGCGGCCTCGTGCTGCCACGCCAGTAACGTTCGAGAAGGTGCATGGGCATGACGATGGTGATCGAGCAGATGACGCTGGGGGGGACCGGCCCGACGGTGATGGTGAAGGACACCATCGATATCGCCGGCTATCCGACCCGTGCCTCCAGCCGTGCCCTGCAGGATGCCGCAGCGGCCCCGCAGCACGCCGCGGTGGTCGACAACCTGCTGGCCAGCGGCTGCCGCATCGTCGGCAAGACCGTCCTGCACGAGCTGGCCTACGGCACCACGGGTATCAACCATTACGCCGGCACTGCCGAGAACCCGCGTTATCCGGGACGCATTCCCGGTGGTTCCTCCAGCGGCTCGGCCGCGGCCGTGGCCGCCGGGCTCTGCGATTTTTCCCTGGGCACCGACACCGGCGGTTCGGTACGCATTCCGGCCTGCTGCTGTGGCGTGTTCGGTCTCAAGCCGACCTTCGGCCGTATCGATCGTCGTGGCGTGATGCCGGCCCAGAGCAGCCTGGATTGTGTCGGTCCCTTCGCGGCCAGCCTGTCCATGCTGGTCGAGGCGATGCGGGCCATCGATCCCTCTTTTCAGCCACTGCCCGAGGTGGCCGATCTGCGCATCGGGGTGATCGCCGTCGAGGCGTCTGCCGAGGTGCGGCGCGCGATTGACGCCGTGCTGGCTGCCAGCGGCCTGGTGCAGGGCAAGGTGCTGCTGGCGAGCATGTCGGCGGCCTATGACGCCGGCATGGTGGTGATCAACCGCGAGACCTGGAACGCCTGCGGGCATCTGCTCGAGACCGGCCTGGTCGCCGCGGATGTCGCCGGCCGCCTGCGGGCCGCCGGGCAGACCAGCGATGCGGCGCTGGCCGCCGCCGAACAGGTGCGCGCCAACTTTACCGCCGAGGTGGATGCAGCGCTCAAGCGCTTCCCGGTTCTGGCCTTGCCGACCATGCCCGACTACCCGCTGCGTCTCGAAGAGGCGGCGGACACCCGCGCGGTGCTGGGCATGACGGCCTTCGTGCGGCCGTTCAATCTTTCCGGCCACCCGGCGCTGAGCATTCCCTTCGCAGGGGAATCCGCTCTGCCGGTCGGCCTGCAACTGATCGCCGCCAAGGGCGCCGACGAACTGCTTCTGGCAGTCGCCGGCGAACTGTTGCGGCGTCTCGATTCCAACCTTCTCTGATCGTGGAGCCTGTCATGACTTCGCTCAACCTGGCCGGCAACGGGTCGCCTGCCGCCATCACCGACAACCAGGCCTTTGCCGACCTGCTCGTCGCCATCAAGCAGCGTGCGCGCAGCGGCGAGTTCGACCGCCTCGGCCATATCGCCGAGGACGTGATCGATGCCTTCAAGTCCCTGGGCGTATACCGCGCCCTGGTGCCCCGGCGTTTCGGCGGCGACGAGCGCTCGCCGGGCGAGTTCTGCGCCATGGTCGAGGCAATTTCCAAGGCCGACGGTTCCGCCGGCTGGGTCGCCAGCTTCGGCATGAGCCCGGTGTACCTGGCGTCGCTGCCGCTGGACACCATCCGCCAGGTCTATGCCAACGGCCCGGACGTGGTCTTCGCCGGCGGCATCTTCCCGCCGCAGCCGGCCGAATCGGTTGCCGGCGGCTTCAGGGTCAATGGTCGCTGGAAGTACTCCAGCGGCTGCATGGGCGCCTCGCTGGTGGGGGTCGGCATCGCGCCGAAGAACGGCGACAAGCTGGATCTGCCACGCCTGGCGGTGATGCCGCAGAGCAAGGCGCGCATCGAACAGACCTGGGACACCGTCGGCCTGCTCGGCACCGGCAGCCACGACCTGGTGGTCGAGGATGTGGTGGTGCCCGAGCAATGGACCTTCGTGCGCGGTGGCGCGGCCAACCTCGACGAGCCGTTCTTCCGTTACCCGTCGCTGTCCTTCGCCACCCAGGTGCTTTCCGTGGTCGGGCTCGGCGTGGCCCGGGCCGCGCTGGACGAACTGCGCGACATGGCCGCCGGGCGCGTCTCGGTAACCGGCGCGCCGGCGTTGGCCGAGCGGCCCCTGGCCCAGGTCGAGATCGCCAAGGCCGAGGCCGCGCTGCGGGCGGCCCGGGCCTTCTTCTTCGATTCCATCGACGACGCCTGGCAGTCGGTGCTGGCCGGCAACCCGGTGTCCAGCGAACAGACCAACCTGCTGCGCCTGTCCTCGACCCACGCCACCCGGGTCGCCGCGGACGTGGCGCGTACCGCGCAGATGCTCTCGGGCATGACCGGCATCTACAACAGCAGCCCGCTGGCGCGCTGCGTCAACGACGCCCAGGTGGTCACCCAGCACGCCTTCATGGGCGACGTCACCTACCAGAATGCCGGCGCCATCTTCTTCGGCAAGCAGCCCTTGCCGGGCTACCTCTGACCCGTTTCCGGAGCCAATCATGAGCGAGAAAAAACCATTGCGCGTGCTGTTCTGCATGGGCATCAACCAGAACTTCTTCGACGCCCCGCGCGAGGAGCAACTGGAAGTCTGGGCGGCGTTCAGCGCCATGTGGAACGGCATCCACGACCTGCCCGGGGTCAAGGTGTTCGGCAACATGGACGACGACCAGAGCATGGTCGGACCCAGCAGCGGCTACCCCTGGACCACCTACCTGCTGGCCGATGTGCCGGACATCGACACCGTGCACGCCGCCTGCAACCTGTTCCGCAGCACGCCGGTGGGTGAAGGCACCTACAAGCTGTGGCGCTACGCCAAGGTCGAGGCCCGTACCGGCCGCGAACTGATCATCCAGCGCGCGTGACCGCCATGTCCGACCAAGCCCGCATCGCCGACCTCGCAGCGCGCCTCGAGCGCTTCGAAACCGAGCACGCCGTTCGCGCCTGCATGAACCGCTACATGGCGCTGTGCGACGCCCTCGACGCCAGCACACCGCTGGACCAGCTGGCCGGCCTGTTCACCACCGATGCGGTCTGGGAAGGCAAGGGCGCCAAGTACGCCGGCGCCTTCGGTGGCTACCGCGGTCGCGAGGCGATCGGTGCGATGTTCGCCACCTACATGAAGACCCCGGCGCACTTCGCCCTCAACGTGCACTTTCTCACCAGCGAGCTGATCGAGGTGACCGCGCAAGGCGCATTGGGTAGCTGGGTGATGTTGCAGACCTCGACCTTCGCCAGCGGCGCCTCGCACCTCAATGCGGCGCGCCTGAGCGTGCGTTTCGCCGAGGAGGACGGGCAATGGCGCATGGCGCATTTCCAGACCGAGAACCTGTTCAGCCGCCCGGTGGAAGCGTGGAACAGCGAGGCCCAGCTGCCGGTTCCGGCCAAGCCGGGGCAATGACCCGAGATTTTCTATGCAGTCGGCCAGACAAGCCGACGAGGAGCCAACCGTGAACAACCTGATCGAAGCCGTGAACCTGGAATGCGACCCCGCCGAACTGGTGCAGGCCGACCGTGTGCACACCTCGCTGTACACCGACGCGCAACTGTTCGACGTGGAGATGGAAAAGATCTTCTACAGCACCTGGGTGTGGGTCGCCCACGTCAGCGAAATCCCCGACGCCGGCAGCTACAAGAGCACCTACATCGGCAAGCAGCCGGTGATCGTGGTGCGTGACCGCAAGAAGGCCGTGCACGTGCTGCTCAACCGCTGCCGCCACCGCGGCGCCACCGTCTGCGAGCACAAGAAGGGCAAGACCAACAGCTTCGTCTGCCCGTACCACGGCTGGGGCTACGCCCTGGACGGTTCGCTGCGCGGCATTCCGCACCCGGACAGCTACGGCGACTGCCTGGACAAGAGCGAGCTGCCGCTGGTCAGCCTGCGGGTCGAGGAATACGCCGGCATGCTGTTCGCCACCTTCAAGGACGACATCGAGCCGCTGGTGGACTTCCTCGGCCCGGCGAAGAAGTGGATGGATCTGTTCATGAAGCAGGGCGCCGGTTACGGCATCAAGGTGCCGGGCGAGCACCGTTTCCGCTTCCCCGGCAACTGGAAGATCCAGCTGGAAAACACCACCGACGCCTACCACTTCCCGCTGGTGCACAAGTCGTTCCTGCACTCGGTGGATCAGCAGACCATGGACATGCTCGACTTCGTCGACGGCTCCGGCTACGTCGAAGACCTCGGCAACGGCCACAGCGTGATGGTCATGATTCCCGACCTGATCGACCTGGAAGCCAACCTCGAGGCGCCGATTCCCGCTCGTTTCGAAACCCTGGCCCAGGCACTGCGCGACGAAGGCATCGAGGAACGGCAGGTGCGCCGTATCGTCCGCGCGGTCGGTGGTTCGGGCTTCAACCTCAACCTGTTCCCCAACGTCGCCTGCTCGATGGCGTTCTTCCGCGTGTTGCAACCGATCTCGGTCAACGAGACGGAGATCCACCACGCGGTGATCACCATGGACGGCGGCCCGGCCGTGGCCAACCGCTACCGCCTGCGCCTGCACGAACACTTCCAGGGCCCGATGGGCTTCGGCACGCCGGACGACTCCGAAGCCTGGGAGCGCGTGCAGAAGGGCGCCAGTGCCGGCGAAGACCTGTGGATCATGCTCAACCGCGGCCTGCCCGGCGAGAAGCCGAGCGAGGACGGGCGGGTCAGCGACGTGTCCGCCGAGACCGGCATGCGCGCGGCGTACCAGCAGTGGAAAAAGATGATGTCGGCCTGACCGATGGAGAACGCGAAAATGAATCTGCAACTGCTTCAGGAAGTCACCGCCTTCATCTGGCAGGAAGGCGACATGCTCGACCACGACGAATACGACGCCTGGCTGGCGCTGTGGGCGGACAAGGGCACCTATGTCATCCCCATCGACCCGAGCGAGGAGGATTTCGAGAACAGCCTCAACTACGCCTACGATGACGCCCACATGCGCGAGCTGCGCGTGCAGCGCCTGATCGGCGGCGAGTCGATCTCCACCAGCCCGCGGCCGCGTACCGTGCGCAGCATTTCGCGGTTCCGCGTGCTGTTCAACGACGGCGAGTTCGTCACCGTGCGCTGTGCGCAGAACCTGCGCGAGTTCCGCAAGGACGTGCTCAAGCACTACAGCTCGGACACCGTGTACGAACTGCAGCGCAGCGGCGAGAGCTTCAAGATCCAGCGCAAGCTGATCCGCCTGATCAACTCCGACGATACCCTCGCGGGCATCGGCTACATCCTCTGAGGGCCCGGCCATGACGCAGATCGCACTGGTCACCGGCGCCGCCCAGGGGCTTGGCTACGCCATCGCCGGCCGGCTGTTCGCCGCCGGCTACGCGGTGGTCATCACCGACCTCTCTCTGGAGCGCGCCCAGGCCGCGGCCGAGGCCCTGGATGCCAGTGGCGAACGGGTGCTGGCGCTCAAGCTCGACGTCGCCAGCAAGGCCGATTTCGAGGCGGCGCTGGCCGCCACCCTGGCCCGTTTCGGCGCCCTGCAGGTGCTGGTCAACAACGCGGCGATGACCCTGACCACGCCGGTCATGCAGATCAGCCCGGAAGAATTCGACCGCGTCATGAGCCTCAACAGTCGCAGCGTCTTCGTCGGTTGCCAGGTGTTCGGCGCGCACATGGCGGCGGCCGGCTACGGACGCATCGTCAACATGGCCTCGCTGGCCGGGCAGAACGGCGGTACCGCCACCGGCGCGCACTACGCCGCGTCCAAGGGCGCCATCGTCACCCTGACCAAGATCTTCGCCAAGGAGCTGGCCGCCAATGGCGTGACGGTCAACGCCATCGCCCCGGGGCCGATCGACTCGCCCATGGTGCACGCGGCGGTACCGCCGCAGCGCATGGCCGGCATGCTCGCCAACATTCCGGTGGGGCGCCTGGGCGATGCGGATTTCCTCGGCGACCTGGTGGTGCAACTGGCGCGGCCGGAGGCCTATTTCACCACCGGGGCGACCTGGGATGTAAACGGCGGCCTGTTCATGCGCTGAGAGCCTGTACACGACTAGCTGCGCGTCGGCCAAACGGCGTCGAAAACGACCTCGGAATGCTCATTTACATTCGTAAACTCGAATGCGAGCCCAGTCCGTTCCTCGGCCGCTTTCTCCTTGTTTGGCTCTAGCTCGCAAGGTCGTGAACACGCTCTGGTAATGAGTCCCGGCATAAGACCGGGAAACGATTAATAACGAATGTCGGCGCTCGGCGCCGGCTCCTGAAGCGTGCAATACGGGTGAGCCCGAGATGACTGAACAACTCCTGAAGGTACAGGTGCACAAGCGCCAGTTGCAGGGCGACGGTGTCGTCGTCCTCGACCTGATTCCGCTGGGCGGCGCCACGCTGCCGGCCTTCGAAGCCGGCGCCCATGTGGACATCCACATCGCCCCCGGCCTGGTGCGCCAGTATTCGCTGTGCAGCGACCCGGCGGACAACGCCGTGTACCGCCTCGGCGTGCTCAGGGACCCGGCCTCGCGCGGCGGCTCCACGGGCGTGCACGACACCCTGCTGGAAGGCGCCGAGGTCGAGATCAGCGCGCCGCGCAACCTGTTCCCCTTGGCCAGCGATGCCAGGCGCTCGATCCTCATCGGCGGTGGCATCGGCATCACCCCGATGATCGCCATGGCCTATGCGCTGCATGCCAGGGGCGAGGCGTTCGAGCTGCACTACTGTGGCCGTTCGCGCAGCCGCAGCGCCTTTCTCGACGAGCTGCGGGGGGCCGCTTTCGCCGAGCGCGTGCACACCCATTTCGACGATGAAGCGCCCGCGCAGAAGCTCGATCTGGACGCCGTGCTCGGCCAGGCCGAAGCCGGCGTGCACCTCTACACCTGCGGCCCGTCCGGGTTCATGGACTGGGTGATCGGCGAGGCGCTGAAGCACGGTTATGCCGATGACCATATCCACCGCGAGTATTTCCAGGTGGACGTGGACAGCAGCGGCGAGAGTTTCGAAGTGGTCGCCGCGCGCAGCGGCAAGACGGTGCAGGTCGGCGAAGGGCAGAGCATCCTCGAGGCGCTGGCAGGCGTCGGCATCAAGATCGAGATTTCCTGCGAGCAGGGCATCTGCGGCACCTGCCTGTGCGACGTGCTCGAAGGCGAGCCGGATCATCGCGACGTGTACCTCACCGACGACGAGAAAGCGGCCAACGACCAGATCCTGGTCTGCTGCTCTCGCGCCAAATCGAAAAAGCTGGTTCTGGATATCTGAGGAGGCAGAACAATGGTCGATGTAAGCGGCTTCCGCAACGCCATGGCCCGACTCGGTGGCGCCGTGTCGGTGATCACCACCGACGGCCCGGCAGGACGTTTCGGCTTCACCGCCTCGGCGGTGTGCAGTGTCACCGACTCGCCGCCCACCCTGCTGGTGTGCATGAATCGTTCGTCATTTTCCAATGCCCACTTCAAGGCCAACAGGGTGCTCTGCGTGAATGTATTGGCCGGCACCCATCAGGCGGTGTCGGGCACGTTCGCGAATAGAAACCTGAGTATGCAAGAGCGCTTCTCCACCACGCCCTGGAGCACGTTGGAAAGTGGTTCTCCGGTCATGGATGAAGCCCTGGTCAACTTCGATTGCCGTATTGACCAGGTTCACGAAGTGGGTTCGCACAGTATCTTCTATTGCGAAGTATTGACGATCAAACAGGGTGCCAGCGAAGAGGGGCTGGTGTACTTCAATCGCGCTTATCACAGGCTCTGCGAGGCCTCCAAGGCCGCCTGCTGACGAATCAAGCGGTTCGATAAGAATAATTAAATGGCCCATCTTCCGCAGTGGAAGAGACGGCCAGGTTTCGACTTTTGTTTATTAAAAGTGGTTGATAACAACAACGACCCAGATTGACTGCCAATGTTCGATGTTTGCGCCATTAATCTGCTCCCACTGCACTTCGGTGCATTAAAACAAAGGAAACATCCCTATGTTCCGCGATAAGTCGATTGTCCGCGTGTTGCAAGTTCCCTGCGTGCTCGGATTGTTCTCGCCCTGGTTGGCCCAGGCCGATCTGGTGGAAGACAGTCACCTGAAACTGGACATGCGCAACTTCTACCTGCACCGCAATTTCACCCATGACGATGCGCCGGTTTCCTCGGTGCACAGCTGGTCGCAGGGCTTCGATCTGCAATTCACCTCGGGTTATACCGACACGCCGCTGGCCTTCGGTGTGGATGCCAACGCGCAGTACGCCGTGCGTCTGGACGGCTCGGGCAATGACGGATCGCTACCCTACAGCGTGGCCGAGCAGAAACTGGCGGATGACTATGGCCGTGCTGGCGCCACCTTCAAGATGCGCTACTCGAAGACCGAACTGAAGGTCGGCGACCACCGTCCGCAATTGCCGATCGCCTACAACGACGCCAGCCGCCAGCTGGATACCATCTACCAGGGCGCGGTAGTCGAATCCAAGGAGCTGGAGGGCCTGACCCTCACCGGCGGGCGTTTCTGGTCCGCGGTCACCCGCGAGTCGAGCGACCACGAGAAGCTCTACAAGTGGGGCTCGACCGACAACCTGGACAGCGATGGCCTGGATTTCGGCGGCGCCACCTACGACGTCACCAAGAACCTGCAGGCCAGCTACTTCTACGGCGTGCTGCACGATATCTACCAACAGCACTACTTCGGCCTGGCGCACATGGCCGACCTGGGCGCTGGCTACAAGCTCAAGACCGACCTGCGCTACTTCAACAACAACGAGGATGGCGACGCCCTCGCCGGTGAAGTGGACAACCGTTCCTACGGCGCGCTGTTCACCCTGCTCAAGGGCAACCACATGTTCGGCGCCAGCTACCAGCGCATGCTCGGCGACAGCGTGTTCCCGACCATGAACGGCTACATCCCCAACCCGTACCTGGTGAACTGGTCGTCCCTGGCCTTCGTGCGTCCGGGCGAGCGTTCCTGGTCGGTGCGTTACGGCTACGACTTCGCCGGCTGGGGCGTACCGGGCCTGAAGCTGTATACCCGCTACACCAAGGGCACCCACTGGGATCGCGGCGCCGGCCTGTCCGACAACGAGGAAAGCGAACGCAACATCTACCTCACCTACGTGCTGCAGGACGGCCCGCTCAAGGGGCTCGGCTTCGACCTGCGCAACATCAACACCAAGCAGAAGTACGGCAGCGACTACGACGAGTACCGCTTCGCCACCACCTACACCTGGAACTTCTGGTAAGCCCGGCCAAGGGCGCCTCGGGCGTCCTTTCCGCCTGCCGGCCGCGCGGTTCGCCGCCGGCCATTGGATTGTCCCTCGCGTGAGCGGCCGGCCAGGCCGCCCACCGCGTTCAGGAGCGCAGCATGACCCGTCCCGCACGCACCGCCCAGGCTGGCACGCCCATGCGCCGTATCGTCGTCGCCTCGGTACTCGGCAACGCCCTGGAGTGGTACGACTTCTTTCTCTACGGCACGGCCGCCGCCCTGGTGTTCGGGCCGCTGTTCTTTCCCGCCGGCACCGACCCGGTGATCGGCACCCTGGGCGCCTTCGCCGGTTTCGCCGTGGGCTTCGTCGCGCGCCCGCTGGGCGGCATGGTGTTCGGCCATATCGGCGATCGCCATGGGCGCAAGAACGCCCTGGTGATCACCCTGTCGATGATGGGCGTGGCCACCTTCCTGATGGGCCTGCTGCCGACCTTCGAACAGGTCGGCTACCTGGCGCCGATCAGCCTGGTGATCCTGCGCATCGTCCAGGGCATCGCCTCGGGCGGCGAGTGGGGCGGCGGCGTGCTGATGCTCAGCGAGAACGCCCCGGCCAGGCGCGTCGGCTTCTACGCGGCCTGGAGCCAACTGGGCGTGTCCGGCGGTTTCGTGCTCTCCGCCGCGGCGTTCTACCTGGTGCAGATGTTGCCCGAGGACGACTTCATGAGCTGGGGCTGGCGCCTGCCGTTCCTGCTCAGCATCCTCATCTTCGGCGTCGGCATCTATATCCGCCGGCGCCTGCCGGAGAGTCGCGCGTTCGAGAACAGCGTGGCGCAGGCCGCCCCCGCCGCCCACCCGCCGGCGTTGCAGGTGCTGCGCGAACATCCCCGGGCCGTGCTGCAGGCCATGGGCCTGCGCGTGGCGGAGAACGGTGGCGCCTACATCTTCCTGTCCTTCTCCATGGCCTATGCCAAGTTCACCGGCCTGTCGACCCAGGTGGTGCTGGTCGGGGTCATGCTGGCGATGACCGCGGAGGCCTTCAGCATCCTGTTCTGGGGCTGGCTGTCGGATCGCATCGGCCGGCGCGCGGTATACGCCATCGGCTCGGTGAGCCTGGCGCTGTTCGCCTTCCCGTTCTTCTGGCTGATGGACACGCACCAGCCGTCGCTGGTCTATCTGGCCCTGCTGCTCGGCCTGCCGTTCAGCCACGCGGCGATGATCGGCACCCAGCCGGCGCTGATGGGCGAACTGTTCCCCACCCATGTGCGCTACACCGGTCTGGCCATGGGGCATGAGATCGCTTCGATCTTCGCCGGCGGCCTGGCGCCCCTGGCCGCCACCGCGCTGTTCGCCGTGTACCGCGATGCCTGGCCGGTGGCGCTGATGCTGGTGTTCTTCAGTGCGGTGACCACCCTGACCCTGCTGAGCATCAGCCGCAACCGCCCTTATGCCGCGCAGGAGGCAACCGCCTAGCGCGCTTGTTTATGGAGTTTCCTGCTCCTTCTCCCGGGGTGCTCCCCCCGGGCTTTTTACATCGGGGCGATACCGCGGGTATCGCCGAGGATCGAGATATGCGTCGTTACTACCGCGGCAGCGATCTGCGTCGCGTCCACAGCATTGCCGAACTGGCAGCACTGGCGCGTCGGCGTCTGCCCCATTTCGCCTGGGAATACCTGGCCGGTGGCGCCGAGGATGAACTGACCCTGCAGCGCAACCGCCAGGCCTATGCCGAGGTCGGTTTGCAGCAACGCGCGCTGGTGCCTTGCCATGCAGCGAAAACAGACCGTGCGCTGTTCGGCAAGCCTGCCGCGCTGCCACTGCTGATCGGCCCCACCGGCTACAACGGCATGCTGCACCGCGATGCCGATATCCATCTGGCGCGCGCCGCCACCGCCCGTGGCGTGCCGTTCTGCCTGAGCACGGTGGCCAATGCCGCGCTGGAACAGATCGTCCGCCAGGTGCCGGGCGTCGACCTGTGGTTCCAGCTCTACGCCATGCGCGACGCGGCGATCCAGGCCGATCTGCTGGCCCGTGCCCAGCGTGCCGGTGTCAGCACCCTGCTGCTCACCAGCGATGCCATGGTGCTGGGCAATCGCGAGTGGGATAGGCGCAACTTCGTGCGGCCGCGCCAGCTCAGCCTGGCCAACAAACTGGAAGTTCTGCGTCACCCACGCTGGTTGCGCCAGGTGATGTGGCCCCATGGCCTGCCGTCGATGGGCAACCTCGACCCTTACCTGCCCGAGGGCGAGCGTACCGCCCTGGGCTCGATGCAATTCATCGGCGAGCAGATGGACAGCCTGCTCGACTGGGACGCCCTGGCCCGTTTACGTGACCAGTGGACCGGGCAATTGCTGCTCAAGGGCGTGCTGCATCCAGCCGATGCCGAACGAGCCATCGCCCTGGGGCTGGACGGTTTGGTGATCAGCAATCATGGCGGGCGCCAACTCGACGGGGCGGTGAGTAGCCTCGATGCCCTGCGCCTGATCGCGCCGTTGGCGCGCGGTCGCCTGGCGTTGCTGCTCGATGGCGGCATCCGCCGCGGCAGCGACATCGTCAAGGCCCTGGCCCTGGGCGCCGATGCCGTGCTGCTCGGGCGGGCCAGCCTGTATGGCGTGGCGGTGGCCGGCGAAGCCGGGGCCGGGCGGGCCCTCGACCTGCTGGCCGAGGAACTGCGGCGCACGCTCAACCTGATGGGCTGCCCGGACATCGACGAGCTGTCGGCCGAGTGGCTGACCTTCAACATGCGGCCCGCCACTGCGCGGCTGAGCGACTGGAGTAGCACATGCGCTTGTACGAACTGATCACCTTCACCGTGCGCGTGCGCACCCCCGCCGCCGCGCTGGCGCGCATCGAGACGGCCCTGGCCGACAGCCTGGCGGGGGTGCAGCTGATGGGCTGCTGGCTCTCGGAGATCGGCCCGCAGAACCGCATCGCCCTGCTGCGCGGCTTTGCCAGCGAACAGTTGCGTCAGGCCGAGCGTGAGCGCTATCTGCTGGCTGCCGACGCCTTCGGTATCGGCGAATTGCTGCTCGACATGCAGGTCGACGACTACAGCCTGTTCCCCTTCCTCGAACCGCTGGCGCCCGGTGCCCACGGGCCCTTCTACGAGTTGCGCGAGTACCGCCTGATCCCGTCCGGCCTGCAGCCGACCCTGGATGGCTGGAAGAAGGCCGTGGGGCCGCGTACCGGCGCGAACTATTCATCGGTGTACGCGGCCTTCTACGCCACCTCGGGGGCGCTGCCGCGCTACCTGCACATCTGGCCCTACGCCAGCCTGGAACAACGCCTCGACGTGCGCACCCGGGCGGTGGCCGATGGCGTCTGGCCACCGGAAAACTCGGGGCCGCAGCTCACCACCATGCAATCCTGCGCGTACCTGCCGGCGCGCTTTTCGCCGCTGCATTGAGCCGCCGGCACCGGGCGCTTCCAACTGCGCCTTACGCAGTTCCCGCAGGGGCCGCGCGTGCCCACCAGTCGGCGAACAGCTGGACCCCGGCCGGATTGGCGCCGCGTTCGTTGAACGCCAGGTAGTAACCGCGGGCGCTGCGGTATTCCGGCGTCAGGGGGCGTATCAGGCGACCGTCGGCGAGGTAGTCCTGCAGCATGCCGGCGCAGCCCAGGGCGATACCCTTGCCGTCGAGGGCGGCCTGGATCAGCTGCGAGTAGTTGTTGAACGACAGCCGGGGCCTGGGCAGCGGGCCTTCGTAGCCGGCCTGCTCCAGCCAGTCGGCCCAGTCGACGATGGGCCAGCTGAAGTAGCGCCAGTGCTCCCGATCCAGGTGCAGGAGCGGCGCATCGAGCAGATCCGCCGGGCCGTTCAGCGGTGCCCGCAGGAAGCCGGGGGTGCACAGCGGCACCATGGCTTCATCGAACAGCCGCTGCATGCGCACGCCGGGGCCCTGCCCTTCGTCGCCGCTGATGAACGCGACATCGATGTTCTCGCCGCGCAGGTCGACCTCTCGGTCCAGGGCCATCAGGCGAATGCCGATCTGCGGATATTCGCTGCGGAAGGCCTCCAGCCGCGGCATCAACCAGAAGGTGGAAAAGGCGATGGTGGCGCTGACGGTGAGCGAACCGTAACTGCCGGTACCGATGTCCTCGACCGCCTGGGCGACCCGCTCCAGGCTTTGCCCGACGGCTTCGTACAGGCGCTGGCCGGCCGCCGTCAGGCTGACGCTGCGGTGTTCGCGGAGGAACAGGGCCTGGCCGAGGTGCTGCTCGAGCTGGCGCACCTGACGACTCACCGCCGCCTGGGTGATGCACATTTCCCGTGCGGCCGAGGTGAAGCTCAGGCGTCGTGCCGCGGCTTCGAACACCACGAGTCCGGTGAGGGAGGGAAGGCGTCGTCTTAGTTTTTCCATTACCTGAGGTTATCCGAACACAGCCGATTAATCGTTTGTCGCCACCCGCCGCTCGTGGCTCCATGGCCGTGACGGAGGCGAAGACCTCCGCCCAGCCGTGGTAACACCCTTGTTTCATCTCCCTGCCTGTGCAAAAGCGATACCAATAACCATCTCGGGAGGATGCACATGAGCCTGGTAAGACGCTGGATTTACGCCTCGATGACGTCGATCGCCGTCACCGCTGGCGGCCTCACGATGCCCGCCACGGCCAGCGATAAACCGATCACCATCGGTTGGGTGGCCTGGGACGACGCGGAAATCTCCGCCAAACTCGCCGCAAAGATTATCCAGGAGCAGACGCAGCGGCCGGTGAAACTGGTCATGGCCGAGATCGGCATCCAGTTCCAGGGGCTGGTGAGCAAGAGCGTGGATGTCATCCCGATGGTGTGGCTGCCCAACACCCACAAGAGCTACTGGGACAAGTACGGCGATCAGCTGCAGGATCTGGGGGTGATCTACGAAGGCCGGATCGGTTGGGCGATTCCGGATTTCATCCCGAAGGACGAGGTGTCGTCCATCGACGACCTGAACAAGCCTGGCGTCGCCGAGCGCTTCGCCGGCACCATCCTCGCGGCCTCGCCGGGCACCTCGCAGTATGTGTTGTCCGGCCAGGCCATCGAAGCCTATGGCCTGAAGGGCTACACGGTCCTGCCGTCCTCCGAGGCCGGCATGATCTCGCAGTTCGGCCGCGTCTACGGCAAGGGCGACTGGGCCATCCTCAATGCCTGGAATCCGCACTGGATGTTCACCAAATGGCAGATGCGCTACCTCGAAGACCCCAGGCAGGTGTTCGGCGGCACCGAGCAGATCCACATGGTGGGCCGTGCGGGGTTTCGCGAGGATGAGCCGGAGGTCGCCGGCTTCCTGTCGGCGTTCTCGATCCCGCTGGCGGATCTGGAGGCGATGCAGCTCGCCGCCCAGACCCGCGGCAAGGAGCAGGTGATCGACGACTACTACGCCGAGCACCGGCAGCGCTTCGCCGCCCTGTTCCCGGCCAAGGCCGTTGCCAACAGCCAACCCTGAGCCAGCAGGCGTTCGCCTGCCTGGTGTCCGGGGCAGGTCGGCCGCGTGCCCGCGAGAGCGATGCCATCATGCACAACGACCCCCTTCTCCAGCCCTATGCGATCCGTCACCTGCAGCTGCGCAACCGCGTCGTCAGCACCTCCCACGAGCCGGCCTACAGCGAGGCCGGCCTGCCGAAGCGGCGTTACCGCGACTACCTGGTGGAAAAGGCCCGCGGCGGCGTTGGCCTGAACATGTTCGGCGGCTCGGCCATCGTCGCCCCGGACAGCCCGCCGGCGTTCGGCAACCTGGAAATCTACCGGGACGATATCGTGCCCTGGTTTCGCGAACTGAGCGACGCGGTGCACGCGCACGGCAGTGCGCTGATGTGCCAGATCTCTCACCTGGGCTGGCGCGGCAGCAACTTCACTGGCGACTGGCTGCCCCTGATCTGGCCGACCCATGGCCGCGAATCGGCCCACCGCAGCTTCACCAAGAAAGCCGAAGACTGGGATCTGGCGCGGATCATCGGGCAGTACGCCAGCGCCGCCCAGCGTTGCCGGGACGGCGGCCTGGACGGTGTCGAGCTGGAAGCCTACGGCCATCTGCTGGATGCGTTCTGGCCGCCGGCCAATACCCGCGACGATCGATGGGGCGGCAGCCTCGAGGGGCGCATGCGTTTTTCCCTGGAGGTGGTCGATGCCGTGCGCAAGGCGGTCGGGCAGGACTTCATCGTCGGCATCCGCATGGTGGTGGAGGACGACACGCCGGGTGGCCTCGGCCGGGAGGAGGGGCTGAGCATCGCCCGCACCCTGCAGGATCACGGCATCGACTTCATCAGCGTGATCAAGGGCCGCATCGACAGCGAGGTCGCCCTGTCCAAGGTCATCCCCGGCATGGGCACGCCCAGTGCCCCGCACCTCGAACTGGCCGGTGCGGTGAAGCGCGTCGTGTCGATTCCGGTGATGCACGCCGCACGCATCAGCGACGTGGCGACGGCCCGCCACGCCCTGCGCGAAGGCTTCGTCGATCTGGTGGGCCTGACCCGGCCGCAGATGGCCGACCCGTACCTGCTGGCCAAGGTCGCCGCCGGCCAGGAAGAGCGCATCCGCCCGTGCGTGGGGGCGAGCTACTGCATCGATCGCATCTATATTTCCGGCCAGGCCCACTGCCTGCACAACCCGGCGACCGGACGGGAAACCTCGCTGCCCCACGAAATCACCGAAAAAGCCGCCATCGCCCGCCAGGTGCTGGTCGTCGGGGCCGGGCCGGCCGGACTGGAGGCCGCCCGCGTCGCGGCGCAGCGTGGGCATCGGGTGACTGTGCTGGAAGCGGCCGATCAGGCCGGCGGCCAGGTCCGCATCGCGGCGCTGCCGATGCGCCGGCGCGAACTCATCGGCCTGATCGACTGGCGCGTTTCCGAGTGCGAGCGTCTGGGCGTACGCTTTCACTTCAACCGCTTCGCCCAGCAAGACGAGGTGCTGGCTGAAAACGCGGATGTGGTGATCATCGCCACCGGTGGCTTGCCCAATACGGATTTCCTCGAAGCCGGCGGCGAACTCGTCTCGACCACCTGGGACGTCTTGACCGGCGCGGTGAAGCCACGCGGCGATGTGCTGGTCTTCGACTACCACGGCGGCCACCAGGCCATGAGTGCCGGAGAGCTGCTGTGCGGGCAGCCCGACGTCCGCCTGGAATACATGACCAGCGAACGCAGCATGGGTCCCGATGTCGGCGGGCTGAACATGCCGCCCTACCTGCGTGCCTTCGCCCGGCACGCGGTGCGCCAGACCCTGGCTCACCGGGTCACCGCCGTACAGCGCGACAACGGCCGCCTCAAGGTCAGCCTGTACGACGACTATGGCGAATGTGCGCGCGAGCGCATCGTCGACCATGTGGTGGTCGAACACGGCACCTTGCCCCTGGACGATCTGTACTTTTCGCTACGCGAATACGCGAGCAACGCCGGCGAACTGGATCTCGACGCCTTCGTCGCGCTGCGCCCGCAACGTATCGAGCGCAACCCGGCCGGGCGTTTCCAGCTCTTTCGCATCGGCGATGCGGTGAACAGCCGGGATATCCATGCCGCCATCTACGACGCGATGCGCTTGAGCCTGGCGCTCTGACGAGGACGGATTCTTGTCGGCTGCAGGTGCCGTCCAACAATGAATCCGTGTCCTTTTTCCAGCGTTCGGGGCCTGGAGCGGTCAGCCCTTTTCCATCAGTCCATCCAGTCGCGACACGGCATCGGCCGGCAGTTCCACGCTCGCCGCCGCCAGCTTCTGCTGCAAGTGCGTGACCTGGAATCAGCAGGATGTTCGGCGAGCGTTGCAGCAGCCAGGCGATGGCGACCTGCATGGGCGTGGCGTTCAATGCCGTCGCGACCTCGTCGAGCACGCTCGATTGCAACGGGCTGAAACCACCTGGCGGGAAGAAGGGCACGTAGGCGATCCCGTCGGCTGCGAGGCTGTCGATCAGGGCGGATACTTCGATGACGGTCGCCTGACGCCCGTGCTGGAGTCCTGCTGGGTGAGTTTCTTGTATTACCCGGGGCGCCGACTGTTGCCCGCGCCGTTGCGGGCATTCGTCGATTACGTGAAGCTCGAGAGCCCTGGCGTGTTTGCTTCCAGAGCTTAGGTTCTGTACGAAAAATGCCTGGGTGAAAGACAGCATCGCCGGCAAGCCGGCTCCTACAAAAAGCGTGCTCTGCGCAATAAACCTTATCTGATCGGCATCAGGCATCCCCAGCCTGGGGAGCGTGACGCTGCAGGCTTGTGTGCCCGAATCCCTGGCAGAGCCAATCCGACGAACGGTTTTATCCCGCTGGAATCCCTGGCGCAGAGCCATCGCCATTTGGCGCCAGGCCCCCGCGAAAGGCCCTTTTCCGGGCCGTCGACAACGCTGTGGCTTGGCAAGAACTTTTTTCATCTCCTATCCTGTTGTCCGGACAACATGATAACCAAGACGAGCATCGATCGTCGGACAACAAGAAGGAGTTCCCTCCATGAGCGTCAAGCAGATTGGCGAGCAGCGTTATCGCGGGCAGATCGGCCGCTATTTCGAGGATTTCGAGATCGGCGACGTGTATGAGCATCGCCCCGGGCGCACCATCACCGAGAGCGACAACATCCAGTTTTCCCTGCTGACCATGAACCTGCATCCAATGCACTGCGACGCGGCCTATGCGGCCAGGAGCGAATTCGGCAAACCACTGGTCAACAGCGGCCTGACGGTGGCCATCGTGCTCGGCATGACGGTGCCGGACGTCAGCGGCAAGGCCATCGCCAACCTCGGCTGGACCGATATCAGGCTCACCGCGCCGGTGTTTCCCGGCGACACGATCTATGCCGCTTCGCAAGTGCTCGACAAGCGCGAATCCAGGTCGCGGCCCAATCAGGGAATCATCACCGTCAAGACCACCGGCACCAAGGCCGACGGCACGGTGTTCATGACCTTCGAGCGCAACGTGCTGATCCAGAAACGCGAGGGCAACACCCTCGACGAGGCGGCGGGTTACTGAGCCTGCGCTGCCCCTGATTCCCTTCCATCGCTCACGCTGTACCGACGTTCCTCAACAACAACAAATACGAGGAAATACCATGTCCATGCTAACGCGCGTCATCGCGGCATCCGCCGCAGCCTGCACCCTGGCGGCCTTCACCCCGGCCGCCCTGGCCGAGGAGCTGGTGCTGCCCAACGAGGTGGCGGCCAGCCACTGGAAGACCGGCTACATGAACCAGTTCGCCGAGCTGGTGGGCAAGCGCACCGGCGGCGAGATCGACGTCAAGGTCTTCCCTTCCTCCCAGCTGTACAACGACCAGGACGCCCTGGCCGCGCTCGGCACGGGCGCGGTGCAGATGGTCTGGCCGGTGGCGGTGCGCATCGAAACCATCGACCCGCGCCTGGGCGCCATCAACCTGCCGTTCACCCTCACCGACGAGCTGATGACCGACCAGTGCTACGCCAAGGGCCTGACCGAGCTGATGTCGTCCTACATCGAGCCGCGCAACCTGAAGATCCTCGGCCTGCTGCGCGCCGCCGACCTGTTCTTCGTGTTCGCCAACCGCGAGGTGCGGAAGCTCGAGGACGTGAAGGGCGCCAAGGTGCGGGTGATCGGCGGCCGGGTGTTCCTCGACACCATCCGCAGCCTGGGCGCCAGCCCGGTGTCGATGCCCGCCTCGGAAATGAGCAGCGCCCTCGGCCAGGGCGCCATCGATGGCGTCTTCACCTCCGCCGCCGGCTGGGCCGAGATGATCGGCAAGACCGGCAAGTACGCCTGGTACGTGCCGAACTTCTCGTTGAGCACTTACGCCGTGGTGGTCGACAAGACGTGGTTCGACGCCCTGCCGCAGACGCAGCAGGAGGCGATCACCGGCAGCATGGACGAGATCGTCGCCAAGCAGTGGAAGGAGGTGGTGGTCGAGGATCAGCAACTGATCGACAAGATGACCGCCCAGGGCCTGGCGTTCCACACCGCCACGCCCGAGGAAATCACCCGCTGGGAACAGGTTTCCGAGGCGAACAAGCAGACCTTCGCCGCCGCCCATCCGGACGTGTTGCCGGCGATGCAGGCCATCGCGAAGAGGTGTGGCCAATGAGCGTCCATCCTTCGACCGTGAAGCCGGCGGACAAGGTGCTCGGCGACGCCTCGCTGGTGGTCAAGCCGCAGCGGCGCAACCTGTGGCTGCTGTTCGAGCGCAAGGTGCTGCTCAACGTCGCCACCGGCATGTTCATGCTGGCCATCGCGGTGATGCTCTACGAGGGCGTGCTGCGCGCCACCGTCGGCAGCAGCGCGTTCTGGGCCGAGGAAAGCGTGCGCTACCTGATGGTCTGGGCGTTCTTCCTGACCCTGGGCGCCGCTGGCAATGCCGGCAACCACATCCGCACCGAGATGCTGGTCGAGCGCCTGCCGCCCGCGCTGAAGAAGGCCTGCCTGGTGCTGTCGAGCCTGGTCGGCATCGGCTTCTGCAGCCTGCTGTTCTACGCCGCGCTGCC
Organism: Phytopseudomonas dryadis; assembly: GCF_004327355.1. Taxonomy (GTDB): domain Bacteria; phylum Pseudomonadota; class Gammaproteobacteria; order Pseudomonadales; family Pseudomonadaceae; genus Aquipseudomonas; species Aquipseudomonas dryadis. The sequence continues at coordinate 100,280 of NZ_QJUM01000016.1, forward strand.
CCAGGTCAAGCGCTACTACAGCATGGGCATGGTCACCGAATCGAACCTCGATCTGCCGTTGTGGCTGCTGTTCATGGTCATGCCGCTGGGGGCCTTGCTGTTCCTCACCTATTACCTGCGCTGCCTGATTCTCGCCCTGCGCGGCCGGGATCCGTTCGGCAACGGTGAAATCACCGGTTCGCAACTCTAGGAGCGCCGTCATGCTGTTACTTCTCGCTCTGCTGACGATGCTGATGTTCCTCGCCATCGGCACCCATGTGGCGGTCGCCCTCGGGCTGGTCACCACCGGGCTGATCCTGTTCGTCGCCGGCGTGCCGACCACCGTCATCGCCCAGACCGCCTTCAAGTCCATCAACAGCTACCCGTTGATGGCCATTCCGATGTTCGTCCTGGCCGGCAACCTGATGATGCGCGGCAACATCGCCGAGCTGCTGATCCAGCTGGTCGGCAGCGTGGTGCGCGCGGTGCGCGGCGGCCTGGCGCTGACGGCGATGATCGCCAGCGTGTTCTTCGCCGCGGTGTCCGGCTCCAGCGTCGGTTCGGCGGCGGCCATCGGCTCCTCGACCGTCGGCGGGCTGACCAAGGAGAACTATCCGCCGCGTTTTTCCGCCGCCATCGTCGCGGTGGGCGGCACCCTGGGGTTGATGATTCCGCCGTCGCTGGGCTTCATCCTGATCGGCTCGATCGTCGGCCTGCCGGTGGACCAGCTGTTCATCGCCGGCGTGCTGCCGGGGCTGATGGAAGCCTGCCTGCTGATGATCGCGGTGATGTTCTTCTCGCGCCGCAACGGCTACGGCGCCCAGGCCCAGCGGGCCGACTGGCGCGCCTTCAGCCGCAGGCTGCCCGGCGCCGGCGCCGCCTTGCTGATGCCGGTGCTGATCCTCGGCAGCATCTACACCGGCTACCTGACGCCCACCGAAGTGTCGGCCTTCGCCGCCGCCTACGCCGCCTTCCTGTGCCTGGTGGTGTACCGCAGCGTGACCCTGGGCGGTATCTGGGACGTGGCCCGCGATTCGCTGCTGCAGACCACCATGATCTTCGCCGTGGTCATGGGCGGCAGCCTGATCGGCTTCGCCCTGGCGCGCATGGGCGTGTCGGCCAGCCTGGTGGCAATGGTCAGCGCCATGGACCTGAGCCCCTGGCAGTTCCTGCTCATGGCCAACTGCATCCTGCTGATCCTCGGCATGTTCCTCGACGGCATCGCCCTGATCGTGCTGACCGCGCCATTGCTGTTCCCCATCGCCACGCACCTGGGCATCAACCCGATCCACTTCGCCGTGATCATGGTGGCCAACGTCGAGATCGCCACCATCACGCCGCCCATCGGCCTCAACCTGTTCGTCATGGCCGGTATTTCCAAGCAGCCGGTGCACGAAGTGGCGCGCGGTGTGGCGCCGTTCTACGGGGTGCGCCTGCTGGGCCTGATGCTGATCACCTTCGTTCCGGCGATTTCGCTTGCGCTGGTCAACTGACGAGGACAACAACAATGAATGCCTCTACCGATACACCCATCGCCGCGACCCTGGCCAGCTTCGCCGCAGGGCTGCACTACGACGCCATTGCCGAGGCGGCACGCGAGCGCGCCAAGTACCTGATCCTCGACGCCGTGGGCATCGCCCTGGCCTCGACCCGCTACGAGTTCGCCCAGCGCACGCTGTCCGCGGCCCGCGAACTGGGCGAGGGCGACAGCGACGTGATCGGCCTCGGCGCCAGGCTGTCGCTGCGCGATGCCATGCTGCTCAACGGCGTGCTGGTGCATGGCCTGGACTACGACGACACCCACGGTCGCGGGGTGATCCACGCCACCGCCAGCTGCTTGCCGGCGGCCCTCGGCATCGCCGCGCAGTACGACGCCAGCGGCCGCGACCTGCTCACCGCCTACGTCCTCGGCATGGAAGTGGCGACCCGCCTCGGCGCGGTGGCCAGGGGCGGCTTCCACCAGGTCGGCTTCCATCCCACCGGCCTGATCGGTGCCTTCGGTTGCGCGCTGATCGCCGGCAAGCTGCAGGGCCAGAGCGCCGCGCAACTGGCGATGACCCAGGGCATCGTGCTCAGCACCGCGTCGGGCAGCCTGGAGTTCCTCGAGGACGGCGCCTGGACCAAGCGCATGCACCCGGGTTGGGCCGGTGTCGCCGGGCTCACTGCGGCGACCCTGGCCCGTCACGGTTTCACCGGGCCGAAGGCGGTGTACGAAGGGCGCTTCGGCCTGTTCAAGAGCCACCTGGGCGAGCGTGAGGCCGAATGCGATTACGCCCTGGCCACGGAGAACCTCGGCAGCACCTGGGAGGTCGGCGAAGTGGCGGTCAAGCCGCTGCCGGCCTGCCACTTCACCCATGCCGTGGCCGACGCCGCGGTGATCCTGCATGGCCAGGGCGTGCGGGCCGAGGACATCGTCCGCGTCACCGCGCTGATGCCCAGGGAAACCATCGCCATCGTCTGCGAACCCGAGGCCGGCAAGCGCAAGCCGGCGAGCAGCTACGAGGCGCAGTTCAGCGTGCCCTACGCCATCGCCAGCGGCCTGCTGCGCGGGCGCTTCGGCCTGCCGGACCTGGAGCCGCAAGGCTTCGCCGATCCGGCCGCCCTGGCGCTGATGGAGAAGATCCACTACCAGGTCGATCCCGACTCCGGCTTCCCCCGGCATTACTCCGGCGAGGTGATCGTCACCCTGCGCGACGGCCGCCAGTTGCGTCACCGCGAGGCGATCAACCGTGGCGCCGCCGACCGCCCGCTGTCCAGCGCCGACATCGTCGCCAAGTACCGCGACAACGCCCACACCGCCGTGGCGCCGCAGCGCGCCGAGGCGATTCTCGATGCCGTGTTCAACCTCGACGCCGGCAGCGCCCGCGAACTGTCCCGCGCGCTCGCCGCCGCCGCCTGATTGCCCTGACCAGAACCATTCGGAGACACCGCGATGAGTGAATACGACGAGCAGGAAAGCATGATCCTCGACGCCCTGGATCGCTTCCTGGAAACCGAAGCCAAGCCCTTCGTGCACGAGCTGGAGAAGCACGACATCTACCCCGAGGAGATGGTCGAGAAGATGAAGGCCATGGGCCTGTTCGGCTGCATCATCGCCCCGGAGTACGGCGGCCTGGGCCTGTCCACCACCACCTACGCGAAGATCGTCGAGCGCATCGCCAGCACCTGGATGTCGCTGTCCGGGATCATCAATTCGCACCTGATCATGGCCTCGGCCATTCAGCGGCACGGCACGCCGTCGCAGAAGGAACGCTTCCTGCCGCGCATGGCCAGCGGCGAGCTGCGCGGCGCCGTGGGTTTCACCGAGCCGGATGCCGGCACCGACCTGCAGGCGATCCGCACCACGGCGCGGCGCGAGGGCGATCACTACGTGGTCAACGGCGCCAAGACCTGGATCACCAACAGCCTGCACGGCGGCGTGCTCGCCCTGCTGGTGAAGACCGACCCGACGGCCGAGCCGCGGCACAAGGGCATGAGCTGGCTGATCGCCGAGAAGGGCCCCGGCTTCAAGGTCGCGCGCAAGCTGGAGAAACTCGGCTATCGCGGTATCGACACCTGCGAGCTGGTGTTCGAGGACTTCAGGGTGCCGGTCGACTGCCTGATCGGCGGTGTCGAGGGCGTGGGCCTCAAGCAGGTGCTGTCGGGCCTGGAACTGGGGCGCATCAACGTCGCCGCCCGTGGCGTCGGCGTGGCCCGCGCGGCGCTGGACGAGGCCACCGCCTACGCGCAGATCCGCAAGACCTTCGGCAAGCCGATCTGCGAGCACCAGGCGATCCAGCTCAAGCTCGGCGAAATGGCCACCCGCGTCGAGGCCGCGCGGCTGCTCACCGAGTCCGCCGCCAAGGCCTACGACAGGGGCGAGCGCTGCGACATGGAAGCCGGCATGGCCAAGTACTTCGCCACCGAGGCGGCGCTGGAGAACGCCACCGACTGCATGCGCATCCATGGCGGCTACGGCTACTCCAAGGAATACAACGTCGAGCGTTTGTATCGCGACGCCCCGCTGCTGACCATCGGCGAAGGCACCAACGAGATGCAGCGCATCATCATCGCCAAGCAGCTCGTGCAGAGGAATCCAGTATGACCTTGCCCCTTGAAGGCGTGCGCATCGTCGCCGTCGAGCAGTACGGCGCCGGCCCGTTCGGCACCCAGCACCTGGCCGACCTCGGCGCGGAGGTGATCAAGATCGAGAACCCCGCCGACGGCGGCGAGATCGGCCGCCACGTCGGCCCCTATTTCTTCGAGGAGGGCGACAGCCACTTCTACCAGTCCTTCAACCGCAACAAGAAGAGCGTCACCCTCAACCTGAAGAATGCCGAGGAAAAGGCGCAACTGATCGAGCTGCTGAAGGAGGCCGACGCGCTCTACGACAACCTGCGTGGCGACCTGCCGGAAAAGCTCGGCCTGACCTACGCCCAGCTCAAGCAGCACAACCCGGCGCTGGTCTGCTGCCACCTCTCCGCCTATGGCCGCGAGGGCGCGCGCAAGGCCTGGCCGGGCTACGACTACCTGATGCAGGCCGAGGCCGGCTACTGCTCGCTGACCGGCGAGCCGGGCGGGCCGCCGGCGCGTTTCGGCCTGTCGATCATCGACATGATGACCGGCACCACCGCCGCCCTGGCGCTGGTCTCGGCCCTGATCGGCGCCCGCGCCACCGGCACCGGCCGGGACGTGGACGTGAGTCTGTACGATGTCGCCATGCACAACCTCAACTACCTGGCCACCTGGTACCTCAACGATGGCGTGAAGACCACGCGCACGCCGCGTTCGGCGCATCCGTCGCTGACCCCCAGCCAGTTGTTCAAGACCCGGGACGGCTGGATGTTCATCATGTGCAACAAGGAAAAGTTCTGGGCGGTGCTGGCCAGGCTGATCGACAAGCCGCAATGGGCGAGCGACCCGCGCTATTGCGACTTCAAGGCGCGCCTGGCCAACCGCGACCAGCTCACCGAAGCGCTCGATGCGGTACTGATGCAGCAGCCCACGGCATACTGGCTGGAACACTTCGGCGGGCAGGTGCCGGCGGCGCCGGTCAACGATGTCGGCCAGGCCCTGGACAACCCCTTCGCCCACGAACAGGGACTGATTTTCAACGTGGAACATCCGGTGCGCGGTACGATCAAGACCCTTGCCTGTCCGATCCGTTGTCCGGGCGAGACCCTGCCCAACCGGCCGGCCCCCCGGCTGGGTGCGCACAACCAGTCGATACTGGGCGTGCGGCGGGGCCGGGCAGCCGAAAACAAGAAGCCTGCAGGAGTCAGCTGAGATGAACCAGCCATTGCCTTCCCCACTGTCCGGTGGACAACCCCGCTATCTGGTACTGGCGCAAGCGCTGGTCGATGCCATCAAGACGGGGCGCTATCCGCTGAACAGCCTGCTGCCGACCGAGCATGAGCTGTGCAAGCAGTTCAACGTCAGTCGGCACACGGTGCGGGAGGCGATCCGCCGGCTCAACGAACTGGGCCTGATCAGCAAGCAGCAGGGCGTCGGCACCCGGGTCAAGGCGACCCAGGCGGCGTCGCGCTACGTGCAGGCCAGCGAAGGCATTTCCGACCTGCACCAGTACGTGCGCGACGTGCGCATGGAGCTCGGCACGCTCGAGGACATCAGCGCCGACGAGGAGCTGGCCGAACTGCTCGAATGCAAGCCCGGCCAGGCCTGGGTCATGGCCAGGGGCCTGCGCCACCGCGAAGGCGACAGCGCGCCGCTGGCGCACACCCTGGTGTATGTGCCCCGCGCCTACGCCACGGCCCTGGAGGCGTTCGGCGATGGCCGCACGCCGATCTACGAACTGCTGCAACGCCGCTTCGGCCTGCAGGTGGCCGAGGTGCGCCAGACCCTCAGCGCGGTGAACCTCGACGCGGATGTGGCCCGGGCGCTGCAGGTGCGGGCCGGCTCGCCGGGGCTGCATATCGTGCGCAAGTACTACGGCGGCAATGACGAGTTGCTGGAGGTGGCGGTCAACGTCCATCCCGGCGAGCGCTTCAGCTATTCCATCAGCCAGCGCCTGATCTGGCAGGGTGCCAACGGTGAATAACGGTTACGCGGCCCTGACGGTCACCCTGGCGATCCAGGCCCTGGTGTCCATGGCCTCGTTCACCGTGCCGGTGCTGGCGCCCGCCGCGCTGCGCGACCTCGGCGGCAGCGTCGCCCTGGTCGGCCTGTTCGTGGCGCTGATCTACCTGGGGGCGATGATTTCCAGCCTGCTCAGCGGCAACTGGATCCTGCGCTTCGGCGCGATCCGCGTCAGCCAGGTGTGCCTGCTGCTGTGCGGTGCCGGCCTGGCCATCGCCGCCGGTGGCCAGCTCTGGTGCCTGGCGCTCAGCGCCCTGGCCCTGGGCGCCGGCTACGGGCCGGTGACGCCGGCCAGTTCGCACATCCTGGCGCGCACCACGCCGCATCACCTGATGGGCTTCATGTTCTCCCTGAAACAGACCGGCGTGCCGATTGGCGGCGTGCTCGCCGGCATGCTGGTGCCGAGCCTGGTCGGCGCCAGCGGCTGGCGCGGCGCGCTACTGGTGGTGGCGGTGGCCTGCGTGCTGATGGCGGCCATCGCACAGCGGGTGCGCCACGACCTCGACGATGACCGCAACCCGCGCCTCGAGCGGCCGCGTAACGACCTGTTCAAACCGCTGAAAATGATCTTCGCCATGCCGCGCATGCGCAACCTGGCGTTGTGTTCGCTGTTCTTCGGCGCCATGCAGCTGTGCCTGACCACCTACCTGGTCAGCTACCTGACCGGGGATTACGGCCTGGCGCTGGTCACTGCCGGGGCGATCCTGGCCCTGACCCAGGGCGCCGGCGTGGTCGGACGCCTGCTCTGGGGCTGGGTCGCCGACCGCTGGCTGGCGCCGCGCCGGCTGCTGCCATTGCTGGCGCTGTTGATGGCGCTGTCCTCGCTGCTCACCGCGGCCTTCACCCAGAGCTGGCCGCTGTCGCTGGTGACGGCGGTGAGCATGCTGTTCGGCGCCACGGCCATCGGCTGGAACGGCGTGTACCTGGCCGAGGTGGCGCGCCTGGCACCGAGCGGTACGGCGGGCCTGTACACCGGCGGCACGCTGTTCTTCACCTACTTCGGGGTGGTCGCCGGCCCGCCGTTGTTCGCCGGGCTGACCCACCTCAGCGACTCCCTGGCCAGCGGCTACCTGCTGTTCGGCGGGCTGATGCTGGTGGTCGCCCTGGCCCTCGCTCGCTTCGCCCGCGCCGCCACGGCGCGCGGCGACCCTGGCTGACGCCGCCCTCGCTGCATCCCCTTTTCCTCGATAACCCCTCGCGTGGAGACCTGCCATGGCTGCCCGTTCGTACCTGTTCGTCCCCGGAGATCGCCCGGAACGCTTCGACAAAGCCTGCGCCGCCGGCGCCGATGTGGTCATTCTCGACCTCGAGGATGCCGTGGCCCCCGAGCGCAAGGACCAGGCCCGCGAGGCCATTCGCGCCTGGCTGACGGCCGGCGGCCAGGCCTGGCTGCGCCTCAACGGCAGCGACACCCCCTGGCACGCCGAGGACTGCGGCCTGTTCGATGCCCCCGGCCTGCTCGGCGTGTCGCTGCCCAAGGCGGAAAGCGCGGCGCAGCTCGCCGAGCTGGCGGCGCGTCTGCCGGAGCCGCTGCGCATCCTGCCCATCGTCGAAAGCGCCCGCGGCCTCTGCAATGCCGAGGCGATCGCCGCCGCGCCCAGGGTGCAGTGCCTGGCCTTCGGCTCGGTGGATTTCCAGGTCGACACCGGCATCCTCGGCGACGGTGAAGAGCTGCTGTTCGCCCGCTCGCGCCTGGTGATCGCCTCGGCCCTGGCGCGCATCGGCGCCCCGGTGGATGGCGTGACCGTCGACCTGGGCAACCTCGAACAGCTCGCCAGCGACGTGCGCCGCGCTCGCCAGCAGGGTTTCGCCGGCAAGCTCTGCGTGCACCCGAAGCAGGTGGCGCCGATCAACGACGGTTTTCGTCCGGCCGCGCAGGAGGTGCAGTGGGCCCGCCGGGTGCTGGACAGCGTGGCCGCCCACCACGGCGTCGGCGCGATCAGCCTCGACGGCAAGCTGATCGACCTGCCGGTGATCCTGCGTGCCCGGCGGATTGTGGAAAACGCCTGACGCCCACTGCCTGGAGCCGATCATGACCGCCGTCCTGCGCCCTGCCGCCGAACCGTTGCTGCGCCAGCAGCTGTGCGCCACCGCCCGGCAACTGTTCGCCCGCCACGGCTTTCACGCCGTCAGCCTGCGCCAGCTGGGCCAGGCGCTCGGCCTGCACGCCGGCTCGCTGTACGCCCATATCGAGAGCAAGGACGCCTTGCTGCAGGAGCTGATCGAGGAGGGCTTCGAGCGCCTGATCGACAGCGCGCGGCGAGTGCCGGCCGGCGCGGGATTGGCCGGCTTCCTGCGTCACCACCTGGCGTTCCAGCAGGCCAACCCGGACTGGTACGTGCTCGCCCTGGTCGAGTCCCGTCACCTCACGGCCGAGGCCCGGGAGGACGTGCGCAGCCTGAAAGGCGACTACGCGCTGTTGCTCGAACGCCTGCTGCAGGCGCGTTGCGGCGGCCATGGCGAACCCTGGCGCATCGCCACGGTGGCGCGCCAGGCGCTGCGCCTGCTGGATGGTCCGCCAGGCGGGGAGGGCGCATCGCTGGACGACTGCGTCGACGACCTCGAACGGCTGATCCTCAACCGCCTCGGGCCGTAGGTGGACCTTGCGGCCTGGCACCTCTCACCACGCGACACCACAACAAGAAACGGGAGAACAACAATGCTCAAGCACTCCGCCACCCCCACGCTGTCGTTGGCCCTGCTGGCCGCGGGTTCGGGCCTGCCGCTGTTGGCCCAGGCCGCCTTCATCGAAGACGGCAAGGCCAGCCTCACCCTCAACAATTTCTACTTCAACAGCGACTACCGGCAGCCCGGCGCCACCCAGTCCAAGCGCGAGGAATGGGCCCAGGGCTTCATGCTCGACTACCAGTCCGGTTTCACCGAAGGCACCCTCGGCTTCGGGGTCGATGCCATCGGCATGCTCGGTGTCAAGCTCGACTCCAGCGCGGACCGCATCAATACCGGCCTGCTCTCGGCGGACAACGCCGGTAATCCGCAGGACGAATACAGCGAGCTGGGCCTGACCGCCAAGGTGCGGCTATCGAAGAGCATCCTGCGCGTCGGCACCCTGATCCCGAAACTGCCGACCGTGCTGCCCAACGACTCGCGCCTGTTGCCGCAGACCTTCCGCGGCGCGCACCTGAACTCCCGGGAGATCGACGGGCTGACCCTGGACGCGGGCCGCCTGACCCACAACAGCCAGCGCAACGACAGCAGCAGCGAGGACATGATCGTCAGCGGCCAGGCCATCGGCGGCGGCCGCTTCAGCGACGCATTCGACTTCGCCGGCGCCAGCTACCAGTGGCGCGAGGGCCTGACCACGTCGTACAACTACGCTCGCCTGGAGGACAACTACAGGCAGCACATCGTCAACCTGGTGCACGCCCTGCCGCTCGGCGCCGGCTCGCTGAAGAGCGACCTGCGCTATGCGCGCTCCAGCGACGACGGCACCAGCAACGTCGACAACACCGCCCTCGGCGCCCTGTTCACCTACAGCCTGAGCGGCCACGCGCTGAGCCTGGCCTACCAGAAGATGAGGGGCGACACCGGCTTTCCCTACCTCAACGGCACCGATGCCTTCCTGGTCAACTTCGTGATGCTCGCCCCGGACTTCGCCAACCCCGACGAAAAATCCTGGCAGGCCCGCTACAGCTACGACTTCGCCGCCATGGGCATCCCCGGACTGACCTTCATGACCCGCTACGTCCGCGGCGACGGCTTCGAGCGCGGCGGGCGCAGCGCCAGGGAATGGGAACGCAACAGCGACATCGGCTATGCCTTCCAGGACGGCAGGCTGAAGAACTTCGCCGTCAAATGGCGCAACGGCACCTACCGCAGCAGCGGCGGCAACGACATCGATCAGAATCGCCTGATCCTGAGCTATACGCTGCCGTTGCTGTGACCTCAGTTCTGCCCCAGCGTCCGCGGTGCGAACAGCGTGCGGATGGCTTCGCGGTACTCGCGGCTGGCGGTGCGCATGCTGTTGTTGTGGTTGCCGCCTTCGATCAGCAGCAGGCGCTTGGGCTCGCTGGCGGCCTGGTACAGGCTTTCGCTGAAGCGCGGCGGGATGTAGCGGTCGCCGGTGCCATGGGCGATCAGCACCGGCACCTTGACCTGGCTGATCTTGCTCAGCGAGTCGAATTTCTGCGACAGCAGCCAGCGCACCGGCAGCGAGGTGTATTCGCTGGCCACTGCGGTGGCGGCATCGGCCAGGTTGGTGAAGGTCGACTCGATGATCAGCCCGGCCAGCGCTGGGGTATGGCGGTCGCGGCCCAGGGATTCGGCCAGGTTGACCGCCACCGCGCCGCCCAGGGAGTGGCCGTAGATGAAGCGCTTGGCCGGGTCCGGCTGCAGTTCGACAAGGCGCTGCCAGGCGATCTCGGCGTCCTCGTAGAGGGTGCGTTCCGAGGGCAGTTCGCCGCGGCTCTCGCCGAAGCCGCGGTAATCGATGGCCAGTACCGAGAAGCCCATGGCGTGCAGCTGTTCGATACGGAACAGCTGGCCGGTCAGGTTCCAGCGCGAGCCGTGCAGGTACAGCAGGGTCGGCGCATCGGCCTTGCCCGCCGGCCACCACCAGGCGTGGATGGTCTGCGTATCGCCGAACTCCGGCACGCTCAGCTGCATGTCTTCGACACCCGCGGGCAGGCCGCTGAACCAGCTGGCGGTGCCGGGCTCGATGCGGAACACCAGTTCGCGTTCCTTCTGCTCCAGCTTGGCGCAGCCGATCGGCAGGCCAACGATCAGGCACAGCAGCAGGCTCAGGCTGAACCAGCGCCGCCGCAGGGTATGGATAAGTGATGTGGCCATGGTGCTCCGGGCTGTGTGGGTCGTGGCACGGCGACATGCCCTGCCATTGGGGCGGCAGTCGGATTGGGTGGCATGCGATAGGCGAATAGACCGGATTCTGCCGGCCGCGTTCGTCTGCCTGGCGGCTTTCGGGTATCGAGTTGTTACCGGATGGTGACAGGCCCTTGGAACGCTGCGCTATGCTGCGGCGCTCGCCCCATGCGGATTTCTCCATGTCGCTCGACCGCTCCGACCCGCGCCGTCCGGCCAGCGCCACCCTGATCCTGCTGGCGTCGCTGTACTGTGCCCAGGGCCTGCCGTCGGGGCTGATCGCCCATGCGCTGCCGGTACTGCTGCGTCAGCATGGCGTCGACCTGGCGATCATCGGTCTGCTCAAACTGCTGGCCCTGCCCTGGTTGCTCAAGGTGCTGTGGGCGCCCTGGGTGGACCGGCTGGCGTCGCCGCGGCTGGGCCACCATCGTGGCTGGATCCTGCCGCTGCAGGCGGCCGTGACCCTGATGGTCATGGCGCTGGCGCTGCTCTCGCCGGACGCCCTGTTCGGTCGCCATCTGCCGCTGCTGCTGGGCCTGCTGGTGCTGATCAACCTGGCGGCGGCGACCCAGGACATCGCCACCGACGGCCTCACCGTGCGCCTGTTGCCCGAACGCTGGCGTGGCCTGGGCAACAGCCTGCAGGTGGGCGGTTACAAGCTCGGCATGATCGTCAGCGGCAGCGGCCTGCTGCTGGTCATCGACCGCTTCGGCTGGAACCTGTCCCTGTTGCTGCTGGTTCTGCTGCTGGCGCTGACGCTGCTGCCGATCTGGCGCTTCGACGAACAGCGTCGGTTGCCGTTGCGCAACGGCGGCGCCGAGGCCATGGGCCCGGGCCTGCTGCTGCGCCACTACCGCGGCCTGCTGGCGCTGCCGGGCATGGGCCTGTGGCTGGCCGTGGTGCTGACCTTCAAGCTCGGCGATGCCCTGGGCTCGCCGATGATCAAGCCGATGCTGGTGGATCAGGGCTGGAGCAATGCCGAGCTGGGGCAACTGACCCTGATCAGCAGCCTGGTGGGCATCGCCGGCGCGCTGCTCGGTGGCCTGCTGTACGCCCGGCTTGGCGTGCTGCGCGCGCTGTTGCTGTCCGGCATCCTGCAGGCGCTGGGGATCGCCGCCCTGGCGCTGCTGGCGACGCGCGGTGGCGAACCGCTGTGGGTGTACGCCCTGGCGCTGTTCGAACAGGCGGCCGATGGCCTGTCCACGGTGGCGCTGTTCGCCGCGATGATGCGCCAGTGCCGGGTCGGTCACGAAGGCGCCGACTTCACCCTGCAGGCTTCCACGCAGATACTGCTGGGCGGCTTCGTCGGCGCCGCCAGCGGGGTGCTGGCCAAGGCGCTGGGCTATGACGGCCTGTTCGTCTGTGCCGGGGTCCTGGGGCTGGCGGCGCTGGTCCTGGTGGTGCGCTATTTCCGTCGTTATGGCGGGCAGGGCCGCCTGGAAACCTTCGCGTAGCCCGGGTCGAGCGCAGCGACACCCGGGAACTGGCACCCTGGGTATCGCTGCGCTCAACGCCAGGCTACGGGCTGCTCACAGGCCAATCGCCGCTGAAGCGCCTCCCGCTATCGCGGAACGCGCCACCCCGTGGGAGCGGCTGCAGCCGCGATGCTTGCAACGCTCATAAGGCTGAAGTCGATCGTGGCTATCTTCGCGCTTACTCCTCGAACCGCACCGGGCAGTTGGCCGCGCCTTCGAGCTTGTGGATTTCCTCGATCACCTGGGGCCGGGCGCGACGCAGGATCAGCTGGCGGTTCTGCGCCTGCAGGCGGCGGGCTTCCTGGTGCAGCATCTCGACCCCGGCGTAGTCGATGAAGTTGACGTGGTGGGCGTCGACGATCACCCGTTCGCCGCGGCTGAGCTGGAGGATCTGTTGCACGTAGTGGCAGGCCCCGAAGAAGATCGAGCCCTCCAGCCGCAGCAGTTCGTCGTCGCCGTCGCGGGTGTATTTGAAGCGCGGCTGTGAGGTGCGCTTGAGGTAGAAGAACAGCGAGGCCAGCACGCCGGCGTAGATCGCCGTCTGCAGCTCCAGCAGCAGGGTGGCCAGCAGGGTCAGCAGCATCACCACGAACTCCGCGCGGCTGACCCGCAGCAATGCCCGTACCCCGGCTACATCCACCAGCCCCCAGCAGATCAGCAGGATGGCCGCGGCCATGCTTGGCAGGGCGATATGGGCGATCAGCGCTGCACAGAACAGCGCGAACGCCGCCACCAGTACGGCGGAGAACACACCGGCCAGTGGTGAGGTGGCGCCGCCCTGCAGGTTCAACGCCGAACGGGTGAAGGAGCCGGCCGACAGCGAACCGGAGAACCAGGGGCCGATCAGGTTGGACAGGCCCTGGGCGCGTACCTCCTGGTTGGCGTCCAGCACCTGCTGGGATTTGCTCGCCAGGGAGCGGGCGATGGACAGGCTGGTGACCAGGCCGAGCATGCCGCAGGCGATGGCGGCGGGCAGCAGTTGCAGCAGGCTGTTGACCTCGAAGTGCAGCGTGGTGAGCGGCGGCAGCTTGCCCTCGAAGGCGTTGACCAGGGCGATGCTGGCGAAGAACCCCGGCAGGGCGGCGACCAGCAGGCTGCCAGCGACCACGCCGATGAGCAGCGCCGGCAAGCGCGGCCACAAGCGCCGACACAACAGGCTCACCGTCAGGGTGAACAGCGCCACGAGCAGCGCATGCCAGTCGGCTTGCCCGAGGTGCTCGACGAGGGCGAGCAGGGTCGCGACGGCGGTACGCTGGCTGTCGACCTCCAGGCCCAGCAGGTTGGGCAACTGGCCGAGGGCGATCACCAGAGCGGCGCCCAGGGTGAAGCCGAGCACCACCGAGGGTGAGACGAAGTTGACCAGATTACCGAAGCGCAGCAGCCCCAGCAGCCACTGGAACAGCCCGGCGAGAAAGGTCAGCACCAGCACCAGCGCGACGAACTCGTCGCTACCCGGCCTGGCCATGGGGCTGACGCTGGTGAACAGGACGATGGAGATAGCCGCCGTCGGCCCGGCGATCAGGTGCCACGACGAGCCCCACAGGCAGGCGATGATCACGGGCACGATGGCCGCATACAGCCCGTATTCGGCGGGCAGCCCGGCGATCAGGGCGTAGGCGATGGATTGGGGCAGGGCCAGGATGGCGCCGCTCAGGCCGACCAGCAGGTCGTTGCCCAGGCTGCGACGATCGACGCCGGGCAGCCAGCGCAGGAAGGGGAACAGGCTGTAGCGGCTGGGTAAGCGCATGCGGTCGCTCGGTGGCGGGTTATCAGGTGGCAAGCAGGGTAACAGAGGCTTCAGTCATGATTTCCCGGAGTGCTCGAGCGCAGCGCGTGTATGACTTTGGAAAGGCGTAAGCAGCCGTAGGATGGGTGCAACCCATCAATCGCCGATGGGTTGCACCCATCCTACGAGCTGGAAAGCCGGACGAAAGAGCCTATGCGGTTTGCTTGTCGTTCAGCCTCCAGCCTCTAGCGCTCTTATCGGCCGCCCGCTTGCGCCTTTTGACTGCCCTACAGCTTGGCCTTCACCGCCGCGACCGCGTCGCCGCCATCGCGGGTGGTGACGCCGTCCAGCCAGCCGTCGATCGCCTCGGGGTTGGCCTTGAGCCAGGCCCGTACCGCTTCGGCGTTGCTCGCTTCCTTGCTCAGCACCTGGTTCATGATGGCGTTTTCCATGTCCTGGGTGAAGGTGAGGTTGCTCAGCAGCTTGCCCACGTTCGGGCACTGCGCCGCGTAGCCCTTGCGCGCCAGGGTGTTGACGCTGCCGCTTTCGCCGAAGTATTTCTCGCCGCCCTTGAGGTAGTGCATGTCGTACTGCACGTTCATCGGGTGCGGCGTCCAGCCGAGGAAGACGACGAACTCGTCGCGGCGCACCGCGCGGCCGACCTGCACCAGCATGGCCTGCTCGCTGGATTCGACCAGCGTCCAGCCCTTCAGGCCGAACTCGTCGGCGGCGATCATTTCCTTGATCGACTCGTTGGCCGGCGCGCCCGAGGCGATGCCGTAGATCTTGCGGCCGAACTTGTCGGCGTGCTTCTGCAGGTCGTCGAAGGTCTTCACCCCGGCCTCGTAGGCGTAGCTCGGCACGGCCAGGGTGTACTCGGTGCCGCTGAGGTTTTCCGCGACCTTGTCCACGGCACCGCTGGCGACGAACTTGTCGTAGTTGGCCTGCTGCGCCGGCATCCAGTTGCCGAGGAACACGTCGACCTGGCCCTTCTGCAGGCCGGCGAAGATGATCGGCACGCCGAGGGTCTGGGTCTGGGCCTTGTAGCCCAGGCCATCGAGCAGGAAGCTGGCGATGCCGTTGGTCACGGCGATGTCGCTCCAGCCCGGATCGCCGAGTTTCACCGTGGCGCAGCTGGCGTCCTCGGCGTGGGCCTGGAAGGCGAATGCGGTGGCCAGGAGCAGGCCACCAGCGACAGTCGTCTTGAATCTATTCATGCCTTTTTCCTTATGTCGATTTTTAGTGTGGCAGGCTATGCGACGCAGGCGAGCGTGCCGGGTTCCCGCGGTTTTCCGCTGGGTCGCCCGGCGCGCTGCGTCACGGTTGGGGGAAGCGGGCGCGGCGCTCCAGGTCGTCGAGGTCGATATGGTTGCGCATGTACTGCTGGCTGGCGTCGACCATCGGCTGGTGATCCCAGCTCTTCAGCGCGCCTTTGCCGAGGGCTTCGGCGACCAGGCGGCGACGGCGCTGGCTGGCCAGGGTGGCGCGGTGGATCGCGGCGATGTCCCAGCGACTGCGCGCCTGGGCGAGGAAGGAGGCGACCTGCTCGCGATGGTCCGGCGAATCGGCCAGGTTCTCGCGTTCCAGCGGGTCGCTCGCCACGTTGAACAGCAGCAGCGGGTCCTGCTCGGAGTAGATGAATTTCCAGTCGCCGCGGCGAATCATCATCAGCGGGCTGGTGGTGCCTTCGGCCATGTATTCGCCGAGCACTTCATCGTGTCCGCCGTCGCCTTGCAGGTGGGGCAGCAGCGAGCGACCGTCAAGGGCCAGGCCCGGCTCCACCTGGCCGCCGGCCAGTTCCACCAGGGTCGGCAAGAGGTCGACGGTGGACACCGACTGGCTGACCCGGTGCGCCGCGAAACGCGCCGGTGCGTGGACCAGCAGCGGTACCCGGGCGGCCATCTCGAACCAGTGCATCTTGTACCAGAGGCCGCGCTCGCCCAGCATGTCGCCGTGGTCGCCGGAGAACACGATGATGGTGTCGTCGGCCAGCTTGCAGTCCTTGAGGGTCTTGAGCAGTTTGCCGATGTTGTCGTCGATGTAGCTGCAGGCGCCGAAGTAGGCGCGCCGCGCATCGCGGATCTTGTGCTCGGGCAGCGGCTTGTCCCACAGGTCGATGACCTTGAGCAGGCGCTGGGAGTGGGGGTCCTGCTCGGCCTGGTCGATCACCTGGCGGGGCAGGGGGATATCGTCATCGCTGTAGCGATCCCAGTATTCCGTGGGAATGGTGTACGGGTCGTGCGGATGGGTCATCGACACGGTCAGGCAGAACGGCTGATCCGGCGTCACCCGCACGTGGTCGTAGAGGTACTGCTGGGCCTTGAACACCACCTCTTCGTCGAAGTCGAGCTGGTTGGTGCGCACGCAAGGGCCGGCCTGCAGCACCGAGGACATGTTGTGGTACCAACTGGCGCGCACCTCGGGCTCGTCCCAGTTCACGGCCCAGCCGTAGTCGGCGGGATAGATGTCGCTGGTCAGGCGCTCCTCGTAGCCGTGCAACTGATCCGGGCCGCAGAAGTGCATCTTGCCGGACAGCGCCGTGCGGTAGCCCAGGCGCCGCAGGTAGTGGGCATAGGTGGGGATGTCGGCGGGGAAGTCGGCGGCGTTGTCATAGGCGCCGATCTGGCTCGGCAACTGGCCACTGACCAGGGTGAAGCGCGAGGGCGCGCACAAGGGGCTGTTGCAGTAGGCGGAGTCGAACACCACGCCTTCGGCAGCCAGGCGCATCAGGTTCGGCAGCTTGATCGGCGACGCCGCATCGTGCAGCGGCAGCATCGGTGCGGCCATCTGGTCGGCCATGATGAAGAGAATGTTCGGACGTTTCATGGCGGCGGTTTATCCATATCATCGTTTTATGCGAAAGTGCTGTTTCGATCATCCAGTCTGGCTGAGCATGGGTAAACCTGGGAGCATGACATGGCTAGGATAAGCATGGCTTATGTTTAAAGCGGTCGATGGCATTTCCCTGGACGTGCTGCGGGTGTTCGAGTCGGCCGCGCGTCAGTTGAGCTTCACCGCGGCGGCGGCCGAACTGGGCAGCAGCCAGCCGGCGATCAGCCAGCAGATCAAGCGCCTCGAGCGGCAACTGGCGACCCGCCTGTTCGACCGCGTGTACCGGGGCATCGTGCTGACCGAAGCGGGCGAACTGCTGTTGCAGCATGTGCAGGATGGCCTGGCGACCCTGGATGCCGGGCTGGCGGCGGTGACCGCGCGCCAGCAGCACGAGGTGCTGCAGGTGGCCACTGACTTCGCCTTCGCCGCCTACTGGCTGATGCCGCGCCTGCATCGCTTCCATCAGCAGCACCCCGAAGTGGATGTCAGCCTGATCACCAGCGAGCGTGACATGGGCAGCCTGCCGTCGGAGATCGACGTGGCCATTTCCTTCGGCGACGGCCGCTTCAAGAACGGCCAGGCCCACCTGCTGTTCAGCGAGGAAGTGTTTCCGGTGTGCAGCCCGCAGTTGCTCAAGGGCGCCGCGGCGCATCCCGGCGAGGTGCTGGCGCATCTGCCGCTGCTGCATCTGCGCCCGGAGAGCCGCTCCAAGTGGTTCGACTGGAACGGCCTGTTCCGCGCCCTGGACATCGCCGAACTGCCGGGCTCCGGAAGCCTGCGCTTCGACAACTACACCCTGCTGATCCAAGCCGCCATCGCTGGCCAGGGCGTGGCCATCGGCTGGCGCCACCTGGTCGACGAACTGCTCGCCCAGGGCCTGCTGGCGCGGGTCGATGGCCGTACGGTGACCTCCAGTTTCGGCTATTACGTGGTGCTGCCCGAGCGCAAACGCCGGGCGCGGCTGGTGCAGCGCTTCGTCGAGTGGGTTGGCGAGGAACTGCAGCGCGAGCCGGCCGTGTCGCCGCAGGGCATCACCAACCGGCAAGGCATCGCGGTATGAGCCCGGCCTGCGGCGCTCGCATCGGCCATGGTCGGTAGCGCGACAGCAGGCATGGGCGGTGCGGCCGCGGTATGATCCGCGCCTGATTTTCCGGGAACCCGCGCCATGCCTTACCTGCTCGCCGTCACCGTCCTCTGGGCGTTCTCCTTCAGCCTGATCGGCGAATACCTGGCAGGGCGGGTGGACAGCGATTTCGCCGTGCTGGCGCGGGTGGTGGTGGCGGCCCTGGTGTTCCTGCCCTTCACCCTCTGGCGCGGCCTGCCACGGCGCTTGCTGGCCGGGTTCTGGCTGGCCGGCGCCTTGCAGTTCGGCGTCACCTACCTGTGCCTGTACCGCAGCTTCCAGGTGCTGACGGTGCCGGAGGTGCTGCTGTTCACCGTGCTCACGCCGATCTACGTGACCCTGCTCGACGACGCCCTGGCGCGGCGCTTCAACCCCTGGGCGCTGGGCGCCGCGCTGGTGGCGGTGGGCGGTGGGGTGATCATCCGTTTCGAGCGCCTGGAGGGCGAGTACCTGATCGGCTTCCTGCTGCTGCAGCTGGCCAACCTGACCTTCGCCGCCGGCCAGGTGCTGTGCCGCCAGTTGCTCATGCGCTACCCGACCGAGCAGCCGCTGCAGCGTTTCTTCGGCCACTTCTTCCTCGGCGCGCTGCTGCTGGTGGTGCCGTCGTTCCTGCTCTTCGGCAACCCCGACAAGCTGCCGCAGACGGCCCTGCAATGGGGCATCCTGCTGTGGATGGGACTGTTCGCCACGGCGCTGGGGCTGTTCTGGTGGGTCAAGGGCAGCGTGCGGGTGGACGCCGGCACCCTGGCGGTGCTCAACGAGCTGCACGTGCCCGCCGGCCTGCTGGTCAACCTGCTGATCTGGAACCGCGACGCCGATCTGCCGCGCCTGGCCCTGGGCGGCGCGGTGATTCTCGCCTCGCTGTGGTTGAACCGCCTGGGGCGGCGGCGCATGGCCGTGGCCTGATCCATTTATCGGAGAATGGGAACCGGCCTTGACGGCTGCTGATATTGCACCTTCAATTGCCAACGCAATCAGCTGTTTTTCAAAACCTATTTATTCTGGATTGGGTCCACGGACGATGTTTTTTCAGCGGCAAGGAGTGCCTGTTCAGCCACCTTCTGCTCAGTGAATGCCATCGTGAATATTCGTCGCCCCTTCGCCAGCCTCGCCCTGGCCTGCCTGTTTCTCGCCGCGCCGCTGGCGGTCGAGGCCGCCGCCCCCACTCAGCAGGAGCTCGCTTCCGGCAGTGCGCTGCTGGTCGACCTGAGCACCGACAAGGTGCTCTATTCCAGCCATCCCGACATGGTCGTGCCGATCGCCTCGGTGACCAAGCTGATGACCGCCATGGTCACCCTCGACGCCAAGCTGCCGCTGGACCAGCAACTGCCGGTGGTCATCCGCGACGTGGAGGACATGCGTGGCGTGTATTCGCGGGTGCGTCTGGGCAGCGAGATCAGCCGCCGCGAGATGCTGTTGCTGACCCTGATGTCCTCGGAAAACCGTGCCGCCGCGAGCCTGGCCCACCACTACCCGGGCGGCGTCACCGCCTTCGTCGCGGCGATGAACGCCAAGGCCCGTGCCCTGGGCATGACCCAGACGCGCTACGTCGAGCCCACCGGCCTGTCCGAGCACAACGTGTCCAGCGCCAACGACCTGGTCAAGCTGCTCAAGGCCACGCGCAAGTACCCACTGATCGGCAAGCTCAGCGCCACGCTGGAAAAGACCGTGGCCTTCCGCAAGCCCAACTACACCCTGGGCTTCCGCAATACCAACGGCCTCACCCGCAAGGCCGACTGGGACGTGCAGCTGACCAAGACCGGCTTCACCAACCGCGCCGGGCACTGCCTGGTGATGCGCACCACCATGGACGGCAAGCCGGTGGCCTTCGTGGTGCTCGACGCCTTCGGCAAGTACACCCACATGGCCGACGCCAGCCGCCTGCGCAAATGGGTGGAGACCGGCAAGGTCACCCCCGTGGCGCCCGCCGCCCTGGCCTACAAGCAGCAGCGCGCGGCCCAGCGGCAACTGCAGGCCGCCCAGTAGTTGCCAACTGGCGATAGCGCATCGGGCTGCGTGGCGTAGCGCCGTGCCGAGCGGCTGCGCCACGGCCGCAGGAGCCTCGGGGCGAGCCTGCCGGCAAGGCGGTGTACGGCCCCCGGAGAGGACGTCCGCCGCGTCAGGGGGTCAGTTCAGCACGCCGCTGAGAATGGTGTAGACGATGCCGGTGGTAAGCGTCACCAGCACGATGTCGCTGCCCACGCGGCGCCATTCGTAGCCCTCGTAATGGGGCAGGCCCTGCAGCGCCCGGCTGTCCAGGCGTTTGCCGTAGCCCCTGGGCAAGGGCTGGCCCTTGACGATGCGCACGTCGGGCGGCAGCGCCGGCCCGCGGCCGATCTGCTCGCGCCGTTCGTGGAACGCCTGGTGCACCGAACTGAAGTCCTGCGGTGGCTGGCCACGGCTCGGCTGTGCCTGCTGCTTGCCGGGCGCTGGCTGGCCGCCTCCTGCCTGGCGCTGGCCGTTGCCGGCCGGGGCGGGCGCCTGGCCCTGTCCCGGATTGCCGCCGGCATTCTGATGCGCGGGGCCGCCGCCGGGTTGATCCTGCCGGGCATTCTGCGGCGCCGCCTGCAGCATCCCGGCAGCGAGTGTCGTGAGCAGGCCGAGGGTGATGATCAACGGGGTTCTGACTGGCATGGTGTGATCCTTGCGGGGCGGATTGAAGAGGCCCGGCCGGCTGGTTCAGGCGACCGGGTACACCAGCTTAGGCCGCAAGGGCGGGCAAATGCTCCTTTGTAACGGAACATTTACCTTGGCCGCGTCGATCCCTCAGCCGGCCATCGACCTGCGCGCGGTGCGGCAGGCGGCCAGATCCCAGGCGGCGCAGCCGACCGTCTTGAACAGGATCGGCCGATCCGTTCGTGGCCACGCCGGCAATGCGGCGGCCAGGGGGCGTACTTCGTTCCAGTCGACGCCGGCCTGGATCAAATCTCCCGCTTCATGCCTGGCGCCAGCCAGATCGTCGACGAACAACTGGCTCTGACCGATGGTTTTCCCGCCGATCTCGACCAGATCGGGCGTGAAGGCACCGACAGCCACCACCAGGCGCCCGGCCAGCGCCGCCTCGTCATAGACTGGCGTGCGGCTGGTGGTCACGGTTATGACCACGTCGACCGCTTCGGGAATCGCCTGCGCCGGACAAACCGCCAGCTTGGCCCGCGCCCCGCCGTGCCGGTCGCAGAACGCCTGCGCCCTGGCTTCGTCCCTGGAGCGGATCCAGAGACTTGCCTCGGGATGCAGCGCCTGTAGCGCCTGCACGTGATGCACGGCCTGGGTGCCGGTGCCGATGATGAGAATCGACTTCGGCGCCGCCGGCAGCAGGGTCTCGATTCCCAGCAGCGAAATCGCGGCGGTGCGCCGGCCGGTCACCACTGGCCCGTCCAGGGTGAACAGGGGTTGCCCGGTGGCGCTGTCGAAGGTGGCGACCTGGCCATGGATGGTGGGCAAGCCCCGCGCGGTATTGCCAGGTTGCACGTTGACCAGCTTGTGGATGGCGATATCGGCAGCGACTGCCGGCATGCTGAGCATGACGCCGTCTATGCCGAGGGGGACGACCAGGCGCTCGGGGCTGCTGATCAGGCCGTCGGCATACTCGCTGGCGGCCGTCCGCAGGGCGTCGACCAGCGCGTCGAATGGCAGGAGCTCGGCGGTTTGCTGCGCGGTGTGGATTTGCATATCTGTAAAGCCCGATGTCGATGAAGGGATGCGTGAGTTCATGCCCCGTACAGCTCGTCTGTACGGGGCGCGGCCGTCAGGAGCCCGGCATCACGGGGGGAACGTAGGTCAGGGTGCCGGCGAAGACCCAGAGCAGGAATAGCACCAGCGGGGCGTGCACCAGCAACTGGGTGAAGGTGAAGCCGACGATGTCGCGCGCCTTGAGGCCGAGTACGCCCAGCAGTGGCAGCATCCAGAACGGGTTGATCAGGTTCGGCAGCGCCTCGGCGGCGTTGTAGACCTGCACGGCCCAGCCTAGATGAACCTGCAGATCGTTCGCCGCCTGCATCACGTACGGCGCCTCGATCAGCCATTTGCCGCCACCGGAGGGGATGAAGAAGCCCAGCACTGCGGAATAGATGCCCATGACCACGGAGAAGCTCTCCTGCGTGGCCACCGCGACGAAACCGGATGCCAGCAGGTGTGACAGGGTTTCACCTTCCGGGTTGGCGACCTTGGTCATCATGAAGGCGATGCCGCCGTAGAGCGGGAACTGGATCAGCACGCCGCCCACCGAAGGCACGGCCTTGTAGAACGCCTTGATGAAGCGGATCGGCCGCCAGCACAAGAGCATGCCGAGGGTGAGGAACAGAAAGTTGTAGGTATTGAGGGTGGAGATGGCCAGCAAGGGGTCCTTGCCGGTGAATTCGCCGAACAGCCACACGCCGCTGATGGCCACAATGGCCAGGGTGATCAGTGGCGAATGCTCCAGCCATTCGCCCGGGCGGCCCGGCTTTTCCACCTGGATGTCCGAGTCGTGCAGGTCCACGCCGAGTTCCTGCGCGGTCTTGATGCGCTCACCGGTGGGCGCCGAGTAATAGCAGACCAGGATCGAGATCAGCAGCAAGGCCAGGGTCATGACGATCGACTGCCAGAGAAAGATGGTTTCGGTGAACGGCAGCACCCCGGTGATCTCCAGCAGGCCGCTGGGCAGGCTCGCCGGGTTGGCCATCAACTGCGCCGGTGCCGAGCTGATGCCCAGCGCCCAGATCGCCCCCATGCCGATGTAGGCCGCCGCGCCCATGGCCCGGTAGTCCACGCGCAGATCCGTGCGCCGGGCCACGGCGCGGGCCAGCAGGCCGCTGAAGATCAGGCTGATGGCCCAGTTGAAGAGGGTGGAGACCAGGCTCACGGTGGCGATCATGACCACTGCGCCGCGTGCCGTTTTCGGCATGCGCCCCAGGGCATCGATCAGTTTGGACGCTGGCGGCGAGACGGCCACGATATAGCCGGAAATGGCCACCACGGACATCTGCATGGTGAAGGGAATCAGGCTCCAGAAACCATCGCCGAAGCCCTGCGCCACGGCGGTGGCCGGCGCCCCCATGGCCCAGGCCCCGAGGGCCACGACGATCACCGCCAGGGCCGCGAATACATAGGCGTCGGGAAACCATTTCTCCGACCAGTTGCTGACGCCGACGGCAATCTTTTCCAGGCGCCCGGAAGCATCCGCCGCTGGCCCGCTTGTGCTGATATCCACGCTCATGACCTACCCCCTCCGTATACCCCGCGCTACACGGGGCATGCCTTATTGGCCCGGGAACCGGTGTGCGCCAAGGGGCGCCGGTTCCACGAACCTTCTTGTCGATAACGCCGGCGCCAGGCGGCCGTTGACCTCGAACGAGGCCAGCGATCGCCTAGGCATCCAGCGTCAGAGTTGTGGCAGGTATCGCCTGACAGCTCAGGCACACGCGAGGGTCTTGCGGCTCCTTGCCGTGCAGGTGGACGACCTCGCCCTCCAGCACGCGAACCGCGCAGCTCTCGCATTGGCCGACCCTGCATCCGCTCGGCAGCTGGATTCCCAGCCGTTCGGCGAACGTCAGTAATGGTCCGGCCTCGTTATTCCATTCATGGGTCTGCCCGCTACGGGCGAATGTCACGGCAAAGCGGCTGTGTCCGCTCGGCGGGGTCGGCGGCGAGCGGAACACTTCGTTGAAGATGTCGAAGCGCGGCACGCCTGCGGCTTCCAGCTCGGCGATGAGCGCCTCCATCATGACCTGCGGCCCGCACAGGTAATGCAGGGCGCGCCGGGCGAAGAACACGTCCGGCACCAGCGAGCGGGTGACGTTGCCCAGCACCTGATAATCGACCCCCAGGCGCTCGTCGGCCAGCGGCGCGCTGTACACATCGATGCAGCGCAGCCCCGGCAGGCGCCGGCCGAGTTCGCGCAGGCGCTCCTTGAAGGCATGCCCGGCGCCGTTGCGGTTGCCGTAGAGCAGCAGGATGTCACCGCTGAAGCCCTGGCTGGCGGCGCTTTCCAGGGCGCTGATGAAGGGCGTGATGCCAATCCCGCCGGCATAGAAGACCAAGGGTCGCTGCGATTTCGCCGGAATCAGGAAGGTGCCGCTCGGCGCCTGTACCTCGACCCGATCGCCGATGGCCAGCGTCTGGTTGATGTGCGAGGACAGCTTGCCCGACCAGGGCCGGCCATCCGCCGCCTGGCCCCGGGCATGCCGTACGGCGATGTGATACAGGCGCCGCGTGGGATCGACGGCGGCGCCGGTCAGTGAATAGGCGCGGGTCTGCTCGCCGTGCACCGCGGTGTGGATGCGCAGGGTGATGTGCTGCCCGGGCTGGTAATCCGGCAGCAGGCCACCGTCGGTGGCGCGCAGCGAGACGCTGCTCACCCCCTCGGCCTCCGCGTGCCGTTCGGCGACGATGAAATCGCGCATACCGCTCCAGCGCGCCGGCACCACCTCGGGCGGCGCTTCGCGGCGCAGGTTGCACTGCAGATCGCGCAGCGGCACGGAGCCGCTCAGGGGGTCGGCGTGCTCGGCCGTGGCCAGGCCGTTGTAGTGGCTGTTGCCAGGGCCCAGCAGCGGTGTTTCGTCGAGGCCCAGGGCCTGGTTGCGTTGCCACCAGCCGAACTCGCCGACCACCACCCGCGGATGCAGGCGTTGATCGAGCCTGGCCTGGAAGCGAGCGCTGCCCATGGCCGTGGTGAGGCGCACCCAGTCATCCTCGGCGATGCCCTGCGCGCGGGCCAGGGCCGTCGAGATGGACAGCGTCGGCGCAGGCGCCTTGCGCCGCAGGCTGGTCAGGTTGCGGTGCTGGCTGTGGCAGAAGTAGCCGTTCTTCGCCGAGGTGAGCAGCAGCGGGAAACGCGCATCCTCGGCCGGCGGCGGCGGGCACTCCGGTAACGGCGGATAACCATGTTCCAGCAGCCGCTCGGAATACAGTTCCACCCGCCCGGTCGGCGTGGCGAAGCCGTCCCGGCGGTATTTGAACGACTCGTGCCGCAGCGGCACGCGCAGACCCTCGGGGTTCTCGCGCAGCTGGCCGACGCTCAGCCCCAGCGGCTCGAGCATGGCATTCCAGCCCTGCTCGAGGGTGCCGCCGAAGAAGTCGTCGGTCATCCCCAGGCGGTTGGCCAGGGCGAAGACGATGTCGTTGTCGGATCGGGCTTCACCCCGCGAGGGCACCATCTGCTGGCGCAACTGCACATGTTCCTGCGCCTCTTCGGAGATTTCGAAACCGATGCGCAGGCCTTCCCGTTCCCAGGGCGTGTTCACCGGCAGCAGGATGTCCGCGTAGCGGGCGGTGGGGTTGATGAACAGGTCGCAGTGGGCATAGAACTCGAGTGCCGCCAGCGCCTGGGCGCCCAGGGCCGAGTCGGCCTGGGAGCTCAACGGGTTGCTGCCGAAGGCCAGCAACCCTTCGATCCGGTAGGGCTCGCCCTCGAGGATCGCCCGGTACAGATCGCGGGCCATGATCCAGCCTTGCGCCGGCGGCCCCAGCGGTCGCTGGGCCAGTCCCAGGGCCTTGGCCTGCTGCACCGGGTCGATCAGGTCCAGGCCATTGACCGCGCGGGCCGGGGCCTTGCCCAACTGGCGGTTGCCGCCCGGCGCGTCGAAGCTGCCGGTCAGCGCGTACAGGCAGGCGATGGCCCGTTCCGTCTGGCTGGCGTTGCGCTGTTGGCCGACCCCCGACCAGGCGTGGTAGGCCACGCTGCCGGCCTCGGCGATCAGCGTGGCGGCGCTCTGCAGCTCATCCTCGGGCACCCAGGTCAGCTCGGCCGTCAGGCCTGGGGTGAAGGCTGCGCAGGCCTCGCGATAGCGATCGAAGACCGGCCGGCAGTCCACCGGGCCGGCCAGGGTCATGACCGCGAAGCGCCCACGCAGGGCGACCCGCATGGGCGGCCAGGCCTCGCTCACCTTCGGCATCGCCCGGGGGCCGCCGGTCGTCTCGTCCCAGGCGAGCAGGGCGGTGTCCGCCGAAGCGTCGAGATCCGACGCGCGCAAGAAGCGGCCAGTGTCTTCGCGTACCAGCAACGCGGCATTCGACCAGCGCTCGATGAAGCCCAGGTCGAAGCGCCCGGACTCGATCAGCAGGTTCGCCAGGCCCATGGCCAGGGCCGCGTCGCTGCCCGGTTTGACCCGTAGCCAGACATCCGCTTCACGGGCCAGCGCCGTTTCCCGGGGGTCGATCACCAGCAGCCTGGCCCCGGCCTGGCGGCCATCGGCGATGGCCTGGGCCTGAGCCAGCCAGGTGTTGCTGGGGTTGTGGCCCCAGAGCAGGATCAGGCCGGCATTACGGTAGTCCGGCGTGGGAATGCCGCAGCCGAAGGTAAAGGCATGGGCGACATCCTTGTGCCAGTTGCAGATCTCGGTGGCATAGCTGGTGTTGGGGCTGCCATAGCGACGGATCAGCCGCTCGATCCAGTCGATGCTGTCGCTCAGCGGCGTGCCGCTGGGCGTGGTGACACTGAAGGCGAAGGCTTCCGCGCCGCGGCGGGCCTTGATAGCGGCCATGCGCCCGGCGATCTCGTCCAGCGCCTCGTCCCAGGAAATACGTACCCAGCCGGGGTCGGCGGCCCCCTTGGGCTGTGTTCGGCGCATGGGGTACAGCAAGCGTTCGGCGCTGTCCACCAGCTCGGGCGCCGCCTTGCCCTTGAGGCACATGGACGCCCCGGTGGGGTGCTCGGGATTGGGCTGCACGGCGATCAGCCGATCGTTCTCGACCAGATTGAGTGTGCCGCAGCGGGAGCGGCAGAGCGTGCAGTAACCCGGTTTCAGCGCCAAGGAAAAACCCGTGC
Source organism: Phytopseudomonas dryadis (assembly GCF_004327355.1). GTDB lineage: Bacteria > Pseudomonadota > Gammaproteobacteria > Pseudomonadales > Pseudomonadaceae > Aquipseudomonas > Aquipseudomonas dryadis. The sequence goes on from NZ_QJUM01000016.1 coordinate 127,072, forward strand.
GAGGTGGAAGGACATGGCTCTGGAATCTAAGGCACTTGAATGCGATATTCCCAATTCAAATTTTGGAAATAGCATTATCGGGAAAATCGATGCAGCCTACGTTCCGGCAGTTACAGCATTTCGTGGCGCTGGCCGAAACCGGCCAGGTGTCCCGTGCCGCACTGCGCTGTCATGTTTCGCAATCGGCCATGACCGCCTCGCTGCAGGGGCTGGAAAAGGGGCTGGGCATACCCCTGTTCACCCGCCAGGCGGGTGGGGTGCGCCTGACCACGGAGGGCTTGCGCTTCCTGCGTAATGCGCAGCGCGTCATCCATACGCTCGAAGAGGCCGTGGACGACGTGCGCACCGTGCCGCTCGAGGTACAGGGGCGGGTGCTGATCGGCCTGACCGAGACCGTCAGCGCCTACCTGATGCCGCGATTGCTGCCCGCCCTGAGGCGCAAGTTCCCGCGCCTGCAGGTGATCTGCATCGAGCAGGAGCGCCAGCAGATAGAAGAGGCGCTGCTGGCGGGGCGCCTGGATTTCGCCCTGATGCTCGCCAGCAACCTGTCCGGCCACCCTGACCTGCACAGTGAGATCCTGCTGCGCTCCACCCGCCAGTTCTGGGCCAGCCCGGAGCATCCGCTGATCCAGCAGGAGCGCGTGGCCCTCGCCGAGGTCGCCACGCAGCAATACCTGTTGCTGGACATGGATGAACACCTGACCACGGTGGAGCGCTACTGGAGCCGCTACGCGCTGAAACCGCAGGTCTGCCTGCAGAGCCGTTCGATCGAGGCGGTGCGCAGCCTGGTCGCCGCGGGGCAGGGCGTCACCATTCTTTCCGACCTGGTCTACCGCCCCTGGTCACTGGAGGGGCAGCGCATCGCCCGGCGCCCGCTCAGCGACGAAGTGCCGTCCATGGATGTGGGCCTGGTGTGGAGCGTCGGGCACGGCGCGCAGGAGACCTGGCAGGCACTCACCGCCTTCCTGCGCGACGCCATCCACTAGGGGCTGGTACAGCGCCAGCCCCGTATCCCGGCCTCGGCCGCCGCCATTCAGATCCAGCCCAGCCAGCGCCACCAGGTCGCCGCGAACACCAGCATCAGCAGGTAGCCGCCCAGGGTCAGCCAGATACCGGTGCGCAGGAACTGCTTGGAGGTGAAGGTCTCGGTGGCGATGCACACCATGTTCTGTGGCGCGTTGATCGGCAGCAGGAAGCCGAAGCTCATGACGAAGCCCAGCAGCATGCTGATACCCAGGGGATTGATGTCGCCGCCGAGCTGCATCAGCAGGGCGATGATGATCGGCAGCATGGCCGAGGTCAGCGCCGTGGCGCTGGCGAAGCCGAGGTGGATGAGGATCAGGAACAGGCCGAGCACGGCGAATACCCAGAACGGCGACATGCCCTCCATGCCCAGGTGGGTGACCATCAGCCTGGCCAGCCAGGCGCCGGCCCCGGTGGCCAGCACCGCGGTGCCGAGGCTGATGCCGACGCCGAAGACGATCACCGTACCCCAGGGAATGCGCGCCTGGGCTTCCTTCCAGCCCATCACGCCGATGCCTGGCAGCATCAGCAGGGCCAGGCCGACCATGGTGGTGGAGGCGGTGTCGAAGCTGTGCAGCTTGCCCTCGGTGGCCCAGAACGCCAGCAGGGTCAGGCTGATGGCCATCAGGCGGCGTTCGCAGCCGCTCATCGGACCCAGTTCGGCCAGCGCCTTGCGCACCGTCTCCTTGCCGCCTTCGATGCGATCCGTTTCCGGCGGCATGACCTTGAGAATCACCCAGTAGAGGATCGCCGACATCAGCAGGCTCCAGGGTGCGCCGGCGATCAGCCAGTCCGTCCAGCTCACCGATTCGCCGAGCAGGCGCTGCATGAAGCCCACCGTCAGCAGGTTCTGCGCCGCCGAGGTCTGGATGCCGACGTTCCAGATGCTGGTGGCCTGGGCGACCAGGATCATGATGCCGCCGGCGAAGGCCGAACGCTTGTCCACGCCGAAGGCGGCGATCACCCCCATCATGATCGGCACCATGCAGGCCACCCGCGCCGTGGCGCTGGGCACGATGAAACTGAGCAGGATGGTCACCGCGATGGCGCCGAGCAGCACCCGGTGGGTGCTGGCGCCGACCCGGGACAGGGTCAGCAGGGCGATGCGTTTGTCCAGCCCGGTGTGGGTCATGGCCGCGGCGATGAACAGTGCCGAGGCCACCAGCGCTAGCGCCGGGCTGGCGAAGCCGGCCAGGCCCATGGCCAGGGCGCCCTGGGTGCCGATCAGCTTGCCGGGGTCGGCCAGGGTCGGCGCACTGCCGAGCAGGAAGGCCATCAGCGCCATGATCATGATCGCGCTGACCTCGTAGCTCACCGATTCGCTGACCCACACGATCACCGCGAAGACCAGGATGGCCAGCATGCGCTGCCCGGCGATCGGCAGGCCCTCCTGGGCGGGCAGCAACAGTACCGCCCCGCAGGCGAGCAGTGCCAGCAGCAGGCCCCAGGGCACACGGATGGAGGAAGTGGAGCGGGCTAGGGTGGACATTAGGGCTTCCTGCGCAAGACGATGGGGCAATACTAGCGCGACATGCCGCCGCACATGTTGAGGCAGATCAGCCGATGGCCGGGAAGCTCCGCGTCATCGCGCCTGCCACAGCGGCTCGGCGGCCAGCCGTTCGGCGAGAAAATCCAGCAGGGTACGCAGCACCGGCAGCATCTGCCGGCGCGAGGCATAGAGGGCATGGATGCCCAGCGATTGCGGACGCCAGTCGGGCAGCAGGCGTACCAGGCGGCCACTGTCGATCAGCGGGCTGGCGGCGTACAGCGGTTGCAGGCAGACACCGCCGCCGGCCATGGCCGCCTCCAGCAGCACGGCGGTGTCGTTGCTGCTGAGGTTGCCGGCGACCGCCACGTCGAGCCTGTCCTCTTGCCCCTGGAACTGCCAGACGCTGCGCCCGAAGTAGCTGTAGGTCAGGCAATTGTGCGCCGCCAGTTCGTTCGGGTGTCGCGGTGTGCCGGCCCGTGCCAGGTAGGCGGGGGCCGCGCAGACCAGCGAATGGCAGGTGCCCAGTTGTCGGGCGACCAGGTTGGGCTCGAGCTGGTTGGTGATGCGCAGGGCCAGATCGATGCGCTCTTCGACCAGGTTCAGCGCCTGGCTGCTGACCAGCAGGTCGACCGAGGTGTTCGGGTAGCGCGCCAGGTAGTCGACCAGCACCGGACTCAACCAGGTCTGGGCGAAGGACTGGCTGCTGGTGATGCGCAGGTTGCCGCTCGGCCCATCGTTGGCCTTCAGCCCGGTGCTGCGCATGACCTCGGCGGTGAGCAGCATTTCCCGGCAGTGGGGCAGCAGTTCGCTACCCACCTGGGTCAGGCTCAGCCTGCGGGTGGTGCGGTGCAGCAGGCGCGCGCCGACCCAGCCTTCCAGGGCGGCGAGGTAGCGCGAGACCATGGCCCGGGACAGCTCCAGGGACTCGGCGGCGGCGGTCTGGCTGCCCCGGTCGACCACTTCGACGAAGACGCGGGTGGCGGTGAGTCTGTCCATGATTCGCTCGATCCATGCAACGGAGTAGGGAGGATTATGCGGCTTTTCGTTGCTTTTGCAGCGAGTAAGCTGAGGCCTCTTTCAGCGAGCGGAGCCTGGACATGATCCGATCCTTTCAACTGTTCGGCGCTGTCCTGTTGCTGGCGGCGGCCGGATGGGCCTGGGCCGGCAACGAGCCCGCAGGCCAGCCTTCCTCAATCGTCAAAACGGAGAAACCCATGAACGTCGTCATTCTCGGTATCAGTGGGCGCGTCGGTTCGCGCCTGGCTCATGAACTGCTGCAACGCGGCCACCGGGTGACCGGCATCGCCCGTAACGTCGCTGCTGTCGCGCCACGGGACGGGCTGAGCCTGGCCAGCGCCGATGTGGCCGATGGCGAGCGTCTGCTGCCCTTGCTCAAGGGCCATGACGCGGTGATCAGCGCGACGCGTTTCGCCGGCAGCGATGCCGCCAGCCTGATCGCCGTCGTCAAGGCGGCCGGGGTGCCCCGCCTGCTGGTGGTCGGCGGGGCCGGCAGCCTGGAAGTGGCGCCGGGGGTGGCGCTGATCGATACGCCCGAATTCCCCGAGGCGTACAAGGCCGAGGCCAGCGCCGGGCGTGACTTCCTCGCTGTGCTGCGCCAGGAACGGCAACTGGACTGGACATTCCTGTCGCCCTCGGCGCTCTTCGAACCCGGCCAGCGCACCGGCACCTTCCGCCTGGGCAAGGACAACCTGCTGGTCGATGCCAAGGGCGACAGCGCCATTTCCATGGAAGACTTCGCCATCGCCCTGAGCGACGAACTGGAACAGCCCCGGCATTCGCGCCAGCGCTTCACCGTCGGCTATTAGGGCTTTCAAGGTCTTCTGCCAGAGGCGTTAGCGCCGCAACAGCATCAGGCTGGTAGCCCGGGTTGAGCGCAGCGATACCCGGGAACCGTTGTCCGGCTGCGCTCCCGGGTTACGCCTGCGGCTAACCCAGGCTACGACGGGGGGCTTGGCCATGAGGGATATGAGCCCGCCTTGGGGGCTTGCCATGCCGCCGCCCGGCCTGGTGAGATCTCGCGTGGCAACGCGGCTTGCGTGCGAACGCCAACAACTGGTAGTCCGGGTTGAGCGCAGCGATACCCGGGAGCTCGTTGTCCGGCTGCGCTCCCGGGTTACGCCTGCGGCTAACCCAGGCTACGGTGGGGGGCTTGGCCATGAGGGATATGAGCCCGCCTTGGGGGCTCGCCATGCCGCCACCCGGCCTGGTGAGATCTCGCGTGGCAACGCGGCTTGCGCGCGAACGTCAACAGACCCTAGGATCGCGCTTTCTCTCCCTGTCCTTGCGGGCACCCGGGTCATCGAACGATATGAGGCATTCTCCCTCCCCGCC